>JAIXYN010000044.1 GCA_027490195.1 Verrucomicrobiaceae bacterium | reverse complement strand
TCACGCTCATGGACGGACGGGCTGTCGCCACGTCCATCCTACGTCCCAGCATGAAGTGCCGGGCCTGATGCTCTGCTTGGAAAACAGGCCTCTTCCTTCAGACTCATTTTCAACTGTCCAGGGTATCACCCATTCCGCACCTTTACAGCCGCTCCTCATCAGCAGTCTTGCGGTACGCCAGTGCATCGCCCATCTGCAAAGCAGTCATTCGCAAAATGAAAGTTTGGGATGCGTGGCAGCATAACATCTCAGCAGCTCGTTCTGGAAGCTCCGCATCTCCCCAAACCTGAAACCAGCCAGCGCACGTATTGTAGTAACGGCTTTAGCCGGAATCTGGAAGCGTAGATAGCGCATACGGCACCCAATCAAACTCCCGACAGTTACGCTCCGTTCCAGACTCCAGCCGCCTTGAGTTCAGGTGGCTCTGAGGCAACTCCCAGAATCAGGCCCTCATCTCCGCTTATCCCAACGCCAAGCTCATCACATCAAACGATCAGCGCTCCGTCGGCTCGCGCATGAGCTTGAGAAGTCGGCTGCGGTCCAGCGGAACTGCAGGGGCTGCCGGAGGAGTCGCTGGCTTGGCGGGAGTGGCCACCGCTTTCGGCTGCGGGGCGGGCGGGGTGCTCTTGGGCTTGGAGGATGAGTCGGTAGCAGCCACTTTGGGCTTGGTGGGAGTTCGGGTGACTTTCTTGGGCTTCGCAGCTGGCTCGGCGGCTGCCTTGAGGCTGGCTTTTTCGGCTCTCGCTTTTTCCTCGACCGCCTTGGCTTGAGCTTCAGCTTTCTTTTGGGCCATCGCTTCCGCCACCACCAGCTCCTTTTCGGCCTTTGCCTTAGCTTCTGCAGCGGCTTTTTCTCTCTCAGCTTTGGCCTTCGCTTTGGCTTCTTTCTCCGCTAGAGCCTGGGCTTTGGCCAGAGCTTTGGCTTCGGCTTCGGCCTTCGCCTCGGCTTCCTCCGCAGCCATAGCTTCGGCTTTCGCCTTGGCCTTGGCTTCAGCGAGTTTCTGAGCCTCGATTTCTTTCGCGGCCTTGGCCTGGGCCTTCGCTTCGGCCTTGGCCTTCGCCTCGGCTTCCTCCGCAGCCAGAGCCTCGGTTTTCGCTTTGGCCTTGGCTGCAGCCAGTTTCTGAGCCTCGATTTCTTTCGCAGCTTTGGCTTCGGCTTCCGCTTCGGCCTTGGCCTTCGCCTCGGCTTCCTCCGCAGCCAGAGCCTCGGCTTTCGCCCGTGCCTTGGCTTCAGCGAGTTTCTGAGCCTCGGTTTCTTTCGTAGCTTTGGCTTGGGCTTCCGCTTCGGCCTTTGCTTTCATAGCGGCTTCGTCAACGGCGGCGGCAATGCCGCGCACGGCATGGGGGCCTTCGGGCTTGATGGCGGTGCCTTCGATCCGGATCTTGCTGGATTCGTCCTCACCGAGATAGAGACGGTCATTCTTTTTGACTGTCGATTTACCGCTCACTTCGGAAAAATCGGGAGTGACCGAAATCTCGGAAGCTTGCGCGTAAATGGGCGGCTGGGTTTCCTTCACCAGAAGGGAGCCGCCGCTGGCCCGGTGGGTTTCGCGTCCCCACTCATCGCGGGTCGTTTCGATCTTCTGCGCGTAAAGGAGTACTGAACCTGACTTGCGCGTGGCCGGATATTGCTTGTTCCGTGCTTCGGAGGAAAGCAGGAACTCCTTAGGTTCAGGAGCGGTGGAAACGCTGCAGCTACTGAGACTCAGGGCGGCGGCGCAAACGCCTAGGCGAAAATAGGTCATGACGGATTAAAAAGAGGGACGCTAGCTGGTAGGCACAAAAGACAGAAAGGCGGCATCGTCAACGCGGCCAATCTTCGCCCACTATTTGCCACTACGCAAATAGGCGACGATGTCAGCCAAATCCTGGGCATTCAGTCCCAGTTGAGTGGAGCTAAGCATCATGCTGTGGTCGAGCTTGCGGCGGCTCTTGATGCGGGACCTTGCAACGTATTGATTTTGCCCGCCCATGCTTCGGATGATCATGATGTCACCTTCAGTAAGAACCATGCCGTGAATCGTGACGCCGTCCTTGGTGACGATTTCCATGCCTTCATAGCCATGGGCAATGTCCTTGCTCGGCTCAATCAGCGCCTGCGCGATGATCTCGCTGGGCTGGCTGCGGCCCCAGCCATCAAGATTGGGGCCGAATTCGACCCCCTGGCCGTTGATCTGATGGCACATCACGCAGCGCGTGACCATCTGCGCGCCATTCTTGGCGTTGCCCTTGAGCTTGAGCACTTCATCCAGTTTCACATTGCTGGGGATGGCTTGTGGCGTGACGATGGTCACGAGCTTGGCATTTTCAGGATCAAAGATACCCTCCTTCTTCAAGGCTTCTGCAATTCCAAACGTGGACCAGTCATCCGTGCTGCGCTTGATAAGCCACCACATGATGTCGGCATGAAGAGGAGACTCTTTGTCTTTGGCCAGACCGAGCACCGCCTGTGCCGCGCTGGCCTCCGGGATGAACGCCAGGGTGTCGAGAGCGAGCTTGCGCTGTTCCGGCGAGAGCTTGCCATCGGCGGCTCTTTTTGCCAAATCCGACACAGCTAAGGCGGGGTGAAGACGCCAGGTGATGTGCGCAAAATCATCGTCCCAAGCCCCCTCGGGTTTCAGCGCGGACCACACGGCCTCCTCTTTTCCAGTGCAGCCAATGCCCCATGCTTCCAGCAGGGAACGATCACCGCCGTCTATATGGTGCGAGAGCTTGCACAGCAGTGCAACGCTCTGCGCCGCCGGCACATCCCGCAGCGCCACCGCAACTTCACGCCGAACCATCGGCGAGAGATCCGTGGTCAGATTGCTGAGAATGTCGATGCAATCTGCTGTGGCAGCTCGGATTGCACGCAGTGCAACCAGGCGCTTCGTAGCATCCTCAGATTCAAGCCAGACCCGCGCGCTGATAAGCCCCGGCTCCCCAAGCTGGGCCAGCAGCCACACCGCGCGCGCGGCAATGTAAGGGTTCGCATTCTCGCGCATCTTGAGGATGGCTGGCATGTTCACATCCCCAGCAGCCTTCAGCCGGGAAAAGGCCACCTGACGAACATTCGTTGCAGGAGATTGCAGCGCAGCGAGCTGTCCTGCAACGGTGCCTAGATCCAGCACCGGATTCTTCGGTTTGAAGCCCTTCGGCGCGATGCGGTAGATCGTGCCACTGCAGGTTTCATCCGTGTCCTGATGCCCACCGGTACGCTTGTCGAACCAGTCGCTGATGTAGATCGCCCCATCGGCACCCACGCAGACATCCGAAGGACGGAAAAGCGTGTGGCGTTCGTCGGAGAGGTTGTTGGCACCACCGACGAAGTCGCTGCCCTTGAACACGCCGGTGGTGTTGGTGGTGCAGAAGTCGAAGCGCTCCAGCTTGAAGCCAGCTCCGTCCGGTTTTGGCAGGTAGCCGAAGACAACGTTGCGTCCGGTTTCACAGCTTAGCAACAAACCGTCCCATTTTGCACCGAGCGCACCGTTTTCATAGAAGCACATGCCGGTGGGAGCGCCGCCGCCATAGACGTCGCCAGCAGGGATGCTGCCAGGATCTTCCTGCCGCCACTCAGCGGTGGGGATGCTCTGCCCTGGTCGCTTGTCGGCCCGCCATTGGCGTTTGCCGTCACGGGAGAAGAATCCAAAGCTGCCGCCTTCGATGAGATGGCTCACGCGGCAGGCGGGCGGATCGTCGTTGTCGTTGAGAAACATGTCGCCGTAGCTGTTGCGAACGCCTTCATAGCTATTGCGGTAGTTGTAGCCGAGGATGCGCGCGTTGTGCCCGTTCTCATCGATGCTGGCGGTGAAGCCCCCGACATACACATGGCCATCGTCGCTCTTGGCACCGGCATAGGGATTGTTCAGGTAGGCACCGCCGATGAGGAAGGTGTTGCCGCTCTTGTCGCTGAATTCTGCGCCGCAGTTGCCGTTGCTGAAGTAGAGTCGGCCGTCCGGTCCGGCATACACGCTATGCAGGCTGTGGTCATGCTGCGGCTGCTCGAATCCGCTGAGGAAGATCTCGCGTTTGTCGATGGCGGGATCGAATTTCAAGTCGCGGTTCACATCCGTGTACTTGATGATGTTCGGTGTGTTGGAGACGAAGATGACGTTGTCGAAAACGGCGACGCCCAGTGGGCATTCGAGCTCCTTTTCGCGCACGAAAACATGGCTGCTGTCGCATTTGCCGTCGCCATCGGTGTCCTGCAGCACGCGCACGCAGTCGCCCTCACGGCTGCGCCCGGAGTGGCGGCGATAGTTTACACCTTCTGTGACCCAGATGCGGCCTGCGCCGTCGATGTCCATGTTCGCCGGATTGAACAACTGCGGGGAGGTGGCCCAGACGGTGATTTCCAAACCCTCGGGTACTTTGAACGCGCTGGGTTCGAGATGATCCGGCTTCACCTTAGCGGCATCGAAGGCCGGAGTTTCTGGATCAGGGGTGAAGGCGGGCTTTCCGGCGATGAATGGGCCTTTGTCCTTTTTAGCCTTGGCGGGTTTGCCCGGGCTGGCAGACATGAGGACAAACGGCGCGACCAAGGCGAGCACGACGAGGAGGTTGGGACGGTTGAGCATGATGGGGGGCGGAGGGAACGGGCGGAATGCCATGATCTTACGGCGAGTCCGAGTGGCTGATTTCAGCACTGTCTTTCGGCCGCCGGTCCGGCCTCAGCTATTGGCGGTAAATGACCACCACATCTGAGGATGGGCCGCTGGGGGAGAAGTCATTGCCAAAGCCCACGGTCTGTACGCTGGCGGCGTCGAGTCCGAGTTCGATCAAACGCTGCCGCACTGCCAAGGCACGACGCTCGGAGAGGGAGCGGGCGTGGTCAGCTGGCAGATTCGGTGCCGTGTAGCCTGCAACCAGCAGGCGGTCCTTTTTGTTCTTGGTCATCTCCTGCGCCAGGCTGTTCAGGGCCTGCTGATGCGCAGAGGTGAGCTGAAAATCCGCATTTTCAAAAACCAAAGCAGGACACGCAGGCTTGTGGCTGCCATTCAGCGGGGAGGTGAAGCCTTCCCTGGGGCCGAGCGCATAGACGACCGCCTCAGAGGCAGGACTGTGCAAAAACGAAGGCATGGGAATGCTGCTGCAAGAGGCCAGAAGGACGCAGCTCAAAAGAAGGGCGGCTGGGCGGTTCATCATTGGCAGGGCGGCATTCATCATCGGGGGTCAGCGCATCCAGCGCGGTTCGGAGATGTGGCCATAACTGCGCAGGATGGAGCGACGGTTGCCGCTGCGAAGATCATGCACAAAGAGTTCGCCGTGCTGAACGTAGGTGATGAAATGTCCATTGGGGCTCCATGACGGATGCTCCGCGCCACCCGCCTGCACGACGCGCACGCCACCATTTGGGTAGGGCTTGATGGCGACAGCCCATTCACCACTGGTGCGCGTGGTGAAGGCGATGTGCCGCCCATCGGGCGACCACTCGGGATCTGTGCAAAAGTGGTAGCCGGTGCGCCAGCGAAAGAGACGTGAGGATTCGCCTTCCTTCTGCGGGACTTCGACGACGTAGAGCTTTGGGCTGTCTCCATCATCACTGGAAAAGACCAGCTGACGGCCATCAGGATGCCAAGAGGGGCTGGAGGGAGCGCCGACGGAATCGCTCACGCAGGCGGCGGTGTTCGTGTTGAGATCACTCACGAAAATTTCGGGATTGCCGATGAAGCTCATCACGGCGGCGAGGTGTGTGCCATCCGGCGAGAAGGCTGAGCCAAAGCTGCTGCCGGGAGTGTCTGTCACGCCGCGTTCCCAGCCGAGGTTCAGATCCAGCAGCCGGATGATGGGGAATCCGCTGCGATAGCTGGTGAAGGCGATCATGGATGAATCCGGCGAGAGCGAGGGAGCCACCGCCGCATGTTTGTCATGCGTCACCTGATGCACCTCACCACCTTCGGCATCGCAGATGTAGATCTGGCGTTTGCCGGACACATTGCTCACAAAGACGATGCGGCTGGTGGCCAGTCCCGGCCTGCCGGTTATGGTGTAAATGATGTCGTCGGTGAGCGCCTTGAGGTTTTCATCCAGCCCTGGCGCGGCATAGCTGCGTTGAAAGAGATCCTTGCCCTTGGCATCACGCAGCTTGCCGTTGACACGTCCACCTGATGAAGTGCCCTCCACAAGGAAGTCGGCTTTTTCGTCCGCACCGGCGACGAAGAACTCACGTGAGTCGAGCAGTTCCTGATACAGGGTCTGCTGGGCGCTGGCACCCGTGCCGCCAGCGAAGGAGCCCACGCGGATGCGAGGCATGGTTTTCTTCGGCTCCTCGGTTTTGCTTTTGCCGCCACCAAAGCTGAGCAGGCCGCGCAGGTTTTCCAGCACGCCAGCCTCCGCCTGTGTGCCGTGGGACACAACGAGGGTGAAAGTGAGAAACAGCGCGCGGGCGTTCATGCGGGGGTCAGGGCAGCAGAAGGAAGTTCAGTTCCAGATCGTAGCTGTCTTTGGTATAATTAGAAGGCAGCGTTGCGGAAATTTTTTTCACTTTTGCGGCTGCCTCGAGAATGGACTGGTCCAGGACGTGCGAACCTGAAAATTTGCTCATTTGAACCCTCAAGACCGTGCCTTCCTTGCCGATGGAGATGTTCAGCCTGCCTTCGCGCTGGCCTTCAGGCACGCTTTCGATGGGGGGGGCGTTCCAACTGGTAAGGAATGCCGAATTGACTGCTTCATCGATGGCATCCAGATCCACTTCCTCCGTGGCTGGGGCGGTACTGCCGGTGGGTGGAATTGCGGATGGACGCAGAGTGTTGAGACGGGCGATGTCCATCAGCGTGGGGCTGGTCATCGGTGGAACGGGAGCACCGAACATCGTGGGTCCGGTGCGCTTTTCATGAGCTCTGCGGAGCGTGATGCTGCGATTGGCAGAAGGTTTCAAGGGTGCTCCGGCAGAGCCTGCAAACAAGGGGGCGCTGGTGGTGTTTGGCACGGGCTCCATCTGATGCTGCTGGGTCGGGGCGGCGATCAGCGTGGCTTTTTGCACCGGGGGATCAGACGATGGTATGGCTGCAGCGGCTGCGGGCTTCTTGTCCGCTTTAGGTGTTGCTGCTGCCGTTTTGGGCTGAGGCAAAGCGGAAGGCAATGGCACCTGTGATTTGAAGTCACCGGGATTCATCCAGGCAAGCTGCGAGGCCCGGGCATCACGCTTCAGGCTGCCGACATTCTGCCACCACCACCAGACACCAAACACCGCGCCCAAGTGCAGCGAAACGATGACAAACATCGCTGCTGAAATCGGTTCCAGCGTGGTTGGGCGTTTACGGTTCGTCTTCAATCAAGGGGCCTCAGCATGAGTCGTGACGGCAGTTTTTTGAATGCCCGCTGCTTCAAGCAGTTTCATCGTTTCCACCAGCTGCTGCACTGGCAGATCACGATGCATGCGCACTTCGATGCCGATGCCGGGGTTGCGCTGGGCGAGTTGTTTCAAAGAAACGGGAAGGTCCGCGCGAGCGAGCATCGCGCCGTTCAGCGTGACGGACTGGTCGCTGTTCACCCGCAGAGCCATTGTTTCCGTCGGAGCAGGCGTGCTGGTGGGGGCGGGAGGAGGTGGCGGGGTCGCTGCGGTCAGCATGGCTTTGTCTGCCTTGAGCAGGGGAGCTGCTAACAGAAAAACAAACAGCAGCACCAGCACCAGATCCATCAGCGGAGTGAGGCTGATTTCGGTGATCAGGCGGAGCTGATGCCTGTTGGAGTGGCGTTTCATGCGCGGGCGTGGAAGGCTTGCATTGACGAGGGCAGGGGAGTGGAACTGCCGCTGAAGGCGGGCATGGACGGACTGCCGAGGGCGCTCATGCTGGGCAGCGCTTCGTTGGTGAAACGATGGTCCACAAAGGTGCGGTCAAAGCCCGCGTTGAGCTCGCTGGCGAAGTTGTCGAGCCGCACCACCATGCCGCGAATGCGGTTCACTAGGGCATTGTAACCGATCATGCTCGGGATGGCGACCAGCAGGCCCAGCACGGTGGTGACGAGTGCCGTGGTGATGCCCGGTGCCAAGGTGGCGAGAGTGGCGGTGCTGCTGGCAGACGTCATGGTGCTGAAGGTGTCCAGAATGCCCCACACGGTGCCCAGCAGCCCAAGAAACGGTGCGCTGCTCAGGGTGGTGGCCACCCAGCTCATGCGAGCTTCAAGTCGCAGCGCGGCCTCGGCCACGCTGCGCTCCATGGCCACCTGCACCGCACTCATCTGTGAGGGCGTGATACGGCCTGCACCTTGCAGCCGGGCTGCAAAGGTGGTGCCAGGCTCGTCTTCTCCCAGGAGGTACCAGGACATCTCGCGGCAGGCTGCGTGGTAGATGTGGTAGAAGGAAGAAAACTCATGGGGCTCGCGCTGTTGATAAAGCTCCAGGGCGTGATTGCTCTCGCGGTACTCGCGCAGAAAAGAGAGGTTGGCCTTCTGCACCCGGGAGAGCAGGAAGTGCTTGCTCAGGATCACCGCCCAGCTTGTGATGGAGAACAGCGCGAGGAAGCCGCAGATGATCCAGCAGGTGAGAGTGCTGTGTTCGAGGCCGTATTGCAGGCCGGGCGAGAGAAAGGATTCCATGGGCGGCATTGCGTGAGAAGGAGTTGATGCTAGTTAAAAGACCTTAATAGTCGGGCGTCAACCGGCGAGTGCTAGGAGAATGATGGGGAACCAGCCCCTGCAGCCTGCGTTTTCGGCGGCAGCTTTCGTGCGCAGTGCCTGACAGGCCGGCCAAGCCAGCGTTTAGCGCCGCTGGGGACCATCCCCCCGCCGAATACGAAGCGCTTCTTGCACCCGGCCCGTTTCTTGCTTCCCTCAGTTCCTCAACTCACCCAAATACCCCCAAAGATGCCCGTAGCCACACCCGCCCAGTACCGTGCCATGCTTGATGCCGCCCAGAAGGGTGGTTATGCCTACCCCGCGATCAACGTCACCTCCATCACGACCATCAACGGCGCGCTGAAGGCCTTCGCTGAGTCCAAGTCCGACGGCATCATCCAGGTTTCCACGGGTGGCGGCGAATTCGCCTCTGGCACCGCGCTCAAAGATCAGGCCTTTGGTGCCATCGTCCTTGCCGAGGCTGCACATCGCCTGGCTGAAAAGTACAACATCCTCGTCGGCCTGCACACCGACCACTGCCAGCCGAAGAAGGTGGACAGCTTCCTCAAGCCCCTCATTGCTGAAACCGCCAAGCGCCGCGCTGCGGGCCTCAACAATCTTTTCCAGAGCCACATGCTTGATGCCTCGGAACTGCCGTTGGCTGAAAACATGCGCCTTTCCAAGGAACTGCTCGAAGAGTGCGTGAAGCACGAGATCATCCTCGAAGTCGAAGCCGGCGTTGTCGGTGGTGAAGAAGACGGTCATGACACCAGCGGTGTCGCCGCCGACAAGCTCTACACCACCCCCGAAGACATGGTGGAAGTGTATGAGACACTCAGCGGCATTGGCCGCTTCATGTTCGCCGCTACCTTTGGCAACGTGCATGGTGCCTACAAGCCCGGCGCTGTGAAGCTCAAGCCCACCATCTTGCGCGACGGCCAGGCCGCAGTGACCGCCAAGCATGGTGCCGCTGCTGAAATGGACCTCGTTTTCCACGGCGGTTCCGGCTCCCTCCTCGAAGAAATCCGCGAGACCCTCGGCTACGGTGTCGTGAAGATGAACATCGACACCGACACCCAGTACGCCTTCACCCGCCCGATCGTCGATCACATGATGAAGAACTACGCCGGCGTCCTCAAGATCGACGGCGAAGTGGGCGACAAGAAGACCTACGACCCCCGCAGCTACCTCAAGAAGGGCGAGCAGGGTCTGTGTGATCGTATGAAGGAAGCTTGCAATGATTTGCTGAGCACTGGGAAGACGATCTTCGGCACTGTGTAAGCCACTGGAGTCATCAACCACACACTCTGGAAGGCAGCGTTAAACCGCTGCCTTCCTTCTTTCCCCCTTTATAGTTTTGCCATGAAATCCCATCTCCCGAATCATCCCATGCAGATCTATCTCATCCGCCACGGGGAGGTGGATGAGAAGTATCACAAGGTGTTTGGCGGCTCGAGGATCGACATGGGGCTTTCGGCTTTGGGATTGAAGCATGGAGAGGCAGTGGCGGGGTGGCTGAAGGACACGAAGATCGATGCGTTGTATTCCAGTCCCATGCTGCGGGTGCAGCAGACGATGGCACCGATGGCGAGTCAGCGGGGGCTGCAGCCGGAAGTGATGCCGGGGCTGATGGAGATCGATTTCGGCGACTGGACCGGCAGCCGGTGGGACGAGGTGCAGAAGAACTTTGGCGTGAGTGCCTTCGACTGGCTGGAGATCATCGAGAGCAATGGAATCGCCAATGGCGAGGACATTGGGGAATTGAAGTCACGCGTGCAAGAATGCCTGCTGAAAATTATTCATGCGCACCCGCATGGCCAAGTGGCTATCTTCTGCCATGGCGGCATCATTCGCGTCATCATCGCCCTGCTGCTGGGAGTGCCGCTGGCGCATCTGGCGCATTTCAATATTGAGTATGGCAGCATCAGCCTGGTGGAGCTGCTGCCGGAGCGGAAGCATGCGGTGGAGATTGAGCTGCTGAATTTTCAGCCGCCGGTGGCGAAGTAGCCCAGTTGCGCTGCAACTGGAGTGCTGTCCGACCCGTTGCGGCGCAACGGGTCAACTTTAGTAGTTGAGCGGCTTCAACTCCGGCAGGAGGAACTTGCCGTCTTTGCGGATGACTTTGCCGTCGAAGCGGATTTCGCCGCCGCCGTATTCGGGGCGCTGGATGTTGACGAGATCCCAGTGGACCTGGCTGCGGTTGCCGTTGTCGGCTTCGCCTTCGTAGGCCTGGCCGGGAGTGAAGTGGAAGCTGCCGGCGATTTTTTCGTCGAAGAGGATGTCGCGCATCGGCTCTTTGATTTCGCGGTTAAAGCCAATGGCGAATTCGCCGATGTAGCGGGCGCCTTCGTCGCTGTCGAAGATCTTGTTGATGGCGGCGGTGTTGTTGGCGGTGGCGTTGACGATTTTGCCCTTGTTGAACTCCAGCTTTACGGTGTCGAAGGCGATGCCCTGATAAATGGTAGGGGCGTTGTAGCTGATGACGCCTTCCACGCTGTCTTTGACGGGGGCGCTGAAGACCTCGCCGTCGGGGATGTTGTGATTGCCGCCGCAGGCGATGGCCTTGAGGCCTTTGAGGCTGAAGCTCAGATCGGTGCCGGGGCCGACGATGTGGACGTGCTTGGTTTTGTCCATGAGCTGCTTCAGGGCTTTCATGGCTGGCAGCAGCGCGGCGTAGTCGAGCAGGCAGACGCGGAAGAAGAAGTCTTCAAAGGCCTGGGTGCTCATGCCGGCCTGCTGGGCCATGGAGGCGGTGGGCCAGCGGAGGACGACCCAGCGGCTGTTGTTGACGCGCTCGTTCTGAACGGGGCGCAGCTTGGCCATGACGAGCTTCATTTTTTCTGCCGGCACGTCGGCGGCTTCGGTGATGTTGTGGCTGCCGCGCACGGCGATGTAGCAGTCGGTCTGCTTCATCAGAGCGAGGTTGTTTTCCGCGATGATGTCGTACTGCTTCTCATTGGCATGGATCATCTGCTCACGCGTGAGCACGGCGTCATTGATGCGGACCATGGGCAGGCCGCCGACAGCGACGACTTCACGAATGAGGCTCTGGCCCACGGTGTTTGGCACGTCGAAGAGGTCGATCCAGACGAGGTCACCTTTTTTAACTTTGGTGGAATAGCGGACAAGCTGGCGTGAGAGGGCGTCAATTCGAGGATCGTGCATGATGAATGGACTGTGGCGGAAAAGACACGGACTGGCAAAAGGGAAAATCGAGGGAATAGTGGGTGCATGCGCTTTATGCTCGTTCTTCTCTTTGGTGTGCTGAGCCATTCTTTGGCCTGTGCGCAGTCGCCGGAGTGGGTGAAAGAGCTGACGCCAGGCACTGCCGGAACACACAGGAAGGTGCCGCCCTGCAAGCTGACTTTTGACATTGGCTGGAGCCATGTGATGACGGCAGGCCAGGCCACGCTGACCGTGCGCGAAGCGGGTGAGTACTGGCGTGCCGATGCCTCTGCCGCGAGCACGGGGCTGGCGCGCTCTTTGTGGAAGTACGACTGCGAGATGACCTCCATCATGCATCGTGGGGATCTGCGGGCGCACTATTTGCAGCACCGTGAGACGGACAGCGCGGAAACCTGCCGCTACCGCGTGTCGTTTGAGCGGCACCGGATCGTGACGGAGACGCAGGTGCAGCCGGTGAAGGGCACGCCGAGCAAATCGACCACCCTGTGTGCCTATGGCCCCATGGATGACATTCTCTCCGTGATCCTCTATGTGCGCAGCCTGGAGCTGAAGGATGGGCAGAAAATCACGCGGGTGGTGCAGCCTTGGGATACGCCCTACTTGACCACGTTTGAGGTGCATGGGCGTGAGACCATCGTGTATGGCGGGGAAAAGCGGCCCTGCATCAAGCTGGGGCTGCAGATACGGAAAATCGACCGCAGCACTTTGGCTCTCGGCGCCTACAAAAAGATGAAGACGGCGACGATCTGGGTTTCAGATGATGAGCTGCGCATTCCCATTGAGATGAACGCCAGTGTCTTTGTGGGCTTCATGTTTGCCCGCCTGACGAAGTTCGAAACACTCAGCGGCAAAGAGGCGAAGGCTACATTGCCTCCCAGAATCACGGTGAAAGCACCGCCTGCGCCTTAAGGAGCAGCTGCGGCAGCTTCGACGCTGATTTTGATGTCGTCGAAGAACACGGGTTCGCCTGAAAAGGGCGTGGCCCAGATGGCGCATTTGCCCTGGCCTTTGAGATTCTTTTCCTCGTGCTTGATGAGCGGTTTGGCAGGCTCTGCGGCATCGGCAGGCCAGGCTTTGCCAGAGATATCCCAGGCATCTCCTGCAGCTTTTTTAGCTTCGAGTTTCACCTTCACCCAGACTTCGCTGGTCCAGGCAAAAGGTACGGTGGCCAGTGTCTGGTCGCCTTTGACGAGGTCGAGGGATTTTTTGGCGGGATTGACGATGAGCCGGTGGCCGCTCATGCCATGCACGCTGACGCCGAAGCGGGGCGTGCTGCGGCCACGCTTGAGGGCGAGGATGCGGGCCTCGATGCTGGCATTGCCGCTGGCGGAGAAGGCCAACTGGGCACTGGCGTCGGTGACGGGATTGGGATCAATGACAATGGCCTTATTGCCATCGCGTGCGCCGATCTTGATGGTGCCATCCACGATGAAGACCTCCTTCGGCGGTTCACCTTCGGCCCATTCGTCGGCCTTGATCTCGAAGGTTTGCAGCTGTTGGGCCTGAAGAGAACAGGCGGCGAAGAGGCTGGCGGCAAAAAGCAGTCTTTTCATGGCGGGGTAAAACGAAACTGCTTCAACGCACGGGTTCTTTCAACAGCGCGAGGGCTTCGAGCGCGGAGGCATCCTCATGCACCACGGCTACGAGACTGCGGGCGATGGCGGCTGGATTTTTGTGCTGCCACACGTTGCGACCGATCGCCACGCCGGCGGCACCTGCATCCATGGCGTCTTCGACCATCTTCAGCAGGCCGGCGTCGTCTCCCATGGCGGCACCGCCGAGGATGATGACGGGGATGAAGCTCTGTCCAACAATGCGGCGGAAGTCTTCCACCGTGCCGTTGGTCGGGTAGGGGGTCTTCACGACGTCAGAGCCGAGTTCGGCTGCGAGCCGGACGGCGAAGCTGATATTTTCCACAGTGTATTTATCCGGCGCGCCGAGTGCATAGGGCAGTGACTCCAGGATGACAGGAATGTCTGTGTCGAGGCTGAGACGGATGAGATCGGCGCACTCCTGGAAGTTGGCCTTTTCCTGGGTAGAGAAAGGATAGAGCATGTTCATGACGGCGTTGGCACCGACCATTTCCGCCTCCTCAACTCCAAAGACGCCTATGCTGCCAGCACCTTCACCTGTGGTGCGGGTGTTGTAGACGTCGGTGCGCAGGATGATGCCCTTGCCAGCCAGACTGTCGGCCGCGCGCAGGGCGACACCGAGGTTCATGACATAGCCGTCAACGAATTCATTGACCTGATCGATGAGCTGAAAGGGATTTTCCAAACCAGGCACTGGAATGGCGCAACCGTGGTCGATGGGAAGGATGACGGTTTTGCCGTTGCGAAAGAGGGCTTCAAGATTTTCCTGGCGGTTCATGGGATCGTTATTGGAATGAGAGGGTTCTTCGCAGCGATGCAGGCTGCGTGCAAACCAAAATCCACCCCTTCAAGTTCGCCTCGTTAACGGCGAATGCTCTGGGGCTGTCTTTTGACCTTCTCGATTTCGCGGTTGGAGCTCTGCTCTGCACGCTCAAAGCGTGTTTTGTCACGCTTGTGATCTCTCACAAGGTCAACCGTCCAGAAGGCACCGCTGAGGCCGGTCGTTAGAAGGAGCATGAAAAGCGTGAAGCAGATGAAGGACATCTGTCGCTCCTGGCTCCGTCGCTGCTCCCTGTTGGAATCAACATCGAGCACTCCAAGCAGATCCATCCACCAGAGTCTCCAGACACTTGGATCCCGTGCAATGTTCAATGCCCAGAAGCTGACGAACAGCGCAATAATGGAAGCAATGGCAAGACCGATGGGCATACTCTGTCAAACTTTGCCCGGAAATACGCGATCGATGTCGTTTGGGATGAAAAAGCCGTCTTGAATCACCAGTTTTTGATCCATTGAGCAGACAGTGTTGGGTCTGCCAGGGTGCTGATGCTTTGCTTAGTGGTGTTTATCTCATCCTCTGAGTAAGACCACAGATCATACGTGTTGTTGATGGTAGTGGGGTTATTGGCATTATTGTTGTTGCCACCATTACCCACGGCTGGAATCGCTGCCTTGATGTACTGAAAGGGGTGGCCAAAGCCATCAATGAGGATGTAGGTGGAACCTTTTCGAGTGAAAATGGTCTGGGGAATATCGGTAAACTTTTTGTTATTGATCTCGGCCGCGCCCTCTACTTTTCCATCTGAAGAGCCTCCAGTCCCGCCATCAGCAGAGCCGCTGCCCGATGAGGTGACGCCCTTGATCTGGTCGTACCCGTCACCCGTCAGCGCCTGATAGAGGCATGCAGCCCCAGAGGTGTCATACGGCGTCACCCCGGGAGGAAAGGGGACCATTTGATTGCTTCCTGCGGGCTGCGGGTATTCACCGAACTCCGTGTTGTAACGTTCAAGGGCGGCTTTGATCGCCTCGAACGTGCCTGTGGTGACGCGTCGTTTTGAGGAGCGCATGGCATAGGTGTATCCGCCCAAAGTCAGGGCGGCAAGCAGTGAGATGATGGTGATCACGATGAGCATCTCCACCAGGGTGAAGGCGCGTGCACGTGAACGGAATGCGAAGCGGGTTGGTTTCATGGCTCCAGAATTGGTTGGGGGTGGTGTGCAGGTTTAGCCGCCGGCACCACCGCTGAGGTTCTTGATCACTTCGATAAGCGGAAGGAAGAGGGCCATGACGATCACACCCACGACGAGGGCTAGGACGACGATCATCAGCGGCTCCAGCATGGAGGTCAGGGCAGAGACGGAATTGTCCACTTCATCTTCATACACATCGGCGATTTTGAGCAGCATCTCAGGAAGCTGGCCGGTTTCTTCGCCCACATCGACCATGGAGATCACCATCGGAGGGAAGACCGAGCTGGACTCCAGCGGCGCGACCATGGACTCACCTTCTTTCACGGCATCATGCACCTTGGTGATGGCATCGGAAACGATGGTGTTGCCGGCGGTGTCACGGGTGATGTTCAAGGCCTGAAGGATGGGCACGCCGGATGTCACCAGAGTTCCCAAGGTGCGGGTGAAGCGTGAGATGGCGGTTTTGCGCTGCACATCGCCAAAGAGCGGGAGCTTGAGCTTGGTGCGGTCGATCCACCGGCGTCCACCTTTGGTGGAGGCAAGTAGGCGCCAGCCGACAATGGATGCTAGAATCATGCCCAGCAGGATCCATTTGTAATCCAGCATGTTGCGGCTGAAGTTGATGACGAACTTGGTCAAGCCTGGCAGCTTGTCTTTGCCACCAGGAATCATGTCATCAAAGATGGACTCAAAGCGTGGCACGATGACCATCATGAGGAAGACCATGATGGCTGCAGCAATGAACATGACGATGATTGGGTAAACCATCGCGGCGACAATCTTGTTTTTGAGCTTCTGGGCTTTTTCCTGATACTCGGCAAGACGGTTGAGCACGAGCTCAAGCACACCGCCGAGTTCCCCGGCCTTGACCATGTTGATGTAAAGCTTGTTAAAAATGCGCGGGTACTGCTGAAGGCTTTCGGAAAAGGTGCTGCCGGTCTGAACATTGTCCGCCAGTGTGTTGATCGTCCCTTTCATGATCAGATTGGGCTCCTGACGGCCAAGCACCGTGAGGCCACGCAGCAAGGGCAGGCCGGAGTCGATCAGCGTCGCGAGCTGGCGCGTGAAAATCATCAGGCTCTTGCTTTTGACCTTGGCATTGGCACCGACTTTGACGGTCTTCGTCTTGCCCTTCGCGCTGGATTTGACGCGTTTCTTAATGGCGGCGGCCTGACCCTGGCCTTCGGCGGCGACGCTCGTTGGATAGAGGCCGGACTGGCGCAGTTGATTGATGGCATCTGCTTCTGAGGCAGCATCAAGCTCTCCGGCGGTTTCCTGTCCGTTCTGATCCAGGGCGATGTATTGAAACGTGGGCATAGGGGCGTATCTTGGCGGCGTTTGTTCAGGGTAATTTTAGAATACCGGGACAGCGGGCATTCTGTCCATCAAATAATGACAGGGTTGCACACGACAGTCTCGCCGGTTGGCGTTGAGGGAATCAGGTGTATTTCAGGACTTCTTCGATGGTCGTTGCTCCATCGTAAATGCCGCGCAGTCCATCTTCACGCAGGGTGACCATTCCCAGCTCGATGGCTTTTTGCTTCAGCACGATGGAAGGAGCGCGTCCGGTGATGAGTTCGCGAATAGGGTCGGTGACATCCAGCAGCTCGTAGAGGCCTTTGCGGCCTTTGTAGCCACTGTTGCCGCAGACGGAGCAGCCCGAACCGGTGTAGAATTGCTTCCCGCCGAGATCTTCCGGCGTAAGGCCGAGCTGATTGAGAATGTTCAGGCTTGGTTCATAGGGCGAACGGCAGCTTTTGCAGATCGTGCGCAGCAGGCGCTGGGCGAGCACCCCTTCCAGCGTGGCTGAGACCAGGAACGGCTCCACCCCCATGTCCACCAGACGTGTGACGGCCCCGGCGGAATCGTTGGTGTGCAGGGTGCTGAGCACCAAGTGGCCGGTGAGTGAGGCCTGAATCGCGATTTGGGCGGTTTCAAGGTCACGCATTTCTCCCACCATGATACGGTCTGGGTCCTGACGCAGGAAGGAGCGCAGGGCCTTGGCAAAAGTGAGCCCCACCGCGTCGTTGATCGGCACCTGCATGACGCCGTCGAGTTCGTATTCCACCGGGTCTTCGGCGGTGATCAGCTTGCAGTCAATGGTGTTGATCCGTCGCAGGCAGGCGTAGAGAGTGGTGGTCTTGCCGGCCCCGGTCGGACCGGTGACGATGAAGATGCCGTTGGGCTTGTGGATGGTCTCGACGATGTAATCTTGAAGGAAGGGCTGCATGCCCAGCGCCTCGAGTTCGATGTTGATCGAAGAACGATCAAGAACGCGCAGCACCACGGACTCGCCGTGCTGCGTGGGCAGGGAGTTTACGCGCATGTCCACCGGTTTGCCGCCCACGTTGGTCATGATGCGTCCGTCCTGCGGGATGCGGCGCTCGGCGATGTTCATGTTCGCCATGACCTTGATGCGGGAAATGATCGAGGTGGCCAGATGGATGGGAGGCGGTGCCATCTCATAGAGGGAGCCATCCACGCGGTAGCGGATTTTGAATTCACGCTCGAAGGGCTCGAAGTGAATATCGCTCGCACGTTCCTTGATGGCCTGCTGCATCACCAGATCGACGAATTTGACGATGGGTGCGGAATTCGCTTCGGCTTCGGCGGTGACCCCGTCTTTGGCACTCTTGCCTAGCTGGCCAAAGATTTCCTCAATGCTGGGTGCGCCTGCGCCATAATACTTCTCGATCAAGGTCAGCACCTGGCTGCGTCGAGCGACCACTGGCACGATCGTTTTTTCGAGTCCAAAACGCAGGTCTTCAACCAACTGAGGATTGAGCGGATCGGTGAAGGCGACATGCAGGCCCTGCGCATCCAGAGTGATCGGGAATGCTCCATAGAGGCGAGCCATGCCTGCGGGAATCAAGGCGACAACGGAGGGTGGCGGTTCGAAATTGTCGAGATCGAAATGGTCGGCGCCCAGTTCATCGGCCACCTGCGCCCAGAATTCATCCTCATTGGTATAGATGCCGTAGGACAGCAGCACCTGGACAATGTCTTTGCCGTTTTGCACGGAATCCTGCTCGATGTCGTAGGCGAGACCTTTGTCGATCACACCCCGGCTTTTGAGCATCTCTACCACATTATGGGGAGTCATAGTCGTCTGTAAGAAATGAAGTTCGTTGGAGAAATTGAGCCGTGAAAATCAATCGGCGTCTGACATGGTCGCTTCGATCACCTCATCGGCGGTGGTCGAGCCTGAGAGCACCTTGCGGATGCCGTCTTCACGCAGGGTGCGCATGCCCAGTTCGCGCGCGCGTTTGCGCAGTTGGGGAGTCGTGAGCTGCTGGTTGATCATGCCGCGAACTTCATCGTCGATTTTGAAGATCTCGACGATGGACATACGACCGCGGAATCCGCGCTGGCGGCATTTGGAGCAGCCGACGGGGCTCATGATGGTGGACTCCGCCATCTGGGCAGCTTCGAGGCCGAGGGAGCGCAGTTCATTGCTGGAGAGTTTGCCGGGCTGTTTGCAGTCGGGGCAGAGCTTGCGGACCAGTCGCTGAGCTTCGATCGCGCGCACGGCGGAGGCGGTGAGGAAGGGCTTCACGCCGATGTCGCTGAGACGGGCCACGGCGCTCGGGGCGTCGTTTGTGTGCAGGGTACTGAAGACCAAGTGGCCTGTGAGCGATGCCTGGATGGCGATGGAGGCCGTTTCCAAGTCTCGAATTTCCCCCAGCATGATGATGTTGGGCGCCTGACGTAGCATCGCGCGCAGCGCTGCGGCAAAGGTCATGCCGACGTCTTCCTTCACCATGACCTGGTTGATCCCCGCGAGTTCATATTCGACGGGATCTTCCACCGTGATGATCTTGCGGTCGGGACGATTGATGAAATTGAGGCAGGCGTAGAGCGTGGTCGTTTTGCCGGAGCCCGTGGGGCCGGTGACCAGAATGATTCCGTCTGGCAGCGTGATGAGCTGCTCAAAGGAGGCCTGGTCATCACTCAGGAATCCCAAGTCCACGAGGCCGAGCTTCAGGCTGCTCTTGTCGAGCACACGCATGACGACGCTTTCGCCATTGTTGGTGGGGATGATCGACACACGCATGTCGATCTCTTTGTCATTGAAGTGCATCTGGATGCGGCCGTCCTGAGGGATGCGCTTTTCATCCAGCTGCATGGAGCCGGTCATGATTTTGAGACGCCCAATGATGGCGGAATGGAGGCGTTTGGGGTGATGCTCCACGTCCACGAGGACGCCATCCATGCGGTAGCGGATGCGGATGTCCTTCTCCAGTGGCTCCACGTGAATATCAGAAGCCTTTTGCTTGAATGCCTCCATCAGCATGTTCTGCACCAGCCTGATGACCGGGGCGTCGGCATCTGAAGAAGTGCCGGGATCCGCGCCTTTGGTCGTGATTCCCAGGATGGCCTCGTTGCCATAAATGTTGGATTGCACCGTCCTGATCAGGCCCGGGGTGGAGCAGAAGTACTCAATGTCCGGCTGCAGCACATGCGGCAGCGCATCCAGTGTTTCGAAATCAAACGGGTCGGACACCGCAATTTGCAGGCTGCTCCCGTTCATCCCCAACGGTGCAATTTTGTACTTTTGGGCCACATCCAGAGGCACGAGAGCCTTCAGGCCGGGATGGGCTTCGAATCCGTTCAAATCGACGTACTCCATGCCAGAGCTGACGGCAACCGTGCGAGCAATCTGCTCGTCTGAGATGGTTCCCGATTTGACTAGAAGAGCAACTGCGCTCTCACCAGGTTTCAGACCTGTTTTTGCCTGCTGGATGTCACGCTCGGACAGCTGGCCGGTTTCCAGGAGCTGTTCGAGGAGGTATGCTTCATTGGAGTACATGAATTCGGATCTGCGTGGCGGGTGGTGCGTGAAATCGGTATTTTACGATAATCATCAGACTACAACCTCACGCAGGAAAGTGTCAACGACTCGGCGCTCGCAAGATGAAAATTGATGACAATGAATGACAAACCGCTGGTGGAATGAGCGTTCGTCTTGCCCCGCCATCCAATCACGGCGACACATCACCACTATCATGCACCTCGCTCAGCGCCTCTCTGTTCCGTTTCTCGGCATTTGCCTTGCCTTTTCAAGCTTCTCTCCGCGCACGGCTGGGGCTCACGAGGCGGGCACGCAAATGTCTGCCATCGCCAAGGTCTTTCTGGCTGCGCTGACTCCGGAGCAAAAGACGAAAGCTTGTTTCGAATTTGCCGCCGAGGAACGTGAAAACTGGCACTTCATCCCGCGTGAGCGCAAGGGGCTGCCGCTCAAGGAGATGACGCCGCAGCAGCGCCTGCTCGCCCACGCCCTCCTGAATACCGGTCTCAGTTTTCGTGGCTCCGCCAAGGCGGTGACGATCATGAGCCTCGAAGAAGTGCTCTATCAAATCGAGGGAGCTGATGAATCCAAGCGTGCTGCAGTCCGCGAAAAGCGTGATCCGGAAAAATACTTTGTCTCAATTTTCGGCGAACCTGCTGACAAGGGCAGCTGGGGCTGGCGTGTCGAAGGGCATCACCTGTCCTTGAATTTCACCATCAAAGACGGCCAGATGCTGCGTGCCACTCCAGCTTTCATGGGCACCAATCCGGGTGAAATCCGCCAGGGTCCGCTCACCGGATTGCGCGTGCTGGGAGTTGAGGAAGAACTGGGCCGTGAACTGGTCAAGTCGCTCACCCCTGAGCAGTTCAAGACGGCCTTCGTCGCCACGGAAGCCCCCAAAGAGATGATCACGGCTGCCGAGCACAAAGTGAGCCCTCTGGCTCCCGCCGGTCTTGCTGATTCCGAACTCAACGAGAAGCAGAAGGACATGCTCACGCGCATCATCGCTGAATACATTGACCGGCTGCGTCCCGAAATCGCTGAGGCCGCCCGCGCCGAGTTCAAGGCCAGCTGGCCGATTTATTTCGCCTGGGCTGGTGGCAAGGAGCGCGGCGAACCACATTACTACCGCGTGCAGGGCAAGACCTTCCTGCTTGAGTATGACAACACCCAGAACGATGCCAACCATGTGCACAGTGTTTGGCGCAGCTTTGACGGTGACTTTGGCCGCGATCTGCTAGGTGAGCATGTGAAACAGGCTCATTGAGGCTTTGCATGCTCCATGCGGGAACGATCTTTTTCCCGCATGAGAGCATGCACGCAATTAGCGTGCCTATTCTGGTTGAGCACATCTATTCGCAAGCTGTTCACAGCTTGTTCGCCGTGTTTGCGGCAGATCTTCACATTTCAAAGCAAATTAATTTTGAATGTTTTGCTCACTCGCTTGGAAAATTCAAAAAATATATCGAAGAAGAGCTTGTTACATGTGTCGATTTCGACATACAAAGAAGGGTCGTTTAAAAAGATATTCGATGGCCTCCTGATTGCTCCCATTTGAATTCTATCGACACGCCTTACCAACCCAATCCCGACCTCATTCTTCCAGAAACAATCATCATGGCGCGCAACGATGAAAACTCGAATCACACTTCCTTCAATGGCTCGGCTCACCATGCACACACAGAACTGTTCACGCCTGTTCCCACGATTTGGGATCAGGTCTGCGAAGTTTTGGTGAAGCGTCTGGGTGGGGACAATTTTCAGCGATGCTTCAGCGGCACCTCGGGTCGTCTGGCAGATGACGGCAGGTTCATCATCACCGTGCCGAATCCGATCCATCAGCTCTGGATTGAGAGCAACCACACGGTGGCTGTAGCTGATGCCGTGGCTGAAGTCACTGGAGTGCCAGCAGTCATTGAGTTTCATGTGGCGACGGAACCGACTCCCGTTTCCTACGCGCCCATGCCCGAACTCAAGGCGGCGCGTGGCAACGCAGCTGATCAGGCTCCGATCCGTTTCTTCAGCGAGGCCGGCCTGAACGCCAAATTCAACTTCGACAGCTACGTCGTCGGCCCCAACAGCAGCTATTCGGTGGCTGTTGCCAAGGCCGTGGCTGAAAAGCCGGGCCGCATCTACAATCCGCTGTTTTTTTACGGTGCCACTGGCCTTGGCAAGACGCATCTCTTGCAGGCCATTGGCCAAGAAGTGCTGGCGCGCAAACCGCGTGCCAACGTGCGCTACGTCACCTCCGAGCAGTTCACCAATGAGTTTGTGGACGCCATCAAGCGCCAGACCTTCAGCCAGTTCCGCCAGAAATACCGCAAGGTGGATGTGCTGCTCATCGACGATGTGCAATTCTTCGAGGGCAAGGACAGCACGCAGGAGGAGTTCTTCCACACCTTCAACGAGCTCTTCAACAATGCGAAGCAGATCGTCCTCGCCAGTGATCGCCCCCCAAGCGAGATCAAAAATCTCGAAAGCCGTCTCGTCTCACGCTTTGAATGGGGCCTTGCCACGCAGATCCAGGTGCCGGACTTTGAAACCCGCATCGCCATCCTGCGCCGCAAGCAGAGCGACTTCAATGTCTCGCTCGACCCATGGATCCTCGACTTCATGGCACAGCGCATCCGCGTTAACGTGCGCAAGTTGGAAGGCGCACTCATGCGCGTCGCCGCTCATGTATCGCTCGAAGGCACTGTGCCCACGGAGTCTGCCCTCGCGACGATGCTGCATGATGTGATCGATGAAGATCCGTCCAAGACCGTCACGGTGGACCGCATCCAGCGCATCATCGCTACGCATTACGATCTGCGCGTCAGTGACCTCACCGGCCCGCGTCGTCCGAAAAACATCGCTGAAGCCCGCCAGGTGGCCATGTTTCTCACACGCACCATGACCAAGCTGCCACTCGTGCAGATTGGCGATGAATTCGGTGGTCGTGATCACGGTACCGTCATCCACGCCTGCAAAGTCGTCACGAACCTTGTCAATGGTTCCAACGATTTCAAACGCACGCTCGATTCGCTGGCGGGGAAGATCCGCGAGAGCTGAGGCGTTTGTTCATGTTGGAGCATTGCAGGCGCGCCAGCGTCCTGGAGTGCTCCAGCCCTCTCGATCTGCTATTAGCAGGCTTAGAGACGCTCAAAAGCGCCGGAGGACCGGCGCACTTCAAGACGCTTCGCGTTCGCGTGGTCGGCAATGCGGTGAAGCGAAATGAAGAGGCAACTTCGCAAGAGCTAGGGCTGGCGAGAGTCGCGCCAGCGTTTTGGAGTGCTCCAGTCCTCTGGAGCTTTTCGCAGGCCGGTGGACGTTCGAAAGCGCCGGAGGACCGGCGCACGCCAGGACGCTGTCGCGGGGAAGACTAAGCCATATCACTTCGCCACGCTCAGCGTGCCCCACATCAGCACGGCATGGCCGGGGAAGGTGCAGACAAATTCGTATTCGCCGGGTTGTGATGGGGCTTTGAGTTTGACGGTTTCTATCTGGCCGGGTTCGAGGAGCTTCGTAGCGGCGAGGATCTGCTTCTCGAAGGCGGTGGGCATGAAGGCGCGGCCTTGTTTGTCGAGCTTGTCGGGCGTCATCGTCATGGCGGCAGTGCCGATCTCCATGTGCTTGCCCGGTGGGACGATGACGAAGTTGTGCGGCATGACGTCATCATTTTCAAAGATGACTTCAAACTGCTTGCCGGCGGTGACTTCGATCCGGTTGGTGTCGAAGCGGAGCTGCTCATGCACAGTGTGCACAACGAAGACATCGACACTGATGGTTTTCAATTCGGCGAGGGTGGCTTTGCCGGCGTCTCCTTGCAGAGCAGCCATTTCCTTGGCGGCGGCGATGATTTCGACGTACTCGGGCTTGCTGCGGTCGGCAGGTTTCACCGTCTTGCCGTAGGCGAGGACGGCGTCAGTCGTTGGCTTTGCCTTGGCGGCGTCCCAGCTGGTTTTGGGGAATTTCATGAGGGCCTTGGCGGCGGCGTTGCGCTCTTTGCCGTCAATGAGGTGCTGCGCCACGATCTGGAAGTTCGCGGCGGCGTTGTCTGCACCCATGAGGGGCAGGGCGGTGAGCACGGCACGCAGGCGGCCGCCATCGAGGCTGGCATCTCCCAGCAGGGCGGTGAGGAGTGGCTGGAACTTGGCGCGCAGCGCGGCTTCATTGGCAGGGATGAGGGCAATGGCTTCGATGAGGTAGTTGCGCTCGCCGCCGTCCTTGGTGGCTTTCCAGAGGTTGTCCGGCGTTTTGTCGCCGACGATGTAGGCGGCGTAGCAGGCGCGTTTCACGGGGGCCTGTTTCGCGTCTTTGGCCAGGGTTTTGAGGAGCGTGCCATGGCGGGCCAGCATGCCCGGAGATTGCGCGAGCAGGAGTTTGCCAAGGTCGTCGGCAGTGGCGTTGAGTTTGCCACCGGCGGCTTCGATGCGCTTGAGCATGCTTACGAGGACTACGGGCGTGTCATCACCGCTGGTCTTGGCGAGTTCTTCGAGGGCTTTTGAGCGGACATCGGCGGTGAGCTTTGGACGTGTGAGTTTTTCGATGAGCACAGGTTCCAGATCAGGCAGGCCTTTCAAATCGGCGTCGGTGGTTTTGGCGATGAACTCAGCCAGCGCGCCGGGATCTTTCGGCAGGATCTTGGTCTTGAGCACGGACTGCAGGCCTTTGCGGCACTCACTGAAAACGTGATCGATGTAGGAGTCGGTGGGCTGCTTGAGCACGTCGTAGGCGATTTCGAGAGCCTTCTCCGCATCGGGCGTGGGCTGGTAAAAGCTGAGGGCGCGGACGGCGTGCATGCGCACCGGCATGGCGGGATCATTCACAGCGACCTTGAGCATATCAAGCGCGCCGGGAACGCGGTCCTTCCAGTAGCAGAGCACACGCGTCGCGGCGGCACGGGCACGGGGTTCGGGAGATTGCAGAACGGCTTTGAGCAGATCCACATCCACGAAATCGACCCACTGGTGCGTCCACAGCGCTTCGAGGCGGTGGTGCTCGTATTCCTTGTCGCTCGTATCGAGCTTCGCAGCCCAGGCTTTGGCTGCGGCGGCGACCTTGGCGGGATCATGCTTGGCGAGTTCGATCTTGCTGCGCATGCGCACGTTGTCTTCCCATGCTTTGAGGTTTTCGAGGAGGTTCGCGATGCTCTCGCCGTGGATCTTGGTGGGCTTGAGCAGCGGGCGGCCTTCATAGGACAGCTTGTAGATGCGGCCATGCTGGTGGTCGCGGTTCGGGTCACGCAGATGGTGCTGCATGTGGCCGATGATGGCATTGGCCCAGTCGCAGAAATACAGCGCGCCATCCGGGCCCACGCTGACAGCGCTGGGGCGGAAGGTGGGATACACAGCGGGGTCGACTTTGACGAGTTCGTTGCTGACTTCGCCCTTCAAAGCGGAACCGTCTGGCATGAGCGGCACGCGCCAGATGCCCTGGTAGCTGATGACATTGCAGTTGAGGAAATTGTTCTGCCAGTCCTCGGGGAAGTGGCGGCTGGAGATGAGGTTGTTGCCGGCGCAAGGGCGTGCGGGGCGCTTCCAGAATTCCTGGAGCTTGGCACTGCCGCCGCCCTCACGTGGCAGGTAGCAGGAGGAGGCTTCGGCAAAGGTGTTCACGTTGCCTGTGGCATCGGTGAAAAAGGCATTGCCCCAGCGGTCCCAGACTTTGCCATGCGGATTCACCGTTGCGTCCGTGGTGAAGCGCTCCAACGAGCGGCGGTTGAGGTCAAAGCGGTAGATACAGCCGTTCGTGTTGCGCACGGGGCCGTAGAGCGTTTCCACCTGCGTGCGGTGGAAGACACCATCGCTCGGATACAAGGCACCGCCGCAGTCATAGTTTAGGGCATTCGTCTCATGGTGAGAGTCCGCAGCGCACAGGCCCATCAGCAGGATGGTGCGCTTGTCGCTTTTGCCGTCGCCATCGGTGTCTTCGAGATACACCAGATTCGGCGACTGCATGACGATGACGCCGTCTTTGTAGAAGTTAAATCCGGTGGGGCAGTTCAGGTTGTCGGCAAATTCCGTCATCTTGTCCGCCGTGCCGTCGCCGTTGGTGTCTTCAAAGATGAGCAGGCTGTCGCCCTTGGTGCTGGTGGGGGTGCGCTCAGGGTAGTTCAGCCAGGCGCTGACCCACAGGCGGCCGCGTGTGTCCCAGGCCATCTGCACGGGATTCACCAGCGCAGGGAACATTTTTTCATCGGCAAAGAGTGTGATCTTGAGCCCGGCTTCCGGCTGAATGTTTTTCAGCGCCTCCTTCGCGTCTGGGAATGCCACGAGGCCTTCCGGGGTGAAGGTCATGCCGGTCATCGGCACCTTGTTGAAGTCCTTGCCCTCCTTTGGGTTTGGCATGTTGGACGGCACTTTCTCCACGGGCGGCAGGTTGTCGTCTTTGACTTCGAGATCGCCGCCTTTAGCGATGGCATGCACGCGCAGATCACGGTTCGCCGTCTTCACATCGCGCTGGGCCATTTCCTCCATCATCACCTGGTAGTTGGAAATGTAGGGCTTCTCAGGCGTGCGCTCGTTTTGTTTAAAAGCACCCACTCCTGCTGCGTAGGCCAGTCCGGAGCGGCCGCCATAGACGTTGTAGCCGTCCACGGTGCGGTAGCGCTGGTGCCACTCCCAGTTTTTGTCGTTGATGGCCTTGCGCAGCTTTTCACTCACCTTGGGCGCGTCCTTGCCGGTGAGGGCCTTGAATGCAGCTTCTGCGATGGCCTTTTCACCGCTGTCAGTGATGTAGAGGCCGTCGAGGGTCGAGCCCTCTGGCAGGCCCTTGGCGCTGGGCTGGAAGAGATCGACAAACGCCACGCCCTTTGCTGCGGCGACTTCATTCATCGCGGCGGCGTAGTTTTGGATGTTGGTGTTCTTTTCCTCCACCTGCGGCAGGCTGGGGTTGGCCAGCTTTTGCAGGGCGATGGGCGAGAACAGCACGATGCGCGGCGCTCCTTTACCGCTGTAGTTTTGCGCCCTGGCGTCATCGATGAACTTGCCGAGATTCTTTTTGAACTCCTCGATGCCTTCGTAGCCCTTGAAGGACTCATTGTAGCCGTAAAAGGCAAAAATGACGTCCGCCTTCACCTTCGTGAGCCATTCGTCGCGCGTGCCGAAGTTATCGATGCGGTGCCAGGTCTGCACCTCATCGCCGGAAAAGGCCAGATTGCGGAAGGTGAGGTCCTTGCCTGAGTTTGCCTGCGTCAGCATCGACTCCAGCCAGCCCGAATATTGCGAGCGGTCCGGAAGTGCATTGCCAAGGATGGCGATGCTGTCGCCCTGCTTGAGTTCGATCTCAGCCTGAAGCGAGACGGTAAGGGCGAGGAGAAGGGAGAGCAGTTTCTTCATGTGGTTGGGATCGGAAGGGCTGTGCAATACGGAGTGGCAGGGGAATTGTTTGCTTCATAAAGTGCAAGTTCCGCTCTGAACCGGTGCCATCATAAATGTTTACTCTCAGAGGCGGTTGTGATATTAACGAATAATGCCCGTGAATTCCCGTCTGATTTTTGCCGCCTTCGCCTGCCTGTTGCTGAGCAACTGCGGGCTTATCGGCACGGCATTGCGTCTGGTTCCGTATGCTCTGATGGTTGCTGAAGAAGATGGCAAGGGGGTGGTCGCCACAAAGACTTCGGAAATGCGTGGGCGTGAGGTTCAGAACAAAAAGGCACGAGGAATCCCGCCATTGGATGGCCGCACCAGCTCCCAGGTGGCTTTCAAGCGCTGAGCATCTTGTTGTTTACAGGAAAGCAACGCCATGATAAACACGACTTTATAATATGAAACTCGCCCGTCTTAGTTTTCTTGTTCTGCTCTCTGTCTGCTCCTCCAGTTGCAGCCAGACTTGGAACGCTTTGAAAAACACCTATCCAGTGAGAATTTTGGATGAGGCTGGATCGGAAGTGCTGGGCCTCATTTCCGAAAACAATCTTCCTACTGACGGCAAGCCTGCCTCCATGCAGGAGCGCGCCCGTCAGATTGAAAGCCGTGGCAATTACGCCGGTAAGGTTCCCGCTGCATCTGTCTCGTCGCATCAGCGCACGGCTTCACGCTAGTGCCTGGGGCCAAGATCATGGACTGGCACCGCATACGCACTGATTTTCCCATTCTCGATCAGCAGGTGAATGGGCACCCGCTGGTGTATCTGGACAATGCCGCCAGCAGCCAGAAACCGCGCGC
The DNA here is from genome assembly GCA_027490195.1 of Verrucomicrobiaceae bacterium. Lineage (GTDB taxonomy): Bacteria > Verrucomicrobiota > Verrucomicrobiia > Verrucomicrobiales > Verrucomicrobiaceae > Prosthecobacter. Next base: position 80,313 of record JAIXYN010000044.1, on the reverse strand, counting down.
GGTCATAGAGACGCTTTCGCACTACTACGAGCGCGACAATTCCAACGTCCACCGCGCGCTTCACGAACTGAGCAATCGCGCCACGGAGTCCTTTGAGGCGGCGCGGAAAAAGGCGGCGCAATTCATCGGGGCCGCATCGGAAGACGAAATCATTTTCACCCGTGGCACCACCGAGGGCATCAACCTCGTCGCGAACACCTGGGGCACGCAGAATGTGAGGGCAGGGGATGTGATCCTTGTCACTGGCATGGAGCATCACAGCAACCTCATCCCGTGGCAGATGCTCGCCCAGCGCACCGGTGCGACGCTCAAATACATCCCGGTGCTGGATGACGGCACGCTCGATTCCGCCGCCATCGAAACTCTGCTCACAGAGCAGGTAAAGCTCTTCGCCTTTGTCCACATCTCCAATTCCCTTGGCACAATCAATCCCGCCAAGGAACTCATCGCCAAGGCGAAGGCCTTGGGAGCTGTGACGCTGCTGGATGGCGCGCAAAGCGCCGGTCACATGCCCATCGATGTGCGTGTCCTCGGCTGCGACTTCTTCGTCTTTTCCGGCCACAAAATGTGTGGCCCCACCGGCATCGGCGTCCTGTATGGCCGCATGGCCCTGCTGGAAGCCATGCCGCCCTGGCATGGCGGTGGCGAGATGATCCTGAGCGTCACCATGGAAGGCAGCACCTACAAGGCGCCGCCGCAGCGTTTTGAAGCTGGCACGCCGGACATCGCGGGCGTCATCGGTCTTGGTGCCGCCATCGACTACCTGCAGGCCATTGGCCTCGAAAACATCCAGCGCCATGGCCACGAGCTGGCCAACTATGCCATGCAGCGCATGAGCGAGGTGCCCGGCATCCGCATCCTCGGTCCGCAGAACGGTCATCGTGGAGCGCTCGCCGCCTTCCACCTCGACTTCGCGCATCCGCACGATCTAGTCGAATTCGCCAACAGTCACGGCGTGGCCATGCGCGGCGGGCACCACTGTACCCAGCCGCTGATGAAGCGCTTCAAGGTGCCTGGCACCACCCGCGCCAGCTTTTATTTCTACAACACGCTCGAAGAGATCAATCGCCTCGTCGAAGTACTGCTCCTCGCGCGTAAGTTCTTCACGTGAGACAGGCTGCCAGCCTGTGCTATACGTTTTCTGACCATGCTCTCTGACGACCTCCGCGACCTCTACCAGCAGGTGATCCTCGATCACTCCCGGAACCCGCGCAACAGCGGCGAACTCCCTCAGCCATGTCTCCATGCCCATGGCGACAATCCTTCCTGCGGCGACGAGATCGACGTCTGGGTCAAGGTCTCCGACAACGGCCACATCGACGACCTCAAGTTCACCGGCCAGGGCTGCGCCATCAGCCAGGCCAGCGCCTCCATGATGACGCAGAAGATCAAAGGCAAGTCCAAGGAAGAAGCCGCCGCCGTGCGCGAAGACTTCCGCCGCGTCGTCATGGGAGACGGCACCCCCGCCAACGAAGACGCCCTCGGCGAACTCATTCTCCTCGAAGGCGTGCAAAAGTTCCCGCAGCGCGTGAAGTGCGCCATGCTCGCGTGGAGAGCGCTGGAGCAGGCGTTGGAGGGGAAGTAGTGTGCTGAAACTCACTGAGCAAATGCTTGTCAGGTCGGATCGGGACCGTAATTTGACGCATGACACTCACCATGACCATCCCGGACAGCCTTGCTGCCTCCATTGGCAGTGCGGTGGATGAGGTGCACCGACGTTTTATTGAAGGCTACGCCGTGCAGGCTTACCGTTCCGGCACGTTCTCGACCGCGGAAATTCGGGAGCTGCTCGGCCATGCCTCGCGTTGGGAGACGGAGGACTTTCTTGCCGCACACGGTGCCTGGCCTGATCCGAGTGCCAGTGAAGTGATGGAGGATCTGAACAACCTTCGCGCTCTCAGTGCTGCGTGATTGTCATCAGCGACACTTCTCCGCTGCGTTACCTCGTCGCTATCGGTCATGTCGATGTGCTGCCAGTGCTTTATGGCCGCATTCTTTGCCCGCCGGAAGTGCTCGCTGAATGTCAGCATTCGATGTCACCCGCTCTGCTGCGGGCTTGGACTGCCAAACCACCAGATTGGCTGTTCGTTGTCACGTCGGTTTCGTCATGGACTCACAGTGAACTCGCCCGCCTGGATGAGGGTGAGGTAGCCGCCATACGCTTGGCCCATGAGCAGGCCGCTGATTTACTGCTTATGGATGAACGTAAAGGCCGTCAGATCGCCCAGCGCCTTGGATTTCGTGTCTCGGGTATTCTTGCCGTCATTGCAGATGCCGCCCGACATCAACTGCTCGATTTTGAACAGGCTGTCTTCAAGCTGACCCAAGAAACCAACTTCCGCGTCTCTCCTTCGGTGCTCGACGCCATCCGTTCGCAATTGTAAATTCACCACCATGCCTGAACTCCCCGAAGTCGAAACCGCTCTGCGCGGGGTCTCGCCGTATGTGATTGGCAAACGGGTGCGGGAGGTGATCGTGCGGGACAAGCGGCTGCGCTGGCCGGTGCCGGACACGATTCATGAACTCGAAGGCTGCCGGATTGAGACGGGCTCGCGCCGGGCGAAGTACCTGCTGTTTGGCACCGCCAAGGGCACGCTTTTACTGCACCTCGGCATGTCGGGAAATCTGCGGGTGCTGCCGGCGGAGACGCCGTTCAAGAAGCACGATCATCTGGCAATCACGCTGGAGGGCGGCAAGCAACTGCGGCTGCACGATCCGCGTCGCTTCGGCGCGGCGTTGTGGCTTGAGGGGGATCCCATGCTGCATGCACTGCTCAAAGACCTCGGCCCCGAGCCGCTGGGGGATGAGTTCACCGCGGAGCATCTGCACGCTGCCTGCAAGGGCAAGACGGCTGCGATCAAGCAGGTGATCATGGATGCGCATGTGGTCGTCGGTGTCGGCAATATCTACGCCAGCGAGTCCCTCTTCATGGCGGGCATCAACCCTCGGCAGGCTGCGGGGAAGGTGACGAAGCCGAAGCTTGGGAAACTGGTGAAGGCCATCCGCGAGGTGCTGGCGGCTTCCATCGAAATGGGTGGCACCACGCTGCGGGACTTTTTGAACGAGAGCGGCGAGCCTGGCTACTTCAAGCTGACGCTGCGCGTTTATGATCGGGCTGGTGAGCCCTGCCGCGTCTGCAAAACGGAGATCAAGCGCATCGTTCAGGGGCAGCGCTCGACGTTCTTTTGCCCGAAATGCCAAAAGGGATCGTGACTTTTCACGGCCTTCTGGCATTTCTGCCGCACCATCAGCCATGTCCTCGTCTTTACCACCGCTTCGCAGTACTCACGATCTGGAACGCATCCTCGAATTTGAATTCGTGCGTGCCACGGAAAACGCGGCCCTGCAGGCCATTCACTGGCTTGGTCGGGGGGAAAAAGAACTCGCCGATGGTGCGGCCTGCAGCGCGATATATGGCGTCTTCGACATCCTCGACATTCGTGGTGAGGTGGTGATCGGAGAAGGCATCAAGGACAATGCGCCCGGCATTTTCGTGGGTGAACACCTTGGCACCTGGCGGGATGGATCGCCTCGCTTCAATATCGCTCTCGATCCCATTGATGGCACAAGCAACATCGCCAAAGGCCTGCCTAACAGCATCTCCGTCATCGCGGCGGCGCAGATCCCTGATGGCGCGCCCTGCGCGATGAAGAGCATTCCGAGCTTCTACAGCCACAAGATCGCCTACGGGCCGGCGGTGAAGAAGGCGCTGGAGGGCAGGGGAGACCGCTGCTTCCTCGACATGCCGCTGCAGGAGGTCATTACCTTTGTGGCCCAGGCCTTGGGCAAACGTGAGCGCGACCTCGTGGTTTCGACCATGGATCGTCCGCGACATCACGACATTGTGGAGCAGATCCGCCGTTCCGGAGCTGCCTTGAGAATGGTAACGGATGGCGACATCGCTGCGGCGGTCGCGCCCTCGATGCCGGAGTCCAGTTGCGATCTCTACGTGGGCATGGGCGGTTCTCCCGAAGGCATTCTGGCCGCTGCCGCGCTGAAATGCCTCGGGGGAGACATGCAACTGCGCATGTGGTTTCACGATGAAGCGCATCGCGCCGAAGTCGCGGCCTATACACCGGCCGCTGAGATGGAGCAGGTCTTCCGCGTGCATGAGCTCATCGTCGGGGAGAGCGCCCTATTCTGCGCCACCGGCATCAGCGACAGTCCTCTGCTGCCCGGCTGCCGCCTCGTCGGGCATGGCGTGGAAACACACTCTATTTTGATGCGTTCACGCAGCGGGACCGTCCGCCGCATTCACGCGACCCATAATCTTGACCGCAAGGTGGTGCCGCTGCGGGCTTAACCGGCGCAGATGCAAATTTCCCGCCGATTGCCCGCAAGCTGCGTGGCAAACACGGGTGCGGGGGCGAAGTCTCGAATGGTGTCGATGAACTCGTGGGCGCGGTCCTCCAAGGCTGGGGTGTTGAGCTTGATCGTGAGGATGAGCCGCCGTGCCTGCACGGCATCCTGAATGCGTTGGATCTCGGGAATCACCAGCGGCGGGGCGAGATTGATGTCGCACAGCAGCAGGGCGGCTTCGCGCGGCAGGGCGGTGAGATTGAGCCGGCCTGCGGCGGTGCGCCAGTGGTCAAAGCGCACGCCCTTGGCCTTTGCCAGATCAAGCACGCGCGGGTCCATTTCGCCGGTATCGATGCCGAGGACGTTCATGCCGCGCTGGATCAGCGCATAGGTGGCTCCGCCGGGGGCACAGCCTAGGTCGAGGGCGGTCTGTCCTTGAAGATCGAGTTGGTCCCAGCCGCGCCAGGCGAGCGCTTGTTCGAGCTTGAGCCAGGCGCGTGAGGGCACATCGGCGGGCAGCGCGATGCGGGGCAGGCCGCCCGGATGCGTGTGCATGCCGGACTGGTGTTCGTGGTAGCCGAGGAAGAGCGGCTCTTCGGGTGTCTCGCCGACGATGACATCGAGAATCAGATCGCCATGCGCGATGTTAGGGGCGGTTTCCAGCGCGACCCCCGCCTGCCCGAGAGCGGCGGTGATTTCAGCAGTGTGCAAGTCGATGCGCTGCCAGGTGGCGGCTTCCACGCCGTCTTCGGCGGTGAGGCGCGGGAAAACATGCAGGCGCAGCGGCTTGGGGCCGAGAGTGCGGGCGTGCTCCACGAGTTCGGCGATCGTTTTGCACTGACCGATCGAGGTGCCGCTGACCCGCGCAAAGTGGCTGAGGTTTTTCGGCGGGCTGAAGCCTGGATGCTTCACCTTCCAAGTGATGAACTGCGGCTTCATGAACGCAGGCGTGAGTTCACCGACGAAGTGGCTGGCGATGTCGCGCTTGAGGGTGGCTTCAGATCCGGCCCGGCAGGTGGTGAAACGAAAAGGAGTGTTCATGAATGGAAAAAAGAAAGGCGGAGCCAAGGCTCCGCCCTCCGTGGTGAGATGTTGTGACTCAAATTTACTCAACGCCCTTCCAGGCTCCGAAGTTGGCACCTTCAGTGATCCACTTCTTGATGAGGTCGATGTTGGCCGGGGAGATGCGGTCGCCCTTGCCTTCAGGAGGCATGGCCAGGTCGTCGGTGTCAGGAAGGGCCATGGTCTTCACCAGCCAGCTGGCGTCAGGCTTGCCGGCCACGACGTTTTCTTCCGGATATTCTTTGCCGCCTTTCATGATGACAGCAGCACCATCAAGACGCAGGCCACCTTTGGGCTTCTTCATCTTGCCGTTGTCTTCGTGCTCCTTCTCATGGCACTTGAAGCAGCTTTCCTTCAGGATGGGGAGAATCTGCTTTTCAAAGTCCACTTTGCCGGCGTCCTGAGCGCTGACAGTGGAGGTGGCGGAGACGCCGAGGGCGAGCACGGCGGCGAGGGTGAGGGCGAATGTGTTTTTCATGAGTGGGGTGTGACGTAACGACTGACAAAGATGTTCGCAGGAATTTTGCGGTCAAGCAGCATCCCTATCCGGATCGAAGCCGATTCATAAAAGTGAGGCAAGGTAAATATTTCGGTAGCCTTAAATAATTTCGTCTGTCAAAGTTGCCGGATTCTTGTCATGAGCCGTGCCGCCGCTGCCGCCCGTCCCCCTCGCGCCCGATCTACGGACGAGAAGGAAAGCCCATGGAATGACGCTTTCGGCATCCTTTTGCTGATGCTGGCGGCCATGCTGATTCTGGCGCTGGTCTCGTATGACCCTCGCGACTTGCCGTCTTGGTCCTTTCTGGCGCTGTCGGAATCTTCTGGGGACATCACGTACAATTTTGTCGGTCGCATTGGCGCACTCGTAGCAGGGCATATGCTCTGGCTGATGGGCTTTTCGGCCTATCTGCTGCCCTTCAGCATGACGTGGTTCGGCGTTTGCAAACTGCACTCCAAGATGAAGATCACGCGTGCAGCCTGGCTGGGTGTTGCTGTCATGATCATCAGCGGTGCTGCGCTGCTGGAGGTTCAAAGCCTGCTGAGTGAGCGGGATCACTTCACCCCGCTCGGTGGTTCGGGCGGGCTGGGCTATGTGATCGGCGGCAGCCTTCTGAGAAATCTGCTGGGCAAGGTGGGCGCGACCCTGGTTCTCGGCACCGTTTACATCGGAGGACTCTTCCTGGTGACCGGCCAGCATCCGCTGACCGTGATCCAAAACATTCGGTTGGAACTGACACGCTGGAAGGCGGAGCGCGAGGCACAGCGCCTGATCCAGGAAAAGCTGGCCGAAGAAGCCCTGAACACGATTCCTGGAACCCTGACGCCAGTGCCGGAAGGGTTGCGGAAGAAGAAAAAAGGCACGGCGGAATTGCGCGGAGACACCCCTGCTGCGGTCGCCACCAACATGGAACTGCCGCTCAAGTTTGATCCGCCGCCGCCGAAGATCATCGACTCCTCCATCTCGCGTGCGCATGATGATCGCAGCGACAAGCCAAAGCTGGCTGAGGTGTGGGAACAGAAGCGTGCGCAGAAAATGGAGCAGGCACCGCATGGCTCGTTGGGAAATCTGACCAAGCTTTTCAAGGACTACAAGCTGCCCTCCATGGAGCTGCTGAAATGGCCGGAGGAGACGCACCGTGCGCCCACGGATAAGAGCGAACTTCTCGGCATCCAGGCCACCATCGTTAGAGCGCTGGCGAGTTTCGGCATCACGGTGGAGCCAGGAGACATCACCCGTGGTCCGGCAATTACCCGCTATGAAGTGCGTCCCGTGGATGGTCTGCGCGTGAGCCGCATTGCCAACCTGGACGCGGACATCGCACGCGCCACACGCGCCGAGCGCATCAACATCCTCGCGCCGATTCCCGGCAAGGATACCGTGGGCATCGAGCTGGCAAACTCAGAGAAGACCATCGTGCCGCTGCGTGAGCTGCTGGAGGACGATGTGTTCGTCAACGGCAAGTCCAAGCTCCCCGTCGCGCTGGGCAAGGACGTGTATGGCAAGACGATCATCGGCGATCTCGCGGCCATGCCGCATCTGCTCGTCGCAGGTGCCACGGGCAGTGGTAAGAGCGTGTGCATCAACAGCATCATCACCAGCCTGATCTGCCGCTTTGCGCCGGACGAGCTGCGCTTCATCATGATCGACCCGAAGGTCGTGGAAATGCAGAACTACGAGGAACTGCCGCATCTGGCGCTGCCAGTGGTGACGGATCCCAAGAAGGCGCTGCTGGCCCTGCGCTGGGTGGTCAAGGAGATGGAGAACCGCTACCAGATCTTCGCGCAGGAAGGCTGCCGTAATTTCGAAGCCTTCAACAATCGCAACATCAAACGCAAGGCCGAAGCCGAGGCCGCCCGTGCCGCGCGCAATGCCGCCGCTGCTGCCAATCCCGCGCCTGCTCAAACTGCCGTCAAGACCAAGCCCAAGACCAAAGCCGGAGTGGACGACGCCCTGGTCTCCGCAGCTTTCGCCGAAGAGGCTGCACTGGAAAACGAAGCTCCGAAGACCGCCGAAGTCGGCACCGTGGATGGCGATACCGAGAACAACGAACTGCGGGATGCCAGCGGCACCTGGCTGGGTGACTCCCAGGCCCCACCGCCGCGCCGGCAGGAGGTCGTCATTCCTGACACCATGCCCTACATCGTCGTCATCGTCGATGAGCTCGCGGATTTGATGCAGACCGCGCCTGCGGACATCGAAGTGGCCATCGCCCGCATTACCCAGATGGCCCGTGCGGCCGGCATTCACCTCATCGTGGCCACGCAGACTCCGCGTGCGGACGTCATCACCGGCGTCATCAAGGCGAACATCCCGACGCGCATCGCGTTCCAGGTGTCCTCCGCGCTGGACAGCCGCGTCATTCTCGACCGCAAAGGCGCGGAAAATCTCGTCGGCAAAGGGGACATGCTTTACGTGCCGCCCGGCGGTGCGCAGCCGATCCGCAGCCAGGGCGCACTCGTTACCGACGACGAAATTCACGCGCTGGTGCAGCATTGCGTCGCGCAGGGCAAGCCGGTCTTCGATGTCAAAGTCGATGACGAAAGCGGCGAGTTTGGCGATGATGAAGACGGAGATGAAGATGGTGTCAGCTCCGACGAGCAGGAATGCTTGGAGAAGTGCCTGGAAGTCATCCGTCAGGAAAAGAAAGCCAGCACCAGCCTTCTGCAGCGCCGTCTGCGCCTCGGCTACGGCAAAGCCGCCCGCATGATCGACATTCTCGAAGACCGCGGCATCATCGGCCCCGGTGAAGGTGCCAAGCCGCGCGAGATTTTGGTGCAGATGGATTGATGCCGTAGTGAGAGCCTCCGGCTTGCATGCATACGGAAGTCACCGCCTGCGGGGAACTCGAAACAGTCCAAATTATTTTCTGGCAAACCAGGCTCAAAACCTTATTTTGTCCGCATGATCGCTGAGGAAATCCGCCGACTTTTGCGTGCACGCCCTTTCAAGCCCTTCCGCTTGCACGTCACGGATCAGGCCGTGCACACCGTGCCCCATGGCGACTGGGCCATGCTGAATCCTGCCGGAAGCATGATGGTGGTGATGGACGACGCTGGTTTTTTTGACTGGATTTCCACCGCGCACATCACTCGCATCACCCATGTGGGCGAGCCTCAAGGTCATGAGTCTTGAGATTCTCGTCCAGATAGACTAACGAGCCTTGCGCAATCGGAGCCGCTGGCGAGAATCGCCCCATGCCCGACCACGCAGACTTCCGCACCCTGTTCACCAGCCTCAAGGCCGAGATGCAAAAAGCCATCGTCGGCTATGACGAGTTGCTCAGCGATGTGCTGGTAGCCATCTTCTCAGGCGGGCATGTCCTGCTGGAAGGCGTTCCCGGTCTGGGGAAAACCTACCTCGTGCGCACGCTCTCGCAGGTGGTCGGATTGGAGCCCGGTCGTGTGCAATGCACGCCCGACCTGATGCCGGCGGACATTCTCGGCACGCACATCGTCGGTGAAGACGAGAAAGGCCGCCGCACGCTGCGCTATGAAAAAGGCCCGGTGTTCAAGAATCTGCTGCTGGTGGATGAAATCAATCGCGCCACACCCAAGACCCAGGCCGCGCTGCTCGAAGTGATGCAGGAACGCTGCGTGACCACCGGTGGCGAGCGCCATCTGGTTCCCGAGCCCTTCCTCGTGCTGGCCACGCAAAACCCCATGGAAATGGAAGGCACCTACCCGCTGCCCGAAGCGCAGCTCGACCGCTTCATGTTCAAGATCAAGGTGCCGTTCCCAGATCTCGACTCGCTCGTCGAAATCTCCCGCCGTACCACCGGCTTCACCGAACCAAAACTCGCGACAATGACCGACGGGCCAAAGCTCATCGAGTTGCAGCAGATGCTCTCGAAGATTCCCGTGGCTGATCCCGTGGCTCATTACGCTTCGCGGTTGATTTTGAGCAGCCATCCCGAGCAGCCCGATGCGTTGCCCGAAGTGAAGCGCTACGTTTCCTACGGGGCCAGCCCGCGTGGCCTGCAGGCCCTGATTCGCGGAGCCCGCGTCTGGGCTGCTATCCAAGGTGCCACCGCCGTTTCCACGGACGACATCCGTGCCATCGCCCACGTCTCACTCCGCCACCGCATTATCCTGAACTTCGAAGGCGAAGCCGGTCAGATCAAAGTGGACGACATCATCACCAAGCTGCTCGATCAGGTGAAGACACCGGCGCAGCAGGCGGCGTGAGGAAGGCTGGTTGTCACAGTTGATTTCTTTGGCGGTAGAACGCCCGCCTCCTGCGCCATCGCCAGAGGGCGTCACTCATGGCACTGCACAGCATGAGAAACCAGATCAGCAGACCTGCGCCCACCATGCAGACATTCACCGTGAAGTTCGGAGTCTCGCCGTCATTCAAAATCACGAAATCCTCCGCCAGATTCATGTTCAGCTTGGCCAGCCGGGCCCGCATGAAAAGGTCGTAGAGGATGCCGTAGCGGGTTAGGCCGGTGATGTCCTGCCGCATGAACAGTTTGTCTGCCTGCTGTGAAGCGGCATCGACTTTCTTCTTCATCGTGGTGCTGGACTGGCTCAGTGCCAGCAAAGCGGCCGCAACTGCTGGATCCTCCGTAGCAAGGAGAATGTGAACCGGTGCCTCCCTGGCTTCTCCGATGGGCCGTATCGGGATGAAAACTTCAGCGACTCTTCCCAGTCGTGCCTTGTAGGCTGCCTCCACCAGACTTATCTGCGCGTCCTTCAGCGTCATCCATTCGGCGTTTGGCTTCTTGGCAAGGTAGTCGGCCACCGTGATCTCCAGCGGATCTGGGTTCTTCACCGCCACATAGACACCCTGGCCGCCGATGATCAGCAGGGTCAGGATGGCAATGTAACCGAGGAAGCCCAAGCTGGTGAAGCCCGCCGGGCGTTTCAGGGGGCCGATTTTCACGCGGCCTCCTGAGCCCTCGTCATGGGAGATTCATTCCTCATGTTATTAAGCCCGTGGTGGCAAATTGGGCGGCAGTGGCGGTGGGGCTGCAGGTTCACTCTTGCCTGCTCTTCTCAGCATGAAAAACCCGACCAGCAAGCCGATGCCCAGCATGGCCATGCTGCCAAAGAGGCTGGGGGCTGCGCCATCGTTCATGATCACAAAATCCGCCGTCAGCTTCATGTCCAGTTTGGCCAGTTTTTTTCGTGTTTTGTCGTCGGAATCAATGCCGAAGCGGATCAGGCCAGAGACGTCTTTTTGCATGAAGAGCTTGTCCGCATGCCGTGAGGCGGCATTCATTGCCTCCTTCATGGTGCCGCCGGAATTGTCGAGGTCCTCCAGTGCAGCCACGATGTCCTTGTCCTTGGTGGAAAGCAGGATGTGCACCGGAGCACCCGTGGATTCACCCTTGGGGCGGACAGGAATGAAGATCTCGGAGATTTTTCCGAGCCGTTCCTTGTGGGCCGCTTCGAGGAGATTCAACTGCGCCTCCTTCAGTGTCACCCATTCGGCATTGGGTTTTTTCGCAATGTAGTCGGACACCGTGATCTCCAGCGGTTGGCGGTTCTTCAGCGCAGTATAGACACCCTGGCCGCCACCCCAGAGAAGGGCAATGACAATGAGGTAACCGAGGCAGCCCAGGCTGATGAAGCCCGGCGGGTGATTTAAGGGGCGGATTTTCATGCGGTGTATCTGCTTACCAAATAAATCTTAGCCAGCGCAAGAGAGATTCTTGCCATGTCTGAAAATACCTGCTTCAAACATGGCTCGATATTCCTCATGAGCACACCACCTCCCTTGCCCGCGACGACCAATGCCTGGTCTCAAGACGACGTCTCCGCCTACTTAAATCAACCACTCCTCGACAAAGGACGCCCGATGTCAGGGACCGAAGGCATGAGCATCCAGCAGATCGAGGACGATGTGCTGCGCGGCGGCCGCTTCAGGATCTTCCGCTATAATTTCTCCGTCATCGTCATGAGTTTTCAGCGCAGCTCAGACATTCAGTACATCCGTGCGGGCCATGGGTCAGGGGCGCATGCCTGGCCATGGACGCTGCTTTCCATGGTGGTGGGCTGGTGGGGCATTCCCTGGGGCATCTTTTTCACCATCCAGACGCTTTACACCAACTGCATGGGCGGCAAGGACGTGACCTCCGAACTGTTGGCTTCGGTGGTGGGTCCGCAGCGCGCTGCGGGAATCATGGCGCAGGCGCACAAGCCGCAGGCTGACATTCTCCTTTGGTTGCTGCGTATTTTTGTCCTGTTGATTCCGTTGAGTATCTTTGCAGCAATCGCGAGCGCTGAGCACACTTCTCGTTAAGATTGCCTGATCTGATCCCTCGAATGCCCGACACCCTCGACCGCGAAGACTTATTTGATGCCTCCTTTCTGGACCGGCTGAGGGTGCTGGCGCTGCGCCTGCGCAAGCGGCGGCAGTTGATGCGGCGTGGATCGCAATCGACCTCCGCTACCGGGTTCACTCGCGAATTCAAAGACTACCGCCACTACACGCCGCGTGAGGACTACCGCGCCATCGACTGGCGTTTGTATGCGCGGCTGGATAAGCTCTTTGTGCGCCTCTACGAAGAAACGCAGGAGCTGAATCTCCACATCATGCTGGATACCAGCACCTCTATGGCGGAGCCGTTTCCAGAAAAGCGGCGGCAGGCGCTGCGCTTCGCGGTGGCGCTAGCCTATCTGGCGCTGAGTGCGCAGCAGCGCGTGAGCCTGTATTCCATGAGCAGCGGTGTGCATCAGGAACTGCCCCCTCTGCGCGGGCAGGGGAACATTGAAAAAGTGATCCAGGCGGTGCTGAAGCTGAAATTTGAAGGCCTCACAGATATGAAGCGCTGCTTTGAGGAGTTTCGTCCCAGCAAGCAGCGCTACGGCATCATCTTCATCATCAGCGACTTCTTTGGGAGCGAGATCGGCAGCGCCACCGAGGCGGTGTCCCGCGTGGCGGCATGGCCGGGGGAGAACCACTTTCTCCAGATCGTGCATCCCGAAGAGCGACTGCCTGAGATCGAAGGCGAGCTGGAGCTGACCGAGGTGGAAACTGGCGAGCGCCGCCGCTTCTGGCTGACCAAGCGCGACGTCCAGCGCTATGTGGAAACCTTTGACGCCTTCGTGGGCAACCTCGCCAGTGAGTGCGCCAGCCACAGTGTGGATTTCATGCAGGTGACCAGTGACGAGGCGTTTGAGGAGCGCTTCCTGGATCTGCTGGTGCGTGGTTCGGCGCTGGCAGGTGGCGCTTGATCGCACGGATGGAGGATAGGCCTCCGGCCTGTCAATGGATCGAGGCGTCTCGCCTTTGATTCAGACCAGAACTAAGGCGAGACGCCCCAGGCCTAACCTCCTGCGCTTGGCATCCGGTATTCCTATGCTCCCATGCACGCATGAACTGGCCTGTGATCAAAGCTGTCGCCCTCTTGATGGGGTCGAACATTTTCATGACTTTTGCCTGGTATGCGCACCTGCGGGACTTGAAGGCCAAGCCTTGGTTCATCGCTGCCTTCATCAGCTGGGGGATCGCGTTCTTTGAATACATGCTGCAGGTGCCGGCCAATCGCATCGGCAGCACGGCGCTGACACTGCCGCAGCTCAAGATCATCCAGGAGGTGATCACCCTGATGGTATTCGTACCCTTTGTGGTGTTTTACATGAAGGAGTCCCTCAAGTGGGACTACCTGTGGGCAGCGCTCTGCATGTGCGGGGCGGTGTACTTCATTTTCCGCAAGTAAAGTTGCCCAGTTGCGCCGCAACGGGTCTGGAGTTTGGGGTGCCATCGTGTGATCCACCGCCTCAGCGTGGGTAAAAGCGCCCCAAACGCGTTTTTGTGGTGCTGGTCAGTTCGGGAAATTGTGAAAAGATCGGCACATTTTGTTCACATATTCACATTTCAAATTGTGAAGATGTTTAACAAAGGTTAAATAACTCATCATTCCCATGTCCACCGCGAACCTGCGCAGACATCTCCATGAGACCCGCAATCGCCCCGCCGGGATCAACAACCGGCGCGATGTGCAGCGGGATCACTACCTCCTGCTTTTGAAGCGGTGGATAGGGGGTGCCGTGCTGGCTCCGGCCTGTCTGGTCACGGCCATCACGCTGATCATGATGCTCTGGCGCGCGGTGTCCCGCATGGATTTCCTTAAGTCTGAGGAGTTCATCTTTTTCACCTTCGGCGGCGTGGTCTGGGCCGTGGCCTATCTGGCCGGGGTGAGGCCTGTGACGGCGTATGTCTTTGGCCATGAACTCAGCCACCTAATGACGGCACGGATGTTTGGCGGGCGCATCTTTGACTGGAAAGTTAGCGCCGAGGGCGGCTACGTGGAGACGGACAAGTCCAACACTTGGATCACGCTCGCGCCCTACTTGATCCCTTTTTACACGCTGATCATCATGCTCTTATTTGGCCTCGTGGGGCTGGCGCTGGACATGCAGCAGTCGCATGCCGTACACCTCTTAAAATGGACGGTGCACCTGAAGCCCCTGCGCTTCCTCTACGCGCTGGTCGGGCTGACCTGGTGCTTTCATGCCACTTATACGGTCAAAACCGTGATCGCCGAGCAGGGGGACCTCAAGCGGAATGGCGAGTTCTTCTCCATGATGCTGATTTTTCTCATCAATGCCTTCCTGCTCATCGCACTGTTTCTCGCCTCCTCACCCGCACCGGGGCTGGGTTTCATGGAAGTGGCGCGCTGCTGGTGGTCGGTGGCCTCAGGGATGTTTGGCTGGCTTTGGCATCTGGTGTTCTGAGCTGCGGGGAACGTTTTCGTGGGGACTGGGAAGAAGGGTGCGCAAGAATGACGAAACCAGAATGCTGAATGACGAAGGAAGAACGAAGCCAGAATGAAGAAGCATAGCGACGCACCTCGTTTTCGAACTTCGACATTAGGCCTTCCTTCGACATTCCTCATTCTGGTTTCGTCATTCCTCTCATTGCACACCGCCCGCTTATCGCTCAATAAACACCCCTCATGCCCGAAGATCCTGATGTCCTCTCTGTGACCCAGCTCACGCGCGAAATCCGCGATGTGTTGCAAAGCCGCATCGGCAGCGTTTGGGTGGAGGGCGAGATCAGCAATCATCGCCTGCAATCCTCCGGCCATCAGTACTTCACGCTGAAGGACGCCGGGGCACAACTGAGCTGCGTGATGTTTCGCGGGGCCGCCGCACGCAGCAGTGCCCGCATTCAAGACGGCGCGCTCATGCAGGTGCATGGCGAGATCAGCGTGTATGAGCCGCGCGGGCAGTACCAGATGGTCGTCAAACAAGTGCAGGCGAAGGGCAAAGGCTCGCTGCAAGAGCGGTTCGAAGCGCTGAAGCGCAAGCTGCATGCCGAGGGCCTGTTTGATGCAGAAGGCAAGCGCGCCATCCCGCGCTTTCCGCGCATCGTCGCGCTGGTCACGTCACCGACGGGCGCGGCCATCCAGGACATGCTCAACATCCTCACTCGGCGTGCGCCCTGGGTGCGAGTGCTCGTTTTTCCCGTGCGTGTGCAAGGGCAGGGGGCCGAGCTGGAAATCGTGCGGGCGCTCAAAGTGCTGGGCGATGCTGAAAACTTCGGCCTGCCGGTGCCTGACACCATCGTCGTGGGCCGTGGTGGCGGCAGTTTGGAGGACCTGTGGGCCTTCAATGAGGAAGTGCTCGCTCGCGCTATCGCCGATTGTCCCATCCCCGTCATCTCCGCCGTTGGGCATGAGATTGATTTTACCATCGCCGACTTCGTGGCCGATCTGCGTGCGCCCACTCCCAGCGCGGCAGCGGAACTTCTCGCGCCGGACAGCACCGAGTTGCAGCGACATTTCGACAGCATCGCCCGCACGCTGAAAGCCCGCGTGGGCACGCTGCTGGAGCATCATCAGCACGTGATCGAGCTCACCGCCAAAGGCCCGCTGCTGCATGCGCCGGACCGTTTGCTGCAGCAGGCTGAGCAGAGCATCGACGACCACGAATCGCGCCTGCGTGACACCTTGCGCGAGAGGTTGCAATCCTGGACCGATGACCTCACGCAAAAGCAGCACGTGCTGGCCGCACATCATCCTCGCGTGCAACTCACCGAAGCCGTGCACCGCGCCGAGACGAGCGGGCGCCGCTTGCAGCAGGGCCTCCAGCATCGGCTGGACCGTCTGGCTGACCGGCTGCAATCACGTGCGGATCTCCTCAAACACATCGGCCCGCAGGCCGTGCTCGCCCGTGGCTTTTCCTTCGCCACCAATGCTGCGGGGAAAGTACTCAAGGATGCTGCTGAGGTGAAGCCGGGGGATGAGATCCTGACGCGACTGGCGCAGGGGACGGTGAGGAGTGTGGTGAAGGGGCAGGCAGAATGACGAATGAGTAAATCCGAATGACTAACAAATGACGAAGCACCAATGACGAAATTTGTGGCTCGTTGTGAGGTAGCCTCTTTGGCCTGAATGGGGTCGGTTTGCCATGAAGTGCGGGTTGGCTGTCAATTTCGGATTTCGGCATTATCTCGTCATTCGGATTTACTCATTCGTCATTTTCAAACATGCCGTCTCGCTTACCGCTTCCTCAAAAGAATCGCCCCCTTCGTCCCGTAACTAAACCATGCTCTCCCGCCGCTCCATTCTTCACCGTTCCGCCTATGGCATCGGCGGTATCGCTTTGGCCACGCTGCTCAGGGACCAAAACCTGCTCGCCAGCCCGGAGCAAATCGGGCCGCGCCATTTCGATCTGAAGCCCAAGATGCCGCACGGCTTTGGTCAGGCCAAGGCCATGATCTCCATGTTCATGCAGGGCGGGCCGAGCCACATGGATCTGTTTGATCCCAAGCCCGAACTCACCAAGTACGACGGCAAGGATTTCCCCGGCGAAGTGAAATACGACGATGCCGCCGGAGCCAGCCGCGAGTGCATGGGCAGTCCGTGGAAGTTCAAGCAGTACGGTCAGTCCGGCATGGATGTCAGCGAGCTGCTGCCGCACTTCTCGAACATCGTTGATGACGTCACGCTCATCCGCTCCATGCACACGGGCGTGAACAATCATGGTCAGTCGATCTACGCCCTGCTCAATGGCCAGGTCACCGGTGGCCGCCCCACGCTGGGGAGCTGGCTCACCTATGGCCTCGGCTCCGAGAATCAGGATCTTCCCGCCTACGTGGCCCTTACCGACCCGCGCGGCCTGCCCGTGCTCGGCGTGGACAACTGGAGCAACGGCTGGCTGCCCTCGCTGTATCAGGGCACCGTCATTCGACCCAAAGAGCCGCGCATTCCCAATCTCGATGCACCGCTCAGCCTCAAGGGCGATGCGCAGGCGCGTTACCTCAATTTCGTGCAGCGCCTGAACAAGGAGCACCTCGAAGCCCGTCCCGGCGAGGCCGATCTCGAAGCCCGGATTCAGAGCTTTGAACTCGCCGCCCGCATGCAGACGGCGGCCAAGGAAGCGCTCGACATCGATCAGGAAAGCGCCGCCACCAAGAAGCTCTACGGCATCGACAATCCCGCCGCCGCCGAGTTCGGCACGCGCTGCCTCATCGCCCGTCGTCTCGTCGAGCGCGGCGTGCGCTGCGTCTCCCTCTTCACCGGGAACCAGACCTGGGACAATCATCAAAACATCCGCACCGCGCTCCCTGCCGCGTGCCAGTATGTGGATCAAGGAGCCGCTGCACTCGTCATCGACTTGAAGCAGCGCGGCCTGCTCGACACCACCATCGTCCACTGGGGCGGCGAGATGGGCCGACTGCCCGTCATTCAGAATCGCTCCGGCTCCAAGGACCGCACCACGGTGGGTCGCGACCACAACACCTACGGCTTCAGCATGTGGGTGGCAGGCGGCGGCTTCAAGTCCGGCCACATCCACGGCGCCACCGACGACTTCGGTCACCACGCCGTTAAGGACATCGTCAATCACTACGACTACCACGCCACCCTCCTCCACCTCTTCGGTCTCGACGCCAAGCAGCTCAGCTACCGCCGCAATGGCACGGAGCAAGTGCTCGTGGAGAATCCGCAGGCGCGCGTGGTGAGTGAGATTTTGGCGTGAGGTGGAGATGCCTATGAATCAGGATTCTTCCTGGTTGCTCCGTTCATACTTCGTCAGAATGTGAGAAAGCCGAACGTCCTCGGGATCAGCTTCAGGCAGCGTAAACTTTCCGGTCCAGCGATTAGTGAAAGTGGCTGGCCCTGTGGAGTTCATTTCGACAGGCTGATTCTCCTCCGCATGAAGGCGAAGAAACGGCTGATTCTTCGAATTTGGTGGGTCAATCGGAGACATAAAAGACAGCAATATAGATTTCCGAGTGCTTGCCCGTGCTAGAAACGAATGTTCAAAACGGGATCGGTCTCGCATGAGGCAACGATCTCATTGTAACGGTTAAGGATGGAGACCAACGTGGTTTTGCATTCGCCAGCTTTGAAGAAGCTTCGTTCGTAAACATTTGCTGTGAGAAACTGAGTCGCATCAATCACGTCAACGCGGTCCTTCCATTCCGTGCTCTTAAGAAGATAAGCGGCTCCTTCAACGCCGTCCGCTAGAGTGACAATCAGAGGTCTGAGGCCTGCCTGAATGTTTTTGGCTGCCTTCCGAATCAATGCCTCGGAAGGATGCGTTGTGACATGGATGGCCACACCATTGACCTCGAAGTCCGCTGCTCGATCCGTGGAATGATCGGCCACGGAAAAACCGTGGTGCGATGCCACTCCCGTGCCAAGAACAATGTCGAGTTTGGCCCCGACCAAATGCTGAAGCATAGCCCCAACGAAGTTTGCACCGCCCGAGTTCTTCTGGATGTCTGTCGCCTGTTCAAAAATGTCGGCGAGATTGGCCGCAATTGATTTGTCCTCATCAAATTGAAACCTTACCCCATGTGCAAGCATATCCTCCTGACGACGCAGCTCCAGGATTTCAGCCTCGCTAAGCAACGACTTATTAATCCCATGCTGCTTTAAGATTGAGTCTGTTATCGCAGTAACACGATCAATTCCCCCCATGGCCAAACTGGTCGCGATATCGAAAGGCAGGTTGAGACGCATGTTTATCATAACAGTTCCAGCAGGAGTTAAGCGGCTGCAGCCCACGACACTTGTGGCACGAGCCTCTCCTTCCGTTCAAATTTCAACGGGCCCGAGATGGGGTCTGCATGCATTTCGTGAAAGGGTTTTTCTCGAAAGTTTTTAACAACAAAAAGAAAAAATCGATCCTTCAATTTGATGGCGGTTTCATGCTCCTTGTCCGTCAGCGAAAGCCAGCCGCTTTGATCAGCCATGCCCTTAACTTCAACGGCTTTAAATAAATCTCCCGTTTTTGGCCAAAGGCGGAAGTCATAACCACAGCCGTGGGAAGTAGTGTCCTCCAGTTCGCAATCCTCAAACTCTAAAAGCTTCGAATATATTGATTGGAAATACTGTTCTGCGGCTCTGCCTGTAATAAGCCTCTT
The DNA here is from genome assembly GCA_027490195.1 of Verrucomicrobiaceae bacterium. Taxonomy (GTDB): domain Bacteria; phylum Verrucomicrobiota; class Verrucomicrobiia; order Verrucomicrobiales; family Verrucomicrobiaceae; genus Prosthecobacter. The sequence continues at coordinate 61,127 of JAIXYN010000044.1, read as the reverse complement.
CGCGAAGCTCGTTGGCGTAAAATCCTCCACACTGCGCTCCTTGCTGCCTGTATCTGGCTCAGCCGTGCCCACAAAACTTGCGACGAGTTTGGCGAAATCACCTAGCGCTAAGTCACGATACTCCTCCTCGACCTTCATGCAGTAATCACGACGCTTGCGGTTTCTCCAGCCATTTCGCGCATTGGGAAAAATTGGGTCGAACTCATCTCGGTAGTTCTTTATGGATGCGGGACGTCCCCCCAAACCGTAGCCGAGCGCATTAAAAGCTTCGGTAAAGTTTTCAAAGCCAAGTGATGTAAGTGCCTTTTGATCGAACTTGGAAAGAAACAGTCCTGCGAGTACCTGTTTTTCTCTCGATGCAATCTGATTTGGATTCAGAATCATCGCTTCTCAGAAGGCTCCATCGTTGAAATTATCACGATACATCTCCCACTTTTTTTCATCGAGGTCATTGGCCCAGATCGTGGTCCAGCCTTCTTTGTCCAGCCCCATTCTCATGAGGCCGATCCCGGCGAAAAACTCAGCAGCGCGTTTTGGCATGAACTGATCCTGACGCAGGCCGCCTCACATGACAACTGCGGATCGCACCTCGGCAAATTCCTTCGGCTGTTCTTCGTCCGGGCGTCGGACGTGCCTCCCTCCCCCCAAACCTTACACGCTTGTAATGCTCCAGTAACACAAACGGCATGCGTGGGGTGCTTTCATGGCGGTGGAAATCAATCCATCCCAACAATCCCATGAACCCCATTGATATTCGTATGAAAAACTCATCCTCTCACCCGTCGATATGGAAGCGCACGGCCGTGCTCGGCTCTGTGTGCGTCCTGAGTGCTTCGCTGGTGGCCTTCACGTCTGCGAAAGACGGGGTGGGCACCAAGGCGGAGCCGCTTCGCATTCAGGTCAGCGATGCACCGCTGTCCACCGCAGCCCGGGGCTTCCCGAGCTTCTCGCCCATTGTGAAAGCCGTGGCCCCAAGCGTGGTGAAAATCTCGGTCTCGAGCGAGGCCAAGGTCAGCCAGATGCAAATGCCCGAAGGCTTTGACCTGCGCCGCTTCTTTGGCCCGGGCTTCCAGATGCCTGAGGAATTCCAGCAGCATGGCCGCGGTCAGCAGCGTCATGCGCCCAAAGAACAGGGCGTCGGCTCCGGCATCATCGTGACCAAGGACGGCTACATCCTCACCAACAACCACGTGGTGGAAAATGCCAGCACGATCAAGGTCGGCCTGAACGATGGACGCGAGTTCAGCGGCAAGGTGATCGGCCGCGATCCGAAGACGGATGTGGCCGTGGTCAAGGTGGAAGCTAAGGACCTGCCTGCCATGGCTTTTGCTGACAGCGACAAGATCGAAGTCGGCGACATGGTGCTTGCCGTGGGTCATCCCTTTGGCATCGGCCAGACGGTGACGACCGGCATCATCAGTGCCAAAGGCCGCGCCACGATGGGTCTCGACTATGAGGACTTCATCCAGACGGATGCTGCCATCAATCCCGGCAACTCAGGTGGTGCGCTGGTGGACGTGGAAGGTCGCCTCATCGGCATGAACACGGCCATCCTGAGCCGCAGCGGTGGCAATCAAGGCGTCGGCTTTGCAGTGCCTACGAACCTCGCCCGCTGGGTGATGGAAAGCCTCGTCAACACAGGCCGTGTCGAGCGTGGATTCCTCGGTGTGAACATCCAGGACGTGACTCCGCAGCTTGCGCAGCAGTTTAAGCTGGACGCTGCCAAAGGTGCCCTGGTGTCCGGTGTCTCTCCTGACAGCCCTGCTGAAAAAGCCGGTGTGAAGAGCGGCGACGTGATCACCGATTTCAATGGCAAGCCCGTCACTGACAGCCGTCATCTGAAACTGCAGGTGGGCTCCACCACCCCCGGTGCCGCGGTGCCCATGAATGTGCTGCGCGATGGCAAGACTCAGACTCTCACCGTGACCGTCAAGGAACTGCCCGGCGACAAGCTGGCGGACGCCACTCCTGCCGCAGGCAATGCGGATGACGCCCTGCATGGGGTCGGTGTGTCGGACCTCGATCAAGCGGCGCGTGAGCAGCTCAAGGTGCCCTCTCACATCAAGGGTGCCGTGGTTGCCTCCGTGGAGGAAGATTCCGTGGCCTATGATGCGGGCCTCCGTCAGGGCGATGTGATCCTTGAGATCAATCGCCAGCCCGTGAAGAACGCCGAGCAGGCCACCGCTCTGTGCGAAAATCCTGCGACCAAAGTCACGCTGGTGAAGGTCTGGAGCCGTGCAGGCACCCGCTTCATCGTCGTGGATGAAAGCAAAGAAGGCTAATGTGTGTGGTATCGAGCGAAGCCCGCCCTGGTGCGAAAGTGCTGGGGCGGGCTTTCTTTGCGGCGAAGCAAATCCACATGGAGAGTTTTCCCGCAGATTCAGGAAAGCCACAGATTGTTGATTGGAGAAATCTGCGGGTTTCCTGAATCTGTGGGAGGAATCGAAAAAGGATGCCGGATGTGATGTTCACATTTTGTCGAAGCGATGCCTGATTGCGCCGCACTATTGGACAATCCTTCTCAGCGCAGCTACCCATATGCAAACCCCGCCAGCCATGCGCCTTTTAGTGATCGAAGATGACAGCAAGATCGCCTCGTTCATTGTGAACGGACTGAAGCAAAACGGCTTCGGGGTGGATGCTGCCGCCGATGGCGAGCAGGGGCTGGATCTGGCCTGCACGGTGACCTACGACTGCATCGTGCTGGATCTCATGCTGCCCAAGCTGGATGGTCTTTCGCTGCTGCGGCAGCTGCGCAAAGAGAAGGTCAATACGCCGGTGGTCATCCTCAGTGCCAAGGCCACGGTGGATGACCGTGTGAAGGGACTGCAAGCCGGTGGCGATGATTACCTGACGAAGCCCTTCGCCTTTTCCGAACTGCTGGCCCGCGTGCAGGCGCTCATCCGCCGCGCCACCCATGTGGTCGAGCCGACGACGCTTACAGCCGCCGGTGTCACGCTTGATTTGCTGTCGCGTGAAGTGAGGCGTGAAGGTCGCAGCATCGAGCTGCAAAGCCGGGAGTTTGCCCTGCTGGAGCTGCTGATGCGCACGCCGGGGCGCGTCGTTACGAAGACGATGATTTTGGAGCATGTGTGGGACTACAGCTTCGATCCGCAGACCAATGTGGTGGACGTGCTGGTGCACCGTCTGCGTGCCAAGCTGGACAAGGACTGCGAGGTGAAACTCATTCAAACCATTCGCGGAGTCGGCTATGTCCTCAAACCTGTTTAAGCACTGGGGGCGCAGCTTCGCCGTGCGGCTGACGCTCGGCTACGCGCTGATTTTCACGCTGAGTGCGGTCGTGCTCTTTGGGCTGCTTTACGTACTGCTGGCCTCCGCTTTGGAGCGCAAGGACCGCGAAGTCATCGACGCGCGGCTGAAGGAATGCGCCGCCGTGTATTCCAGCGGCGGCCTGTCTGCGCTGCGCAATCTGGTGAAGCTTAACAGCACGGATGAAAGCAAGTCGAAGTCCTTTTTTGTCCGCGTCACGGGCAATCTCGGCAGCGTGCTGTTTGTGAATGTGCCCAACGACTGGCTGCAGGCGGATGCCGCATCACTGCAAACGCAGAACGACAACGAGCGCTCCGACTGGCTGCGCATTCCCAAAGATGACGAGCGCGATCTCACCGTCGCCACCGCCCGCTTGTATGACGGTTCCATCCTGCAAGTCGGCCGCAGTACCAACAGTCGCGAGACCGTGCTGCAACCCTTTCGCCGCAACTTCCTGCTGGTGATGACGCCCACGCTGCTGCTCGCCGTGCTGGGCGGGGCCTACTTTGCGCATCGCGCCACCAAGCCGGTGCGAGATGTCGTGGACACCGCGCGCACCATCTCAGACACCGGCGACTTTTCAGCCCGTGTCACCGCCCACGCCAGTCAGGCTGAGCTGGAGGAACTGGCCACTGAGTTCAACCGCCTGCTCGACAAGAACCAATCGCTCATTCAAGGCATGCGTCATGCGCTGGACAACGTGGCGCATGACCTGCGCACCCCACTGACTCGCCTGCGCGGCACAGCCGAGGCCGCCGTGCAGAGCACGCCTGATCCCGTCGCACGCGAGGCACTGGCCGATTGCGTGGAGGAATCCGACCGCGTGCTAACCATGCTCAAGGCGCTGATGGACATCAGCGAAGCCGAGGCCGGCATGATGAAGCTCCACCGCGAGCTGACGTCCATCCCCGCGCTGCTCACTCAGGTGATCGAGATGTACGACCTCATCAGCGAGGAAAAGCACATCACCATCACCACCGATTTCGCGCCCGATTGTCGGGCCTCTGTGGACCCCACGCGTCTCAGTCAGGCCTTCGCCAATTTGCTCGATAACGCACTCAAGTACACGCCCGAGGGCGGCAAGGTGCATCTGGCCTGTCGCGCGGCTGAGAACACGGCGACCGTCACCATTCGCGACACCGGCATGGGCATCCCCGCCACCGATCAGCCGCACATCTGGGAACGTCTCTATCGCGGTGACAAAAGCCGCACTCAGCGCGGCCTGGGCCTTGGGCTGAGCTTGGTGAAAGCCATTGTGGAAGCGCACAACGGCACCGTGGCAGTGGCAAGTGACGCGGGGCAGGGGGCGGAGTTTGTCATCACCGTGCCGCAGATCCCGCTGGCGGGTTGAGGATGCTGCAGGCTCTCGTTTTATATGAGCCTGAGGGTGGACTGAAATCTTCAATCGAAGATGGTGCGCGATACAGGGTTCGAACCTGTGACCCCTACCATGTCAAGGTAATGCTCTACCACTGAGCTAATCGCGCGAGTCCGGGGGTGGAGTCTATAAACGGCTCCTGAGGTTTGGGCAAACGGTTTTTAGGCAGGAAATCAACTGTTGTTCACCTGCTTGCGCACCGTGGTGCCCTGATTCATCAAATCGTCCCGCTCCAAACCAGTGAGCCGGGTGATGGAACGCAGCAGCCAGAGCAGAAGGCCCAGCGTCACGCCCATGAGCGGGATGCCGATGACGAGGAAGCCGCTCCAGTTCAGGCGGCCAATGGCCTTGGTGTATTCCTCGCTGCCCGGAACTTTGTCGCCGAGCAGGTAGATGGCCAGGGCAAAATTCATCGCCGAGGACAGCAGCATCGTGCCGGCCATGCCCCAGGAGGCTTTTTTGAGCAATTGCGCGAAGCTGTGGTGCTTCTCCGGGGTGTCGAGCGCCTGGTGCAAGGCGGGCTGGTTGATGATCTGCGGGTTGAGCAGCATCTCGTTGATGAGCGGCTTGCCCCAGCGATGGCTCAGCGGGAAGGCAATGCCGAGGAAGATGGGGAACATGGCCTCCTTGGCGGCAAACCACACGGCGTTCAGATTCCACAGGCCCAGCACCCCAGTGATGATGACGGCGATCAAACCGAGCACGGAGAAAAAGTTCAGTCCCCGCTTGTTCATGAAGCACCAGATGCCAAAACCCAGTGGCAGCAGCAGCGCCACGATCAGCGCCCAAAGCGGCCCCAGGCGATCCGGCGCGCTGAGCTTTTCCAGCGCGATGGATGGGAGGATGACGGTGAGTGCGAGATCGAGAAGGGGATGAGGCTGTTTTTGGGTCACGCGGAACTTTGGAATGATGAAGGCGGAATGTCGAATGGAATGGGGTGTGCTTGTCGTCGGTCTTGGCGCTGCATTCTCGGCCATGGCGAACGCGGCGGGCAATCAATGCAAACTGGGAACTGAAAATTGAAAACTGAAAATTGGCGGAGCAGGAGGTGATGGCATGGAGATGCGATCAAGGCAGGAATGCACGACGCACCACTGCGCCTCTGGCCAATTTGCAATTTTCAGTTCCCAGTTCGCAGTTTTCAGTTTCTCGATTCCGCAGAGGCTAGCGTTCGTACCATGATCGAGGACGAGTCGGAGCACGAGAACGAGCTTCCACGAAGCTCTCTTGACCTCGTTCCGCTCCGTTTTACGCTCTCCTTCCACACATTTCCATGGTCGCCACCACCGCCCCCAGCCTTACCGAAGAAATTCTCCGCCTCAAAAAAGAACGCAATGCCGTGATCCTGGCGCACAATTACCAGGACAAGGCCATCCAGGAGATCGCGGACTTTGTGGGGGATTCCCTCGGCCTCGCCTACAAGGCGAAGGAGACCGAGGCGGACGTGATCGTCTTCTGCGGCGTGCATTTCATGGCGGAAACCGCCAAGATCGTAAACCCCGGCAAGATCGTGGTGCTGCCAGATGCCAATGCGGGCTGCTCGCTGGAGCAGAGCTGCCCCGGACCGCAGCTTGAGGCCTTCCTGAAGGCGAATGCCGCCAAGAACTATTACGTGATCGCCTACATCAACTGCAGCGGCCATGTGAAGGCGCTGAGCGACTGCATCTGCACCAGTGGCAACGCGGACAAGATCGTCGAAGCCGCGCCGAAGGATCGCCCGATTCTTTTTGTGCCGGATCAAAACCTTGGATCATGGGTGATGGAGCGCACGGGCCGCAAGATGGACCTGTGGAAGGGCGCCTGCTACGTGCATGTGGAGTTCACCCGCGACAGCATCCAGCAGATCAAAGACGAATACCCGGATGCGAAGGTCGTGGCCCATCCCGAGTGCACCTACGCCGTCCGCATTCTGGCGGATGAAGTGTGCAGTACCGAGAAGATGGTGGGTTACTGCCGCAGCAGCCCCGCGAGTGCTTTCATCATCGTTACCGAAAGCGGCATGCTGCATCGCCTTGAGCGCGAAGTGCCCGGCAAGAAATTCATCCCCGGTCCCACGGGTCACTGCGCCTGCGCGGACTGCCGCTACATGAAGCTCAACACGCTGCAAAAGCTGCACGACTGCCTGCGCGATCTAACGCCGCAGGTGGAGATGCCGGAAGATCTGCGCCAGCGTGCGGAGAAGCCGATTCTGCGGATGCTGGAGCTGAGCCGGTAGAAAAACCGAACCTCCTTCTCTGCGATGATCGGTATCGACCTTGGCACCACCAACAGTCTGGTTGCCATCATGCGTGATGGCCAGCCGGAGACATTGAAGAATGAGCTGGGCGAGGATTTGATACCTTCCGTCGTCGCTGTCGCAGAAGATGGCACCCTGCTGGTGGGGCGTGCCGCCAAGGACCGGCTGGTGACGTCCCCGAATGCGGGGCAGGCATGCTTCAAGAGGGACATGGGCACCGACACGACGTATGAGTTTGGCGGGCGCAAATGGTCGCCCGTGGAATGCTCTGCGCTTGTGCTGCGAGAATTGAAACGCATCGCCGAGGTCCAACTTCAGACCCCGGTGGATTCGGCAGTGATCACGGTGCCAGCCTATTTCCATGATCTGCAGCGCCAGGCCACGGTGGATGCGGCGGCCATTGCGGGACTCAAGGTGCTGCGCCTGCTCAATGAGCCAACGTCTGCAGCGCTGGCCTACGGCTATCGCGCGACGGACGAGCTGAACACCCTGCTGGTGTTTGACCTGGGGGGCGGCACCTTTGATGTTACGCTGCTCGAATCGTTCGAAGGCGTGGTCGAGGTCAAGGCATCCTCGGGTGAGAGCCGGCTGGGAGGAGAGGATTATACCGATGCCTTCGCCCAATGGATCGAGCGCGAGTTCAATTGGAACCCTCCCGCAGTCGATTTCATGCGCTGGCGTGAGCGCGTGGAGGTGCTCAAGCGCGAGCTGTCAAAGCAGACCAGCACCACGATCAGCCTGCATGGCAAGGAGGCACCGATCACGCGGGATGACTTCATCTCCTCCACGGCGGAGATTACGGCTCGCCTGCGGCCCGTGGTGCGCCGGGCGATGCGTGATGCCGGGCTCACGCCCAAACAGATTGACGCCGTTTTGCTGGTCGGCGGGGCCAGCCGCATGCCGGTGGTTTATGATGACCTGCGTGACCTGCTGGGCATGGAGCCCTCCCGCACGCTGGATCCAGACCGTGTGGTGGCGCTCGGGGCCGCCGTGCAGCAGGCGCTGGTGGCGGGAGATGCCGCCGTCAAAGACCTGGTACTCACGGATGTGTGCCCTCACACCCTGGGCATTGAAACCACCAAGGAGCTGGTGCGCGGCCACCGGGAGCCCGGCTTCTTCTCCCCGATCATCGAACGCAATACGATGGTTCCCTGCAGCCGCAGCCAGTTGTTCAGCACGCTCTCCCCAGAACAGGATGAACTGGCCGTACAGGTGTATCAAGGCGAGAGCCGGCTGGTCAAAGACAACCGGAAAATTGGCATGCTGCACATCAAGGGGCTGCGCGCCCGTCCCGGTCAAAAATATCCAGGGCAGGTGGATGTACGCTTCAGCTATGACATGAATGGCCTTCTCGAAGTCGATATTACCATCAAGGAAACCGGGCAAAAGGTGACGAAGGTTTTTGAGCAGCGTCCCGGCACTTTGAGCGCCGAGCAGATTGCCGCAGCGCTGCGCAAGCTGCAGCCCTTGAAGACGAATCCGGCGGACCGGCCGGAGAATCGTGCGCGCATCGAGCGTGCGAACCGCCTGTATGCCGATCTCTCAGGCGAGATGCGGCGCTCGCTGGAAGGTTTCCTGGAAGCCTTCGAGGCGGCTCTCATCAGCCAGGAGCGTGAGCGCATCGCCGCTGCTGCTCAGGATCTGGACACTTTCATGGCCCCTTTCTTCCGCGACAACGATGGCTGACCCGTGGAGCATCCTTGGCCTGCGGGCTGACACTGCGGACGAAAAGCAGGTGCGCAGCGCGTATGCCCGGCTGCTCAAGGTTCATCGCCCCGATCAAGACCCGGAAGGCTTTCAGCGGTTGCGCACGGCCTATGAGGTGGCCCTCGAATGGCTGCAGCAGCGCTCCTCTGTCGAAGAAGAGGATCACTGGGGGGATGATGTCGTGGATGTGCTGCCTCAGGAGCCCTTGGAAAAGTCCCCGCCGGTCGTTTCAATTCTGCCGCCGATTCCTGCCGGACGTCCACCGCTCCCACCATTGCCGTCCTCCTGGGCTGAGGGGGAGGTGCCAGTCCTGCCGCACAAACTGGGTGAGACGCCTGTCATCGAAAAGCGCAGGCCCTCGAAACCTGAACGCAACTGGCCGCGCGAATGGTCCTACTCCCTCGAATCTCTCGACCGTGCGCTCAATCAGACGCCACGCCATTTGGATGTCATCTCCATGGCGCTCAGCGCGCTTGCAGCAGATGTGGTGGAGTGTGGCATTCCTCCTTTCGCGCTTGAGTGCATCCTCAACGATGCCTTTGACGCGAACATGCGGCTTTTTGGCATGAGCGCTCCCACCACCATCCTCTTCTGCCTTCTGCGGGGCGGGTGTGCGGGATTCGTGCAGAGCGCCATGGATGCGCTGGAGAAGACAAGCAGCCATGCCCATCTCCCAGCGTTCGTGCAAAAGCTCGATGATTGTCTGGCCGATGCCCTGTCACCCAGCACGGTGGAGGTGTTTTTTCATGCGGTGGATCTGATGGCCTTGCACAAGCCCTTTATCGCCCACTCCATCCTGCGTAAACTGCAAGACCAGCTCGATGCCCCCGACTATTCGGCCAGGCTCGACGGCCTGCACACCACCATCATGCACGGCATCAACTTGCGCGAACTGGAGCCGGTGCATCGCACTTTTTGGGCTCAACGTCTGGAGCATCCTGAATCGGCGTGTGATTGGGAGGCGCAGCCTTCTGTGGATGCCTTGTTTGTCGCATTCTTGCATGGATCCAGTTGGGCGGGCTACCAGCTGGTGCAGAGCGTTGTCCCCTCCGGGGTATGGCGGAAGGCCTGGAAAGAACGTTGGTTTAAGGTGATGGCCTTTCGGCTCCGCAAGGTGCTGAATGCACACAATCTCATGATCGCTGCATGCACCATCCTCGGGGGCGTATTTTTGATTTTAGGGACGCATCGCTATACTGAAATCACTCCTGCGTACAAACCGGACCCGGCAACACAGACCGAGGAGTACCAACGTGAATTGGAATTGTTGAAGCAGTACGAGGAGGAAAAGAGAAAAAGGACCGGCACTCCATGAGCCTTTTCTGGAAGTGATGCGGGCAGTGGTGCCCCATCACCTCACCGCCACCAACTCGGCAAATCCGTCATCGTATCCTTCAGGATGCTGCGAATCGCTACGCGCTCCCCAGGCGCGAGATGGGCATGCTGGGCATCGGGCTGCTCGCGCAGGTAGAGGGCCATGTGGTAGTAGACGCGCTCCTTGAGTTCCTTGGGCGCGGCCTTCCACGTGTCCGTGTAAAGCATGTAGCTGCAGCGGTGTTTGAACATGCGGGTCTTCAGATCGAGATCCTTGAGCGACAGGCCGGTCTTCGAGACTTTACGGTCGCGCAGGAAATCCTGCACGTAGGCGGGATCTCCCACCATGCCTTTGGCGGGGAACTTGGCTTCATCGGCAAAGGTGATGTAGCGCGCGAGTTCCTGGGCGCGTTCCTCGATCTCCGCCTTGGCCGCAGCGCCCAGCATGCCTTTGCCCTCGCTCTTGAGCTGGCGCACGGTGTAGATGGCATAGACCAGCCGGTTTTCGAAGCCCATCTGGTGCTCGTTGGTGAGATTCGGCAGGATGTCGCTTGTGGGCAGCAGGTGCAGGCTGAGGTCGGAGAACTGCCCGGGGTTCACGGAGGTGATCTCGTTTTTGCCGTTGTTCGGGATGCCCATCACGTTCGCCCGGTTGTTGGCGATGTTGTGCTGACCGGTGAGATGCCAGCCACCGAAGCGATCCTCCAGCGGGATCTGGTGCCCCTGCACATCGCGGCGGAATGTTTCCAAGCTGGACCCAGCACGCGAGACGAGCAGGGACTCCGCAATCAATCCCGGCAGCCGCCGTGTGGCATTGCCCGCATGGCAATTCATGCATTTGGTGGAGCGCGTCACATTGGGCACCGGACCACCGGGGCGCAGGCGGTCAAAGACGTAGAACATGGGGCCCATCTCGGGATCTGCGGCGATTATCTCCACCAGTCCGCCAGGCACCCAGCCGAGGTAGGTGTCTTCGTTGAAGTAGAGCGCACGCGGGTTGCGCGGATTGATGATCTCGCTTTGCAGCGAGCTCGCGGAGAACACCATGATCTGCGAACTGACCGGGATGTTCAGCGCCTCCAGCAGGCTGGCGAGGAAGGCCTTGTCATTCGTGGTGTCCAGCTTCACCTCGCCTTTCTGCGCCTTTTCTTGAAACTCGGCAAAGCGGTCCTTCGGCTTCCATTCGAGGTAGGAATGCGGCGGTCCTTTGAAATCGATGACGCGTGGATCCTTCGTCTCCGCTGCCGAGGCGGCGGAGATTGACAAAAACATCAGCATCGTCAGGGATTGGGAACGCATCGTGCTCTAATACGCTTGCGAAGTTACCCAAATCGCACCAGACAGCCACCAAACATTGTCATTCTGGCAATCCTCCACCGCCCATGCCTACCATTCAGCCACGCCGTGCCGGTATTTTGATCCCCGTTTTCGCGCTGCGCACACCTGAGGACCTTGGCATTGGCGACATCGGCGGGGTGCGGCAGCTCATCGACTGGTCCGCAGATGCGGGCATCGGCTTTGTGCAATTTCTGCCCATCAACGCCACCGGCAGCGACAGCAGCCCTTACAACGCCATCAGCTCCGTCGCGCTGGATTACCTCACGCTGGATCTCTCCCCGGCGGTGGTACCTGAGCTGGATGAGAAATTTTACAACGCCATCACCGGCATCCTGCGCGTCGATCTGCTGCGCCACGGCTCGGTGAACTACCCCAAGGTGCGGCGTTTGAAAAACACGCTGCTGCGCCGGGCCTTTAGCCAAATCGAAAGCCAGCCCGAGCGCATGGCATCGTTTGAGGCTTTTTGTGAGAAGGAGGCCGCGTGGCTGGATGACTTCTGCCTGTTCAAAGTCCTCATGGAAGAGCACGGGCATGAAGACTGGACGAACTGGCGTGAAGACCTGAACACCGCTGCCAAGGCCCACGCCTGGCGCGATGCTCAGGCAGACGAGATCGACGACCGCATCCTCTTTCATGCCTACGTGCAGTGGCTCTGCTTCAGCCAGTGGGGTGAACTTCGTGCCTATGCGAACGGCAAGGGCGTCAAGCTCATGGGAGACATCCCTTTTGGCATCTCCTGGTGCAGTGCCGATGTGTTTTTCAAGCCCGAGCAGTTTGATCTCACCTGGTGCGGCGGCGCTCCGCCGGAGACCTATTTCAAAGACGACTACTTCGTGCAGCGCTGGGGCCAGAACTGGGGCATCCCGCACTACCGCTGGGACGTCATGGAGCAGGGTGGCTTTCAGTGGTGGCGGCAGCGCACGCAGAAGCTGACCGTGGTCTTTGACATCTTTCGCATCGATCACGTGCTGGGCTTTTACCGCATTTACAGCTTCCCGTGGCGGCCCACTCGCAACGCGGAGTTCTGTTACCTCAGTGATGAGGAAGCGAAAGCCCTCACTGGCGGGCGGCTGCCGCACTTCATCGAAAACGATGACGACACGCCCGAACACAAAGCCGCCAATCTCGCCAATGGTGACAAATATCTGCGCATGATCCTCGACGCCGCCGCTGGCAAAGCCGAGGTGGTCGCCGAAGATCTGGGCACCGTGCCTGACTACGTGCGCCCGCACCTGCTCAGCCTCGACATCCCCGGCTTCAAAGTCAGCCAGTGGGAGCACAACGAACAAGGCCGCGTGGTCATGGGCAGCACCTATGACAACTGCGCCTTCACCACCTACGCCACGCACGATCATGAGCCGATGCGCACGCACTGGGAGCACCGCCGTCGCGATGCCTCCAGTAGCGATGAAGCCGAGCGCGCCCTGGGTGATAAGGAACTGGGCGATCTCGCGGAATTTGCCGGCCTGCGCTTTTCCTCCGAAGGCTGGCCTGAATACGATGCCCACATCCGTCACGCCCTGCTGGAGGCCTTGCTCACCAGCAATGCCCGCTACTCCGCCTTCATGCTCACCGATTTGTATGGCCTCGAAGACCGCTTCAACGTCCCCGGCATCGCCGCCGACAGCAACTGGAGCGCCCGCCTGCCGATGACCGTCGCGGAGCTGCGCAACGCATCTCCGTGGAAGGAAGAAGGCGAGTGGCTCAAGAAAGCCATCAAGCGCACAGGGCGCTAAAGTAGCCCCGTTGCGCCGCAACGGGTCCGGGAAAGCACACCACTTGCGGCGCAACTGGGCAACTTTGCCATCAGCTCACGGCAGCCCCCACGCGGCACGCAGCGCTGCATAGTCTGCCTTGGGCAGCAGCACGTAATGCGGTGAAGCGGTGGGATCAATCCAGCGCAGGAGGCGGGTGAGGTCGCTCTCGGCCATGGTGGTGCAGCCGGCGCTGGGTTTGTCCGGGCCACGGCGCACGTGAAAGAAGATGGCGCTGCCATAGCCGGGAGCGACTGGCTGCTGGTTGTGGCGGATTTCGAGCATCCACTTGTAGGCGGCATCTCCCAGACGCATTTTTTGCTTCTCAAACCACGGCGGGATGCCCTGGCGGGGATCAATGCGAATGTGGCGGTTGTAATACTGGGGCAGGGACGAGTCATCGACGTAGGCGTCCCATGGGCCGACCTGAATATAAGGCCAGCGGGCACCGCTGGGCGGAGTGGGCGCATAGCCAAACAGTGAGCCGAGCTGAAAAACGCCCGCCGGGGCACGCCAGTCCTTTTCCACTTTGGCGGGGATGCCGTTCTGCGGTGGATTGAAGACGCCACGCCCCCAGGCCAGCCCCTTTTTACCCAGCAGCACAGGCACGGGCTTTTCGAAGACGGCCTGCCACGGAGCCCCGGCAGAGGCGCGCTGGTAGCACTGCATCGTTGCCGTGTTTGAATTCCAGGTAGCGGCCTGAGAGACGATGACCTGGCGCACCCCGCGTCCTAGCTGTGCGTGAGACTCCGAAGGGAACAGGGCGGAAATGCCGATGCCCAGCAGCGTGATAAGGAGTGCCTTTTTTCGATGAAGAACTTTTTGGTATTGCATGGCGAAGCTGTTTCCGAATATATTCATTAAATCAACCCTGCCGGGTTAATTGGATTCAGGTTTTGGGGGTTTTTTTCCTGAGTTCCGAGTTCCGGCAGGGTTGTTTTTTTTGCCTGCGGGCGGGCACTGGGTGAATCTAGCGCATTGATTCGTGGCCAAGCCATACTAAAGATGGCCTCCATGAACTTTCGGTGCTTTTCAGTCATTCTCGGAGTCGCAGCCTGCCTCAACCTCACTTCGTGTGGAAATTCCTCGGTCATCAGTCTCGACTACCTACCGCAGAACGGCCGGATGATGCGAGGTGCGCCGGACTTTGCCGTCGGCGAGTTCAAGGACAAGCGCGGTGAGAAGCCCCAGACGCTGGGCCATGTGCGCCTGCCCATCGGCCCGTCGGTCGATACCATCCAGACCCGGCTGCCCGTCAGCGATGTGGTGCGCAATGCCTTTGGCTACGCGTTGGAATCACGCGGCATGCTGGCCACCGAGGTGAAGGGCCGCTTTATCCTCACTGGGGAGATTCAGGATCTGCGCTCGCAGCTTCTCGTGCATCCCTATGGCTATGCACGCATCCGCGTGAACGTCGTGGAAGCCACCTCGGGCCGCGTGCTTTTCACTCAAGTCTATGAAGGCGAGCGTCAGAGCACCGCCTACCGTCCCGGCAGCGGTTCGCCCGTGCCCGTCCTGCGTGAACTGACCTCCCGCGCGCTGCAGGACTGCGTGGATCGCGCCCTAGATGACACCCGCATGCGCCAGCAGATCGGTGCCAGTGTGGATGACCGCCCGCGCTACTCGCCAGGCATGCTGTAAAAAAGCTGTCGAAATTATGAGGGCATGTGACCTGAATCCAGTCTTGCCTGAGTCTTTCTAGCCAACTCCTTCTGCCTGCAATCGTAGCAACGTTTCGGTCGCTTGTAGGGTGACGCCTTCGCTACCTCGAAATAATGCTGCTGCGAGCCAGCGGTCCAACAATCATGTTTGCCGCAGTCGACACAGGTAAACTCGATGTTCAGGTAGCAAACAGCCGGGCATTGAAGGTTGGTCGGCATAGTGAGGTCAGGATCGATCGGGATTGCTTCGTCGGGAATTTCCGATGCATCCTTGATCAAGCCGAGTTCGATTAGCCTTCGAATACGCCGTTGGCGTTCGTCCAGCGCTTTGCGCTGCCGTTGCTTGGACTGTTTGTTGCCGGCGCTCTTCACAAGCAACAATATCTACTTCACCAGGGCTTCCTCCAGCACTTTACCATCCGCGTCAGGGAAGGGGAGGCCGAGGAGCTTGGCCATCGTGGGGGTCACATCGATGTTCTTCATTTCATCGAGCTCCACGCCTTGCTTCACACCGGCACCGCTGATGACAAAGCCGCCATAGAGATTGGGGTCGAGCTGAAAGTGACCGTGGGCACCTTTGGGCGGATCGTTGGGAATGATGACGTCGTTGTCGGCGAGTGAATCGGTGAAGGTGTAGCCGTCAGCCGCCAGCAGCACGAGATCGGGTTCGCGGCCATCCTTGGCGGCGGTGAGGTGATGCAGCTTGGCATCGAAATCCTTCGCCTCGACCACGCCCTCCACGCCTTCCAGTTTGCCGAGCGTTGGCGTGATCTGTTTCAAAATGCTGCCACGGTTCGCTTCATCCAGCACATACACGAAGCACGAGCCGCCTTCGGCCATGGCGAAGACCAGGGAATCGGGCGCGAGGCTCTTGCCCAGCACGGCTTTGACGAAGCCATCCTTCCGCAGCGCGGCGTTGGCATTGATGGATTTGGTGTAGGTGACGAAGCCGTGATCGGTGGTGATGACGAAGGTCGTCTTGTCGCGGATGCCCGCCTCTTCCGTGGCGCGAATGATGTCCGCCACACGGTTATCCGAATCATTCGCTGCCCAGTAGGCTTCGGAGACCTGACGGCCATGCGCATGCTCAAAGGAGTCCAGGCTCACCAGATGCAGAGCGAGGAAGTTCGGCTTGTGCTTTTTGATGATGTGCTGGGCAAGCTGCGAGTACATGTAGTCGCGCGGTGCCTTGCCCGGATTGCCCAGTTTGCACCACTCGTTCTGCTTCTCGATGGGGATGCCGGCGGCGCGTGCTTCCTCCAGCAGGGATGGCGTGCTGTGTTTTTCGAAGAGCGCTTGATCAAACACATCCGGCACCGTCCAGTCCAGCGTCTTGGCCCCGCGTGACGCAGGCCAGATCACCCCGGCGGTGGTCAAACCGGCGGCCTTGGCCGCATCGTAGATGGTGGGTGTTTTGACGATCTCGTCCTTGTTGAAGATGGGATCAGGAATCAGCGGCACCTTCTTCCGGGTAGCTCGGTCAAAGTACTCATTGGCCAGCACGCCATGCTTTCCCGGATGCACACCGGTGACCAGCGTCGTGTGGTTCGTCCACGTCACCGTCGGGAAGGAGCACTCCATGCGCTTGGCCCGCACGCCTTTGGCCGCCAGCGCCTTCACGGTGGGCATGTGGCACTTGGGATCATCAAAGTACTGATGCGCCCAGCCATCAATGCTGATGAGGATGACGTGCTCCGCAGGGGCTGCGTGGGCAAAGGAAGCGGCGGTGACGAGAAGAGCGAGGGCGCGGGAAAGCATACAGAGGAGGCCTTATCTACGGGCGGTGGGCGTCAATCTTGTCTGCCAAGAGGAAGTATGAGGGGCTGCTGACTGGAAAGATCTTTTGAACCCATTGGTTAATCCTATCTGCGTTGTAGGTTTTGGTGCCAAGGTGCCAGAACCTATATATAGGTTCTGGCACCTTGGCACCAAAACCGGATCAGGGCCACAGGGGCCATGGCACCGGTTTGGCACCTTTGGCACCTGGCCCTGCCAGCTTCCTCGGCGGGGAATGCGCCCATGATCCTGGCGGCAGGATCACAGGCTCATGAGCCTGCTTTGATCCCAGGCTGAGCCTGACACCAAACCGGCGACGCGTGGGGGAAACCTGCGCCACAATACCACTCCATGCCACGTAGTGCTTCCTGAGGTGTCGAAAACACTCGGTGGGGTTTTGTTTCTTTACCCATTGGTGTGCCCTCTGGTGTCAGGCTCAAATGAGGCTCATGAGCCTGCTTTGAGCCTGAGCCTAGAGCGGCGCCGACAAGGCGATGGCGAGTCCGCCAACTTCGGGGTATGGCGCTTGAGTGCCGGGGAGGCAAGGATACGCTGACCGACAGACATGAGTGTCTGTCGTACTCAAGGGGCTGCGACCACCTTTTTGCCGATGCAGTACAGCTTGTCCTGCGAGCGGATGAAGAGGCAGCCATCGCTCACGGCGACGCTGGCGCGCACGCTGGCGGCGTTGCCGTTGGGCTTGGTGCCGTTGCCCATTTCATTCATGCCCAGCAGTTCAAAGGCGTCGCTGTTGGCCTTGGCCACATAGACTTCGCCCCAGAAGTTGATGCAGTACACTTTGTCATCCACCACGGTCGGGCTGCTTTCAAACTTGGTCTTGCCGCCGAGTTCGCCGGTCCACACGACTTTGCCGGTCTTGGGCTCCAGGCAGCTCAGGGTCTTCTTGCCGCCGTCGAGGACGTAGAATTTGCCCTTGTAGAAGGCGGGTGTGGGCACGTCGCTGGTGACGCCCTTCGGCTCGGTCTGCCACACGGGTTTGGTCTCGCCTTTGGAATCCAGCGGCATGGCGAAGATGGGGGAATTCTTCGGCGCGCAGACGATGGCCACGCCGTCGCCAGTCACAGGGGAGGGGACGAGGCGGAAGAACTTGTTGTAGCCTTCGCCCGGTGGATTCCAGGTGGCGATGCGGGAGAATTCCTTGCCGGTGGCGGCGTCGTGGATGGTCAGGGTGTCACCACCGGAGATGAGCATGAGGCGCTTGCCCTTGGATGTGGCGAAAATAGGGCTGCTGAAAGCTTCCAGCGATTCCGTGTTGCCGAGGCTGGGGCGGATGTGCTTCCAGATGTCCTTCCCGGTGGCTGGATCGATGGCGAGGATGTAGCTGCTCATGTCCTTGCCAGCGGTGCCTTTTTCAAACTTGTCCTGGAATTTGAAGGCCTCATTGCGCTGCAGCACCTGGATGTAGAGCTTGCCACCGTCGAGCGCGGGGCTGCTGCCATAGGTCCACTGCGTGGCGAAGGCACCGTGCGTTTCCTTGAAGTCGCGCTTCCAGACGATCTTGCCGCTGAAATCGCACGCAGCAGCGATGGCGTTGGCAAAAAGGAAGTAAACGCGGTCACCGTCTGTCACTGCTGAGGGGCTCGCGAGGTTGCTCTTGTCATCCCACTGAATCTCCGAGCCTTCGCTGATGGTGGTGCGCCACTTTTCGCGGCCGGTCTGCGTGTCGTAGCACAGGCCGACGAGCTTCTTTTCCGATTCAATGGGAGCGGTGATGAAAAGATTGTCGCCCCAGATGACAGGAACAGAGGCGGAAAGCCCCGGCACCTCGGCCGACCACTTCACGCCTTCGGTGGTGCTGAACTTCGCTGGCAGGCCGGTTTCTCCCGAAGAACCGTCCTGATTGGGGCCACGCCAGCTCGGCCAGTTTTCGGCGAGAGCAGCAGAAGAGAGCAACAAGGAGGCGAGCAGGAGAGTGGCGGGTGATTTCATGACGAAAGGGAGAGAAGCGAATACGCACTGGCATGTCGAGATGTTTTCGCGAATTGATCGTTAACTTTGAATCTGAACCACTGGCAAACGACCGCGCTCGCTCTCCTCGGCTTTACCGCCGGGCTGGTGCTGCACTTGCGCTGGCATCCGCTGCGCAGGCATTTGTCAGACGCCTGGGACTGCCTGCGGCTGCGCCCGGCGCTGATCCTCATCACCGCAGGGGCCATGCTGCTGGCCGGGGTTTTTGGCGAGAAAGCGCGTGTGCCTTATTCGTTGTCCCAGCTCACGGATTGGCAGGAAATCATCCTGCCGCTGGCGCGTGATGCGCTGGCGCATCTGGCCGCGCTGCCGCATGCGCTGATGCCGCCGTGGCCGCTGGCCTGTCTGGTGCCGCTGGTGCTCGTGTTTCTGACGATCCGCATCTGGCGCTGGCCCTACCGCTATGGCGAGCGCAGGCCTGGCCTAGAGCAAAAATTAGGCCTGCTGGTCGTCACGCTGGTGGGGTTTGCTTGGTTGGGGCTGGAGGGCTCCAGCGCGCGGCACATGCTGACTGAAGGCGTGGAAACGCTGAAGCTGGGGCTGCGCTATGCCTTCACCGCCCTAGCTGCTGCGGGCGTGCAGGTGTGGCTGGTGCGCTTTGTGATCGCGTGGGAAAAACCGCAGGCCACGGAGGCCGGTGGCGATGCTGTCGCAGCGCTGGAGCATGCGTTTGCGCGCTGGCAGGGCGTGGCGTTTCTCGCGGGGTTTGATCTTCTGTGGATGAGTTGGCGCTGGTGGCAGCTCAATACGCCGCAAAGCGTGGGCGCGTGGTGGTGGATCGAACTTTTGCTCCTCTTTGCGGCTCTGCCAGTCGCCGTGGCGGCGGTTTCCGGCCCGTTTTGGCACCAGGGAGCCGCTGCCTTGCGCATCCTGCGGCGTGCTGCCCTGCCTTTGCTCATGCTCGCTATCACCTCCCTTTTCATTGTGATTCTCGTGCTCTACACCGTGGAAATGGGCCGCACAGCGTGTGCCGATTCGCCATTTTGGCGCATCATTGAGCTGCCGCTAAGTGCTTTGGTGCTTGCCATGCTCGATTGCTGGCTATTGCTAACGGCCCTACTTCTCATGCTGCGCTTTGGCTTTTCACGTCCCCCTTCCGCATGACCAGCGGCACGCTTTCTCCAGAACAGATCGTGCGGCGGGCGAAGTCGAACCTCGCTTTCGCCCTCGCCTGCCTGCCGAAGGAACGCCGCCGCGACATGATCGCGTTTTACGCCTTCTGCCGCGTCGTGGATGACATCGCCGACGACCCGCAGAACAGTCCAGCGGACAAGGAAAAGGAGCTCAATTACTGGAAGCAATGCGTGCAGCAGGGCCAGCCGCCGGGGCATCCCGTGCTGGATGAAATGATCCTGCTGCCCGCGAAATACAGCTTCCCCCGCGCCTGGCTGTGCGAGATCATCGATGGCGTGGCCAGCGACATCACCAAGACGCGCTACGAGACCTTTGATGAGCTGCTGGGCTACTGCTACAAAGTCGCCAGTGTGGTCGGTCTGGTGAGCATCCAAATCTTCGGGCACAAAAATCCCGCCACCAAGGACTACGCCATCAATCTGGGCTACGCGCTGCAGTTCACCAACATCATCCGCGACGTGGGCCAGGATGCGCGGGACACCGGCCGCATCTACATCCCTCAGGCCGAGCTGCGGAAGTTCGGTGTGCTGGAAACTGAAATTCTGGATGCCCGCCCGAGCGAGCGCTTCACCAAGATGATGGACTTCCAGTATGCCCGTGCACGCAGCTACTACGAGGCCGCGCAGAAGTGCCTGCCGCCGGAAGACCGCAAAAACATGGTCGCCTCCGAGATCATGGCCGCCATCTACTCGCGCATCCTTGAAAAGCTCAAGCGCGAGCGTTACCCCGTTTTCACGAAACGCTGCCGTCTCAGCAAACTGCACAAGGTTTGGATCCTCGGCAGCCATTTGATCAGGGCGCGCTTTGGCAAGTAGCCCAGTTGCGCCGCAACGGGTCGGAAAGCACTCCAGTTGCGGCGCAACTGGACAACTTTTCTCTCAATACTTTTCTGATAGAAACCCCGCCTTTTGTGCGGCTTCTGCATTCCCTCTTTTCACATGCGTTCCTTAGCCCTTCTGTTCCTCCTTGCCGCAGCCTCCCTTGGCCACGCCGAAACCAAGCCGCTCAAAGCCCTCCTCGTGGCCGGTGGTTGCTGTCATGACTATGCCAAGCAGCACCTCATTCTGAGCCAGGGCATCCAGGCGCGGGCGAATGTGCAGGTGGATGTGGTCTGGACGGATGACAAATCCGTCACCCCGCCGCTGCCGCTCTATGACAATCCGGACTGGGCCAAGGGCTACGACATCATCATCCATGACGAGTGCGCCGCTGGCGTGAAGGACATGGCGCTGGTGAAGCGCATCCTGGATGTGCACCAGACCATCCCCGCCGTGCACCTGCACTGCGCCATGCACAGCTTCCGCACCGGCACCGATGTGTGGTTCAAGCACCTCGGCATCCAGTCCGCCTCCCACGGCCCGCAGGAGCCCATTGCCATCACCTTTGTGGACAAGGAGCACCCGATCACCAAGCCGCTCGCGGATTGGACCACGATCAAAGAAGAGCTCTACAACAACGTGAACATCTTCGACGGCCATCCGCTGGCCATGGGCAAGCAGGTCGTCAAAGGCAAGGACGTGGACTACGTGGTGGCTTGGACGAATGAGAAGGTGGGCGCGCGCAGCTTCAGCACCACCATCGGCCACAACAACGATACCGTGGCCGATGCGCGCTATCTGGACCTCGTCACACGCGGTGTGCTGTGGGCCATGGACAAGCTCACGCCGGACTACCTGACGCCGTTCAAGGGACAGAACAAGATCACCTTTGTGCCTGCCAAGCCCGTTGAAGCGCCTAAGCCTCCCGTGCTGCCCAAGGACGGCCTGCCGGTGAAAGCCAGCGCTAGCAGCGAAGAGTCTGGCAAAGGCAACTACGCCTGGAAAGCCGTGGACGGCGATGAAGGCACCCGCTGGTGCGCCGCAAATCCCGATTATCCGCAGTGGCTCCAGCTTGAACTCGAAAAGCCGCAGACGCTCACGGGCATCAAGACCACCTGGGAAAACGCTGGGGTGTATCAGTTCAAGGTCGAAGGAAGCACTGATGGCAAAGCGTGGAGCACGCTCGTCGATGGCAGCGACAACACGAAGACCGCGCCTTACTCGAACGATTTCGCCAAGGTGGAAGGCATCCGCTTTGTGAAGATCCACGCGCTTGCCAAAACGAGCGGCGGCTGGGCAAGCATCCGTGAGGTGCAGCTCAAAGGCCCCAACATCAAAGCCGTCGCGCCCAAGCTCAGCGAGGCGCAGCAAAAGGAATACAACAAGGCCAGCGATCCGCTCAAGGACGGAGGCAACGTGGCCCCGAAGATCGTGAAGCTCACGCCCGAGCAGGAGGCTGCCATCTTGAAGGATGTGAAAGTGGCCGATGGCTTTGAGGTTTCGCTCTTCGCACCCCCGCAGTCGGCGAACTACCCCGTCTTCATCGCCGCCGCGCCGGATGGCACACTCTACGTCAGCAGCGATGGCAACGGCTCG
Source organism: Verrucomicrobiaceae bacterium (assembly GCA_027490195.1). GTDB lineage: Bacteria > Verrucomicrobiota > Verrucomicrobiia > Verrucomicrobiales > Verrucomicrobiaceae > Prosthecobacter. The sequence goes on along the minus strand of JAIXYN010000044.1, from coordinate 39,156 downwards.
CTGGGCCGCAACCCGCACCGTGGCCGCATCCTGCGTCTGAAGGATCATGATGGCGATGGCCGTGCCGATGAGGTGAAGGAGTTCGTCAAAGATGTGGACGCTCCGCGTGGCCTCGTCTGGGACAAAGACCGCCTCTACCTCGTGCATCCGCCGCATCTCAGCGCCTACATCGACAAGGACGGCGACGGCGTGGCCGATGAGGAGAAGGTGCTGGTGAAAAACATCGCCTTCGGTTACAAAGACCGTCCTGCCGACCACACCACCAACGGCCTCAGCCTCGGCATCGACGGCTGGCTCTACATCGCCGGTGGCGACTTCGGTTTCATGGATGCCGAAGGCACCGACGGCAAGCACCTGCAGCATCGCGGTGGCGGCGTCATCCGCGTGCGCCCTGACGGCACCGGTTTGGAAATCTACAGCACCGGCACGCGCAACATCCTCGAAGTCGCCATCAGCCCGCTGATGGACATCTTCGCCCGCGACAACACCAACGACGGCGGCGGCTGGAACGTGCGCTTCCACCACTTCACCGGCCTCGAGGATCACGGCTACCCGCGCCTCTACAAAAACTTCAACGACGAGTGCATTCAGCCTCTCGCCGACTACGGCGGCGGCAGCGGCTGCGGTGCCGTTTACATCGACGAACCCGGCTTCGGCAAATGGAACAACGCGCCCTTCACCTGCGACTGGGGTACCGCCGCTCTCTGGCATCATCAGGTGAAACCCAAAGGCGCTACCTTTGAGGAAAGCGAAAAGCCCCAGCCCTTCATCCAAATGACCCGCCCCACCGACGCCGACGTTGATGGCAACAGCCGCGTTTATTGCGCCAGTTGGAAAGGTGCAACGTTCAACTGGGAAGGGCCGGATGTGGGCTACATCGTGCAAGTGAGGCCGAAGGGTTTTAAGCCGGAGCCGCTGCCGGATTTCGCGAAGGCGAAGAATGAGGAGCTGGTGAAGTATCTCGATCTCACCACGCCACAGAGCTATCGCCGCCGCATCGAAGCTCAGCGCGAATTGGTGCGCCGAGGGAACAAGCAGTCTGAAAGCTACCTTGCCCAGTATGCGACGCTCAGGAACGCGGATCGTAATCTGGTCGCCTCACTCAAAGAAAAAGCTTCCAACGAGGAAGTGATCGCCGCTACCGCTCATGCTGATCCGGTTATCTCTCATACTGCGATCCGCGCCACGGCAGCGCGCCAGCTCAATCAGCAGGCTTTGAGTTCGCTGGACAGCACGAAGGGTAACCCTACCGCGATTCTCCGCGCTCTCGCCATGATGCACCAGCCTGAGGTCGTTACCGGCCTCATCGAGCGTCTCGGCAAAGCCACCGAGCCTGCGCTGCGCAATGGCATCCTCGCCGCGCTGTGCCGCCTGCATTTCCAAGAAGGCGAATGGAAGGGCGACTCCTGGGGCACACGCCCGGACACGCGCGGGCCGTATTACCAGCCGGAGGCCTGGAGCGAGACGCCGAAGATCGCGGCTGCTTTGAAGGACGCGCTGGCCAAGGCCTCGCCAGAGGAAGCCGCTTTCCTGGTCAAAGAAATGAACCGCAACCGCATTCAGTTCAATGAAGCGCTCGTCCGCATTCTGGCACTCGCCAAGCAGGATGCGAAGGTGATCCCGGATGCGGTGGCGCAGCTTGCCACGGCGGACACGATTCCTGCCGACGCTATCCCGCTGCTGATCGCTGCGGCCAACAGCAAGGACCTCAATCCTCAGACCGCAGCGGCGACTCTCGCCAATACGCTGACGGCCATCGCCAAAACCGACAGTGCCGAGGCTTGGACAGCGGCGCTGAATGCGCTCGTCACGCTGGATGCGCAGCAAGGTTCCGGCAAAGAGCAGGACACTGGCAGGACGGCCTTCCTCAGTGCGCCGAAGTTGGAAAACGTGCATCAGGCCTTCGAAACCGAAGCCACCAAGATCGGCACGCCGACCGCCGCCTGGGCGGAGGCCGCGCTGCTAAGCCTCGCCGCACGCAAGACCGGCAGCCCTGAGGCCCGCGAGATGTCGCAGAAGGCCCTGGATGCTGGATGGACGGATACCAAGCGCCGCGTGCAGATCATCAATGCCGCCGTGAAGACCAAGAGCCACAGCGTGGATGAAAAGATCCTGGCTGCCACCACGGACGCTGATGCGAACGTGGCCAAGGCCGCACAGAACGCCGTCAAGAGCCTCAAACTCGTGGCCAAAGGCGAGGACAAGTCCCCCAAAGTCGGCACCCTCAAGCCCGAAGACGCGCTGGCTACGGTGATCAAAACCAAGGGCGACGTCTCCATCGGCGAGCAGATTTTCACCAAGGCCACCTGCATCGCCTGCCACACCACGAAGGAATCCGAAGCGCAAAAAGGCCCGTATCTCGGCAACATCGCGCAGACCTACAAGCGCCCCGATCTCGCCCAGAACATCCTCGATCCCAACAAGACCATCGCGCAGGGCTTTGCCAGCGAAGTCATCACACTCAACGATGGCACGCAGCAGTTGGGCTTCATCACCCTGGAGTCCGCTGACAACGTCAAGCTCCGCAACGTCGCCTCCCAGGAATTCACCTTTGCCGTGAAGGACATCAAGAGCCGCCAGAAGCTGCCCATTTCCATCATGCCCCCCGGCCTGATGACGAACTTCACCGTCCGCGAATTCGCCAGCCTGCTCGATTACCTGGAGTCACTGGCGAAGAAGTAAGGGCGACGCCTGGTGCTGTAGGACGGGGGTGGCGAAAGCCCGCCCGTCTGTGAGCGTGCTTAAAACACCATGGCGTAGCAGCATCCTCGCAGTCGGGTGGTTTGGCGGAGGAGGCGTTGGCGCATGAAACGCCATCGAAGCCAAACACACCCAACCTGCGCCTGAACGCCGCGCTGCCTGTATGAGCGATGAGTTTCCGTCATCAATGCTTTGATGGTTTGCGATTAGCATATTTTTGCCTCACTTCTGGAATTGATTCTGCTGGTGCCTTTGCCATTCTCCTGAAGCATGCACCTCCGAATCCTTCCCCTTCTTGCCCTGCTGGGTCTTGCCCAGTGTAACAAAAGCGCTGCTCCGGCGGCAGTTGAGGCAAGTCCTGGGCTGACTCTGGTCACCGAAGGGGGGTCTCCGCATTTCCTAGCCGTCGCTTCCAAGCTGGATGTGGGCAGCGCTTCCTTCACGTATGCCGAGGAGGAAAATGTGATGGGGCTGCTGGGTGGCTTTTTTGAGGAGATCTTCAAAAACATGCCCGAGAAGGAAAAGGCCCAGCTACCGCCGAATTTTTCCTTCAAGAAAATGATGAATATTACAGGGCTGGACTCGATCAAGGCCACTGGAACGAGTTCGCGCAAGGTGGCCGTGGGCATGAACCACCACCGCAGCTTTGCCTACACGCCTGAAGGGCGGAAAGGCCTCCTCTCATTGACCGGCGGACCGGCGGAGCCCTTGCTGGCACCCGCCTTAGCCCCGCAGGACACGGATCTCGCACTGGAGTTTCCGCTGCATTTGAAGGATCTCGTGGCGGAGGCCTGGCCGGCGATTCTGGAATCCGCCCCGAAGGAGCAGCGGGCCATGCTGGAGGCGATGGCCAGCGCCCCGCAGCCGATGCTGGGCATGTCTTACCGCGAGCTGGCGGAAAAGCTTTCGGTGCGTGTGGCCCTCTTTGCCACCATGATGCCGGAACAGAGCATGTCCGCGCCGGGAGCCGCCGTGAGTTTGCCAGGGGTGAACGCCGCCATCGTGATCGACAAGCTCGGATGGATCAAAGACGTGCTGAAATCACAGGTGCTGCCCATGTTGCAGTCGCCGGGCTCGCCCGTGGAAGTGCAAGAAGTCAATGGTGCCATCGTTGGCCGCTTTAGCGGGCCGATGGGGCCTCCGCCGATGGATTTTCAGCCGGCCTTTCTTTTTGATGAGGCTGGCGGCCGCCTGATCATCGCGACACGTCCGGGCTACTATGACGCCGTGATGGCGAAGGGCGAAAAGCTCGGCGCCCAGCCGGACTTTGCCCGTGTGTGGGAGGGGATGCCTGCGGAAGGCAACGGCTGTCTGTTTCTCTCCAAGCGTCTGATGGTGGCCGTGATCGATGCGATCAAGGCCGAGGGCACAGCTTCCGCTGCAAAAGCCACCGGCAAGGACAAGGAGAGCAACGAAATGGCGATGACTCTGATCAACATGATCTCAAGCCATGCCCGCTATCCGCAGGCATTTTGCTCCGCCAATCAGCCGGATGGCATCTTGAGCGTGAGCAACAGCAGCATTCCCACGATGAACCCCGGGTCCTTTTCCAGCATCACCACCCTGGCGGTGCTCTCGTCCCTGGCCGTCCCGGCATTTGCCTCCGTCCAGCAGCGTGGTGCCCAAGTGAAAACGCTCAGTGATGGTCGTCAGGTGCTCATTGCCCTGAAAACGCATGCTGCAGGCAACGGCGGCAAATATCCGAAGAAGCTGCAGGAGTTGATCGACTCGGGCGCTCTCACCAAACCGGAACTTCTGACCGTGGTCTCTGGGCCGGGGGCTGAACCCAAGCCCTGGCTCTACGACAGCACTTTGACGCCCCAGTCCGCAGGAATCACCATCGTGCTAGCCGCCCCTGAGGTGACCCAAGGCTCTGGTGGCAAGGAGACGCGCGTGGTCATTCGCAATGACGGCCGCGCCGAGGCGCTGCCTGAAGAAGACTTTCAGCGCGTCAAAGATTACTACCTGCGTTGATCTCCACTGGGAGAGAGCAAGAAAGCGGCGCTCAATACAAGACCAACTCTCAAAAATCTTGTCACATTGCCCGGGCGGCGGAGCAGCCCCATTGGCTGCGTCGTGTGCTTGCCTGTTATTTCCAAATAGCAGGTGGCGCACTCTCTTTGCCACTAGGGCCGCTGCGCTCGCCGGTTCAATAGGACAATCTTTTTGAGGACGGGTCTACGCGATCACTTCCCTCACCACATGCCCATGAACGTCGGTGAGGCGGAAGTCTCTTCCGGCGTGGCGGAAGGTGAGCTTTTCGTGATCCAGGCCGAGCTGATGGAGGATGGTGGCATGCAGATCGTGCATGTGGATTTTGTCCTCGACGGCCATGTGGCCGAGTTCATCGGTGACGCCATGAGCGAAGCCAGATTTGAAGCCGCCGCCCGCTACCCACACGGTGAAGCCGAGAGGGTTGTGGTCGCGCCCGGTACCGTTTTTCTCGGCGTAGGGGGTGCGGCCAAATTCGCCGCCCCACCAGACGATGGTGTCTTCGAGCAGGCCGCGTTGTTTGAGATCGGCAAGGAGTCCGGCGATGGGTTTATCGACAGCCGCGGCATGGTCGCCGTGCTTGGGCAGATTTGAATGCTGATCCCAAGCGGGGTTGTTGGAGTTATCGCCGTAATTGACCTGGATGTAGCGCACGCCCTGCTCGGCCATGCGGCGGGCCATGAGGCACTGGCGGCCGAAGTTGTCGGTGGTTTTTTCGTTGATGCCGTAGAGCTTGAGCGTGGCTTCCGACTCGTCGCTGATGTCCATGGCACCGGGTGCTTTGTTTTGCATGCGCCAGGCGAGCTCGTAGCTGCGGATGACAGCATCGATGTCGGTGTCGCCGGGCATCGCATGGGCGGCCTGTTCGGCATTCAGCGCGCTGAGCAGTCCGTACTGCTTGCGCTGCTGCTCAGGTGTCCAGATGGCGTTGGTGATGTTCTTGATGGTGGACTCCTTGGCAGGCATGCCGCTGCGGCCGACGGGGGTACCTTGGAAGACAGCGGGCAGGAAGGCGTTGCCGTAATTGCGCGGACCGCCGTTGCCTAGGCTCGGGCTGATCGTCATGAAGCCAGGCAGGTTTTCGTTCTCCGCGCCGAGACCGTACATCACCCAAGAGCCCATGCTTGGGCGGATGTTGTTGGTGGTGCCGGTGTGCATGAACAGCGTGGCCGGGCCATGCGCGACGCCTTCCGTGTGCATGCCATGCAGGAAGCAGAGGTCATCCACATGGTGATTGATGTGCGGGAAAAGATTGGAGGCCCAGCGGCCGGTCTCACCGTGCTGCTTGAAGTCCCACAGCGGTTTCATCACCCGCTGCAGCGCGCCTTTGCCAGTCTTGGCGAGCGCGCGGGAATCCATCACGTCGATGATCTTGCCGTCATCTTTGAAAAGACGTGGCTTGTAGTCATACGAATCCACATGGCTCACACCGCCCTGCATGAAGAGGAAGATGACGCGCTTTGCCTTCGGCTGATGGTGCGGCTTTTTGAGCGTCAGGGGATTGGCCAGCGCCGCCTGACTCTGCGCCATGGCCTGCCACGCGAGGTAGCCGAAGCCACAGCCGGTGGTTTGGAGGAAGTCGCGTCTGGAGGTGAACATGCTGCCTTAACGTATGCAGGGAGGGGGATTCTTCACGCAAGCACAAAAAAGCGGCACCCGCGAAGGTGCCGCTTCAAGTCTGTAGTCGCTGGTATTACAGCATGTCGGCCACGAAGGAGCGCTCGTCGGTGAGTTCCTTGTTGGTGGCGGCGATCTTGGATTTGGCGAAGTCGTCCATCTCGTAGCTGGTGATGACTTCGTAGCTGCCCGGGGTGGTGGTGCGCACCGGCATGCCAGCCCAGACTTCAGGATTGAAGCCGTAGAGGCCGTTGCTCTTCACCGCGATGGAATGGATCGCGCCCGGGGTGACGAGGGAGTGGACGTGATCGACGAGGGCGTTCGCGGCGGAGGCAGCGGAGGAGGCGCCACGGGCGGCGATGATCGCAGCGCCGCGCTTGCCCACGGTTTCAAGGAAGGGGCCTTCGAGCCAGGCCTGGTCATTGATGACGCTGGCGGCGGCTTTGCCACCGATGGTGGCGTGGGCGAATGATGGGAACATCGTCGGGCTGTGATTGCCGTAAATGAAGATGTCCTTCACCTCAGTGAGATCCACCCCGGCTTTTTGCGCGAGTTGGGACTGGGCGCGGTTCTGGTCCAGGCGCACCATGGCGGTGAAACGGTCGGGCGTAAGGCGCTTGGCTTGGGAGGCGGCGATCATGCAGTTCGTGTTGGCCGGATTGCCGACGACGGCCACGCGGGCGTCATCTGCCGCGACGGCGTCGATGATTTTACCCTGCTCGATGAAGATTTTGCCGTTGTCCTTGAGCAAATCGGCGCGTTCCATGCCTGGGCCACGTGGCTTGGCACCCACGAGGAGGCACCAGTTGGCGTCTTTGAAACCCACCGCAGGGTCGGAGGTCTGCACGATGCCTTTGAGCAGCGGGAAGGCGCAGTCGTCAAGCTCCATCGCGACACCGGCGAGGGCGGCCATAGGCTTCTCAAACGGAGCTTCGATGAGCTGGAGGATCACCGGCTGATCCGGGCCAAACATGGCACCGGAGGCGATGCGGAAAAGGAGGGCGTAACCGATTTGACCGGCGGCGCCGGTGACTGCGACTTTGATGGGGGCTTTGGCCATGGGTGATTTGGGATGGGGCAGTCATCAGAGCAAGATGCGGCGGCAGGGCAACCCCCGGCTGAGATTCATGGCAGAAAATGCTTGGGCGAAAGACCGACTCCTGTTATAAAGTCGAATTTCCCCAACTTTGATGCTCCTGCAGCCTTCCCCGAAATACCCTGAATCCTTGTTGCCACGCCGCCTGCTCACTCGCGGGGCTGCTGCCTGCCTGATGATCATTCTGGGCGGGAATGCAGTGACGAACGCAGGGGCACAATCAGTTTCAGCCATGGCCCAGGCTGAAGCCCGCCGCCGAGCCATTCAGGTGAACACGCTGAATACGGAAATCGAGCGCGGGTACCAGCTGATTGACGAGCAAAAGGGGGCGGAAGCGCTGACTTTGTTTCAGGAAACCTACAAGGCGCTGCCAAACATTCCTCTTGCCCAGGAAACACGACTGGCTGCGCGCAATGGCTACGTGGTGGCAGGCTGCCTGATGGCCCAGGAACTGGCGGCCAAAGGTGATGTTGCCGGGGCAGTCAAGCTGCTGGATCAATTGCTAGCACCCGATGTGGCGCCGAAAGATGAGCGGGTGCTGTCGCTCAAGAACCGCCTCGCAGATCCAGATCGCTTTCCCCCCGCTCTGACCGCCAAGCATGTGGACAATGTGGGGGCGGTGCAGACGCTGCTGCTCAAGGCCAATTCCTTCCTTCAGCTTGGTGATCTTGACAAGGCCATCACGACATTTCAGGACGTGCTGCGGATTGACCCCAGCAACAGTGCTGCAAGGCGTGGCATGGAAAACGTCGAGCGGGAAAAGCAAAAGTACTACAAGACTGCCTATGATCAGAATCGTGCCAAAATGCTGAGTGAGGTGACTCGGTCATGGGAGGATCCGGTACCTCTGACCGACACGGATCGCAGCTCACTGTTTGGTGCGCGCTCGGCTTCTCTCGCCAACCAGCAAAGCGGGAGTGACAGAATCACGCAAAAACTGCGCACGATGATTTTTCCCAAGGTGGAGTTTGACGCGGCCACGCTGGCTGAGGTGGTGGAGCTGCTGCGAGTTCGCAGTCGAGACTTGGATCCCGAGGGAAGAGGCATCAGTTTTGTTCTCAGTGTGCCCCCTGAGGCGCGCGACAAGCAAGTCAGCCTGAATCTTCTCAATGTGCCCATGGAGGAGCTGCTGCGCTACGTGAGCGAGATGTGTGGAGTGGCCTACAAGGTAGATGAGCATGCCGTGACCTTTGTGTCCATCAGCGAGCGCAACAATGCGATCGTCACACGTTCCTTCCGGGTGCCGCCAGATTTTATTCAAAACTCTCCTGGGGCTGACGCTGGGGCTGCTCCCCCGGCGGACCCTTTTGCCGCGCAAGCGCCGGCAGGTGGAGGCGGGGGGCTGATCATCCGCCGCTTGGGAGCCAAGGACTTTCTCGCAGCGCGTGGAGTGACCTTCCCGGATGGAACGAGCGCCAACTACAGCGCATCGAACAATACGCTGACCGTTCGCAACACGATCGCCAACATGGAGACGGTTGAGATGATCGTCGAGCAGGCGACGAAGGCCACGCCGAAGATGGCCGTGATTCATGTGCGCATGCTGGAAGTGAACCAGAAGAACCTTGAAGAGTTGGGTTTCGACTGGCTCATGGGAAGTGCTGGAATCGGTCAAGATCTCTTCATGGGCGGTGGCAGTGCAGGAAATGGAACACCTGCAAATGCAGGCAACTATCCGTTCACTACCCCCGCCACCATCCCTGGTCTCACTGTGGGGGGGGAGCAGGTGTTTCCCTCCCTTCCTGTTGCTGCAGCCTTGGGCGGCCCGTTGCCTTTGGGCACCAACGCACCTGCCATGTATGGTGGTGGGCCCGTCACCGCAGGCCTCCGATCAGGCGACTTTGCGAAGACAGCCAACTCCATCGATAACTTGCTCCAGACCGGCTCGGCTACAGGCACCAAGAACGTGGCGCCGGGTGTTTTGTCTATTGCTGGAGTCTTTACCAACCCTCAGTTTCAAACAGTGCTGCGCGCACTTTCACAGAAAAAGGGAGTGGATGTCAATGCCTCCCCCAGCGTGACCACCAAGAGTGGGCTCAAAGCCATCGCGGAGGTGACGCAGGAGTTCATTTATCCGACCGAGTTTGATCCACCCAGATTGCCGCAAGGTGGTGGTAACATCAATGTAGGGGGGCAGCAGCAGATGATCGCCACGCCAACGACGCCCACGGCCTTCGAAATGAGAAAAACAGGAGTGCAGGTGGAGGTTGAGCCCGTGATTTCAGAAGATGGCCGCACCGTGGAACTCACGATCGCACCAGAAATGACTGCCTTTGAAGGCTTTGTGAATTACGGTTCGCCGATTGTTTCGCCTGCAAGCGTTAGCGTTCTGCCCATCCAATTATCGACCGGTGCCACGGGCTATGTCCCTCTGAGTTCACCGGATCAATTGATCACCCCCAATTTGATTCTGCAGCCGGTCTTCAAGGTGCAGAAAGTCACCACTGCAGTGAAAGTGTATGATGGTGCAACGGTAGTGCTGGGCGGGGTCAAGATTGATAACCGCACCATGGTGGAAGATAAGGTGCCCATTTTGGGGGATCTTCCTATTGTGGGAAGGTTGTTCAAGAGCAACACCAAACAGACGGAGACGAAGAACGTCATCATCTTCGTCACCGTGGAGGTGGTGGACCCTTCGGGCCGCAGGGTCAATCGCGACACTGCTGCCGTGGCTCAGTGAGTATGTTTCAGGCGATCTGGGGCGCGGCTGCCTCGACCAACGTTATCTGACTGGCCAGTTCGAAATCCAGCCGGGTCAATCCTCCCGCACTGTGAGTGGTCAGACGCACGGTGACTTTGCGCCAGCCGACGAGCAGATCCGGATGGTGGTTCATGGCCTCGGCCAATACCGCGACCCGCTGGACAAATTCGATGCCGGCCAGATAAGTGGAAAATCGGACCTCTTTCACCAGTTCTCTGCCTTCCACCTGCCAGCCTGGGAGCGAGGTTACCTGCTGTTGGATGATGAATTCGCTCAAAAGCTCCAGTTTCATGAAAGGCAGCATCCGGCGGCAGGCCAAGGGCATCAAGCATCGGAATTGCTTTCTTCCTGCCCCTGCACTAAGTACATCCCCCCTCCCGCCAAGCCAACTGAATGTCCATCTCCCGCACCCGCAATTTCTCCATCATCGCCCATATTGACCATGGGAAGACCACGCTCTCTGATCGCCTGCTGGAGTTCACACAAACCATCACCGTCCGACAGCAGCAGGATCAGCTGCTCGATTCGATGGATCTGGAACGCGAACGCGGGATCACGATCAAGGCGCACCCAGTGTGCATGAACTACAAGGCGAAGGATGGGCAGATGTACAAGCTCAACCTCCTCGACACGCCCGGGCACGTTGATTTCAGCTACGAAGTCAGTCGTTCCCTAGCCGCCTGTGAAGGCGCGCTGCTGCTGGTGGACGCGTCGCAGGGTGTCGAGGCGCAGACGGTGGCGAATTTGAACCTCGCCATGCAGCAGAACCTGCATGTCGTTCCCATCATCAACAAAATTGACCTTCCGAGCGCCGACGTCGAGAAGGTGAAGCGCCAGCTTGAGGACATCCTGCAGCTTTCTTCTGACGAAGCAGTGCCTGCCAGCGCGAAAATGGGCATTGGCATTGAGGATATCTTGGAGGCTATCGTCGCCTTCATCCCACCGCCGACAGATCCGGGCGATGGCTACCTGCGGGCTTCGGTGTTCGATTCGATCTTCGATCCGTATCGCGGTGTCGTCAGTTATGTCCGCGTCATGTCCGGTACCATCACGCGAGGCCAAAAGGTGCGCCTGATGGCCTCAGGCAACGACTCCGAAATCAAGGATCTCGGCACATTCCGTCCGAAGATGGTCCCTTGTGAAAAGCTTGAGGCCGGTGATGTCGGCTACATCATCGCCAACGTCAAAACGACCGCTGACGTGAAGATTGGGGACACGCTCACCGAGAGTCGCAAGCCTGCCCCTGAGCCGCTGCCCGGCTTCAAGGAGATCCACCCCCTCGTCTTCAGCGGCATCTATCCCGTCAGCACCGACGACTTTGAGGCCCTGAAGCTCGCCGTCGGCAAGCTCCAGATCAACGACGCCGCCTTCACCTTCATGGCAGAAAGCTCCGCCGCACTCGGCTTCGGCTTCCGCTGCGGGTTTCTCGGACTGCTGCACATGGAAATCGTCCAGGAGCGCCTGCGCCGTGAGTTCGACATGGATGTCATCTCGACCTATCCGTCTGTTATTTACGATGTGAAGAAGACCGACGGCACCGTGCTCAAGGTGGACAATCCTACCTTTCTGCCCCCGCAGGCGGAGATTGAGGAGATTCGTGAACCGATCGTGAAGGTGAACGTCATGATCCCGAACGAGAACATTGGAGACATCATGCAGCTCGTCATGGACAAGCGCGGCGTGGTGAACAACACCGAGACCCTTGATGACCGTCGCGTGCTTCTGCACACGGTACTGCCACTGAACGAGATCCTCGTGGACTTCAACGACAAGCTCAAGTCCATGACCCGTGGTTACGGCAGCATGGAGTATGAACACGCGGGCACCCAGGCCGCCGAGCTCGTCAAGATGGACATCCTCATCGCCAGCGAGCCCGTGGATGCCTTCTCCTGCATCGTTCACCGCAGCAAGGCTGAGAGCCGTGGACGCCAGCTCTGTGCCAAGCTTAAAGAAGTCATCCCCCAGCAGCTCTTCGTCGTCGCCATTCAGGCCGCTATCGGTGGCAAGATCATCGCCCGTGAGAGCATCAGCGCCATGCGCAAGGACGTGACCGCCAAATGTTATGGCGGTGACATTTCCCGTAAGCGCAAGCTGCTCGACAAACAGAAGGAAGGTAAGAAAAAGATGAAAGCCATCGGCCGCGTGAACATCCCGCAGGAGGCGTTCATTGAGGTGCTGAAGAACAACTGAGCTGACCCCGCCACACTCTGACAAATGCGGCTACGGTTGACCGTGATGCTGTGAGCCACCAACTTCGGCCTGCCTGACTTGTTCAGGCAGTGCAATGACCGGCGAAGGACTGCGCGATGTTTTGGTGGTGGAACTCCGAAGGTGAGTCAAATCGGCTTTGGATCAATCACGGCACTTGAGCATTGCTTGCCCCATCCTAGAATCACGCACTAGCACCCATGTTTTTTCTCACCCCCCGCTACCTCAAGCATGCCAAGCTCCTGCACAAGGGCGTGACGCGCTTCATCAACTACAAGCGTGACATCCTTCCTCCTGCCAAGCTGGATGAGATCACCGCTTTGCGCAGCAGCCTGGAGGATGCCATGCGCGCTAGGGACAAGGCACGCATCACTGCCTTGAACGACGAGATCAACAAAGCCTGCGAAAAGGCGCTGCCGCATGTGGAGCATTCGGACATTGGCGAAAATGTGGAGGTGTTCTTTGTCGCCATTGTCATCGCCCTGGGCATCCGCAGCTACATCGCCCAGCCGTTCAAGATTCCCACCGGTTCCATGCAGCCAACTCTCTATGGACTGGTCGCGAATCATACGGAAAAGGACGTGACGCCCAATTTTTTTGCTCAGTGCAAGGACTGGGTGGCGGGACGCAGTTACTACAACGTCGTGGCCAATCGCTCGGGCTTGCTGCGTAAAGATGGGCCTCCTCTGACAGAGCACAGCTTTCTTGGCTTTTTCGCGCATTGCCGCCTGCATTTCGAAGATGGCGGCACGCAATGGATCTGGGCGCCCATGCGCCAGCTCGCCACCGACCCGGATGGTTTTAATCTGGGGATGCAGCGTTATCTGAATCTTCCCGTCAACGCGGACGGCCAGAACATCACCCCAGATGCTCGGGTGGAGCAAAAGCTCGGGGTATCAGGCGGGACTTATGTCACCGAGGGGCAGCTCCTGGCACGCGGCACCCTGGACACCGGGGACCATGTGCTGGTGAACAAATTTGCCTACAACTTCCGCCGGCCTTCCCGCGGCGAGGTGTTCGTTTTCACCACGAAGAACATTCGCAGTCCTTACATGCGAGTGAGCGTTGACGAAGGCTCTCAGCATTACATCAAGCGGCTCGTGGGCGTGCCTGGAGACCGGCTCGAAGTCAAATTACCCGTGCTGTGGGTAAACGGCAAACCTGCTGAAGAGTTTGGCATAAAGCGCGTGGGCTCGATGGAAGGCTTGTACAAAGGCTATGGGAACTTCGGCTTCCTTTCGGACGGCACCATCCGCGAATTAGCGAACCGTGACAACGCGCGGGAATACTGGGCCATGGGAGACAACAGCTACAACAGTTCCGACAGCCGCTACTGGGGCTCCGTGCCAGAGCGCAATCTCGTCGGGCCCGGATTGTTCTGCTACTTCCCGCTGGGAAGAAACTGGGGCCTGATCCGGTAAGGGCTCGGTAGGCGGTAATTCTTCCGCTACGTCTGGGGCGCTCATCAGGGGCTTCACGATTTCGGTCCGCGAAAAGGACACCGTTGTCCGCTACATCAAAGAACAGCAGGCGCATCATGATGCACACTGATTTTCTGGAGGAATATCGCCGCATGCTTTCTGATGCCAGAATCAAATACGACGACCGCTATATCGCATGATGATGGTCATCGGTGTGCGGAGGTTTGTGTCACCGCTACGCGGTTCCACGGATTTAGACAGGTGTGGGTGATGCGGTTCCGTGGGTTTCACCCACGGCTACGGTTGTGCCAGCCCTCCGGGCTTACTGATGGAATGCTGCCGCTAACGCCTCCTCACTTCTGAGTCAGGCGGTAGAACCGGCGGCTGGGAAGTCCGAAGATGAAGTGGTAGCAAAGTTTGGCGATCAAAGCGGTGAATACGAGGGTTACGAAAACATCGGCCCAGATTTGAGTCTTGTCGATCTGCCGGTTCCAGTTGACTGCCAGCGTACGCACCGCTCATGACATTTGCATCCACATGATATAGCTCAAGAGGAGCAGATACAACATGCCCAGCGCGTAGGTGATCCGGCTGCGTTTGAAGGCATGAAAGGCGACGATAGTGAACACCAGCAGGGAGCCTGAAAAGAATGATTGAAGGGATTTGAAGGCGTGCAAAAACGCAGCTCCCTCTTTTTGGTAGTCTTGAATTAAAAGGATGACGACACCACAGCTTAAGAGCCACATCAAGCCCAGAAGCCACTTGGTCGAAGCAGGTCGCGGCAACGACGATTCCTCCTTCGGCGGCGTCACATTGCTGTTTGGGGCCGCGTATGGATTCAGGTCATCGCCTTCAAGATGCATGGGAAATTGCGGAGCCTGAATCCCGCGCTTATGAGGCCTTACAGACCTTCCTGCCGCAGGAAATTCTCCACCCAGGTGATGTCGTACTGACCATTCTGGAAGTCGGAGGTGGTCATGATCTGGCTTTGCAGCGGGATCGTGGTCTTGATGCCTTCGACTGTGAACTCGCCAAGTGCACGGCGCATGCGGCGGATGGCGATCTCACGCGTGGCACCGGTGACGATGAGCTTGGCGATCATCGAGTCATAATAAGGAGGCACGGAATAGCCGGAATAAACGTGGGTGTCCACGCGGACGCCACGGCCACCGGAGGTGTACCAGAGATTGATCTTGCCGGGGCTAGGGGCGAAGTTGCGGGAAGGATCCTCGGCATTGATACGGCATTCAATGGAATGGCCACGAGGCTGCGCGTCCACCACGTGCTCGCTCAGTGGCAAGCCGGCGGCTATGCGGATCTGCTCCTTGATCAGGTCACAGCCATACACTTCTTCGGTGATGGGATGTTCCACCTGGATACGGGTGTTCATTTCCATGAAGTAGAAGTTCTCGCACTTGTTATCGACGAGGAACTCGATGGTGCCGCAGTTCTCGTAACCGATCTCTTTGCAGAGCTTCACGGTGGCTTCACCCATGCGCTTGCGCATTTCGGCGGAAATTTTTGGGGAAGGGCACTCTTCGATGATCTTCTGATTGCGGCGCTGCATGGAGCAGTCACGCTCGCCGAGGTGAACGACGTTGCCATGGGAGTCGGCCACGACCTGGAACTCGATATGGTGAGGCTTTTCGACGAGCTTTTCCATGTACATGGAGCCGTCGCCAAAGCATTTCATGGCTTCCAGGGAAGCAGCCTGGAAGCTGGACCGCAGAGTGGCTTCATTGAGCACTGGGCGCATGCCGCGGCCGCCGCCACCGGCACTGGCCTTGACCATGACGGGGTAGCCGATCTTGCGTGCCCATTCGAGGGCCTCCTCTTCCGTGTGGATGATGCCGTCAGAGCCGGGGGTGATCGGCATGCCTGCTTTCAGAGCCGTTTCACGCGCCACGTTTTTGTCGCCCATCATGCTGATGACGCGGGCGGATGGGCCGATGAACTTGATTTTGCACTGGTCGCAGACTTCGGCAAATTCAGCCTTCTCGGAGAGGAAGCCGTAGCCTGGGTGAATGGCATCCACGTTGGCAATTTCCGCCGCGCTGATGATGCGGCTCATTTTCAGGTAGCTCTCGGAACTGGGGCCGGGGCCGATGCAGATGGCTTCATCGGCTAGGTGAACGTGCATCGAATCGACATCGGCTTCGGAATAAACGGCGACGGTTTTGACATCGAGTTCTTTGCAGGCACGAATGACGCGGAGAGCGATTTCACCACGATTGGCAACGAGGACTTTTTTGAACATGAGGGATCGGAAGGTAGGAGAAGTCTGCTTGGCTTGAGCGTTGGCTGGCCCGACTTAGGCGGGGCCTGGACGTCAAGCCAGGGGCAGGGGGGCAATCAGGCTTTCAACTCGAACAGGGGCTGGCCATATTGGACGGGCTTGCCGTCTTCAACCAGTACGCGGGCGATGGTGCCACGCACTCCCTCTGGTTTGATTTCATTCATGACCTTCATGGCCTCGATGATGCAGACGTTGCTGTTTTCATCCACACTGTCGCCGATGTTGGCGAGGGGTTTTTCTCCCGGAGCCGTGCTGCGGTAGAATGTGCCCACCATTGGGGAGTTGATGGTCGGCCCGACGGCAGCGGCTGCTGCTGCGACCGCTGGTGCAGGTGCGCTGGCCGCAGGGGCGGGAGCTGGTGCAGCTGCTACGGGAGCCGGAGCGGAAGCATAGGAAACGTGGGAACCGGAGGATGCCGGTAGGCTCTGGAGCAGTTCTTTGACCGCCTCCAGATCAGAACCACGCCGGAGTTCGAGTGTGGCGCCTTTTTGCTCGCTGTGGAAATAGGTCAGATTGTTCTCAGCCATGAGTCCGACGATTTCGCGGATCTGTTTGAGGTCGTAGGCTGAGGACGAAGGGGCGGCGGGAGCCGCTGCGGAAGCTGGTTTGGTAGTGGTACGTTTGGCCATGTCGGGAGAAGTGTGTCAACGGACGGAGAACGATCATACAAACTCCGCCCAAGGAGGCAACCATAAAGGCATGCTTGACTTTATGGTTCCAATCTGGCAGTCGCGATCAGGGCAGGCGGGGAAATTTGGCAAAATCAGGCTTCCGCTTCTCCACATAGGCGTTTTTGCCCTCTTTCGCCTCTTCGCTCATGTAATAAAGAAGCGTGGCATTGCCGGCGAGGTCCAGCAGGCCCATCTGGCCATCGCAGTCCGCATTTAGGGCAGATTTAAGACAGCGCAGGGCCAACGGTGAGTGCTGAAGCATTTCGCGGCACCATTTGACCGTCTCGTCCTCCAACTGGTCCAGTGGGACGACTGTGTTCACCAAGCCCATCTCCAGGGCCTGCTTCGCGTCGTATTGGCGGCAGAGATACCAAATCTCACGCGCCTTCTTCTGTCCGACGATGCGGGCGAGGTAGCTGGAGCCGAGGCCGCCGTCGAAGCTGCCGACCTTTGGACCTGTCTGGCCAAAGCGCGCATTGTCTGCGGCGATGGTCAGATCACACACGATGTGCAGCACATGACCGCCGCCGATGGCGTAACCGGCCACCATGGCCACCACAGGCTTGGGGATCGTGCGAATTTTCCGCTGCACATCGAGGATGTTCAGCCGCGGCACCCCGTCGTCCCCAATGTAACCGGCATCACCGCGCACCTTTTGGTCGCCCCCGGAGCAGAAGGCCAAGGGGCCTTCGCCGCAGAGGATGATCACGCCGACGCTCCGGTCCTCATGCACGATTTCAAACGCTTCCAGCATCTCCTTCACCGTCAACGGGCGGAAGGCATTGCGCACTTTGGGCCGGTTGATGGTGATCTTGGCGATGCCATCGCTGGTTTTTTCCAGCTTGATGTCTTTAAAGGTTTTGATCGAAGTCCACATGGGGGGAAGGGGGAGTTGGCAGTGGTTTGCAGTGGTTGGCGATGGTTTGCAGTGGTTGGCCGAGCCTCTTGAGAAGGCGTTTTGCGGCGGTTTGGAACAACCGCAAACAACTGCCAACTATGGCAAACTCAGAAGCTCGTATAAGTGCGCAGTTCCGCAATACGCGCTGCGATGTCCGCCTTCGTCACCGTTTGCAGCTTGTGCGTGCTGAAGGCTTCGCAGGTGTAGCTGGCGGTCACGCTGCCGTGAACGACGGCGGTCTTCAGGTCTTCGAAGGTCGGCTTGGTCTTGCCATTGGCGGCGAGCCAGCCGGACAAACCGCCAAGGAAGGAATCTCCAGCGCCCGTCGGGTCAAACACGCTGTGCAGGGGGTAGGCGGAGCAGGCGAAGAACTCCTCAGGCTTTTCACCGAAGAGGAAGCTGCCGTGCTCGCCACGCTTCACGATGACGAAGCGCGGTCCCTTGGCCTGCAGCTTGCGTCCGGCTTCCACGAGATTCGTCGTGCCCGCGAATTCCTTGGCCTCGCCGTCATTGATGACGAGGAGGTCGATGCGCTTGAGCACCTCGTGCAGGCGCTCGTTGGCGATGTTGATCCACAGATCCATCGTGTCAGCGGTGACGAAATCGGCTTCGATCTGGTCCAGCATCTGCATCTGGTTATCCGGGCTCATGTTGGCGGCCACGGCCACCTTGGCCTGCTTTGCAGCAGCGGGGAGCTTGGGCTGCCAAGCCTCCAGAACGTTCAGGCCCACCTTGTGCGTGGTGCGGCTGTTCATGTCCTCATGATATTCGCCCGTCCAGGTGAAGGATTCGCCGTCGCTGCGCTCAAGCCCTTCCAGCGTGATGCCGTGTGATGCCAGCATGTCGAGATGCGGTTTTGGGAAATCATGGCCGATCACTCCCACAAGATGGATGGGCTGGCAGAAGATGCTGGCGGCCAGCGCCGCATAGCTGGCGGAACCTCCGAGCAGGTTTTCCTGCGAATCCTGCGGGGTTTTGACATTGTCGAGGGCGACGGTTCCGGCGATGACGACTGACATGGGCGTGTATTTTGGTTAGATAAGGTGTAACAGTTATTCCTTGCCTCGCAGGCGGCGAACTTTAACGGTACGGCTGTCAGCGGGGACGCGGATTATCGGTTCCACCTCCTCTGTGTCAATTGCCACTCCGCACACTCTTTCATGCGTCTCAGTCTTTGCTTTTTCATGCTGATCCTCCTGCCCGTGGCCACGGGGGTGCATGCATGGCTGTTTTGCAGCGAGAATCTTCCCTTGCTCACGGAGGAGGCTGTGGCGCGTCTCAAAGCCGCCGGGGTGCGCGATCCCGTCGTGACGGTGCGATTCTTCGACATTGCCGTCAGCGGCGAGGCACCGGACCCGCCCGCCCGTGAGCAGGCCCTCGCGGCCATCCGCACGCTCGTTCCTCTGCGCTTGCAGCCCGAAGCGGAAAACATTCACGTGCTGGCCAGTCTCAGTGCCAAACTGGATCAGAACTCCCTCCGTCTCAGCGGCTGGTTTCCCCAAGGGGATGAAATCAGCCAGGTGCGCCACCTCCTCGCTGAGCTACGCCCCGACCTAGTCATCAATACCGATGACCTGCACTCCGCCCCCGAAGTGCGTTGGCCGGATGGCTTCAAACCGCCGCTCACTGCTGGCAGCGCCCTGCTCAAGCCGATCATCGCAGCCTTGCGCGTGCCAGCGGAACTTCACATCCATGCCAAAGGCGATGCCATTGTCCTCAGCGGTCTGCTGCCCGACCTGGACTTGAAGGCGGAGTTGGTGGCCGCGCTCGCAGAAGTGGCCGGCGCACGGGAGGTGGACCCCACAGCGCTTCAGGCCAGCCCGCATGTGCTGCCCGCCGCCTTTGCCAAACCACAGCTGCTCTCGGCCTTTGTGAACAGTTTTTTCAGCCTCCCGCCACCGCGTTCTTTCAAAATCCAGAGTGATGGCATTCCTCACATCACAGGGATCGCGACGCGGCAGTTGGAAAGTGTGTGGCTGGCTCTTTTAAGGCCCGTCACCGGTGCTGCCAAAGTGGATGCGCAGTTCACGTTGGTGCCGTCGCTCTACCATTTTCCCGGCTATCAGATTCAGTCCAAGCTGCCCCCCGCCACCATTGACCCACTACGTGAGATTTTGCGGAGCTGCGTGATCGTGTTTGACCCCGGTTCTGCACAAATTCCGCCGCAGGAGCAGGCCAAGCTCGCCACCTTGGCATCCACCCTGCTCGCCGCAGGTCCCAGTCTGGGGCTGGTCATTGGCGCTCATCCTGATCCCTCTGGACCCGAGATAGCCGAAAAAGACATCAGCAAAGCCCGTGCCGACGCCGTGCTTTCCTTCCTCGTTGAGCAGGGCACCCCCGCCACGGACATTAGTGCGGTGGTGTTTGATCCCGTGCCCGCCGGTTCGCCTGCGGCTCCTGCCAGCCCGCGTTGCGTCGAACTCCTCATCAAATAGCCGCCCATGAAATTCGACTTTGAATCCCTTTCCACCGAGCCGCTGTTTTACATGCTCATGCACAGCGGTGCGTTTGTCTGTGTGCTGGGGTTTATCTTCTTCGTGGTCGGCCTGCTGTTTGGCTATGCGACCTGGGGGCGCTTCAAGCGCCAAACGCGGCAACTGCTCGGCGAGGCATCTTCCATGAAGATTGAGATCGCCAATTTGAAACGCAAGGTGGGAGATCACTCCATTCTCTCCGGTCCTGCTGTCGCGATGGCCACTGAGACCATTCACATGCCCAAGAAAGAGAAGGAGGTCTCGATCGCCGCTGAGACCGTCCCCGCCGTCACCGCAGAAACCATCACCACGCACGACATTCCGCTACCGACCAAGGCCCCCCAAGCGGACGCGCCGCCGCTGGAACCCACCGCCCCGGAGGATATCCAGCCGCCGGAATCGGAGCTCGCAATACCAGCAGAGCCACCCGACGAGCCTGCCACGGCCAGCATCCCCCTTTCTGCCTCTGAACTCCCACCGCCTGCTCCGCAATCTTCATCGCTCGCAGCCATCATTTCCGCCCCGCACGTCAATGTAGAATCGGCGTCCGGCGTGGATACGCATGCTGCTGCAGGAGGCCTCGTTCTTGCTGACACTCTCCCCGCATTGACCGAACTCATGCTGCCTGCCCTGCCTGAACTGGGTGCGCAGCCCCAGCTCGAACTTAAGCTCGAATCGAAGCGCGATTCCGAACTCGATCCCAAACTCGGCTTCATCTACAAGACCCGGCCTGAAAAGACCGACGACCTCACCACGCTCGAAGGCATTTCGCAGGTGCTCGAAAAGCGTCTCCACGATATCGGCATCTACACCTACGAGCAGATCGCCGCCTGGGATGAAGACCACGTTAAAGAATTCTCAGCGCGCCTCGCCTTCAAAGACCGCATCAAGCGTGAGCGCTGGGTGGAGCAGGCCCGGGAGATCGCGATCAAGCAGACGATTGTTTAATGCGGCTCCGTATACGCAGACGATTCGAATTCCAAGTCAGCCGTCTCGATCAATAGCCAGTTGTTCCTTGGCTCCGCGAAAATGTTGTAGTGCATGGCTGAGTGATGGGGCTACCACGGAGTGTGGCGGTATTTGTGATGTCGAAAATTCCAGCAGGGCGGTCTTGCTGTGAAGTGCTGCTTTTGATAAAACAGGGGTATGAACCTGCACTTCCTGCCTGTGCTCATTTTAGCCTGCACACTGTCAGCTCAGGATCTCAATTCATTCCTCGCGCCAGACCTCGCTGACGGCTTCGATTTTCCCGTCGGCGGAGCGGATGGCACAGCAGGCTACACGGACCCGTCGACCAAGCGCCGGCACAAGAGCTGGAGCGTGAGTGAGAAGGTCGTTGATGCGCTTGGGCTTGAAGCGCGTGAGACGTGGAATGGCAGCGGCGGTGGTGATACGGATGCGAACCAGCCGGTTTATGCTCTGGCTGCGGGCACGGTGACTGAAGTGAAAGACGGCGAGGTGTGGCTGGAGCACCGCTTTCTCGAAAACGGACAACTGCAGCGTGTCCTGACTGGATATGTGGGCATTCATGCCTGCAATCTCAAACCGGGTGACGTGGTGAAGCGGCGGCAACGCATTGCACAGATCGCACCTGGTTTGAATGGCAATGACGCACAGCTCATCCTCACGTTGCGCCATCTACTTTACGCTGAGGCGGCCACCTGGCCGCAGAGCGTTTCCACTTTCATCCGCAGCCACAAGCGCCTGCTCGTGCCTGTGAAAGAAGAACGCATGCTCATCGCCGTGAAACATGCCTACCGAATTTATTTCTGTGAGAAAGGAAAAGTGAAGCACACTTTGCCCATGGCTCTAGGGCAGGACGGCAGGCAGCGAAAGATGACCGATGGCGACAACGGCACGCCGGTGGGTGAATACCGCATCACACAGAAAGCCAAGGGGCCATTCGATGGCGAATCCGGTGCTTATCTTGGCGCCGCATGGCTGCGGTTGAGCTATCCAAATGCCTTCGATGCCCGGACCGCCTTGAGCGAAAAACGTATCACAAAGAATGAGCACGATCGCATTGCTGCGGCAGCGCTGCATGGCTCGCTGGCTCCGACAGACACATCCCTAGGCGGCGGTATCGGCATCCATGGCTGGATCAGCGACTGGCCCGACGGCAATCACCATCTCACCTGGGGCTGCCTGAGCATGCGAAAGGCCGACTTGCTCCAACTTCATGATTGGGTGAGCAAGGGGACTCGAGTTTTGATCCTGCCGTGATCGATCTAACGCCACTCATGCTTGGGATACCGTCCGCGCAACTGCGCCTTTACCGCTGGATACCCCTCGCGCCAAAACCTCCCCAGATCTCCCGTCGTCTGAATCGGTCTCTGCGCAGGTGAGAGAAGATGGACGGTGACGCTGATGCGGCCCGCAGCCACCTTCGGGTTTTCGTTGATGTCGTACATGTGCTGGAGCACGGCGCTGACGCTGGGGGGCTGCTTTTCGTCATAGACGATGCGGGCGGTTTTGCCGTTTTTGAGGGCGTAGCGTTCGGGGGCGTATTTGTCGAGCATGTCGCGCTGGGAGTGGCTTAGCCACTGGTGCAGGGCAGGGAAGATGTCCTTGTCCTTGAGTTGACGGTACGCGATGCAGCCCGTGCAAACCTGCTCGATGATGAGATGGCGATCTTCTTCGCCGATGGCGGGGATTTCGAGATCGGGCATCCATTTGGAGAGGCAGTTCACGCGGGTGATCCACTGTTCGACCTTCTCGTTCCAATTGGTGAGTTGAAGACGACCGGCGATGACTTCGGCGGCGAGCAGGCTTGCGGCGGTGGATTCATTGGGCTCGCCGCGCTCGCGGCTGCTGAGCACGAGGCTGCGGAAGCGGACTTCCTCAAGATTCATCACGCGGCGGTTTACGGCATCGTAGGCGGCGCGGGAGGCGGTGGTGAAGTCTGCGGGGAAGAGTTCGCGCAGCCAGTCCTCCTCAATGCGCGTGCAGTTGTTGAGCTGCACGGTGAGCGCCTTGCCCTGCACCTCGACGATTTCGGAGGCGACGATGAGGCGCGGCGGGCGGATGTGCGCGTCCTTGCCGAGGTGGCCGCTGTAACCACCTGCGAGCCGGTAGATGCGGCTGCCGGTGCTGGTCTCTACGCCGAGGTGATCGCTGAACGCAGCGAGGAGCATTTTTGCCAGCGCGGTGGGATCGGCGACTTCGTCGTTGATCGGCAATCCGGAGCGTTTCGCGAGCTGGAGGAACTGATCGGCGCTGCGGGCGGCCTCGCGTGAGGCATTGGCATGGATGCCGTAGCGGGCGCAGTCGTCGGGGTTGAAGTTCATGGCCTCCGCGCGGGCAAAGGCGCGCAGGATGGCCTGGAACTCGGTCACGTCATCGTGCTCCCAAAGGTCTTCGTTTTTGTGCGAGGCGTTGTTTTTGCCGATTAGCAAGATGTCCCGGCCCTGCGCAGCGGCAGCGCAGAGCGTGGCCTCGCGCAGGCAGCCGAACTGCGCGGCGGCGAGCAGCATGCGCGCAAAGCGCGGGTGCAGCGGGAAACGGCTCATCTGCCGGCCTAGCGGGGTGATGCGGCCTTCGTGATCGAGTGCACCGAGATCGTGCAGCAGATTTTCCGCGCGGGATTGCGAGGCGGGTGTGGGTGACTCAAACCAGTCGAAGGGTTCGGGCGAGAGCACGCGCAGTGCGAGCAGGGCTTCGCTCAGATCGAGGCGCTGCACTTCGGGCAGTTCGCTTTCAGGGCGCAGCAGGTGTTCGCGCTGTGTCCACAGGCGCACGGCGATGCCGGGGCCGAGGCGGCCGGCGCGTCCGGCACGTTGCTCTGCCGAGGCTCGGCTGATTTTCTGCACGGTGAGGGTGTTGATGCCACGGCGCGGATCATACGAGGCGGTGCGTGCCAGGCCGCCATCCACCACAGCGCGCACGCCTTCGATGGTGAGAGACGTTTCCGCCACGTTGGTGCTGACGATGATCTTTGGCTGCTCGCCGGGCGTGACAGCGGCATCCTGGTCCTGCGGTGTCAGCTCTCCATGCAATGGCACCACACGGCGGCCACGCGCAAAGCTGCGGCCTTGAATGGCGGCGATGGTCTTGCGGATTTCATGACCGCCGGGCATGAAGACGAGCATGTCGCCGGAGAAGCCGGGAGAGAGGGCGAGATCTTCGCAGGCGCGTGCGGCCTGATCCCAAATCGGTTCCGGGTAGCCGGTCTTGAGCTGCAACGGGGCCTGATAGCGTACCTCCACGGGGAAGGTGCGCCCCTCGGATTCGAGCAGATTCGACGGCTGCATGAAATCCACCAGCGGCCCCGGTACCAGCGTGGCGGACATGACGATGATTTTTAAATCTGGACGCCGTGTGCGCTGCAACTGCCGCGCAAAGGCAAGCACGAGATCGCCATCGAGATGACGCTCGTGGAATTCATCGATCACGATGCAGCCCACGCGCTCAAGCTGCGGATCTTCGAGCATCTGCCGGAGCATGACGCCCTCGGTCACATAGCTCAGGCGGGTTTCCTTGCTGGTGATGTTTTCAAAGCGCACCTGATAACCCACCTCGCCGCCGAGGCGTGCATTGCGCTCACGCGCGACGCGCTGCGCCAGCATGCGTGCGGCGATGCGGCGTGGCTGTAGGACGATGCAGCGTTTGCCTTCGGCCAGCAGGCCGGAGTCGAGCACGAATTGCGGGATCTGGGTGGATTTGCCCGAGCCCGTGGGCGCTTTGATCAGCAGATTCGGCAGCGCCGGATCCAGCAGAGCGGCGGTGAAGGTCTGGCGGAGTTCAAAGATGGGAAGCGGAGCGGACATGTGTGTGGAGCGCGCATCCATGACGCATTCTGCTCTCTGGTCGAATGCTGATTCACAGAATCAAATCTCCGTGCCCGGCTCTGGCTCGCCTTTGTAGGTGCCGGTGCCAACGAGTCGCTCAAATATGGGGCTGGCCATGAGCGTGGTGATGACGGCCATGATCGCCAGCATGGCAAAGATCTCGGCGGAGATGATGCCTTTTTGCAGGCCGATGTTGATGATGATGAGTTCCATGAGTCCACGCGCATTCATGAGGACACCGATGCCCATCGCTTCCTTATTCGAGATGCCTGAGGCGCGCGCTGCGGCCCAGCAGGCCACGCCTTTACCAAGAATGGCAGCCAAGAGCACTGCTCCGCAGAGGAGCCAAAGTGTTGGGCTGTTGAGCAAACCAAGACGCGTGTTCAGTCCGGAGAAGGTGAAGAATAGCGGCAGAATGAGTGCGACGGCCAATGGCTGCGTGCGCTCGATGAGTGTGCGGCTCACCACTCCGCGTGGCATGGCGCTGCCCATGACAAAGGCACCAAACACGGCATGCAGCTCGATGTAGTCAGTCCACCAAGATCCGAAGCACATCAGCGCCAGGAAGAAGGCGTACTCGCCATCACTGAGCTTGCCCCGAGCCTCGATGGCGGCGGCATATCGAGCGAGAATTGGACGAATGATCAAATGCGCGACCGCTACGTAAGCGATACCACCACCGATGCTCAACAAGGCATGCGACATGTCACCATTGAAGCTGGCCAGCACGACGGCGAGCATGCCCCAGGCTGCCGCATCGTCGATGGCCCCAGCGCCGATGGCCACTGTGCCCATGGTGGTGCCTGCGAGTCCTTTGAAGTGGATGATGCGCGCCAACATCGGGAATGCCGTGATGCACATGGATGCGCCCATGAAAATCATGGCGTTCTGCATCGAGGTAGCCTTGGGGAAGAGTGCGGTGTGATTCCACAAGAACCAGCCCAGCCCTGCGCCGAGTATAAACGGAGCCGCCATACCGGCAAAGCTCACGGCGACGGAACTGCCAAAGCGCTTGCGCACAATGTCCATGCGGAACTCGAGACCGACGATGAACATGTACAGCGCCAAACCGAGCTGTGAGACCGGAAAGAGCACCTTCATCGAGTCTTTGGGAAACAAAGCCTCACTCCAGGCTGGTGCGAGCGCTCCCAGCAACGATGGCCCCATACAAACACCTGCAATCATCTCCGCCACAACCTGGGGCTGGCCGAAGCGAGAGGCGATGATGCCGACGACACGGCAAATGATCAAGATGAGGCCAAGTTGAAGGAAGAACTGAATGGCGAGTTGGAGATTGGTCATGGGGGATCAATAATTGAGCGTGAGCATTGAATAGGCGAAGTCAGCATCGTCACTGGCACCTGTGCTGGCGAGGTAAGCACCGGCAAAGAAGTGTGAGTAACCCAAGAGCATGTCAAGATGCTGCGAGAGCTTGGCACTCACCGTGAAGTCAAGTTCGTAGCCGGCGTGGTTGTTCGCGTTCGGATTGATGGCGCGCACGCGTGTGGTGCCATTGGCGCGATACCAGGCATCGCCTGTCGTCACGAGCCAGAAGGAGTGGAAGTCGAGCGTGGTCTTCACCTTCGGGTGCGGTTGCGCGGCGAGTCGCAGCGCGAGGTTGTGCATGTTTTGCCACGAAAAAGTGTCCATGAATCCATACGGCGGATGATTTGTGGGGAAGAGATTCTGGAAGGTGTGCACGCTGCCGTCATTCGGATCGCTATCGCCACTGCCTGTGCTGTATTCGAGTGCGACACGCGGCTTCCACGATGATTTGAGCCAGTTGTAGCCGCCTTCAAGGTGGTAGGCATAGGCGCTGAGTGGTCGGCCATTCACACGACCAGCTTGGCCGACGAGTTCGACGGTGTAATCCCAACCAGCAAGCTTGGTGGGGTCACCTTTGTGCCGGGTGCCTAGCGTGATGAAGTTCGAAGTGCCGGTGAGGTTTTCTTCGTGCAGGTGAAAGGCGTAAAGGTCGGTGGTCTGGAAAGGTAGGAAGTGGCTGCTGTAGTAAATGCCGCTGAAGAACTCGTTTCGTGTCGCGGTGTTGTCCAGCCAGTCAGACACGTTCAGTTGCGAACGCCGGATGCGCACGACGCTGGAAGTGAAGGCATCGAGCGACCAAGTCTTTGCCTGATAGTGAAACTTCACAGCGTCAAAGGTGCGGCTGAAGTTCAGCCACTCCAGCGGGCCGACGAGACGTTCATCGCCATAGGCAAGTACCTGCCGACCAATCTTGAGTGTCGTTTGATTCGCGTGACCGAATTCAACACTGGCGAGTCTCAGATCGATGGCGTCGTCGCCTTCAGCACCATTTTGCAGTGGGATATTGGCGCGTTTCGAGAAAGTTTCGCGGACATCCTGCCCCTGCGCGGCAAAACGAATCCAGTCGGCAGGCTGCCACTCGACTCCGAGACGCACGCGCGTGAGCAGGTAAGTGTCGTCCGTCACCGCGCTGCGGCTGGAGTCGAAGTCATAGACGTTGTTGCGCATCTCGCCGCGGGTGCGTGCCTGGAAGTTCCACTTCAGTTGGTCAGCGATGCCATCTGCCGCCAGTGGAGCGGCAGAGAGAGCAAGGATGGCGATGAAATAGCAAGCGTGGCGCATGAGCGGCCTTCCTCTGCCGTAAAAGCACCGGTAAAGAAAATAGACTTTCGCTATGGCTTTGATGCTGGCCCGGCATGCAGCCTCAATAGGCAGCCTGAAGGCGGAAGAAGGTGGGGCCAGCGGTGGCAGGCATCTCCACATCCACTCGCACGCGGCCGTCGGGTAGCGTGGTTTCGCTGATGCTGGCGGTGCCAGTCCAAGGGTTGTTTTCCGACTTGGTAGCGATGGGACTCCAGGAGTCTGGCATCAGATCCGTCGAGAGCTCCACCGTGAGCACATTGCCTTGCGGAAGCGTGGCGGTGCGAGTGAAGGAGTAGCGCAGCACATTCCCACCGCCGACGACGGAGGGTACGCAGCCAGGGGTGGAATCGAGGGCTTTGGGGTCACGTCCGAAGAGGTGCTCAAAAATGTTGGGCAAACCGTTGCCGTTGAAATCTTCCTCGGCGGCGCTGTTCGCTGGCGGCCAGGCTTCTCCCTCCACGATCGGGAACTGGGTCTGGCGCCAGACATCAAACGGTGTTTGCAGATTGATTGGGTAAAAGGTCGAACCTTCCTGCCAGGGGTCGCTGCTGTAGAGGAAGACAGGGAAAATCACTCCCGAGTCGGTGGGGGCCGGCGTCCACTCAAACGTGTCGCCAGGGGTGATGTCGGTGCTGGTGGCCACGGCGTTGCCATTGCGAGTCAGGGTGCCGTACGAGTTGAACAGGCGCAGGGGCGTGAGCGTATCCCCATCAGCATCAGTGGCTGGTCCGGTGACGAGTTGGGCGTAGGTGAAGGACACGGGCTGCGCACGCAGGCCTAGCAGAGTTGCGGGTTGTGGAATAGACGGTTTGGCATTCAGCAGCGCAGGCTCCATCGAGTCGCCTCCATTGTTGCGTGAGGCAGTGAGCACGAGGTGGCCTCGATAGACTCCCATGGGCACGCTGGCGAGCTTGCGCTGCGCGAGGTTGTCAAACACGAGCGTGCTGCCCTGGCTGGTGCCGTCCGTGCGGTAGAGCCGGGTGGTGCCGATGTTTGAGTTATACTCACAGGCGGTGAAGTAGAGTTGGCCGCCGAGGGCCACGAAAGGGCTGGGCATGCTGGGCTGCGGGGTAGCCCAGAACTGGTTCAACGCATCATCAGCGGACGTGTAGCGGAAAAGTACGCAGTCAAAGTTGCTGGTCAGCGCCATGAAGACCAGCCGGTCTGGCAACACGGCAAGAGTTTCTGGGCAGACGATCCAATAGGGATTGGCGAGCATGACGGTCACATCCATGCCGTTCGTTCTCAACAGTCTGCCGGATCTCGAGGTGAAATAGAACCAACCGGCATATTCCACGCCTGCGGGCTTGTTGGTGACGCGGCTGGGCTCCGGCGTGTCGAATGTGAGATTTGCGTAGAATAGGTTTGTGCCACCGCCAGCATCGGAATCCCATTGGAACATCTGATACTGGCTGTTACTACCAGAATAGGACCAAAACATGCATGCATCGCCGAGCGCTCCAAGAAGCTGGGGATTGAAAATGGACGAGCCTGGAGTGGTGAGGGAAGCAGGCGTACCATCCGTGCTCCAAATGACGCGCTTGGCAGTGGGTGAGCCGTCCTGTTGGGCCGTGAAATAGAGGTGGCTGCTGCTGGAGGTGAGCTGCGTGATGCCTATGCCCGCAGGATCTTTGTAGAAGGCGCTGATGGTCGTTAGTATGAAGCTGGAATCGAGCGCATTCAGACGCTCGATCGTGCTGTTGTGCTCTTCGACAAAGAACAACTGCCCAGCCGCGACTTTGAGTGCCGTGGCGTTGTATCCCGTCGGGCCACCCACCAATTCGGCGCTGTAGTTTGCGCCGATGATTTCCACCCCGTAGAGCTTCTTTACTCCAGTGCCGCCCGCCGTAGGGCGAGCGAGCAGGTAAAGGCGTCCTTGGAAGGTCACGAGCTGTTCGGGGTCGTAGAGGTCCGTCACTACAGTGGCGCTGTTTTGCTGACCTGTCGGTGTGGTAAACAGCCGTCGATCATGACCGTCGTGTCCGGTAAAGAACAGCATGTCTCCTACTTCGGTGAAGTCGGCACTCAGGCTTGAGGCATTGCTAGCAAAGGAGTCCGATGGCGTGCTCATGGACACAGCGCTTGCAGCATTGTTGGAGATTGGGAGCCGGTAAAGCGTGGGCTGGGCGTTGGTGTCTCCGACAAAAAGCTGGTCCGAGGTGCCGTAGGGGAAGAAGTTTCTCGGTTTCGCCGATCCACCCGCTGGTGTCGGCACAGTGACCTTCAGGACGTCACCACCGATGACGCGATAAAGTTCTTCCACGTTCGTTTGCGTGGCGATCACGTAAGCGGCGTTTCCCATAGGAGTGATGGTGCTCGCATTCCAGCTCCGAGAGACCGAGCTGAAGAAGGGCCCCGTGCTAAAGCTGCTGCCCGTTTTGCCATTGGCATAGCGGAGGCGAAACTGCGTGGATTCCGGCCTCAGATACGCGAGTTCAGAGCCGGTGACCAGCGTGGGCAGCGTCGTGTTTTGCACGTTCGCATCGCAGAAGCGGAACACCGGCGTGGCTCCGGCCTCGGCATAGTAGAGGTCACGCGCAGTGCCACTCTGGATCTGGAAGAAGACCCCGGGATTGCCACGGCTCATGATCATGGCGGTGGGATTGCTGCTAGCCGCGCCAGAGGTCACATTCGCTAACAGCGTGGTCGTGCCGCTTGTACCAAGGGTTGTCCACACTTCGCGCCCCTCATTGACCGAAGTGGCGGCGAAGCAGATGCGGTCCGTGCCATTGGAGACGAAGTGACTGGGCTGGCTGTCGCCAGACGCACCACCGATGTCGAAAAGCTGGCTTTTGATCCCTGAGGAGATTTGATAAAGCCAAGGCTCCTTGTTTGAGTCGATCGTTTGGTAGCAGAGGAAAGTATTCGTCGCCGCATACACCGGACTCGTCGGAATGGGTGCAGAACTGGTGCGCAGAGTGTCGATTTTACTGGGATTGCCGGCATGGCCAGCCCGATAGAGTTCAACGTAAGTACTGGGAGCACCCAGTCCACGCGCCAGGAAGAAGATGATGGGCTGGCCAGCGAGTACAGTGACCTGTGAGATGGAGCCTGCGGCAAAGGTGCCGAGCTTCTCTGGAGCGCTGGTGCCATCGGTGACCCATAGCTCGGTGGAGCTTCGATCGTTCACCTGGGTTACGGTCGTATCAGTGGTGAACCAAAGATGGCCGTTGCTTGCACCCAGAATCACTGGCGCGGCATGCGAGTAGCCGGGCTGAACCTCACCGAGGAAGCCGTAGGTGTTGATGTTTGCCGTCGTGTAAAGCTCGGGACCGTGGACACCGTTGTCGGCCACATAGACGACGTAGCTGCCCACCGTGGTGAACTGAGATGGATTGCTGGACTCAGGCCCGGGCCGCACATCTTTCCAAAGTGAGGCTGATCCAGAGTAGCGCCAGAGCTCCGTCCCGTGTTCCGTGTCCGCTCCGGCGAAAAAGCTAGAGAAGGAATCGCTGGCACCGGGACCCACGGCAGACTTCTGGATCTGCGCGTTGTTGATGTTGCCGAGTGAGATGAGATTCTGCTGCCCGGCTTGAGCGGTGAGGGCGATCAGCCAAATAATGCACGATAATGCGACCGGGGTAGATAGTGGGATCGTAAGTGGCATATGGGCGAATGCTGGCTTACTGCTTATCAGGACGGACTCATTCCGAACAGTAAAAAGTGTGTCAAGATAGCGGCAACCCTGATTTGCATCGGAGACATGCAACGGCAGACTGCCTTCAATCATGGAACTGCGACATCTGCGATATTTTCAGGCGGTGGCCGAGGAGTTGAGCTTCTCGAAGGCGGCACGGCGGCTGCGCATCGCGCAACCGGCACTGAGCCGCGCGGTGCAGGAAATGGAGCGCGAGCTTGGCGCGCAATTGCTCGAGCGCGAGCGCCGCTCACCACGGCTGACACCGGCCGGTGCCGTGCTGCTGCACGAGACGGGTTTGATTCTTGAACGCCTGGACGAGGCGCTGCGGCGCGTGCGCCGTACTGCCAAAGGCGAGGAAGGCGAGCTGCGGCTCGGCTACATCGGCCCGCCCACGCGCATGTTCCTTTCCCGTCTCCTTAAGGAATACGGCAAACGCTTCCCACGCGTGACGGTGATTCTGGAAGAGCGCACGCCGGAGCGTGTGTGGGAAATGGTGTCGAAAGGCCGCTTGTCCGTCGGTTTGACACGTCCCGTGCTTGCGCATGAAGTGCTCGGTTTGCAAACGCTGCTGCTGCGGGAGGAAAAATTCTGTGCCGCCGTACCGATGGATCACCCTTGGGCCAAGCTTGCCTCTCTGCCATGGAAAAAGCTCGCGGGAGAGCCCCTGATCATCCTGGCTCGTCGTGAGGGCGCAGGCTCGCACGATGCCATTCATGCAGGCTGCCAGGCGGCGGGTTTCACGCCGCGCGTGAAGCACACGCCGAGTCTCATAGGTACCATTTTGCAGTATGTCGAGGCGGGCACGGGCATCGGCATTGTGCCAGAAAGCACCGTCAGCAGGCACCTCGCCCTGATCCCGCTCAAACCCCAGCAGACCATCCCGCTGGTCATGGTCTGGGCCAAGGAAGGCGATGATCCGGCCGTGCGGGCGTTTCGGGATCTGGTGAAGGAATGGCTGCGTGCAGGGGAACTGTGGGGCTGAAAAGCGTTGCACCACAGGCGTGCTGGTGCTCCTTTCGCGCCCCCTCGCCGGTGGCAATCCAGTCATTCGGCATACCTCATCCACTCAATCGTCCTACCTACCATGTCCACCGACGCCAAGAACTCGATCGCGCAAATGGAGAAAATTGTTTCTCTCTGCAAGCGCCGCGGCTTCATCTATCAAAGCAGTGAGATCTACGGCGGCTGCGGCGGCGTGTGGGACTACGGCCCACTGGGTGCCGAGCTGAAGCGCAATCTGCGCAGCGCCTGGTGGAACACCATGACCCGGGAGCGCGAAGACGTGCTGGGCCTCGACGCCAGCATCCTCATGAATCCGGCCATCTGGAAGGCCAGCGGCCATGTGGACACCTTTGCTGATCTCATGCGTGAGTGCTCGCTGACCAACAAGCGCGTGCGTGCGGACCATGTGGACCCGCAGGACGGCGTGGTCATGAAATACAGCGGTGCCACCTCACCCACCGGCTGGCGCTGGGACCGCGTTGTGTCCGCCTTGATGAAGAATGGTGAGCATATCGAAAGCTTCCGCAAGCGCATACGCGCTTTGATTGCTCAAAACGCCGGTGAATCCGCTGGCAAGCCCGAGGAAATCGAACTGCTCAATGAAGAGAAGATCGACGCCGTGAATGGCAGTGTCGATTTCCATCCCGAAACCGGCGGTGCTCTCGGCGAGGCACGTCCGTTCAACCTCATGCTCAAGACCTACCTCGGCCCAACAGCGACCGAGGCTGACGTGACCTACCTGCGCCCCGAAACCGCGCAGGCCATCTTCGCGCAGTTCAAGAATGTCTATGACTCCAGCCGCGTGAAGGTACCCTTCGGCATCGGTCAGATCGGCAAGGCCTTCCGCAACGAGGTCACACCAAAGAACTTCACCTTCCGCAGTCGCGAGTTTGAGCAGATGGAGCTCGAATTCTTCATCAAGCCCGACGAAGCAGTCGAGATCATCAGCGGCGAAGTTGCCCCGTGGGTCGAAGGCGCAGACCTTAGCGAGCCCAAGCCCAACTGGGGCTGGCAGATGTGGCACCGCTACTGGGTCGATCAGCGCACCAAGTTCTACGAAGGCATCGGCCTCGGCGACGTGCTGGAATATTACTGGCAGACCTCCGACGACTTGGCTCACTACGCCCGCGCCTGCGTGGACATTCTCTGCGAATTCCCCTTCGGCACCGAAGAACTCGAAGGCATCGCCGCCCGTGGCGACTTCGATTTATCCGCGCATCAAAACGCCAGCACCAAGTCCCAAGAAATCTTCGACGAAGAACTCAAGACGGCAGCTGCGAAACTCACCGACGAGCAGAAGGAAGCTCTCATTCAGAAGCGCCTTGCCGCTGAAGCCGCTAAGACCAAGGGCGAGCCGATGTCCGAGCCCGCCGTGCGTGCATGGTTCGAGCGTCTCTTCAAAGGCAGCTACGTCCCCCACGTCATCGAGCCTTCCGCTGGTCTCGATCGCATGGCGCTCGCCGTCCTCGCCAAGGCCTTCTCCGAAACCGAAAAGGTCGATGAGAAGGGCAAGAAGGAGATCATCACTGTCCTGCATCTGCATCCGCGTGTGGCCCCGATTAAGGTAGGTGTGTTCCCGCTGCTCAAGAACAAGCCCGAACTCGTCGCCAAAGCGCGCGAGGTCTATGCGCTGCTCAAGAAGCACATGAATTGCTTTTACGACGAAACCGCCTCCATTGGCCGCCGCTACGCCCGACAGGACGAAGTTGGCACCCCCTTCGGCGTGACCATCGACTTCGACTCCCTCGGCGAAAAGGGCCCCGAACTCCTCGACACCGTGACCCTGCGCCACCGCGATAGCGGTGAACAGGAGCGCGTGAAGATCAGCGATCTCCTCGGCAAGCTTCTGCCGCTGGTGTCGTAAGACAAGTCCAGAAGGGGGATCATCTTGATCCCCCAACCCGGCTGCGGGATTGTCAGCCGTTTTATCGACAGGCCAAAACTGCGTGCGCTTTGGAGCGCAGAGCTGCCTTATTCTTCTTCGCCAAAGTCCACCCGCTCGTACAGTTCGGTCATTGCAAGGTCGATTTCAATCTGCGGGAGTGAGATGATGGCATCCAGGCCGGAAACCCAGCGTAGGCGCCAGGTGCCGTCATAGAGACGCTCCTGAATCTCGACGTGCGGACGCTCCTGCATGATGAGGATGTAGGCGCGGAGGCTCTCAATACCACGATAGGCCTCGGCTTTGCGCCCACGGTCATAGCTTTCAGTATGCTGGGATAACACTTCAAAGACAACGCAGGGGTTGGTTGCGGTCTCTTTCTGATCGTCTTCGTCATCGTATTCGATTGGGCTGTAGATGACGCTAGCATCGGGGTAGCAGCGCAGGCCGTTCCATTTCGCGTGGATACGCTGGTCGGAGTCAAAGGCACCGCAGCGCTTGCCTTTGAGCAGACGGCTGAGTTCACGTATCAGGTTCACTTTGATGATGCTGTGACGCTTTCCGCCACCGGCCATGGAATAGACACGGCCCTGATAGTAGTCGCTTTTTTCGACAGCAACGCGCTCTAGGCGATAAAATTCCTGGGGAGTCATGCGGCTGGCGGTATTTGGCAGTCCCATTTTGGCATATTAAGCCTCTGCCCCTTGCGTGGCAAGTGCCTCCTGCCCGTGTGACATCTGCTCAAGGCCCTGCGCAGGTGCGGTCAAACAGAATGGAAGCGTCACATCTCCACCGGCCCTGGCAGCGGCGCGAGATCCGGTGTCACGAAGGAACGCTTTGCCTCGGGCGACATGAGGTGGTCGCGCGAGTAGAAGAGCAGGGGAGTGCGTTTGTCGCAGAGCAGGGGCTGGGCTTCGAAAAACGCATCGGCGCTTTCAGCCGGGCCGAACTTGCGCAGGGCTGAGTGCACGAGCTGCAGCCAGACCTGCGTCATCGTTTCATGATAGCCGCCGGTGGGTGTGTCCTGGATGCCTTGAGCGGCTTTGTAGGCTTGGATGCCAACGCGAAGCCGTTCCAAGGCCTCTGGCTGGGAGAAACGGTTCAGATACAGATAGGCCACCTTCAGGTGGGCACGGTGATTCCATTCCTCTTTTGGCAGGGAGTGATCCTCAAAACGGCGGAGATGTTCTTCGTCGTTCATGGCTTCACTCCTATCTCCCGATCACATCTCCAAGAAGTTCCTCAGCAGTTTCTTGCCTTCCTGGGTCAGGATGGATTCGGGATGAAACTGCACGCCGTGGATGGGGAGTTCCTTGTGGCGCAGGCCCATGATCTCGGATTCATCGTCACTTGCCGTGGCGGTGATGGCGAGGCAGTCGGGCAGGGTGTCGCGTTTGACGAGGAGCGAATGGTAGCGCGTGGCCTCAAAGGGCTGCGGCAGGCCTTTGAAGACGGATTCTCCCTTATGATTGATCATCGAGGTCTTGCCGTGCATGAGGCGTCCGGCGCGGACGACATCGCCGCCAAAGACGTGGCCGATGGCCTGATGGCCGAGGCAGACACCGAGGAGAGGGGTGGATTTGCCAAAACGCTCGATAACTGCGCAGCTGATGCCGGCTTCCTTCGGTGTGCAGGGGCCGGGAGAGATGCAGATGTGGTCGGGCTTGAGCTTCTCGATCTCGTCCAGCGTCACCTGGTCGTTGCGGCGGATTTCCATGACGGCTCCCATCTCGCCGAAGTACTGGACGAGGTTGTAGGTGAAGGAGTCGTAGTTGTCGATGATCAGGAGCACAGAGACGGAGTTCCAAGTTTAAGGTTTAAAGTTCAGAAACCACGGAGCTGAAGGATGTTGTCGAGTTCGGCCTGGAAGGCGGGGATGTCGGTAGCAGGCGGTTGGTAGCCGGGTGCGGGGCCACGCATGCCAAAGCGGCCTTGCTCATCCATGAACCACTGCACCACGACGCCATCGCTGAAGGTGGCTCTGCCGCTGATGATGGCACCGGGAGGCGGAACTTCATCCACGGAGACTTTCAGGTCGCCGTCTGCACCCGCCTCGGGGGAGACAACTTCATCGGCGACAGCCACGTCACCATCGGCGGCAGTTTCAGACTGTGGCGGAGCAGGC
The DNA here is from genome assembly GCA_027490195.1 of Verrucomicrobiaceae bacterium. Lineage (GTDB taxonomy): Bacteria > Verrucomicrobiota > Verrucomicrobiia > Verrucomicrobiales > Verrucomicrobiaceae > Prosthecobacter. The sequence continues at coordinate 3,018 of JAIXYN010000044.1, read as the reverse complement.
TTTTCCTCAGGAGGCACTTCGCGAGGCTTGTCCTGGAGTTTGACACCCAGCTCCATGATGAGCAGGCGCGTCTCCATGTAGGTAAGCGTGGTTTCGCATTCGCTGCGCAGGCGGTCCTGGATCTGGTTGAGATTGGCACCTTCAGCGGCCCATTGTTCGACGAGTTGACGCTGCTGTGGAGTGAGATTGGCCATGAGAAAGGGTTACGTAGCGGGAATGGGCTTAGCCGTTCATCTTATCGGTGATGATGTGGCAGAGTGAGGACGCTTTTTGATGAAGCGCCTTCACCTCTTCCTGAGTCAACGCCTTGCCTTCTGGTACATCCAACAGCGGAAGCATGCCTTCCAGACCTTTGCGGAGCTCCTGCAGCGCAGGGTTTTTCATGATGCTCGGATGCAGGCTATCGAGGCTCATCATGTAATACTCAGCGATGTCACGGCGCGTGAGCTGGCGCGTCTTTTCCTCCGCGTAGTTGTCGCTGATGCTCTTGGTGGCGATCTCCAACGCACGCAGCCAGCCGCCTAAGCTGATGAGATGTGCGATGTCCACATCACGCAGCATCACCATCTCCGCCTCCACGTCGGCCTGGGTTTTCGCCAGTTCGACGCGCAGGTCCTGCCAGTTGCCCTTCAGGCTGTATTCAAACAGGCTGCCAGTGTGCTTGTTCATGCGGTTGCCGGCTCCCAGCGCTTTGCCGTATTTGATCATGGCGCGGCCCACAGCCTCCATCTCGTCCACGCGCTCGCATTGCACGATGAGGAAGCCGTCGGCGATCAGGGTGCCGAGGCCCATGGCTACGACGACGCGGTCGGCTGGGGTTTTGTCAGTGAATGGGCGCTTCAGGTCGTCAAAGCGCAGCTTGCCGACGTTGTTGAGCATGTCGAAGAGCTTGCGGATGGAGGGGGTGGTGAACTGGTTCACCCCGAATTCCTCACGCACATGCTCATCACCCACCACATCTTCAGGGATCGGGTTCTTTTCAGGCGTGCGTTCCGGCGCATCCTGGGCCTTGAGCACGGCAATGCAAGCAGCTCCCAGCAGGGGCAGCAGCAGGCGGGCGGTGAAACGACGAGTCATGATCCAAGAGGATACGTAGTCGTTCTGGGATTTCCAGTGCGAGTCTGGAAAAGTCTTTAGCGTGCAATTCGCTACATTTGCACGATTTCCATCGTTCATTACCTTCACCATGCGCCTGTTCATCACCCTGATCCTTCTCTCAGCCTTCAACCTGTCCGCCCAAGAGGCACCTCCACCGCTGACGGAGTACGAAGGCCGAGTCATCGCCCAAACCATGCACTGGAAGGGGGCCGAGTGGCTGATGCGCCGTGTGCGCGAGCAGGAAGAAGGCCCCTCCCAGATGCGCGAGCAGCTTCACGTGAAGCCCGGCATGGTGGTCTGCGACATGGGCTGCGGCAACGGCTTCCACACCCTGCCGCTGGCCGAAATGGTCGGTGAGAAGGGGAAGGTCTATGCCGTGGATGTCCAGCCCGAGATGATCGAGATGCTCAAGCATAACATCGAGAGCAAGGGGCTGAAAAACATCATCCCAATCAACAGCCTCTACCACGATCCCAAGCTGCCGCCGAACACTTGCGACATGATTCTGCTGGTGGACGTGTATCACGAATTCTCCCACCCCGTGCAAATGCTCGCCAGCATGCGCGCCGCCCTAAAACCCGGCGGGCAACTCGTCCTCGTGGAATTCCGTGCCGAAGACGACACCGTCCCCATCAAACCCGAGCACAAGATGAGTAAGGCTCAAATCAACAAGGAGATGAACGCCAACGGCTTCAAACTCGTGCGGGAGTATGACGGGCTGCCGTGGCAGCATTTGATGTTCTTTGGCAAGGCGGAGCAGGGGGCTGCCAATGCAGCGACCTCGCCATCGAGATAATTGCCTGCTGATTTAGAGCACGTTCACCGCAGCCCCACCATCCACCACGATGCCCTGGCCGGTGATGTAGCTGCCGGCTTCGCTGGCCAGCATTAAGGCAGGGCCGGCGAGTTCACGGGGGGCGGCCCAGCGTTTCACCGCCGTGCGGTCCGCAAAGTATTGTTTCTCCTCGTCATTGAGCAGCTTGCCGGGCATGTCGGTGAGGAAGGGGCCGGGGCAGAGGCAGTTCACGGTGATGCCGTAGGGGCCGAGATCGAGCGCGCTGGCACGGGCGAGGCCGATGAGCGCTGCCTTGCAGGCGCAATAGACATTGCGCTTGAGACGGCCGCCGACGCCAAGGACGCTGGAGATGTGGATGATGCGGCCCCACTGGCGCGACTTCATGCCGGGGACAACGGCGCGGGTGAGGGACATGACGGCGGTGAGATCCACCTCGACATTGCGGTCCCAGACTTCATCGGTGATTTCGTCGATGGCCTGGGGATTGTTGATGCCGGCGTTGTTGACCAGGATGTCGATCTTGCCGAGGCGCTTTTCTGCTTCCACAGCCAGTGCCTTCACGGCTGCACGATCGGCCATGTCAGCCACCATCCACTCGATTTTGACGTTCAATCCCGCGCCGATTTCAGCGGCGGCGGCGGCGAGTTCCTCGGCATTGCGGCTGGAGATGAAGACATCCGCACCAGCTTCGGCGAAACCACGGGCCATGGCTTTGCCAAGACCTTTGCTGCCGCCGGTGACGAGTGCTGCTTTGCCAGTGAGATTGAAAAGTGGGGAGGACATGAGCGGGGAGGGGAAGTTTGCGGTTGTTTACGGTGGTTTGCGTTTGTTTGCAGTGGTTTTCTGAATAGGGGGCATCCGGAATGGGGTGACCGCAATCCTACTTCGCCCTTTGGGCTACGAAAGCAAGCTGCGCTGGGTGGTTCGGCCAGAGCCTGCTGAAGCAGGTACTACAATACGTGCGGTGGGGGACGCGGAGGGGCGGGGCGGTGTGGAGGAACTGGGTAAACCCGGATTATGCAGTAGAGTAAGTCAGAGGAGCGACGAGGGAGTCGATTTTGTGGAAGATGGCGTCCATCCAGGGGCGTTTTTGGCGTGGCAGTGAGAGCTTGAGCACTCGTTTG
>JAIXYN010000067.1 GCA_027490195.1 Verrucomicrobiaceae bacterium | reverse complement strand
CCCGCATGGCTTATGGCTACCGTGACGTCGAGTTCCTCCACCTGCGCATCTACGCACTCCACGAGTCAAAACACATACTCACTGGCACCTGATTACCGCACCAACTTCTCGGATGAACCCAATTTTGCGCGCGGTACGCTTTTACCATTAATTCGGCGGCTTAGTTTCGGTATCAATAAAATACGTCATTGGAATTTGAATAAAAAACTTGATGATAAGATTTGGGCAATTAGCATGGCCACCTGTTTGATTAAAATAAGATAAGAAAATAACTTATTTAAATAGCATTACCCATTGACGCTGAACCATTAAACGGAAAAAAGCTTAAAACCGAAAAGGGTGAGGTGGACGGAATGACCCCGGCATTTGAAACAGCTGAAAACGACGAAACAATAAAAATATTATGAATCAAAAACCACAACAATCCTCCGTGAAACCCTACCTAGAGTGGAAGGAAGGACTGCCGACCGGACCACAGTTCGGCATCTTGTCGAAGCTCAATGGCACCTGGGTCAACTGGAAGGGCGGCCCGACAGGGCTGCACACCACCCCCATGCCATCGCCCGGCACCTCCTCAGAGACGGTCTTTGGCGTTTTCCACTTCAAGTCCCAGGAGTACCGGGAGCAGCTCAAGTTTACTCAAGTCAACGCCCCAGTCCGCAACCGTGCAGGATCCAATGAGCAGTTCAACGGCCCCGTGAAGTACGAGACTGCGATTATCGACAACGATAACAGCCTCCAGCATTTCGAGAACGGAATGTACCTCTGGTTGGGTGACAACCAGATGCCTTGGGATCCGAATAGCCCTACCCAAAACCCGGCGAACCAGTTCAGTCGCCGCTCTGATGAGGAATCAGTGAAGACGGACGGCGCTGAACCTGTGTTGGGCCCAGGAGAACTCGGTCCCCAGTTCATACCACCTCATACAATTTCGCGTTCCGGTGTGATTCCGCATGGCACGACCATCCACTTGACCGGCAATGTGACAGAATCCGTCTCCCCTAAGCCCAACCAGCCCGAAGAGGTCCCAGCGCCCGTCATTGCCCAACTCTGGGAACCAACGTATCTGGCTGTGTCGCCAACCATGGGCATCAATTTGCAGGAGCCCGACCCCGACCTCATCCCAGGTTCGCGGGCCAAGCCAGACTGGACAAAACTTTCTCGCGAAGATCAACAGCCTGGCGGCGTGAACAGCGGTCGAGCCTACTTCGAGAAGATTTTTAACTATGATCAATTCGGGGCCAAGTTTCCCTACACGGTTCAGCCAAACCTGAAGCTCAGCGATGCCAACGAGGGGCTGCGTTTCAAGAAGTATGACCTGATCGAGCTGGACTCGCGTCACGATACGGGTGTTCAAGGCGCCACCGTCAATAACGTGATGATTGAACGCTACTGCCGGGTCGTGCGGATGCGCTTCCGCATGTGGTTGGAGGAGATCTATGACGAAGAGAGCGGAAAGGTCATCGACCAGTTGCAGTACGAGCAGATCGTGGACTTCGAGTTCATGTTTGGCTCGGATGGCGGGACGACTCAATGGCCGCACATCCAAGTGAACACGCTACGACGCGAAAAGGACATTCCACTCGACAAGCGCCTGCCGCCGATCCTGTTGCCGACGGAGGCCGGTGATGAGGCAGAGCACGCTGAAAAGGCAGCGTTCGCTCAAGAGGCAGTTAGCGGACTCCGGCCTATCGTTTGTCCAATGCATCACACTCGTGCTTAAGAGCCCAGAGTGACAGACGCCTAGCTAGAATAAAACGGAAACAGGGTCCGCACACGGACGATACCGGCGAACGCGCACGAAGCAACGTGCGAAGGGCAAGCGGGGCGGTCGTGGGCGGCCTTGGTTCCAAGTTTGTGAATAACAAGGTCCAACACATTTCTCCGCCGTTCAGCAATCCCGGTCCCTCTCATACTCATGTCCGTCCTCACTCCACAGTCTTCATCTCACTTTGATGTCATTATCATCGGCGGCGGCTCTTTAGGCCAGGCCACCGCTTGGCAACTCGGCAAGCGCAAGGTGCGCACGCTGGTGCTAGAGCAGTTCACCTTCCTCAATCAGCTCGGCAGTTCCGGCGGCGTCTCGCGGCAGTTCCGCATTCCTTACCCTGAGGAATACATGGTCAAGCTGGTGAAGCAGTCTGTTCCGCTCTGGGAGGAATTGCAGGCACTCACGCCGGTTCCCTTGCAAGACAAGGTCGGCACGCTGTGGTTTGGCGATCCCACCGTCCACTCGACGGAAGGCAACATCGGTGAGGCGGAAAAAGCACTCGAAAATCAGGGAGTGCCCTTCACCACGTTGGATGCGGGCGAGATCGAAAAGCAGTATCACTTCCGCAATCTGCCGGAGACCTACACCGGCCTCTTTCAGCCGGATGGTGCCAGCATCAATCTGCGTGCCACCTTGGAGACGCTGCTCCAGTGGAACACCCTTTCGTCCTTCGTGACGCTGCTCGACAATGCCCCGGTCACCACCATTGTGGACAACAAGACCCACTTCGAAGTCACCACGCCGCAGGGTAATTTCACCGCAGACAAGCTCGTGCTCACGCCTGGCCCTTTTGCGAACAGTGTCTTCAACCTGCTGAACTTCCAGATTAACGCCACCTACTGGAACATGGCCTCCGCCTACTTCAAGGTGACGCAGCCCGGCATCCAATACCCGACGTGGTTCGTGTTTCAGAATCCGGTCGATGACCACGGCAGCGTGAACGGAAACCAGTTCTACGGCTTCCCCGAAGTCTCCTGGAACTACCCCGGCTATGTGCGCGTCGCATCGGATTTCGTCATGGCTGATCTCTCCTCACCGGAACAGCGGACCTTTGTGCCAAACCCGAAGGAACTGGGCTACACGGCGCAATGGGTGGCTGACCACATGACGGGACTGGAGCCAGTGCCGAGCTTTACCTCCACCTGCCTCGTCTCGCTGAGCACCATCAAAAACAAAGAGCTGCTCCTCGGCTTCGCCCCCGAATACGTGCCCAATCATCATCGCATCACGTTCTGCACCACCGGCTGGGTCGGCAAGTTTGTACCCCTCATGGGCCGCATTCTCTCAGACCTCACGGTCGATGGGCACACCCCTTACGACATCTCGCACTTCGGTGCGCGCCCCAATTTTTTCAGCGCCTTCACTGCCGCCAAATAACCCCCTTTTCTAGTCCACCTTATGACACCTAAAACCTATTCCATCTTCGGAGCCGGAGCCGCCGGCCTCTACAGTGCCTGGCGCTTGCTCAGCGGCCAGAGCGTCGATTCCCCGAATCCCAAACTGCTCGTCAAAGGCGATGTCTTGGAGCTTTACGACTGGGGGAAGTACGACTTCTCCAAACAGCACCCTGGCACGCGCGAAGCTGGTGCCCGCATCTGTACTTGGCACTACAATAACGATCCTTCCGAGTCTTACCTGGAACTCGGCGGCATGCGCTATGCCTTCTGGGATGGCAAGGACGACGCCACATCTCCGGGGCATCGGCTGGTGACCACCGTCATCGCCCAGCTCGGCCTCGATAAGTATTCAGTACCCTTCAACGAGTCGGACTTCCCGCTCTACTACATGCGCTCGAAGAACTTTTACCTCGACCAGATCAATTCATCCCAACCCGCGCCTTACAATGCGGATCACTTCGGCGCTGCGACTGCACCAGACACGGGATTTGCCGTGGTGGAAGCCCTGGCCGTGACGAGCGACACGGGGCCGCAGACGCGTGCCGAGTGGAACGAGTTTTATGCCAATGGCAAGATCACCGCCACTCTGCCTGACAGCTCCGTCTTCCAAAAAGGCGATGATTTGAAGGACATCGGCTACTGGAACCTCATGTATGACCAGCTCGGATCGGAGGGCTACAACTACGCCGCCGACGGCAATGGCTACTCATCCAACGTCATCAACTGGAACTCCGCCGTCGCCTTCCAGTCCAATAACGAATTCACGCCGGGCACGCAATACAAGACGATCACCACCGGCTACTCCCACATGTTTAATGCCTTGTTCGACGCCATCGTGAAGCTGGCCGCTGACAAGGGCATCAAGTTCAACTATCACCCCGATACGCGCCTGCATTCCATCCTATACGGGAAGCAGGGCGTGGAGTTCACGACCGCCACCCGCGAGAAGCCCTGGACTCCCGCCGCCTCGGGCACCTGCACCGCCGCCTGGCTGGCCATGCCACGCGCTGCGCTGGAAACCGTCGCACAAGCGACGCGCTACCAAAAGCATGAAGGCGTGGACCTGCTGAATCATCAGCAAGTGCAGCTCTATCTGGAGTCTTCAATCATGCAGCCATCCTACAAAGTGGGCATGTTCTTCGACAAACAGTGGTGGCTTCCCGAGGGCGATCCTAACGTCGTCTATCCGCCAAAGATCATCGGCTTCGTCATCACCAGCGACGTGATCGCGACGCTCACGAAAGAGTTCTTCAATGAGGCGGTGCTCAAGCACATCGCCGCCGACACAAACATCCTCAACAAGCCTTACGACTCAGCGGAGGCGATGGTGAAAGACGTCGAGCAATCAGTGCGGCAGCGCCTCACGATTCAGGAAGAGCAGATGCTCACCCAGGCAGCCAAGTGCAACTCCATCGGCCCCAGCGTTACCGACACACCGATCCGGCAAGTGGTTTACTTCGGACATAATGCGACCGATCCCAAAAAGGATCCGGTGTACGGACTGCTCGCCAGCTACGACGATGAGTACTTCACCACGTTTTGGCAGGAGCTGGAGCTGGAGCCCAATCAGCGCCGCACCGTTCCCGAGTCTGACAACGTTCAGCCCCTGGAAGGGCCACGCCGCGTCCCCGAGCGAATGGAAAAAATGCTGCGCAAGCAGCTCGCCGAACTGCACTATGGCCCCGGCTCTTCATACTCCGCCGTACCTGCTCCGCTGGAGTCGCGCTACATGGACTGGTCATTGCCCCCCTTCAACGCAGGCTACCACGCCTGGGGTGCGCACTACGACATCAACGACGTGCAGCAGAAAATCCGCAAACCTTCCCAGCTCATCGAAGGCGTGGACGCTCCCATCTTCATCGTGGGCGAAGCCTACTCCAACGATCAGGCCTGGGTCGAAGGTGCCTACTGCACCGCTGAGTCCGTGCTGAATGATTTCTTCGGCATCAAGCCCATCATCGACAACACGAACTACCCCTTCATCTGCGGCCCTGCAAAGTAGGCGGTCAGGCATAAGATACCAGGCATGAATGGCACATGAATAAGACGCAGTTTCATATCTTTGCGGCCTTCATGTCTCGGTCTTTTTGTGCCCTGAAAAGACGGCATAACAGCGGGCACCATTCTGGGTTTCTGCCAGCAATGCCGGGAAGCAAGCCCAGCGCAGTCGTGACACACCAAGCTCACCAGCAGGCCTGCCCTTCGTAGCTTTAGCGAAGAATGGCAGTCCTCGCTTCAACAAGTGCCTTACATGCCGGGTATCTAATCTCTTTTCTTCCTCCACCCAACCACACTTTACCCTATGACAAACTCGACCCAACCCATTGTTCGCGCTGCTATTTATCCACCCATCGGCGTTGCCCGTATCGGCAACAGCCAGGAGCCAGGAGAAGCCGGCTACTTCATCGGCCCGGAAGTTCCTGACCAGCCCGCGCTCCCTCAGGGCGACTACAAGGATGCTGTGGGCGCACTGCGCCGTCAGGCTGCTCGCTTCCGCATCTACGGTTACGATGCCAATAACCAAGTCGTCCGCGAGATCACCGCAACGGACGCCAACACGCAGATCGAATGGACCGTTCACTTGGCGAACAAAAAAGCCGCGTGGTACAATTTCGAAATGGCACTCGATCAGCCTGCGAAGTACGAGACGGCCGTCCCTCCATCCACGCGCCGCAACGTGCTGATCCAGGACAGGGAGCGCGCCCAACTTGTGATTGATCCCGGCGCACGTTCCATCGCTGGGCTGGGGGCCAGTGGGGCCAAATTTGACACCGACAAATTCTTCACGCTGCCGGTCGATCTCGGCGAATTGCGCACGGATGACCAGGGCAGGCTGGTGGTGCTCGGCGGCCTGGGTGTTTCGCAGTCCATTGTGAATCAACCGCCGCAAACTTTTGCCAACAACGATGGCTGGCATGATGACACCTCGGACGGTCCCGTCGATGCCACGTTGACCATCAATCGTGAAGCCATTCCCGTCGAAGGTGCCTGGGTCGTGGTGGGGCCACCGAACTACGCCCCGGCGCTCAAGACCGTGCGCACGATGTATGACTTGATCTATGGTTGCATGGTCGAGTGGCAGATGATCGACGCGCCAGCATCCGTGTCCTTTCAGAAGCACATCCGCCCCATCTTTGAGCGCCTCTCTGGACTGCAATGGGTGAATCAAGGGTTCTCCGCCTATTTCGGCACGGGCACGGCGTTTGATGCCAGCCAGATCCTGGTCCGTTTGGCGGATGCGAGCGCGGGCAACAGCGAATACCGCCAGCACGTCTATGCCCAGTTCCGCAATCCCTCCAGCACCGCATCGCCGCTGGGCCCGCAGCTTGGCAAAGAACTGTGGCCACCGTTTTATGGCGATACGTTGGACAGCCTGACCACACCGAGTGTGCAAACCCCAGACCCCAGCCTCACGGTGCCGCAGGGGCTCGCCTCCCTATCTACGCTTCAGCTCACCTGGCTGCAGGAGTGGGCAGCGGGGAACTTTATCAGTGATCTCGATCTAGCCGCCACGCCGCCCTCTTCCTTGGAGCAGGTGCCGCTTGCTGAGCAGCCGCTGGCACTGACTGAAGCCGCGCTGGAACATTGCCTAGCGGATGCCTTCCATCCCGGTTGCGAACTCACCTGGCCGATGCGCATCCAGTCCCTCTACAGCGGACCGTTCCGCATCCGCCGCCGCACCTCCGACCTCCCAGAACTGGACTGCGGCGCGGTGCTGACACCTGCAAAGGCGCTGTCCGCCATCGGACCTCTCAGTGCCTCCGGGCCGGGCGATCTCAGCCGCTGGATGGCCGTGCCGTGGCAGACTGACACCGCGAGCTGCCTCTCCGGCTACTCCTTCTTCAGCACCTCTCCCAGCCTGCCGACCTTCTGGCCTGCGCGCGTCCCCAACCAGGTGCTGAGTGACGAGGACTATGCCACCGTCATGGACCCGCAAGCCAAGCCCGAGGACCGCCGCGCCGCCTTCTACCGCCGCGAAAACTGGTTCCGCGTTTTCAAGCCCGACGAGTACTCCCAGATCGAAGTGATGATCAAGAATTTCGACAAGCTCGGCATCGTCGAGGAACGCTCCGGACCGAAGGATCTGGAAGGCGTGCCCGCCAAGGTCTGGGTGGAGTCCAAGCCCGGCCAGATCCCGGCTGATCCGAACGCACCGCAAGCACCGCAGCAGAAGCCCAGCCTGCGCGCCACGGCTTCCAGCAAGGCCGCACATGGCGATGGTGGCCATCCCCAAACCTTCGAGAAACTGCGCCAGCTCGGCAAACATCGCCGCTCCTGATTCATGGCGCTGGATGTGATCATCATTGGCGGTGGTGTCGCTGGCACCACCGCTGCCTTGGGCTTGCGGCAGCACGGCTTGCAGGTCGCGCTGATCGAGTCGCAGCCCCTCCCGCAGTGGCGCATCGGCGAGACCCTGGCCGCTGAATCGCGCCCCGTGCTGCAAGCACTCGGCCTGTGGGATGCCCACCTCGCCGCAGGCCACCTGCCTTCGTATGGCAATGTCTCCTGCTGGGGCTGGGATGCCGCCGTGGACAAGGACTTCGCCAGCAACCTCCACGGTCACGCCTGGCAGCTCGACCGCCCCGTGTTTGAGCACACCCTCTCCCATGTAGCGCAGTCGCGCGGCGTGCAGCGCTGCTTGGGCACCCCCGTTTCACAGATCAAACGCCACGATGACCACTGGACCGTGCAGGCCGGAGAGCAGTCTCTGAGCGCCCCATGGCTGATCGACGCCAGCGGGCGGCGCGCCCTGGTGGCCCGGCATCTCGAAGTTCGACGCCATTCGCTCGATACTCTCGTCGCCATTCATGCCATCGCGCAAACCAACCCTGCCACGGACCGCGACAGCCGCACCTTCATCGAGTCCCTGCCACATGGCTGGTTTTATACCGCCCTCACACCCGGCGGACGGCGCACGCTGTCCTTCCAGACGGATGCCGCCTTGCTCCCGCCCGAGCAGCAGTGGCGGTCCAAGGACTGGCTCATGCAGCAGCTTAGCCAAACGCGGCACTTGGCTGCATTGTTTGAGTCGCGCGGCTGTACCCTCACCGACGATCCCGCCCTTACTTCGGCGCACTCGGGGCGGCTAGGGCAGTTCAGCGGTTCTGGCTGGCTCGCCATTGGCGATGCCGCCATGTCCTTCGATCCCATCACCGGTCACGGCCTGCTCAAAGCGATGCAATCGGCCATGCAAGCCGTGCAAGCCATCGCCGCAGGCAATGCCGAAGCGCACGCCGCCTTCGATGCCTGGAATGAGCAGCTCTGGCAGCAGTTCAGCCAAGCCCGCCGCCAGTGCTACGCCACGGAGCGCCGATGGAGCACCGCCCCCTTCTGGCACAGCCGCAACTGACACCACAGCTTGCCATGGAATACCACAATCCAATCACTCGCCTTCATCCCCGAACTCCATGAACCCTTTGCCGACTGAGTCCCAACTCACCGGCTGTTAACCCGTCAGACACATCCGCATCCAAACTTACCTATGAGCTATCTCAATCCACTCCGCCTGCACTTTGCCGGCCAGTTCCAGGCCAGCATTTCCACGGTAAACAATGTTTCAGGCAACTTCAATCCAGACAACTTCAAGACTCCCGCTGATAAACAAAAGCGCTGGACCAATGAAAGTGCTTTCGGCGGATTCAGCACCTTCGGCGACGCCGCCTGGCGGCTCATCGGCTGCAACATTACCTCGGCCTTCATGCCGGGCGGACTGCCCTCCAGTGATCCGATCCTCTCCATGATCGTCGCCGACTCCGACTCCAAGGTGACTGCCAAGCTGGTGGATCTGGACTCCGAGCAGCAGCTGGTCTCCGAAATCTGGGGCCTGCAGGTCCGCATCGCCGATGGCAATGGCAAAACTTTGCTGCTGGGTGATTTCGAGCCTGCGGCCTTCATGGACATCTGGGGCCGCTCGCAAGGCGGCAGTAGTGATGCGGGCGCAGGTGCCCAGTGGCAGTCGGTGCTGAAGAACCTGGTGTGGGCCGATGTTTCAGAATATCCGTTTCTCAAAGCTCTCAGAGCCGAAGCGGCCGATGGCCTGCTCTCGATCAAATTCAATGTCGATGCCTACAGCATGACCAGCACGGACCTGGGTTACCTGCGCGGGCGCATCACCGGCACCATCGGACCCGCCAGTAAAGATGAGCCGCACCAGTTCGTGCGCGGTCATCAGCTAGCGGCTGTTTATCCCCCTACCGGAGGGTTTCCAGTGCCTACGCAAAACCTCAACTGGTGCGTTGCCAGTGTGGATGAGACCGCAGGCAAGGTCTATCTCGACCTCGGCAATGCGATCCCCACCACGGGTGCCGCGAATGATCTGGCCAATATCGGTGATCTGACACTGCAAACCGCCGATGGCAGCCTCGTGCTGGGCACCTTGCCAGCCATCACCTACGCTGGCAGTGCCTGGTATGGCAGGACCGCAGGCGTCGTGGAATTTCCCATCAAGGGCAGCCTCACCGCAGATCAAATCCAAACTCTGCGCACCAGCCCGCTCTGCATCACCGGCACCGATCCGAAGGGCAATCCCACCGGCGTCGCAGAAGCAACCGACGGCCGTTTCGTGCGCGCTGATAAGTTCGTCTATCGGCTCAATCCATTGCCCGAAGAGCCAGACAACAGCGTGAGCGTGCCGATCTTTGCGACCCAGTTTGGCGCACCCCTCAAAGGCGTGCCCGTGAGTGCTTACTTCTACAACGACCAGTTGCAGCCACAGGGCAGTTTGTTTTACAACGTGGGAGACGAAATCAGCGTCGGCACCCCGGCTAGCGCCGTCACTTTCCCCGACACCACGCCCAGCACCGACGCCAACGGCAAGACCTTCCTTCTCATCACCGGCAGTGATCCTGGGAACCCGCGTGGCCCCATTGACGGCCAGGTCTATGGCATTGGCCTCAACCTGCCTGGGCAGCCGCAGGTGCCTGCCAGCCAGTGGCAATTCATCAGCCTGCTGGTATGGGACACCTTCACTCCCGATGACCCGATCACCTGGTGGGGCAGCATGCAGCCGATCTTCCAGCAGTATGCCAATCTTTACCCGATCATGAGCCGGTTCTTGGATATGGGAGACTACAACCAGGTATCCCAGCCCCACCCGGCACACATGCTGTATCTCGCCTTTAGCCTGGATGTCGCCAATCCCAATTCCATGCCCGTCACACGCGATCTCTCCTGGGCCAAGCGCCAAGCCATTCTCAAGTGGCTCAAGGGTCCCAATCCGAATGCCACCCCACCGCCCCCGCCACTGGAAGGCACCAAGCCCGCGCCTGCACCCCGTGCGGCAGCACCCGCCAGCGCACTCTCTGCGGCCGCACCTGCACTCTCTGCGGCAGCACCCGCCAGTGCACCCGCTGCGGCAGCACCGGCCGGCCCACCCAAAGGCGGCAAGACTCTCGCTCTAGCGCGCCGCCACAGCGTCCTCCGTGGTCAGCAGTAACACTCACACCCCAAATGCTAAGGGGCAGCAATGCCCCGGATGCATTTTCCCGCATCCAATTCATACCACAACACAGCAACACCTTTTATGATCCAGCTCAAACGCCAACTCTTCCGCGCGCTCGCCCAAGGCGGCAAGGAAGCCATCATGATCGCCCTTCAGCAGGCCATCGAACTCGAGCACTCCACGCTCCCGCTCTACCTCTACGCACTCTACTCGCTCGATGCCTCGAAGAATAAAGACATCGTCGAAATCGTCCAATCCGTTGCCATTGAAGAAATGCTGCACCTCACCCTCGCAGCCAATGTGCTCAATGCCATCGGCGGATCGCCATCGCTGGATCGCCCCGACTTCATTCCCAAGTATCCCGGCCAACTCCCAGGCGGTGTGGATAAAGGCACCCAGTACCATCTCTCTCCCTTCACCATGACGCAGCTTGCTGCTTTCCTGGAAATCGAACAACCCGAGAACCCGCTCGACATCCAAAGCAAAAAGCTCGGTCTCGCAGCGGTCAACGATGACGAACCCATCACCATCGGCCAGTTCTACGATCAAATCATCGCGCAGCTCAAAACCCTGCCCGCTTCCGCTTTCTATGCCAGCCCGCGCAATCAGATCGGCCCAGATCAAATGGACCACTGCGTCGTCGTGACAGACCTGGCCAGCGCCATCGCAGCCATCAACGTCATCATCGACCAAGGCGAAGGCACCAGCACCTCGCCCGAGGAAATCTTCGGCACCGACTGGGCGCACTACTACCGCTACCAGCAGATTCAGAAGGGCTTCAAGCTCGAAGCCGCCCCCGGTCAGACCCCACCCTTCAGCTTCAGTGGCGATCCCATTACGCTGGACACCAGCGGCGTCTATGCCGTCCCCGTCGATCCCGACGCCAGCACCTACACCCCCGCGCAGGTCATCGCCAACAACACCTTCAACTACACCTACACCAGCCTGCTCAAGAGCCTGCATGACACCCTCAACGGCCAGCCCGAACGGCTCGACACCGCCATCGGCCTCATGATGTCGCTCAAGCAACTGGCCAAAGGCATGATGTCCGGCGGAGCCGATGGCAACACCTTCACCGGCCCTACCTTCGAGTACCAGCCCACCCTCATCTCATAGCCAAAAACCTGCCCCCACCGCGCCGTCTCCCCGACGGCGCGGAACGTCAGATCATGGGACGACTTTGCCCAATAACCTCAACCTCAACCTCAACCTCAAGCTCAAGCTCAAGCTCAAGCTCAAGCTCACCCAACCTTGATTCGCCAGCGAGAATAGAATGCTAGGCATGAACGGCACTTAATTAAGCCGCAGTTTCGCACCTTTGCGGCCTTGCCAGTCTCAGTCTTCTTGAGCCCTGAAGGGGCTGAGGAGTCAGATATGGTCAGCGCAAGAGCGAAGGTTTAGATTTTTTTCAGGCCTCCAGTTTGGCGAAGTTTTTAACGAAGGGATTGTCATGTTTGAGGACGCCAAAAGCGACACGGATGATCTTGT
>JAIXYN010000056.1 GCA_027490195.1 Verrucomicrobiaceae bacterium | reverse complement strand
TTCGTGCTGCGATACTCGTAGCCCTCGCGCACGCCAAACGCGTGATACAGCAAACTCTGGCTCATCCCGAACTGTTGCCATCATCTTTTTCCTTCTGCACCAACTTCTCGGATGAACCCCAAATCCTCGCCCTGTCTCCCGACGACTCGTCGGCCAAGGCGGCCAGGGGATTGCTGGCTCCGGCGAAATGGCCCACCCTTGGGCACGATGAAGCGGCTATCTGGGGCGAGTGCCAGGGCAGCGGTGCCAAGCCCTACCAGGTGATCATTGATGTCAGCGGGCCGTCGTTCAAATGCGGCTGCCCAAGTCGCAAGTTTCCGTGCAAGCACGGGCTGGCGTTGTACCTGCTGCTGGCTCAGAAGCAGAGCGCCTTCACGGCGAACACGCAGCCGGCCTGGGTGAATGAATGGCTCTCGGCACGGCAGCAGCGCAGTGAAAAGCAGGCGGAGAAAAAAGCGGCGCAGACCGAGGCGAAGCCCGTCGATGAAGCAGCCGTTGCCAAACGGGAGGCGAAACGGCTCGATCGCATGCTCAGTGGCGCGCGCGATCTGGAGCGCTGGCTGGCGGATCTTGTGCGTCAGGGCATCGCGGAACTGCCAGCGAAGCCTGCCGCCTACTGGCGCGAGACTGCGGCGCGGTTGGTGGATGCGCAGGCCACCGGACTCGCCGTATGGGTGCGTCAGCTCGAAAGTGCCGTGTCATCCGGCGAGGGCTGGCAGGAGCGTGCGCTGTTGCAGATGGGGCGCATGCAACTGCTCACGGACGCGCTGCAACGGCTGGACTCGCTGCCTGAACCGCTTCGTCATGATGTGCGCAGCAGTGCAGGTTGGACGTCGGACAAGGACGAAGTACTCGCTGGCAATGATCGTGTGGAGGACACGTGGCATGTGCTGGGTGTCAGCCACGATGAAAACGACAAGCTGTGGGAACGCCGCGTGTGGTTGCAGGGCACGACAACGGGCCGCGATGCCTTGATGCTCGACTTTTCACACGGTGGCCGGCGCTTTGACCAGGTGTTTGTTGCGGGCACGCGGCTGAAGGCGGCGCTGTGTTTTTTCCCGAGCGCGTCGCCACTGCGCGCGCTGCTGGTAGATGCTCCTGGTGAGGCCTCGGTGAGCGCACCGGGTGAACCCATCGTGACCTGGGATCGTGCGTTGGATTCTGTTGCCTCGGCGCTGGCACGTCAGCCATGGTTCCAACGCCTTCCGGTGCTGCTGCATCATGCCACGCCGGTTTTGCGCGGGAGGCAGTGGCTGGCACGTGATGCCGATGGGCGTGAGGCACCGCTCCGTGTCAGCGATGACGATGGCTGGCAGTTGCTCGCACTTGGTGGCGGCCACCCTTTGACAGTCTTCGGCGAGTGGCATGGCGTTTTCTGGCGGCCACTGACGGCCTGGCACCTCAATGAAGAAACACCCTGCTGGACGGAGGGGCTCACAGTCGCATGAGCGCGCTCACTTCGCTTACTACCAGTGCGCTCCTCGGCACCGCACGGCATCCTCCCGAATGGCCGGCTCCTGAGGGCCCTGTCGGAGCCCTGCTCGGTCGCATCCCACGCGATTCGGTGGAAAAAGCACTGCTGCAAACAGCGGGCGTGCTCGGCACCTGCCAGCTCGCGGGCCTGCTGCCAGCGCGGATGGGTGCTGTTCCTGCGCCGTCAGAGTCTGGGCCCCAGGATGTGAGGATGGATCTGCTGGCAACCATCCTTGCGGATGGACCTGAGCGTCTGCAGGCCGAGGCCTTTCAAGCCATCGCCGCAGTGGGCAAACATCTCCCTCTTCGTTTACTGCCGAAAGCATTGGAATGCGGACGGCGGAGCACGGCGCTACGCCCCAGCCTGCTGGCAGTGCTTGGCCCGCGCGGGACCTGGCTCGCCGCACAAAACGAGGCATGGGGCTATGCCGCAGGGCCTGTGAGCATGGACACCATCAGCGATGATGTGTGGCAGCTCGGCAGCCTCGATCAGCGGCGGCTTTATCTCAGGGCCCTCCGAGCCACCGATGCCGCCCAGGCGCGTGACTTGTGCCGCGCCGCCATGACCACGGAAGGTGCGAAGGAACGAACCGCTTTCCTCGAATGCCTCGGTACCGGACTCACTCTCGATGATCAGGATCTGCTTGAAGCGACACTCGCGGACAAAAGCAAGGAGGCGCGGCAGGCGGCGGCGCGGCTGCTTTCCACGCTGCCGGACTCGCGCTTTTCCCAGCGCATGGCGGCGCGTGCGGCGCTGTGTTTGAAGTCTGAGAAGAAGCTGCTGCGCGGCGCAGTCATCACCCTTGAAGCACCCGCTGTCTATGAGGCCACTTGGAAACCGGATTTGATCGAGGAAGCGAAGCCGAAGGGCCTCAGCATGGGCGAGCGTGCCTGGTGGTTGTTTCAGATCGTGCGGCAGGTGCCGCTGCGCTGGTGGGAGACTCAGACGGGCATGACGCCTGTCGAGTGCTTGGCCTGGGCGCAGAAGTCAGATTGGAAGGACGTGCTGCTGCAAGGCTGGGCCGAGGCGCAGGCGGTGCAGAGGCGCGTGGAGTGGGCGGAGGCCTTTCTCAGTGCGACTCTGCCGCCGAACGGTCCGCTCACCGTTTTCGACCTGCTCGAAACTCTGCCGCCTGCCATGCGGGAGCCGCATTTCCTCAAGCTGCTGACCGACAACAACTCCAATGTCGTCGCCTTCAGCACGGTGATCGATCGCTTCATCAAAGGCCTGCCTCTCGGCGCGCCGATGCTGTCGCCTGCAGTGGCAGCAAAAGTGATCAAGATCCTGAAGCAGCGCATCCAGAGCGGCGAGGCGCGCTACGATTGGCAGCTCCGTGCCTCACTCGTCGAACTCGCCTGTCTCATGCCACAGACGGCTTTCAGCGACTTCGCCAATGGCTGGGATCTCACCAAGGAGGAATCCCAGCCCTTCGCCGAGGCCGTAGCGCGTG
Source organism: Verrucomicrobiaceae bacterium (assembly GCA_027490195.1). Taxonomy (GTDB): domain Bacteria; phylum Verrucomicrobiota; class Verrucomicrobiia; order Verrucomicrobiales; family Verrucomicrobiaceae; genus Prosthecobacter. The sequence goes on along the minus strand of JAIXYN010000056.1, from coordinate 47,958 downwards.
TGGGCATGGTGCTCGATCAACGCCGCCAACTCGCCTCGTGAAACTTTGAAACTGAAACCTGCTTATCCATGATGAACACGCTCCGCCAACACGCTGAACAACTCTTTGCCCACGAGCTAGATGAATTGAAAAAGGCCGACACGCGGCAGCGGCCCACAAACTGGGAACTGTCGCCATGGGCGGCGGCCACCTACCTGCTTGGCGGCAAGCTGGACAACGGCTTTGAGGTCAGCGCCAAATACATCGGCAACCGTCGCGTGATTGAGATTGCCGTGGCTACGCTGGCCACAGATCGCGCGCTGCTGCTCTATGGCGTGCCCGGCACCGCAAAAAGCTGGGTGTCCGAGCACCTCGCTGCTGCCATCTCCGGTGATTCCACAAGGCTGGTCCAGGGCACCGCTGGCACGAGCGAGGAGCAGATGCGCTACGGCTGGAACTACGCGCTGCTGCTTTCCAAAGGCCCGTCCAAAGAGGCGCTCGTGCCCAGCCCGCTGATGAAGGCGATGAGCGACGGCCGCATTGCCCGGGTGGAGGAGCTCACGCGCATCCCGGCAGATGTGCAGGACACGCTGATCACCATTTTGTCCGAAAAGACGCTGCCCATTCCTGAGCTCTCCAGCGAGGCGCAGGCAAACCGCGGCTTCAACGTCATCGCCACCGCCAACAACCGCGACAAAGGCGTGAACGAACTCAGCAGCGCGCTCAAGCGCCGCTTCAACACCGTCGTGCTGCCCGTGCCCGCCACCGAAGCGGAGGAAATCGCCATTGTCACCAAGCGCGTGGGAGAGATGGGCAAGGCGCTCGAACTTCCTGCTGAACCACCCGCACTCAAGGAAGTGCGCCGCATCGTCCAGGTCTTCCGCGAACTGCGCGACGGCCAGACCGCCGATGGCAAAACCAAACTCAAGCAACCCACCGGCACCATGAGCACCGCCGAGGCCATCAGCGTGCTCAACAGCGGCATCGCACTCGCCGCGCACTTCGGAGACGGCACCCTGCGCGCAGGCGATGTCGCCGCCGGTCTCGTCGGTGCCATCATCAAAGACCCTGTGCAGGACCTGGTGGTGTGGAAGGAGTATCTCGAAACCGTCGTGAAGGAACGCGACGAGTGGAAGGATCTATATCGTGCGTGCCGGGAGGTGATTTGATTCAATATGGACAAGTCACAAGAGAACTCCCCAACGCTTGTCGATTCGTTCCGGCTAGTGCCGGTGATTGAGATAGAACCATTTCCCTATATGGCGAAAGGTCGTTCATATCCTGCAGATTCCTCGGCAGCAAGTGACCCGGCTGCATGGGCGGCCTACTGGCGTGAGAGTCTTGCCGATTCAAACATTGAAGGAGTGGTTCCAATCCGGGACGGCTCTTGGTTGGTGCCCACGGAGTCTTTTAAAGAAGAAACGCAAGAAGTGCTGGAGGCAGTCTTGTCGGGTTTATGGAAACACCACAAGGTCGAGGTGACTGATATTTCAAGCGCTGGGTTTTCGGGGGGAGGTATTGTATTGATGGATCATGAAGGGACCATTTGGCTTCAGCCTAGTTGTTGCGGAGACTTGGGCAGCTTGAAGGACTGGGGGGGACTCGTGAATTCGCCACCGGAAAGTTGGAACATGCTTTGGATCGGTCATCCATGGGTCTATGCACGGCATGAACGAGGGAGAATCATTTTCAGTGATCAAACGGAGAGCAATGATCCAGCGGAAGAGGTTTTTACCGTGCCATTGGCAAGACTGAAGTCTGAGCTGGCTCTGGCTCATCAAGAATTGATTCGGTTCTCCAGTCACGTCGAATCGGCGATGACAGCTTATGGCTATAGCGGAGATGTAACTCGAACAGTGAAGCAATTTTGCGGCGTCGCAGAAAATTTTCCCTTCTCATGACCCACCTCTTCGGCATCCGCCATCATGGCCCTGGCTGCGCGCGTTCTTTGGTCCGCGCTCTGGAGGAGCTGTCCCCGGATTGCATCTTGATCGAAGGGCCGCCGGAAGCAGAGGCCGTGCTGGCATCGGCGATTCATGCGGAGATCGAGCCGCCGGTGGCGCTGCTGCTGTACTGCCCGGACGATACGAAGAAGGCTTCGTTTTATCCCTTCGCGGAGTTTTCGCCGGAGTGGCAAGCCATCCGCTTTGGTTTGTCCCGCAGTGTTCCGGTGCGCTTCATGGATCTGCCGCAGGCGCATGATCTGGCGCTGAGAGATGCGGAGATGGCCACGCCGCTGACAGATGAAGCAGAAGCTGCCGAGTCGTCTGAAGCCGAGGACATCTCCGGCGATCCGCTCGACTGGCTGGGCCGTGCGGCGGGTTATGGCGATGGCGAGACGTGGTGGAACCAGATGGTCGAAGAACGTCGCGATGCCGACAGTGCGGGCCTCTTCGCTGCGATCCAGGAGGCCATGACGAGTGTCCGCGCAGAGATCCCGCGCAAACTGCCACCTCAGTCACAGCAGCGCGAGGCCCTGCGTGAGGCGCACATGCGCAAAACCATCCGTCAGGCGGAGAAAGATGGCTTTCAAAAGATCGCCGTAGTGTGCGGCGCGTGGCATGTGCCCGCTCTCGCCACCATGCCAAGCGCGAAGGCGGACAACGAACTCCTCAAAGGCCTGCCCAAGGTCAAAGTAGCTGCGACCTGGGCACCCTGGACGTATGGCCGACTCGCTGCGGCCAGTGGCTACGGTGCCGGGGTGCTGTCGCCGGGCTGGTATGAGTTTCTCTGGAAAAATCAGGCCGCTGAAGCTTCGCAGCGCTCCATCGCATGGATCTCCAAAGTCGCGCGGCTGATGCGTGAGGAAGACATCGACTGCTCCTCTGCGCACGTCATCGAAGCCGCACGTCTCAGCGATGCTCTCGCCGCCATGCGCGAACGCCCCGCCGCCGGACTGGATGAAATCAACGAGTCCATCCGCACCGTCATCTGCATGGGCGAGGATGCGCCGTTGAAGCTCATCCGCGCGCGGTTGATCGTGGGCGAGAAACTCGGCCGCGTCCCGCCGGATGTCCCCACCGTGCCGCTGCAGCAGGATTTGGAAAAGCAGCAGCGCAGCCTGCGCCTCAAGCCCGAAGCATTGGCAAAGGAACTCGATCTGGATTTGCGCAACGAGAACGACCTCAGCCGCAGCCATCTCCTGCACCGGTTGAAGCTGCTCGGCATTCAATGGGGCGAGGTACGCGGCACCGGCCGCAGTGCCAAGGGCACCTTTCATGAAGTGTGGCAGCTGCAATGGCAGCCCGAGTTCGCCGTCGCCATCATTGAGGCCTGCCGCTGGGGTCACACGATCAGCGATGCAGCCACGGCACTGGCCATTGATCAAGCCCAGCAGGCTGAATCTCTGCCCGCGCTTTCCGCGCTCGTCGATCGCGTGCTGCTCGCCCATCTCCCGCATGCGGTGGCGCCCGTGACGCACGCGCTGGAAAATTTGGCCGCCATCGCGGGCGATGCCTCACAGCTTCTCGAAGCCATCCCGCCGCTGGCCAACATCTTCCGTTACGGCAACGTACGCCAGACCGATGCCTCATTGGTCGGGCATGTGCTCGACGGCCTCGTCACGCGCGCCTGCATCAGCCTCGGCGGTGCCTGTGCTTCGCTGGATGACGATGCCGCCGCCGCCATGCGCAAACGCATCATCGCCACGCATCAGGCCATCAAGCTCATCGGCAACGAAAACCATCTCGCCGACTGGATGCCCGCACTCACACGCCTGGCCATGTTGGGTGGCACGCATGGACTCGTGTGCGGGCTGGCCGCACGGCTCCTGTTTGATGAAAAGACCGAGGACGCCGATGCCACGGCCACACGCATGAGCCAGGCGCTTTCCATCGGCAACGATCCCGCGCCCTCTGCGGCATGGCTGGAAGGATTCCTGCATCAGAGCGGCATGGTGCTGCTCCACGATGACCGTCTGTGGCAGACCTTGGACGCCTGGCTCGCCTCCTTGAGTGATGAAGGCTTCACCCGCATCCTGCCGCTGGTCCGGCGCACCTTCTCACTGTTCCCCGGCACGGAACGCACCCAGCTCGGTGCCCGTGCGAAGCATGCCGGTGCGGCCAGTCCCGCAGCACAGGCTGCCATCACTGTGGAATGGAATGAAACGCGTGCGCAGAAGCCGCTGGCGGTGCTGGAACAAATCCTCGGACTGAACTCATGAGCACTTCTCGCACAGACACCGAACGTCAGCGCCGCTGGCGCCTCGCCCTCGGCGGCGAGGCCAATGAATCCTGCTGTGGACTGAGCGGCGAGGATATCGAGATCGACCAGGCGCTCGGCGCACTCTATGAGCCTGATGGACCCGGCGGCATGAAGGGCCCCCGGCGTGGCGGCACCGAGAAGTCCGCGCCGCGCGTGGCACGTTGGCTGGGCGACATTCGCAAATACTTCCCCGCCAGCGTCGTGCAGGTGATGCAGCAGGATGCACTGGACCGCCTCGGCATGCGCGAAATGCTGCTGCAGCCAGAGATGCTGGAGGCCGTGCAGCCGGACGTGCACCTCGTGGCAAGTTTGATTTCACTCTCCGGCGTCATTCCCGCCAAGACGAAGGAAACCGCCCGCATGGTCGTGCGCAAGGTGGTGGAAGAACTCATGCGCAAACTCGCCGAGCCCATGCGCACGGCGGTGACCGGTGCGCTGAACCGGGCCGTGCGCAATCGTCGGCCACGACTGGCGGAGATCGACTGGAATCGTACTATTCGCGCAAACCTGCGCCACTACCAAAAGGACTACCAAACGGTGGTGCCAGAGACCTTGATCGGCTACGGCCGCAAGGCGCAGAAAACCCAGCGGAACATCATTCTCTGCATTGATCAAAGCGGCTCCATGGCCGCCAGTGTTGTCTATTCGAGCATCTTCGGGGCCGTGATGGCCTCATTGCCCGCCGTGAAGACGCAGCTCGTGGTCTTCGACACAGCCGTGGTCGATCTCACGGAGAAACTCGACGATCCCGTGGAACTGCTCTTTGGCACTCAGCTCGGCGGCGGCACCGACATCAACAAAGCCGTCGGCTACTGCCAGAGCCTCATCACCGACCCCACCAACACCATCCTCGTGCTGATCTCCGACCTCATCGAAGGCGGGGTGGAAAAGAATCTCCTACAGCGCACCAACGAACTGGTGCAAAGCGGCGTCCAGTTCATCACCCTGCTTGCGCTCAGCGACGAAGGCGCCCCCTGCTATGACCAGCAGCTCGCTGCCAAGATGAGCCTGCTCGGGGTTCCCAGTTTCGCCTGCACGCCAGACAAATTCCCCGCGCTCATGGCCGCCGCGATCAAGAAGGAGGACATCGCCCTCTGGGCCGCGCAGGCCGACCTCGTGACCACGCGCCATGCGTGAGCCCTACCCTCCCTGCACCGGTGGCATGATCGCCACCTCGCCACCATCATGCAGCGGCTCGTCACGCTTCACGTAGGTTTGGTCCAGAGCCAGCAGCAGGCTATTCTGCCAGTCGCGCAGCTTGGGCCAGCGGGATTCGATTTGGACAAGCAAGTCGCCCATCGTGGCACCAGCGGGTACTTCGAGAGTGATTTCGTCCGTGCCGGTGATGTCACGCAGGACAGAGAAAAAGAGCACACGCAGCTTCATGAAGCGGGATTCGGGTTCAGGATGCCAATGCAGGGCAGATTGCGAAAGCGGCCCTGGTAGTCCATGCCGTAGCCGACGACAAATTCATCGTCGATCTCAAAGCCCGCGTCATCCACCGGCACCTCACGCAGGCGCTCACGGCGTTTGCTCAGCAGCACGCAGGTGCGCAGCGAGGCCGGTTGCAGAGCGAGCAGGCGCTCGCAGATGGCACTAAGCGTGAGCCCGGTGTCCAGGATGTCATCCAGCAGGAGCACATCCTGATCGCGCACGTCAAAGTTCGCAGGCCAGTTCACTTTGACTTCACCGGTGGTGGTGGTGCCGCCTTGGTAACTGCTGGCGCTCAGGGTGTACAGCCGCACGGGCATTTCGAGTTTGCGCAGCAGATCAGCCACAAAGAAAAGGCCACCATCCATCAGCGCCACCACGGTGACCACTTTGCCTGCGAGTTCCGCATTCAGCCGCGCGGCCATCGCGTCCACCCGGGCGCTGATTTGCGCCGGCGTGAGCAGGATGCGTTCGAGATCTTGGATGACGCCGGTGACGGAGGAGGGCATGGAGCAAAAGAGTGTGTAAAAGGCCAAAGCTGACGTAGCGCAGACCGCACGACACGCGTTTCTTCTAACCTGAATGAACCCAACTGACAAACCGAACCTGCCCGACCTGCGCGTGAGCTACGACCAGGGCGAACTCGATGAACACAGCGCCCCAGCCGACCCGCTGGAGCTCTTCACGCACTGGATCAACGACGCCCTCGCGCACAAGCTGCCGGAGCCGAATGCGATGAGCCTCGCCACCAACGGCCTCGATGGCACACCGACCGTGCGCACCGTGCTGCTCAAAGGCATCGACGAGCGCGGCTTTCACTTCTACACCAACTACGAAAGCCGGAAGGGCCACGAAATCGCCGCCGATGCCCGCGCCGCCGCCTGCTTCCTATGGACGGACCGCCACCATCAAGTCTGCATCAAAGGTGCCATTTCCAAGCTGGACCACGCCGATGCGGAAAAGTACTTCGCCAGCCGCCCTTACGGGCATCAAATCGGTGCCTGGGCTTCGGCCCAGAGCGTCGAGATCCCCGGCCGTGAATGGCTGGAGCAGCGCGATGCCGAACTCAGGGCACAACACCCCGAAGGCCAGGTCCCCTGCCCACCGCACTGGGGCGGCTACACACTCCTGCCGGTCGAAATCGAATTCTGGCAGGGCCGCGTCAGCCGCCTGCACGACCGCATCCGCTACCGCAAAGAAAACGGCGTATGGGTCAAAGTGCGCCTGAGCCCGTAACCGGGGAGAAAATCGCAGTCTTTGCTTGCCTTTCATTATTTTCAGTTTTTAATGAAAGAGTGAACAAGGAACTACCAGAATGGGAAAAGGCACGCGAGGAATTCGTGGTCCAGTGGGGTTCACTCGGCACGCAGTGGGGCATCCCCCGCACGATGGCCCAGATTCACGCGCTGCTCATGACCGCCCCGGAGCTGATGTGCACGGACGATGTCATGGAGCGCCTGGAGATCAGCCGCGGCAACGCGCACACCAATTTAAAAGATCTCGTCGGCTGGAACCTCGTGCGCATCATCACCAAAAAAGGCGACCGCAAGGAGTACTTTGAGGCGGAGAAGGACGTCTGGAAGATCTTCATCACCATCTCCAAGGAGCGCAAGCGCCGCGAGATCGAGCCCGCCATCCATCTCCTTCGCGACTGCGCCGCCCGCACCAAGGACGAAGCCGTAGGGCCCGGCAAGGATTTCCACCAGCAGATGCAGGACCTCGACGAATTCCTCAGCTTCGGTGTCAAAGTCGCCGACACCGTGATCTCCATGAAGCACGCCTCTGCCCTCCAGTGGGCCATGCGCCTCCTCGGCTGATCTTTTCACGCCTATAAGTTTCACTAAATACTGAAAATTCAGAATAGACCGCCGCCATGAACGAAAACATCACCCACTGCCCCCCATGGCTGCTCATGTGGCTTCTGGCAGCAGGATGCTATTTCAGCTTCAAGGTGTTAATTCTGTGGAAAACGAAGGTGGCGGCGCCCGTGGCAGAAATCGCGGCATGGCTGCTACTGTGCCCGACTTTCAACTTTGCAGGCTTCCACCGCAGGAGCGTGGCTCCCCGCGCGGTGGTGCTTCGTCTCGCATTCGCTGGAATGGTGAATCTCACGTTCGGAGCCGTGCTGCTCTGGGGTGTGGCTCGGCATCTGGCCCAACTGCCGATGCTGGCTGCATGGGTCGGCATGGTGGGTCTCATCTTCGTACTGCACTTCGGCAGCTTTCACCTCGTCACAGCTTTCTGGATGCAACGAGGCCATGCTCTTGAGCCGCTGATGAAAAATCCTCTGGCGGCAGGTTCGTTGGCCGACTTTTGGGGACGCAGGTGGAACATCGCTTTTCGCGATGGGATGAACCTGCTCGTCTTTCGGCCCGTGGCCATGCGCTGGGGCGTGAAAAAAGCCCATTGGCTGGTCTTCCTATTCTCAGGCCTGCTGCATGAGGCAGTCATCTCGCTGCCTGCGGGGGCGGGCTGGGGTGGTCCCACGGCCTACTTCCTCCTGCAGGCACTCGGCATGGACCTCAGCCGGCGTCTCCACCTGAAAGAAGGGCTGATCTGCCGGGTGTGGACCCTCGCCTTCCTCATCGTGCCTGCGGGCCTGCTGTTTCACCCACCCTTCATCCATCACGTGATACTGCCTTTTTTCAAAACCATCGGAGCCCTGCCATGAACCTCGTAACACTTCTCACTCTCGCCGGACTCGGACACTTCGGCATCCTGATCGCCAGCTTCATGGTGCCGAAGGCACTGCAATGGGACAAGCACCTCGCCGCGCTGCCTCCATTCCTGCGTTCGCTGTTCTGGGTCTACGGCGCATTCATTGTCCTCACGATCATCGGCATGGGTACTCTCACCCTTTTGCATGCTCAGGCCATGGCTGCGGGCGAGCCCGTGGCTCGTTCGCTGGCGGCATTCATCGCGCTCTTCTGGTCGGCACGTCTCTTCGTGCAGTTTTTCATCTTCGATGCCCGCGAGTTTCTGACCAGCACCCTGCGCAAGGTCGGCTACCACACGCTGACAGCAGCCTTCATTGCTCAGGCCGCCGTGTATGCCTTCGCGGCGGTGAGGCCCAGCTGAAATCAATTTTCCCCTCAACCTAAACCCAAACCACACACCCATATGAACGAAACCGTCATCAGCTACAGCCTCTACCTCATCCTCGCCGTCAGCATGACGGTCTGGGTGGCGCGCACCCTCCACAAAAACGGCCGCATCTTCCTCGTCGATTGCTTCAACGGGAACACCGACCTCGCCGACAGCGTCAATCACCTCCTCGTCGTCGGCTTCTACCTCATGAACATCGGCTTCGTCTCGCTCTATCTGAAAAGCACGGAGGAAACCACCGGTGCACGCGGCGTCTTCGAACTCCTCAGCGGCAAGATGGGCGTCGTGCTCCTCATGCTCGGCGGCATGCACTTCTTCAATCTCTACGTCTTCACCCGCATGCGCCGCCGCGCCACCCTGGCCAACCTGCCACCGCCCGTGCCACCCATGCATCGCGTCAGCAAAGCCCACGATATTCTCGACACGCTGTGAAAACGTTCCTTCGCAAAGTGAAACTATCGTTCCTCGCGATGTTGTGCGGCTGGATTGCGTGCAACATCGCCTTTTGGGCAGGCATTATACTGCACCCCATGACCTACAAGATGGAGCCTCAAAGGTTGCTGTTGATCATCTCATATGTGGCCCTGCCAACCGGCTTCGTGATCTTCCTTGCCTGGCTGGTGATTTTCTTGCCTGTAGATTTGATCGTTTCGGATCGGTCAAGGTTCCGCAGATCTCTTCCTGGCACCATCTGTGGATTCATCGCCGGAAGCAGCGTGCTGGCATTGCAATGGGGAGTCTCTGCCTGGGAAAACGATTCGCTTCATCACTTGCTGGTAAAATGTCTATGTAGAGGTCTGCCCTTGCTGTTCGCCCCTGGCATCACGGGCATGGTGGCGGCCTACATGAGGTCACGTGATCGCGAACCTTGGTTGAAGAACTCGAACTATCCCGAGACGACATGAAAACGTTCCTTCGCAAAGTGAAACTCTCATTCCTCGCGATGTTGTGCGGCTGGATAGCGTGCAACATCGCCTGGTGGGTGACTTACGGCTTCACCAAGCTCGTACCAGCCGAAGCTAAATTTGATGCCAATATAGTGCTCTTCGAGTCCCATAGATTAGAGTGGGCAGTATTTTTGGCCGTGATAACTGGGATATGGATCATGGTGGCGTGGATGGCATTTTTCCTGCCGGTCGATCTTTGTGTCAGTGATGATTCAAGACTTCGGAGGCCCAGGACTGCTGCACTTTGCGGCTTCGCGATTATCTCAACAATCTTGGTTATCTTGCTACTGTGTGCGGTGGCACCCGATCTGGATAGTCTCGGCTGGGCGCGTAGTTTCATGTCGGTCCTAAATCGCGATCTTCTACCTTACGCGATAGCGACTTGGGCAACTGGCACCACGGCCGCTTATGTTCGCGCACAAATGGACAACCATATAACTGGGATACTGCCATGACCACCCTCACCATCTTCTACGATGCCCGCTGCGGCCTGTGCTCGCGTTTCCGCCGCTGGATGCTCGAACAGGCAGCCTATGTCCGGCTGAACTTCCTGCCCTACGACTCACCCCAGGCACTCCGCCTCTGCCCGGATCTCCCCAACCTGCGTGCCGATCAGGAAATCGTCGTCATGGGCGATGACGGCTCACTCTGGCAAGGCGCCGGCGCATGGGTGACGTGCCTATGGGCGCTACGCGAGTATCGGGAGTGGTCCCTGCGGCTCGCCAGTCCGCCAATGCAGCAGATCGCCCGCCGTGTGGTGCATTGGATCTCCAGCAACCGCATCGGCCTCTCTCACCTGCTGCGCCTGCGCAGCGATGACGCGCTGCGGGCGCAGATCACGGAAACGGCCTGTGACAATGGGGCCTGTTCCATGGAATCACGAAACGCGGCTTGAATGAAGCCATCGTTCTGCGCTGTAATGGCTGAATGTCATTCCTCCGCTGCCTCATCACCGCATGCACCCTATCCGCCAGCCTCCATGCAGCGGAGGATAAAATGCGCCTCGTGCGCGAGACGGAGGCACTGACTCCAGAGCAGGAGCGCGCAGGTCTGCATGTGCCGCCGGGTTTCACCGTGCAGCTCTTCGCCAGCGAGCCGATGATCAACAAGCCCATCAACATCGCCTTCGATGCGCGGGGCCGCCTCTGGGTCTCATCCACCGTCGAGTATCCCTACGCCGCCGACAAAAGCCGCTGGTCCGACGAAAAAGGCACGCGCGTCAAAGACAGCCGCGATGCGATCAAAATCCTCGCAGACACCGATGGCGACGGCAAAGCCGACAAAGTCACCGACTTCGCCGACGGCCTCAACATTCCCACCGGCGTTCTCCCCTGGCACAAGCCGGAACACAAAGCCGGTTGCATCGCCTGGAGCATCCCCAACATCTGGTACTTCGCCGATACCGATGGCGACGACAAAGCCGATCACCGCGAAGTTCTCTTCGGCCCGCTCGGATATGAAAAAGACACGCACGGCATGTGCAGCAGCTTCCGCCTCGGCCTGGATGGCTGGGTGTACGCCACGCATGGTTTCAACAACACGAGTCACCTCAAAGCCAAAGATGGCAGCACGCTCGATCTCCACAGCGGCAACGTCTTCCGCTTTCGTCCCGACGGCTCGCGTGTCGAAAAATGGACCAGCGGTCAGGTGAATCCCTTCGGCCTCTGCTGGGATCGCTTTGGCAATCTCTACAGCGCCGATTGCCACAGCTCCCCCATCTATCAGCTCATCCGTGGCGCATGTTATCCCAGCTTCGGCAAGCCCGATGACGGCCTCGGCTTCGCCCCCGTGATGTGTGAACACAGCCACGGCTCTACCGGCATCTGCGGCATCGTTTACCTCGATGGCGGCGTCTGGGGCCCCGAGTGGGACGACCACATGCTGGTAGGCAACTGCGTCACCTCCCGCGTGAATCACGACACCGTCACCTTCACCGGCTCCACTCCGAAGGCCAACGAACAGCCCGACTTCATCACCAGCGACGATCCCTGGTTCCGTCCTGTCGATCTCCAACTCGGCCCCGACAACGCCCTCTACATCGCCGACTTCTACAACAAGATCATCGGCCACTACGAAGTCCCCCTCGATCATCCAGGAAGAGACAAGGAGCGCGGAAGAATCTGGCGGGTGGTGAAGACGGACAAAGATGCCAAGCGAGTGGATCTCACCAGCGCCAGCCTGCCCGAGTTATTCAAGCAGCTCGATTCTCCGAATTTGACGGTCAGATACAATACGGTTCCAGTTCTTGCAGAACGGCTGATTGAGATGTCTGAAAAACAAGCCGTTAAACCTTTGCAGGAAAACTGCGAGTCCGCAGTCCAAAAGGCGTACGCAATCTGGGTCACGCACCAGATGTGGCTGCGCAATGGCCGTTCCTTATCGTTCATGGGAAATAACACAGATGACTTAGTCGATGTGCATTTGCTGCTGCGCGAAGCTGAAGGTCCAAGTCCGGAATGGCGTCTTGCTGTTCTCTACACCCTATCCTGTTTGGCCCCAGATAACCGAAAGTTTGTTCCTAGAACCCAGCTGGCCGCCGCCTGGGCGCTTACTAATTGCCGTCCTGACGCCCGTTCCAATGCGGCAGTTGCCTTGGTAACCATGCTGCAACATGTGCCAGCCGACGATCAGACCCTCAGGCTGGCTTTAAAAATGGCTGCCCACAAGCTGCTATCTGACGCGGCAGTATTCGCAAAAGCCAGTCCACATATGCAGGGCGCTCCTCCAACTGATCCCGAGGAAAAAGCAGAAATGCTGGCCTTTCAGCGCGATTTCAGAGAGATCGCTCTTTCACTCAAAACATCTGCGGCTGGCGAATGGCTTCTGAAACAGCTAGTCCCTTTGAACGAACCACCTCCAGACATGCAAAGGGGTCTCGCTCAGATCGCCAGATATGCCGAACCAAACAGTGTGCAAAAAACAATTGAAATCGTCAGGCGGCTCACCAAAGGCAATTCCAAGCAGCAAACGGACGCGGTTTTAGAAATCCACAATGGCCTTAGCGAGCGCGGCGCCCCGGCCAATCCAGAGCTACTGAGATGGGCACAAGAACTCGCCACGCAGCTTCTCAATTCTACCGCCACCAAGCCAACACCCACCTGGACAACTCTCGGCGACGCCAAATGGTCCCTTCAGCCACGCAAGCTCACCGATGGTGCCGAGGCACCTGTCCTGCAAAGCATCGCCAAAGGCGGTGGCGACGAAGAAAGCCGCACTGGCACTCTGAGGTCGATTACCTTCCCCGCACCGGCCAAACTTGCTCTCTGGATCAACGGCCATCGCGGACCACCGAAAGCCGAGCCGCACGCCAAAAACATCATTCACCTCCGCGAAGCCAAGACAGGCCAAATCATCTCCAGCGCCTTCCCACCGCGCTCCGACATCGCCAAACAAGTCGAGTTTGATCTCAAGAATCACATTGGAAAACCCATCACACTCGAAGTCATCGACGGCGATGACGGCAAAGCCTACGCCTGGCTCGGCATCACCCGCATCGAGCCCGCCGTGGTCAGCGTGAATGATTTCCAAAACGAAGACACCACACGCGAGAGCCTCAAAACCCTCGCCACCATGCTCCAGCACAGCGCCCCGGCTGCGCTGCGTGAAAAACTCGCCGCTTACCTCCCACCACGCCCCGCGCCACCGCCGCTGCCCGTCTCACCCGAGCAACGCAAACAGCTCGACACCCTCATCGCCGCCCGCGTGGCCGCCTTCGCCAAAGCCAAGCCCGATCTCGAAACCGGAGCCAATGTCTTCAAGATGAACTGCGCCGCATGCCATCAAATCAAAGGCGAAGGCGGCCTCATCGGCCCGCAGCTCGACGGCATCGGCGCACGCGGCCCCGCACGCCTTTGTGAAGACATCCTCGACCCCAATCGCAACGTCGATGCCCACTTCCATCTCCACACCCTCACCCTGAAGGACAGCAGCACCTTCGCCGGCTTCCTCAAAGCCGAACTCGGCCAAGTCAACGTGCTCGCTGACGCCACCGGCAAAGAGCACCGCATCGGCAAGAAGGACATCGCCAAAACCGAAGTCACCCCCATTTCCCTCATGCCTCCCACGTTTGGACAAACAATCGAAGAAGCGACATTCATGGATTTACTGGGCTACTTACTGAATGAGAAGGCGGGGAAGTAATTTTTCTATGTCTAACCACCAGCCATCTTTCAGTGGAGATCGTTTTGTGACTCCTTTGTATTCTGCCAAGCCAGGTAGCCCCCCTGATTTGGGTGGAAGCGGAACATGGCTACAAATAGGCGATGAAAAGTTTTTGGTAACTGCCGCACATGTAATTGATCATGGATATACATGGATTCCAATGGAGATAGGCTTCAAAAAACTGGTGTCACCATGTTACATGACCATACCCCCATCGGGCGACCGCAGTTCAGACCGATGCGATATTGGTATTTACCATTTATTGGCTGAAGACATCGAAGCCAAGCATCCATTTCATGAGTTTATTAAGATTTCAGACGTTGATGTCGATCTACTTCATCAAGCTGGAGAACAGTTCGAATTTTTTGGCTACCCACACAGGAAACAAAAGTCCGACAAGACAACAAGAAAGTTGATTCCAATCTTTATGTCTATTCTGTCCGACACTGTTGGTGAAAATATTTTCAAGAAATTGGGGCTGTCGGTTTTCAGCCACGTTGTAATAGCCTTCCGACGAAAAACAATGATGGCTGACGGTCGTATTATTACCGCGCCTTTGCCTACTGGTATGAGTGGTGGAGCTGTCTGGAAAAAGACCGCAGGGCGTGACGAGCGCAAACTCGCTGCTATAGTAATCGAATATAGCGATGATTGCCTGATAGGAACGAGAATAGCAATAGTCCTTGAATTTATCCGCGCTCTGCGTCCTTCTCTGTCGATGTACATTCCAATGCCATCGGATACTAAAATCACTGCGTCTTTTAATGTAGCACACTGATTACTGCCAATTGCAACCTGCCAGTAAAACGAAAGCAAACACACCCAAACACACGGCTAACAGATGAAAAATCCTATCCCACTTCTTGCACTGGTCGCGTTTGCATTATGTGTGACGTCATGTCGAGAAGATGACAAAAATAGCAAGGAGGCGCAGCTATTAACAGCCGAAATGAAACTTTGCCGATCTGATCTAGAAAAGCTAAAGCGAGAATTTTCCACATATAAGACTGATAACAACCAGCGGATAGCCAAGCTTGAAACTTCTCTTGTCGAAGCATTTGAGGCAAAAAAGAAGCAGTCGCACGTCGATTTCAAAATGAGCATTGAGAAAATCTGTTTGCTTCTCGATCGCATTGAAAAAGAACAATTGCAGACTCCCAATACACTTTCGATGGCAGAAAAAGAACGTGATCGCCTTCGTTCATTCGTGGCTGAGAAAATGACAGAAGTACAGGAAATTTGTCTCCAGCTAAAACACGCAGGATTCTCAGATGTTTCTAACCTCAGCCTCGCGGTTTCCGGTTATGAAGCAGATTACAATCTGTTCCTTAACCAATTATTTGTAGCGCTCTTGCGTTCTGTAAATGGTGAGAATGGAACAAACGAAAACATCCAAGAAGCTTTTTCTACAAGGAAGAAGACACAAGACCACATCCAGAAAATCCGAGACTTGAGTTCAAAATATTAAGCGGGCATGATTCGCTTTTGTTTTTCTGTTGAAGCTCGGCTGACGTTTCGTCTCTGGCTTCTCTTCGTCCTCATCACCGCCGTCATGGCCGCTGACGTGCTCAAACCGCATCCCAAAGCGGTGCCTAACATTCATCCGCCCGGCGAGGTGGACCGGCCGGAGATGGTGAAGTTCAATGTCGCGGATGCGAAGGCGCTGCCGGGCATCGTGGTGGATGAGATGGATGCGGAGCTGGTGGGTGACTGGCAGTACTCCACGCATACGCCGCCCTATGTGGGTCTTGGTTACTTGCATGACATGAAGGCAGGGAAAGGGAACAAGTCGGTGACCTTCACGCCCACACTGCTCAAAGCGGGTTGGTATGAGGTGCGCCTCGCGCATTGCTACAACGTGCGGCGCTCGACGAAGACACCGGTGACGATTCATCACGCCGATGGTGACACAACGGTGCGCATCAATCAGCAGCAAGAGCCGGAGCATGGGCGGTTGTTTCGCACGCTGGGCACGTTTCGGTTTGATGCGGGCCGCGTGGGATGGGTCCGAGTGTCGAACGAGGGAACGGAACCGGATAAGGTGGTGATTGCGGATGCGGTGCAGTTTCTGCCGGTGGCAAAGTAGCCTTGTTGCTGTGCAACAAGGGTTCCCTGTTCCACAGGAACAGGGCTACTTTTCAGACCCAACAAAAAAGCCGGAGTCTTGCGACTCCGGCTTCGTGATTGATGGGATCCTATTCGTCCTCGGCTTCGGCAGCAGCGGCTTTCTTCCGCTTCTTCTTGCCACCGGCGTTGCGGAGAGCCTTGGGAATCGGGTCTTCCTTCTTCTGCAAGGCACGGCGCAACTTGCGCAGCGCGATGTTTTGCAGCTGACGGATACGCTCGCGAGTGACGCCGAACTCCTGACCGACTTCTTCCAGCGTGCGGGGCTTCTGGCCGGCAAGGCCGAAGCGGGCATCGATGATCTTGCGTTCGCGTTCGTCGAGAACGGTCAGCAGGCCATCGAGCTGGCTGTGCATGTTCTTGTGCGAGAGCAGGTCGAACGGGGTCTGGGCGTTTTCATCGCCGACGATTTCGCCGAACTCCGTGCTGTCGTCGTCGCTGATCGGGGCGTCCAGCGAGGCAGGGCGCATCGAGGCGACCTTGAGCTGGCTGAGCTTGGCACGATCAATGCCGATTTCTTCGGAGAGTTCGTCGTCGGTGGGTTCGCGGCCGAGTTCTTCGGACATCGCCATGGCCACACGGCGCATCTTGCTGATCTTGTCCACCATGTGGACAGGAAGGCGGATGGTCTTGGACTGATTGGCGAGAGCGCGCTTGATGGACTGTTTGATCCACCAGGCGGCGTAGGTTGAAAGTTTGCCACCCTTGTTCGGATCGAAGCGTTCCACGGCCTTCATCAGGCCGATGTTTCCTTCAGATATGAGGTCGAGAAGTGGCAGACCGTAGTTGGCGTAATCCTGGGCGATCTTCACCACGAGGCGCAAGTTCGCACGAATCATGTGCGAACGGGCTTCGGGGTCGCCGCGTTTGATGCGTTCAGCAAGCTCGACCTCCTGGTCGGGAGTCAGCAAGTCAGTCTTGCCGATCTCACGCAGGTAAATCTTAATGCCTCCGTCGAGTTCCATATTGAGCGTTCTAGTTGGGTAATACAGTACAAGGACCAACGTCCATGCCCCTAGCTGAGACGCAGGGGGTAGTCAGTATACAGGCGATTTCACACTTCGCTCGTGTTTTTTGAGCAAGTTTGCGTCCAGCACAGGAGAATGGACCGAAGGGTAATGGCACGTGAGATATAATGACAGCCTCCGATCAACTAAACTTTCGGGTAATCGTCAACATCATTTCTAAAAAATGTTAAGATTTGTTAATAAAATCACCTGCAAATCGGCACTTTTTGAGCTTTGAGAGCCTCTGGACAGCCATTTTCGCTTTTTAATCTGGGCTGGCAGTTTGTCTTTTCTCGATGAAGCCGCCCGCTTGACACCGCCCGCTCCTTCCCCGACTTACTGGTCCCTCAAAATTGCCATGCCCCGCCAAATTTCCTACCGCGAAGCCATCCGTGAAGCCCTTGACGAAGAAATTGCTCGCGATCCCATGGTCGTGGTCATGGGCGAGGAGGTTGCTCAGTACAATGGTGCCTACAAAGTGACTGAAGGCCTCTGGGACAAGTGGGGCGACAAGCGCCTGGTGGACACCCCCATCAGCGAGGCCGGGTTCATCGGCATGGGCATCGGGGCCAGCATGCTGGGCGTGCGTCCAGTCATGGAGCTCATGTTCTGGAGCTTCTACACGGTCGCTTGGGACCAGATCGTCAACAACGGCGCGATGGTGCGCTACATGAGCGGCGGCAAAATCAACGTCCCCATCGTCATCCGCGGCCCCGCCAATGGTGGCACCAGCGTGGGCGCCACCCACTCTCACACCCCGGAAAACATCATGGCCAGCTTCCCCGGCATGAAGTGCGTCTGCCCCAGCAACGCCTACGATGCCAAGGGCCTCATGAAAGCTGCCATCCGTGACAATGACCCCGTCATGTTCATGGAGAGCACCAAGCTCTACGGCGAAAAATGGGATGTGCCCTCCAATGACGAGCTGCCTGACGGCGAACTCTTCATCCCCCTCGGCCTGGCCGATGTGAAGCGCGAAGGCACCGACATCTCCCTCATCGCCCACGGCAAGGCGGTCATCACCTGCCTGGAAGCCGCCAAAATCCTCGAAGAAGAGCACGGCATCAGCGCCGAAGTCGTCGATCTGCGCACCATCCGTCCGCTGGATGAAGACACCATCCTCGCTTCCGTCGCGAAAACGCACCGCGCCATCTACGTCGAAGAAAACAAGCCCTACTGCGGCATCGGCGCCCAGATCGCCTACATGATTCAGGAGCGCATCTTCGACGAGCTCGACGCCCCCGTGCAGCGCGTCTGCAGCCTCGACTCCCCTGCGATCTACAGCCCGCCGCTCGAAGCCCTGCAACTGCCCACGGCTGAGGTCGTTGTCGCCAAAGCGCTCAGCATTTTCTAAGCTGGAACCGTCATGAAATTCACCCAGGTCTTCAAAAAAGTGCCCGAAGGCTACGTCGGCTTTGTCGAAGAGCTGCCTGGAGCCAATACGCAGGGCGCGACTCTGGATGAAACACGCGCCAATCTGCGCGAAGCCATTGAGCTTGTCATGGAGGCCAACCGCTTGCTCGCCGAAGAGGAGATTGGCAGCGATGAGGTTTATCGTGAAACCATGCTCCTGGCTGCTGCTTGAAACTCCGTGACCTCCTCCAACATCTGCATGACCACGGCTGCGAACTCTTGCGTGAAGGCGGCAATCATTCGATATACGTCAATCGCGCCACGCGCAAAAGCTCCTCCGTCCCGCGCCATCGCGAGATCAACGACTTCCTTGTGAACTAAATCTGCAAAGACCTCGAAATCCCCCGCCCTTAACTCTTTTCCTGCCATGCCCAAATTCATCGAAATGCCCAAGCTCAGTGACACCATGACCGAGGGAACCCTCGCCAAGTGGACCGTCAAGGAAGGGGACAAAGTCACCGTCGGCAAAGCCATCGCCGACATCGAGACCGACAAGGCCACCATGGAATACGCCAGCCCGTTTGAAGGCGTGCTGCACAAGTTCATCGCCACTCCCGGCGGCAAAGTCCCTCTGGGTGCTCCGCTGGCTGTGATCCTGGAAGACGGTGAGGCCGCTCCGGCAGATCTGGATGACCTCATCGCCAAGGCCAAAGCCTCTGCGGCCCCTGCCCCTGCCGCTGAGAAAAAACCTGCTGCTTCTGCCGCCAAGGCTGCTGCCGCCGGTCCGCGTCTTCCTCTGGCCCCGCAGCATAAGAGCCGCGCTGTCGCTGGCGCTGCCACTCTCCGCGTCAAAGCCTCCCCTCTCGCCAAAAAGGTCGCCGCAGAACGTGGCATCGATCTCAATTCGCTTATCGGCACCGGCCCTGGCGGTCGCATCGTGCGTGAAGACGTGGAAAACGCCCCAGTGGGCGGCGCTTCTGCCGGTCGCGTGGCAGCCACGCCGGCCATCCGCCCTGTCATCGGGCCTGAAGACGAACGCGTGCCGACCAGCAGCATGCGCAACATCATCGCCGAGCGCCTCCTGGCCTCGAAGACGCAGATTCCTCACTTCTACCTGCAAATGGAGGTCGATGCCGGCCCTCTCATGGCCTTCCGCGCCCACCTGAACGCGTCTGCTGAGAAGAGCGGTGGCAACAAGTACACCGTCAACGATTTCATCCTCAAGTCCGTCATCCGCGCCGCCCAGGCCCAGCCTGCGATCAACGCCGCATGGGATGGCGATGCCATCGTGAAGTTCAAGTCCGTCGGTCTCAGCGTCGCCATCGCCATTGATGACGGCCTCGTCACCCCGGTCATCAAGCAGGCGGAAAAGAAAACGCTGCTCGAAATCAGCCAGGGCGTCAAAGACCTCGCCGCCAAGGCCAAGAACAAGAAGCTCAGCCCCGACGACTTCGCGGGCGGCACCATCACCGTCTCGAATCTCGGTGCCTTTGGCATCGACCAGTTCGCCGCCATCATCAATCCGCCGCAGGCCGCCATCGTGGCCATCGGCAGCATCCGCTCCGCCCCAGTCGTCAATGACAAGGGCCAGATCGTCGTCGGTCAGCGCATGTGGGTCGGCCTCAGCGGTGACCATCGCGTCGTCGATGGCGCTGTCGCCGCCACCTTCCTCGCTGAAATGCGCAAGCTGCTGGAAAACCCGGCACTGATGCTGGTGTAAGCCTGCTGGCTCAACCGCGCGCCTGCCTCGTTTTGCGTGGCAGGCGGCGTGCCAGCCAGTCCATATCCTCCGGCTGCAGAAAGCTCAGGTAGAGCACCATCATCGCGAGGAAGAACAGCATCAGGTTGTATGACATGAGGCTGATGCCCGCGTGCAGGAGGATTCCTGCAACAAAGCCAAACCAGCGCCAGCGAGGAACCATGAGCAGGAAGGGGATCGCGAGCTCCACGAGGAGCACCAGGTAGGTGACTATTTTCAGCACAAAGCCATAGTTCAGCACCCACAGGCCGGGCCACCGCGAATTGTGGGAGAGCAGGAAGAAGCTCATAAAATCTCCGCTCATCCAGTATTCGTTGTCCAGCCTTGCCAGCACCGCCTGCAGATAAATCGCTGCCAGCTGTACCTTCATCAGAGTCAGGCCATAGCACGGCACCTGCAGTTCAGGCGCAGACTTTTTGCGCGCTTTGCGGGACCGTAGAGACCAGCACGCAGGCATCGGCGAGACCAGCACCAGAAACGCTGTGCAGCGCAAGACCTCATCCCAGCCCACCAGGATCAGCGGCGCACGCATGTCGTAGGACACATACCAGGCATAGACAATGCCAGCCGCCACTCGCGGCCACACGCCCAGCAGCAGCAGCACCATGGCACAGCCGCTGAAAAACATGTAGTTGCTGACTGCGCCCACGTCATGGCACAGGTCGAACACGGACAGATAAGCCCCCACCGTGTACTTCCGCACGACTTCCTGGTCCACCATCCCCACATCCGTGAAGAAAATCTCACGGTCCGGCCAGATCTGCATCAAATTCAGCAGCGACACGAAGGCGAACGCGATTCGTATGCAGGCATAAATCCGGGAATCCGCCGGGTCCAGAAACAGGCCGGTGAAACGGGATTGGAAACTCTGGGGGCTGGCCGTCATGGAGTGGATTGAATTGGGTTCTTTTTGGCAACGAGCGTCCCAAGCTCAAACGGCCCCAGCACCGAAGGGCGTTCGACCGCGATCTCCTTGAGCGTACGCACCCCCAGCAGGCTGCGGGTGTAGGCAGGGATCACCTCCAAGCTCACCTGGGTCCGGGGGCTGTAGCGTCCCGTGCGGAGCAGCGCATCCGCCGCACTCGCCATGTAGGACTCACGAAACACGCCTCGCGTGGGGTTGAAGATGACATTCACCATCCAGTTATTGAGCCGCACCTGGTCGTTCTGGGAGAACCTCCGCAGTCCCGGAAGCACCATGCCCACCTCTTTCGGTTTTTGCCCCGCCTCCTGGACGATCAGCCGCGCTTCCGTACGGTGCATGTTTGGAATGGTCTCAAACATGTTCCACAGCTGGTGGCAGCGTGTCACACGCTCATATTGGTAGAACACGGAAGACACCTGAATCTGGTCACGCCAGCGCGTGGGCAGCATGGCGAAGAACAAAAAGACCAGATGCACCGAGGCAAAAACCACAATCACTTTTCCTCGGTTGGTTAGGGGGGGCGCATGCATGAGCTAGGCGGCCAAGAAAGAACCGTGTTGCACCATTCATCAAACGAATAGAGCAGCATTCGGCACACTCCCCGCCATCGTTGCATTTGCACGCCGGCCCCCGATTCGTCTATCATGCCCCCATGGAACTGCCCGATGTCATCGAACAATGCCTGAGCCTTCCCGGTGCGGAAGAAACGCAGCCCTTCGGACCCGAAGCCCTCGTCTACAAAGTCGGCGGCAAGATGTTTGCCGTCACCTCACCAGACGAATTTCCCTCCCGCATCAATCTCAAATGCGACCCCGAACGCGCCATCGAACTGCGTGATAAACACCCAGGCATCAAACCCGGCTGGCACATGAACAAGAAGCACTGGAACACCGTGATGCTGGACGGAACCGTCCCACCTGCGCTGGTGCGGGAGCTGGTCAAACATTCATATCAACTTGTGGTGGATGCACTGCCGAAGAAGGTACGGGAGTCCCTCAAAAAGTAGCCCAGTTGCACCGCAACCGAAGTACGATAGACACTCCTGTCTGTCGGCCAGCGCCCACGCGCAAATACTGCGCCGTCTTCTCGTATCCGCAGCTTAATTGATGATCTCGAAATAAAGGCTCTCCAGCAGACCGCGGCAGACCGGGCAGTACAGCTCTCCATGCTCGTTTTTGAAAACAGGCCATAGTCCGAATTCATTTTCGGGTTTTTCGTGGGACACGAGCTTACCCTGTGACTGACAATGATGACAAGTGAGTGAATCTAGTGGCTGGCGATTCTCGAAGACTCCGACTTTGATCCAATCGCTCTCTTCGTAAGGCCATTCGTAAGCTTTGATTTGCTGGCCACAACCGTTGTCACGACTTACCGTTTTTATCTGTCGGATCGGGTTTGGCAGTACAAACAACTCCGATGTTCCTGTCTGCATGTCATGGCAGCCCCGAGCTTCATGAAAAATGAGGCGGTGCATGACACCACAGGCCGTGCAGACGAGCAGGTCCGTCCCTCCTGAAAGGTCCCAGTGTAAATAACCGCCAATCTCAAAGGCAAGAGGACAATTTTCGCAGAAGTAGGCTTCCATGGTCTGATTCTAACTACGATTGTATAACCGATATTGCGCGATTTCCAGACGCTTCCGGGAGGATGCATTCAGCAGATCGCGATGAGGTCCAAGAAGCGACACAACAGAGGAGTAATCATGGAGACGAAACGCCTCTTGTGAACGCACCTCAGCACGTTGAAAATCTTGATGTGCTGCATGCTTCTCTCCCTTAGCTCTGGCTTTAGCAATGGCATCTCGGACTTGAGGCAGGATAGATAAATCTCCGTGCAATAGATCATCGGCGACAACTCTAAGCTGATGCGCAAGTTTTGGCAGTTGCAGCAACTGGCCGCGTTTGTCAGGGAATTCAGGTTCGAGGAGATCAGGGCGTCGGATTTGAGTCAGCCATCCGATCCAGAAAGAGTCTTGCTCTTTGCCCAGCGCATCCTTGTTGATAAGAATCTCGATTGCTGTTCCCCCTCCATAGCTGTGACCCTCGACTACAATTTCGAGCGGGGCTTTGCGAAACAAAACCGAATATGGATTCGGATAGGGATCAGTACGCTTTTCAGGCTCTGCGAAGCCATAGTCACTCACCAAGAATTGGAATTCGGTGCGAATTGCATCCAAAAGCTCTTGTTGATTTGGATAGTAGTATTCCACATTCATGACTGTTGGTCGCAATCGGTGATGTCCTCACCCCACCACCAGCTCCACCGGACAATGGTCACTCCCCATCACATCCGCACGTATCGTGCATGACTTCAGCGCCGGTTTCAGCTTCTCCGACGCCAGCCAGTAGTCCAGACGCCATCCAATGTTCTTCGCCCGGGCATCGGGCGTGCGCTGGGTCCACCAGGTGTAGCGGCCCGGATTCGGATCAAACTGGCGAAACACATCAAGGAATCCCGCATCCAGATGCTTCGTAAAGCTCGCGCGTTCGTCATCGCTGAAGCCGGGGTTCATGCGGTTCGATTTCGGATTCGCGAGATCAATCTCCTGATGCGCGCAGTTGAGGTCGCCGCAGGCGATGACCGGCTTGGTCTTCTCCAGCTTCTTCAAATGCGCACGGTAGGCATCATCCCAGGAGAGGCGATAGCTCAGCCGGGCAAGCTCAGCCTGGGAGTTCGGCGTGTACACATTCACGAGGAAGAAGTCCGGAAATTCGACGGTGATCAGCCGGCCCTCGCGGTCATGCTCGTCGATGCCGAAGCCCAGCGTCTTCGTCTTGAAGGGCACGCGGCTGAGGATGAGCGTGCCGGAATAGCCCTTCTTCACCGCGCTGTTCCACACGGCGCTATAGCCGCTGAACCAGCCAAGATCCACCTGCTCCTGCTGCGCCTTGGTTTCTTGCAGGCAAATGACGTCGGCATCGCCTTCGAGCATGTATTCGCGAAGACCTTTGTTGAGTGAAGCACGGATGCCATTGACGTTCCAGGAGGTGAGTTTCATGTGAGGGCGGATTGAAGCCGGAATCGGTGCGCAGGAAAGGAAGGAATCAGACAAGCTTGCGAATCATGCCTCTGCAGCTTCGGTGGATGCCTGAGTTCTGATCTGCGGGCACCGCATTACCGCAGCCCTGCGGCGAGTGTGCAGCCGGGTGATCGTGGGATTTTTGTTTGGGTTCTTTCGCCGTGTGGCACGACTGCCGGAAGCGTTGACAGAGTGCGTCTGAGGGTCGTCGCATATCTTGCTCACTGGAAGCCAATCCACGCGGATCAAAGCAAACGCATTCATGCTTTATATGAGGTATGGACCCTAAACCACACTCCCAAAATCGGTGGTTGCTTGCGCTGAGCCTCAGCGTCGTAGCAACCTTGTCACTCTCCACCGCCACTGCGGGCACCCCCGTCGCTGCGAAGAACCCCGCCGCCGATCCGTTTGACTGGAAGGAGAACACCATCTCTCCGGTCACGAACCCAATCTATTTCGAAGATCCGGTGATCCGCTCCGAGATCCGCCCGATTTTCATCTACCACAACTTCGACAACCAGTTCGTCACAGGTCGTGGCAGCGCACGCGTGGGAGCCATCCAGTTCCGCTATGCCATCACAGATCGCCTTGCCTTCATCGCGACCCAGGACGGTTACCTGAATATCAATGGCACCGGTGTGAAGGGCAGCGGCTGGATGGATCTGGCCGCCGGTTTCAAATACGCCTTGATCAATGATGTGCAGAACCAGTTCATCCTCACCCCGGGCTTCACTTTCCAGCTCCCGACCGGTGACAAAGATGTGTTCAATGGTCGTGGTTCAGGCCAGCTCAATCCCTTCATCTCCTTTGCGAAGGGCTACGGCGACCTCCACATCACCGGCAATGTCGGTGCACTCATCCCGCTGCTGCGCGATGAACAGAACACCATGGCTCATTACAGCGTGATGGTGGACTACTACGTCAGCAGATGGTTCATCCCCTTCGCCACCGCGAACTTCTGGACCACGCTCAACAACGCTTCCAACATTCCCGGCCTGCGCACCAATGGCTACGATGTCATCAACTTCGGCGCGGGCAATGCCAGCGGTGCCACTCAGGGCATGCTAGGCCTGGGTTTCCGCTCACGCATTCAGAAGAATGTGGATATCGGTTTTGCCTATGAAATGGCGGTCGTGAAACCCTACGGCTTGGCCAATACCCGCTTCACCATGGACATGAGCATCCGCTTCTAGAACAGTTCTCGAAAAGAGGGTCCTATGGAACCGGCGCGCGCAGCGGCCCCAGTGGCAAGGCGGGAGAGCCGTCTGCTATTGAACAATGTCAGGTTGAGTCAGAAGTTGAGTCGCAACGCACGGGGACGAAAGTCCCCGTGCGTTTCTGCTGTTGTGTGGTTGGTGGCGCAGGGGAGAATGATCTAAGTTGCCTGTGAGGATCGCCGTTGCATCATGGCCTCCCTGACCACCATGACACGCCACCCTCTTTCCCATGCCGCCGGCGCCTTTGCGCTGCTTCTCGCTCTCAACTCCTGCGGCAAGCAAGAGCAGCCTGCTGCCGCGCAGCCAGCCGCACCAGCGCCTGCCCCCGTGGCAGCCAAGCCCGCCGCACCGGCTCCGGTCCCCGCGCCCACTCCTGCTCCCGCTCCCGCCAAAATGGAGGATCCGGTGTTTGCCGCCGCACCGGTGGATCTGAACGGCTTCGGCAGTGACGAGCATGTGCTTCGCGCGGATGAACCGTCTCGTGGAGTGATCCGCATCGAGCCCAAGGACATCAAGCACAGCTCACAGCAGCACTGGGATCAATACGACTGCGAGAGCTTCACCGCCAAGCGCTGGGGCCGCTACGAGGTGCGCGTGACCTACACACTCAGGAATGCCTCGCTCGGCACGCAGTTCCGCTTTGCCCAGCAGCCGTTCAAAAAGACGCTCATGGCCAGCAGCAAGCCCAAGCGCGTCGTTTATGGCACGGTCTATGTGGAAAAGGCCACCATGTATCCTTTTTCAATCTATGCCGCCGCCACCGGAGCAGAGCCTGGATTCGAAATCCAGGAAGTGGCCTTTGTGCCTGCGCCTGAAGGCCCCGCCCCGGTGCAGGCGGCGGATGGCAGCATCGTCCTCGAAGCCGGCAGCGCCACCACGTGGTCTGAAACCATGCGCTTCGAACCGAAGTCCGAGAAAAACTGCCTCGGTTTCTGGACGAGCGCGGACGACTTCGCCGAGTGGGATTTCGAAGTCATCAAACCGGGCCGCTACAAGGTCACCGTCGTTCACGGCTGCGGCACCGGCAATGAAGGCAGCGAAGTGGCGGTGAAACTCGGTGAGCAAGAACTTAAATTCACCGTCAAAGACACCGGTGGCTTCCAGAAGTGGTCCGAAGTAGCTGTCGGTGAAGTCGAGATCAAAAAAGCCGGCAAGATGCGCCTCGTGATTGATCCGGTGACGAAAACCAAGAGCGCCGTGCTCGACGTACACAAAGTGCTGCTCGCGCCAGTGGGCTGAATTTCGCACGCATGGACTGCGCACGCACCTCCACCCGTGATCCCGAGACCTGGCTCGATCTCGCGCCGGAGTTCTCACAGGCCATGGCGCGTCAGGTGCGCGGCTGGATTCAGCGCTGGGAGCCAGACCTAGCGGAGTCCATCAAATGGAACATGCTGTGTTTCAGCGGGCGGAAAAACATCTGCGCTCTCAGCGCGTGCAAAAAGCACCTCGGCATCACCTTCTTTCGCGGCACGGAACTGCGTGAGCTCACAGACCTGTTTGCAGGCGGTGAGGCCAACACCAGCATCCAGACCATTCGGGTCACCCAGTTGGAAAAACTGAATGCCAGAGCATTTCAGCGCCTGCTCCATGCCGCCGTGGCGCTGGATGCTGATGAATCCGCCAAGCCGCCATCCATGAAGCAGCGCGCCGAATGGCCCATGCCCGCTGTACTTGCCAAGGCCCTGAAGCAAAACCCGCAAGCGGCTGCAGGTTTCAAGGCCATGAGCATTTCCTCACAGCGCGAATACAAAGTGTGGATCAGCAGCGCGAAGCAGGAGGAAACCCTCCAGCGACGTCTCGCCGAAACCCTGCGTGCTCTCGCTTCGGGCAAAAAGTGGCCGCAGCGGAAAGAGGCCTGAGATGAATGTCACTCGGTCAAAGCACTGCTGGTGGGGAGAGGGTTAAGCCACGCGACAGCGTCTTGGAGTGCGGTGGCACAGATGCAAGGCGCAAGCCTGCATTGACGACACCGCTCTCGCGAGGTGAAGAATTTTATACCACGCACAACTTAAAACAGGTCTGTATTCCGGACGCAGCGGAAACCTGTTCCCAAACAGCTGCAACGCCCGGCGCTCGGGGCTGTAGGTTGGTCGTGTTTGGCGTCCAAGGCATTTCATCGCCCAGCGCCATCTCCGCCAAACCGCCCGACCACCAGGACGTTCGTACGCCATGGTGCGTTGCAGCACGCTGATGGACGGGCGGACTGTCGCCACACCCATCTACGGACGACCGCCTTTGCCTGTCTTCTCGCTGATCTACCGACTCGTTTTTAACTACTCAGGGTCTCATACCACGATTCGTAGAAAACAGGTCTGTTCTCCACTGGCAGCAGATTTCTTCTGGAACAGGCGGGCAGCGAGCCGATCCGGTCGTAGGTTGGGGGTGTTTGGCGTCGAAAGAGTGCTTCGCTCCATCACTTCCTCCGCCAAACCGCCCGACTGCGAGGACCTTCGCACTCCCCAGCATTTACCGTGCGCGCACAGACACCTCCCATTCTTCGCACTGTGCGGTTCAAAACTCACTGCGTACTTCCCCAGCCAGCCTGTGAGACCATCCGCCATCCTTCTCACGAAGGGGGATCTTCAGACTCTTTTTCAACTGCGAGTGGTATTATTCGGTCTAATCTCACCGTGCTGCCTGCGAAAAGCGGCGTCGCGCCCAGGCTTGCCGCACGCAGTCCAAGACGCTTCGCGCATTCGGCTATACTGAAGCCATCCAAGCCTGAGGTTTACGGCACGTACTCCAGCCGATCGGGTACGCCGTTGTTGTTGCTGTCAAAGGGCAGGGGATCATCCAGATCCTTCCGCTTGTCCTCATCGTGGTCGTTGTCAGGCTGCAGCCAGGCATCATCCTCATTGAGCCATTCGCCCTGCTGGCGCAGCGCATGCCAGAGCTGCACCGCCGCATCGGCGCGCATCACCGGGCGCTGCGCGACATCTTTGCTGAAGAGCCCACGATCCACGGGCAGCTTCAATGCAGTGGCCCAGCGATAGAGCGTCGCCCAGTCGGCCTGCTTGTCCGGGTTGAAGGTTTTTTCCGTTGTCACGAGGCCCCAACTGCAAAGCGACTCAATGGCTGCACGATCCGCATCGTCCTGGCCGACATCGCTGAAGCGCGGTGCCGCGGCCACTTTCCACTCTGGTGCTTGCGCTTTGGCGCGAATGATCCTCGCCAGCACACGGGCGAGCTCACGGCGCGTCATGGGGTGCTCTGCATTGAAGAAGACGCTGCCCGCTTCCGCTGGCCAGATGCCGCGCACCGCCAGCATGTTGGCCGCCTCAAAATACACCGCGTCGGTGGGCAGATCCTGCCAGGGCCAGAGCAGAACTCCAGGGCCGCCGGTGCCGCGCACCAGTCGCAGCTGAATCTCACGCCAGTTCTTCTGCAAAGCCGTTGCCGCACGTGGCTGGATGCCATCGCGCAGGCAGAGCCACGCCAGCGTGGCACTCGCCTGCCCCACATGCATCATCTGGCCGTGCAGTCGCAGCGCACTCTGCACCACACTGCTGACACCGATGTTCTTCGAGCAGCCAAGCAGGCCGTTCACCTCCACGGGTACAAGGCCGCGCAGCGGAAACATCGCGCGGTCGGTGTCCGTGTGCCAGCCACGTGACGGCGTTTGCACGTACAGCCATGGCCCGTTGCGGTCCTCGGTGAGGAAACGGCGGCGCGTGGGATGAAAGTCGATGTTGAACTGAAAACCGAACAGGCCATCCGGCACCATGACCTTCGCCCACTTCGGCTCGCGTGTCTCAGCGCGGATGTCCTGCTCGCGCAGCATGTACAGCGCTTCCAGTCGTAGGCCTTCGCGCACATACGGCTTCGGCGGCAGAAAATCAGAAGTGCCAAACTCGGTGGTGAGCTTCATGTCGCGGAACGTCTGCGGGAAATCGCCCACGCGATCATGCACCGCCGTTTGCAGGTGGTAGAGCATCCCCAGCGTGTGCTGCTTCGAATCGTCGAAAATGATCTGCCGCTGCGCGGGTGTGAGATCGACGATGTTTTTCTTCGAAGCGCCAGTCTCGGTTTTTTCCAGCGCATCCACTACCCGCTGAGGCAGCTGACAGAGTGGATAATCCTGCACCGGCCAGTTCAGAAACGTCGCCTCCGTGCCCTGGGCGAGACCGTTGTGCCAGCGGTCCACGAGACGCCGGTGGGTGTACACGCTCCAGCCCGACTGGCTGTAGGGGCCTGTGCTCATGTCGCTGTCCACCCAAGGCGGTGTTTTGTCGAGCTGCGCAAAGGAGCGCGGATCATAGACCGCCGGTTTGGGAATGACGCTGCTCTTTCCCCCCTCGCGCAGCACCACGCACCAGGACAGGGGGTTCATCTCCTGCTGGCCCGCGTCATCAAACTCAGCAGGTGAACTGGCTTCACCAAAGCGCGCTTTCAAATCAGGCCCCGCGCCGTATTTCGCACCACTGAGGCGGATGACATCGCCCCAGTCGGAGGAGTCGAGTGTGAGTCGGGCTTTGACCGTGAGCGTTCCAGACGGACGAAAGCCAGCACGACGAACGAAGACGCAGCCGGTGACCTGGTTGTTTTCGACGGTCACCTTGTCCACCTGCCAGCCGCGCTCAATGCGCAGCACCCCGGCATCGACGTGCGGTTTGAGGAGTTCCTCGAAAATCTTCGCCGCTGCTGCGGGTTCGATGGTCTCCGTGCCGCAGTAGGCGTTGCCGGGAGACGGTACGCCATAGGTCTGCGAATTGTGCGCGCGGATGCGCTGGATCACCTCGCTGTAAATCCCGCTGCGCGGGAAGTTCACGCGTCGCCCATTCACACCGGTCCATTCATCCGGACACCCCACGCCTTCCGCACTAAACTGTCCCCCCAGCCAATCGATGTCATTGACGAGCACGATCTTCTTCACCCCCAGCCGCGCCGCCTGCACCGCCGCCGCACAGGCCGACTCATTACCCCCGACGATGAGGAGATCAGCTTCGAGGGTGGGAGTGTCTGCGGCGTGAAGAGAAATGCCAGCCAAGGCAGAGAGAAGACAAAGTAAGTGCTTCATGAAAAAAGAGTTAAGAACACCATGATTCAATTCAATCCACCCAGTTCGCCACCTTTAGGCCCGGCACTTTCGTGAAATGAACTAGGTTACGAGTTAGCACAGTGGCATCGTGGGCTAGGCCGATGGCGGCGATTTTGAGGTCTTGCGTACCGGCCTGAGGCAGGAGTTTGCGCAGGTCACGAAAGACCGCAGCTGCCTGCTCATCAAAGGGGAGCAAGGTGAGTTCCATCAGCAGTGAGAGGCTATGCTGAAACTGCGTATAGCCGTGGATCTGTTTTTCGCTGCCCGCCTTTTGCTTGCGAATGAAGGCGCTCCAACCCTCGCACACTTCCTGCGCTGTGATGACCGTTGTCAGCACCTCGGCACGGTGCTTCTTGAATCGTTGCTTCAACCGCAAGCCGCACCCGGTGTCATGCACAAGTTCGGCGAAGTGGTTGGTATCCAGCACCACAAACATTGGCTACCAGTTTTCTTGGTTGGCGTGCTTCCGCCATTTAGCTCCAAGCCGCATGGCCTCGGCGAAGTGGTGATCGTTTTTAGCTGCACCGGCGATCTTCTTCCAACCACCGCTCGACGTGCTCATGCTGGCTTCAATCTTGGCAACACGACGTTTCAGATCGGTGATCGTCTTTTCGAGAACCTTGGTGCTCATGGGGAAAGTCTGCCACGTCTGGGGGGCATTCGCAAGTGTGCCGTTTGAACGCAGGCTCACACCCCAGCCACCCGCACCGTCGCATAGCTCTTCTTGCCTTTGCGGAGGATGCAAAGACGTCCACCAAGGAAGTTTTCAGGCGTGAGCGTGGGTGTGTCACCAGCGGCGACTTGGGCGTTGTTAATGTAGAAGCCGCCGCCTTTCATGAGACGCCCTGCATCTCCTTTGGAGGTCGCGAGACCGAGGGTGACGAGGAGCTCGGCAATCTGCGGAATGTTGGCGAGTTCGACTTCGGTGCTCGGTGCTGAGGCAGTGGCTTCGATGAGGGTGCCGACATCCGCAGTGGCGAGATCGGCACCGCCAAAGAGGGCCTGGGAGGCGAGGATGACTTTTTGCAGTTCTTCTTCACCGTGCACCAGGCGGGTGACTTCGGCCGCGAGGCGTTTGTGGCCGCTGCGCTGTCCGGGATTCGCATTGTGCTCGGCCTCAATGGCTTCGATCTCTTCATGCGAGAGCAGCGTGAACTGGCGCAGGAAGCGTGGCACGTCCGGGTCTTCGGAGTTCACCCAGAACTGATAGAAGGCATACGGGCTCGTCTTGGTGGCATCCATCCAGATGGCACCGGCTTCAGACTTGCCGAACTTTTTGCCCGAACTCGTGGTGATCAGCGGGAAGGTGACCACATAAGTTTGCTGGCCACGCATTTTGCGCACGAGGTCGATGCCGGCGGTCATGTTGCCCCACTGGTCGCTGCCGCCGATCTGCACGGTGCAGCCGTGGCGTTCATTGAGCACCACAAAGTCATACGACTGCAGGATCATGTAGGTGAACTCGGTGAACGAGATGCCGCTTTCGAGACGGGAGCTCACGGAATCCTTCGCCAGCATCCACGCGATGGTGAAGTTCTTGCCCACGTCGCGCAGCAGTTCCACGGCGCTCAGCTTGCAGATCCAGGAGGCATTGTCCTCGATGATGGTCTGTTCAGGAATGAGGATGCTACGGATCTGCACTTCAATGCGCTTGACGAATGCGGCCACGGTTTCCGGCGTGTTGAGCGTGCGCTCGTTCGCCTTGCCGCTGGGGTCTCCGATCAGGCCGGTGCCGCCGCCGACGATGGCGATGGCCTTGTGCCCATGCTCCTGCACGCGTCGCAGGGCCATGAGAGGCAGCAGGTTGCCGATGTGCAGGCTGTCTGCGGTGGGATCAAAGCCGCAGTAGAAGGTCTGCTGCGTCTTGAGGGATTCCTTGAGAGCTTCGAGGTCGCTGCACTGCTTGAGCAGGCCGCGCCATTCGAGATCGGCGATCAGGTCGGTCGTGGGCATGAGAGGGGTGGGGAAAATGACGTATTGAGAATGACGAATGAATGACGAAACCCCAAATGGGAAGACGGCAGGGATTCAATTCGTCATTCGCCATTCTGGTTTCGACATTCCCGTTCAGGGTGTCGAACCGGGTTCAGCGCGAAAGAGCTGGGTGCCGTTGAATTTCTCGTTGGGCTTGAAGAGCCAGCCAGGGCTTTCATTGCGGACTTCCCAGCGGCGCAGCTCAAATTCCGGCAGCACAAGGTTGCTGTTGGGGTCAAACACCTTGCGTCCGGTGAAGCGACCATAGAGGGTGTACTCGGCGTTGTGGTCGTCGCCGTAGGCATAGCCGCCGTCGGTCGGTGCTTCAGGGAGGCGGTAGGGGATCTTCTGGTAGCGCTCGTTCATGATGACGAGCTTCGAGCTCTCCCAGCCCTGACCCGGGCTGCGCACGTAGCCCCAAAGATGAGTGTGATTGATGTAGAAACGGCGGCCAATGTAATAGTCCCCGCGTGGCTCCATGGCGATCTGGCGGCGGCGAGCCTCAACCGATGCGGCCTGCTGCGGAGTAAGACCGGTGGTTTCACAGCCGGTGATGAACAGGCTGGAAAGACAGAGCAAAAAGGAGAAGAGGGCGCGGCGTGGCATGGCGGCTAGCACTGTGAAGCGTGCTTTCGCCGTCGCAATGGGAAAGGCGCAACTTGATGAAAGTCCACGCACGTCCTCATCGTCAACGGGCCATGCGTTTTCTGTTCCTCTTCGCTTTAGTCGTTTCATCCGCTTTCGCCGCTGACACACCAAACATCGTCATCATTCTGGCGGACGACTACGGCTACGGCAGCGCCGGATGCTACGGCGCGGATGGCAGTCTGGTCAAGACGCCGAACATTGACCGCTTGGCCCAAGAGGGGCGGCGTTTCACGGATGCAAACACCACCTCCTCCGTCTGCTCGCCCACGCGCTACTCCGTCATGACTGGGCGCTACTGCTGGCGTACCTCGCTCACGCATGAGGTGCTGGGTACGTTTTCCCCGCTGCACATCGAAACGACGCGGCTGAACATGGCCTCGCTGCTCAAAAAGCACGGCTATCAATCCGCCGCGATTGGCAAATGGCACCTGGGCTACGGCACGGATGACGGCTCCTTGAAATGGCGCACGGACTACACCGCAGAGCTTTCTCCCGGGCCACTGGACATTGGCTTCGACTATCACTTCGGCCTGCCTAGCAATCACGGCGATCTCACCGGAGTGTTTGTCGAGAACCGCTTCGTCTATGGCCTGCGCAGCGGCAAAATCCCCGCTGGCATGAAGCGGCACGCCCCAGATTCTGACGATCCCAACTTCAAAGCCACCTATGGCCCAGAAGACACGGAAGGCGGCAAGGCGAAGATCCTGGAAATTGATGCGCCGCGACGTGTGAATGAGCGCGTCATGCCGCTGCTCACCACCAAAGCCGCCGAGTGGATCACCCAGCAGAAGAAAGGCACGCCATTCTTTCTCTACTACACGCCCGTTGCGGTGCACAATCCCGTCACACCCGAAAAGGACATCGCCGGACAGAGCAAGGCCGGACCTTACGGAGATTGGATTCTCGAACTCGACCGCAGCGTCGGCGGTGTTTTGAAAGCGCTGGATGACATGGGCATCGCGCAAGACACGCTCGTCATTCTCAGCAGCGACAACGGCGGAGTCTTCACTCCTACGCGCGACAGCGTGCAGACCCAGGCCTTCAAAGCCGGGCTCAAGGTGAATGCCGGTCTGCGCGGTGGCAAACACGACGTCTGGGAGGGCGGCTTCAAAGTGCCCTTCATCACCCGCTGGCCCGCCAAGATCCCCGCAGGTACTGTGTGCAATGACATGATCAGCCTCGCTGACATTCTCGCCACCACGGCGGCCATCGTCGGTGAAAAACTCCCCGACGCCGCCACGGCTGCAGAGGACAGCTTCAATGCGCTGCCCGCCTTCCTCGGAACCAAGGACGCCGCCCCCACACGCGATCACATGTTCATCCACAGCTCGGACGGCGTCTTCGCGATTCGGAAAGGCCCGTGGAAATGGATTGAAGGCGTCCCGGTCAGCGACATCAAAATCGGAGCTCGCAAGGCACATGCGACCCAGTTCAAACCCCAGCTCTACAACGTGAAGGAAGATCCCGCCGAGACGACGGATGTCAGCGCGCAGAATCCGGAGGTGGTGAAGGAACTGAGCGCCCTGGTGAATCGTTATCGCGATGGAGGCTACAGCCGCGAGCTGCCGCCCATCGTCGAGAAAAAGCCGCAGGCTGCCCTCCCCGCGCTGACGGGAAGCCCAGTGCTCTCACAGGATTTCAAAGCATTGCCGGTGAAGCCGTGGACCATGACGCGGGGCACCTGGCAGGTGCATGATGACGCCATCTGGAATCCCACGCCGAAGGCCGATGAGCAAGGCGCCGCTTTGACCGGCCCGTTGCCGATCACCGACGGCACGCTGGAATACGACATGAAGCTGCGCACCGCAGGGCGGCACTCGCTGCGCATCCACACTGCGGGGAAACATTCCTTCCGCATCGTGGTCAGCAGCACGCAGATCGAGATCACCAAAAATCCCGATCCCGGTCAGGACAAGAGCCAGACGGAGCCACTGGCGCGGCAGAAGATCAAACTCAATGCCGAAGACTGGCAGACACTGCGGATCACTTTCAAAGGCGATCAAATAACCGCTCAGATTGCGGGAGCGACCGCGACAGGTAAACATCCCATGATCGCCGAAGCGAAAGAACAGCTCAACTTGATCGTGTTCGATGGCCAAGCAGGCTTCAGGAATCTGCGGGTGGTTAAGTAGCTGATCCAAGCGCCATCGCAACAGTCAGCGGCAGCCCGAACAGCAGTCCTTCGAAACGCACGCTTGATGCCGCGTCCCTGGCCGTCGCCGGCCAAAGGACCGACCTCTATAACGCAAACAACGTGCAGAATTGCCGAATCCGACACACGAAAGCTCCCCTTTGTCGTAAAAATGGACATGACAAATCTTGACCTCGTCTCCTATGGCAGAGCCGCCCCCAAGCACCCATCGTAACAGCAAGTGAGTGACTATTTGGCGCAATAACTTTAATAAAGACACGCGGTTTCATTCTGCTCCTAAAGAGGTATTTATGTTTTCGGTTCATGAAAACTCTTTTGGCTGTACTTCTTGCTGGCTGGTTTGGCACCACCGCACCGCTCCTGGCGAAGAGTCTGGAGGAGACACGCAGGGCGGCAGAGCAGGGGGAAGCAGAGGCGCAGTGCGCCATGGGGGTGCGCTATGCCCAGGGGGATGGCGTGCCCGAGGATGCGGCGGCGGCGGTGGAGTGGTATCGCAAGGCGATCACCCATGGCCATGTGGAGGCGCAGAGGCGTCTGGGCATGTGCTATCTGAATGGGACGGGCGTGCCGCAGGACGCGACGGAGGCCCTAAAATGGCTGCGTCTGGCGGCGGCGCAGAACCATGTGACGGCCATGAAGCAGCTGGGCGTCTGCTACAGCCTGGGCTCTGGCGTGACCAAAGACATCGCCGAGGGCCTGAAGTGGTTTCGCCAGGCGGCAGAGCGCGGAGATGCGGTTGCGCAGATGGAGCTCGGGATGGCCTATTTTGATGGCGAGGGAGTGGAGCAGGATGCGTCGGAGGCGGTGAATTGGTTTCGCAAAGCCGCCGAGCAGGGTGATCTCAATGCGCAGAAGATCCTGGGATCCACCTACGCCGAGGGCCTGCGCTTGCCACCGGATCTGCATGAGGCGGTGAAGTGGTTCCGCAAAGCGGCCGAAAAGAACGATCCTGAAGCCCAACTGCGGCTGGGTATGGCCTACGCCCTGGGCGCGGGTGTGCCGCTGGATCTGAAAGTGGCGGTTGACTTGGTCAGGAAAGCGGCGGCGCAGAAATACGCCCCGGCGCAGCTTGAGTTGGGAGAGTTCTACATGTTCGGCACTGGCGTGCCAAAGGATCCTGCCGAGGCCATGGACTGGTACCGCAAAGCGGCAGATCAGGGCGATGCCATCGCCCAGACGAAGCTGGCGGTGGCCTACTATAACGGCACAGGAGTGCTGCGGAACGTCGCTGAAGCCGCAGAGTGGTTCCGCAAGGCGGCGGCGCAAAATTATGCCCTTGCCCAGGTCGGGCTGGGAGGCTGCCACCTCCGTGGTGAAGGCGTGCCCAAAGACGAGGCCGAGGCCGTGAAGCTGTTTCGCGCAGCGGCGGAGCATGAAAATGCCGACGGGCAGTTTGCCCTGAGCCTGCTATTGGAAAAAGGCGAAGGCTTGAACAAAGACTTGGTGGAGGCCCTGAAGTGGTGCCGCCTAGCGTCTGAGCGCGGCCATGACATCGCCGAGCTTCATCAGGCCACGCTGGAGGCCACCATGTCGCGAGAACAAATCATCGAGGCCGTCAGGCGGCAGCGCGATTGGAAGCCGGCGAAGTAGGAAACACGGCGTCCCTGCATTCCACGGAGCTGCACCGCACCTCCACCCGTTTTCCGGTGCGCGGAAGTTAAAGGCGGATTTCCTGAAGTCGTTTCGGAAATAACGGCGCTGCTGGTTGTTTGGCACGAAAGGCCGCGCGGCTGTGGCGTAGTTCTCACGCATGTTTGATTTTCCACGCATTTCATGGATGGCGCTGGGCCTCGCGCTCACGGGTTTTCTCCCTGCCAAAGAGCCCTTCAAGCCCAACCTCGGCCCCGATCTGCCGCGCATCACCGTCACCTGCGGCGATGTGACCCTGCTGCTGCGCCAGACCACGCAGTGGACGCCCGGGCGCATCGATTTCCGTGGCAAGGCCATGACCACCGAGAGCAGCGCCTACGGCACCGTGTTCTCGTTTCCCGATGTCGGCTTCATCGGTACCGCACATCTGGAAAACGAACCCGAGAAGCTGCAGTCGCTCGACTTCTTCCTCGATGACAAGCGCCTCGAAGCACCCACGGCAGAGCTCAAGGGCCGCAGCTTCCGCCTGGAGCGCAAATCACGCATTCGAATCTTTGACCTGACCAACGTCACCGAGATCAAAAACCACCGACTCTATGAAACCACCACCGTACACACCACCGAGGCCGTGCCGCTGAAACTGGTATACCACTTCATGCATGCATGGCGGCCCACGGTGTCCGCCTTCCTCGCGGGCAGCGATTCCGCGCCGGAGAAAAACATCTCCGGCCCGCTGCGCGATGACAAGGAGGTAGTGCGGAAGTTTTACATCAACGAGCGCGTGGACTGGATGGCCGTGTATGAGCCGCAGAGCGGGCAGTTTGCCGTGTCGCGTATCTTGCAGGCACCGGAGTTCGGCGGGCACGTGTCCACGATCTGGAACGTGCCCGGCACCTACCGGAAGTTTTACCTGAAGTGCTTCAGCAGCGCCACCGTTCCGGCAGGATTCACCGGCACCTGGAGCATGGTCACCGCCTTTGGCAGCGCGACGCCGGAAACGTGGGAGGCTCAGGCGCGCAGCCTCGCGGCAGCGCTGCGCTGAGCAGATACTCCGCCGCGCATGCGTGCTTCCGATTGAATGCCGCGCCCGCGCGGACGATCGAGGATGCCACAGCGGCGGTGGCGTGGACGCTGCAAAACATCGGCAAGCATGGCGGTGACACGAAGCGCGTATTTGTGGGCGGGCATTCGGCGGGTGCTTATCTCACGCTCATGCTCGGCATGGATGCGCATTACCTCGCTGCCTTCGGTTTGAAGCCGCAGCAGCTCGCCGGACTTGTCCCCGTGAGTGCGCAGGTGATGACGCACTACACCGTGCGGCAGGAGCGCGGCATTTCGAAATTCAGCGTCACGGCGGATGAAGCCGCGCCGGTGCGTTATGCCGACGTGAAGAACCTCCCGCCCATCCTCGTGCTCTGCGCTGACAAGGACATGCCCGCGCGCGCCGAGGAGAACGTCTATCTCGTGGCCTTGATGAAGGGTGCTGGAAACAAGCGCGTGACGTTGCAAGTCATCGCAGACCGCAATCACGGCAGTGTGGGAAACAACATCGCAAATGAAGGAGATCCGGCGCGGCTGGCGATTCTGAAGTTCATGGAAGCAAAGAAGTAAAAAGGGCAGATGGGAGATGCGGGTATGCGGCGTATGAGAGAGCCCAACCTTTCTCGAATGAAACTCACTCTCCTCACCGCTTTGCTGGCGGGATCTCTCTCGGCTGCAGATCTCACGCTGCTCGATGGCGGCAAATCGGATTACCAAATCGTCGTCCCAGCGAAGCTCGAGACACCGGTGCTGACGGAGTGCTTGGCGCAGACGGCACGGCTACTGCAGGCCGCCTTCAAGGCCAATGGCGCGGAGGTTCCTGTGGTGAGTGAAGCGGAGCGAGATGCCTCCAAGCCCGCGCTATTGCTGGGAAACACGCGCTTTGCGCAGGAGCACGGCTTCGTTGCGACGCAGCTCCGTGACTGGAGCTATGTGCACCGTGTTGAGGGAAAAGACATCATCATCGCGGGCAATGACCAGCCCTCCAAAACGCCGACTGACAACACGCGGAGGCCCAACTGGGACCGAGTAGGCACGGCCAAGGCGGCGGTGGATTTTGCGCGGCAGTTCATGGGCGTGCGTTTCCTCTATCCTGACCTGCCTGGTTACACCCCGGTGAGTGGCGCGGCGAAGATTGATCTCAGCAACTCGCCGGCCATCGAGTTTCTGCCGCTGAAAACCATCACGGTGCCGGAGGCGCTGAACGTGGCCAAGACGCCACTGCTCCGCGTGAACACCGCGCATCCGGCAGGTGCGTCGTTTTATGATCTCGCGCACAACCGCTTCCCACGCGTGGACGAGATGTTTGGCGGCCACACCTGGGAGCGTGCCGTGCCGGCGGAAAACTTTGAGAAGCACCCCGAGTACTTTGCGCTTGTCAGCGGTTCGCGTCTGAAGCCGGCTGGCGGAGCGCAGTACTGCCTGTCGAATCCTGAGGTGCAGGAGCTCATCTATCGCGATATCACGCAGGGACTCGACAAAGGCTACTCCAGCGTGGATCTCGGCCAGCCGGACGGCTTCCGTGAATGCCAGTGCGAAAAGTGCGAGGCGCTCTACGGCACGGGCAAGGACTGGTCTGAGAAGATCTGGATCTTCAACCGCCTCACTGCCGAGCGGGTGGAGAAGTCGCACCCCGGCAAGCAGATCACGATGATGAGCTACATCCTCACTGCAGCGCCGCCGAAGACCTTCACCAAGTTTCCTGCCAACACCTGCATCATGCTCACCGGCACCAATGAGGAAGACATCGCCCCGTGGCGTGGCATCGAGGTGCCGCGCGGTTTCACCGGCTACGTTTACAACTGGTGCCCGAACCTCGGCACGCGCTACACGCCCATGCGCACGCCCGGCTACATTGAGCTACAGGCTCAGCGCCTTGCGGAGAACCGCATCCAGTCTCTCTATCGTGACGGCCCCGGCCAGCTCTTCGGCCTTGAGGGACCGGTGATGTACACCATGGGCCGCATGTTTGACGATCCCGCCAACCTGCACGCCCGAGACCTCATCGTGGAGTACTGCGACGCCGCCTTTGTGAACAAGAGCATCGCCTTCTACATGCGTGCTTTCTATGAGGACTTGTACAATGCGATCGCTCTGTATTCCGACCACATCGGCACACGCACGGACTTGTGGACTTTCAAATCACTGCCCACGGATGCACGCGGGCGCAAGACGGTCACGGATCCTTTTCAGCTCATCGCCTTCCTTTATCCGCCCAAGCTGCTCGCGTCCTTGGAGGCCAACCTCAGCCAGTCGGAAAAACTCGCGACTACTCCGAAGGTGAAGACGCGCCTAGCACTGGTGCGCTGCGAGTTTGATTACTTGAAGCACTTCGCCCGCGTGGTGCATCTGCATCAGGCTTATCAAATGATGCCCGATGCCGGCTCCATGAATCGTCTGCTCGATGCCATCGACGCACGAAATGCCTTCATCGACACCCTTTACGCCAAGGGGCACCAGAAAGAGTGGAACCATGTGCTCTTTCCTTTCCCCGGTCACAACGCCGCTCATCTCCGCCTCGCCCATGACGGCTATCAGGAGCCCTATGCCAGCA
Organism: Verrucomicrobiaceae bacterium; assembly: GCA_027490195.1. GTDB lineage: Bacteria > Verrucomicrobiota > Verrucomicrobiia > Verrucomicrobiales > Verrucomicrobiaceae > Prosthecobacter. The sequence continues at coordinate 7,728 of JAIXYN010000056.1, read as the reverse complement.
CCTGCTTCAACTGGGACACAAAGACGATGCGTAACGCGCCGCCGCCCGGGCAGAAGAAGCTGAGCGTGGCCAGAACGACAGCCAAGCTAATGCTCGATTCCCCCGAATGGCAGAACGTCACCGCGCACGAACTCACACTGCTGCCGCCTATGCGCACGCTGCCGCGCAAAACAACCATCCGCCTTCTTTACGACGACCAAGCGCTCCACATCCGCGCTGAGGCCGAGATCGGCGAAGACACGAAATTCGCCGCCTATAACCGTGACCGCGTGCTGACGAATCAGGAGGCGTTCGATGCGTATCTCGCGCCGCAGCCCGCGCAGCCGTTGTACTACCGCTTCACTCAGGGCGCGAACGCCGCCAGCAAGTACGATGCGCTCAACGGCCGCATCACCGACGTCATGGACCCACGCCACGGCAAGGACGATCCTACCTGGAACGGCGAGTGGAGTAGCACCATCCGAGTGGATGCCGCAGGCAAGCGGTGGTACGCGCATCTTGTCATTCCTTACAAGGTGCTCGGTGTTGAAGCGCCGGCCAAAGGCACCGCGTGGCGCGCCAACTTCGGCCGCAATCACGCGCTGCCCCGCGAGCAGATCGACCGCGCTATTTGGTCCTCATCCCTTAGCAGCATGAGCATGGATGATCCCTCTGTGATGGGAGACATTGTTTTTGAATAAGACTCATGAACAGCATGCACCCCTCAACGAGTCACCCGGCGCTGTTCCGTAATAATGGATTTAGCCTGAATATGATCACGGCTGCCGAACCGCCTAAAGGCGGGACTGCAATACGAAGAATCGAGAAGACCCGCCTATCCCACATGAAGCACACATTCCTCACCCTCCTGCTGTCTCCTCTTACCATGCTGCACGCCGCGGATGCCGTGCTCGTTGAAAACGGCCAGCCGCGTGCGGAGATCGTCATTGCGGAAAATCCCACGCGCATGCAGCGGGTCGCGGCGCAGGAGTTCCGCACGAACATTGAGAAGATCAGCGGGTCGCGGCTGCCCATCGTCACGCAGCCGAGCGGAAAGGCGCTGAAGGTCTTCATTGGCGCGAGCACTTTGAATCCCGTGAAGGCGGAGGGCTTGAAGGAAGGCGCGTATCGCATGCAGTCCGGCAGCGACTGGCTGGCGCTGGTGGGTGATGACAGTGATTTCATCCCCACGGAGCCTTGGGCCAAGAATAACGGCGACATCCCGCGTGCGCAGGCGGAGTTTGAGAAGATCGTCGGGGCACCTTATGGCATGCCAAATCGCGGCTTGTATAAAAACCGTCTGCGCCTGCCCGGAGACACGGGCAAGCCCGACGGCGCCCCCGCGGCGAAGAACGAGTGGCTGGACATCTGGGGTCTGGATGAACGCGGCAGCTTCAATGCGGTGACGGCGTTCTTTGCATCGCTTGGCGCGCGCTGGTATCTGCCGGGAGAGCTTGGTGAAGTGATGCCAGTGATGAAAACCATCGCGCTGCCAAAGCTCGACGAGACAGTGCGGCCCGACTTCCCGCTGCGGCAATTCAACTTCCGCTTCAGCACGGCGGGCTATGACACGGCGATGTGGATGATGCATCTCGGCACGCGGAATGATGATCGTTATCAGATCGCCCATGGGATGGACGGCATGACGGGCAATGACGCCACCTTTGCCGCGCACCCCGAGTGGTTCGCGCTCTACGGCAGCAAGCGCGACTACCGCCCCGGCGACAGTAAGAACCAGCTCTGCTATTCCAACGAGGAACTCTTCCGCGAGACCGTGCGCTATACCCGCGCGCTGCTGGACACCTACCCGCTCAAGACCGTCTCCATCATGCCGCCGGACGGCTACACCTCCATCTGCCAGTGCGAGAAATGCAAAGGCAAGGACTCGCCTGAACGCATCGAACGCGGCCTGCTGAGCGATTACGTGTGGGATTTTGTGAATCGCGTGGCAAAGGAAATCGGCAAGACTCATCCGCAGGCGAAGGTGCTGAACTGTGCGTATGGCGTGTACACGCTGCCGCCGCTGAAGATCGACAAACTGGAACCCAACGTGTTTGTCTGCATCGTCGGCGGGCGGCGTCCGCTCAACAAGGCCAGCGGTCAGGCTGAAGGCGAGGCTGCACCGGAGGCTCTGCGCGCGGCCTGGGTGAAGAAGACGGACAACCCCATCCTGAACTTTGAGAACTATCCCTTCACGGATCGTGGCTGGTACCTGCCCTTCTTCGCAGCGCATACGATCGGCGATTCCGTGAATGCCACGAAAGGCATTTCGCAAGGCGAGGACATCTGGCTCTCCGCACGTCAGGACTTCGACAAGGTCGGCATCGGCTTCAACCATTTCATGGTTTACTTCACCGCACGCATGTACTGGGGTGGCAAGAATGCGGATGTGGACGCCATGTTCCGCGAATACTGCCAGCTCTTCTACGGCCCCGCTGCGCAGGAGATGCAGGCCTTCTTTACCTACTGCGAGACGCACTGGAGCGCGATGGAGAACGACAAGGCGCAGGCGGATGAGGCGCTCGCGCTGTTTGCCAAAGCTCAGGCCAAAGCCGATGCCGCGAGTGTTTATGGGCGGCGCATCGCTCTCATCGATGACTTCCTCAAAGGCATGCGCATGAAGGCCCAGCAGCTCGGCCAGCAGCGCGGACCCGTGCCCACCGTGCGGCTCGTCGGTGATGCGCATGACATCGTCATCGATGGCAAACTCGACGACGCCTACTGGCAGAACTGCCCCGCTGCCGCCACCGGCAAATTTCGCGAGCTGCTCACTGGCCGCGTGCCGACCTTTGGCACTTCCTACAAAGCCGGCTGGCAGGGTGGCAGCGTTTATTTCGCCATTCGTTGCGATGAGCATCCCGGCGAGAAACCCAATAACACGGCCACGCGCAATGAGGATCAGGCGCTGTGGCATGGCGATGCCATCGAGATCGAACTCGCCACGGAAACGCACTCCTATTATCAGATCGCCGTCAGCCCTGCGGGCCACGTCGTTGATCTCGACCGTGGCGCATCGCGGGGTCAGTGGTTTGGCTGGGATTCGAAGGCGGAAGTGGCCACGCACATCGCCGATGATCACTGGACCGTCGAGATCCGCATTCCAGTGACGCAGGATGAAAACGATCCGCTGCATCAGGTCATCGGCCGCAAGCCGACACAAAGCCTGCCATGGCACATCAATCTCTGCCGCCAGAGAATTCGCGAAGACGGCCAGGAGCTCAGCGCCCTCTCACCCACGAGCACGGCGGGCTTCCATGAGACAATGAAGTTCGCGCACTTTTACGATGGCAAATCGCATGTGTTCCCCGCTGATCCGAGTGTCACTGACTTCGTCATCGGCTTTCGCGACGCCACGCAGAAGCGCAAAGCCGCAGACTTCCTTGCTCTGACTGATGGCAAAGTCAGCGATCTCCAAAAAGCCGCCGCGCTAGAACAGGCCGCACTGCTCAGCCGGGCAGAGGCCGGGCCTATCATTGAGCGCATCCCCGTCGAGACGGTGAAAAAGACCGCGCAGATGCAGCACCTGCTTGCCTTGGCCAAAGCGCCGGAGGTCATCGCGCAGTTCGCGAATGAGGACTTCAACAAGTGGCCCTTCTGGAAGCGTGGCGCGGGGTATCACGCACGCGGTTATGCGTATTCCATCATCAAAGCAGGTGACAAGGCGGAGGCGGATCTGAGTGCAGCCCTGCCATGGATTAGCGAACCCCGCACACGTGATGCCCTCCTTTTCGCGCTGGCGCAGAATCGTGAGCGTAACCTGCAAAACGACGAGCAGGCCCTCGAAGCTTATCAGGCCATCGTGACAGATCGCACGCGCATCGGAGGTTCGGATGAATACGCCGCGCTCCAGGGCATCGCGCGCATTCTGACCCGGCGCGGCAAGTTTGATGAAGCCATGGCCACGCTGAACCGTGCCGAGCCTGACAAGCTGCAAGGCGTCTGGCGGGACAACATCCTCAAATCCATCGCTGAAGTGCAGAAGGCGCGCGGACAGTGATTCAAAGATGCACGCATTTGCAGAGTACTTGCTCCATGCGTGCGAATCCTTCTTCCCTGGCACGTCGGCGAATGCTGCAGACCACCACGGGGGCTTTGCTCGCGAGTGACGTCTCAAATGCGGCTCCGGCGGCCAAGATACGTGCCATCGTCATCGGCGGTTTGAGCTGTGCCTATGATCTGGTGGAACGCGGGCTGCTGAAGGCATCGCGCTGCATCGGCGGGCGTGTGATGACGGTCTATGATCCGCTATCGGATGGGCAGTATGCTGAGGTCAGCGTGTAGCAGTCTATTTCTTCTCCAGCGACATCAGCTCGATTTTTCGAAACCACACTGGCTGGCCTTCTGCCTGAAGGGCGATGTGGCCGTAGCCGAGCATCACATCGCCACCGGCTTCCACGATATCGCTTGCAGGGGCTATCTTGCAGGCGGCGTCGAGTTGCGGGCGCTGGTAGCGCAGGACTTCGACGCCGTTGATGCGGTGGATGATCTCGTCATTGCCGCGCACTTCGACTTCCGCACGCACCCATTCCTCGGCGGGAAAAGTTGGTGCGCTGGATTTCACGATGTGCTTGGTGATCAGTTCTCCGCCCATCTCCACATGTGTGCCGGGTGTGCAGAGATTGGCCGTGGAGCGCGGGCCTTTACCTTCATCCGCCAGGAATTGCATCTCCAGGCTGGAGGGGAAGCCTTGATCAAAGCGCATGCTCTGCGGCGGCTGCGCGTGCAGCATCACACCGCTGTTCAGGTTCACATACTTGGGCGCATCCGCCATCATCTTGCCGGTGAAGCGGTACTCCATGCGCAGGATGTAGTGCGAGTAGGCCAGATTGGTGAAGAGGTGGCCGTACTGCTGATCAAACTTGTCGTAGCCGTCGTAGCTCACCTTCAGGATGCCGTCTTCCACCTGAAATGTCTTCGCGAAGTTTTCACCCAGCGGGTGCTTGGCGATTTTGATCGTCCAGCCCGTGAGGTCCTTGCCATTGAAGAGCGGGATCCATTTGGGTTCGTCTGCTCTCGTGGTCAGACAGGCTAGAGCGAGGAGGAGAGTAAAGAGGGGGCGGAACATGCGACCATCTTGGCGGTGGCAGCGCTGTTTCCAATCGGAACCTTTCACGGCACGTGGCATATGCGGGTGAAAAATTTTCACCCAAAATGAACGCTTCATTCGACGCCTCGCGAAGTGCCGCTAGGGTCGGCGAATGGACAAACAATGGAACGACAAGATCGTCATCGTCACCGGCGGTGGCGGCGGCATGGGACAGAGCGCAGCGAAGCGATTTGCGGATGCTGGCGCGAAGACATTTATTTTTGGACGCACGCTGGAGTCACTGCAGGCCACGGCGGCGCTTTCTCCGCTCATCACCTCCATCGTGTGTGATGTGGCGGACTCCGCCAGCGTGGACGCCGCGCTTGCGCAGGTGCTGCAGCATGGGCCGATTGCCGCTTTGATCCACACTGCTGGCATCAACACGCCGGACCGCTTCATGGCACATGCGGACCCGAGCAAACTGGCCAGCGAAGCCAGCTGGCGCAGCGTGCTGGATGTGAATGTGATGGGTGTGGTGAACATGATTCAGGCCGTTTCCAAACCGATGTCAGAAAGCGGCGGCGGCAGGATCGTCGTCGTCTCCTCCACCGCCGGGCATGGCTTTGATTCGTTTGCCGGTGTGCCCTACACCGCCAGCAAGTGGGCTGTGCACGGCCTGCTTTTCACCGCGCGCATGCAGCTCAGCGCGCATGGCATTGTTCTTTCCGAATACGCCCCCGGTGAAGCTCTCACACCCCTCGTGGAAAAGCGTCCCGTGAAGCCCACCGCGGAACACCGCAGCGCCATGATCCAGACGGAAGACTGTGCCGAGACGCTTTTCTTCATCGCCTCTCAAGCGCACTGCATGAGCGTACTTCAGCTCCCCGCGTATCAGCCTTTTGGCGGCATGCCGCCGCAGATCACGGCACCGTGGCTGGCAGGTTTGGATATTGGGCCGAAGAAGTAGCTGCTTTTATCCTGCTCTTCCTCTCTCAGGTAAGATCCGTGCCAAGGGAGGAAGAGTATGAGGAAGAACCAGACGTTGAAAAGACGTCACCTCATTCGCGTTCACTCCGCACTCATGATTCGCGCCCTGCTACTCTATCTCGCTATCTCGACCTTCACGGTCAAAGCCGCCGACCTCTCCGTCGCTGCTTATCCCTCCATTCAGGAGGCGCTGAATGCGAATCCGAACCGCATGCTCTTTGTGCCGGCGGGGGATTATGTGATCACTGAGAAGATTCGCATTCGTGGCGAGCGCAGCGGGTTGTTTGGTCCCGGGCGCATCATTCAGCAGAGCGCGGATCAGCCGATCATTGAAATCGAAAACGCCCAAGGCGCGGAGATTCGCGACCTGACGCTCACACGGCCGGAAGGCAAGATGGAATCCCGCAACGAGGGCGTGCTGGCCATCAAATGCCGCGACTTGGTGATTGAGAATGTGCGCGTCATCGACAACCGCAGCCCCGCCGGAGCCATCAGCGTGCGCGAGAGCAAGGACTCGCGCATCAGCCGCTGCCTGGTGCGCAACTACATGCGTGTGAGCATTGATGACCGCACGCAGAGCAAGGACTGGGGCTACGCCTTCAACTGCACCGACGGCACCGGCATCAGCGTGGATTACAGCACTGGAACGTTGATCGAGGGCAACCGCGTCATTGAGGACAACTTTGTTCCCACTCCGGAAGTGAAGGCCAAGTACAAGCTGGGCGACTACGTGAAGAAGAACGCGGTCAAAGGGGAAATCATGAGCCAGCAGGCCTGGGACTCCAACTACACCGATGCCTGGCAGCAGGGCTCAGGCATCGTGGTGAATGCCCCGGAGGTGAATGATCTGACGCGCGTGATCGGCAACCACATTGAGAACGCCGCGCAGGGCTTGGACATCCATGCGGATCATGTCATCGTCTCACAGAACATCATCACGAATGCCTTCATCGGCATGAAGGCCATGCACGGCTCGCGCAATGTCCTCATCACCGGCAATCAGTTCGTGCGCAACTCGCTCTGGGCCATCGGGCTCATGCCCGGTGCTGCCGCGCATCCTGCCACCGATGACAAGCCGGAGAACGCCGACGGCGGTTCCATCATCAGCAACAACCTCATTTCGGACTTTGGTCACGGTGACGCGCATTGGATCTGGGGCGATGAACGATCTCCCATCAAATTCGACACCGGCCAGCAGCCTGATGATCCGCCGCTTACGGATGTTATCATCAGCGGCAATGTTGTTCATAGCGTGGGCAAACCGCGCTATAAATATGCTGTCATCGTCCCAGGAGGCCCGAATGCGCCGAGGGGTCTGCATTTTTCGAATAATTTGTTTCATCCGGGCACGCAGGGCGTGTGCAATGGGGAGCTGCCGGAGTGATGCAGGTAATTCGAATGATCACGCAGCTTAGCTGACACTATATAGGGGAAGGCTCTGGTTCTGGTGAGTACGATAGACACTCCTGTCTGTCGGTCAGCGTTCCGCTGGAACTAAGAGCTTGCAAGTTACTCTTCCAGAGTCGCCGCCGCAATCTGACGGCTTTCGCTGGTCAATTTGAAACTCGGTGCATATCTGGTGAATGTCGGTGCCGCTGACCGACAGACAGGAGTGTCTGTCGTAGTGCGCTGTGAAGCGTCACTATCCTCCGGGGTGAAAGACCCTGGCCATCTGGAACCGTGTTCCGGGTGAGAACTTGAAGTAACTGCGTCGCCGTGAGGCGGGGTGGAGAGCA
>JAIXYN010000007.1 GCA_027490195.1 Verrucomicrobiaceae bacterium | reverse complement strand
CACGCAGCGCATCCCCACCACCAAACGCAGCGCAGCACCTCAGCGCTGGTAGGGAACCGCTGTGCGGGTCCGTAATTTCGGGTCTATCACATCGCAGGCGCTCAAAAAGGTCCGCCGTCTTTGAGATCTTCGACAGCAGAAGTCCGAAGCGTTTGAAAAGGGGGAAAGCCCCGACGAAGCAGCCCACGCTGGGACAAAGGATTCCAGGGACGCACGCAGCGCATCCCTACCACCCAGTGCAGCGCAACACCTCATACCACGATTCGTAAAAAACAGGTCTGTTCTCCACGGGCATCAAATTCCCTCTGGCACAGACGCGCAGCGAGCCGCTCCGGTCGTAGGTTGGTCGTGTTTGGCGTCGAAAGAGTGCTTCGCTCCATCACCTCCTCTGCCAAACCGCCCGACCACCAGCGCGTTCGCATGCCAAAGTGCGTTGCATGACGTTCAAATACCGGCGGGCTTTCGCCACCCCCACCCAACGACGGCCAGACAAATGAACTTCATTGTTCACAAGCCATCATGCTTTTTCAGCGCAAAGCTCCCTCTACAGGTGGTCCTTTCCAGACTCGTTTTCATCTACCTATGATATCAGCACCAAAGGTGCGACCTATCGCAGCCCAGGGCAAGCGAGCCTAAGCGAGCGCCGCCCTGGGTTTCCGTCAGCAATGCCGGGAAGCAAACCCATCGCCCTCGTAACACACCAAGCCCACCAGCAGCGCCTGCATGGAACTCCGCCGCGGACCCTTTGCCCCCAGAAATCCCCCAGCCCTCGATATCCACGAACCCGTTGCATAGACCAATTCTCAAAAAGATCACCCCATTGATCCGGCGAGCGCAGCGGCCCCAGTGGCAAGGCGGGAGAGCCGCCTGCTATTGAACAATCACAGGCAAACGACCAACACAACCCATGAGGCCGCTCCGCCGTCCAGACAATCCGACAAGATTTTGAGAGCTGGCCTAAAATGCCTCACGGGGCCGGCTCCACGGCTGCCGGCTCGGCTTTTTTCACCTCCGGCATTTCCACCGTCACACTCAGCTCCCACGCACGATTTTTGATGCACCAGACCAGCACCGCCAGTCCGAGAAAGGCTAATAAAACCAAATGCAGCATGCAGCCAGTTCCACATCCGATTCCTTGAAACGAATCGCGATAAGTGCGGATATTGGTTTTGTAAGAGTCCCCCATTCGTGACAACCTGCGTCATCTTGGATTGGACAGCCAGCGATTGTCGTCGATTTTTAGCCTGTCTTTCACTGATACCTCCACCCAAATCTTCCTGATCCTCTCATGTCACGCCGTGCCCAATCTGGAGTCCGCCCCACCCACTGGCTGGGATTGATCGCCATTCTCGCCGTCGTCGGCGTTGTTGGTTTCATTTTGATGAATCGCACGATCGATCCCATGACCGGCATCACCGAGCTCAGTGCCAGTGAGTTCATGGAAAACGCCACAGCCCTCAGCGGCAACGAATACAAGGTCGAAGGCATCGTGGATGACCGCCTCGACAACTGGCGCAGCGCCGACGGCCGTCTCTTCAGCTTGCAGGTCAGTGACGGCTCAGGCAATACTTACCTCCCAGTCTGGGTGCCCCCAGATTACAAGGGTGCCAACATTCAGCGCAGGCAGCGTTACATCTTCAAAGTGAGCGTCATGGAAACTGGCGTGCTCAAAGTGCTCGAACTCATCAAAGCGTAAATCCACACCGTCATGAAGCGCCTTACTTTTGCCCTCGTCCTCGCCGGACTTTGTCCAGCCAGCGCCCAGGTCCTGCCTGGCAGCACCGGTGTCGGTGCGCCCCCAGCCACCACGACCACCAACTCCAATAACAATTACAACATGGTGCCCGGCAGCGCTGCCGACCGCCAGACCGATACCCAGACCGGGCTGAACAACATGCCCATGGCCGATCCCGGCTCCGAGAACGTTTCCTTCAACGGCAAGCTCTGGAACGTCACCAACAACCGTCTCATGCGCTCTCGCTTTGAGACCTATCTCACCACGCCCGAGGCCAACGGCCCCGAAGACCAGGCTTACCGTGATCTCATGGCCCAGATCATGGAAATGCTCGCTCCCACGCACAAGGCCACCGATCCCGTCACCAAGGCTCAGATCCGCGGCCCTGAAGTCGTGAAGGCTTTTGCCCTGCTCCCGGAGGCCGGTGCCGCCAGAATCGACGGCGGCCTCTGCAATGCCGTCGCCAATGCCATCTGGGATGTCTGGACTTCCCAGAAACGTGTCAACGAACGCAAGCTCGCCAACAACGCCATGATCGAGCGCCGCAGGCAGCTCGAATGGAATGCAGAGATGGGATTGAACAACACCCCCCTGGCCAAACCCGGCGGCGGTGCCACCAAGAATGGTCAGCAAGCCGCTCAGACGCAGCAGACCAACAGCGCCACCGTGGGCCGCACCTCCGGCTACATCAAAGGCATCGCAGAAATCGAAGCCCGCACCAAGCTGAACGAGACCGCCATGGGCCTCTCCGAAGTCACCAGCAAAATCCAGTTCCAGGCCCTCATCATTCAGATGTTCATGCAGCGTCGTTTTGAGCACGCCGTCATCGCCTGCCGCTTCTACCCCAATCTCTTCCGCGACGGCGAAAGCATCCTGCAGCTCGACAAAGACAGCGACGTGCAAAAGCTCCTCTCGAGCAGCTTCGGCGTTCCCCCCACCGTCAGCATGATCGACGGCCTCTCCCTCGAAGCCATCCGCAGCGTCGATGAATCCCTCGTCTCCTTCGAAAACCTCGTGGCCCGCCGGGATGTGGACAGCGCCAGCAATCGCCTCCTCGAAGCCTATGGCATCGGCGAATACCTTCCTCGCGTCCGTCGCCTCCCCATGTCGGAAAAGACCAAGGTCCTCGATTTCGTCCGCAAGAAAAACAAGCTGCTCTCCTTCCTGGAAATGAAGGACTATTCCAGCGCCGAGATCGTCGTCACGGACCTCCGCTCCGCCTCCGACGACTTTGAATACGCCAAGCCGCTCGCCGCGATTCAAACCGCCAAAACCATGAGCAACCTCCATGTGAACAACGCCAATGCGGCGATGGGCAACAGGGATGCCAAGACCGTGGAGGCGGAAATGAAAGCTGCCGCTGAAATCTGGCCCACCAATCCTCGTGTCACCCAGCTCAGCGAGACCATGATGCAGTCCTCGGACACCAAATCCCAGGCCCTCATGGAATTCGATCGCCTCCTCAGCCAGCGCAACTACCGCCAGATCTTCGAAAACCAGGCCCCCTTCATCGCCGCCGTCGCCGCTGACCTCACGCGCAAACAACAGCTTGAAAAAGTCCTCAAGGACATGGGTCGCCTGGAACTCATCATCGGCGGCGCGAAGGAAATGTCCGCCAGCAGCCCTCCCGCCGCATGGGAAAAAGTGGAGAAGGAATCCTCACTCTTCCCCGACGATCCCGTCCTCAGCAAACTGCGCGCAGACCTCGGTGTGAAGGCCAGCGAGTTCGTCACCGCCATCGAAAACGCCCGCCAGCAGGAGGAAAAACAGCAGGTCGGCTCCGCCATCGCCTGGTATTTGAAAGCCAAGAGCATGCACCCCCTCAGCGAGATGGCCCGCGATGGCATCAAGCGCCTCGTTGAAGTCGTCAAAGTCGGCGACCAACCACCGCCCACCACTCCCGAACCAGCCTCCGCGCTCAATAACTAGAGCAGCGTCACCGATACTTCGACAACCCTTCCAAATACTGCCGCGCCAGCTCCGTCTGCGGCCGCGTGAAGAACTCCGCCGCAGTGGATGACTCTTCCACTTTCCCGCCCACAAGAAAGACCACCCAGTCCGCCACCTTGCGCGCAAAGCTGATCTCATGCGTCGCCAAGATGATGCTCTGCCCCGCCTCCGCCAGTTCACGGATCACATCCAGCACCTCCCCCGTCATCACCGGATCAAGCGCCGAAGTCGGTTCATCCAGCAGCAGCAGTCGCGGCTTCGGTGCCAGCGCCCGCGCAATGGCCGCACGCTGCTGCTGTCCTCCAGAAAGCTGGCTCGGCCGCTTATGCTCATGCCCTGCCAGCCCAAGTCGGCGCAGCAGTTCCATCGCACGCTGCGTCGCCTGCGTATCCGTCATGCCATGCACCTCCCGCAGCGGCAGCGTGATGTTTTGCAGCGCCGTAAAATGCGGAAACAGATTATACCCTTGAAACACAAAACCATTCCCGCGCCGCTCATTCAAAGCCCCCTCCTCATCATGCGGCAGCGTGCGCTCATCAATGCTCACATGCCCGTCATCCGGCACCAGCAGACTCCCCAGCACACGCAGCAGCGTGGACTTCCCTCCGCCTGAAGGCCCCAGCAGCGCGATCACCCGCGCCTCGTCCCCCGTGGCAAACGAAGCCCCATCCAGCGCCGCGTGCGCGCCATACCGCTTGGTCACCGCATGCGTTTCAAGTTTCATAGGCAAACCTCCCCTCCAATCGACGCGCCAGATGCGAAAGCGGCAGCGTCACCACCAGATAAGCCAGCGCCAGCGGCAGGTAGCCCTCCAGCGGCGCAAAGTTCGCAGCGTTCATAATTTTGACCTTCTGCACCAGCTCCTCGATCCCGATCACCGAAAGCAGCGACGAATCCTTGATCAGCGAAACCAGCTGCCCCGTCGTCCCCGGCAGCGCCCGCCTCAGCGCCTGCGGGATGATCACAAACCGATACGTCTGCGCCTTGCTAAAGCCCACCGCACGCGCCGCCTCAAGCTGCGAGGCACTGATGCTCTCCACCGCCCCCCGAAAAATCTCCGCCAGATACGCCCCCTCAAAACACCCCAGCAAAACGATCCCCGTAAACAGCGGCTGATCAATGTGCAGCGCCTGCGCAATGATGTAGTGCCCAATCAGCAGTTGCACCAGCAGCGGCGATCCCCGCACCACCTCCACCACACTCCCGCATCCCATCCGCACCGGCAGCCACGGCGCACGCCGCCCCAGCATCAGCAAAAAGCCAAACGCAACGCTCACCACCATCGCCACCAGAGACAGCCCCATCGTCGCCAGCCACCCATGGAAAAACTGCTCCCGGTACTGCCACACCCCGCTCCAGTTCCACGGATACTCCACCGCCGAAAACACCCCGTAAAACGCCACCGACGCGACCACAAACAGCCCCAGCGCATAAAGCGCGCGGCGCATATTCGTTACAGCAATGGCGTGGGAGGCAGGCAAGACCCCATGATTTACGCCGGAAAGCACCCGTTTGTCCCGCTCATTTTACTTCGCCGCTGCAGCAATCACACCCGGCCTCGCCGCACGCCCCTGCAAAAACAGCACCACCCCACGCGCAATCCCATCCGCCACCTTGTCCCGATACCCCGCCTGCTTCAGCCGCACCGACTCACTCGCACTCGTGATGAATCCGCACTCCACCAGCACCGCCGGACACGCCGCCCGCGCCACCACCGCATAGTCCCGCGCCTTGATCCCCCGGCTCTCCGCCTTCGTCGCACCGCACACCAGCCGCTGCACCGTCCTCGCAAATTCAGCCCCATCCCCCTCCGTTCGCCCATCCCCAGCAGGTGCCAGTTGCCGCGCCATCAGCCCCTTCGACTCCGCAAAATACGTCTCAATCCCCTCCGCATCGCTCCCCTCACCGTCCGTATTCAGGTGCACACTCACAAAGGCCGCCGCCCCATGCGTCCCCGCCATCGCCGCACGCTCATCCAGCGTCAGAAACCGGTCCCCGCTCCGCGTCATCACCACCCGCACCCCCGCAGCTTCCAGCTCCCTCTTCAGCCGGTTCGCGATGTCCAGGCTCATATTTTTTTCGATCACCCCGTTCGCCACCGCCCCGCCGTCATGCCCCCCATGCCCCGCATCCACCACCACAATCGGTGCCGTCTCATTCCACCTCCGCTCGCTCGGCAGAGGCTCCGCCCCCCGCCGCTGCTCCAGCCACACCAGCGAGTACGCACTCCCTCCGAGGGCCGAAAAAGCGACCACCGTTTGCAGGCTCAGGGCGATAAGCGGGTAAAATTTCAAAAAATATATTCACAGTTATAAAATATTTGATTGAATTAACAATCGAATTTTCTACAATAGCCATATGAAGTCGCCCTGCCTTTCATCCTATGTGCTGAGATCTCTCGTGCTTTGCTGGGGAGTCTTCATCGCCCTGCCCCTCTCCGCCCAGGTCTCCAACACCTTCAGGCAGCCACCCCCTCCCGGTTATCCCGCACCCGGCACCGGCCTCCAGCAGCCCTCCACCCGCGCCACCCGGCAGTCCGCCGCCGCCATCCAGGCCCCCGCCGGCCGCCCCCAGTACACCCAGCCCCCCGGCTACACCTACCCACCCACCACCGCAGGCTACACCTACCCGCCAGCCCCTCCCGGCTACGGCCCCGCCCCCAAGACCACCACCCCCAAATCCTCCAAAACATCCACCACCGGCAAATCCAGCCCCAAATCCACCACCACCAAAAAGCCCTCCGCAGGCCCCCCACCCCCACCCAAAGTTTACGGCCCCACCGGCGACCTCACCAGCCAGGTCACCCGACTCCGCGAGAGCGACAAAGTCCAAAACATGCGCATCGGCGAGCTCGAGCGCGACGTCAGCAGCATCAAGCGCGGCGGCAAAGGCAGCACCACCCGCTATGACGGCGGCACCGACCTCGCCGCACACACCACCTACATCGCCCGCCCCGGCGACACCCTCTGGCGCATCGCCTCCACCCACCGCGTCAGCGTCGGCGAGATCCAGCAGCTCAATCGCATGACCGAAGAAGAAGTCCACGTCGGCCAGACCCTCCTAGTCCCCTCCCCGCATCGCCTCGACTCCCCCACCACCCAGGTCAGCTACACCCCGCCCACCCTCACAGGCGCCCCCGTCCCCCAGTCCGCACCCGTCACCACCATGGTGAAGGTCACCTCCCCCCTCTACTACACCGTCAAAAAAGGCGACAGCCTCAAAGCCATCGCCCTCAAGCACAAAATCACCCCCGTCACCCTCGCCACCGCCAACAAGATCAAAGACGTCAATAAAATCGTCATCGGCCAGCGCCTCAAAATCCCCGGCCGCACCACCACCACCCTCGTCGCCACCAAGACCCGCCCCGCCCCACCACGCGCCGAATCCCCCGACACCATCCCCCTCCCCGGCGTCGGCGTCCCCGGCACCCCGCCCCCAGCCGCCAGCGGCTTCGCCCCCGTCTCAGCCCCCGCGCCCATGCCCACCGCCCCACCGGCCCCCATCGCAGCCCCCGCCCCCAAAGGCCCCGACACCTCCGACTCCCACCGCGGCATCCTCGCCTACCGCGTCGATCGCGCCGACACCATCGAAACCATCGCCACCCAGTTCACCACCACCCCAGATCAGATCCGCGAAATGAACCGCCTCACCCCCGGCACCACCCTCAAAGCCGGAGACGAAATCATGGTCCCCGCCATGGGCGCCGTCTCCGTCAGCAGCCGTTGATCAATTCCCATTCGCATCAATTCGCGGCCCTTCGCGATCATTCGCGTTAGAATTCTTCTGCATCACAGCTGAAAATTCGCACAAAGTCCCGTCGGCAGCCGCTAACAAAACGCCGCCTAGTGAAGCAGCGGCCAAAAGCCTCCAACACGAATGTTCGCCACTCACCGCTAATAGCTCTGATTCTGCTTTCGCGATAATTCGCGGCCCTTCCCGCTCATTCGCGTTAGAATTCTTCTGCATCACAGCTGAAAATTCGCACAAAGACCCGTCGGCAGCCGCTAACAGAACGCCGCCTCATGAAACAGCGGCCAAAGGCCTCCAACACGAATGTTCGCCACTCACCGCGAATAGCTCTGATTCTGCCTTCGCGGTAATTCGCGGCCCTTCGCGCTCATTCGCGTTAGAAACACACCCTCCGTCGCAGGCGCAGCTCTGACTCCGCTTAGCGTTCATTCGCGGATATTCTCCACCATTCGCGTTTGAATTGCAGCCTCTCAGCAGCCGCTAACCGCTGCCGCAAAGTAGCCTTGTTCCTGCGGAACAAGGACCCCTCCGCCTCGCTGAAAAAGCTCTTCACTGGGAGCGCCGATATTTTATCGGCTCTGGGCGAACGTCCCTGCCGCCCCAGCACGGAATGAACCGCGTTGAAGGGTGATTACAGCCTCACCATCGCGGCCTGAAGGGCCGCCGGACTCAGCCCAGGGCGCCGCGCAGCAAGCCCTGGGTCACCCCATCACGCGCCCCCTTTCCCCGAAGGTCGCACCCTGAAGGGGTGCGGGAGATCCCCCACCCGCCCCAGCGCCCTCTCCCTCCGAAAGCCCGGAGGGCTGGCACAAGGGTAGCCGGGGGCGCCAGCCCCCGGAACCGCATCACCCACCCCTCCCAAACTTCGTAGAACCGCGTAGCGGTGACACAAACCGCCGCTTCACCCAGATTGAAGCGCCAACGGCGCGCCCT
>JAIXYN010000065.1 GCA_027490195.1 Verrucomicrobiaceae bacterium | reverse complement strand
CTCGTCGATGCCGCCAGCCGCTACGGCATCGCCGTCATGGGCGTGACCGCCGTGGGCCGTGCGATGGCACGCACCCCGCAGTATTTCCGCCTAGCTACCCGCATCATGGCGGAACTGGGAGCGAACGTGGTGAAGTGCTACTACACGGATACCGAATTCGACACGGTGACGAGCTGCTGCCCAGTGCCGATCGTGATCGCCGGCGGCAAGAAACTGCCAGAGCTTGATGCCTTGAAGATGTGCGCCAACGCCATCGCTCAAGGTGCGAGCGGCGTGGACATGGGCCGCAACATCTTCCAGAGTGACGCGCCTGTGGCGATGATGCAGGCCGTGCAAGGCGTGGTCCACGGTGGCCTCAGTGCCGAGCAGGGCTTCCAGAAATACAACGACCTGAAAGCTTCCGGCGTGAAGTAATTCTTCCCCGTTTCCATCTAGTTCCCAAACTCCGATTGTCGCAAGGCGGTCGGAGTTTTTTCTTTCTAGCCCCCGCCATCCAGTGCTACAGGCCCTATGATGAAACACCCCGTCTCCTTTCTTCGCAGCGTCGGCCTGCTCGAAGCCATTTCGTATTTGATTCTGCTCTTTGTGGCCATGCCGCTGAAGTATATCTGGGGCATGCCGCTGGCGGTTAAGATCGCGGGCTCGGTGCATGGGGGGCTCTTCGTACTCTTCTGCATCGCACTCATGCGCGTGCTGATGAACACCCATTGGCCGTTCAGCCGTGCGGTGCTGGTTTTTATCGCGTCTCTGCTGCCGTTTGTGCCTTTCTTCATCGACCGCCGCATGCGTGCATGGGCGGCGGCGGACTCTACCCAGACTCAGGCGTGAAGAAGGTCCTCATTCATTCCGACGGCGGCTGCCATGGCAACCCCGGCCCCGGTGGCTGGGCCGCTGTGCTGGCGTATGGCAAACACGTGCGCGAGCTCAAAGGCGGCGTGCCGGCCACGACGAACAACCGCATGGAGTTGCAGGCGGCGATCGAGGCGCTGCGCATTCTCAAAGAGCCGTGCCAGATCGATTTTCACACCGACTCGCAGTATGTCCGCCAGGGCATCAGCCAGTGGATCTCCGGGTGGAAGCGCAATGGCTGGCGCACCAGCAACAAGCAGGCGGTGAAAAACGCCGACCTCTGGCGCGAACTCGATGCCGCCACCGCCATGCACAAAATCCAGTGGCACTGGGTCAAAGGCCATGCGGGCAATACTGAAAACGAACGGTGCGATGCACTGGCGAATGAAGCCATTGCGGCGGTCAAAGCCCGTTACACCTCGCAGCAATTGAAGGCGCTGCTTGAGGAGTTCAAGGCAGAGACGGAAGCGCAGTTGCTGTGAGCAGCCGTAATGATGGCCCTCAGCATCGCGTTCCCAACGGCAAACAACATCGCAGTCATGGCCTCAATCCACTCCAGAACACCGGAGCGCCATCACCGGCATGATCAATCTATCGCGCAATCTGGGGCTCAGCCATGGGTGCGCTGTTCGCCTTCGGCGCAGGAAGCACTCACCTCAAGCAGGTGTCTTCCGCAGATGTTGCCAAGGGTGCTTGTCCGGAAAAAGTGAGATCAGGTTGATGCCTCTTCTTTCAGAGCATCGCCCGAAACTCAGGTTCAGTGACAATCTTCACGCCGAGTTTCGTGGCCTTGTCGAGTTTGCTGCCGGCATCTTCTCCAGCGAGCAGGTAGGTCGTCTTGCCGCTGACGCTGCCGCTGACCTTGCCGCCGTTGGCGCGGATGGTATCGGCGATGGTTTCGCGATCTTCGCTCAGGGTGCCGGTGATGACCCAAGTAGTGCCGTTGAGTTTGTCGGAGGCGGCGGTGACGGTCTTTTGCGTGAAGTTGAGACCGGCGACGCGGAGGCGATTGAGCAGGGCAAGGTTTAGCTCGTCATGAAACCAGGCGTGGATGCTTGGAGCAACGATAGCACCAATGTCGGGGCATTGGGTGAGGTCTTCGACGCTGGCATTCGCGACGGCGTCAATGCTGCTGAAGTGTTCGATGAGCTTGCGGGCACCCCCTGCGCCGACGTGCAGAATGCCGAGGCCGAAGACGAGCCGCCAGGGGTCCTGCTGCTTGCTGGAAGCGATGGCTTTGAGGTAGTTGTCGATGCTCTTGGTGCCCACGCGCTCGAGGCGGGCGAACAGCAGCTCGTTGAGGTCGTAGAGATCGGCGACATCTTTGACGAGTTTCAGCTCGACCAGTTGCGCGATGACGGATTCGCCGAGGCCGCTAATGTCCATGGCTCCACGGCTAACGAAGTGCTCGATGCGGCGTTTGACGACTTCAGGGCAATGCGGATTCGGGCAGCGGATGACGACCTGCTCTTCGTCGCGATGCACGGCGGTGCCGCACACGGGGCAGTGTGTGGGGACCGGCACGGCAGTTTCACTGCCGCTGCGCAGCTCCTTTTTCACGGAGACCACGGCGGGAATGATCTCGCCGGCTTTTTCAATGATGACGATATCGCCGACGCGGATGTCCTTGCGTTCGATCTCCTCGTAGTTGTGCAGGGTGGCATTGCTCACGGTGCTGCCGCTGACGAGGACGGGCTCCAGGCGTGCCACGGGAGTGAGAGCGCCAGTGCGGCCCACCTGGATGTCGATGGCGGTGATTTTGGTTTCGGCCTGCTCGGGCTGGTACTTATATGCGATGGCCCAGCGCGGTGCTTTACTGGTGGCACCGAGTTCGCGTTGATCGGCGAAGCTGTTGACCTTGATCACGGCACCATCGGTTTCGTAGGGCAGTGATTTGCGTTTTTCATCAAGCTCACGGATCGCGTGCAGCAAACCTTCGGCGCTGTCGGCATGCCAGATGAGATCGGCTTTGCGCAGTCCGGCGGCATCGAGAAGGGCATAGACTTCGGCCTGAGATTGCACCTCGCTGGCTTCGACGAGACCATAACAGACGATGTCGAGCGGACGCTTGGCGACGATCTTTGGGTCCAGCAGCTTCAAGGTGCCAGCGGTGGAGTTGCGGGGGTTGGCAAACAAGGCCTCGCCTGCTTCTTCACGTTCCTGATTGAGTTTGGCAAAGCCTGCCTTTGGCATGAACACCTCGCCACGCACTTCAAAGTTCTGCGGGCCGTCTTTGGGCAGACGCAGCGGCAGGCGTCCGATGGTTTTGAGGTTGTTGGTCACATCGTCGCCGGTTTGACCATCGCCACGCGTCGCACCGTATTTAAGGATGCCGTTTTCGTA
Organism: Verrucomicrobiaceae bacterium; assembly: GCA_027490195.1. GTDB lineage: Bacteria > Verrucomicrobiota > Verrucomicrobiia > Verrucomicrobiales > Verrucomicrobiaceae > Prosthecobacter. Next base: position 142,936 of record JAIXYN010000065.1, on the reverse strand, counting down.
GCGGATGGTGATGGCGACGCCATCGACCTTGGGCTCGATGACGCAGTCCACCTTTTCACGCCCCAGGCCTTTTTGTACGCGGGCGAAGAAGGCGCTGAGTTCCTCTTCTGAATAGGTGTTGTCCAGGCTCATCATGCGCACCGTGTGCGTGATTTGCGTGAAGCCTTCGAGCGGCGCACCGCCGACGCGCAGCGTGGGAGAATCCGGCGTCTGCAGATCGGGGAACTGTGCCTCGATGTCCTGCAACTCGCGCAGGAGGGCATCGAACTGCTGATCGCTGATTTCAGGGCGCGCCTCCACGTAGTAGAGGCGATTGTGGCGGTGAAGTTCGGCGCTGAGAAAGGCGGCGCGGCTGGCGGCTTCGGCGTGGGTCATGGTATCGCTTTGAATAGCCGCAAAGGAGCGCAGGGAAACGAAAAATCGCTCAGAGAGACTGAGTGAATTCTTCGAGCGAGATGCCTGCCTGATCAAGCATGCCACGCAAAGTACCCGGCTTGATGGGTTTGTGCTATGGTACGACGACGGTCTTCTCGCCACACCTCATGATGTGGTGGGAGCCAGTTTGACGGATGCTTTCAAAACCCAGCCGCCGCAAAGCCCTGACCGCCTCAGCCCCGTTGATATCACGCGGGATTCTCATGCCACCTGCAACACTGGGTCTTTCACGAAGTGAAGGCGCACCTGCTGCGGCTTTTCATGCGGTTCAAAAAAGCCCTGCACTGCATCGGCCACCATTTCCTGAAGCTCATTGAGCGAGTCACCCTGGGTGGTGATACCACCACGCCCGAGAGGATCATCCCAGCGGGCAATGTAGCCGCCGGTCTCCAAGCAGGGTTCTACGGTGAAGGTGATTTCAGCGTTCATATAAAACCATTAGCTCTTTCAAGTGCTCCTGACAAAACTTCTTCAATCCGGCTGCGCCACCCAGGGTGCGTCGCGCATGAGGTATTTCATGAGGACGGTGGCTCCAAGCATCACCAGGGCTTCAAGCGCGAGGAAGAGGCCAAAATGGCCGATGTGCCACATCCAGCTTGAGAGCCCGCCGATGATGCCTGCGGCGGCCATGGATGCTCCCATCATGAGGCAGCCGGCGCTGGTATTCTTGACGTCCTCGGACGGTTTGGAAAGCGGCAGCCACTGGCCCACGAGACCGGTCAAGAGGGAGAAGGTGGGCAGAAACATCAGGGCAGGCAGGCTGAGCATCAGCGGGGTCCATGAACGCTCCAGGCCGCAGAGGAGGGCGGTTTGCAGGATCAGCACCGGGAAGCTCAGCCAGCAAAGCACCGCCTTGCGCGAGCCATGAAACAGCGGCGTCCAGTGCCGCAGCGGCGCCACATAAAAAAAGGCGGCGGCACGCCAGTGCTCAGAGCAGCCCAGAAACATCAGCGCCTGCAGAGACACCATGCCTAGAAAGCAGGTGGCAAAGCCCTGCATCATCATCGCTGTCTTTGCTCCGCCCTGCACCCCAGAAAACAGCATCACCAGCGGCATGATGAGCATGGGCGCGATGCCGGGGTAGAGCCGTAGCTTGATTTCCCGGTCGCGAAACAGGTAGGCTGTGGTGAGCTTGAAGGACTCGCGCTCCACGGGATCCCGCAGCCACCAGCGCAGCAGCTGAAGTTTGACGATGGCCGCCAGCCACACGCCGCGTGGCTTGGTGCGCTCTTTGGCCGTGCCAGTGGACTCATTCAAATTCATCAATCCTTGGCCGTAGGCGCTGCCCAGTTTTTCCAGTGCCAGCCAGCTCGTCAGTGCCGTTACAGCCACTGCGAGCCCGGCAGGAAGCCACAGCGTGGAAGGATTGAGCGTGGTGCCGCTGATGAGCGCATCCAGCGCACCGAACCAGATCGGTGGCAGCGCCAGCATCCAGCCGGTGATGTGGTCGAAATGCTTGAATGCCTCCAGCTGCATCACCCGGGGCATGATCTGGCCGCCCAGGATCATCACCACCGTGAGGAGCGATTGTACGGTGGCGAGCAAATTGTCCAAACGCTCGCGCCCGAACCATTTGAGGCAGGCATTGTACACCAGCACGATGCTGGCGGCGGAGAAGAGCATGAGCAAAGCGGTGGAAAACAGATGAGCAGGAATAAAGCGCCAAGTGCCGCCTTTGCTCCACGGACCGGCGATGAGTCCGGCAAGATTCAGTGCCAAGGCGAGCACGAAGGCAAAGCCCGCCAGGACGGCGCACTTGGCACGCAGCATCTGCTGCGGTGTCACGGGCCGGTGCAGCAGTATCTCCGCCTCCTCTTTCATGAAGAGCATGGTGCCCGCGCTGGAGGCCAGCGTGAGCGAGGCAAACATCAGCGTGAAGCCATGCAGCGTGCAGGCAAAATCAAAGGTGTCAGTGAACTTGGACAGCATCGCGGGCATGAGGCCAACCAGCGCGTAAATGAAAAGGGTCAGGCCCAGGCCCATCTGCCGACGCGTTTTCTCAGCACCCGCCTGCTGCGCCGCACGCCCACGGAAGAGCAGCTTCCAAAACAAGCTGCGCAGCACCTTCGCGGGCGAGGGTGCCCGGCGGCCATGAGTGTGCGGCATATTTTCTGCGGCGGTGCTCATGACAGCATGCTTTTGGCAAAGGTCTCGGCGCGTGCCTCCAGACCACTGAGGCCTGTGAGCTGGGTGAAGAGCTGCTCCAGCGTGTCCGCCCCGTGCTGGTGCTGAAGGTCGTGCGGCGAGCCCTCCACCAGGAGCTTTCCTTGCGCCATGATGGCCACGCGATTGCACACGCGCTCCACGACATCCAACACATGCGAGCTGTACACAATCGTCTTACCCTCGCGCGCCAGGGTTTCCAGCAATGCCTTGAAGCCGACGGCGGCATTGGCATCCAGGCCGTCCAGCGGTTCGTCCAGCAGCACCACCTTGGGATTGTGCAGCAGCGCGGCGGTGATGACAACCTTGCGGCGCATGCCCTTGGAGTAGGCCCCCAGCAGCTTGGTGGTGAGCGTCTGCTCATCCAGCTCAAAAAAATCCAGGAACTGCCGGATGCGCGGCCGGGCCTCGTCCTCATGGATGCCGTACAACGCCCCGATCATGAGGAGGAATTCGAGTCCAGTGAGTGATTCATACACCGCGCCGGAGTCTGGCACAAAACCGAGCAGGCGCTTGGCCTCCATGGGATGGGTGGAGACATTCACGCCGCAAATCAGTGCCGTGCCTTCGTCGGGTTGCAGCATGCCGGTGACCATTTTCAGGGTGGTGGTCTTCCCCGCCCCGTTGGGCCCCAGCAGACCCACGATCATGCCGGGTGGCACCTCCCAGGTCAGATGATCGACGGCGGTTTGAGCGCCGAAGCGCTTGGTGAGACCCTGAATGGAGATCATGGGAGCCGATCATCAATGACCTGCGGAAGCTTGCAAGGCGGCAATCATGTCGGCTCGTGAAGCATGAATTTTAATAGATATTAACTAAAACCCTTGCCGCCAAGGGTAAATTAATTATACTGAGTCTAATTTCAACAATATGTCACATTTTCCATCCCAGCTACCGACACGCCTACGTTTCGCCGTGTTGCTGATGCTTTTGATACTCGGCATGCGCCAAACCTCCAAGGGCCAGGCTCCTAATGTTCCGCTGCCTGCGGACGGAACATACGTCCCGGTGGGTGAAGGTGCCAGCATCAAGGTCAACTTTCCCAGTGCGCCGATTCAAGCGATCATTCCCTTCTATACCCAGCTCACGGGCAAAAAGCTCATTCTCGACTCCGCCCTGCAGGGAGAGATGCTCCGCATTATTTCCCCACAGATGCTCACCAAGAAGGACGCCATCGCTTTCATTGAAGCCACACTGCTGCTCAATGGTTATGTCGTCATCAATGTGGATGCGACCACTGCGAAGCTGATCAACCAGGGCGGCGGCAAAAGCCCCACTGCTGACGGCTTGAAGGTGTACAATTCCCTGCGCGACCTGCCGCTGAACGAGGAGATCTGCCACTACGTGCTGCCTCTGCAGTTCGTATCGGCAGATGAAGCCTCCAAGGCCTTTCAGCAGGTGATCAAACTTCATACCTATGGAGCTATGACCGGTGTCTCCAATGACACCGCCCTCATCATCACGGAAAACAGCACGACCATCCGCAGCATCTGCGAGATCGCCCAGATCATCGACGTACCACCGACGGAGACATCCAATGAAATGATCAAGCTGGAGCGCTCCGACGTGGAGCTGGTGGCCGAGATCATCAATGAAATCTTTGAGCAGGAGGAAGATGCGAAGAGCTCCACATCCAATCCAGTCGCCGCTGTCCCGAATACCGCAGCACGTCCCGGAGTGCCTGCCGCGCCCGCCAGTCCTGCAGGAGACGCCAGCACCACCGCGACCAATCCCGCCGCCGCACGCGTCAAAGTTTTCCCATACCGCCGCACGAATGAACTCCTCGTCATTGGTCGTCCGGTGGACATCACCTACATCAAGGGTCTGGTCGAGAAACTCGACAAACAGAGCGACGGCTCCAATTTCCTCAAGCGCCGCCTGAAGTACCTCGACGTGCTCGATTTTCTTGCCGTGGCCTACAATGCGCTGGCCAAAGACACCGATATTCAAGGAAAAGACGACGGTGCCATCTCAGGTTCACCAGGTGGCGGTGGAAGTGGCCGCCGCAAGTCCGGCGGCTCGGCCAAGTCTTCCTCCTCGGATGACAGCGGCAGCAGCAATTCCAATGCTTTCGGCGGCAGCAACAATGTCTCCAATGGTGCTGACGCCGGCTTGGGTGGCAACTTCGGCAACTCCTCCGGCAATTCCAATGCCAACCGCAGCATGCTCGATAATCCGGATGACGTGGACGCACCCGAGTCCATGGTCGTCGGAAAAACGCTGCTCATCGGCGATCCTCAGTCCAACAGCCTCATCGTTTCGGGTTCTCCCGAGCACATTGCCCGCATTGATCAGCTGCTGGAGGAGATGGATGTCCGCCCCCAGCAGATTTACATTTCCGCCATCATCGGCCAGTTGAGTCTGGGCTCGAACTTCAACTATGGGGTCGATTTCCTGCAGTTACTGTCTGACTTCAGCGTGAACCGCAACGGTGCGCGCGGTTCAACTTCCTCATCGGGCAGTTCCACAACGACGGGGTCCAATATCGTCCAGTTTCCTGCGAAATTCGGGCAGCTGAATTTCTACGGCCAGATCGGCGCACTGAGCAACTACATCAAGGTCATCGACAGCAACAACAACTTCAAGGTGCTGGCCACGCCAAGCATTTACGCCAAGAACGCCGCCAAGTCTGTCATCTCCTCGGGTCAGAGCATCGCCGTGCCAGCCAACATCCTGAGCAATGGTGCCTTCACTGGCGGTGTTGCGAGCAACAGTGTGAGCGTGACCTACCGCGATGTCGTTCTCAAGCTGGAGGTCATCCCACTGATCAACTCCGATGATGAAGTCACCCTTAAGATCGCTCAAGTTAACGACAACATCGTCGGTTCACAAACGATCGGCAACAACACCGTGCCCACCATCGGCACCCAGAAGCTTCTCACCGAAGTGGCGGTGAAAAACGGAGCCACAGTCGTTCTCGGCGGGCTCATCACCGAGCGAGTCACCAAAGGCAAAAACGGTGTCATCGGTCTTCGGCGCATTCCTATTCTGGGCAATCTCTTCGGCACCACGCAGAATCAAACCACCCGCGAAGAGCTGCTCATCTTCATTCAGCCCCGCATTGTGCGCTCGGAAGATCCGCTCGACACCCCGAACAATATTGAAAGCGGACGCACCAAACTCTACAACGAAGCCATGCAGTTCAGCTCCCCCGAACTGGAGAATATTCCCCGCGCACTGCCTGCGCGGTGAGTGAAGACCGGGATGTCGAGGACAAGGCCCTTTGCAGAGGGCCGATGAGGCAGTCTGCGTTATGCGTTTCACGAAACGCGTTGTGGAGAGAGCAGAGCCTCAGGGCGGCGGACGAATAAATTGCGCGTTGCCTATGCGCAGCATGAAGTCTCGATTGCTTGGTGTGGGCCGGGGCTTGCTGCGGGTGGATCTGCGGCCTAGGTATTAGATCCACCTCGGAAAGTGAGCCCTGAGCACTTGCATGGTGAAAAACCAAGGGACTCATCTTGAATCCCCTGGTTTGGTCACTTGTTTTTCAGAGCGAGATCGCTGGGAGATGCGGACAGTTCCTCTCATTCAGCGCTCGATCGAGACAACGCCCACCTACTTCTTCACGGCTTCAGCGCGATTCTGGCTGTAAGCACTGCGTGCTGAGAGATAAGGATCGACGGCATCCTTTGTAATCGTGTCATACTTTTCCAACTGGGCAGGAGTCGAACGCAACGTGTTGGACAAAGGAGGAATAATGACCCAATCATGCCTCAAGCGGCTCCCGAACCAGTAGAGGTACGGCCAGTTGACCGGATTGAGGGCATAGTCTCCGGCGAGGCCCACAGTATCGCGCACGCTGCTGGGTCCCAGCAGTGGCAGCACCAGGTAAGGGCCGTTTGGAATGCCCCACTTCCCAAAGGTCTGTGCGGTGTCTTCCTCTGGCAGATTGGCGAGCGCCGGGATTCTCTCCGCAGGACGAAAGATGCCACCGATGCCGCCCACGGTGTTGACGACGAACTTGCCGGTCTCTTTCCCAGCAAGTTTGAACTTGCCTTGGAGGGTGCAGTTCACGACACGAACCGGATACTTCACGTTTTCAAATGCATTGTCGATCCCCTTACGCACCGGCCGTGGCAGGAGCAGCGTGTAGCCCTTGGAGATAGGACGCAGGATAAAGGTGTAAAGCTGGTCGTTCACCCAGAAGGTGCCGCGATTGAGCTTCTCAAGCGGGTCGGAAATGTCAGGTGCTGTGGCATATTCATCCACTTCATCTCCTTTGGCCGCTCCTCCTTTGTCGGCAGCTTTGACTTTCGCAGTTGCAGCCATGGAGGCAGCGTCTGCTTTGGGTTTCATCGCGTGCCTGGCAGCATGAGTGCTGCAATCAGTCAGCAGCGGAGTGACTGCCAGCAATAACAGACGGAGTGTGAATTCGTGGTATTTCATTGAGGGTGGGAAACAGACTGCGTAAGAGAGCTTATGACGGCACTTGCGCCACCTTTTTTAAATTGCGCATCCAATTGGCTGCGGTAGTTGGCGATCAGGCTAACCCCCTCAATCACCACGTCCGTAATCTGCATCTGCTCCATACGATAGGTCACGGAATAGTGGCTGCCTTTGTAAACCATGCTCGTCGGCACATCAACCCGACCAGATGCCGGAGAAACCGCTGCATTGTAGGTGATGTCCGGGTGCTCTCCGGGTGTGAATTTGCCGCTGTAGCTGCGGATGATCAACGTGGTAAAAAGCTGGGTGGCCTGCTGCTGCTGATCTGCCGTGAACTGCCTCCATCCGGGCCCCACGGCACGTTTGGTCATCGTTTCAAAACTCACGTACTTCTGCAGCACCGGCCGCAGTTTCTCCGGCAGTGCGCTGCGGCTTCCGGCACGATCCGCCACGGCCAGGACTTCAGTCACGGCGGATTTCAGACGGGTCTGAGCCTCGGCAAGCTGGGCGGACACGGCCAGCGGTGCTGCAGCCAAGAGGAATGTGAGCAGAAGACGTAGGGTCATGGGGCGGGGGGGGGGGAGTCTTTTCCTTTTTCAACACTGCCAAAGGCCATCTTTCCAATTAACGACTCAAGATCGACCGAGGATTCAGTCATCGTAATCCGTGAACCTGCGGTAAGATAACTATCATCTGCTCCAGGCGCAAGTGCCACGTATTTGTCTCCGATGAGCCCGGTGGTTTTGATGGAAGCCATCGTGTCAGTGGGCAGCTTCAGACCAGCCTCCACGCGCAGGGTCACCATGGCGCTGTAGTCCGTGCCATCCACGCGAATGCCTTCCACCCGCCCGACCGGGACGCCCGCCACGAGCACGCTGCTCCCGGCATTGAGGCCCCCTGCATTGGTAAAGCGTGCTTCCATCACATAGGTGTCTCCACCGATCAGTGATTTGGCGCCGAGCTTCACCGTCAGGTAGACGATGGCGGCGATCCCCAGGAGGACGAACAGACCAACGTAAAGTTCCAGCTTGGATTGTTTCATGAGTCTTCAGATTGCATGGCTTCGCCACGCCGTATAGCAGCAAGTGTGCGGCCAAGTGCTTCCGCGCTATCGCGAAAATCTTCCACCATGGCGACGGTGGAGGCCGAAAATTCAGCAGGGGTGCCTTCAAAGCACATGCGCCCTTTGTCAAGGAGGGCCACGCGGTCGCTAGCGATCAGAGCCTCGGTCAGGTCATGCGTGACCACGAGTGCAGTGAAGCCAAACTGGCGTTGATATTTCGCGATCATGGCGAAAACCGCATTGCGCCGTAGCGGGTCCAGACCGGCAGTAGGTTCGTCAAACAGCACGAGTTCCGGCCGCGTGACAATGGCGCGTGCCAGGGCCAAGCGCTTCTGCATGCCACCGGAAAGCTGGCTGGGATAGCGGTCCTGGTGCGCTTCGAGCTCGATTTGCCGCAGCGCCTCGAGGCTGCGCTCGCGGATTTCCTTGTCGGAAAGATCCGTGGTCTGCTCCAGCGGCAGGGCCACATTTTCCAGTGCGGTCAGGGAGTCAAACAAGGCATTGCTTTGAAAAAGGAAACTGCAGCGGCGCCGGAAATCGGCTCGTGAGGACACATCGCCGATGCTGAGCAGTTTGCCGTCAAAGTGAATGCTGCCAGAATCCGGACGAACGACATCGGCCAGGCATTTCAGCAGCACCGATTTGCCAGCACCACTGCGTCCCAGGACGGTCACGAGACTGCCGCGTGGCACATTGAGGCTGGCACCATCCAGCACGACGTTCTCTCCAAAGCACTTGTTCAAGCCCTCGATGCGCAGCAGCATTTGATTGGAATCAGCACCCATGATCAGACGAGGAAGGAGGTGATGATGTAATCTGCGGCCAGCACAATGATGCTGGACTGCACCACGGCACGAGTGGTGGAAGCACTGACGGCACGCGCTCCTGTGGCGGAACTGCAACGATGGGCGTTAAAGCCATGGTAGGCGCACAATGAAATCGTCAGCAGCCCAAAGGTGACCGCCTTGATGATGCACTCCCGCACATCCTGGGCCTTGACCGCGTGCTCCACGGAAGACCAGTAAACGCCCGGCTCCAGGCCCAGCAGCAACGACCCTGAAAGGCTGCCACCCCACAAACCGACTGTGACAAACAAGGCCGTCTGCATGGGATAGACCACCAGCGCGGCGAGCAATCTTGGTGTGATGAGATAGGCATGGCTGCTCACGCCCATCGTTTCGAGTGCGGCGATCTGCTCTGTGTTGCGCTGAATGCCCAGCTCTGCCGCCAGGGCGGAACCCGCCTGCCCCACCAGCATCAGCGCGGCCAGTGCCGGCCCCAGTTCACGCACCAGACTCAGCGAAACGAGGGTGCCCAGCAAACTTTCGGAACCGAAACGGTTCAGGACATAATACCCCTGCAGGCCGAGCACCAGACCGGTGAACATGCCAACGATGATAATGACCGGCAGGCAGCGCACGCCTTGCTCAAAACCGGCGCGCACAATGCGCCTGCCAAGCCGCCGCGCACCCACTGCGGAACGAAAAGACTGCCCTGTAAACAGAGCAAAGTCGCCCAATTCATGAACAATGGAGAGTGAGTAACGACCTATGGCGCGCAACATTCGGTGCGAGAACATTCACCCACGCACCGGAGTTGCGCAACGCCGTAGCGCCTTTCGCCTCAAGATTCTTTAGAACGCATCCTCAAAGCTCGCCAACTGGCAGCCACTTGCGCTGCTCCCAGCTTTGGAGGCCGAGCTCAGCGAGTTGCACACCTTTGGCGCCTTCACGCAGGGTCCAGGGGAAGGGTGTGTCCAGCACCACGTGCTTGAGGAACTCCTCCCACTGGATCTTGAAGGCGTTGTCATAGGTCGTTGTGTCAGGCACCTCCTGCCAGCCGCCGAAGAAATCGATCGGCTGGTCGATGTCAGGATTCCACGTGGGCCGTGGCGTGGTGCCGATGCTCTGCACCCAGCATTTCCGAAGCCCGACGATGGCGCTGCCGTGCGTACCATCCACCTGCATGGTCAGCAGGTCATCGCGCCGCACGCGCACTGTCCAGGAGCTGTTGAACTGGCAGATGACGCCGCCTTCGCACTCAAAGGTGGCATAGCAGGCATCATCGCTGGTGCAGGCATAGGGCTTGCCGCGTTCGTCGATGCGTTTTGGCAGGTGAGTGGCACCTATGCAGCTCACGGCTTTCACCTTGCCAAAGAGATTGTCCACCACGTAGCGCCAGTGGCAGAGCATGTCCACGATGATGCCGCCGCCGTCTTCCTTGCGGTAGTTCCAGGAAGGACGCTGCGCGGGCTGGTCCCCTTCCTCACCAGTGAAGACCCAGTAGCCAAACTCGCCACGCACGCTGAGGATGCGGCCAAAGTAACCCTGATCGCGCAGGGTGCGGAATTTGCGGATGCCACTGAGCCAGAGCTTGTCCTGCACCACACCGTTTTTCACACCGGCATCTTCGCATAGCTTAGCCAGGCGCAAGGCCTCGCTCGTTTCGACCGCCGTCGGCTTTTCGCAGTAGATCGCCTTGCCTGCCGCCACGGCCTTCGCCACAAAACCTGCCCGCTGCAAGGTGCCCGAGGCATCAAAAAAGATCTCGTCCTCTTTGTTAGCCAGCGCAGCATCGATATCCGTGGTGAACCGGGTCACGCCCGTGCGTTCAGCCAGGGCCTTGAGCTTGTCGTGGTTCCGTCCGGTGAGGATGGGATCGGGCATGATGACGAGGTCATCTCCGATTTTGAGTCCGCCTTGATCGCGGATGGCCTTGATCGAGCGGATCAGGTGCTGGTTCGTACCCATGCGTCCTGTGACGCCGTTCATGATGATGCCGATTCGTTTGGTTTCCATAGTTGGTAATGGGGATGAAAAAAGGGGTAAGGGTCAAGGTTGGTTCCTGATGCGCAGCACTCGATGATTGCGCGAGTCGGCAATGTAGATGTCGCCAGTGCGTGGATGGGAGACGACGCCGTGCGGTTCGCCAAGCTGGGCCTGCAATGCCGGGCCGGGAACGCCGCCTGCGCCTTTCACGGCATTTCCTGCAAGTGTGATGAGCCTGCGCTCGGACACGATGAATTTGCGGATGAGATGGTTGCCCGCGTCAGCGATGAGGATGTTGTCGTCGCGGTCCGCCCAGAAGTGCTTCACGCCTTTGAGTGGCGGAGTAGCTGCCGGATCGCTGAGACTTACGGCTTGGCCATCGGCCCCCAGTATTCTCAAGCCAAGCCCTGCCGCAATAAAGAGTCTGCCTTTTGAGTCAACCGCCATAGCCCTGCTGCCGCCGATGCCGGAGACCGTGGTGATCAGTCCTGTCTTCAGGTCCACCATACGAATTACTTTGCTGAAGCCGCCGAGATAGAGCTGGGTGAAGTCGTGGTTGAAGCACAGGCACGCGATGCCATCCAGCCCGGCGCTCGTGGCAGGACCGCCGTCGCCGCTGAGTTCCTTGCTGCCGTTGCCTGCGAAGGTTGTGACGACGCCGGTCTTAGCATCCACCCGGCGCACGGCGTAGTGGTAGGTATCGGCGATGAAAAGATTTCCCTCTGCATCGGCGACAAGATTGTGCGGCGCGATGAAGCTCGCATCCCTGGCGGGTCCATTGTCGCCCAGGGGCGCATTTTTGGACTTGGCACCCGTCACCACAGTGAGTACGCCCGTCTTCGCATCGACTCGCAGCAGCCGGTGCGTTTCCTCGCAGATGAACATGTTGTCCTGCGGATCAAAGGCAATGCCAAAAGGCTGCATCACCTGGCATTCGGCTGCAGGTGCATGCTCCACTCTCACGCCGCCACCCGCGACGATTTCGATCTGCATGGGTGCAGCTTCTGCCAAGGTGACTGCGCCCGGTTCGACGACCACATTCCGAAACGCACCAAGATCATCGAAAGAGCCGAGACCGATGCGGCCTTTGCCGAAAATCTTGTCGTTGGCTTCAAGCACCAGCTGCCCCTCAAACCAGACTTTGATGCTGCCAGATGCGGCATCGCGCACCAGCTTGATGGGATGCCAGGTGCCGGGCTTCCAGGGCAAAGCCTCAGCACGGGATGTCGTGATGGCTTTGCGGTCTGAGTTGTTCACCACATGCAGTTGAAGATGGACGCCGTCCGCCTTCTCTCCCAGGTGGGCATAGTAGAACTGCGAGTCTCCCACGCCGCCAAAGGCGATGCAGAGGTCGTTGTTGCCTTTGTTGAACGCATCAAGCCGTGCTTCACAGGTCAGCGTGAAGGAGTCCCACTGAGCACCGCCAAACCAGGCCAGATTCAACGGCCTGCGAAACTTCGGTTTGTAGTGCGAAGGCTTCTTGAGGACAAGCGCCGTCTCTCCAGAATCCCCCAGCCATTCCCACGCCGCAGGGTCTTCAAACTGCCACTGGTCGCGCTGCTGGAGGGGAGAAAGCACTGCGTCAGCGGCTGATGCCGACAGACAGATGCCAAGCGAGAGCTGGAGGAGCAGACGGAGAGAATTCATGGTGTCATATGCTCGAAAAATTCGGCGCGGGATGAAGGCTTTCATGCGTAAAGCTGGGCGTAGCTGGCGGCGATCTTTTCTAGGAACACCTGCTGGTCCATGGCCCAAAGCCGATTCGAAAAGATCTCCACTTCGCGATGCCCGGAGAAGCCGGCGGCATCGACCCAGTCGCTGATCTCACGGATGTTGATGCAGCCTTCGCCCATGAGCCCGCGATCATTCAAGAGATCCGTCGTGGGCGTCCGCCAATCACAGATGTGAAACGAATGCAGGCGGCCGGTTTGACCGGCGTGATCAATCTGCGCCTTCAGTTCAGGATCCCACCACACATGGTAAACATCCACCGCGATCCCGACCGCCTTTGGCGAGCCCAGCACATCGCAAATTTCATGGGCCTGCCGCATCGTGTTCACCGCGCTGCGATCATCCGCATACATGGGGTGCAGAGGCTCGATGGCCAACTTGACGCCCGCCTGCTCCGCCGCAGGGAGCACAGCGGCGATACCATCGGCGATCTGCTTGCGCGACTCGACCAACGACTGCCCGGGCACGGCACCGCAGACCAGCACAATGAGTGGAGCGCCAATGGCGTGCGCCTCTTCGATGGCCTTCAAATTGTCATCGATGCCAGTCTGCCGTCCTGCTGCCGTCGAAGCTGGAAAAAAACCGCCACGACACAGGCTTACCACTTCAAGACCTGCGTCCCGAGTCTGCCGCGCCACCGCATCCAGATCACGCCCTTCCAGCGCCTGCCGCCAGATGGTGATGCCGCTAACGCCCCGCTGCGGAAACTGCATGAGGCATTCTTCAAGGCTCAGGGGTTTGGTGGTGATGGTGTGGACGCAAAGTCGGCGCATGACAAAGATCATGGCAGCACCTGCTCATAAGAAAAAGATGATTTTACGATGCCCTGGATCGGAAATATCAATGACAGGTCATGGAACTCTACCAACTCGGCTACTTCATTGAAATCGCCCGCCAGCGCAGCTTCACACGTGCGGCCGGACGACTGAACATGGCACAACCAGCACTGAGCCAGCAGATGAAAAACCTCGAAGCGGAGCTGGGCACGCCCCTGTTCAATCGTGGCCGCAAAGAAGTACAGCTAACTGCCGCCGGGAAAGCCTTTCTACCACGCGCCGAAGGACTCATAACTCAAGCTGCTGCGGCCAAAGCAGCCGTCTCTGATGTGGCCCACCTGCGCGGCGGAAAGCTCACCATCGCCGCCATCCCAAGCGTGAGCGCCTGCCTGCTGCCGGAAGTGATTCAACGTTTTAGCAGGCAGCATGGCCTGGTGACCTTGCAGTTGATCGAGGACAACTCCGAGCGCGTGGCTGACTGCGTGGAATCAGGCCAGGCAGACATCGGCTTTCTCCAGCTCCCCGCCAGCAAGTCGGCATTCAAAGTGCAGCCGCTCATGACGGAGCCGTTCGTGCTCCTCGTTGCTAAAACGCACGCGCTTGCTCAGCAAAAATCCGTGCTGCTGCGGCAGTTGTCGGCCGAATCCTTCATTTTCTACAAAGGCCGCGCCCGCGATACCGCCTTGGAGTCATGCCGCAAGAGCGGCTTTGAACCTCAGAGGGTCTGTGAGAGCGGCGAGCTAGAAACCGTGCGCGCCCTCGTCGCCGCAGGTCTCGGTCTGGCCATTGTCCCCCGGCTCGCAGCCGGGAACCTTCCGGCAACCATCCTGACCCTGGCCATCCGTGAGCCTAAAATGCAGCGCCAAATCGCTGCCGTCTGGCAGAAAGACCGTCTACTTTCGCCTGCGGCAGCTTCACTCCTGCAACTGGCCACCGAACTGCTTTCAAAGGGAAGCAACCCCTAGCGTTGCCTCTACACGGCGGCCGCAGAGAATGGGCATAACGCACCCAAGTACGTCGCCGCATCACTCAAAAGATTCAGATCAGGACTTGGCAGCCGCAGCTTCGGCAGGCTGACCAGAATTGGTCTTGGCAGGCGCGTAGTAGTAGCTGGCGTAGTTGTAGTAAGTGTACTCTTTCAGGTTCGAGCTGGAGCGGTTGAGAATGACACCACCGATGTTGACCTGACGCTCATAGAGCAGATCCAGCGCCTTGCCGGAGAGACGGGCCATGGTGGAGGACATGCGCACCACAAAGAGCACTGAGTCAAGTTTCGGTGCGAAGCTGGCCGTATCATCCGCGACAAGGACAGGAGCACTGTCAAAGATGACGTAATCGTATTCCTCACCCATCTCACGTAGCATCTCCTCGGCTGTTTTGGACAGCAGCATTTCTGAGGTCTGATCGAAAACATCACCACGGGCCAACAGGTCCAGATTGCGGGTGCTGGTTTCCTGAACGGCATCACGCCAGTGGAGTTTCCCTCGCAGAGCTTCGCTCAGGCCTGGGGTGGAAGGCAGCTTGAAGAGTTCGCTCACACCGCCACGGCGCAAGTCGCAGTCAGCCAGCAGCACGCGCGCGCCGGCCAGAGCCATGGTGACGGCCAAGTTGGAAGTGACCGTGGTCTTGCCTTCGTTGGGAACAGCGCTGGTGATGAGAATCGTCTTCGGCGGCTTGCCCTGCCAGTTTTTGAAGAGAATGGAAGAGCGGATATTGCGGAACGCCTCGGCATAGAGATGGCGATCATCGTTCGGACGCAGCAGGGCCACATCACCGCGATTTCTCTGTTCAGGCACCTGACCCAGAACCGCTTCTCCGGGGAACAAGGTCTGGAACTCACTGTAGGAATTCATTCGGTCGTCCAGACGATCAAACAAGAGCAGGATCACAATGCCAATGCCCATGCCGCCAATCAGGCCGATCACGATGGGCATCACCCAATCCTCCACATTTTCATAGGCATTGATGGCACGTTCTTGAATGGCCACAAAATCCGCCTGTGTATTGAACACGCTTTGAATGCTCTCGACTCGATCAAACAACTTATCGTAGGTCATTTTGGCCGACTCAGCCGCCTTCTCCAGTTTTTCATGCTCAGCGATTTTACCGCCGAGGTCGAGGGCCTCTTTTTGCTTTTCTACGATCTGCGCATCCAGAACCTGCACACGCCGCTCGATGTCCGCCATCTGAGTATTCATCTCCTGCTGAATCTGCTCTGCGTAAGAAGCAAGGAGCGCCTTCTGAGCCGCCAGTTCTTCCGTCACATCCTGCACCATCGGATGCTGCTGCTTGAACTGAATCAGCAGAGAATCCAGCTTGGTCTTCAATTCGGTGATTTTCGATTTGGTGCGCAAATAATCCTGCTCAGCCATGGTCATGCCATTGCGCCCGGGAGAGGTTTCCGCTGTTTTGACGGTGCCTGATGGCTGCGTGCTTTCGGCACCTTTGGTGCCCGCCGCTCCAGATGTTGCTCCAGAGCCGACCGCACTCAGCATGCGTTCACGCGCCTCCATGGCTGCATTGACGTTAGCAATAGCAAGCCGCAAATCTTCAAGTGTCGTGCTCTGAGCCTGTCGCTGCGATTCCAGGTTGGCGAGGAACTGCGCCTTCAGGTTGTTGCCATTGGTGATCGTGAGAATGTTGTTGGCAGCCTTGAACTTGGTGAGACGTTCAAGGTTGTCCTCCATCACTTTCTGCTTGGTCACAACCTCCTGAAGGAACTGTTGGAGAACCTTGCCTTGAGCCTGCTCGCGGATGGCCTGACGAAACGAAATGAATTCGTCCAAAAGTGCATCCAAAAAGATTTTCGTGTATTTAGGCTCAGAACCGGTCGCCAGGATGTTGAAAATGGCCGAACCCTTGGTCTGCGCCACACGGATTTCCACGTCCGAATCCTTCACGTCTGGATTCAATGCTCTGACGCGCTCCAGCGCGCGACGTTTCATTTCGGCGCTCTCGATCGTTTCAATGATCGTGCCATAGAAGTCCGCCTGCTGCTCCCGCCATGTCACATTGTCGTTGAACGCCAACTGGCCTCCGGCCACGAGTTTGGCCAGAGAACGAAACTCCTGGGGGCGCCCGGTGATGCGCAAGGCCTGGACACAAACTCCAATGCTGGCAGTCAACAGCAGGAACCACCAGCGGCGGCGTAGCAGGATCTTGTAACGTTGAAATTTGGCAGATGCCTCGTGAATGCGGCTCAGCGTGCTGGATTGCGCCGGGCCTGGGAGGGTGAGGTTTTGTTCCATGATATCGAAAATCCAAATTTGTTCTGTCGGGCTGCCAGGAGGACCTGTTTTCCCACGTCAATTTTTGCGGCAGGCAGAATCGCTCAAAA
Organism: Verrucomicrobiaceae bacterium; assembly: GCA_027490195.1. GTDB lineage: Bacteria > Verrucomicrobiota > Verrucomicrobiia > Verrucomicrobiales > Verrucomicrobiaceae > Prosthecobacter. Next base: position 126,277 of record JAIXYN010000065.1, on the reverse strand, counting down.
ACACAACTTAAGCCATTGGATTTATTTGGCCGACTTTCTGTTCGATTTTAACTCAAGTTTCACCTCACTTGAGTTGGAAATACTTTTGGCAAATTCCCTAATTTTTAGAAATTGACGGTCTTTTCCTCGACGATGATGACGTCATCCTTGCGGATAAACACGTCCCGCTCGAGATCGCCCTGTCGCATGATGCCGTCAACATTGACCATGATGGTTTTGTTTCCCTGGGGGGTCTTGCGAATGATTTTCACCTTCTCCTTGTTGGCGAACTGGGCAAATCCACCCGCACGGAGGATGGCCTGGCTGATGGAAATGTCTTCATTGGACGGAAGGTCGTATTTTCCCTGTTTGGCCACAATGCCAAACATGACGTAAAAATCGAGTTCCACGTCCCGTATTCTCATGGCGTCTTCATTGTTGATCTTGTCGATCGCTATCACCACTGTCGCGTGCTGGAAGAAATTTTTCTCAAGTTCTTTTTTGATGCCGAATGCCAATTCCCGGCAGGTTTTACCTTTGGCCGTGACCAAGCCCACGTAAGGAACCTGCACCTCTCCAGTTACAGCAACTTGCATCTGCAGGGCTTCTTTTCGGTCTTCTAGAACTCGAATACTGATGAGATCTCCTGAGGCGATGGGTTGGTTGTTGTCTAACACGTCCATGGAGGACAGCACAGCCGCCCCGGCATTGGCAGAGCCCGTTGCGACCGCAGAGGCCTGCCTCGCTGAACTCGCAGATTCAGGGATCCGGAATCCGGGATCTTGAGCTTTCAGAGCTGGCAGGGATACGGCAAGCAGAAGCAACGACAATGATAGCTTTTTCATGATAATAGTGAATGATTTTCGACTCCCTGAAGCATCAAGCCTGATAGGGCTTGACCGAGGTCAAAAGTCATAGACAAGCGACGATCCGTTTCGTTAGAAATTGTAATTGAGCCCCAAGATCACACGTGTCTGGGTGGAATCCCCGATGGTTTCCTTCGTATCGGTAACAAAATAGCGATAGCCAAGGTTCAGACCAGCCTTGGCTGTAAGGCTGTAATTCAGGTCAAAGGAGAACCCGTTCTGGTCAGAATCTCTTCCAGCAACTCCGTTGTAGTCAGCACGGCCGAAATGGTATCCGCTTCCAGCACGAAGCTTGGAAGTAAGCTGGTGAGTGTAGTAAAAGTCCACACCGAATTGAGTCAGCTTGTACCCAGTGCCAGCGAAAGCTGGATCGGTAAGCGATGGCTTGGCGTTTTCATAGTAACCGGAAACTGAAAAGCGGCCGCCCTTCCAAGCAACCATCGAAACACCATAGTTAACGAAGTCGGCGGTGATGTAGTTCGATGCCAAGTTGATCGATGACTCATGACCAATCGACAAGGTGTGACTGAAGCGAGCGTTGAGCTGGTTGGTGATGCTGAAGCTGTAGTAGTAGCTGTTCAGATCCGAATTGTCTCCAGGGCCGGGACTTGCACTCGTCGGAAAAACCGTTGGCGAATCGAAGTTAAACGACTGCAAGCCCCCCGAAAGCTTGACGACGGTTGATTTTCCCAGCGGGACACTGACGAATGCACCCCAGTTGAAGAGTACGCCGTCGTTCAGAGTAGGATTCACGTAATTCAGCATTGAGACACCACCTTCAGTGCCCAAAATCCAAGTTGCCGACGGACTGTAGGTAAGGGAGGCATGCAGGCTATTCATCGTACGACTGAACTGGCTGTTGCCACTCCCCAGCGCCTCCGAAATGGTGTTCGTGTAATTGACAGCAAGCGCCCATGCCGAATTGATCTGCCAGTTGGCACCTATGCCAAAATCGTTCTGGAAGACACCAAAGCTCGAATTATTGGCCGCTCCAACGAAGGCATTGTTGAGAGCAGGACGCATGGACATGCGATCATAAATGGTGAAATTCACCGGGCCGGCCTTGATGTCGAAAGCAAGCGTGGTTCCTGGCAGAACATTGATCAGGTAATTGCCATTGCCATACGCAGCGAGTTCTGGATGATTAAAATAATGATCCACTCCAATACCCCCAGTAAAGCTCAACACATTGTTTTGAGACACCCGATAGTTGGCACTGAGGTTTAACAGCGTACTGCTGATGATGTCTGACACCGGAACGGGGGTGCGACGAATGTTGCTATTATATTCAAACCCCTGATAAAGACCCAAACCAATGTTCACGGGACCCAGTTTGAGGTTGCGCTTACCCGTCAGGAAAGGATCGGAAGTGTAAGTAGGAGCAAAATAGCTCAATGCCTGTGAATATTGGCCCGAATAGGTGGTATAATCACCAACTGCACGTGCGGCGAATGCTGAGCTGCCGCTGCGCACCGAAGGCTGCGAAATCTGACGGTCAGAAACCAGCAATTTCTGAAGACTCTGATACCCCTCCTGATCTTCCTGACTGACGTATGCCCCCTTCTCGTAATCATAAACCACGTCTCCACTGCGCGCAGATGACTGCGTCGTCTTCTTCATCTGTCCGGTACGAGACCGAAGGTCATTGAAAAAGTTGCTGGTCTGTGACGGTGAAACTCCAAATTGGGCGTTTGAGCGAAGCGGCAGCAAGCAACCGGTCGTGAGGGAAATCACCATCAGAAGGGCGTTGATGGGGATGGGTCGAGAGTGGTTAATCAGCATGACGGGAGAGATTGGTCGGGTAATAAATACTGATAGAAGCAATTTTACCCCCTTTTGTCCATACCAAATTTATTTCGATTTCGCCACATTCTTGGCCTCGAGCTTCATTCATTTGGCTCCAGCCTCCTTATTTTGGCCTTCTGCTTATCATTCCGTTGCAATAAATAGCCAATGAGACCACACTTTTCGTTTAGCGGATGCGCTTCCTGAGTTCAAAATCAAACTCGAGTTGAATTTCTCTCGAAGATGCCCTGTCCCACGACCTGTGAGGGCTGTTTGCTTGAGGGGCCACGGCGATTAAACTGCGTAACTTGCCGAACAATTTGCCAATCGGAAGTCGCCTGGAATTGAAAGAATTCATGAGTGTGGTTACAATAATCTCGCTGAGTTACGCGAACATCGTATAGTGTTCATTGTAACATGTTCAAATGATTTTCATTGGGCGGCTGAAAAAACCATGCCCTTTCGCCTCTTGATTGACGAGACTGTTTTAAAAGTTCATGTGCGTCTATGCCCCCTGAAGTCCATCCCGCCCCGGCAACTCGGTTAACCATCCCAGAATACGCCATGGCGCTTGCCCACGTCGCTAGCCTACGGTCGGAGGATCCGTTTCGTAAAGTGGGGGCGGTGGCCATCGATTTTGACAACCGGGTGATCGGAACCGCTTACAACGGTCTGGCCCCTGGTTACGACGCTGACCCTGATTTTTGGGCAGATCGTGATGCACGACGTAAATACATGCTGCATGCCGAGGTGAATCTGTGCAGCCTCTTCACCCGTGGTAATGTCAGGCTCGTCGCCTGTACCACCAAACCCTGCACAAGTTGCATGCAGATGCTCTGTGCCTACGGCGTCAAAGAAGTCTATTTCCGCGATGATTACCCTGAGTCCGAGGCTGATGCCATTGCCGGGCGCTATGGCATCCCTCTCATCCAGCTTGCCGACTACCCGCAGATCGTCGCAGCAGGAGAAAAGGCTAAAACCGCGCCATGATTCGAGGATAGGGCCTCAAAATGACGCCCCTCCCTCCCACGAATCGTGGGAGGTCAGAGCCGTCAAGACTGTGGTTCAAAGGCCGCTTCTCCCGCCAAATCACGCCAGAGTCACGTTCTTCATCGCCAGTTCATGCTTGGCTATTTGGAGGTCGGCCTCCACCATGATCTTGACCAGTTCCTTGAACTTCACCTTGGGCTCCCAGCCGAGCTTCTTGCGGGCTTTGGCGGGATCCCCGATGAGGAGTTCAACCTCTGCCGGACGCTCGTAGCGGGCATCGTACATCACGTGCTTCTCCCAGTCGAGATCCAGTGCGCCGAAGGTCTCCTGGACAAACTCCTTCACGCTGTGTGTCTCGTTTGTCGCGATCACATAGTCATCCGGCTCATCCTGCTGGAGCATCATCCACATCATTTCGACGTAGTCCTTGGCATAGCCCCAGTCGCGCTTGGCATCCATGTTGCCCAGAAAAAGCTTGTCCTGCAGGCCCATCTTGATGCGCGTGGCGGCTCGGGTGATCTTCCGCGTCACAAAGGTCTCCCCACGGCGTGGCGACTCATGGTTGAAAAGAATCCCGCTGCTCGCATGCAGGCCGTAGCTCTCGCGGTAGTTCACTGTGAGCCAGTGGCCATAGACCTTCGCGCAGGCGTAGGGAGAACGTGGCCAGAAAGGCGTCGTCTCCACCTGCGGAACTTCCTGCACCTTGCCAAACATCTCTGACGATGAGGCCTGATAGAAGCGCACCTTGCCGACCAGGCCGGTCTCGCGGATCGCCTCCAGGATGCGCTGCGTCCCCAAGCCCACGATGTCTCCCGTGCTTTCAGGCACGTCAAACGACACCCTTACATGGCTCTGAGCGCCCAAATTGTACACCTCGTCTGGCTTCAGCTCATAGAGCAGCTTCACCAGTGCCACCGAATCCATCAGATCCCCGTAGTGCAAGTGCAGATTCTTGGACGGCAGGTGGGATTCCGGCTCAAACAGGTGCTGAAGCCGTCCCGTATTGAAGCTAGATGCTCGGCGAATGATCCCATGCACTTCATAGCCCTTTTCGAGCAGCAGTTCTGTGAGATACGAGCCGTCCTGTCCTGTGATACCGGTAATGAGAGCTTTCTTCATGAGTCAAATCGAGCGCCGATGAGACAATACCGACTCCCATTCCGCAAGGGGAAAAGCAGGAACATAACAGTTGCACCGCAAGCGACGCCCTTTATCCTTCGCGCCCCCAATCCCAGCCCCGATTTCAATTTATGAGAGCTGACCTCGTCGAACAAGCCGCGCTAATCGTTAAAGATCACCCAATCCTGATCAACATGGTCTCCAAGCGAGTCCGTCAGATCGCTGCGGGCCATGCCGTCCTCGTCGAGCGCCGTCCCGGCCTTCGTGAAGCCGACCTCGCCCTCCTCGAAATCATTCAGGGCAAGATCACCATCGCGACCCCCGACCTGCACTAGGCCACCCCTGCCCTCCCGGCAGAACCGCCAGTTCTTCGTCAACATCAGCGGTTCTCCGCGCGACCCATGTCCGAGATCGCCACGAACCGCAAAGCCCCGCGTGACTACCACATCCTCGAAAAATACGAGGCTGGCATCGAACTCCGCGGAACCGAGGTGAAATCCATCCGCCTCGGGAAGCTCAACATCTCCGACGCTTTCGCTCGCGTGGATCGCGGCCAGGTCTGGCTCTATGGCTGTGACATTCAGACCTACGAGAAGGCCAGCCACACCACGCACGAGCCCCGCCGCACCCGGCGCCTGCTGCTGCACAAAAACGAGATCATGAAGTTGCTGGCCCAGACGCAGCAAAAGGGCCTCGCCCTCCCCATTCTGCGAGCCTACTGGAAAGGGCACCATATTAAAATCGAGATCGGCGTCGGCAAAGGCAAAAACCATGGCGACCAACGCCAGGATCTGAAGGACAAGGCCGAAAACCGCGAAGCCGCCCGGACCGTGGCGAATTTCAATCAGAAGAACAAGCGGTAGGACTGGACCCCAGCGCTCAAACCAGCGCGATTAATGCTATTTTAGGCCTCAAGGGCATCATCCAGAACTTTTAACATCTCCTCCAGCACCCATAAAAGTTCGCTTTTGGGAATCTCGGCGACAAATAATGAAGGGGTATAGGCCGTGTTGTCATCGCAGGTCCACCACCGCTGCGGCCCAGATGTCGACCCGACACAAGGCGGGCGATTGCTGCACGAAATCGCTGATCTCGACAGCGAATCTTTGCTTATCTCCAAGGGGCATTGACGTTTGAGCTTTCATCGTATGCCAGTCTAACATCATAATCACACGTCATCGTTCATGAAGCATCTACCTTCCCGCCATGAAAACCTTGCTCTCTTGCCTGCTCCTTCTCCCTAGCCTGATGCACGCCGCTGACCTGCGGTCCCTGGCCAAAACGCCGACCACGATTGCGGTCTTGAACATGCAGCCCGTGCCGCTCGTGATCAGCGCCGACAAGAATGGCTGGGCACGCATTCCAGCCTTTTTTTCGAACCATGGGGCGACCATATTTACTCCCACAGCAAGCACCAACGGCGTCGCCGACATGGAGATCCAAGCCGATGGCTATCTTTTCCTCGCCTGCAACTGGGACTACCAAGGAAACCAATCAGGAGACTGGGGGAAGGACCTATGGACGGAGAGCAAGTTCAAATCCAAAGGCTGGGTTCGGCTGAGCAAGAAAGAACTCGGCGGAGAACTGGTGAAAAATGACAACCGGGCACAGACGATCTTTTTCAAGAAGGTCAAAAAAGGCGATAACCTGCGCCTCCGTTGCAACAAATACGACCCTCCTTACCCGATTCTGCTCACGAGCAAACCGTGAGTGCCAGTCATAGCGATCCGCGCGTCTCCTAGCCGGGCCGCTGAGCTTTCATCGCCCCCGTTCCACCATGCGTCTCCCAGTCCTCCACGGTTTGATTCGTCGCAGGTTGCTCGTCAATTTCCGGGTGGACGCGGAAATTATGAATCGCTTTCTGCCCCCGCCTTTTCGTCCCAAGCTGCACCGTGGCTACGCCATCGCAGGCATTTGCCTGATCCGGTTGGAGCAGGTTCGCCCAGGCTGGCTTCCTCGCTGCTGCGGCATCTCCAGTGAGAACGCCGCCCACCGCATTGCGGTCCTGTGGGACGATCCTTCCGGTGAGCCGCTCGATGGAGTGTTCATTCCTCGCCGTGACACTGGCTCATGGCTTAACCATTTCGCGGGCGGACGCATTTTCCCCGGCGAGCATCACTTGGCAGATTTCGCCGTGACCGACGACGGCTCCCACATTTCCATGTCGGTTCGCGCTCGTGACGGGCACATGGCGGTTCAGCTTCGCGGACACGAGAGCGATTCGTTTCCAGAGTCTTCTTGCTTTGAGTCACTGGCCGAGTCGTCAGCCTTCTTCGAGAGTGGCAGCGTGGGGTACTCCGTCACCCGCGACTGCTGCCGACTCGATGGCATCCGGCTTGAGACCGACCACTGGCAGGTGAGTTCGCTCGCTGTCGAGCAGGTCGAGTCTTCCTTCTTCGCCGACGAGTCAGCTTTTCCCGCAGGCAGTGTCACCTTTGACCACGCTCTCCTCATGCGCGACATTACCCATCAATGGCATGGAGAGGCTGATATGGTCACCGAAAGATCACCCCCAGATTTGCGGTCCCTTAGCTGATAGGCTTTCGAAATCGCTTTGCTCTTGGCTCTCCGGCCATTGCTGCTAGCATCCGCGCCTTATGAATCGCAAACGCCTTGGCCGCACGGGTATCGTTGTCACTGACATCTGCATGGGAACCATGACTTTTGGTCTGCAGGCCGATGAAGAAACATCTTTTGAAATCATGGACCGGGCCATCGACGCGGGGATCGACTTTTTTGACACGGCCGAGCTCTATCCTGTGCCGCCGAGTGCTGAGCTGTTTGGGGTGACGGAGCAGATCGTGGGCAAGTGGCTCAAGGGGCAGACGCGCGGTGAGATCATCATCGCTTCGAAGGTCACGGGTCCGGGGCATGGCTGGTTCCGCCCGCCGGTGCGTGGTGGCTTCACAGCTCTGGATCGCCGCCAGATTTTCCAGGCTTGCGAGGACAGCCTGCGCCGCCTGCAGACGGATTACATCGACCTTTATCAAACGCATTGGCCGGACCACGGCATGCAGCAGGAGGAAACGCTCGGGGCGCTGACTGATCTCATCGACCAAGGGAAGATCCGCGCGTGGGGCTCCAGCAATGAAACCTGCTGGGGAGTGATGAAAAACCTGTGGGAGGCGGAAAAGCACGGCCTCGCCCGCATGGCAACGGTGCAGAACAATTTCTCCCTCATCAACCGCCGCTGTGAGAGCGAACTGGCCCAGGTCTGCCGCAAGGAAGGCGTGAGTCTCCTGCCTTACTCGCCCCTCGGTGGTGGTGTGCTTTGCGGAAAATACAACAACGGTGCCCTGCCCAAGGGCGCACGCTTCACCGACTACATTCAGCACGGTGGCCCACGCCAGAAGATGATGGCGGCGCGCTTCGTCAATGAGCGCAGCCTGGAAACCACGGCGCGCCTGCAGGTCATCGCCGCAGATCTCGGCGTCAGCGTGACGGCACTGGCCCTCGCTTGGAGCAAGCAGCATGATTTCGTGGCCTCCACCATTGTCGGTGCCACGACGGTTGCTCAGTTGAACGACAGCCTTGCTGCCTCTGATCTCGTGCTCAGTGCGGAAACGCTAGGGCGTATCAATGAGATTGATGCAGCGATCCCGTGTGCGATGACGGAGGATGGTTTGAGGAGGTTGTAGGGGCGCTGAGGTATAAACCTGAGCTTCTCCACTCCAGATCAGTACCAGGTTATTTTTCGAACCTGGAAAAAGACGTTGCGCTGACGGGCGGCTTTTGCTGGAATCGCCCATTCCCCGTCCGACACCCTCTCATTCCATGACTCAGACAACCTACGGCAAAGCCGACATGAAACTCTTCTGGGCCTGCTTCATCGCCCTGGTCGCCACCTCCTTCGTTTTTGGGGTACGTGCCAACACCATCGGTGAACTGCAGAACAGCTTCAATCTGTCCGAATCGCAGAAGGGAGCCATCAATGGCGCGGGCATGTGGCCTTTCGCGCTGAGCATCATTTTCTTCAGCCTGATCATTGACCGCATTGGCTACAAAACAGTCGCGTTAATTGCCGCTGGCTGCCACGTCGTTTCACTGGTGCTCACCCTGCGCGCCTCCGGCTATGAAGACTTTTACTGGAGCTCTCTGCTCGTTGCCGTAGCGAATGGAACGGTGGAGTCATTCATCAACCCGGTCGTCGCCACGATTTTCAGCAAGAACAAGTCGAAGTGGCTGAACATCCTGCATGCAGGTTGGCCCGCAGGCCTGGCGCTAGGCGCGCTGTTTTGCGCGCTGCTGCCAGAAACGAAGCTGTTCTTCAGTGCCGTGTGGCAATTCCGCTTTGCTTTGTGCTTCATCCCGGTGGTCCTCTATGCGCTGCTGATCCTCCCACGGACCTTCCCAGTAAATGAGCGCGTGGCCGCCGGTGTGAGCTACCGCGACATGCTCAAGGAGGTGGGTGCTGTGGGCTCCTTCATCATCGGATCCCTAGTTTACTGCGCGGTCATGCAGATGCTCGGCTTTGAGGCCTCCCTGAGGAACTCGATCATCGCAGGACTTTTACTGGGGTCAGCCACGGGCTTTTACACCCATTCGCTGGGCAACTGGCTCTTCATCGTCGTGCTCATCACTATCGGGCCGCTGGCCACGACCGAACTCGGCACCGATGGCTGGATGCCGGAGCTGCTCAAGCTCAGCGGCCCGGATTTCCCGAACTTCGCCACGTGGATTTTTGTGTATGTCTCTGTTATCATGACGGTGCTGCGCTTCTATGCCGGCCCCATCGTGCATAGGTTCTCCCCCATCGGTCTGCTGGTCATCAGCGGGGCCATTGCCATCATCGGGCTGATCTTTCTCTCCCATGCCACCGGCTGGGTGATCCTCGCCGCCGCCACGGTTTATGCCCTGGGCAAGACCTTTCTGTGGAGCACCACGCTTGGTCTCACTGCCGAGCAGTTCCCCAAAGGCGGTGCCCTTACGCTCAACGGCGTCTCCGCTGTGGGAGTGCTTTTCTTGGGCGTGCTGGGCAGCCCCTACATTGGCCACAAGCAGGACCTCGACATGGCCGAGCGCCTCTCCGCCACCGAGCACAGTGCCCTGTACTCAGAGATCAAGGGAGAACCCAAGCCAGGCATCTTCGGCAACGCGCCGACGCTCAACCAAGAAAAAATCAAGACCCTCCCTACCCCACAGCATCAGGAACTCGAGATCGTGCAGGCAGCCAGCAAGCGCAGCGTCTTTACCACCATCGCAATCCTTCCAAGCTTCATGCTTGCCTGCTACCTCGGCATGTTCTTCTGGTTCAGGTTCCGCGGCGGCTACCAACCGGTCGTCATTTCCGAAGGAGATGCCGGCCAAGCCCACTGACCCGCTGAGCGGAAAAAAGCCCTTACAATCACTGCAAGATCGACAGACTTCACAGCGATAACTGACCCGCCCACCCTAGAGTGCTCACAGCAAAGGTTTTTTTCTGGACTCGCTCTGCGGACCTTCCCGCTAAGCATTCTGACAACTTCTCAGCCTTGAGAACACTTTTTCCTTGTCGCTCAGTGGCGTGGCACCTAAAACACGCTCGTTCCCGATAACTATTACTCCAACCAACACAAACTCCACTCCCTCCTCTATGAGCGAAAACAATCGAATGAGACTTCTCTGGGCCGGCTTCATGGCCATTCTCGCAGCCGGTGTCGGCTTCGCCATCCGCGGCGGCATCTTTGACAACTGGGCGAAGGAATTCGGATTCACCGGGGCTCAACTAGGAGCCATCGGCGGCATGGGCTTCAACGGCTTCTGCTTTGGCATCATCCTTGGCGGTGTTGTCGTGGACAAGATCGGCTACGGCAAGCTCGTCGTGGTGGCCTTCCTGCTGCACATCATCTCCGCGCTCGTCACCTTCACTGCCAGCGGCAGCAGCGCCTTCATGGTGCTCTCCCTCGGCATGTTCATCTTCGCGTTCGCGAATGGCACCCTGGAAGCCGTGGCCAATCCTCTCGTCGCCACGCTCTTCCCGGAAAACCGCACACATTACCTCAACATCCTGCATGCTTCCTGGCCAGCCGGCATGGTGATCGGTGTGATCATCGGCTGGTTCCTTGACGACAAATTGGAGATCAACTGGCGCATCCAGCTCGCGCTGTATCTCATCCCGACCGTCATCTACGGCCTCATGTTCATGGGTCAGAAGTTCCCACAGTCAGCCGCTGCGGCCAAGGGCGTCAGCTTTGGCAACATGCTCAAGGACGTCGGCATCCTCGGTGGTGCTGTGGCCTGCTTCCTCCTTTCCTTCTTTGCCGAAGGCTTCTTCAAGGATGTGCTCAGCGTTGAGCCTGCTATGGCCAAGAACCTCGGTTACGCCACAGGCGGCATTGTGCTGATCGCCGTGGGTGTACTTACCAAGTTCTCGCTCGGCTCGTTCGTGCTCTTCGTCCTCTTCGTCACTCACGCACTCGTCGGCGCGGTCGAACTTGGCACCGACGGCTGGATCCAGAACATCACCGGCAATCTGTTCACCCCTGAGCAGGGCAAGGCCCTCTTCCTCTGGACCTCCGCCATCATGTTCGGCCTGCGCTTCTGCGCTCATTGGATCGAAAAGACGCTCAAGCTCTCCCCTGTCGGCCTGCTCTGCGTTTGCTCAGCCCTCGCCTGCGGCGGTCTTACGTTGGCTGCTGGAATGAACTCCTTCACCACAGCGCTCATCGCCCTTGGCGTGTATGCCTTCGGCAAAACCTTCTTCTGGCCCACGATGCTCGCCGTCGCCTCTGACCGCTTCCCAAGCACGGGTGCCGTCGCCATCTCCATCATGGGTGGCATCGGAATGCTCTCCGCTGGTATCATCGGTGGCCCTGGTCTCGGCTATACCAAGGACCGCTTCGCTGGCGAATCCCTGAAGGCCTCCAACCCAGCCCTGTACGACACCTACAAGGCTGAAGCTCCGAGCAAGTTCCTCAATCTGGAAGCGACCGCCGCCATCGGTCTTGATGGCAAGAAGCTCTCCGAGGCCAAGGAAGCCAAGGAAAAGACTCCTGACCAGAAGGCCGTGGTGCTCGCTGATCAGCAGGGTGACCGCAAGACGCTGAAGTTTGACTCCTACATCCCGGGCACGATGGCGGTGATCTACCTTCTCCTCCTGGCCTACTTCAAGTCCATCGGTGGCTACAAGCCTCTGACCATTGAAGAAGAGATGGCTTCGAAAGCCTAATTCTCCCTCCAAGTCTCTCTCAAGCGGCGTCCCCTCATCGGGACGCCGTTTTTATTTCCCGCCTTGCAAGGAACTTGAAACTTTGAACCTTAAACATGAAACTCTGATCCCCATGCCCACCTACGTTTACGAAACCATCCCCCAGTTTGAAGGCGAACCCGCCAAGCGCTTTGAAATCCGCCAGAGCATGAAGGACGCCGCACTCACGCAGCATCCGGACAGCGGCCAGCCCGTGCGCCGCGTCCCCATCGGCGGCACTGGCATGATGGGCGGCAGCAGCGGTGGCGCCCAGGCCTCAGGCGGCGGTGGCTCCTGCGGCACTGGGTGTGGCTGCCATTGAGGAATGACGAAACCAGAGCCGAGCGAAGCGAGACAGACGAGTGAAACGAGCCCGAAGGGAAACGAAGTGCCTCAATGGCGAATGACGAATGAAACCCGAAGCTCCAAGGCCTAAACGCCTGGAGCATCCGTCACAGCTTCGTCATTCGGACTTTCTTCTTCATTCCTCGTTCTGGTTTCGACATTTTTGCGCAGCAACCTCGCTGCGTAAAAGCCGTCAAACGCGCCGGTCTCAGGCGTGCGGTGGAGTTCCTCTTCCAGCGTCCATTCATCACCGTGCTTGGCCAGGAATGCCTGCACCTGACGTTCATTTTCGCTAGGCAGGATGCTGCACGTGGCATAGACCAGCTTTCCGCCGGGGGCGACCATGCGGCTGTAGCTTTCGAGGATCTCGGCCTGGAGGGCAATGAGACGATCGATCTCGACATCGCTCAGTTTCCACTTGGCGTCTGGATTGCGGCGCAGCACGCCCATTCCGGAGCATGGCACGTCAAGCAGCACACGATCCGCCTTTTGCGCGAGTCGCTTCACGGTTTTGGAGCCTTCGATCTCGCGCGCTTCGATAATGTCCACCCCGGCGCGTGAGGCGCGCTTGCGCAGCTCGGCCAGTTTCCATCCATGGATGTCCAGCGCCAGCAGGCGGCCCTTGTTGCGCATGATAGCCGCCATGTGCAGCGCCTTGCCACCGCCACCAGCGCAGGCATCGATGACCCGCATGCCGGGTTCTGGCTGCAAAAATGGCGCGATAAGCTGAGAGGCGGCATCCTGCACCTCAAACAAGCCGGCCTTGTAGGAGTCGGTGCCAAACAAATTCGCCCGCTGCTTCAGACGCAGGGCACTGGGAACCTGGTCCACGGCTTCGGTTTCGTAGCCCTCCTGTCCCAGACGCTCGCGCAGGGCACGGCGGTCGTTTTTGATCGTGTTCACGCGCATGAACACATCCGCCGGCAGATTCAGCGACTCGCGCAGCGCGGGCCATGCAGCCCCCAGCTCGAGGCTGCCACGTGCTTCAAGCCAGTCCGGAATTGCGGCACGGATGGCAGGAGATGCGCCTGCTTTGGCACGTTTCATCACATCTTCGGGCTTTACCTCGGGCGCGGTTTCATCCTTGGGCAGATCACGACCATTGGAAATCCAATAGGCGGCCCACACCCGCCAGAGACGCTCCGGGGTGATGTTCTCCGGCTGCGTGTGCTCTTCGTCAGGCAGACCGGCCAGGTACCAGAACCAGCGCCACCAGCGTACGCACTCATAAATAGACTCTGCGAAAATGCGCCGGTCGCGGCTGCCCCACTTGCGGTGCCGCTTGAAGGTAAACTCGATCACCTTGTCGGCATACCGTTTTCCCACAAACACCTCTCCGAGTGAGAGGATGATTTCGTCGAGCAGGTGGGGGGGGAGTTTCATGGAACGAGAGACATGGCGCAGGCGTATCCCCTGCACAACTGCCACCGCCAAGAAATCACTGGCCCCAGCGTGGAAGCAGCTTACTCTCCGCCACCCCCCAAAACATGCCCACCGAGTTCGATATTCAATACGCTCTGGAGAACACCCAGGTGCTCCATGAGCCGGACCGCCGCATCGACACCTTTGGCAGCACCCATTTCGAGTTTCAGATCGTCACCGAACTCATGGATACCGTCGGTGCCGTGCGCGTGCGAGAAGGCCGCATCGAGGCCGAGAAGCCCCTCATCCTGCGGCCGGAGTTGCCCGGCCAGTTTGACTTTGAAGGCTTCGGACCCGAAGTGGCCGAGTTTGGCGACTTTCTCCGGGACAACCTCCACAAGCTGGCCATCCTCAAATACGGCTTCAAATTTCGCAAAGGAGACATCAGTGAGCAGATCATCCATGAATCCATGGAAGAAGTCACGGGCAAGCTGCTCGACAATATCCGCGCTTCGGGCAATCCGATGCGTGCAGTCATTCAAGGCGTGGACGACACCTGGGAAATCTGCCTGCTGAAGTTCACCGTCGAGATGATCGAAAAGTCCCAGAACATCAACCTCTTCGATTTCAAACGCCGAGGCCTGCTGGGCTGAGTGGTAGTTTGTAGGTTCACGCAATGGCTAAGACCCAGATCAAACTGCTGATTTTTCTCATCACCGTGGGCTTGGTGGCGGGCACCTTGGCGATGGGGTACTGGGTTTACATGAACATCCTGCTCAAGGAGAGCCAGGTGGAGCATGACATCGCCTCCATGAAGGCCAAGGACCGCCCTCGCATCGACCCCGGAGTACGTCGTTTCGAAGCAGCCGTCGAACTCATCCATCAGGGCAAAATCGACGAAGGCCGTGATGCGCTCTACAAACTCTGCATGCAGTTCCCCGACTCCAAGACCTGCGACGAGGCCATGCGCATCATTGGTGACATCAACATGGACCAGCTCTACTCCGCGAACTCCACCGCCGGAAAGAAAGACTACATCGTGCAGCCGGGCAATTCGCTGAATTCCATCGCCACCAAGTTCGACACCACCGTGGACTCTATCATCCGCTCCAGCGGCTTGATGAGCTTCAATCTGCACCCCGGCGACCACCTCACCATCATCCCGATGGATTTCCACCTCCTCGTCAGTGTCTCCAAGAAGCAGGTCAAGCTGCTGCGCAAAGTCGGTGACAAGGAATACATCTTCAAAGTCTACAATGCGAAAGACATCCGCCTCACGCCCAGCATGCGCCTGCCAGCAGAGATGACCATCGCGGGGAAAAACTCTATCTTCGATGGCAAGCCGGTGCTCTCCACCGACCCGAACTACGTCGATGCGGAAAAATGGTTTTCAGGCAAGAAAACGGGTTCAAACACGACCGTCAGCATCCGCACACCACCCGTGGCACGCGCTCTTCCGGTGGAGGAACCCAAGGCTGCGAGTCCGGCTGCGAAAAAATCCACCGCTTCTGCTGCCCCACCGGCTGTCATGCCAGCCCCAGCACCCGCCCCCACGGCTGAAACGGGCATCTTTCTCGCCCGTGAAGACATCGAAGAACTCTTTGCGCTCGTGCGCAATGGGTCAAAATTAAACTTCGTGAGATAATCCCTCCCATCCCTTTTCCCAACCGCCCGCTATGAAACAAGTTTTGGAATTCGAAAAACCCATCATCAAAATTCGCGAAGAAATCGAGGAGGCCAAAAAGAAGCTCGCGGCCAAGCCCAGCGACAAGCTCGCCCAGCAGATCGCCGATCTCGAAGCCAAGTCCGAAACCTTGCAGCGTGACATACACGCCAATCTCTCCCCTTGGCAGCGCGTGCAGATCTCCCGCCACATTGGCCGGCCCTTCATGCTCGATTACGTGAAGCACATCTGTGATGAGTTCGTGGAGTTGCACGGTGACCGCCACATTGGCGACGACAACGCCATGCCCGCCGGCTTTGCCACCATCGGTGGTCAGCGCGTGGCCATCCTCGGTCACCAGAAAGGCCGCGACACCAAGGAAAACCTCCTGCGCAATTTCGGCAGCGCCCATCCCGAAGGCTACCGCAAAGCCCTCCGCCTCATGCGCATGGCGGAAAAATTTAACCTCCCCATCGTCACCCTCATCGACACCCCCGGAGCCTTCCCCGGCATCGGTGCGGAAGAACGCAACATCGCGGAAGCTATCGCCTTCAATCTGCGCGAGATGATGTCCCTGCGCACCCCGGTCATCGCCATCGTCATTGGTGAGGGCGGCAGCGGTGGTGCCCTCGGCATCGGCATCGCAGACCGCGTGCTCATGATGGAAAACGCTTATTACTCCGTCATCAGCCCAGAAGGCTGCGCCGCCATTCTCTGGAAGCACCGCGAGCACGCCCCTGAGGCCGCCTCTGCGCTCAAGCTCAGCGCCCAGGATCTCTCCAAGCTCGGCATCATCGACGGCATCGTCCCCGAACCTCTAGGCGGCGCGCACAACGACCACTTCGCCGCAGCCAGCGCGTTGAAAGACGCCCTGCTCTCCACCCTCAAGACGCTCAACGCTCTTCCGACCGCCCAGTTGCTGGAACAGCGTTACCAGAAATTCCGCGCCCTCGGTCAGTTCACCGAAGGCTGAGCCAGCCAAAGAGATTTTCCTCGCGAAAAGCGGTGCCGTTCTGGCACCGCTTTTTTGTTGGCCAATTAGAAGCTGTACCCAATACGCACGCTGCCGAAGTGGGCTTCCTGGTTGTTGCGGAAGAACTGGCCCTGATAGCTTAGCAGCACGTTGAGCCGGTCGGTGAACTGAAAATTCACACCTGCTCCTGCCACCATGTAATCTTGTCCCGGAGATTGGTTACCTCCACTGGCGCTGAAGGGCGCATTGATCAATGCCACGCTCGTGCCGTTGTTCTTGAGATTCTGCCGCTCATAGCTCAACAGCACCTGCGGTGTGATGGTGGCCCAGTCTGTCTGGATTTTCTTGCTGGCCGACCAACCCACGCGGCTGACGAGAGATTCGTAGCTTTGTTTGCCGTAGCGCAGGGCCGCCAGACCGCCGCCGGTTTCGCTGTAGGCGTCCACGCTGCCATGCAGGTAGTCGATGCCCGCGAAGGGACCGGTGACGAGTGTGTCGTTCTGAAAACGGAAGTTCCACCCGGTGTTGTACTGCACCGAGTTGGTGTAGGTGCGCGTGGTGCCAAAGGCCATGGGAAAGGCGAAGCCGGGATTGCGCCGAGAGTCCATCTCATAAGTGCCAAAGCTGTAGAGCAGGCTGCTCCAGTAGTTTTTGCGAACGAAGGAAATGTACGCAGAGAGCGCCGGGCCTTCGAGGTGCAGGCTGCCAAGACCGCCGGTGTAGTTTTGATCGCTGGTGAGAAACGAAGCCGCAAAGCCCAGCGCAAGGCCGCGCGAGAGATGCCTCTCAATACCAATGCTGGGTGCCCACGCACTGACCTGCACCCCGGCTTGGCCGCCGATGGCGCTGAGTCTGACATTCCCGTAGTTCACCGTGGTGAAAACTTCCCACTGGCGGCTGCGCTTGATCTTGCGGGCGATGGGATCTTCCGACCCGTCCCCCTGCCCCACAACCACTCCATCGTCCATGGAGGAGGCGATGCTGCCGTCCGAATCTTCCTCGCCACCGCCCGCACGGAGATTGAAGAGGTGGTTGTTCAGGTCGTTGGTTACAGTGTTCCCAGCATTGATGAGCATCTGCCCCTGCGCATTGGCCATGGGCAGGCCGGAATCTGTTGCGGTCGTCTGAGCCCGGTAGTCCACAATGCTGTAGATACCCGTGGTCTGGTCCAAACTTCCAGCAAGACCATAGGCAAGTCCCAGCATGCGGCTGTCCACGGCTAAATTTCCAGTGATGCTGCCCGCGTTGGGTCCGGCGCTGTTGAGTTCAAGCACCTTCCACTGATCCCCGATGGCGAAAGCGGTCATGGCATTGGGATTGCCGATGACGAGGGTGCCACCTGCGCTGGCATCAAGATGACCGTGCAGGTTGAGTTGGTCGGCCGCCGTGCTGATGGCCGTGTTGTTTCCCAAACCGGCCCCAGTGAAGAGATCGACCACGATGGCACTGCCCACACCCATGACTATAGAGCCAGCACCGCTGGTGGTGAGCGACAAGATCGATGGCGTGGGCGCGACCAGAGGATCTCCCACGCTAAGTGCGCCGTTGATGAGGAAAGATTGATCCACCGCAGGCGTCATCGTTCCCGTTCCGGCCAGCATGGCTCCGCGATCAACCGTGAAGCTGTCACCGTCGGTCAGCGCGCCGTTCACGATCAGGGAGCCTGCCGCCACATGCGTCGCGCCGGTGTAGGCGCTGGTGCCCGTGAGTGTCAGCGAGCTTGTGCCCGCCTTGGTCAAAACGCCAGCGCTGGTGATCGGACTGGTGATGAGCACGCCATCGGGGTTGTTGGCGGTGATGGTCGGCGTGGCACTGGTGAAAACGAGGCTGCTTACGCTGATGGTGACGAGGCCCGTGGCAAGACTGCCGGTAGCGGGGTTGCTGACGTCGATCGCGTTGTCACCAGTGATGGTCAGCGTGTTATTACCACCAATGCTTAGCGGACCAATGAAAGGAGAACCAACGAAGCCTTGAATCAGTGGTGGTGCGGTATTGATGCTCAACACCGTGAAGTCGGCCCCCATGACAGTGTTTGGAAAACGGCTGCCGCCATCGAAATAGACGGGGTCGATGACCGTCGGGAACGACGTTACCGCATTCGCAGCTCTTATGCCAACTCCGTCCAGATTGCAGGCCCACCAGTTTTCGACCGTGGTCCAGAGATTATCCACCCCATCACCAACCCCATTGTGCCAGCGACGGCCAGGAAGGGTTTCGATCCCCACACCACCACTGCCAGACCCACTACCAGAACCCGTATCAGCAGTGGTGGCTGTGGAGCCGGATCCAGAACCAGCGATGGTCTCCTGTGGTGCATGGGTGAACACCAAAACAAGCAGAGCACAGATGAGCGAGGAGCCCAGCGAGAGGCGAAATCTGCCCCCAGGCTGCGTGGCTGGACAGCCCCCTGACACAGGTGCAGAAGAGTCGGCGGCTGGTGAAGATGCTTGCGAAGATGTGGATGCGGTTTCCATGAAAAATCAGTGTATACTTTGATTGGTGATTTGGATTTTGAACACCCCCATGTGTGGGGGTTTGGACACCGACTGGCGCTAGAAGCTATAGCCGAAGCGCACGCTGCCGAAGTGGGCTTCCTGGTTGTTGCGGAAGAACTGGCCTTGATAGAAGAACAGCATGTTAAAGCGGTCAGTGAACTGAAAGTTCAGCCCCGCACCCGCCACCATGTAGTCTTGGCCGGGGGATTGATGGCCGCCGCTGGTGCTGAAGGGGGCATTGATCAGCGCGACGCTGGTGCCGTTATTCTTCATGTTTTGTCGCTCGTAGCTCAGACGCAACTGCGAGGTGATGGTGGCCCAGTCGGTCTGGACTTTTTTGGAAGCGGTCCAGCCCACGCGGGAGACGAGAGATTCGTAGCTTTGTTTCCCATATTGCAAGGCCGCCAGCCCACCGCCGGTTTCGCTGTAGGCGTCCACACTGCCGTGCAGGTAGTCGATGCCCGCGAAGGGGCCGGTGACGAAGGTGTTGTTCTGAAAGCGGAAGTTCCAGCCGGTGTTGTACTGCACTGAATTTGTGTAGGTACGCGTGGTGCCCAAAGCAGTGGGGAAGCCGAAGCCGGGATTGCGCCGGGAATCCATCTCATAGGTGCCAAAGCTGTAGAGCAGGCTGCTCCAGTAGTTTTTGCGCACATAGGAGAAATAGGCGGAGAGTGCCGGGCCTTCGAGATGCAGGCTGCCGATGCCGCCGGTGTAGCGCTGATCACTGGTGAGGAAGGAGGTGGCAAAGCCAAGCGCGAGGCTGCGCGTGAGATGACGCTCAATGCCAATGCTGGGTGCCCTGGCATCAATCTGCACTCCGGCCTGACCGCCGATGGCATTGAGCTGGATGTTGCCGTAGTTCACCGTGGAGATGACCTCCCAGCGACGGGAACGCGGCACCTGCTTGGCTATGGGCCCATTTCCGCCGTCGCCTTGACCGATCACCACGCCATTGTCCATAGCTGCGGCGAGGCCCTCTTCGGCGGCTTCCTCCCCTTGGCCAGCGCGGAGATAGAAGAGGTGATTGTTGAGATCGTTGGTGACGGTGCCTGCTGCATTGATGAGCATCTGCCCCAGGGCATTGGCCATCGGCAGGCCGGTGGTGATGGCGGACAACTGCTCAGGCGGCGGACCGAAAGTCACAATGAACCGAAAATTGGGTGTGACGGTGGAGGTGTACGTACCGGATTCAAAAAGTCCCAGGCTGGCCAAGGTGGCACCAGTGAAGGTCATGGAACCCGAAAGCGGATCGCCGGAGACATAGCCTGAAGGCACGTAAACAAGACTCGCACTGAAATGGATTCCGAAGGTCTGGCCTGACACTGAATTCGGTGTGCTATCTCCGCCGGTACCAAAGGAGGTCCCGGGTACCGGGACGAAGCCGTAAAGTTCACCTCCGCCACCCGAAGAAAAGTACTGTACCACCGTCGGATTGAGGTAACTGCTGATGCCTTCCGGCCCCACGGAAAACATGCCAGTAAGGTCAACGGTGCCCGAATAGCTGATCACCACATTGGCTCCACTTTGCACAGGGAGAGCCGTGATGTCAGCATGCGCAGAATTCGGCAGGAGTGTGAGCAGTGCCCACAGCAGGGCAGCGCAGGGCAGCCAATTGACAGAGCCGAAGCGCCGACGAAGAGCCGGACGGGAGGGCGGAGAGGTGTGCGATGAGGAGGATGCGGTTTCCATGGAAGGTGGCTGAACCACCTAACCCGAAGCCCGAAATTTGAACACCCCCATGCGTGGGGGAAATGCGCGAGCCGCCAGTGCTACGCAGAACCCAGGTGCCGCAGCGCAAACACCGTGGCGGAGTGTCTGTTTTCCTGCCCCAATTTTTTCAGAATGTTCTCCACATGCTCCTGCACGGTCGCGAGGCTGCGGCCAAGGATCATCGCGATTTCGCGGTTCTGTTTTCCCTCCGTCATCCAGAAGAGAATGTCCGCCTGGCGGGCGGTGAGTCCGAGCTGCCGCAGCCGCACACGATCCGGGGCTTTGGCTTTTTCCGCCGCCAGCCACGGATCCGGATGGCGGCTCCAGGCTAGCAGGAAGTGCGGAGCAAAGGCATCCAGCAAAGCACAGTGCCGCTTGGTGAAGTTGGACTTACAGCGGTCAAAGCTAAGCGCCCCCACAGTGTCGTCATTGACTTTCACCGGCAGCGCCAGTGTGTGGACGAAACCGAGCCGCTGCTGGCAATTCACGTAGTGGGGGCTGACGAGGTAATCCTTGAGCTTGATTACATCCGTCGTGCGCCGCGCCTTGGTGTCACCCGTTTTGGCAAAGTGCCCCACCAGCGGGTCGCCATCGGGATTTGCCGAATAATACTCCAGCTCATACTGCGAGTAGCGACACTCCGGCAGCATGCGGAAGGCCAGTCTTTTCGTCTTTCGGTCCAGGATGTGAACGACGGTCTGGTCCGCCTGAATCAAGCGGGACATGCCCGTGGCCACGGCAGACAAAAAGTCCGCGTGATCACGTGCAGTGTTCATTTCGTAAACGGCATCAAACAAGGGGCCCCATTCACGCTTGGCAAGGTTCGGCATAAGTCTTTTCTTTAGCCGGTAGCGCAGAGACAGAAAAGCCTAAAATCACTTTCGCGCATCTGAGGAAGCACGCGGATGCAGCGGTCGCCAGCCGCCGCGGGCTTTTTCCGCAGGCAGCACCTGTTTGTCATAATCCGCCAGGCCGGTGTGCAGGTGCGTGACCAGCCGCGGTCCCTGCCGGAAGGCTGGGCTGGCGATGCTGCGTTCGGGAGAGGCCAACGGGCAGCTCAGTCCCGCGAGATCCACCATGGTGTAGAAGGTGT
Organism: Verrucomicrobiaceae bacterium; assembly: GCA_027490195.1. Taxonomy (GTDB): domain Bacteria; phylum Verrucomicrobiota; class Verrucomicrobiia; order Verrucomicrobiales; family Verrucomicrobiaceae; genus Prosthecobacter. Next base: position 104,732 of record JAIXYN010000065.1, on the reverse strand, counting down.
TGTCCGATGACATCGGCACCTCCACGTGATCGCGGAGAGCCGCCGACTGGCTTGGGCGTGCGGCTTGGTATTCCGGCGAAAGCCAGACCAGCAGCGGCACATGCAGCACCTCGGTGGTGAGGTTTCCATGTCCCCAGGGCAGCACCGCCGCCTCTGCGCCGTTTTCACCATGATCGGAAACATAGTAAAGCGAGGTCACCCCTTGCTCCATCGCCAAGATTTTAATGAGCCGGTGCAGCACCGAATCAATGAAGCATATGCTGTTGTCATAGGCATTGCGCATGTGCTCGTTCACCACTTCCGCCGGATAAACGTGTGTGCGGGCCTGGGCGCACACTTTGGGATCTGCCGGGAAACGATTGAACTCCGGCGGATAACGGTCTTCGTAGTTCAAGTGGCTGCCCATCGTGTGCAGGACGAAGAGCACCTTGGACTCCCCCCGACCTAGAATTTTCTGCACCTCAGGAATCAGGTCTGAGTCCAGCGCAATGGATGAAGACCTGGCAATGTTCCCTCCGAGGAACTGGGATTCATGCGCATCCGCTGAGAATATCGTGTTGCGGGACTCCCACAGGCCGTTCTTTGGCTGCACTGAAAGCCAGTAAACCCGGTAACCCGCAGCCTTGTACACATTCAGCAGACTCGGCGTTCGGTAAGCCTCAAACAACGTGGCGGCATTCGTTGGCGTAAGCAAAATGGGCACGCTCAAAATCGTAGCCGGCGCAGGAGAGATCACATTCTTGAAGCTCAGCAGCCCCGGAACCTGTGCAAGCAGTGGCGTAGTCTCACGGTCATAACCGTTGAGCTGCAGGCTGCTGGCGCGGGTGCTCTCACCGATCACCAGCATCTGAATCTCCCGTTTTCCCGCTGGCACAGACGGTTCAGAGGATCTCACCGGCACCTTGTCACACATGTCCCGCCGCATCTTCACCTGCTCTCGCATTACCACTGCAGAAAGAACAGCCCGCAGCAGACCACCGGGATACTGCTGCGAAAAGCGAGACACTTCCCGCTCCCAGACCTCACCGACACTCAGGCTGCTCAGTTGCATCAGTGGAAACAGCACCACACACACACCGCACATCCCCGCGCACACCGGTCCGGGTCGGAACTCCGCCGGAATCCGTCGTCGCACGATCCACCCATAAGCCAGCGCCACGACCACGATGAAAATCAGCCCCCCCACAATGCTAACAGCGAAAGTCGAAACCTCTCGAAAAGTTGCTTCAATTCCCATGAGCAGGAGCCACTCGCCCGGCAGTTCCCCCGTGACCCAGACGCAGGCCAGCACCATCGGACCCAAAAACACCAGCGGCCACAGCACCCAGAGCAGCCGGCGTAGCGGTAGCCCGAAAAAGCATGGCACCAGCAGCACACACAGCACATGGAAGAAATCCAGCACGCCTTCCTGATCCCAGCGCGGCCATAAAGAGAGAACCAGATTGGGCAGCAGCACCAGCCCGAAAGCCAGCAGCACCCACGGCAGAACCTCGCGCTCCATGGGCGCGTGCTTTTCCAGCCGGGCACGGATGCGGTTCCAGAGGACTCTCATGCGCGCCATTTAAGACACCAGCGAAGCAGCTCGTCACGTCATTTATGCGGTCAGGCAGACATCGCAGATACGCATGACTCTCCTGCAAGAGTCCTAATTTGACACTTTACAGAGCCTCCGCTCCCGCGAAAACTGACTGCCTATGAAATGGATCATCCGCATTGTCATTGTTCTCGTGCTTCTCATTGGTGCCGGTCTTTGGTTTGGCTGGTCACAGCTAGGCGCGCTGGTCAAGTTTGGCATTGAGAAGGGCACTCCCCCGGTCGTGCAGACAAGTGTTTCAGTGCAGAACGTGAAGCTCTCCCCCTTCTCCGGCACTGGCGTCATCGAGGGCTTCGAGATCGGCAATCCCAAAGGCTTCACCGGCCCGTATGCCGTGCGCGTTGGCCGCACGGAGGTGGCAGTGGACACCAACAGTGTCAGCACGGACAAAATCGTCATTCAGCATATCCGCATCACCGATCCTGAGATCAATCTCGAAGCCGGCCTTGGTGGCACCAATCTCAAACACATTGCCGACAACGCGAAGAGCTTCGTCTCTCAGCAAACCGCACCTGCTGCCAATGCCGCCCCGAATGCAGCCGCAGCCCCCGCAGACAGCAAGCCGAAGAAGCCCGTCAAGCTCCAGGTGAATGAACTGCTCATCACCGGTGCCAAACTTAGCGCCAGCGCAGCGGGTCTTGTTCCAGGTGCAGACGCCAAGATCACCCTGCCCGAGATCCGACTTAACAATCTCGGCACCGACTCCGCCGGGATCACTCCTGCCGAGCTGACTGCACTGATCCTCCGTCAAATCAATACAGAAGCCGCCAAAGCCAGCGCCAGCGGTGCTCTCAAAAACATGCTCCAAGGTGGCTCGGAGAAGATTAAGACAGGTGGCCTCAAAGGCCTGTTTGGGAAATAAGGTCTTTTGAGATCGAGTTCGTCTGACATCTGGTTCCGCCAAACACGCGGTCAGCTCTTGCAGGAACGAAAACTAGGCCTGTGCGGACAACGACTGCTCAGTATCCTTGATCGGGCGTCTATCTCACGAGCACTCTCTCCAGCACGAGGTGTTTGGACGTTTTCCAGCCACCCTGGCGTCAGATTGGACCATTATTGTCCATTCATCACTTCATTGGCACCCACTGCGTGACAAAGAACGGGCTGATGTTTGGATGGCAGCCGCCTACCACCAGTCATGCTCCGATTCTCCTTCCCACTCTTAATAGCTTTCTCCACCGCCAGCCTCGCAGCCGAGGGGGTGGAGGAAAAAAAGAAAAAGATCAACAAGACCGCTGACCTGCCCGAGGTGGTGATCACGGCCACGCGCAGCGCGACTCCGCTATCCCAGGTGCCTGCGGCGGTGAAAACGCTGGATAAAAAACAAATGGAGGAGCGCCTGACACGCACCTTCCCTGAGGCGCTGCGGGAAACGCCCGGCGTGGCGATTCAGAAGACCTCTAACGGCCAGGGTTCACCTTTCATCCGTGGCTTCACTGGTTTCCGCAACCTGATGATGGTCGACGGTATCCGCTTCAACAACTCCACCTTCCGTGATGGACCGAACCAGTACTGGAACACGCTGGATCAGTATAGCTTCGACCATGTAGAAGTGCTTCCTTCGCAAGGAGCTGTGCTTTATGGCAGCGACGCCATTGGTGGCACGGTGAATGCCTTCACCAAAGGATCGGGCTTCCTTAGTGAGGCCGAGGGCAGCTTTTTCTCCCATGGCCGGGCCGATTATCGATACTCTACGGCGGAGCACAGCAATGTGGAGCACCTCGAAACCAGCATCGGCGAAGGGCAAAAGTGGGGGCTGCACGCAGGAGTCACGTTGAGCCAGTTTGGCGATGTCACCGACGGCAGTGGACGGCGGCAGCGGAATACTGGGTACGATCAGTGGGCCTTCGACGTGAGGCTGGACATAGCGCTGGACGACCAGTGGACCTTCACTGCCGCCCACCAGCAAGTGCGCCAGAACGATGTATGGCGCACGCACTCCACCAATTCGGGTGTTTCCTTTGAAGGCACCGTCGTCGGCACTGACCGCGTGCGACTCTTCGATCAGGAGCGCAGCCTGACGTATGCCCGCCTCGTCGGGAAAGATCTGAACAGCTTCATCGACAGCGCCAGCCTCACCGTCTCATTACAAACCGCCAAGGAGAACCAGTTCCGTGTCACTGGTGCTGGTGTCCGGTCCTACAATATTGTGGATTTGGACACCCTCGGCGCAGATCTTCAGTTCACCAGCAAATCACCCATCGGCACCCTCGTCTATGGCGTCGATTTTTATGAGGACTTTGTCCAGTCGCACGCCTCGGACAACCCCTTCCAGGGAGCCGTTGCGGACAACTCCACCTACAGCCTGCTGGGGGTGCATATTCAAGATGCCATCGACCTTGGCGAACGCGTGCATCTCTTCATCGGAGAACGTTACACGCATGCCACGGCCAGACTCGGTAGCTTCCAGAACCCCTTCACACTCAGGCAAGAGTCTTTTGCCAACAGCTGGGATAACTTCTCCGGCAGCGTGCGCTTCGTGATCGATCTCGATGAGCAGGACCGCTACTCGCTCTACGGCGGCGTGTCACAGGCCTTCCGCGCGCCCAACCTCTCCGACCTTTCCCGTTTTGACGTGGCAATGTCCGGGCGCAGAGAAACACCGGCCACCGATCTGTCTCCTGAAAAATACCTGACCTATGAGATCGGCCTGAAGGCAAACACCGAGACCGTCACCGCCAGCCTGGCCTACTTCTACAGCCAGCTAGACAATCTGATCATCCGGCGCTCCACCGCCGTCCCCCTACAGGACACCAAGGCAAATGGCGGCAACGGTTACATGCAGGGCTTCGAGTTTGCTACACGCTGGCAGATCGACAAGCACTGGAGCATTTTCGGCCATGTGGCGTGGGTGGAAGGTGAAGCGGATCAGTTCATTGGCACCACCACGCAGAAACGCCGTGAGCCGCTGGGCAAAATCTCCCCGCTCGTCGGCTACGCGGGCGTACGCTGGCAGACCACGGACAATCGTTTCTGGACCGAGTTCGTCGGTCTCACCTATGGCGAGGCCGGACGCATGAACACCGCCGACATTCTCGACACCCAGCGCGTCCCGCCCAACGGCACGCCTTCATTCTTGCTACTGACGCTGCGTGGTGGCTACACCGTCAACGAGCACCTGATCCTGACCGCTTCTCTCGACAACCTGCTGAACCAAACCTACCGCTACCACGGCTCCGGCTCCAACGAGCCCGGTTTCGGTGCGAACCTCGGTGTGACGGTGAAGTTTTAGAAGTGACGCGTTGTCTTGCTCAGACGCCGGAATTCATGCATCCACCACCCGCAGCGCGGACTCGCCTGAGGCATCGCTCATGATGCGACTCGTGAGTCCGGCGATGCTGAACTTCCCGGCGTAGGGCACTTGCACATGTGTGTCACGGGCCACGATGTCCCATTCCAGTCGCAGATATTCGGCAATCACATTGGTGAGGCTGAGCTGGAAAAAATGCCCCACCGCCGCCCACACGATGGCGATGTGGCCATCGCATTTCCCCTGCTCCACCGCCTCGCGCAAGCGGCCCAGCACGCCCTGATAGCGCGCATGCTTCGTGGATTTGAGCAGCACCGCACCCGCTTGCAAACTGCGCTGGCAGGCCTCAGGCGAGAGCTGGGCTGACAGCTTGGCAGCCGCCGCGATGAGACCAGGCAGATCATTCGCACGTGCGCTCTGCCACGCGGACTTCAGCGCCGGGCCGATGGCCTTGCGCAGAAGGCCTTCGCCAAAATCATTCCACTCGCTTACATCCGCCACCAGCAGGACCTCAATGCGGGCACGGACGCTGCCCAGCATCCACTTCACCCAGTCCAGTCCACGGGACCAGTCTTCGATGATCTGCTCATCCTCCGCCGTCTCATGCGGCGTTGGCAGCAGGGTGATGGTGGGCAGCAGATGCAGTTTCATCGCGACAGCAAATCGCGCCGCAGCCGCGTGCGGCGATGTTCAAACGTTCGTTGCATGAAACAGTTCATCGCACGAACTATGCCTCCAGCGCAGCAATGCGCGAACAGAATACTTTTCATGAGCTCAGCCTCCCCACTTGACACCTCCACGCCCTGGTATGCCTGCCAGCGCTGCGGCAACTGCTGCCGCTGGCCGGGAGATGTTCGCGTCACGGACGATGAAATCACCAACATCGCCGCCTTTCTGGACATGCCGCGCATCGAGTTCATCGAGCAGTGCACGAGGCTGAACGCTAACCGCACCGGCTTGAGCATCATCGACAAGCCCAACGGCGAGTGCCTCTTCCTCGAAGGCTTGAATGTTTGCCGCATCCAGGCGGTGAAGCCGGCGCAGTGCGAAGGCTTTCCCAACGCCTGGAATTTTCCCGGCTGGCGCGAGAAGTGCGAAGCGGTGGAGGCTCCCCGGCCAGACACCCACTGACAGCACGCTACGCAGCCGCAGGCAGCGATTTGTCCCAGAGCACCGCCTTGGTATAGGCATAGGGTTTGCACAGCACCACCTTGTTCACCTCGGTGCGGATCACGGCAAATTTGTGATAGTCCTCCGTCTCGCAGTATTTGCGGTAGTAGGCCTTGGATTTGCCGGTCATCTGGTCCCAGTAGCGCTTCGCAGCTTCCCCCTCGATCAACCGTGTGCGTCCAGAAAGATAGACGATGGTCTCCATCGATGGAGAGGCAAACATCCACTCCGCCTGCGGATTGGCGCGCAGGATGGCGGCCTTCTGCGAATTTGGCGCGGTGATCGATATGATTTCCTCCAGATCCGTGGTGACCTGCGCGGTCATCCATGCCGAATGTGGGTGCCCCTCGGTATCAGACGTGGCCAGCACTGCAGTACGGCATTTCGTCACCAATTGCGCGGCGTCACGGGTGACTTCATTTTCGATTTTCATGCTTAAACAAACGCCAGATGGCCCGAAGCGTCTCCTCATGGCTTGCCTGTCTTCACGCCTTTTTTGCAGATCGCCGCTTTACTGAACCTGCGCCCCGTGCATGACATCCCTCCACATGAAGCAGCAGACCATCGTCACCCTCGACCTCGAAGGCGTTCTCGTTCCCGAAATCTGGATCGCCTTTGCCGAGAAGACCGGCATCCCCGAACTCCGCCGCACCACTCGGGATGAGCCCGACTACGATGTCCTCATGAAGGGTCGCCTGAAGATCCTCGATGAGCACGGCCTGAAGCTGCCTGACATCCAGCAGGTCATCGGCACGCTGTCCCCCATGGATGGCGCGAATGCCTTTCTCGATGAACTGCGCTCCATCACCCAGGTGATCATTCTGAGCGACACCTTCGCGGAATTTGCCCAGCCGCTGATGCGCCAGCTCGCCTGGCCCACGATCTTCTGCCACCAGCTCGACGTCGCCGCAGATGGCCGCATCGTGGACTACAAGCTGCGCCAGCCGAACCAGAAGCAGAAGTCTGTGGCCGCTTTCAAAGCACTGAACTACCGCGTCATTGCCGCCGGTGATTCGTTCAACGACACCACCATGCTCGGCGAGGCCGATGTCGGTTTCTTCTTCCACGCCCCCGCCAGCATTCAGGCGCAGTTTCCGCAGTTCAAACCGTTCGACGATTACGGCAAACTTCTGGCGGCGATGAAGGCGGTGCTTTGAAGCATCATTGCCACAACGCGATTTCGCGTCCAGAATGCGCGCTCGTTTCACGCCCCGCATGCCTCAGCTCCATCTTCAGCCCGACTTCGCCACCTTTCAGACGCTCGCGCAGCAGGGCAATCTCGTACCGGTGATGGCGGAACTCGCCGCCGATTACGAAACCCCGCTCTCCGCATTTCAAAAGATCCACGATGGCCGCTGCGCCTTCCTGCTGGAATCCGCGGAGCTCACGCAGCACTCAGGGCGCTACTCCCTGCTCGGCAGTTCACCACGCATCATCTTCACCGCTCGCGGCCGCGAAATCGAAATCGAAGAGCGCGGCAAGAAGCGCAGCTACACCACAACTGGCGATCCGCTGACGGAACTGCAGGAGCTGATGAAACTCTTCACCCCGCTCGAGACACAGCCGCTGCCGGTCTTCCACGGCGGTGCCGTCGGCTACCTGGCCTACGACATGGTGCGCTTTTTTGAGCCGACGCTCCCGCCACCGCCCAAGGATGAGCTTGGCCTGCCAGACATGGTCTTCATGGTCACCGATACCGTGCTGGTGTTTGACCACCGCACCCGCCGCCTCTCCATCGTGGCCAACGTCCACACCGACGAGCATGCCACTCTGGAGGCGGCCTATGAATGGGCCCGCCAGCAGATCGCGGATGTCATTGCCAAGCTGGAGAAGCCACTGGCTGCCAGGCCACTTCAAACCTTTGCTCCCGTCGGACAGCTGCCGCCGCCAGTGAGCAACACCACGCAGGAGGAATACGAGGCGATGGTGCTCAAGATGAAGGAGTACATCGGCGCCGGCGACATCTTCCAAGGCGTGCCCTCTCAGCGCTTCGAGACGGACTACCAAGGCACCACGCTGGATCTTTTCCGCGCCCTGCGGCACGTGAACCCCAGCCCCTACATGTTCTGCATCGACTTCCCCCAGGGCTTCGCGCTCGTAGGCAGTTCGCCGGAGGTCCATGTGAAGTGCATGAACGGTCGCATCGACATCCGCCCCATTGCCGGCACTCGCTGGAGAGGCAAGACCACCGTTGAAGATGATTCACTGGCCCAGGAACTGCTTAACGATCCGAAAGAACGCGCCGAGCACATCATGCTCGTCGATCTCGCGCGCAATGATGTCGGACGTGTGGCCGACTATGGTACCGTGAGCGTCAGTGACTTGATGATCATTGAGCGCTACTCGCACGTCATGCACATCGTCTCGAATGTGGATGGTCATCTGCGCGACGACAAGACCGCCTATGACGTCATGCGCGCCACCTTCCCCGCCGGCACCGTCAGCGGCTCACCGAAGGTGCGTGCCATGGAGATCATCAACGAGTGCGAGAAGAGCAAACGCTGCGCCTATGCCGGCGCGGTCGGTTACTTCGGCTTCGATGGCAACCTCGACTCGTGCATCGCCCTGCGCACCTGCGTCGTGAAGGATGGCAAAGCCTATGTGCAAGCAGGTGCAGGCATCGTGGCCGACTCCGTTCCTGCCGCCGAATATCAGGAGACGATCAACAAGGCCACCGGCATGCTGCGTGCCATTCAATGGGCGCGTCAGCTGAGTGCACCATGAGCTGATTGAGTTGCTCACATGTTAATCACACGGTGCTGACAAGCTAATCACACAGTTGCTCACAATGCCCGCACGCATCACTCAAAAACAGAGAACCCCCCGGCATGCGAAGCCGGGGGGTTCCATTGGCGATCCAGCAACCAACAACGATAGAGGACCGATTGGCACGAAATGCTTTAGCTGAGGAAGCTTGCAAACGTGGCCCGTGAGTTACCCCACAGACGACCACATGTTAAAAAGTTTTGCCCCTCTCGTCAACCTGCCCACCCTTCTTTTGCAAAAAGAAACCGCTGCGTCGCAAACCTGAGAGCCTAAAACGCCCAATTGTTCTCAAAATTTTAGCAAAACGAGTCTTGACACCAGATCCGTCACTTTCAACCAACCACTACTCAACCGAACATACGCTATCATGCCCTCCTCCAAAGACCTCGGCCAGCTTCTCCTCATGGGTGTTCCCGGTGCCGAACTCACTCCAGAAACAGCCGCACGACTCAAAAAACTTCAGCCGGGTGGTTTCATTTTATTCGGTCGCAATATCCAAACCCCAGAGCAGGTCCGCAAACTCATCGATGACCTGCGCGACATTTCCACCATCGAGCCATTCATCACGATTGATCAGGAAGGTGGTCGTGTCTCGCGCCTCCGCCTCATTGGCGAAGAACCACCGAACGCTCAAGCGCTGCGAGACAAGGGAGATCCCGCACTGATCAAACGCCATGGCAAACTTACCGGGCAGATTTTGCGCCTCTTCGGTTTCAATCTCGATCTATGTCCCGTGCTGGACATCTCGTATGATGATGCGGCGGACAATTCTCTCAAAGGCCGCACCTATGGCAAAGACCCACAGCAGGTGGTCGACAACGCGGGCGTCTTCAATCGTGCCATGCGCGCTGAAGGCATCCTGAGCTGTGGCAAACACTTCCCTGGCTATGGCCCTGCGGAGTGCGATCCGCATGAGTTCCTGCCTGTCATCACCAAAAGTCGAGAAGAAATGGAGCGCAGCGAGCTGCTTCCCTACTCCGCCCTGCTGCCAGAACTCGACAGCGTCATGACCTGCCACAGCAACTACACGGCATACGATCCGGACCGCGGCCGCTGGCCTGCAAGCCTGAGCCACAACATCGTGACAAAGCTTCTGCGCCATCAGTACGCCTTCGACGGCCTGGCCATGACAGATGACCTCGACATGGGAGCGATCTTGAATGAAGTCACCTTTGAGCAGGCCATTCAAGAAGCCGTGCGCGCTGGCAACGACCTCGTCATGATCTGCCACCGCGTCGAAATGGTGGAGCTCGCCCGTCAGCACCTCGAAGGCGTCGAGGCCCCCGCACTGCATGATGCTTTGATGCGGATCGAAAATACCAAGAAGCGCCTCGTGAAGCCAGACCAGTTCAATCTCGACCGCTTCGCCGCCATCAACCGCGACATCTGGCAGCTTCGCGTCGACACACTCGGCGAAGAAGCCGCCAAAAATCTCAGTGTCGAAGACGGCAAACGTTCACCCGTGGAGCTGTATTGAGAGACTGCGGAGATGACGAATAGGACCTATGCGACAAATAGGTCCTGTTCGGGGTCCTATAGACTCTTGTCGATAAGCAGCGAGGCTGACCGACGCGGATTCGGGTGGTAGCCATTCATGGCGGCACGGATGCGCTTGGCGCGATCCACACAAGCCTCGGCCTTTTGGAAATCACCTGAAGCCTTGTACACCGCCCCCAGATTGATGAACGTCTGCGACAGGTCGGCCGGGTCCATCTGCCCATCATTCAGGTTCTGCCGGATAGCGAGCGCTCGCTCATGCATGGCCTGCGCGCGATCCACATCCATGCTGCTGTAGTAGAGCACCCCGAGGTTGTTATAAACGGATGCCACTCGCGAACTCTGCTCGCCATCGATGCGCTGAAAAGTTTCCAGTGCTTCGCAGTAATAGCCCTCGGCCTTTTCAAACTTCCGCAGCTGTTTGAAAATCATGGCCAGGTTGTTTTTGATCGTGGCCACCTTGTCGCTTTCCTCAAGACCATTGTTGGCGCTAATGCTCAGCGCCTGTTCATAAAACTCAGCCGCCTTGTCCATGCGACCCCAGCGATCATAAAGATGAGCGAGGAGCGAGTAGATGCCGGTCAGCAGGTCAGGGTCCTGCTTGCGCAATTCCTGCGCACGGAAGAGCGCCTCACGGTAGAGCGACTCGGCCTTGCGGAAATCCCCCTCCTTCTGCCGCAAGTCAGCAAGAACACTGATCTGCTCAACCAGCGCTCCAACTCGAACCGGATCATGGTATGCCAGCCTCCGCGCCTCCTCGACGCTGCGGGAGGCGGAGGCAATTTGACGCTCCAATGCAGTATCCACGTTGGGTTGAAGAATGGTTCACGGGCCCGGACCGACGAAAAGCCGGGCCAGATTCCGGCTAGCTGGCGTCGCGATAGGATTGTGCGAGATTGACGATGGTATTGCGTGCATGCGCCATCATGTCACGCGAGACGCCGTTGTTCTCATACCAGTGCGTGTAGGCGTGGTTGTCGAACATGATGTCGAAATTGGTGATGAGTCGCTCAAACACAGCAGCAATGCCGGTGTGATTGACCAGCGCCAGACCACTGGAGGCGAAGCCTTCCGGAGCGGTTTCAGCAACACCCAGCTTGACCCCGGTGGGGACATAGCTGGCGAAATTCAGGCTCTTGCGGATGGCCGCCATGTTTTCCTCAACTTCCTTGGCTTTCACATCACCACGGAAAAGGGCGCATGCGGAGAGATACACGCCGTTGGTCCAGTCGATGGCAGCAGTGAAATTGTCCTGTGAGAATGTTTCACGTGCGATGTCTGGGAAATTGATGCGGACCTGTCCTTCCTGACCGGGACCACGCATAGGAGCAAAGGAAGCCGTGAGGAAATGATTGCCAGGAAACGGCACCAGATTGGTCACGTATTCACTGAGATCGGTGTTCAATCTTCCGGGGAAGCGCAGGGACGCCGTCACCGAACTCATGATGAGGGCGATGATGTGGTTGAGGTCCATGTAGTTCGGGCTGCGGTGCAGCTTCGACTTCGCAATGCGGAAGAGCGCCTCATTGTCCAGCAACACGGCGGCATCCGCATTGTCCAGAATGCGCTGCAAAGTGAGGATGGCGTTGTAAGGCTCGACTGCTGAGTCGGAAATCAGCGGGGAGGGAACAACGGAGAACGTGAAGATACGCTTCTTGGGATAAGCCTGGCGCAGACGCTCCAAAATAAGCGAACCCAGACCCGAGCCTGATCCACCACCGATGGAGTGGGTGATCATGAAGCCCTGAAGGGACTTGGTCTTTTCGACGGCGGCATCGATCACATTCATGATCTGGTCGATGATGCGCTCACCTTCGACGTTGTAACCACGCGCCCAGTTGTTGGCAGCGCCGGGAATTTTGCGAATGATGCAGCTCTCGTCAAACAGCTGCGCCATGTCACCGCCTTCGATACGGGCAATCACACCGGGTTCAAGATCCACCAAAATCGCACGCGGGATGTATTTCCCGTCACGGACTTTGTGGAAGAACACCTCCATGTTCGTATTGGAGGCGGCAGCCGTGTTGCCTTCCTTCAGGGTACCGGCCTCGGTCAGGCCATGCTCACGCAGCAGGAGCCGCCAGTAACGGTCGGCGATTTGATTGCCACATTGTCCGACATGAATGCTCAGAATCTCTCTCACGGTTGTTCCTCCAAACTGTTGTTTATCTATTGCCTGATTTGCTGTTCTTAACGACGACGGTCAACAAGGTCGCGCAGACTCATGCCACCACCGCGGCTGTCATCCATGCTGGCGGAGCTGCGTGGGATGTCAGACGCGCTGTCCTGCACCTTGGCTTTTGCACCGCTTTCTTCAGCCACCTGATAGCTCTGTATGAGTTCCTGGGCGGAAGCACGGAGCGCATTGATCTGCTCTTCAGACATGCCCTCATTGAGGTACCAGTTTGCGAAAGCTTTGCGCTGCCAGAGCTTGTCAAAGTTGTGGCAGATCCGGTCCAGCACACGGGCGATCTCGGTGTTGTTGGCCAGCAGCACCATGCTCTTGCGGTGCGAAATGCCGGGCTGCTCCACGTAGCCGATCTTGAATGCGGTGGGAATCCAGTAAGTCAGAGGCAGTTGCTCGCGCATCGCAGCGAGAGCGGCGTCTGCCAGCGGCTTGTCTTCCATGATGCCGCGATAAAGCACCGCAGTGCTGAGGAAGCGGCCTTCCATGGGTGAACAAGCGGCAAATACGGAGCCGTTGTCAAACAGACTGCGGATCATGTCCTCGACGCCCATTTCTTCAAACTTGCTGCGGTCTGGCGGGGTCAGCGGTGCGAAAGCGCACATGAGGAAGTGCAGCGAAGGCTGCGGCACCAGATTCGTGAGCAGCTCACGCAGGCTGATTTCCACCGTCAGGAAGCCGCTGAAACGCATGGAGGCGGTCAAACCGGCCAGCGCCTCGGTGATCAGCAGGTTCAGGTCATCCACTGTCGGGCTCTCGATGCTCCATTTGCGATGCGCGAGTTCGAACAGCGCTTCATTGTCGAAGATAAGGCAGGCGTCTGCCGAACGGCGCAGCGTGTTGAGCGTAAAGACCGTGTTGTACGGTTCGGTGACCACTGAGGAAACCTGCGGGGAAGGCAGCACAGCGCAGCTAAGCACTGGAAACTCGGGATACTTTTCTTTGATGGATTCAATGAGCAGGGCACCAAAGCCTGAGCCTGAGCCACCACCCGTGGCATGCAAAACAAGGATGCCGCCGACGTTGTCGCACTTGTCGATCTCTGCATCGAGCCGTCCCATGACTTCTGGCAGAACCTCACGTCCGGCACCCAGATAACCCACGGCGAAATTGCCGCCGGCACCTTCCGTGCGGCTGATAAGGTTGCCGGGATTGAAGAGCGATCCGGAAGTGGCCTTGATGTTGTCAATCACACTTGGCTCCAAATCCACCATCACCGCACGCGGGACGTAGCTGCCGGAAGTGGATTCACCAAGTTTGCTGAAAAACGCGCTCCAGTTTCCGCGTGGGACCTGTCCTTGGGCGGTCTGGCCTGTCAGCGGATCAATGCCGTGCTCCTGACAAATGGTTTTCCAGAAAGACGCGGCAATTTGATTGCCCGCCTGACCGATTGAAATAACGATAGTGTTGTTGACCTTCATCAGTCTCTCCTAATTTTCGCGGTTTCTAATGTGATGTGTATTGCCTGCAATTGAATGGGGAAGACGCCACCTGCCACACCTTGCCGGTGATCCTGATCCGGTATGCCCCGGACTTCGCGATCAAAGCGGCATTGTTTGCGGAACTCATCTCCACTAAAGGTAGTTTTACCTGTGAGTGCGACGGGAGTCCAAGCAAATTCCGTTCTTTCGTGAGGAATCCCTCGCCGAAATGGCTGCAATATTGAAATGCGGTCGATGACTGGGATCACGGTGTGTCCTTGCGTTTGGGCGGCAATGGTGAGGCTGTGGAGAAGTCAGGCATCGCCCCTGTCCTGCTTTCCACCTGTCCCTGTTTCATTCGGTCGATCTCCTCTTTGGAAGGAACAATGGCACGACGAATGGTGATAGGCGCTTTCTCAGGCTGCTTTTCAGCAGTCGCTGGAGAGGTTGGCGGAGTGGCTGCCGGTGGAGTGGTGGCGGCAGCTGTCACCGCCGCTGTTTTCGGCGAAGCCTCAGCGGGCTGTTCAGCCACAGGCCTTGTCATTGGCTTCACTTCATTCACCTGGACAGGCACACTTGGTGGCGGAGCAGGAGCATCTGTCACCGCCGCCACCACTGAAGGCGCTGGTTTGGCAGGAGGATTCGTCGCTGCTTCTACCACTGCAGGCGCTGGTTTGATGGATGTATTCGGCACCGCCTCTTGCATAGCCGCAACCTGCTTTTCAGGTGCGGGCTTCGGCTTGACTGCTTCGAGCTTAGCCGGAACCGGCTTGCTCGGGACAGCCGTCACGACCGCCACCGTCACCTCATTTTTACTGGCAGCAGGCCCTTCAGCTTCAGCAGAGGAAACCACTGCCTGCGCTACGGCCCCAGGCTTCTCCTTGCCTCCCATGAAAATCCAAGCGCCAATGCCCAGCAGCACCACGGCAACCGCCGCAATGGCTCCCCATGGCAGAGTGCGCTTTTGCTGGTGCAGAGGATTGAAGTCATGCGTCTTGATCCCACGCTTGATGGGGGATATGGGCTCCTCCTCAAAAGTTCCGGCGGAGGCCTCATTCGCATTCCAATCTTCGTCAAAGTCGGAAACGGAACCGACGCTTTCCATCGCTTCGACCGCCACCACATTGCTGCCACGCAAGCGTGTGGCAAGATCAACCGTCGGTGCAGAAAGCAACCCCTCGAACTTGTCGATGAAGTCACCCGGACTTGGGGTCTTGCCTGCACGACGAATCATTTCAAGGCATTCACGCACATAGGCGGCAGCCGCCTCAGGGATGGATTCAGGAAACTGCGGCACGCCGCCACTCTGACGCTCCCCTGTCAGTAAATAGCCTGCAAGCGCCACAAAGGAGCGGTGCCGGAAATCACGATTCTGCAAATGCTCCTCTTGCTGCTGTCCTTCGACAAGGTCCATGTCAACCAGCAACGGCTCGTAAAGACTGCGCATCGTCATGTGCGGACGCAGCTTCACCACAAATGATGGCCAAGCGTCCAGGCGCTTCTGCATCAGCCGTTCGAGTTCACGCGCAAGCAGCGGACCATTTTTCCCCACCCGCAGCAGGATGTTGGAAGGGTGCAAATCAACACGCTGCACGCCACATTCCACCGCCTGATCAAGCCCAGCGCGGATCTGCCGCATCAGCACCGTCACCTCTGCAGGATTCAGCGTGATGCGCTCCGCCATGAGTCGGCTGAGGGCAAAGCCAGGCTCCCGCTCTTCGGTCAGGAACGTCCAGTCAGGACTTTCCCAAAGGCTCAAGGAACGCAGGATGTTCGGGTGACGTTCAGGATTGAAACGCCACATCTGCAATGGCACCGCTTCGTAGCGGGATTTGTCCACAATTCTCGAAGGCGGCAGCAGGTGTACCGTGACTGGCTGCTCCAGCTTCGTGTTGATGGCAGGAATGGAAAAGGGATAGCGCCGGGCGTGATCCGCATCCTCCACGCGAAACCGCGTTCCAAGAATGGTTTCGACCGGCACATCTTCGAGCAGCAGTTCCTGAAGCTGAGATTGTGGCAGCAGCGAGGAGCTCACCACCAAGTGTTTGCGGAAGTTGCGCGCCTTGATGTTGCTCGAAAGGGCGCTGAATGCCTCGCGCACGTCATCACGCAGCTTTTCGATCGATGATGGTGCATTCTCAGGATCGGCAAGAGCAGCTCTGACCGCTGTGCGCAAGCCCATCGGCAGTTGCGTTAATGCAGGAAACCGGTCCGGATTTTCACCTGCGTAGGGCTGCCCGGTCAGCAGCAGGAAAATCAAGCGGCATGCCTCCACTACCAACCTTGCACCACTTTGCGCCTCGGACCCTGCATCAAGTTGCGAAAGGCCGTAATCAAACACACGAAGTTGCAGGAACGTGTCCTCCAAAGTGGTGACCAGCACGCGGTCCAAGTGCATGCGCGAAACCAGACGTTGAAATCCTTGCAACTGCAGCAGGTCATCCAGCAGCTGATAAACCAGCGCCAGCGACGTCGCAGGCACCACCGCTCCGCGCCTTCTGATGTAGTTCTCCACGAACTCACCGTCGTTGAGATTGCTTGTGTAATAGACCAGCCCTTGATCTTCACCCACTTCCAAAATGCGCATGAAAGCATGCCCGCGTATTTCCGAAGCCTGACGTGCACGGTCAAAGGCCGATCTCTTCATCGCCGCATCGAGTGTGCTGCCTCCGCGCAGGACATGCAATTCCACCAGCCGATGAATCCGATTGTCGAAGGCCAGAAAAACTACCTCATCTTTGGAACGCACCAACTCGACCGGTGCACCACCGGTTCGGTGCGCCACGGACAAGCTGCCAAATTGCTGAAGCTCTTCAATCATAACAAGTTAATGAACCATTCAATGAAGATCACGCCAACCAGAGACTTGCTGTGTGAACTCACATTTATACCTCATTTATAAGGGTTGTGGCTCAAAATTGCAAAGTTTATTCTAAAAAATCTGGTAATTTTATGCGGTTAATAAACCATTCCTTACAGATCAAACCATAAAAAACATAGCTTACCGTGGAGAATCGCCATTAGCTCAAAAGAGAACATGTGATCTCATAAAAATGAAATCAAGCATGTCTGAAACTCAGTTTTGAGCCAAGCATAAAGTTTCATCTTTTATTCCCGACTATCGGCATGGATTGACTAGCAGTGCTGCTCCCAGCAATCGCACTCAGGCGCTTTTTCTCATCATCGCTCCATTGATAAGCCTCATCCATGAGCGCGTTGCGAGCCGCAATTTGAATCTCTTTAGCATTCGCAGAACCTGGATAAGACAACACCTCCCAGAGTGTGATCGCATTCCCTTTCACCCGTTCGACCAGCAAATGACAAACATGCTGGCGTACCTCGTCATTCTTGGGCGGATCTAAATGGAGCCAGACCAGCAGATTCATGTACTGCTGGCTCTCAAACGGCAATTCCTGGCTCTGTCCGGAGAGCATCTTCTCGTTTTCCTTCCATCCGCCCGTCATTGCCATGGCGTGCTGCGCCTTAAAGTTCACCATCTCAGCAGCTTTCTTTTGCAAGGCATCCTTCCTCACCGCCTCCATTTCAGCAGCCTGTCCCGCAGTTGTTCGAAACATGGACTGAACGCTTTTCACAAACTCCGGCGGCAGCACAAGGATCGAAAGCGCCGTCAAGGCTGTGCCACAAACCCAGCCCAAAATAAATCGTGCAACTGGAACGGACTTATGATGAATGGGAATACTTCTGACTGCTCGGTCAGGTGCTGCAAACGGCTCAGGCTGGGCCCTGGGAGTCACAGCGTTTTCGCTTTTCACAGTCGCCAGCTTTTGAGTCTTCAGCTCAAGCTTTTCCTGCTGCTGCGCAAATTTCATCGCCAGCTCCCACCAGTATTCGGGCAGCACCGCCTGGTACAAATCCGCGCCTTCCATGTCTGTTTTCAGGCACTCGGACAAATGATCCAGCGCCTCACGTTCGGCCTTGCTCCGCCAAGTCCAGGCCGTCTTGGGTTTGCGCAGCCTCAGGTCCCAGAAGTCACGTTCATCCTGCACCGCACTGCACACGACGCGCCCGGCAGCCAGCCAGCGCCGGGCGTCAGCCAGCGCCTCCTGATGTTCATCTCCAGCCAGTGGCAGGGCGGCATTGTACAACTGCTCTGCGCGCGAAAATCGCGTCACCGCCAGTGTGGCGGCCAGGGCCAGCATAACGTCAACGGCACAAGCATTTCTGGAGGCATGCGATGCAACGATGGCATCTGCGAGTCTTGAGAGGCGGTGCGTCTCCCCACGGGCGGCCCACCGGGACGCCACCATGCAGGTCACGTTGACCTCGCCGCTGCCCATTTCAATGACCAGGTCAGGAATGCGCGCGAGTTCTGCGAGCTGGTCCTCGTCCTGCTCAAACATTTCCGCAATCAGCAGACTGCCCGCCGCAGCCCACTCCGGCTTTGAAAATGCCTGACAGCAGAACGCATCAAAATGCCCTGGCACGGCGACTTTGCCGGCCACCGCACGCAGCAGGCCTTTGGCGCTTGAGCGCAGTTCTTCGGGCAGCTCTGTCGCTATAATCGCCTCGATGCGAACCATCGTCTCCGGATCAATCGCACTGCTGGAGGCAGCATCCAGCACTTGGCTGGAGGACAACTTTACGGCGGGTGCTGAGGCGCTGTTTCCCATTTTCAGAGCCATTGATAAGACGAATCACGCCAGATGCAACGCATGCGTCACACAGGAGGACAATTCGCTCATGCCATGATCTCCTTCGCCACCGTGCCATAAACGTCCGTGAGACGGAAATCGCGGCCTGCATAACGGAAGGTGAGGCGTTCGTGATCAAGCCCCATCAGCGCCAGCACCGTCGCGTGCCAGTCGTGGATGTGCATCTTGTTCTGCACCGCTTCGTAGCCGTAGTCATCCGTCATTCCGTAGTTCATGCCGCCTTTGACCCCGCCGCCGGCCATCCACATGGAGAAGCCCTTGTTGTTGTGATCGCGCCCGTCTTCGCCCTGACTATGTGGCGTACGGCCAAATTCCCCACCCCAGATGATCAGCGTGTCTTTGAGCAGTCCGCGCTGCTTGAGATCGGTGAGCAAACCCGCGATGGGCTTGTCGATCGCCCCGGTGTTGCGTTCCAGTGAGGCCTTCAAATTGAAATGCTGGTCCCAGTTGCCATTCGTGAGTTCGATGAAACGCACGCCGGCCTCCACAAACTTGCGCGCCATTAGGCACTGCCTGCCAAAGGCATCCGTTTCCTGCTCATCAATGCCGTAAAGTGCCTTGGTTGCCGCTGTTTCCTTGCTCAAATCCATCACCTTCGGCACCTCAGCCTGCATGCGAAAAGCGAGTTCATACGACTCGATCACGCCTTCCACTTCAGCGCTGACACCACCATCCTGCTGCATGCGGGATTTGTTGAGCGCCTGCACCAGATCCAGCTGCGTGCGCTGTGCCTCAGTCGTGTAGCGGCTGTTCTTGATGTTCGCCACCGTGGCCTGCTGGTCCATGCCGCCTCCCCGCCGTCCTACTCCACCACCGGGCAAACCGTTGCCCCCGATCTTGGTGCCTTGATAAATGGCAGGCAAAAAGGCGCTGCCATAAGTGCGTGTCGCATTGCCCGGTGGATTGATTGTGATGAATCCCGGCAGGTTTTCATTCATGGTGCCAAGACCATAAAGTGCCCACGATCCCAGCGACGGGCGCACAAACTGCGTCGTGCCGGTGTGGAGCTGGGAAAAAGCCTGCGGATGCGCTGGCAGATCCGTGGACATCGAATTCAGGATGCACATCTCATCCGCATGCTTGCCCAGATTCGGAAACAGCTCCGAGATGTACAATCCGCTCTTGCCCTGCCGGTTGAACTTCCACGGTGAAGCCATCAGCTTCGCCGTGCCGTAGCGCCCGGCCGCCGAGGGCGCCCCCTTCCCGTTGTCCGCGATCAGCTTCGGTTTGTAGTCAAACGTGTCCACATGCGACGGAGCGCCCTGCATGCAGAGAAAGATCACATGCTTCGCACGTGGCGCGAAATGCGCTGCTTTCGGTGCCAGTGGCCCCGTGGCGGTTTGCGGATTGGCACTCAGTGCCTGCTGCTGCGCCAAAGCAGCAAAGGCCAGATAGCCGAAGCCGTTTGAGCCAGTCTTCAAAAACTCGCGCCGAGAAAAGGGTGTCGTGTTCATGATGTGGGAGGTGCTTTAATTGAGGTATCGAAACTCGGCGCTCGCGATCAGGCTCTGACAGAAGGCGGACAGCGCGGCAAACTCCGCCTGCGCCTTCGCCTCTTTGCTGGTGCCTCTGTCCTTCGCAATCTGCTGCGGAAAGCGCATCCAGAAATTGCTAATTGCCGCCTTCTCCTGCGTCGTGGGTTCACGTCCAAACGCCAGCTCGTAGGCGTAGCTCAGACGTTCGGCGGAATTCCCCGGGTGCTTGGCGATGCGTACCGCAAACGCATCCGCTGCGCTCTGCGCCTGCGGATTGTTCATCAGGTAGAGGCTTTGAGACGGCACGTTCGTCGTGTCGCGGTCACCAATGACCAGACTCGCATCCGGATAATCAAAGACTGAGAGCATTTCAGGAATCTGATCGCGAATGATCGGAATGTAGATCGAACGATAGGTGTAGGCTTTACCCGAAAGCTCGCCACGGAAAATCGAGATCAAGCCCTGCCTTCCTTCACCCGCACGTGCCACGGGTGAGCCATCCACCGGGTAAAAATTCAGCGAGCCGCCCACCGCAAGCATTGCATCACGGATCGCCTCCGCCTCCAGCCGGCGCTGGTTCATGCGCCAGTGGTACTTGTTGTCGGGATCGACGGCATAGTTCGCCGCATCGTAGCCGGATCCCATCTGGTAGGCGCGGCTCATCATGATCTCACGGATCAGTTTCTTCACAGACCAGCCGTTCTCCATGAACGTGACCGCCAGATAGTCCAGCAGCTCAGGGTGGGAAGGCTTCTGACCTATCGCACCAAAGTTGTCCGGAGTCGGAACAATGCCGCTGCCCATCAATTTCAACCAGACTCGGTTGGCCATCACACGTGCTGTGAGAGGGTTGTCCTTCGAGGCAATCCAGTAGGCCAGGTCCAGCCTGCCGCTGCCGCTTTGCGGGCTGATGTTCAGCGGCTCGCCTTTGGCGCAAAGCACTTCCACCAAGCCACGTGGCACCACATCACCCGGCTGCTTGATGTCCCCACGGATGAGGATCGGGCTGTTGGAGGGACTGGTGCGGTCCAGAACTCCCATAGCCAGCGTGCGCGGCGTGCCATCTTCATAGAACAGATCCACATCCGACTTCACCTCCTCCGCACGATCACGCGCACCGCGGATGCGCAAGAAGCTGGCCGCACCCGCCTTCTCGCGGTCCTGCTGGCGCATGGCGAAAACCTCTTTTTGCGCCTCGGCAGCGGCAGTCTTGGCCCGCTCGTAGTTGCCCTTGAGTTCAGCCACTTCGGACGGTGAAATCTTCGCCAGCGCTGCCGTCTGTCCGGCTTCACGATCAAGCTCGATCAATCCTGCGGGGTTGTTGTTCTGCAGCTGCTCATACGTGCCAAACAAGGTCTCGCTGCTCAGGAAGATGCCCGCCAGCGCGTAGTAGTCGCGCTGCGTCACCGGATCAAACTTGTGATCATGGCAGCGTGCGCAGGCCAGTGTCAGTCCCAGCATCGACTGCGACACAGCGTCTATCTGCTCATCGACCACATCCATCGAAAACTGGCGGCGGTCACGGTTGTTGTGTCCTTTGGAACCAATCGCCAGAAAGCCCGTGGCCACGATCTTGTTCGCCTGGTCGCGTTTCCCATCGAATTTCAGCAGATCTCCAGCGATCTGCTCCTTGAGGAACTGGTCATAGGGCTTGTCCTTTTTGAACGACTCAATGACGTAGTCGCGATAGCGCCACGCATGTGGGTAGAGCACGTTCACCTCTTTGCCGCTGCTCTCCGCATAGCGCGCCACGTCCAGCCAGTGCCGCGCCCAGTGTTCGCCATAGCGTTCGGAGTCGAGATACATGTCGATGACTCGCTTCACCGCTTCGGGCGACTGATCCGCGACAAACGCCTTCACCTCATCCGGCGTCGGTGGCAGTCCCGTCAGATCAAACGCGATACGACGGATCAAAGTGGGCCGGTCCGCATCGCGCACGGGGCGCAACCCGTTGGCTTCGATGCCAGCGAGCACAAACTGGTCGATCTCCGTCTTCGCCCAGCCAGCAGTTTTCACGGCAGGCGGCTCTTGCTTCACCGGCTTTTGAAACGCCCAGTGCTTGCGTCCTGCCTCCATGTCGATCACTCGCTTGCCGCCGCTGGCATTCACCACCTGGTTTTCACGCGGGTCCGGGGCACCCATCTCGATCCACTTCTTGAAGTTCGCGATCACATCGTCCGGCAGCTTTTGCTTCGGCGGCATCTGCATGTCCTCATTTTTCCAGGTCATCGCTTCATACACGCTGCTCTGCGCAATGTTGCCCGGCGTCACCCCCGGATGCCCAGACTCCCCGCCCAGCAGCGTCGCCTGTTTCGTATCAAGCGTGAGCCCGCCTTTGACCTTGGACGATTCGGCGGAGTGGCACTTGTAGCAGGACTCCACCAGCACCGGACGAATGTTTTTCTCAAAGAACTGCAGTTGATCCGGCGTCATGCCGGCATGCTCCGCCTCAGCGGCTTCAGCGGCACGCAGGGCCACTGGAGCAAGCAAAATCAAAGAAAGGGTCAGAGTCTTCATGAGTGATTTTTCAGCAAGTTGAGGCATACAACACAGCACCCTGAAAAAGGTTTCCAGAAATCACCCAGGCAGGCCCGGCAACATCCATGCGGCCAGAGTCGTTACTGCCTCTTCTTTCCCACCCTATGCGCCAACTCATCGCCACCCTGCTGCTCGTCTCATCCATCCACGCGGCGGAACTCGTCATTCCAGCCAATGTCACCTTCACCCGCGACATTGAATTTTCCAATCCCGACAACCAGCACCTGCAGGTGAACATGGCCCAGCCCAAAGACGGCCAGGGTCCATTCCCTGCGGTGGTCTGCATCCATGGTGGCGGCTTCCGCGCAGGCAAGCGCGAGGGCTATGACAAACTGCTGCTCACGCTCGCCCAGCATGGCTATGTGGCCATCACCATCACCTACCGGCTGGCACCGGCTTACCAGTTCCCAGCCGCCGTGCACGACTGCAAAGCCGCCGTGCGCTGGCTCCGGGCAAACGCCGCTAAATACCACCTGGACCCAGCACGCATCGGAGCCATGGGCGGCTCGGCCGGCGGCCATCTGGCGCAGTTCCTTGGCGTCACCGCCGGAGTTCCTCAATTCGAAGGCGAAGGAAATCTGGATCAGAGCAGCGCGGTGAGCTGCGTGGTCAATTTCTTCGGCCCCAGCGACTTCACCAAAAGCTACGACAAAAGCGTGGATGCCAAGGATGTGCTGCCGCTCTTCTTCGGCGGCGACCTCAGCACCAAGCGCAAGGAACATATCATCGGCAGCCCCTTGTATTGGGTGACTCCGAATGCCGCTCCCACGCTCTGCCTGCACGGTACCTCCGATGAATACGTCGCCTATGAGCAGGCCACCTGGATCGTCGATAAGCTCAAGGCCGCCACCGTGGAAGCCGAGCTCGTCGGCTTTGAAGGCGCAGGTCATGGCCTGAAAGGCGTACCTCCTGAAAAAACCGAACAGCTCATGCTGGCGTTTTTCGACCGGCATCTCAAGCCTGCATCGGCACCCTAGCTGCTTGTGGATTGAACTGGCGACGATTTGATCAACCTTGAAAACTCTCACTTTTCTAAGCAAAAAGCCACATTAATATCGATCTCATCAGGTTCTTTTTTTAATTATTCCTCACCAATAACGCAACAGGCCAAAATGAACGGCAGTCACAGCTCACTTTGCATCTTAAACTGCATCACCGGAGAACGTTCTAAATTTGACGGCGGAACGTTCGTGATCGGTGCGGGTCCTCAATCAGACCTGAAGGTGAACTCACCGCAATGCCCCCAAGTGCTTTGCAAGGTGACTAAAACCGACGACAGCATGGACTTTCAATTTAGCTGCCCGGTGCTGGTGAACGGTGCTGAAACGACTTTTTTCAGATCCATGCCCGGCGAAGAGCACACCATGACAGGTGCCGGACAGTTGCTAGCCTTTAAATACAGCCCCCAGCCGGGCACTTGGATGGCCTTGGGGAATGACAACTCATGGTTCGTTTACAACAGTGAACAGCATGATTGGAACGGCCCCTTCGGCCCAGAGTTTTTGAAAACTTGGCTGGGGCAGTTTTCCGCCAACGCCCGCAAGCGGCTGGTTTTAATTCCGAACGGCATGGAGCAAATGGGATTTTATGTCCACGACTCCACAGAGATTCTCAAAATCCCTCCTCCCATGACCCCGCCAGCCGAAAAAACCGCCTGGTTTGACCGCTACAGCTCCACCCCTGCGCCTTCTCGCTATTCTGAACCTGCGACTGAAGCCGCGGAGGTGAACAGCGAATACGGCGAATTCACCTGCCCGATCTGCTGGTTCAAATTTGACCGGGGCGATGCGATGAACATCGCCGTCCATAACAGCCTGCGCGGCGACCCCATGCTCGGCGATGAGGCCATGCAGCGCTTCCATGCCACGCGGTTCAATGACCGTGGTCAGGCGCTGGATGCCATGGGCCTTTCGACCTCCGACCTGGCCTGTCCACACTGCCGTCGCAAGATGCCACCGGGATTTCTCGACCTGCCCCATCATATCTTTTCCATCGTTGGCGCACCCTCTTCAGGCAAATCGTACTACTTGAGCGTACTGGTCAAAATTCTGCAGAATACCTTGTTTCAGAATTTCGGCATCACCTTCCGGGATGCCGATCCCTCGGAGAACGTCATCCTCACTCAGATGAAGACACAGTTGTTTTCCTCCTCGTCGCCGGAGGATGCCTTCCTGGCCAAAACCGACCTGGAAGGCGCTCTCTATGAGACCCTGCCCCGTCAGGGGCGCAAGGTGCGCCTGCCCAAGCCCTTCATCTTCAAGCTCTCCCATCCAGCCACACCGGATAACGGCTTCTCCATGGTCTTTTATGACAATGCAGGGGAGCATTTCGAACCGACCCGCAACAGCGCGGACTCGCCGGGTGCCCAGCACATTGCGGTAGCCTCCGGCATTTTCTTTCTCTTTGATCCTCTGCACAACACCGAGTTCCGCGCCATGATGAAGGGCGTCACAGATCCGCAGATCAAAACACACCGCATCGACCAGCAGGATGTCATTCTCGCTGAAACGGAAGTCCGCATCAAAAGCCTGCTCGGGATGGACTCCCGCCAGTGCGTCTCCACGCCACTGGCAGTGATGGTGGGCAAATACGACACCTGGGCCGCCCTGCTGGGCGATGAACCGCTGCTGCAGGTCATCGAGGATGGCGTGGTCAGACTCGACCACATCAAGACAAACTCCACCCGCGTGCGCAATCTCATGGTGCGCATCTGTCCTTCCATCGTGGCCAATGCAGAAGCCATCTCATCCAATGTGTGCTACTTCGCCGTCAGCCCACTCGGCTGCTCTCCCGTGGAGTTCCTCGACCGCGAAGGCACGCCCCGCATCGGCCCTGATCCGAAGCAGCTCAATCCCCGGCATGTGGAGGCACCCACACTCTGGGTGCTTTCGCAGGCGACACCTGAAATGATTCCCTCCACCTCCGCGAACTGACCCCATGGCCTGGCAGCTCATCTATACCAGTGCCCCACGCCTTATCGAGGCAGGCCGCACCGGATTCGGCACCGTGGCCAGGCATCGTGCCGTCAGCGGCATGCTCGCTGCCGCAGTGGAACGCTTCAGCCAGTTTGCCCGGCTTCCGGGTCATGATCCCCGGCGCATCGTTCACGCCTACCGCATCCTGAACGTGGGTTCGAGCACCTTCCATGTACTGAGCTGCCTGCAAGACGCCGGTTCGGACTACACCGGTCGCACCAACCACATCGCCCATCATCTGATCGCCGAAGCACGGGAGATTCGCGCCCTGTCCGCCGCAGGACTGACGCCGGCAGATGTTCTTCTCCGCATGGCCTGGCGCAGCTCCTGGAGCGAAGGCCCGCGCTACCTTGACCCATCTGAGGAGATCAATCTGTCGTCCTTCACCCCTTCGGACTCTCACGCCTGGGCCTCCGTCACCGGCCATCCCGCCACCGCCGGCATCCTTTGGTCCCGTGAAGCAGAGAAGGGCTGCTATGTCATCACACCTTCTGGCATCAATACGCTGGAGCTTTTCCGCGAGTCCTTGCAGGTGGAGCCATCGCATGCCTGGCAGACCTGCTTCACCACCTGCCTGGAGCCCAATGACGAAGTGGCGGACTTCCGCTGGATTGCCCTGTCATCCACCTCCCCCATGCGCACGCAGGTGGAGACCTCCAACCGCTTCGTTTTCGATCTCACCTCTCCCGCCACCCTGCCCGAGCCACCACAACGTGAGGCTCCTCCGCCCGCCCATGAAACCGTAAGCCCACGCGCATCTGGGCCAGCAGTACCGGGGCCATTAGTACTGGGTCAAGCACCACGCCCCCCGGCATCGGTTTATGAACCCCAGCGTTCCACTGGTGCCGCAGCCCCTCCCGTCAGCCCCATGGGCGGATGGTCGCCTGAGCCACGCCGCAAAGCAGCGAAATCACCCAAGAGCTTCATCGGCATCTCGCTCATCATTGCCGCGGTGATGATCATTGTCGTGGTGGGGGCATTGCTGCGGCAGAACAATCTGCAGGCGCAGGCACGTGCGGACTACGAACAAAAGATTTCCAAAACCTGGAAAAATCATCGCCTATACCTCAACGACACGCGCAAGCTGCTCGAAGACCAGCCCGACATTGAAGAAGGAACGGCACTGCTGAAGTCACACGATGATTTTTTCCGCAGCATGCAGCAGATACTGAAGCAACCGGGCGAGACCATCGAACTTCCCTTGCCCGCGCATGCCGAGGATGACCTCAAAGATCTCAAGAAGCTGCTGGATGAATGGGCCGAGCTGCATGTGAGCCCCTGGGCGAAACTGGAATCCAGTAAGGCTGCAGTGACGGCTCCGCTCATCCTTGAATCCTACCGCCAATGGCAGGACTCGCGGACGGTCAAATGGAAGCAGTTGAACGACTATTTGATTCCGAAAGACATTCCACCTCCCGACGATTTAGTGGTTCAATCACTGAAGGCCACAGCCATGGAAGTACTGCGCCATGCGGAGCCTGCGCGTGACACCCGCTTGAATTGGGAGGAAGTGTTTAAACTCCCAGGGGACTCGAAGAACAGCGCGGCAGCCGAAGCACTTCAATGGCTCCAGCTCTGGGCTGAACTGGATGATGCCGACGCCAATTCCTACGCCACAGCGCAAACTGCCGCCTCCAACAAATCACTGCCACAATGGCTGCGCGACAAGGCGGCAGGAATGAAGCAGCGGCCAGACGAGAAAAATGAACCCAGGATGGCGGTTAAGACTGACGAGCCACGCACTCAAGTGGCGCCAAAACCTGTGATCATGATCGAGGATGCGGATGCGATCTCTGCCACGAATCCCATCTATCTTTACCTGCTCCAGCCCAACGAAGATCCGACGGGCAAAATCACCGGACTGAAGGCCTCTGAAGACATGCAGTTATTTGTCGGCAGCGCCTGGGCATCGCATCCTCCCCCGGATGGAAAAACCGAGCCCAAAGAGGGCGAATTGAAGAAGTGGCCGTCGGTCAGCCTGGAAGGCGATGAGCAGCTCAAGTTCGGCATCTCCTTGTTTGCAAAACTGAACGAAATGATCGTGTTTTCCAAGGACGGCAAACTGACCGCCATTCCTGCAGAACTCGGCAAATCGCCCGAGGGCGTAAGGATCGTTGCACGCAGCAAGGAGGGCACCAAAGTTCTCTTTGATCTTCGCATCTTCAAATCATCCGCAGGCCAGTCAGCTCTTCTGCCTTTCGTCTTGAAGGCCACATTGGTTGAGTCACCTGAAATGGTCGAATCGCCAGAACTCAGCGCATTGCTCAATCGTCTTCCTGGTTTTGCCCCCGCCTTTCAGTTGCGCCCTCCGTTGAATCTCGAAGCATCCTGGGATCTTAACCTTCAGGAAGGAAAGTGGCTCCTGTCGCAGAAACAAAACGCCTCAGCCCCAAACTTCCTGGAAATAAAGCG
Organism: Verrucomicrobiaceae bacterium; assembly: GCA_027490195.1. Taxonomy (GTDB): domain Bacteria; phylum Verrucomicrobiota; class Verrucomicrobiia; order Verrucomicrobiales; family Verrucomicrobiaceae; genus Prosthecobacter. Next base: position 76,776 of record JAIXYN010000065.1, on the reverse strand, counting down.
TCTGGAAAACCTTGTTCAGGCCTTTCTCGACGGAATAAAAAGCCTGGAAAATAAAAAGAAAGGGCTCAACAAAAGGCAGTCCAATTATGCGAGCGAGCTCCAAAAGTGTGATGACGGGATCGCTGCAAAGCAGAGCGAGCTGGCGGCAACCCAGTCTAAATTGGCAGACTTAAAACAGCCCAAAGAACTGTCCAAGCCCATCCTGCCTTCGGGCGAATTCACTCTTTATGCCTCACCCAAGGCAGGAACTGAGATCGACATCTGTAAAGTGCAGATGGTGCCTCCAGCCAAATCTCCAGCAACTCCCACGAACAAACCGTGAAACCTCTCACACAAGCCATCGAGGCCATCCGTGCCGCCCTCAAAGAGGAGGTGCCACCATCCGCCGTGGAGGATGCAGCCGTCATCTACGCGCAGCTCTGCTCGGATGTAGAGCGTCGGCTCGATCTCGTCGCAACCATGCTGCAAAAAGGCAGCGACTACCAGGCTCTGCAGGTGGCCGAAGAAGAGCCGCCGTTGCTGGATCTCGCAGCATCCGTGAGTTTCGGCGAAGAAAAGAACTGGCAGATCTATTGTGAAGCACACGGGCTCAAGGTGGCCGCGCGCGTGGACACCCGCATCATTCTGGATCTTGAGACCCTCTATGGTCGGGGCATCTCCGCCAATCATCCACTCTACAAAGACTTCCGCGCGGCGGTGCTCTCACGCGATGACACGAAGTCGCTGCGCATCGTCAAGACCATCCTCAAGCTGAACCCTCAGGACGACAACGCTCGCAAGGAACTCCAGCGCCTAGAGAACAAGGCGCTGCAGGAAAAAATCGACCTGCTGCGTGAGGCACTGAAGACGGATGACGAAGAACGCATCGCCACGCTCACGGAGGACATCAAGGCCGTTGCCCCTCCCTCCAAGCTGGAGCGCCTGGATGTCTTCGATCAGGGGGAGAACATCCGCCAGGCACTCCGCCGCAGGCAGGCCGAGGCTCGTGTACCAGACATGCTCATCACCATGCAGATGCTGAAGGCCGAGGGCAGATGGCGGCAGGTGGGGCAGATGCTGAGTGTCGTCAACGCCATGTTCAAAGAGCACGGATTCATGCCCTCCGATGCTGCGCAGAAAACCAGCGTTGAAGACCTGACTCAATTCCATCTCAAAGAAAGGGCTGCCGATGAGAAGCAGCGCAACTTTGACCGCACGCTCAAAACCTTTCTCACCTTTGTGGAGGAAGTGGAAACCCGCCTTCTCACGGGAGCGGGCGTCACCTTTGAGGAGATTGCCGGCAAAGACGAGAGTTTCGTCAAACGCTGGAAGGAGCTCGAAGGCTATCAACTGCCGGTGGCCACTGAATCTTTGCAGCGCCTTCGCTCAGCAGGTCAGGAATTGCGGGCCAAACTGGAACGCATGCAGCGCGCCAAGCGTCTGGGCAACATCTCACTGGCCGCTGCGGCATTGGTGCTGCTCTGCTGCATTTCCGCCATCGGTCTGCATGCCTGGAAGGCCTGGACGCTGACACAGGAACTCGCCTCCTATCAGGCCAAGGAAAACTACAGCGCCGCCGAAGGTCTGATCAAGAAACTGCGCAGCGAGGAGGAACTGCTGCTGCGCTGGCCTTACCTCCAGGCCAGGATCGAAGAAGTCAGCGCATGGGCCGCCAAATCCCGCGTCACCGGCAAGCAGGCCGCAGATGCTCTGCTGGCACTCGAGAATTCATTCCAAGGCGAGAAGTCCAAACTAACCGCCACACAACTTGTCCGGCAGCTTAACGATGCCGAAGCCCTGGTGAAACAATTGGGAGGCGATGTGGCTGCAGAACCGAAGAACCGCCTCGCAGCTCTGAAGACCAAGGCAGATCTCCATCTCGCGACGGTCCTGAAGCAGCTAACTACCAGCACCTCAACAACCCTGGGCAAGCTCGAAAAACGCGACACCGCCGAGCTTTCACATGAAAAGCTCGCGGCCAATGTCAGCACCAGTTGCACAGCGATCGACAAGGAATTGAAGCCCCTCGAAGCACTCCTCAAACCCGAGGTGCCGGCGCTGGCCTTCCCGACGGATCTGGAGACGCGGATTCACGCCCTCCGCCAGCGGCTGAACACCTACCAGGAAGACCTCCGCACCTTCGCCGCCATCCGCAAGGAAACCGCAGGCACTGCCTCGCTGGACGACTACCGCAAGGCCATCACCAAGTGGCAGGCGGTCAAGTTTGTCGAAGCCGCACCCTCCCTCAAAATGCTGGACACTCTGCCGACCGAAAAAGCCTTTCAGGCAGCACTCTTCACCGGTGGCGATCAGGAGGTGCTCCAGGCCGTTCTCGACAACAAGGGCGGGCACTACATGGCCCCTGACACACTGCTCGAGACGGAGCTGAAAATGATCCTCTCCCTTCTTCACAATGAGTATTTAAACAACATTTTCGAAAGCAATGTGGTCCATTATTCCAGCAAAAAGCCGGGTGGCACCGTGTGGTCCATGGGCAAGCCTGAAGCGAAGGTCATTGGCGGCTCCACCCGCTGGAACGCCAAATTCTACCAGCCCGACCCAACACAAAGGGCTGTCCTGTTTATCCAGCAAAGTTTCACCCGCGCTGGAGAGGTGGGTGAGTATCAGGGGGATGAAATCACCACCACCCGCATGAGTCAAACCAGCGACTTCATGAACTCAATGGACATAGGACGTATCAGTGACGAAAAAGGAGAGCGCGTGCTCAAGTCACTCCTGGAAGTCTGTGACAAGCTGGTTCAGGACACTCTGGGCAGCCCCATCGCCAAAGCCTTCGTCATGCTCAAGCTCGAAGACTTGATGCACCTCCGGCCACGGGAATGGGGTTTGCACTACTGCCCTTCTTTGCAGCAGGATCTGCGGATGCTGCACCAGACTCTCGGCACCACGTCTCTGCGCAGCGAGGACTGGCTCGTGCCGGACATGCGGGAAAAATGGCAGGCACCCCTCGCCGCTTTTTTCAAAACTTTAAAGGATCGCGCCTACCTGCGGGAGGCTATCGCCCACCGGAACTACCTGCGCAAAGCCACCCAAGCCGGACTGAAATTTGCCGGCTATGTGGAGACCGACCTGTCACTCGTCCTCAATTCGCAGGGGCGCTCCGCAGGTGAGCTGTGGGTGCTCGGCAGAGAAAACGGCAAGCCGCTCATGGTTGCCAATCCTGACGCTGGTAAAGCGGCGGCAGACACGCCCAAAACGATCATGGCCACCGCCTCCGTTCCTCTGAGCCCTGCATTCATCGTGACCGCAGACCGGCGGGATCTACTGAAGCAGTATCAAGAAGCGCGTTCGTCCACCGGAGTTGATCTCAAGCCGCTCCCTACTGAATCCCCGTTTTTAACCAATCCCTGATATGAGCGATACAACCTACACTCTGGAGTGGCGCGGCACTGTGAAGTCCGGCCTCTCCTATGAAGACATTGAGGCCGGACTCGTCTCGGGTGATTTGCACACCTTGTACAAGATCCAGGTGAACGGCAGACGACTCGTGCTCCGGGACTTCGTGGAACAGCAGCGCCCCCTGCTTGCTCCGCCCCCTGTGCGGAATCTCCCGCCGCAAGTATTGCCGCAGTTCAACGGTGATGCCCTGCCACGGCCAGATCTGCAGCCAGCGGCACTGCCCCCGGCCCCCATAGGCAAAGTGGTCCCTGCATCTCTGCCGCTGCCCAGCCTGTCCGCAGGTGGCAAAGCGCCGAAGCCCGTCTGGTTTTGGCCTGCCATCATCCTCTCTTCCACCACCTGCCTGTTGATCGGCGTCGTGCTCATTTACCTATCCGCCACCGCTCCCACGCGTTCGGGCAGCTCTTCAGGCAGCACGCAGACCGCTGAAACCAAGTCGGAGGAAAAGCTCACAGAGCCGAAACTCCTACCGGCCTCCGTCACAGGCAAGGAGATTTTCCCCAGTGCACTCATATCCACGGCCACCGTGGACTGGAACGGTGAGGAGCAATCTGCTGAAGACAAGAAAACCGATAAAGACGCACAAATACGAAAACACGAAGTGCCAATCTATGGTGACGAAAATGGTTGGCTGGGGGTTGATCTGGAAGGGCTGAAAAAAGGAATGCAGGTCAGCGTCGAAATCACTGCCGAAGGTTTCATGAAGCCGTCCAAATGGCAGGGAACGATCACCACCTTGGGCAAGGATGGCCGCGCTATCATCTTTCCCAAAGTCATGTGGGACTACGAAGCCCTCATCAAGGTCAACCAGCAGCGCCCGCTCAATGTCATCTTCTCCGCGTCCTTGGACGGTGCGGCGTTGCGAGGAATCACCGAAACCTACACGCTGAGATCCATCAATGACTGCCCGTTTTTTATCAAAGGGGATAAATCTGGCCAGAATGGGACCAATCTCGATTTCCTGTTTGCTGCATACGTCAACGAGAACCACCCGCAAGTTCAGGAGATACTCAAAGAGGCACTCAAAACAGGCACCGTAAAACAATTTGACGGTTATCTCTCCGAGGACCGCGAACAGGTACTCAAGCAAATTTTTTCCGTTTGGAATGCACTTCAGCGCCGCGGCATCAAATACAGCAACGTCGCTTTCACAACGCCCAGCGATTCAGTGTACTGTCAAACCGTCCGCTTCATGGACCAGTCGATCAACTCCCAACAAGCCAACTGTGTGGACGGCTCGGTGCTCATGGCCTCAGTGCTTCAGAAAATTGGGATTCAATCGTATCTCGTGATCATCCCTGGTCATTGCTTCCTTGCTTTCGACTTGATCCCAAACAGCGCAGGCCTGCCCATCGGCCTGGAGACCACCATGCTGGGAAACAATGAGATTACGGAAGTTGCAAATATAGACCTCCTGCCGGCAAAGACTTTCTTGAAGGAGCATGAAGACTCACAGAAGACGTTTTTTGCGGCCCTTAAATCAGGCAATGCTGATCTTCAGGGCTATGCCCGCAAGTTACAAAGCGGCGACAACCCAGAATTCGGGCTGATCTCCATCAAAGACTCCCGCAAAAAAGGAATCATGCCCATTCCTTTCACGATGGACAAGTGATCACACTCCCGCTCAGTCATCAGCCCTAAACCCAACCCAAATTCATGAGCATGCCACAGGTCCCGCCCTCAAATTCGGTGGCCATTCCATCGGGCAATCCCTTTCAGGACACGCAGAAATCGCTCGACTGGTCACGCTCAGACATTGAGCGCAGGCTCGGCTTTCGCGGCGGGCGCTTCACCAGTCCGGGCAGCACGTTGTCTTTGATCATCGCCCTGCTACTGACCGCCGCCTTCTACGCCGCGATCATTCTGGTGCAGCAGAAGTGGCCGCAGACGCGGTGGTTTGCCGCCATGTTTCTGGAGCGTGGCCCCTGCCCTTATCCCACGATGCTTTTGTTCTTCTGGGCGCTCTCCATGCTGCTGCTGAAATGGCGCAAGCTGGTCTTCCAGCAGAAAGTCTTCGGTCTTTCCATCATGCCGCAGGAACCCGAATTCGTGCTCACCTCCGCCACGGCCAAGGAGGTGCGGGACCGCATGGGCATGCTGGTGGACAACCCGCACAACTTCGTCCTCTTCAACCGCATCGACCTCGCGCTCGCCAATCTGCACAACATCGGCCACACCTCAGACGTGGCCGCCATCCTGAAGGTGCAGGCGGAAAACGACGAAGCCCAGATCGCCTCCAGCTACGGGATCATTCAGGGCTTCATGTGGGGCATTCCAGTCCTTGGTTTCATCGGCACGGTCCTCGGCCTCAGCCAGGCCATCGGTGCCTTCACCGACACCCTGCAGGCAGGCGGTGATCTCACGGCCATCCGCGCCTCTTTGAAGACGGTCACCGGTGGACTCGCCACCGCCTTTGAGACCACCCTCGTCGCCCTGGTCTGCGCATTCATCCTTCAGCTCATCGTCAGCTTCATGCAGTCCCTCGAATCTCAGTTTTTAGACAACTGCAATGACGTGTGCAGCAGGCAGGTCGCTGGAAAACTCCGTTTGCAGGAAACCTGATCAACCACCTGCATGAGAGGCCGGTTCCAAAAATCCCATGGCAGCGCGGTGAGCTTCTTCGCGTTCCAAGACGTCATCACGGGCACCACCGGCTTTCTCATTATCATCACCATTTTTCTCGCGCTCAATCTCGACGAGGTCATCAGTGTCAGCAGCCATGCAGATCCTCATTCGGCTCTGGCTGTCACCCTGAAAGACACCCTCGCTGAAATCGCGAAGCTCAAGCAGAAGGGCGTCATGGCCGAACTGAGCCCGAACGAAACGGAGGAAACTGTCAGACGCATGATCGAGGAATTGAAGCGCTCCATTGACCGTCTCAGTCCTTCCATGCAGCCGGATGCCACCCAGAAGACCACCGATGAGTCGCCCTTGGAAAGGGAGGTGCGCATTGAAAAGCAGAAGCTGCTGACCATCATCGAATCACTCAAAAAGCTCCTGCCTGAAACCACGGACAAGGCCGCTAAGGCGGAGTCTGAGGTGGCCGCGCTGGAGAGCGAGGTCAAAAAAATCCAGAGCCTTCTGCAGATGAGCTATGACCAGCAGAATGTCCTGCGCCTGATTCCTGAAAAGAGCACCACCAAGAAAGATCCCGTGCTCGTCGTGGTCGATAAGACCGGCTTTCGCATCCAGCTTTTTGACGGCTCAAAGTCGCAGTCCGCAGCCTCGCTGGCAGACCTGATGCAGACCTTGACCGCCTTCCCATCAGCACAGCATTACATCGTGCTTTACTTCAAACCCTCAGGCGCGCTGCAGTTCGACGAAGTCACCCGGCGGACTCGCGGCGCAGGTTATGAAATCGGCTACGATCTCATCCCCGAACATATTCAGCTGGAGCCTGCTGTGCCCACCAAGTAACCGGCCATGAGAAGACTGCGCCCCAATTCCGAAGAGAGCCTGGATCTGCTGCTCGACACCTTGTGCAATGTGTTTGGCGGCATCATCCTCATCTCCTGCCTGCTGGCGCTGCTGACCAATCAAAAGACTCCAGCACCGGGCGATCCCGCCGGCATCTCAGGCACCCAGGGCCGGCTGCTGGCGGAGCGGATCGAAGCCGCCAAAAGCGAACTCGCAGGACTCCAAAAAATCAGCGCAACAAAGAAGTCCAAGGGGAAGGACATTCTGCAGACACTCATCAGCGAGCGCAACGAACTCCAGGCCACCCTGGACCGGCTGAGGAAACTCCAGCCCACCAACTCTGACACCTCCACCTCCAAAGATCCGGTGGGAGACCTCACGGTGCTCCGCTCCGAGGTCAAGGCCCTGGACCAACGCCACGAGGATGCCAAAGCCAGAGAGGAAGCGGCGGATAAGAAGGCGCGCGACCTAGCTGCCCAAATTCAAAGCCTGCGCAGCAAGATCACCGCCGAGGATGAAAAACGCATCGAGCATGTGCGCTTCCCCAAAGAGCGGCAGATCACCAAGTCTGCCACGAACATCATCTTGAAATACGGTGCTGTGTATCCGCTGCAGGACTCCGCAGGAGCCCACTATTCCGGACTCACACGTGTCATGAAGGGCGCCGAAGACTTCGAAGCCATCCCCAAAAAATCCGAAGGCATCCCCATGACGGATACTGCGACCTTGCGCAGGCTGCTGGCCAGCTACAAGCGCGGGGGCGTTTACGTCAGCTTGTGCATCTATCCTGATTCATTTGAAACCTTCCGCGCCATCAAAGTACTGATCCTTGAAGCAGGCCTGGAATACGGCTTCGAAGTCTTTCCCGAGCACTTCATCATCACCTTCAGCCCCAAAGGAACCTCACCAGCTCCCCTCTGAAGACCGCCAGCCAAGGCCTTGGTCATCTCACTTCACCGGCCTCAGGTCAAAGCACACAAGCTTGTCCTTCTGCCTCACGATCAGCCTGCCATTCGCGATGGCGGGTGATGAGCAGCCCATGGCGTCCGTTTTGGCACGGCCCATCTGTTCGTAGGCGGCGTTGGTGGCCTTCACCATGCGCACATGCGTGCCGTTGTTTTCATAGACCAGCAGCTTGCCGTCAGCGAGCAGCGGTGAGGTGATGGTGCTGTTGATCTCGTTCACCACCCATTTCTCCGCACCCGTTTCAAGGTCGATGCACTGGTGCTTCTCGCCGCAGCAGAGATAGACGCTGCCTTCGTAAATGATCGGGCTGCCAGCATAGCGGCGTGTCACCCAGAAATGGGACCACGCGGTTTTCGGCGTGCCATCCGCCTGCATTTTGTAAGCCCGCAGTCCCACGCCTTCGGTGCCGCTGTAGAGCACCAGCCAGTCACCGCTGCTCACCGGAGTACTCTGGCTGCCCCCTTCGGCCTTCCATTTCACGCTGCCAGTTTCAGGATCGAGACCATAGAGAGCATTGTTGCCATTGATAACGAGCACGGGCTTGCCGCTGCTCGGCGCCCACCACGTGGGACTGGCGATCAATCCCTTCGCTTCCTTCTGCTCCCACAGCAGCTTGCCATCCGCTTTCGAAAAGGCGCAGGCCACGCCAGTGGCCATATACACGCGATCTCCCATGATGAGCGGCGATGCCGCTGGCCCCTTGGTAGAAAGCGGCGCCGACCACACGAGTTTGCCATCGGCCTCGTTCACGCAGAGCAATTCCGAGCTACACGCCGCATACACCTTGCCATCCACCACCGCGCAGGTGCTGGAAGACTGGCGGCCGCTGGGCTTGCCGGGCTGCGCGTATTTCCAAACCTGTTTCCCAGTGGCCAGATCCAGGCAGAGGATCACGTCCTGCGCGACCTTCACCGTATTCGGCACCAGAGCGATCATTTTCTCCTTCACGTCCGGCGGGAAACCTTCGTCATCCAGCCACTTGCTGAATGCCGCCGCACTGGCAAACGGCTTGCCCTGCTTGCTGTTCATCTTATCCAGCCACTCCAGAGCGATGGCATTTTTGCCAGCCTTGAACCGGCTAGCCACCCAGGAGCCAATGTTGATCTCCTCCTTCTCGTTCAAGTTGTCCTTGCGCCACTGCGTCACCCATTCATCGAACTTCGCGCCACGCAGCACGGGCAGGTTGAGGCGGGTTTCCTCCAGCTTCTTCGCGAGTTCCGGCGAGGTGCCGCGATAGTTCAGCGACTGCATCACCTCCGTGTCGATCTCCCGTGTTTCGGAGGCCACGCGCTCATGCCACACCACACTGAGAAACACCTTCTCTCCGCTGACCACCGGGCTGCCATGCCCCCCATACTCGTTGCTAGGGATGAATTCGCTGTCCCAGACCTTCTTGAGCCCCTCCGTTGGAAAGGCATCCGCAATCGGGCTCGTGTCCTGCGAAACCCCATTGCGATCCGGCCCACGCCATTGATTCCAGTCACCGGCAAGGGCTGTGGAGGCGAACAAAAAGACGTGCGCAGCGGCGAGGGTGTATTTCATGCGCTGCGGTTAACGGTCTCACCGCGCCTTAAGTTTCACCGTTCACCTCTTGGAAGTGAATGGTACGCAGGGAGGGGATCGAACCCTCGACCAATTGGTTAAAAGCCAACTGCTCTACCGCTGAGCTACCTGCGCATGTCCCGAAAATTGGGGGGCGTGTATGTATTCATAAGACAGCTCAGTGCAAGCCAGAATATGCCCCAGAGCGGACTTTCTGCATCAGCACGTCGAGTCCTTGATCAGGTCGCTTCACGTGAAACGCTTGAATTCCGCAATTCTGCGCCCCACCGAGATCACATTTAAGGTCATCGCCAATGTGCAGCGCCTCCTGCGGAGGGCAGCCTGCGGCTCTCAGAGCGGCCTGAAACATGCGCGCGTTCGGCTTGGCTGCCCCCACCTCGCTGGAGATGATGACCTGCGCAAAAAATCGCAGCAACCCGTGCCCGGCCAGAATGCTGTGCAGCCGGCGGTCGAAGTTCGACAGCACCAGCAGCCGGTGATCGCGTGCTAGGTCCTCCAGCGCCGGGACCACATCCGCAAACACGCTCCAGGCCTGCGGCTGGGCGTAATGCAGGTACAGCTTATCAAAGAGGCCATCCAGCACGCTTTCCGCCAGCGGCCTGCCCTGCACGCGTCCAAACACATCGCCCACCAGCGCCCGCCACCAGCCTCGGTCATCATCTTCGGCAGACTGGCCCTCTGGGTGCAGCGGGGGCGCTGTCTCCTTCCAGGCCATGCGGAAGGCCTGCATGATGGCCTCCGGCTCAGCCACGATGCCATAGTGCAGGGCATGCTGTGAATACGTCTGCCCCACCGGTTCTGCCGGCTGGATTAACGTGCCAGCCGCATCAAAAAACAACGTTCTCAGCGACATAGGGCTGGTAAACAAAAACGGGAGCGACCTTGCAGTCGCTCCCGTGAGAAAATCAGATGAAATTACTTGGAAGCCGTGACCGGATTCTTCGGATTCTTGCCGTAGGTCTGCTCCTGCTCAGGCTCCACTGGGAGCTGTGGCAGACGGCAATGCCAGCTGGAACCTGGGAGGCTATAACCACCGCTCAGATCATTCAGACTGCCCACCATGTAGGACTTCGGTTCAGGAGGGGTGATGATGTCCACAGCACCAAAGAGGCCGCGGCTGACCGTCTCACCATAGGTGTAAAGTGCGCTCTGATACACCTTCTTCGTCGAAACCATGCCGCGCTGCATGGCACCTGTCACGACTCCGGGCCAGCGGCGGATCGCACGAGCACCGAAGCCAGCGGTGTCATCCACGGTGTCCATGGCATAGTCGGCGTAGCGGTTGGTCTCACGGAAAGCGATGTCGTCAGAGCGATACACGGCATCCACGCCGATGTTGGTGTAGTCGCGCGCTTGGCGATCACTCACCTTGCCGACGAAATTGCTGCCGTCATCGACGATGTCCATCGTGCTGGTTTCCGCCTGACCGACTCCCTGGCTTGCATAGCCGAGGCCTCTGTTCACGTAGCCCGCATCACGGCAAGGCAGCACTGAAGAAGGACGCGGGTTGTTCACGAGGTTCCTTGTAGCAGTGCAGGAAGCGAGTGTGGAGAGTAGAACAAGGGGCAGGAGCAATTTCATAGATTAATGCGTGATTCTGTCGGAAAGGACCATGGATTGTCAAAGCTAAAATCCGCCAATCTCCGTCAAATGCACGCGGGAATGTTGAAGAAACTGAAAGACCCCAGCAAGCAGGTCGTTATCGCGCCATCCCTTACTGCCTATTTCCATGAAGCTCAATCCCCTCTGCGTCTTGCTCGCATCGTTCGCCACGTCGGCCCTGATGGCCCACGCCGCCCCCGATTTGAAGGCCTCTGCCGCCAAGATTGACGAACTCGTCAACGCCAAGCTCGCCAAGGAGAAAATCCAGCCCAACAAACCCGCCAGCGACGAAGTTTTCGTCCGCCGCGTGTATCTCGACATCGCGGGCCGCATCCCGACCCTGCAGGAGACCACCGAGTTCCTCAAAAGCAGCGACGCCGACAAGCGGGCCAAGCTGATCGACAAACTGCTCGCCGGCGACGGTTACGTGCAAAACTTCTACAACTACTGGGCCGACATCCTGCGCATGAAGAGCCAGATGGTCGGCGGCGGTCAGAGCCTGCCAGCCTTTTACGGCTATTCCAAATGGCTGAAGGACAGCCTCCGCGACAACAAACCCTACGATGAGATGGTGCGTGAAGTCGTCACCGCCGACGGCAAGAGCTATGAAAACGGTGCCATCGGCTTCTACATTCGCGACTTCAACATGCCGCTCGACAACATGGCGGTCACCACCCAGATCTTTCTGGGCACCAGCATGGTCTGCGCCCAGTGCCACAACCATCCGTTCGATAAATGGACGCAGATGGACTACTACCAGATGGCGGCCCACACCTACGGCATGACTGGCAGCAACGGCCTCACCAATCCGCTCCTCGCCCAGGCGATGTATGGCGGCGGCGCTGCGAAAAATAAAAACAACCGTTACGGCGGTGCCGTGACAAAATTCGAACTCCCCAAAGGCATCGAGCGCAAGGACGTCAGTCGCGCCATGACCGAGATCCTCCGCCCGTTGCGTTACAACACCGTGCTGGATCAGACCGGCAAAAAGCCCCTCCTGCTCCCGCATGACTACCAATATACAGATGCCAAGCCCAAGCAGCGGATTGAGCCCGTCATCCCAGCCGCCTTCAGCAAAGACGGCAACATCGTGAAGGACGGAGCCAAGCCCATCACCTCCTACGCCACCTGGATGACCAGCAAGGACAATCCGCGTTTCACCACCGTCATTGCCAACCGCCTGTGGAAAAAGCTCATGGGCCAGGGGATCATCGAGCCCGTCGATGAAATCACCGATAGCACCGTGCCGAGCAATCCGCAGCTCATGACCTTTCTCGAAGACACGATGAAGGCCGCCAATTACGACATGAAGGCCGTCCTTCGTGCCATCCTCAACTCTCAGGCCTACCAGCGTGAAGCCTACACCAAGGACGTCGAACTCGGTGAAGTGTACCACTTCCCCGGCCCCCTCCTCCGCCGAATGAGCGCCGAGCAGATCTGGGACAGCATGGTCACCCTCTACAAACCCGGCGCAGACAGTCCCAGCATCGCCACCAAGGTCGATGCCGAGATCGCCTTGCGCCGCATCGAGTGGCTCGACCGTGCACTCAACAGCCTATCCCCCGAGCAGCTCCAGGCCTGCAGCATCAAGGTTGCTCAAAAGCAGAAGGAACTTGCCGCCGAAGTCCGTGCCGCCCAGGAAACAATGGAAGCCGCCTCCAAGGCCAAGGACGAAGCCGCCATCCGCGCCGCCCGCAAGGCCATCCAGAGCCAGCGCAAGCGCATCGACGAAGCCGTGGACGCCGTGGTCTATGATGCCGGTTTCAAGCGCTTTGCCGAACTCGCCCGCGAGGACAAGCTGGATGAATTTACCAAGGATGAAGAGTTTACCAAAGAAGTCACCGCAGCACTCAAGCTCAAGAAAGACGGCGAAGATCTCAGCATGGATGAAGCACTCGACATCCTGGCCACACAGCGCCGCGCCAAGCTCAAAGAGCAGACCAAGACCCGCTTCACCGCCGATGCCGGACGTTTTGAGGTCGATGACACAAGTGAAAAAGCCTCCCTCACCGCCTGGGAAAATTTTCGCGACACCACCATGCTCCGCTCCGCTGACTTGCGCAGTCCCGCACCCAACGGCCACTTCCTACGTGAGTTTGGCCAGAGCGACCGCGAACTCGTCGAAAACTCCAATGATGAGGCCAGCGTCAGCCAGGCCCTCACCCTGTTGAATGGCAAAGTCTTCAACAATCTTATGAACCGCTACACCGTCATCGCCCGTGCGATGGACAAGGCCAGAAAAGAAAGCCCCGAAGCCGTCATCGACACCATCTACCTCAGCCTCCTCAGCCGCAAAGCATCCCCCGAGGAAAAAGCGATTCTGAAACCCATTGTGGACAATGCCGATGGCACCGACCGCGGCGACGTCCTCTGGACCGTGCTCAACACGCGCCAGTTCTTCTTCATCCAGTAAGTTGACCAGTTGCGCCGCAACTGGTCTGAACACTCCGGTTGCGGCGCAACCGGACTACTTTCAAGCCATCACGCCCTTCACCACTTCCCCCGCCACATCCGTGAGCCGGAAATCACGCCCCGCGTAACGATAGGTCAGTTTCAAATGATCCAAACCCAGCAGGTGCAGGATCGTCGCATGCAGATCGTGAATGTGGACCTTATCAACAGCGGCGTAGTAGCCGTAGTCATCCGTTGCGCCGTAGGCCGTGCCGGGTTTACAGCCGCCACCGGCCAGCCACATGGTGAAGCCATGCGGGTTGTGGTCGCGGCCATCGCTGCCCTGCGCCACCGGCGTGCGGCCAAACTCGCCGCCCCACACCACCAGCGTATCATCCAACAGGCCACGTGATTTGAGATCTGCCAGCAGGCCCGCGATGGGCTTGTCCACCTCAGCCGCATTCTTCGTGTGCCCCTTGAGCAGATCACCGTGCTGATCCCACTGCACAAAGCCGTCGCTGTGCGTCACTTGAACAAACCGCACGCCGCTTTCAGCAAAACGCCGCGCCATGAGGCATTGCCGGCCGAAGTTCGCCGTCACCGGATCGTCCAGCCCATACATCTTGCGTGTGGCCTCAGTCTCGCCCGAGATGTCCTGCAGTTCCGGCAGCGTCGATTGCATGCGGTAGGCCAGCTCAAAGGAATTGATGCGCGCCTCCAGCGCCGCATTCGCACCGGCCACCTCCAAATGCGACTGATTCATCTGCGACACCAGATCAAGCTGCGCACGCTGCATCTCTGGCGTCAGCATCTTGTTGTGGATGTGCTTCACCACTGCCTGCTCCGCCGGGACGCTGGCATTGCCCAGCGGAGTGCCCTGGCAGTAGGCAGGCAGAAATGCGGAGCTCCAGTTGCTCACGCCGCCATGCGCCAGCGTGGGGCAGATCGTGACAAACGCCGGCAAGTCCGAATTATCCGTCCCCAATCCATAGCTGACCCACGAGCCAAGGCTAGGCCGCACAAACGTGTCGCTGCCCGTGTGCAGTTTCAGCAAGGCCCCCCCATGTGCTGGATTCGTGCCGTGCATGGAGCGGATGATGCAAAGGTCATCCACATGCTTGGCCACATGCGGAAAGAGATCGCTCACCGGCAGGCCGCTCTGGCCATACTGCCGAAACTTCCAGGGCGACTTCAGCAGATTGCCCGTCTCGGCGAATTTCACTCGTGGCAGCGCAAACGGCGGCGGCTTGCCGTGATCACGATCCAGCATCGGCTTCGGATCAAACGTGTCCACCTGCGAAGGGCCACCCTTCATCAGCAGAAAAATCACCCGCTTCGCCCTCGCCGGAAAATGCGGCTGCTTCGGCGCCAGCGGATCAATCACCGCCGCCTTGGCCGCTTCCAGCCCCAGCACCCCCTGCAACGCCAGATAGCCAAATCCCGCGCAGGAGCTGCGCAGCATCTCGCGGCGGCTGAACGGCGGCAATGGGGACGAAGGTTTCACACTTTAGCATACGGCACAGGGCCGGAGGCTCTTGCTGGACAAGTACGATGGACACTCCTGTCTGTCGATCAGCGTCCACGCAGGCGGCATTATCATCGAATCAAAAGAGAATCCCGTCCACCATTCCCAAAACTCCGCCGCAGCGTTCGACCTACAAACTACCAGGACGCAGCAGAGCGGTGAGTGCGTGACCTCACGCAACTGCATGCCCATAGCAGCTAGCCTGGGGTGAAGCGTGAGCTAAAGGTGTTTGAGTGAGCGCTGATCGACGGGCAGGAGTGCCCATCGTACTTTTTCACGCCCTCCCAGTCGCCGGCGTCGCCCGCTTGGCATCATCACGGAAGAACGTCTCCATGCGCTCGCGCAGGTCGGCATAGAAATTGCGGGACATCTCCTCAATCGCATCCGCCGTGTGGCTGACCCCACTCTTCGCTGCCAGTTCCCGCGCGATGCGGCTTCTCTCTTCAAAGTCCCGCTCCAGATCCATCAGATACACCAGGAACTCCTTCGCGGAACGCGCACCATCCACGCTGGTGATCAAAGAACGCTCCATCGTCTTGTTGCGCGTGAGGTTCAGCATTTTGCTCCCCGCCAGCTCCTTCATCTGCAGACTGAAGCCTTCCATGAAGGCTTTGCGTTCGCCTTCAAAGCCCATTTCTTCGCGGTCCAGCATGGTGTCATACGGGCCGGGCTTGGAGAAGAATTTCATGATCAGCGGAATGGTGTCCACCAGCATGAAGAGCAGCGTCAGCACCAGATACGCCACGAGTGCAAACGTGCCGCCCTGCGCGCCCTGCTCAAACAGCTCATGCAGCGCCAGCGTCTGCGTGAGGATGTCACGGCGCGGCTCCGAGCGAATGCCGGAGATGCGTGTGTCCTCGTCCTTGATGAGCTGGGTGATCTCCGTGTGCAGATTCTTTTGCTGCAATAGCAGTGCATCGATCTGCGCCCTCAGCGTCTCGCGGATGGCGTTCTGCTGGCCCACAAACTGGTCCGCCTGCTCCGTCTGCACCTTCTGCTTCAGCGCGGCCACGCGGTCCCGCTCCGCTTTCTTGAGCGCGGCTTCTTCAGCCGCCTTGGCATCCAGCGCGGAGTTCACCCCATCTTCCGCAGCTTTGATTTCAGCCACCAGCGCCACGCGGGTCTTCGTCATCGTGTCCAGCACGCCGCTCAGACGCGCGGACTCCGCACGCCTCCATGTGAGGTGGTCTTCCTGGATGCTCTTGGCACGCGGACCGAGGCCTGAGATGCCGCTGCGCTGGCCATTGAGCTCGCGCTCAAATTCCGCCTGCCAGTGGTTCAGCTCCTCAGCGATCTTTTGGGAGTCCTTGCTCATCGCGGCCATCTCCGTGTCCAGCTTCGTCAGGCGCTCTTTGCCCGGAGCCACCGCTTCGGCGATCTTGCCCTCACGCGCGGCTTTAGCCGCCTTCTCATCGTCCGTCAGCGGCTTCTCGATTGGCTTGCCGCTGTCATCCAGAAACTTCGCTTGGAAGGTCGCGTTCCAGTTCTCACGCTGCGTCGCGATCTCCGCCTCCAGCGGCACCAGCCGCGCCTCCACGGCGACCTTCTGCTGCTTCGAAACTTCACGCGCCGCTTCGATCTCGCTCTGCCGGTGTTTCTCAATGACCGAGGAAATCGTGTCCTTGAACAGCAGCAGCGTCAGCGGATGCGAAATCGTCACCCCCATCAGCGCCGCCACCACCAGGCGCAGCGAAAACTGCGAGATCTTGCGGAAGAAACCCTGATACGCGCGATACGTGGCCAGCAGCGCGCGGTCCACGGTCAGGATGATGAACGACCACACCAGCGACACCGGCGCGATGATGTACCAGTTGTCCGTCAGGGTGCTCAGCGCATACGCACAGGCGATGATGGCAAACGTGGACGGCACCAGCACCGTCGCGCCAAAGGCCACGTACTTGCGCCGCTCCCACGCCGGACAGGCATCGAGGTTGTCGGAGGAGGCTGCGGAGAGCCAGAAAAAGACGCGTTCGATGCGTTGCAGGAGGTTCATAGGCGTGTGGGGCTGCCGGATTTGGAGTGTGCGGGCGGGCGCGGGATTGTCAATCTGCGGGTCTGGATTAATAAGCCCCTCCTATGACGCCAGTCCTCGACGATGCATTCATCTGTGATTCCGTTCCTGCGGAAATCATGGATCATGCGTGGGCGATGGGCTGGCGGCATTTCGGCAGGCATTTCTTCCGCTACAGCACCCAGCAGGCCCAGGACGGCGGCCTGCAAACCATCACCCCGCTGCGCATCGATCTCGCGGCCTGCACCTTCACCAAAAGCCAGCGCCGCGTGCTGAACAAGAACGCCGACCTGCGCACCGAGATCGCCCCCGCCGTCATCGATGACGAACTGCGCGCCCTCTTCCAGCGCCACAAGCAGCGCTTCACCCACAACATCCCCGACACCCTCGAAACCTTCCTCGGCCCCTATCCCACACAGGGCCCCTGCGAGTGCCGCATGGTCCGCGTCTTCGATGGCCCACGCCTCATCGCCGCCAGCTTCCTCGATGTCGGCCAGCACGCCGCCTCCAGCGTTTACGGCCTCTTTGAGCCTGCCGACTCCAAACGCAGTCTCGGCATCTTTACGATGCTGCTGGAGATCCAGCACTGCCGCACCGCCGGCCTCCGCCATCTCTACTCCGGCTACGCCACCCGCGAGTCTAGCGTTTACGACTACAAAAAGCAGTTCCGCAGCACCGAATACCTCGACTGGTCTGTTGGAGGATGGCGGCCCCTCCAAGGCGACGGGGTCTCCTGACCCCGTCACCAAAGTGGCGCAAACAACTCTGCCACCGCAGCACCCAAGAAATCGATCTGCACGCCGCCGCTGCTGCCGAGATTGCAGATGATCTTCTGGCGGCGGAGAAGCTGCCTACTTGCCCTCCAAGAGCGGCTGCAAGACGGGACCATCCATGTTTTCCACCTTCAAGCCGAGCAAGGCAGCAAGCGTGGGTGCCACGGAGGTGTTGCTGACTGTGCCGCACCGGGCACCCGCCTGGATGCCCGCGCCCCAGGCGATAAACGCCGCGTGCATGTCCGGCGCTGCGGCGTCAGATCCGTGTGTGCCCTTGGTCACCACATCTGGAGGCGTCACCACCGCATCGCCGCTCGGCGAGTCCACGAAATTGAAACCGCTCGCAGCCGACAGCACGAGGTCAGCCATCTGCGGATTCTTCGCTGGATCAGGCAGCCCCTGGGCGGCGAAGTCAGCCTGAGAGATCACGGCTCCCACGCCTTCCAGTTGGCGGAACTTCTCGGCGAGCTTCGCCACCTGCGCCGCACGGCCTTCATCCCGCAGCACATAGATAAAGCAGGCCCCGCCCTGCGCCACGGCGCGGACACTGCCGCCCGTGATGCGCGTCCCCAGCGCAGTGAGCAATCCCTCCTGCCTCAGCAGCACATTCGGCAGAATTCGCCGGCGGTAGGACACGAAGCCATGATCAGACACCACCACCAGCGTCGCGCGCCCGCCATGCGTGCGCTGCAGCTCCTGCCAGAGCTCGGCCACGCACGCGTCCTGATTTTTCAATGCCGCATAGGCCTGCGGTGAGCGGGGACCAAACCGGTGCTGCGCGTGATCGAGCTCTACAAAATGCATCAGCAGCAGATGCGGGCGATGAACGCCCAGCAGATGCTTCCCCATCTGCGCAAACATGCGGTCCCTCTCCGCGATGCGTTCGGTGTTCCACCACTCCTCCTGCATGCCCCAGGGGATGCCTTTCGCGGTGAACTCCTCTAGCAGCGAGGGTGTGGCGAACTGCTTCACCAGCGCCAGCGTGCCCACATCCGGAATGGTCCAGTCCAGCGTACGCGCCCCGCGAGTCGCAGGCCAGATCAGCGAGGCCGTCTTCAATCCCGCCTGCTTCGCGAGGTCGTAGATCGTCGGCACCTTCACAATCTCGTCCTTGTTGAAAATGGGATCGACCACCAGCGGCACGATCTCATTCTTCACGCGATCAAGCACGCTGTTGCCAAGCACCCCATGCTTTCCGGGATGGACGCCCGTGACCAGCGTGGTGTGGTTGGGCCAGGTGACCGTGGGCATCGAGGCGATCATGCCCTGCGCACGCGCCCCCTCGGCAACCAGACGGCGCAGCGTCGGGATCTCCGCCACGGGATCGTCGAGGTAGAAGTTCGCCAGGCCATCCACGCTTACCATCAAGACCGTGCGCTCGGGCGTTTCCGCATCCACACGGGCGGCACCAAGCAGCATGAAGAGAGCAAGTGGGAGAATGGAAGCACGGAACATCCCTGCGATGTAGCCTGCCTGCTCCGCGTTTCAAGCGATGCTGTGCAACGATGCCCCCTCCGGCCGGGCGGAATCGCAGAGTGGTTCCGCTTCCTGAGTCCATGCTCATTCCCAGCCGCACGCGCATCACCTCCCCTCCAGGCCAAAAAAGATGCCAGATGCCACGCCTAAGCACGGCATCACGGCATCTTTTTCAGCTCACTCCCCCCAAATGAGTGCATGTCATGGCATGCAGTGGCAAATGGTGGCACCCAATGGAATCCTGTGGACGCCCAAGAGCGCGTGAACGGCATCTTTTTACCCTGATTTTGATGCCGTAAATGTTGGGGTGAAGGCGCACGAACACCCGCGAGGATGGATCCTTGATCCAGGTTTGATGTGTTTGCTTGTCACTGCTCTGTAGCAGACATTCAGCGCTCAAAGGCCTGTCGGAGTCAGTCCGGGGCTCAAGCCCTGGGTGTTACGAATATGCGCCTTGGGGCAGGTGAGTACCTAATGACAAGCAGTATGCACTTGGCATTTTTTATTTGAGGAGTCACTCATATCCTTCGATTTCATGAAACGCATTATCCGATTACTAACATGGTGTCTAGCAGTGGGCTTAATCGCCTACGCGATGCTTTTCGGTTATGCGATGTTCTGCATAGATTCGACCAAGGAACTTCAACGTGGAACAATCCTCGGGGAACTGTTGCTGACCAGCCGCCCAATCCGATCATTTCCAAACGAACTGATACAAGGCGAAAAGCATTACTTTTACTCTACAGGTGAGCCATCCGGAAGGAGCGGAAACACACTTCTGATTCGTACTGTACAAAACGATCCTGCAATGATGCAGAAGTGTGAGGACTGGCTGTCAAAAAATGGCTTCACCAAGGCACAGGGCAACTCCGCCGGCAACTTGACTGAAATGAAAGCGAGTGACGGCAGAGAAGCCCGAGTCGAGATCACAGGGGCCGACATTGCAATCTCAGTGGAACATTGAAAATGAACCCGCGTGAAAGCACGCAATGCCATACATTGCTGGCATTCCGTACTTTCAGCCAAAATCCAGCAGCCGGCGGCCTCTCCGCAGCTCAGCTTTTGCCCCTTCCCTTGCGGCCACATCTCCCTCTATAAAAAAGATGCCGTGATGCCGCGCTTAGGCGTGGCATCTGGCATCTTTTTCAGCTTCCTCCTTCGGGAAGGTGGCAAATAAACGCAGGACGCGGAACCATGACGCATCACAGCGCAGTCTTCGGGCCGCCCGCCGGGAAAAGACGGCATCTTTTGCGCATGAATTTGATGCCGTTATTTCCTGCCGCAGCCGCTTTGATCAGCCCTGCCCCCTCTACCGCCGAATGTGCAGAAACAGATTCACGCCCTCAGGCTCCCACATGACCTCGATCGAATCCGCCGGCGCTCCAGCCTCCAGCGCTAGGGCGCGCAGGTGATCCCGCGTGCGGTGCTGCAGCACCCAGTCGCCCAGCAGTTCCATGTAGTCGCGGCTGGGGTTCTGATCGGAAAAATTCCCCACCACCACTTCCCCGCCCCGCTTGGTCACGGACATCAGCGCCTTGAGCAGAAAGACAAACGTCCGGTCCGTGAGGTAGTCAAACAGCCCGGCTGACCACACCAGCTCGTAGCCCTTGGCCGGCAGAAAGCGCAGCACATTGCGGTGGAAAAACTCCACCCGCCCAGCAAACGGCGCGCACAGCTTTTTCGCCCGCTCGATGGCATGGACCTCGGCATCCACGCAGTCGAAAAACACATCGCAGTCAGGATTGTCCAGCACCCACTCGCGCACGTCACGCGCCGGGCCGCTGGCCACGTTCAGCACACTCAGCGGGGCCTTGGTGCGCCCGGCAGAGTGCGAATTCAGCAGTTGGTGAAAGTAGGCCTTCCGATTGCGCACCGCATTCGGTGCCGCCTGGGAATGAAAGTAAAGATCCCAGCGCCGCAGATGCGGCTCCTGGGCGATCTGCATGGTGTAGATGGCCTCAATGATCTCAAAATCACCGCTGTAGCCATATTTTTTCCCTATCGCCCGGGCCTGCATCGTGCCTTCCAGGTGCCGATTTGTAACGTCTTGAGCGTAAGCAAGCACATCATCCCGGGCGATCACCTGCGCCCGTACCGCATCCCCCAGCAGCCGCAGGGTGCGGTTCATCTGCGCATAGTCATTCGGCATCGGCCCCCCTTGGGCGATCAGCTCCCGCAGCAGATTGTCACAGTCAATCAATGGAGCGAAGTCGTTCTTACGAACTGAGTAGCGTTCCTGGAGAACAAGGGGCGGCATGCACGGGTGGGGGCAGATTCAGGCCTCAATAGGCTTAACCGATTGATAATAAGCGTTCATTTACCTTTCGGGAAGCAAAAAATGACAGCTCCCCGCCCGCCATCCCTGTTTTGCACCCATTTCTGCATTCTTCCGCAACAACCAGCCTTCTGGCGGAGATAGAATCATGTCCACCCATGCCCCCTCCGAAAAGACCCGCCACCGCCTTCTGCTCAGCCCCACCGCGCATGCGCACGACATCCGCGCCCTCCACGCCGCAGGCAATCCTTACCGCTGATCACACTTCATGAAGTTGGCCGCTCTCATTCTCCTCGCCTCCTCCAGCCTTGCCGCTGCCGTTGACTTCGTCCGCGAGGTCCGCCCCATCCTGCAAAAGCACTGCTACAGCTGCCACGGCGAGAAAAAACAAAAGTCCGGCCTCCGCCTCGACATCAAAGCCGCAGCTTTCAAGGGCGGCGACAAACACGCGCCCGACATCATCTCCGGCAAAGCCAGCGACAGCCCGCTCATCCACTTCATCACCACCGATGACGAGGACGAGCTCATGCCACCCAAAGGCAAACTCCCCGCCAGCGACATCGCCACTCTCACCACCTGGATCAACGAAGGCGCTCCATGGCCCGACGGCGTCGATCTCGCCAAACTCGAAGACCGCCGCGACCACTGGTCATTTAAACCAATCCAAGTTCCAAGTTTAAAGTCTCAAGTTTCAAGTTCTCCGCAAAGCGGCCCTTCTGGAAAACTTGAAACTTTAAACCTTAAACTTTCAACTTCTCAGCTCGATCAATTCATCGACGCCAAGCTCGCCGAAAAAAACCTCCATCGCTCGCCACCCGCCGATCCCGTCTCGCTCATCCGCCGCATCACCTTCGACCTCACCGGCCTGCCCCCCACCCCCGAAGAAACCACCGTTTTCGAAAAAGAGTTCATCCAGAATCGAGTATCCAGCATCCAGCATCTAGTTGACCGCCTGCTCAAAAGCGAGCGCTACGGCGAACGCTGGGCCCAGCACTGGCTCGATGTCGTTCGCTATGCCGACACCCACGGCTTTGAAGTCAACACCGAGCGCCCCAACGCCTGGCCCTACCGCGACTACGTCATCCGCGCCTTCAACAACGACACGCCCTACGACCGTTTCATCAAAGAGCAAATCGTGGGAGATGCCATGGGCCAGGACGCCGCCACCGGCTTCCTCGTCACCGCTTCCGTGCTGCTGCCCGGCCAGATCGGCAAAGACGACGCCTCCAAGCGCCTCGCACGTCAGGACTCCATCGACGAAATGGTCATGAACATCGGCCAGACCTTCCTCGGTCTCAGCATCGGCTGCGCCCGCTGTCACGATCACAAATTCGATCCCATCACCGCCAAAGATTACTACGCCATGCAGGCCTTCGTCGCCGGCGTCGAGTACGCCGACCGCGACCTCCACACGCCCGCAGCCGAGGCATCACGCGCGGAGGAGTCACGTCTCAAAGCACGCCTCACGCAGATCGACAAAGAACTCTCAGGCTTCGTCCCTCTGGCAAAGTCCGGCGCGGAACGTCCCATGATCAACGCCCGCGAAAACTCGGACCGCTTTCCACCTGTGAAGACACAGCGACTGCGCTTCACCATCAAGGCCACCACCAACCTTGAGCCGTGCATTGATGAACTCGAGGTCTTCAATACGAGCGGTGAAAACGTAGCTCTCGCCGCCACCGGCACCAAGCGCAAATCCTCCGGCGACATCGGCGTGGCCGAGCGCCACGAACTCCGCTTCCTCAACGATGGCCGCTACGGCAACTCCCGCAGCTGGATGTCCAACAAGCTGGGTCAGGGCTGGGTGGAGCTCGAGTTCACCCAGGAGCAAGAAGTCGAGCGCGTCGTCTGGGGCCGCGACCGCGAAGGCAAATTCACCGACCGCCTTGCCACCGATTACCAAATCGAAATCAACGATGCCACAGGCCAATGGCACACTGTGGCCGATGCCAGCGACCGGCAGAAGTTTGACCCCAAAAGCAAGAAGCTCGCAAAGCCCACGCTCAGTGGCCTCAACCCAGATGAAGCCAAACGCGCCAAGCCATTGATCCAGGAAAAAGCCGCCACCGAATCAAAAATCGCCCAGGCCATCAACGCTCAGAAAGCCTTCGCCGGCACCTTCCGCACCCCGGACGACATCCACCTCCTCAATCGCGGCGATCCCGAGCAGCCCAAGGAAGCCGTCACACCCGCAGTGCTCAGCTCACTCGGCAATGTCACTCTGCCCAAGGAATCCGCCGAACAAGACCGCCGCCGCGCCCTCGCTGATTGGATCGCAAGTCCACAAAATCCCCTCACTGCCCGTGTCATGGTGAACCGCATCTGGCAGGGCCACTTCGGCACCGGCCTCGTGCAAACCCCCAGCGACTTCGGCCGCATGGGCATGAAGCCCACCCACCCCGAACTCCTCGACTATCTCGCCGCCGAATTCATCCGCAGCGGCTGGAGCGTGAAGCACATGCACCGCCTCATTCTGCTCTCAGAGACCTATGGGCAATCATCGAGGCCATCAGACAATGAGACAATGGGACAATCAGACCGGGAGAAAAGCACCACCTCTGGAGTCTCCCCATCTGAGGGTCTGATTGTCACCCCATCTTCTGCCCAAACCATCGACTCCGAAGCACGCCTCCTCTGGCGCTACCCATCACGCCGCCTCGAAGCCGAATCCATCCGCGACTCCATGCTCGCGGTCAGCGGTCGTTTGAATCTGCAGATGTATGGCCGCGGCTTCAATCTCTTCGATCAACGCGGCGGCCTCAGCGGTTTCGATCCCATCGAGACCTTCAATGCCAACAATCAGCGCCGCATGATCTACGCCCACAAAATACGTCGCGAACCCGAAACCGTCTTCGGTGCCTTCGACTGCCCCGACGCCGGCCAGAGCACCGCCCGCCGCAGCGAAAGCACCACCCCCATCCAGGCCCTCAACCTCTTCAACAGTGTTTTCACCCTCGAACAATCCAAAGCCTTCGCCACCCGCGTGCAGCAGGAAGCCGGCACCGACACCGCCAAACAAATCACTCACGCCTACCAGCTCGCGCTCAACCGCTACCCCACCGCCGCAGAACTCGCGGATACCACACCTCTCGTTCGTGAACACGGCATCGCAGCGCTCTGCAGGGCTCTGTTTAACAGCAACGAGTTTTTGTTTCTACCGTGACACAAATAAAGGCGACAAATCTCATTTCTTGGATGCCTTGGGAAGCGCCATCAGTCCTTTGACCACCAGCAGCAGGAACTCCTCCATATCCTGCGTTTGGTTGAGGCGTTGCCGGTCTGCATCGGCCAGCGCGGAAGGCTGGGAAACCTTCTCGCACTTCGCCCACCACTCTGCGGGAGACAACGGGGCAATACCATGCCTGGGTATCATCAGATCTTCGGCGATGTCCACCTTGGGCGGCTGGTTCTTTTCGAGGGCCTGAGCCATGAGCTTAGAAGCACCCCCAAAAAGGCTGCCCACAAAGACAGGCTGACCGATGCTCATGGCGTGAAAAGCTTCTTCGATCACGCCGGGGAACCAGCCCGAATGGCCGCCGGGATTATTTTCGGATTTCGGAAGGACTTTTCCTCCCAGACACACGCGGGCATCGCACACATCATTCAGACGCACGCGCAGATGGCTTAGCGCACATGCACGCCACCATCGACTCTCGAGTTCATCACCAGACTCACTCGAGGGAGGCTTCGGCAGTTCTGCGCCTGATGCCATGTGGGCAAAGTGCCGCCAGTCGTCAGCGCTGCTGGGCACTCCAGCCTCTTCAACTTGGATCACGTCCTTGATTTGATCCCTCCGCCAGGGTTCCAGCGCAGGCTTGTCAGGCCAGGGAACAAGGTTCAAGACAGACCAGTCTTTACCGCTCTTCTCGAAACTCAGAGGCCGGTAGCGAATGGCAGCCTCGCTCACCATTTCCATGATACCGCCATGTCGCCAGTCATGACCAAAAACGAGTCGTGCACCGAGGCCCAGCAGCGTCTCGGAAAAGCGGATAATGAAGCGGTTTATGTCGGCCTTAGTGAAGCCGAAGGCGGCGAGATTCTCCGGCTCCGCTATGGAGAGCCCCACCGTCAATCCAGTGAGGGGCCGCTTGTCTGGATCAGCCGCGCCCTGCAGCACGAGAAACTCCGACACTGTGCCCACACGTCCGCAGGGAGAATGATTAGCCACGATCTCCTTCGCGGCCTCCCAGGCACCACGCTCCAGCGGCGGGTCGGGATAAACGATGTGCAGAGGTTTGCTTTCTGTGAGACCGCCCTCCTTATGCCGCCGACATGCCTGCATGAGTGAGAGGATGGAAGGAGTGCGGGGGATGAAAGAAACTTGCGCACCCGCATCCTGCAGTCTGCGCCGTGCCAAGGCAGTGCGCAGGTTCAGCCGCAGGATCTCAGCCAATATGCGCAGGGTGTTGCCATCAGGGATCCGCACACCAGGAGAGGATGCATAGGCGAGGCTGCTGGCGGGATGCGTGAGGCGCGTCCGTGCATCCACCACAAGCACGGGGCAGCCATACTCTTCGGCACGCTCAACCTCCCAGCGGCACCAGGGGCGCTCGTCATAGCAGTCTGACCGCAGGGCAATGATCGTGGATTGATTGACGGCATCCCGAAGTTGTAACTCGATATCTTTGGTTTGATCGAGATCTTCCACATCGTAGAAATCGCTCAGCGCTCCGAGCATTGCGATCTGCCCACGAATAGCGAGGGCGAGGGGCACGCCGTCCAGCTTGGCATGGCTGATGAAAAGCCGAAGCTTGCGGTCCTTTTCTTCGAGATCGTTCATCACCAGCCTGATTGCCTGCGCGACGAGCCACAATCCTACAAAGTCCCGCCGCACCGCCGGCTCCCAGTCACCAGCGCCATCCAGCACCCCAGCGGCTTTTTCTTTGTTTTTCTTCTGCTTGGTCGTGGCGTCCACGGGCATGCAGTTCATGCGCACGACGACCGAGACGGCATTGGTGTCTCGCAGTCCGTGCTTGGACTTGCATGAGGGCAGCGCCAAGGAACGGCCGTCAGCGTCGCTCGTGATGTACGCCACAAGCGAGTGTTGGGCAGTGGTCAGCACATCTTGATCAAGCGCTTTGACATTGATAGCACGGACACGCCATCCCGTATCTTCCCGAGTGCCGCCATAGCCGAGATCGCCTCCAGGATCACGGCTGCCAAAGATGCTCTCGATCCGGCGCACCAGATCGTTATCCGGCGTGCCATCGAAGACCAGTACGAGTTGTGCCCCACGAAAATCAATGATGCTCATTCCTGCAAAATACAGAAAGCCTGCTCCAAGGCAAGACCCACACAACCGCACCTAAGAAAATCAATCCACATTAAGCCCTGCGATCTCAAGCATGCTCCAGAGTCGTGAGATCCTCCACACCGGCCATTTCAGAAAGGGCCTGCGTGTAACGGCGAAGACGGAGCTGGAGAAATAAAAGCTCAGCACGAAACTCTTCGCACTTCGCGGAATCCTGAAAGGCTGAGGCGAGAGACAGCTTGTGCCACTTGGCGGTGAATGGACGGATGACTTGGTTCAGCACAGGAATAGCCAGCTTGGCAAACTCATTGCTGGGTCCATGCCTGCGCAATATCTCACGGGTGAGGGAAAACATGGCAAAGACGCTGTCCAGCGCAGTCTTTTCGTCTCCATGCTCAAAGGGAAGATTTTGCGTGGTCACGCGGGTGAGAAGCTCGATGTAAAGATCCCATGCGGCGGCACGGTCGGCGTCGTCTGGCTTGAACTCAGCACTGAGAAAACCAATGTTCAGCTTCAGGCTGGAGAGCCCCCATTTTTCGAGGAAGTCAGATCGTTTCATAAGTGGTATCCAAACCTGTTAAAATCCGCCATTATTCATCGAAGTGCATCGCTTTTTCGTTAAATCTCAAGGCTTCGTGGAGATAATGTCATGAACTCGACTGCACGCATGCCACCTTCCCTTCCCGAACACCTCTCCCCCGCAGGCCACGCACTGCTCGACCGCCGCCGCTTCCTCGGCAGCAGCGCCACGGCTCTTGGTTCCATCGCATTGACGAATCTCCTCGGCCTTGATGGATTGCTCGCTGCAGACAGACCCATCATTGATCCCGCGCGCCCCTACGCCCCACGCCAGCCGCATTTCCCAGCCAAGGCGAAAAACGTCGTCGTCATCTTCTGTGCCGGTGC
This sequence comes from Verrucomicrobiaceae bacterium, assembly GCA_027490195.1. Lineage (GTDB taxonomy): Bacteria > Verrucomicrobiota > Verrucomicrobiia > Verrucomicrobiales > Verrucomicrobiaceae > Prosthecobacter. The sequence goes on along the minus strand of JAIXYN010000065.1, from coordinate 49,221 downwards.
CGTTAGCCAGCTCGAAACCTGGGACTACAAACCGGAGCTCATCAAGTGGGACGACAAGCCGCTGCCCGGCGGCCCCGCCATCACCTTCCAGGGACCCGCAGGCAATCTCGCACGCCCACAGTACACCTTCCGCCAGCGCGGCCAGACCGGCAAGTGGGTCAGCGACATGATCCCGCATCTCGCGGAGCTCACGGATGATTTCGCCTTCGTTCACTCGCTCACCAGCAAGTCGAACACCCATGGCCCCGCCGAGAATTTCCTCTCCACCGGTTTCAATCTCGACGGCTTCCCCTCCCTCGGCGCATGGACCACCTACGCGCTCGGCAGCGAGAACCAGGACCTACCCTCCTACGTCGCCATTCCCGATCCACGTGGCGTGCCACAAAATGGCGCGAACAACTGGGGCCCCGGCTTTCTTCCAGCCGCATTTCAAGGCACCACGATGAGCTCCAAGGCCCCCGTGCGTCATCTCGCCGCACCGGGTGTTTCCCCCGCCACAGACCAAGCCGCGCGTACCCTGCTCCAGCGCATGAACGCCCGCCATCTGGAAGCACATCCCGGTGATGGCAAACTCGCTGCACGCATCGCCAGCTACGAGCTCGCCGCGCGCATGCAGCTCAGCGTTCCAGAGATCAGCGATCTCAGCACCGAGCCCGCGCACATCCTCAAACTCTACGGAGCCGACGACACCCAAAATCCAGACAAAGCCGCCTTCGCCAAGAACTGCATTCTCGCACGTCGTCTCATCGAAAAAGGCGTGCGCTTTGTGCAGCTCTTCAACGGCGCCTACGCCAGCGGCGGCAAGCTCAATTGGGACGGCCACAACGCCCTCAAGGAACAGTACGACGTTCACGCCCCCATCCTCGACCAACCCGCAGCCGCGCTCATTCGCGATCTCAAAGAGCGCGGCCTGCTGGAAGACACCCTCGTCGTCTGGTGCACCGAATTCGGCCGCATGCCCTTCTTCCAAAAAGGTGCCAAAGGCCGCGATCACAATCCCGACGGCTTCACTTGCTGGATGACCGGCGCAGGCGTGAAACCCGGCGTGAGCTGCGGCGAAACCGACGACCTTGGTCAGAAAGCCGTGAAGGACATCCACCCCCTCTACGACTTCAACGCCACCATCCTCCACCTCCTCGGCCTCGACCACGAACGCCTCACCTTCGAGCACAACGGCGTCCAGCGCCGCCTCACCAATGTGGAAGGCCACGTAATCAAGCAGATGCTCGCATGAGCCTCCCCATTTGGAGTGAGGTTGCGCAGCTACCGCTTTCCGCAGGCCGCTGAGCTCGCGTCTGACACAATGCTCTCATAAGCGGTAGCAGCTCTGCTCAGTCGCTCTCCATTCCCTTGCTCATACATTCCTTTGCAAAAATGAAACCTCCTGAATCACGCAGAGGCCAGAACAAACGCCTCAATCTCCCCCCGCGTCGGAATCGCAGGCTGCGCTCCCGCCTTCAGCGTCGCCAGCGCACCCGCTGCATTCGCAAACCGAATCGCATCTCCTCTTCCCTCGCTGCTCGCCACGGCAAACGCCCCCGCAAACGTGTCACCCGCGCCCACGGTGTCCAACGGCGTCACCTTAGGCGGCGCGATCTCCGTCACGCCATCCTCCGTGATGCTCAGCGTACTCTCCGCGCCGCGCGTAATGATCAAATGCCTGCACATCGCCTCGCTCAAATTTCGATTCGGCGTGATCTGCACCGCCTCACCCTCATTCACAATCAACACATCCACCGCAAACCGCGCGGCGAGATATTCAGCACTCAACGGCGATGGATTCAAAACCACCCGCACGCCTGCATCACGGGCAATATCTGCCGCCCGCTGCACCACCGCCAGCGGACACTCAAGCTGCAGCAGCAGCGCGTCAGCCCCACGAATCAGCCCGGCATGCTTCTCAACATCCTCCGGCGTGATCGCATGATTCGCCCCCGCATTCACGATGATGGAATTCTCACCACGATCATCCACCGCAATAAAGGCCGATCCCGTGGGCATTGCCGAGCGCACAATCCCCGTCGTATCAATGCCCTCATTCTCCAGCGCCTCCATATATCGCGCCCCAAAATCATCTTCGCCGACACACCCAATCATGCTCACCGCACCACCCGCACGCGCAGCCGCGACAGCCTGGTTCGCGCCCTTCCCTCCAAAGCACGTCAGCATACCGCTCGCTGCGAGCGTCTCCCCCGGTGCAGGAATGTGCGGCACACGCAGCGTGTGGTCCACGTTCAGCGAGCCGACAACGACAATTCTGGATCGTTTCTCAGCCATCACTTCTTGGTGGCTGGAGGTTCAACACTGAGCTGCACAATGGCCTCGCGCACCCGCGCCGTTTGCTCGGGGCTCATCACCAGAAAGCGGTGCTTCCCTTTGCCGCCTTTGCCCGCACGAAACAGCGTGGCCGAATCATTTTCCACGACGACATTCCCCGGCGGCGAGAGATCAAAGTAGCCGCGCTCTGGCAGCACCGCATACAGCACCGCCGTCGGGTCCCAAGTGGGGCGATCATGCGGCGGCGGATTGTAAAGGTAGTACGCCTCCTTCAGCGGATGATGCGGGATGTAGTTGAGGTCTTCTTGGATCACCACATGCGGAAACGCCGCCGCAACACCGATCTCAAACCCGCTCCAAACGATGGGCGTGGGCCATTCCTTGGCCAGCTTCTGCGCCGCCGGCACATCCAGCTTCACATTGTACTCCAGATGCCGTGTGTCCCACTGCACCGTCTGAAACGCACCCGCCATGATGCTGAGAAACTTCACCTTCTTAGCGATCAATTCCTTCCCGCCCGGTGAGTCCAGCAGACGCGAAAGGTTTGTGAAAAAGCCCACCTGCGCAATGACCACGCTCCCATCCGGTTGCGCGGCAAGCACCTTCTTGATCAACTCCACCGCTTCAGGCGCATCCGCCCCGCTCTTCAAATCATGCGGATATCTCAGGCTGCCATCTGAGTTCTTCTCATCCGCCAGCAGATTGAACTTCCCCGCCTCTTTCGCTGCCCCATCACGCACAACGCCAATCGGCGTATCGGGATACCCATACAGCGTGTTCACCGCATCCACAAACGCCGCCGCCTGCGGATGATCCTTCGTGATCGTCACCGCCAGCAGTTCACACGCACCGCGCTTCTGCAGATTGTGAATCATCGCCAGCGCCATCATGTCATCGACATCATTGCCCATGTCGGTGTCGAAGATGAGTTTGACCGGTGCCGCCGAGGACAGGCCGCACAGCGCACAGAGGAGTAGGGTGATGAGCTTTTTCATTTCTTGGGTGGTTGCACAGTGGTTTGGACGATGGCCTCCAGCACGCGTGCCTGCTGCGCTGAAGTCATAGTAAGAAATCGGTCGCGTTTGCCGCCTTTGCCATCTTTGCCCGGCGGCATGAAGCGTGAGAAACCATCATCGCCCACACGCACACGCCCAGGGGCGGAGAGGCCAAAAAATCCGCGCCCAGGAAACACCGCCTGCAGCACACTGCTCTCGTCCCAGCAGGGCCGGTCATGCGCCGGTCCGCTGTGCAGCAGATAAGCCTCCTTCACGATGTGATGCGGCACATAGCCAAAATCCTGCGCGATGCTTGCCCGCGGAAATGGCAGCGCCTCGCCGATCTCATACCCGCTCCAGTGCACCGGCACCTCTTCCGGCCACTCATTCGCCACCGTCTGCATGAAGCCGATCCCGTTGATCACGTTCGCCTCCAGGTGGTAGTTCGTCCGGTTGCAAAAGGCAAAGGCTCCCGCCATGAAGGACAGCATCTTCACCTTCTGCCGGATCAATGCCGGACCATCGAGCGGCGAATGCCCATCTGCTTTCGACTTCAGCAAGTTCGCCATGTTCGAGGCAATGCCCACGCTGATGATCGAAACACTCCCATCAGGCTGCTTCGCCAGCAACTCACGCAGCAGGTCCACCGCCTCACGCGCATCGTCGTTGCTTTTCAAATCATGCGGATAGTCCGGCGAATCCGCCAGCTTCAGATAACTGCTCGCACGCTTCTGCGCCGTCGGATCACGCGTCACGCCAATGGGCAGATCCGGCCTTCCATAAAACGTGTTCTGCGCATCCACAAAACTAGCCGTGAGCGGATTGTCCTTCGAGATCGTCACCCCGAGAAATTCACACGCACCGCGATCCGCCAGCGTGTGGCACATCGTCAGCGCCAGCACGTCATCCACATCTCCGGTGATGTCGGTGTCAAAGATGATGCGGGGCTTTTCAGCGAAGGCCGACGTACCAAGAAGCAATAAAAAAACGATCAATTTCATACAGTCTATTTTCTCCTCCAGGTATCCGCCAGCACAGCAGCGACGATGACCAACCCCGTGACCACACGTTTCACCGGCTCCGTGGCACCCACCTGAATCAGCCCGGCCTCTAACGTGGCAATGATGAGCACACCCATAAAACTCTTCACCACCGAGCCCCGCCCGCCCATCAAACTCGTTCCACCCACGACCACCGCAGCGATGGCCCCCAGCTCGAAACCCGTGCCCGCATTCGGATCAGCCGAACCAAGTCGCGAGCAGTTAAAAACCGCCGCCAGCCCAGTCAGCGCGCCCAGCAGCGCATGCGCAAAAAGACGCGGACGATCCACCGACACCCCGGAAACCAACGCAGCCTCACGATTCGCCCCGATGGCGATCAGATGCCGCCCAATGGCCATCTGTGAAAGCATCACCTGCCCCGCCGCCACCACCAGCAGACTGATCACAAACGCAGGCGAAATCACCAGCCCGCCAAACGGTGCGCCTAGGGCCTCAATATCCGCGCCAATGTACTTCGTCTGCGAGTTCGTCGTCAGAAACGCCAGCCCGCGCGCAATCTCCAGCATGCCCAGCGAAACGATAAACGAGGGCAGCCGCAGCTTCACACTCACCGCCCCCGTCGTGCTGCCGATCACCGCTCCGACAGCGACACTCGCAAGCACCGCCAGCACCAGCCCCCAGTGCAGATCCGCCATCAGCACCCCCGTCACTGCGCCGCAAAATCCGAGCAACGACCCCACCGAAAGATCAATGCCACCCGTCACCATCACCAGCGTCATCCCCGTCGCCACCAGCGCCAGCGCCGGAATCCGGTTCGCCACCGTCCCCAGCGTGCCCATGCTAAAAAAGCTGTCCCGCATCAGCCCAAAGAGCACGATCATGGCTCCGAGCACAGCAATGAGAATGAAGAAGTCAGTCCAGCGGCGCATAGAAAAATGACGAGCTAATGACGATGTCCAAAGCATGAATGATTGAAGCATTGGGAATTCATTCGGCATTCGACATTCTGGTTTCGTCATTTCACAATCACATCCACCGGCGTCTGTTGATCCGCAGGCGTCGTCTTGTCCTTCAGCACTTTCAGCGCGGCCTCAATGCCAAAGACCGCAAGTTGATCCCCATGCTGGTCACACGTGGCCAGCACACGCCCATCCGCCAGCAGCGGCTTGAGCGCAGCGATATTATCAAACCCGATGATCTGCACCTGCCCCGCCTTGCCAGCAGCTTGCACAGCTGCCGCAGCCCCCAGAGCCATGTTGTCATTGGCACACAGCAGCGCTTTCACATTCGGATTCGCAGCCAGGATCCCCGCCGCCACACCATTGGCCTTTTCCATCTCCCACTGACCACTCTGGGACGCCACGATCTTCATGCCCGCAGCATTCATCGCGTCCTCAAAGCCCGCCTTGCGTTGCTGGCCGTTGAAGGCCGTGGTCACCCCTTCAATGATCGCCACCTCATCACCCGCCTTGAGCTTCTTGGCCAGCACCTCACCCACCGCCTTTGCTCCCGCACGGTTGTCAGGCCCGACAAACGGAATGCTCAGCCCCGCCTGCTTCAGCGCGTCCGCATCCAGCTTGTTGTCGATGTTGATGACCAGCACACCCGCCTCTTTCGCTCGCTTCAGCACCGTGACCAGCGCCTTCGAATCCGCCGGTGCAATAACGATGGCCTGCACTCCCTGCGACACCATCTGATCCACCAGCCCCACCTGCTCAGCCAGGTCCGTCTCGTTCTTGATGCCGTTCACGATGAGCTCGTAGTGCCCCGCATGCGCAGCCTGGTGCTTCTTCGCCCCTTCGGCCATCGTTTGGAAAAACTCATTCGCCAGCGACTTCATCACCAGCGCCACCTTCGGCTTGCCTGATGGAGCAGATGTAGAGGGCGAAGGCTTGCACGCAGACAGCAGCCCAGCGCAAAGCATCAATAAAAGTACGGCAAAAGGTTTCATGGTTGGTGCAATCCAAAGTCGAGACGGGACAACGCCGCTGCAACCTCCGTTTTTGCCCTTTCATTCAGCTCTCCCCCGCGCTGCACGGCCGAACCAGCATCCGCCAATTATTTTGGCACTGCACCCCTCACCACCGGGAATACACTGCACCCATGTCAGACTCGCCCACCTCCACCGAAACCCTCGTCCTCCTGCTCACCCAGCATCAGGAGCCGTTGTTTCGTTACATTTTCAGCCTTGTGCCGCGCGAAGCCGATGCCCGCGACATCCTGCAAGAAACGAGTCTCGCCCTCTATCGCAAATTCGCCGAATACGACACCACACGCCCCTTCCTCCCCTGGGCCTACCGCTTCGCCTACCTCCAAGTGCAAAAGCATCGCGAGAAATCCGCACGCTCCCCGCTGCTCTTCAGCGAAGACGTCATGGACCTCCTCGCCAGCGAGCGCAGCCACATCGAACCCCGGCTCGACGAACGCCTCCGCCTGCTCGACGCCTGCCTGCAAAAACTCACCGCGCAGGATCAGGAACTCGTCACCAGCCGCTACGCCATGCGCCAGAGCGCCGAGGAAATGATGGCCCGCTTCTCTCTCAGCCGCCGCACCCTCTTCCGGAATCTGGAACTCCTCCGCCAGCGCCTCCATGAATGCGTCACGCATCAACTTCAAGCAGAGGGCTTCGCATGAATCTCGACTCCCTCATCCACGCAGAAATCGACGGCGAAATCACCCCCGAGCAACACGCCCGCCTTGAAGACCTGCTGCGCGCCGACTGGCAAGCACGCAAGCGCTACCTGGAACTCGTCGATCAACACGCCCGCCTCCTGCAACAGCCAACGGTAAACACCGGTCGTCTACAAAGCGCAGCACTCAAGCGTCCCACACGCCGCTGGCTCCCAGCCCTCACCGCAGCTGCCGCAGTCATCGTCTGCGCCTTCATCCTCTGGCCCCAACACGCCACCGAAACCGAAGCCACCTCCAACGGCGTCGCCATGCTCAGCCAGACCATGGATGCCAAATTCACGAACACACTTCGCAGTGGCGATACCCTCAAACCTGGCACCATCCAGCTCACTCAAGGCCTCGCCCAGATCGAATTCTTCAGCGGCGCCACAGCCTTGATTGAAGGCGGCGCCGAAATCGAAATCCTCTCCGCCTGGGAGGCCCGCTGCCTGAGCGGCCGCGTCCGCGTCCATGTGCCCCCTGCCGCCAAAGGCTTTCTCATGCACGCCCCCGGCATGAAGCTGGAAGATCTCGGCACCGAGTTCGCGCTCAACGTCAAAGACAACACCAGCGCCGTGCATGTCTTCGAAGGCGAGGTCATCGCGCACACAGACACACAGACGCCCGCCAGCCTAAAACAAGGCATGTCCTTGTCCTCGGCAAAAGTCAGCACAGTCACACCGCAGGATTTCCTCCCCATCAGCGAACTCCACGGCCTCGTGAAACAGCGTGACACCCATCGCTTCGCCGACTGGCAGCAGTGGTCTCTCACCGCCTGCAAAGATCCCCGCCTCATCGCTTACTACACCTTCAAACATCTGGAGGATGATCGCTGGGACCGCCTCGTGAAAAACGTCACCGAGCCCCGCCATGCCCAGCGCGACGGTGGCGCTGTCGGTGCAGCTTGGACTCAGGGCCGCTGGCCGGAAAAAACCGCGCTCGAGTTCAAGCGCCCCGGTGATCGCGTACGCCTGAATCTCGACGGCACCTACCAAGCCCTCACCCTCGCCTGCTGGGTGAAGGTCGATTCCGTGGACAAAAAATACAACTCCCTGCTCCTAACCGACGGCTACGACAACGGCGAACCCCACTGGCAGATCTACGAAGACGGCAGCCTCATGTTCTCCGTCATGTACCGTCCGGCAGAAGTCGCAAAGAATGCCAAATACAATCAAATGTATTTCAGCAAGCCCGTCTTCACCGCCGACAGCCTCGGCCGCTGGCACCATCTCGCCGTGACCTATGACAACACCAGCGGCACGGTCATCCAATACTTCGACGGCCAGCCCGTGGGCCACGAAATCTCCCCACTGCACCAACCCGGACGCGACATCGTCTTTGGCCCCTGCGAGATCGGCAACTGGGGCCTCCCCACCCAGGGCCACCAGTTCCCCATCCGCAATCTCAACGGCGCCATCGATGAATTTGCCATCTTCAGCACCGTACTGAATGCCGCTGAAATCAGCACCCTCTACAACCATGGCAAACCCGACTGACATGCATGCCAATCCGTTAAGGCGGGGCATCGCTCATCTGCTTGGTCTGCCAAGCCGCTCACACCAGCCCCCACTGGGAGCGCCGAAATTTTATCGGCTCTGGGCGAACGTCCCTGCCGCCCCGACACGCACCACACCTCTCCGCCCCACACCAGCCCCAAAGGGGCCGCGGATTTCAGCCCAGGGTCAGCCGAGCCTCAGCGAGGCAACCGTGGATATGACAACACACAACCGGGAAGCAAAGCCATCACTTCGCCGCACCCAGCATTCACCAGCAGCGCCAGCCAAAAGCGCCGCCGCACATCGACGCTGTCATTTCACAAAACGCCCTGACTCTCAATCGACCACCTTGGCCGCTAGCACCTGCATACCTTTTACTCCCCAGCCATGACCGGCAAAGCGCTCTTCATCTCCCTGCTCGCCGTTTCTTCTCTCCATGCAGAAGAAGCGGAAGCCCTCTTCGTCCGCCGCATATGGCCGCTCTTCCAAGAGAAGTGCCTCGCCTGCCACGGCAATGACGAACAAAAAATCAAAGGCGACTTCGACATGCGCACACAGGCCAGCACCCTCAAAGGCGGCGAAAGCGAAAAGCCATCCATCATCCCCGGCAAACCAGAACAAAGCCCCCTCTACCTCGCCTGCACACGCCAGCACGAGGCCGACTGGGAACCCATGCCCCCCAAGGAAGCCGACAAGCTCTACGCTGAGCAGCTTGCATGGATCAAAGACTGGATCACCGGCGGTGCCCCATGGCCGGATGAAATCAAACGAAACGCCATCGCCAAAGCCAACGCCGAAAAATGGAGCGCCGAAGATGGCGTCACCATAAAAACCACTGGAGCACTCTCCCCCGAATGGGCCAATCGTCGCTACAAACCCGAAGGACTCTGGGCCTACCAGCCGGTAAAAAAGCCCACAACCAAGAGCCCCAATCCCATCGACGAACTCATCGCCATGCACCTGCCCGAAGGCGTGAACCCCGCGCCCGCAGCCGATGCCCGCACCTTCATCCGCCGCGCCACCTTCGACCTCACCGGACTGCCCCCGACACCCGAAGAAATCACCGCCTTCGAGCAAAGTTACATCCAGGATCAATCATCCAGCATCCAACATCTAGTCAACCGCCTCCTCGCCTCCCCTCACTACGGCGAGCGCATGGCACGCCACTGGCTCGATGTCACACGCTACGCCGACAGCAGCGGCTTCTCCAACGACTACGAGCGCGGCAACGCCTGGCGCTACCGCGACTACGTCGTGCGCAGCTTCAACGCCGACAAACCCTACGACCAGTTCATCAAGGAGCAGATCGCAGGCGATGAGATGCAGCCTGACAATGCTGAACTCCTCATTGCCACCGGCTTCCTCCGCATGGGCCCCTGGGAACTCACCGGCATGGAAGTCGCCAAGGTCGCCCGTCAGCGCTTTCTCGATGATGTCACCAACAGCGTCGGCGAAACCTTCCTCGCTCACTCCCTCCAATGCGCCCGCTGCCACGATCACAAGTTCGATCCCGTGCCCACGCATGACTACTACTCCATGCAGGCCTGCTTCAGCACCACTCAGCTCGCCGAACGCCCCGCACCATTCTTGCCCCAGGAAAACACCGCAGGTTTTGAAGAAAAGAAATACCTCGAAACACGCCGCGTCGAGCACATGACCATGCTCGCCCGCCTCGACGACAAGCTGCTCACCAACGCAGAGAAATGGTACGCCGAAAAGAAACTGGACCCAAGTGCATGGAACAAAGCCGTCGCCTCCGCCCGCGCCTTCATCGCCAACGGTGGCACAAAGAAGCAGGGCCGCGGCTTCACCGGCGTCTTTGAAATCGCCCGATCCGCCATCCAGAAACAAAACCTGCCAGAAGATCAATACCCGCCAAAACTCGTCGGCTTCGAACCCGAAGACTACGGCAACGAGCGCGTGGCACGCAAAGGTCTCGAACGTCTGAAGTGGGAGCTTGAACGCTACGAACCCTTTGCCTTCAGCGTCTATGACGGCCGCACACCACAGGTCACCAGCATCTACCAGCCCATCCGCATGCCGCAGGACCGCATGACCACCGGTGAACTGGAGCAAACCGCCATCCTCGGTGGTGGCGATCCCTTTTCACCCACCCAACCCGTGAAACCCGGCGTCCTCTCCGTACTCGGCAGCGTCGAGTTTCCCGATACCATCGAAGGCCGCCGCACCGAGCTCGCCAATTGGATCACCAGCAAAGACAATCCGCTCACCACCCGCGCCATCGTCAATCGCCTCTGGCTCTGGCACTTCGATCAGGCCATCGCCGGCAACCCAAACAACTTCGGCAGCACCGGCAAAAAGCCCACACACCCCGAATTGCTCGACTGGCTCGCCGCCACGCTGGTAGAAAAGAACTGGTCCATCAAAGAGATGCACCGCCTCATCATGACCAGCGCGGCCTATCGTCGCAGTTCAGATCAAGAAGGGAGCGCGGGCACTCCTGCCCGCATTGCTGACAAGATTTCCCACACTCCTCTCCCCCACGAAGAAGCCGCGCAATCCTACGCCGTCTTCAAACCTCGCCGCCTCATGGCCGAAGAGATGCGCGATGCCATGCTCAGCATCACCGGAGAATTAAATCCAACCCTCGGCGGCATTCCAAACCGGCCTGAGATCAACATCGAAGTCGCCATGCAACCGCGCCAAGTCATGGGCACCTTTGCCGCCGCCTGGGTGCCCAATGCCAAACCCGAACAGCGCCACCGCCGCAGCCTCTATGCATTAAAGATTCGCGGCGTGCGCGATCCCTTCATGGAAGTCTTCAACGAACCCGGCCCCGACTTCTCCTGCGAAGCCCGCGATGTCTCCACCGTGACGCCCCAGGTCTTCAGCCTCTTCAATGGCCAGCCCAGCTATGACCGCGCACTCGCCCTAGCCAATCGCGTCATAAAGGAAAAACCAGCCGATGTCATCACGCGCCTCTTCCACCTCACCTACGGCCGCATGCCATCCGCCGCCGAAAAAGCCGCCTGCACCACCCACTGGCAGGACATGGTAGCCCGACATGCCAACCTCACCTTCAAAAAGCCCCAGCCCCCACTCAGCGTGAAACGCGATGCCGTGGAAGAAAACACCGGCGAAAAATTCAGCTTCCACGAAAAGCTCCCCGGCTACGCCGATTTCATCCCCGATCTCCAGCCCGCCGATGTCGATGCGCAAACACGCGCACTTGCCGATGTATGCCTCGTCCTGCTGAACTCGAACGAATTCGTTTACCTCTACTGAGCCATGAACAAGACCTTCTTCCCCTGCGCCGGTTCTCGCGCACTTCACGCACCCACACGTCGCGAGTTCATCTACGGCCTAGGCACCTCTCTCGGCAGCGTAGCGCTCACCTCCCTACTCGCCGCCGAACAAACCAGTCCGCTATCTCCCAAGGCACAGCAGATTCCCGCAAAGGCCAAAAACTGCATCTTCCTCATGATGGAGGGCGGCCCCTCCCACATCGACACCTTCGATCCCAAGCCCGTACTCGATAAGCTGCACCTCAAGGAGTTCACCAAGGAAGGAAAACAGAAGTCCGCCATGGAAAGCGGCAAGCGCTACTATGTGAAATCCCCCTTCATGTTCGCCCAGCACGGCCAGAGCGGTGCCTGGATGAGCGAGCCCTGGCAGCATCTCGCCAGCGTTGCCGATGAGCTCTGCTTCTTTCGCGGCTGCCAGGTAGATTCAGTCAATCACCCCACCGCCATGTACCAAATGAACTGCGGCAATCGCTTCGGCGGAGATCCCGCCCTCGGTGCCTGGGTCACCTATGGCCTCGGCTCCGTAAATCAAGACCTGCCAGGCTTCATGGTCCTGCCAGAGATCAGCTACCCCCAAGGCGGCAGCGCCAACTGGAGCAATGGCTATCTCCCCGCCCAGTTTCAAGGCACCCCGCTGCGCCCCAAAGGCTCACCCATTCTCGATCTGCAACCACCGCAGGGCATCGCATCCGACCACCAGCGCGCCAACCTCGATCTCCTCGCCCAGCTCAACACCCGCCACGCCGAAGCCCACCCTTGGCACGACGAACTGCGTGCACGCATGCACAATTACGAGCTCGCCTTCCGCATGCAGACGCAAGTTCCCGAAACGCTGGACCTCAGCAAGGAAGACGAAAAAACCAAAGCCATGTACGGCATCGGCAGCGATGCCACCGACGCCTTCGGCCGCAAGTGCCTCCTCGCACGCAAGCTCGTGGAAAAAGGTGTACGCTTCGTCCAGCTTTACGCCGGCACCTGGGACAGCCACGACTACATCGAGCGCGCCCACGGCAATCTCATCCATCAGGTGGACCAGCCCATCGCCGCCCTCATCAAAGACCTCAAACAACGCGGCCTGCTGGATGACACCCTCATCGTTTGGTGCGGTGAATTCGGCCGCACCCCGGACAACGGCGTGCGTGGCGGAACCGCCTACGGTCGCGATCACAATTCCAAGGCGATGACCGTCTGGCTCGCCGGTGGCGGTGTCAAAGCAGGCCACACCATCGGCAGCACGGATGATCGCGGTATGGAGGCCGTCGAAGACGTGCATCACGTCCGCGATCTCCACGTCACCCTCCTGCGCCTACTCGGCCTGAACGACAACAAGCTCACCTTCTACCACGCCGGCCGCTTCAAACAGCTCAGCCAGTTCGGCGGCCAGGTGATCGAGAAATTGATCTCATAACATTTTGAGCGATGCCGCCTTTCTGGCACGTTCACCCTTCATGCTGAAGAAACTCATCATCGTCCTGTGCCTCGGAGCTGCCGCCGGAGCCGCCTGGGTTGCGCTGAAGCCCGCCAAGGGCAGCTCTGCGCCACTCACGGTCTTTTGCGCGGCTGGCATCAAGAAGCCGGTCGAGGAGATCGCCACCGCCTATCAAAAGGAAACCGGCACGGAAGTCCGCCTCCAATACGGCGGCACTGGCACCCTCCTCAGCCAGCTCAAAATCGCCAAACAGGGAGATCTCTTCATCGCCGCCGACGACGGCGCCCTAGCAGATGCGAAAAAGCTCGATGTCACCCGTGAGGAGTTCCCGCTGATCATCCAGCAGCCCGTGCTGGCAGTCGCCACGGGCAACCCCAAACACATCGACAGTCTCGCGGCACTAAAGAACCCTAACATCAAACTCGCCCTCGCAAATCCCGAAGCCGCAAGCATCGCCCGCGTGGTGAAAAAGTTGCTCGGCCCCGAATGGGAGGCGCTCGCCGCAAAAGCCGCCGTAATGAAACCCACCGTCACGGAAATCGCTGCCGATCTCTCCCTCGGTGCCGTTGACGCCGCCATCGTGTGGGACTCCGTCGTGCCACAGTTCAAAGGCTTGGAAATCGCCCCCCTGCCAGAACTCGCAAAGCACGAAGAACACGCCACCGCGACCATCCTCTCTTCCTGCCAGCAGCCCGCTGAGGCGCTGCGCTTTGCCCGCTACCTCACCGCGCCAGAAAAAGGCGGGGCCATTTTTCAAAAGCAGGGCTTCAAAGCAGTGCCGGGAGACAAGTGGGCCGCGCGCCCGGATTTGATCATCTACAGCGGTGGAGTCAACCGCCCGGCCATCGAAAAACTCCTGCACCAGTTCGCCAATCGCGAAGGCATCACCATGACTACGGTCTTCAATGGCTGCGGCATTCTGTGCGCTTCCATGAAGACCATGGGGGACAGCACCAATCCCAAGTTCCCTGACGTCTATTACGCCTGCGATGTCTGTTTCGTGCCGCCAGTGGCGGAGCAGTTTCCCGAAGCCATTCTCCTCACCGAGGCCGAAATCGTCATTGCAGTGCCCAAGGGCAACCCTAAGAACATCCATACCCTCGCGGATCTGGCCCGTCCTGGTCTGCGTGTCGGCCTCTGCAATGCAGAGCAGTCCACCATCGGCTTTCTCACGCGCTCCATGCTGAAGTCCATGAATCTCTGGGAAAGCGTCAGCAAGAACGCCTCATCCCAGGTACCCACCGCAGATTTCCTGGTCAATCAGATGCGCACCGGCTCACTCGATGCCGCAGTGGTCTATGGCATCAACATCAACAACGACAAAGCCCACTTTGATGCCGTGCCCCTGCCCGCCGACAAATCAAAGGCCGTGCAGCCCTTCGCCGTACGACATGATTCACCCAATCAGCAGATGGGCCATCGCCTCCTCACCTTTCTGCGCGGGCAGCGTGCGAGTTTCGAAAAGGCCGGCTTTGTCTGGAAAGGCGACACCACTCCCGTCAAAAGCGCGGACATCGTGCTGCCAGACTGGCTAAAGCAAAAGTAGTTTAGCACACCAAGCGCAGCGCCCCGGCTGAAGGTTGGGGGTGTTTGGCGTCCATCGCATCCCCATCACCCACATCCACCTTCGCCAAACCGCCCGACTTCGAGCGCGTTCGTACGCCATGGCGTCTGCTACACACTTAGAGCTGGGACGTGTTTGCTATCCCCATCTACACCGCCGCCTTCAGCACCTGCTCCAGACCACTCGCCATCAGATCATGCTGCCAGCTCATGAGGTGACTGGCCGGATCACCATCAACAACGAGTTCCTCAATGGTGCCGCGTGACCCCAGCAGCGAGGGCTCGATCTCAAGCTCCTGCGCCACCTTCTCGCGATGCGCACACAGCTTGTCGATCTGATCACGCTGGGCGTCACTGAGGCGCCCTTTGGTCTTCTTGGCGCGCTGCGGCCAGTCGGCTGGAGTGGAAGTCGTAATAGCCGCTACAATATCGAAAAACTCCTTCTTCCAGCGCGGACGCCACCCGTTGGGCGGATTCAGTGGCTGGTCGGCTTCGAACTGCTCGGCATAGGCCACCATCTGCTTGTTGGACATGATCTTGAAGCAGGGCGTATCACGCTCTTTCGCGATGCCTTCACGCCATTCCCACATGCCTTTCAGAATCGCCAGTCCTCTGGGGTGCAGCCGGCCGCAGCCCTGCACACGCCACGGGTCTTCACGCGCCACATTGTCACGGGCGGCGACATCTTCCTGCAATGAAAGACAGCTTTGGTGAAACCATTCCTCCCGCCCTTTCAGCTTGAGGTCGGCCACGAATTTTTCCGCGATGGGCAGCAGGTAGCGCACATCATCCACTGCATACGAAAGCATGTTCGGCGGCAGCGGCCGCCGGCTCCAGTCAGCCTTTTGTGAGGCTTTGCAAAGATCCAGATCAAAGGCGTTCTTCACCAGCGCCGCGAGTCCAAACTGACGGGCACCGAGCAGTCGCGCCGCGATCTGGGTGTCTCGAATCACCTTCGGATTCCAGTCATAGGTCCGCCGCAGCATCGTCAGGTCATAGTCGGCCCCATGAAACCAAAGTTCATGCTCATCCAGCAGCTTCAGCAACGGAGAAACATCCGCGATGGCCAGCGGATCCACCAGGGCATAGCGCCCGGCGCAGTTCACCTGCAGCAGGCAAAGCTTCTCGTGGTAGTGGTGCA
Source organism: Verrucomicrobiaceae bacterium (assembly GCA_027490195.1). GTDB lineage: Bacteria > Verrucomicrobiota > Verrucomicrobiia > Verrucomicrobiales > Verrucomicrobiaceae > Prosthecobacter. The sequence goes on along the minus strand of JAIXYN010000065.1, from coordinate 33,383 downwards.
GGCTGTCCGCCTCGGTGTCCAGGCAGCAGCGCTTGTCCGGGCTTTCCGCCAGCCAGGTTCGCATCTGCCCGACCCATTGGTCAAGATGCTCCGGGGTGTCGATGAACTCGTAGTCCTTCGGTGTGGATCCTTCCTCGTTCATTTCAGGCCCATGAGGAGGATTTCCGCATTGTTGCTGGTGCGGTTGATGTTGCGGATGAGCATCTCAAGAGCCTCAGCAGCGGGAACAGCGGCAAGCTGTTTGCGCACCTGGGTGATGCGCCGGAATTCGTCAGGATGGTAGAGCAGGTCATCACGCCGCGTGCCCGATTTGAGCAGATGCAGCGCGGGATAAATCCGGCGCTCGGAGATTTCACGGTCCAGCGTCGCCTCCATGTTACCGGTGCCCTTGAATTCCTCAAAGATCACCTCATCCGCGCGGGTCTCAGTCTCAATGAGCGCGGTGGCGATAATCGTAAGGCTTCCGCCTTCTTCCACATTGCGCGCAGCCCCAAAGAACTTCTTGGGCTTTTGCAGCGACTTGGCGCCAATGCCCCCGGCCATGGAGGCCCCACCTTTGCTGCCCAGCGAGGCGTTGTAACCACGGGCCAGACGCGTGATGCTGTCCAGCAGGATGACCACATCCTTTTTCATTTCCACCAGCCGGCAGGCGCGCTCGCGCACGATCTCCGCCACCTGACTGTGGCGCTTCGAACTCTCATCAAACGTAGAGCTGTAAATCTCGCAGCCGTTCACCGTTTCTTCGAAATCGGTCACTTCTTCAGGGCGCTCATCCAGCAGCAGCACGATGAGTGTGATCTCCTTGTGATTCTGCGAGATGGATTTGGCAATGTCCTTCAGAATCACCGTCTTGCCCGAACGCGGCGGCGCGCAGATCAGCCCGCGCTGGCCTTTGCCAAGCGGTGCAATGATGTCCAGAATGCGGGAACTGACCGCGCAAGGCTTGGCAGTTTCAAGAATGATGCGCTTGTTGGGAAAGGTCGCCGTAAGCTTCTCGAAATCCGTCGGCGTCTCCCATTTGTCGATCGTAACCCCCTCGACTTCAGTGATTCGGTCGATCGCCAGATATTTGTCCCGGTCCTTGGGCGCCTTGGCAATCCCTGCAATTCTCTGGCTGGGACGCAGATTGAATTTCCTGACCAGAAACAAAGGAACAAAAACGTCCTCTGGAAGGGGCATGAAACTGTACTTCGGATAACGAATGAGGCCGTAATTATCCGTGCCGATCTCCAGCACACCTTCCACCTTAAGGCGGGTTTTGTGCTCCCCCATCCACGAACAAAGATCGTAAATGAGCTGATGCTTGGTGCGGCTCGCATTCAGGCGGAAACCCACCTTTTCCGCAAGCTCCAGCAGATCTGCCAGCGAGGAATTCTGCAGATCATTGATGGAAACCTCCTCGGGAAACGGTGGCTGTGCGCCATCCGTCTTCTGTGGCTCGGCAGGCGGCTCGCCAGAAGCGGCGGGAGGTTGAGCAGGAGATGCAGCTTCCTGCTGCGGCTCGGGATTCACCAAGGGGAGGGTGGTAACGGCGGTGGTTTCCGACACGGGAGTGGCGGGGGGAGCCGCAACCGTTGCGGGGGATTCGATAGATGGGTCGTTCATGCTTGCAAGAGTGGACTTGCCAGCGTCAGCACCTGGGCTTCAAGAGAGGCCAGAGAACCATCATTCCAAATGACGGCATCTGCTCTTTCTACCTTGGCTTCGATGGGCCATTGGGCCTCCAGGAACTTGTGAACGGTCTGTTCGTCGAGTCCCCGGGTTTCCATCATCCGCCTAACTTGCACCGACCGGCTGGAAGCCACCACGATGACGAAGTCTGCTGAAACTGTACCTCCAATCTCATAGTGAAGGGGGACTTCCGCAAGGAAAAGATTCATCCCTGCCTTTTCGGCCGCCTCACGTGCCAGTTCGAGAGCTTCAAGTACCGGGGGGTGCAGCAGGCCTTCCAGCTTTTGGCGCAGAACGGCATCTGGCAGAACAACGTCACGCAGCCATGGCCGGTTCACCTCTCCTGGATTCACCAGAACCTGACTGCCAAATGCCTCCACTAGCTCCTGAACCGTTGATTCACGCTTCATCACCTCTGCCACCATAAGATCAGCAGAAAAGTAACTGTGCGGCACGGGAAGCTGCCCCACTAACAACGCGGCCAATGTGCTTTTGCCACATCCTGCTCCGCCGGTGATCAACCAAGATTTCATCGAAGTAAATGGCCGGTTCAAGAACCATCTGCAATGGCCAGTCTCTAAAAACACATCAGGCAGGACGCTTGACGCAATCCTGCCTGATGTAGGTTAAATAGAGATGATTTCGGGACTGCTAGGGAGTCACAGGCGGAAGGAGTGTTCCAACTGAGCCAGGTCCGGCAGCCGCATCAGCAGTGGCTGCTGCCTGTACACCGGCGGCAGGCTTGATCCGCTGACCCGAGGGGTCAATCAGATTGGCTGTCACAAAGATCATCAGGTTCCGCTTGTAGTGCTGCTCAGACTCGCTCTTGAACAGACGCCCAATGAAGGGCAGATCGCCAAGAATCGGCACTTTGTCCTGAACGTCCTGCACGTCTTCGCGGATCAGGCCACCGAGAGCCACGGTCTGTCCATCCCAGATGGAAACACCCGTGGTCACCTTGCGCACCGAGAACACTGGCTGGTTGATGATGTTGGAAGTGATCAGACGCTCTGGAGTTTGCAGAGGAACGTAGCCAAACGTTCCGGTCGATAGAATAATGGGCAGCACCTCCTGGCTCGAAGGCGACAAAATGGGTGAGCCGTAATTGATGAATCCATCAAACTCCACCACTTCAGGGGCGAGGGTGAGCTCAATCGTGTTGCCATCAGCGCCCACGGTGGGCTCGGCCTCAAGGCGAACACCAGTCTGGCGCATTTCAAAGGCCGTCGGAGTCGTCGGAGTGGCAATCTGCTGACCGCCACCACCGCCGCCGCCACCACCGATTGCAAGACCACCACCGCCTTGTGGAAGACGCGGAGGATCAAACTCCGTTGGGTAGATGAACTCGCGCGTCACTTCCATTGTGGCACGAGTGCCGCTCTTGGTGGTCACACTCGGCGCGCTCATCAAATCCACGCCCTTTTTCTGGCTCAGGCCGCGCATCACATTCTGGAACTGCGCATTGCCAAAAATACCTGCCGTGGAGAAAATGCCCGGTGCCACGCTGGTAGTCGCGGTGGTGGAACCTGTGGTCAGCAGGTTGTCGATGCTGCTGTTGTTGATGGCAAAGCCACCGCTGCGATTCCCGGCAGTCACCGGACCTCCACCACTGGCGGCAGGTATGCCTGTAGGATTGGCCAAACTGATGGTGGCTGGATTGACTGCACCCAAAGGAATTGCCCCTGCAAAGGCACCAGCCGCCGGAATATTGGGGAACACCTGCTCGCCACCGACAATGTAGCCGGGAGTCACCAAGTTTGACTGGAAGGGATAGCTTTCAGCATTGTATGTGTTGCCATTGCCGCTGCTGCCACCGCCAAAGTTGACACCGCCCGTGGTGATACCACCAAGGAGCCAATCGAAACCAAGTTCCTCCGTGTTTTTCTGGGTGACTTCGACGAACTTGGAAGTGATGACCACCATCTTCGGTGCCAGCTTGGTGATGGATTCCACATAAGCTTCCACCAAGTCCAGATTGGGCTGCGTGTTTCTGACCACCAATTGTGAGTTGGCAGGATTGTAACTGGCCGAAGCACCCTCTGGGAAGACGATTCCCGAAGCTTCGAGAATCTGACGGGCCGTCTTTCTGGTGATCAGACCACCACCGCCACCAGCTGCAGCTCCGCCGCCAGCAGCAAAGGGATCTGCCGCTGCTGCCGGTGCAGCAGCACCACCAGCGTCACCACCTCCCGAACTCAGGAAATCCGGTGGCACGCGATAGCTGCGGGTATACATCTCACTGGCATTTTCGGAAATCGGCACCACCAGAACGGCGTGCGCTTCCACTTTGTATTTCATCTGCGCAAGCTCGGTCACGTAGCGCAGCGCTTCTGACATCGGCACATCTTTCAAGTCGAGGCTGATGGTGGCATTGCTTGGTGCGTCGCCCATACGGAGAATAATATTGACCCCTTTGACCCCGGTTTTGTCCGTGAAGGTGTCCAAATCGCGACTTTTGACGCGCAGGTATTCAATGGCTTCTTCAATGGTGGCACCATCAAATTGCACCGTTGGAAAAATGATCTTGTTCATTTTTTCCGTCAAATAAGCACCTGGGCTGCGTCCCACACCATATTCAAAGGCGATCGCCTGACCCTGCACCGGCACCTTGTCTTCCCATGACTCAGTCACCTGAGCCAACATCTTGGCGCGCTGATGGTCGTAGGCCGTCTTGAAGTAGGCCTGACGCTTGCGCTCGGCATTCTCCATGCCGCGGCGGGCAGCGCTGTTGTAAGGGTCAGTCCGCAGAACATCCTGATACTGGGTAATGGCAGCATCATAGTTGCCGAGTTCAACAGAACTGTTTCCAAGCAGGAGCCCTGCCTGAACTTTGCCCACGTTGGTAACGTGCTTGGCAGTGAGCGCAGGCGGCCAGCGATCCGGATCCTCAAGCTGCTTCTGGAACACCAGAGCGCCTTTGTGCCCCGGAATTAACACCAAAGCACCTTCCAGCAATTGACGGGCTTCCTCGTAGTTGCCTGCCTTCGCACGCTCGTTCGCTACGGTGACACTGCAATCGGCATACTTGAGCTGAGCCAAATCCAGCCAGTCACGGGTCAATGGCGCATTTGGCAGGGAGTCGATGGCCGATTTATAGGAATTAAGCGCACCATCGTAATCCCCCTCGCTGAACAATTTGTCACCGCGATCCATGGCGGTACGTGCATCTTCAATACGCGCATAGCGGCGTGCGATTTCTTTACTAGCCATTCCAGCGGCAGTACTTTGACTCTGGGCCATGATCGAAGGCGAGGCCGCAGTCAAAACGAGAAGGGAAAGGTTGAACACCAGACGAGAGTGATGGGTCATAAGGCAAACTGACAATATTTTGTGGTAAAAAGAGATTACTAACAGATTTGGGCGAACTTTGGCGAGTTAATTTTTCAGCTGGATGAAAATAGCGAAGGTCTCAGCCCTGCTTGATTTCAATGGTTTCTTTCGTGGGTTTACCATCCGCACCGAGGGGGGATATGATGGCTTTGTTTTCCTCCAATTTGAGAATGTAATAGGTTTTGCCAAGGCCGGGAAGCTGGAAAGTAGCCCCTTCTTTGATCCCGGAGATAACATGGCGCTTCTTCCAGCGAAACTCGAATTCAGCCTCGTAATCCGCCAGATTGACCTCCTTGCCCTCCTCCAGTTCAAACTCCTTCTTGGTGGACATGTCATACATTTTCAGCACAAAAGCCTCCTTGGGCCCAAACTTCGTTTGGATGGTCTTTTGCGAGCTGGAGAGAATTTTGAAGCGGAGAGTGTTTTTGTCGAAGCCAAATTCTTCGTTGATGGGCTTGAAAACACTACCCCTAGTTGGCACCGAGCGCTGAATCTGGAAGGTGCCTTCGCTACCGCCTTTCAGCAACAGAATGTAATCATGACTGATGCGTTTGGTCAAAAACAGTTTGTCAGTGTAAGCCGGCATGGAGCTCGCATCCCGCGGGTCCGTCTTGGCAGTGAATTCCTCCAAGTTGGAGAACCCGTCATTGTCCGCGTCCAGTTGGCCCACATTGGGTGAGAAAATATCGGGAAGTTGCGCTTCCGGCGGGCTTTTGGTCTGATCTCCAGTGAGAAAGAGGTTGGTCATCGGCTCACGCAGCATGGGCTCCGGCAGCAGCAGGTCAAACAGCTTGCCGTCTTTCATCACCAGCATCACAGATTTGTTCAAAGGCACCGCCTTCTGATTTCGCACCGGAGATAGCCATGAATACTTTTTCTTCATGGTTTCGGTGGCGTCTGTCACCTTCTGGCTGGCGGGTGCATTCAAGTCATTCTTGGAGAAACCCTGCGGCAGGATAAGACTCTCCTCAAATCCTTGCGATTCGAGGATCAGAAACACTGCCACCCCGATTGCGAGGAGGGAGGAGATGATCAGAATGGTTTTTTCGTAGTTGCCCTGTTTGTTCTGCATGGTGCTGCTTGAAGGCTGCGGATTTTAATAAAGTGAGATCAACGTCCCGTGGGAGCCTGAGCAGCAATCCCTGCGGCGGCGTCCAAAAATTTAATTAGATCAATTTCGAGCCTGACCTTCAGGATTTCATTACCAAAGACCGGGATCGCATCCACGAACGCCGGAGCTGGTGGCTTGATCTCATCCGTTGCGGCTTCTTCCGTTTTAACAGCGTTGGGATCTGCTGTCGGAGGAGCCGGCAGTTGGACTTCAGAGCGCAGCGGGCCATCCTGGCGCTGGTTCTCAATGCGCACCAGGCGCAGGCTGGTGAAATACGGCATGTCAGTCGGGTTGGTCAGCTTGCTGATCAGCAGCTGCAACGGACCCTGATCCAAGGTCAAAACCACTGAAATCTGACGCTTTTCAAGAATGTTTCCACTGTCCTGAACCCGCATTCCTGCGTTGTTGCTTCCTTGCGTTGCCGCCGGGGCCGCTGCCTCCACAGGCAGTTTGGAGCGCTCCAGCAGATCCACCGACTTGACACCGCTCTCCAAGAAGACCTTCATCAGCTTGTCTACGGCTTCAAGATAACCATATAGCTCAGTGGCAGCGGCCGCAGATTTGGGCAGCGTTTGGGTGTAGTCATCAAAACCAAATGCGAACTCTGCAGGGAGCTGCATTTTCGATTGCACGGCCTTGCGCATATCGGAGATCTTGGCTTTGAGCTTTTCTTGAAACTCAATGTCATTGATCGGCTCGACCTTCGGCTGCAGAATCAGCACCGTTTTTCCAAGGGTGTTCACCAGCTTGGCATACTCCGCCACCACCGCCTGCTTGTTCTTGAGATTTTCCGCAGTGGGCGCCAGCGGCGCCCCCTTCATGCCGGCCACCTGATTGCCCAGGCCAAGGTAACCCTCTTTGGTCTCAGAGTAGACGCTCCATGCATCAAACAACAGATAGCCAAGGGCCAACGAGCCGACGACGATAACGCCAAGAATGGCGGCCAATGGTTTATTTTCACGTATCCAGTCCATGAGTCTTTATTGAAATTTCAGAGGATTGCTCAAAGGCATGTTAATTTCGAAGTGGTAGGCGTAGCGATCTTCATCCACACCACTGTCCACCTTCACAAAGGTGTCGCGATTCTTTTCAAATTCCGGCGCATTGAAGGCTTTCAGTTTGGCCAGCTTGGCGGCAAAATCATACACCACCTTCTGCTCTCCCGAGTCGTTTTTACGATACAGACCCCGCATCCGAAGTGTGTACACCGGCTCGACAGGGGCCCCAGCTTTGGCGTTCGTCGTGGTGCTGGCAGCATTGCTGCTGTTGTTATTCTCTTCACCACCCCAAAGCGCTTTCGACATGGGCTTACCATCCTTGAGCACTTCAATGACAGGCAGCCAGATCAGATCATTATCGAACTGCTGGTTGAGATCATTGAGCAGATGCGCCCACCAGGAACGGTCGGTCACTGCCTGTTCAAGCTGCACGCTGCGCAGGCGCAGAGCCTCCTGCTGGGCGTCAAGCAGACGAATTTCATTGGCCAGCCTGCTCAGCTCCGCACTCTCCACACTCAGCGCGGCAGCTCGGTTTTTAATCACCTCATCCGCGCGGTTGAACCAGTAAATTGAGGAACCCAAGGAGCCCAGCAGGCAGAGACCAGCCAGGATCAAGGCCGGCGCACGCCGCGCAGCGTCACGCGCCGAAGCCAGCTTTCCGGGAACAAGCTCGATTTCGCACGGGCAGGAACCCATGCCACGCAAGGCTAGACCGACAAGCTCTCCAAGTGCAGGCGCATCCGCCTGGGCGGCATCCGCACTCACTCCACGGTCAGTCTGCACACCACGCAGCCCGTTATAAATCTCCACCGGCAGCTTCAATTTCTCCGCGAAAAACTCCGCGATATATCCTGCCGACGACCCACCACCCGCGAGGAAGACGCGCTTCGGAGCACTGCCCCCCTGCTGGCTGCGGTAAAAGGTGATCGTTCGCATGATCTCAGCATGAAGCCGCGTCATCGAATTGCGCATGACCTTGGACATGGCGTTGACGCCCTCATCCGGGTGATCCTCCACTGCTCCGCCAAGAGCCACAAAGCCTTGGGAACGCTTCTGTCGTTCTGCCTCAGCAAAGGGAACGCCGAATTCCTTGGCGATCGCGTTGGTGACTGCGGCACCGCCCACGAGCAGGTTGCGAGTGAAAAAACGATCACCCTCTACAAACACCAAGTTGGTTGAGCGGGCACCCATGTCCACAATCAAGACAGGCTCATCAACATCGGGATAACTGTAGCGGAAGGAATTGTAGAGCGCCAGCGGGCCCACATCCATCCCAACCACGTTGATGCCACAGGAAGCAACTTCCTCATGCATCTCGTTCAGCAGCTCACATTTCATGGCGGCCAGCACCACTTCGATTTCGCCAATGTCCGACTTGTTGACCACCTCGTAGTCCCATGAGACTTCATCCAGCTGCCATGGCACATTCTGCCGCGCTTCAAACTCAACGATCTGCGCCAGCTTGTCCCCTTGCACAGGAGGCAGCTTCACAAAACGGCTGAACACCGGATGCCCCGGAACGGAACACCAAGCCTTTTGCCCCTTGATCTTCACCTTGGAGGCAAGCTCCTGCAGCGCCAGCTTCAGCTGCGGCAGGCGGCTGACATCCAAGGAAGGATCGCCATCCAGCTCAATGATGTCGTACCGCTTCAGGATGAGATCCCCTCCCGACGTCTTGCCGAACAATGCTCCGCTGACACGCTGGGAGCCAAGACTGATGACTGCAATGCTGTTTGGGTCTGCCATGCTGGATAAGGTGAAAAATCGCTAAACTGCTAGGAACTGAAGGGATGGCTGCGCTTATTTGGCTTTGACCGGCACATCATAGTCACCGAAAAGATTCGCAAAGGGCGTCTGCAGCTTGTTCAGCAGCACTCCCTGCAGCATAGCGAAAGCATCCTTGTTTTCCCACCAGGGCTTGTTGCCCAAGCTCGACTTGGCCGCAATCACTTTGCCTTCCGCCACAAATTCGACGCCCCAGCCCTGAATGTCTGAACTCGCCGTCACAAAGTCTTTTTGAAAGATGGATTTCAGCGAGGCGGGGGAGATGTAAGCCAGCGCGTGGCAGGGTTCATCAGCCGGAATATCCAACAGATCAAGAGTTCCAGTGATCACCTCACGCTTGTTGTCCTTGTTCATGTGATTCAGCGCCACGTAGAGGACGAGCTGCATTCCCGAATAGGTGCCCTTTCTTCCGCCCGCTGCTTCGGGAAGCTTGATGTCAAACTCCACATCCAGCTCGACCCAGTTCTTTGGTGTCCATCGCTTCATCTGGATGTTGCTCGCCTCCAGCATCGGCGTCTGCTGTTCTATCACTTCCACTCCTTTGATCTTCACTTTGACGCCAGGCAGTTTTTCACCAGTCGCTGGCGCCTGCGCCTGAAGGACATTGGCAAGGAATAGAGAAGCGAGAATCAAGCTGATAGATTTCATGAGGTGGGCTGGTTGTTCCAATATTATAAAGTTTTATCAGTAAAACACCCTGCGCATCAAGCAGGGATTCGAGAAAGTCGCGAAAATACGTCACTCTGTGAAAATTCCGTCTTCAAACAGCACCTGTGGTTCCAGGCGGCAGCGGTCTTTATTTCGGGGCTCATGAAGATAGGGGCAGGGGCAGGGAGGGCGGAGTTTGTGGCATTCCCGTCAGAGTGCAAGCAAAAGACAGGAAGGGATTTCGTGAACATCTAAGGCTTGTGCATGTCTGGTTTCGAAGCCTAAAATGCTTTTCACCACCATGATGTCCTCCTGCACCCGCCCCGCCACCTTACTTTTTGGCATGCTCCTCCTTCTAGCCGCCTGTGATCGGTCAGATGGTCCGGTTGTGGAAAAAGCAATCAGTGATCTGGAACAGCAGAAAGTGCAAAAAACGACGAACCCGGAAACTGCACCTCCTCCTTCAGACAGCGCCCTTCCCTCTCCGGGCATTCTTGCAGCCACCGGCCTCGCAGCCAAAGATGCACGGGCTCAAATCATCCTGCTGCTGCCTGACTCACGCATCGCCATGCAGGCATTCCAGCGCGATGGCCTCGCCATGCTCGTCGGCAGGCAGGCCGGCTACCAGCTCACCACCAGCGACGCCGCAGGCAGCAGCGCCCAGCAACTCGAACAGTTCCGTCAAGCCCTCACCTCCAAACCCGCCGCCATCATCGTCAGCCCCATCGATCCCCCTGCCCTTGCCGCCCTCATTGTCGAAGCTCAGACCCACGGCATCATCGTCATCGGCCTCGATAAACGCATGGTCAATGAAGGCTGCGCCAGCGTCGTCTTCAGCGATCAGCGCAAAGTCGGCCGCATGGCCGCAGACACCGTGGTCGAGGCTCTGAAACGCAAAGCCGCCGAAGAAAACCGCACTGAGATCACCGGCCGCGTCGTCCAGCTTCGCGGCGCTGCGGATAGCTACTCCACCAATGAGATCGCCGAAGGCTTCAGCGAAGGTCTCCGCCCCCACTCCGGAGTCATCCTTGTCCATGACGCCCCGGCTGACTGGAGCACCGAGACCGCCACAAAGCGCACCACCGAGGCCTTCAGCCTCCAGAAAAATTTCGACGCCCTTTACGCCCAGAGTGATTCCATGGCCGTCGGTGCCGCCAAAGCCGCCGAAACCGCCGGCCAGCGCGAGAATCTCCTCATTATCGGCACCGACGGTCTCTCCGGCCAGAAGCGCGGCCTCGAACTTGTCCGCCAGGGTGAAATCGATGCCTCCGTCGTTCAGCCCGCCTTGGTAGATCTCGCCCTGCAGATCATCACCAAGCTGCGCAGCGACAAAACCTTCAAACCAGAGCTCTCCTATGAAATTCAGCCTGTGATGATCCTGCCCAAAAATGTGGATCAGACCTTCCGCACTGGCACCTACGCACTGCCAAAACTGTGAACACACCCCCCTCTCCATTTGCCATGTTGCGCCCACTCACCGCCCTTTTTGCCCTCCTCTTCTGCGCCAGCATGCCTGCGCAGGACGCCGCAGCACCGAAACCAGACGCCAAAGCACAGCTCGATGCCGCGCAAAAACTCGTAAAGCAGCTCTCCCCTGGCATCTACGATCTCAACGGCATCCAGATCAATGCCGCCACCCGCGAGCTCCGCATCCCCTGCTCCATCCTCCATCAAAAGCTGCCCATCGAGTACGCCCTCTGCCATGAAACAGGCGAAAAAGTCCACGAGACCATTCTCGAAACCAAGGTGAAGCCCATCCAAATCCAGCTCGCCCTCCTCCTCGCCAACTACCAGCCCGCCACCCTCGGCATCCTCGAAAAAATCGACCCCAAAGCCGAGCGCCCCTACAAAGCGAAGGACACCGAGCCCAAAACCCCCGGAGCCAACCGCCTCGGCATCCACGTCGAATGGAAAGACGGCGACAAAACCAAAAACGTCCCCCTCTCCGACTTCATCCAGGACATCGATAAACGTAAAACCCCCGACGACCTCGACACCTGGATCTTCAACGGCTCCATCATCGATGAATCCGGCTTCGCCGCCGAGGAGACCGGCTCCATCATCTCCACCTACGTGGACCGCGCCGCCATCATCAACTCCGCCGCCAAAGGCAACCACCGCGACGACCTCTGGATCAGCATGCCCGCCAACATCCCCGCCGAAGAGACCAAGGTCACCCTCATCATCACTCCGGCGAAATAGCACCAGGAACCGCTGTATAATCGAAGCTTCGTAGAGATTTTCAGAGTCAACCTCTACGGCCTTGTGATTTCCCGGATAACTCACGGCTGTTCTCAGTTCGAGGTTCGCTTCGCGGCAGCCCCTTTCAGAGGCCTCGGAGCACTCCAGCCTCTAAAGCTAGCCAACGTGCGTATTGAAGTACCGGCCTTAGCCGGAATCTGGGAAGCTCACTTCGCGCAAACGGCTCTCAAATACTTCCCAATAGCTCTCCGTTCCACAATCCAGCCGCCTTGAGTTCAAGTGCTCTGCGGTGTGAGTCTTACCTTGCAGCTCAAACTCTGCGTTCTCCAAATCTCCGCGGTGCAAAATCAGTGGCTCCATAAGAGAACAGATTCGATCTCTGCCCCTTTGCGGCAAACCGAACCTCCCCAGGCTCGCCCTCCCAGAAATTCATGTTTTGAATCGCAGTCATGGTCAAAAAGCGCCCGCCGCCCTCCAGCCATGGACAAGAACCGTCCGCCCCTCAAGACAGCCCCCTTGGCCGTTGACGCAGCCGTCTTTCCACATCCAGTTACCGGTACCATGAAACTCCCCACCTTCCTGCTCACCCTGGCGCTCGGCACCACTGCCGCATTCCCTCAGGCCGCCACCCAGGCCTCGCGCAACGAATCCCTCAAGCAAGAACTTCGCCTTGGCGCCGAGCGCGGCCTCAACTTCCTCCGTTCCAAACAAAACCAGGAAACCGGCCAGTGGGGCGAAGCCGAACCCGTCGCCATCACCGGCCTCGGCATCATCAGCTTCATGCTTGACCCAAACCGCAAGCCCGGAGATCCCGTCCCCGCTGAAGTCGAAAAAGCCACCAAGTTCCTCATCAGCAACGCCAAGCCCGACGGCGGCATCTACATCAAAGCACGCGGCAACTACAACACCGCCCTCGCCCTCACCGCCCTCCTCCTCAACAACAAGCCCGAGAATGAGCAGGTCATGCTCAAGGCACGCCGCTACCTCGTCGGCAATCAGCTCGACGCTGATGAAAAGGGCAAGCAGGACAACCCGCTCGACGGAGGCATCGGCTATGGCGACGACAAAGGCCTCCACGCCGACCTCTCCAACATGACCTTCGCCCTCGAAGCCCTCTACTACTCCCAGGCCCTCCTCGCTGATAAAGGCGACGCCGCCAAGAACGAACCCCAGCTCAACGTCGGTGCCGCCATCGACTTCATCCAACGCTGCCAGAACCGCCCCGAAAGCAACAAATCCGCCTGGGTCAGCAAAGACCCCGACGACGCCGGTGGCTTCATCTACAACCCCGTCGAAACCCGCGGTGCCAAAGTCCCCAATCCCGACGGCAGCATCTCCCTCCGCAGCTACGGCAGCATCAGCTACGCCGGCCTCCTCAGCTTCATCTACGCCGGCCTCGAAAAAGACGACCCCCGCGTCAAAGCCGTCATCGAATGGCTCCAGAACCACTACAACGCCGACGAAAACCCCGGCCTCGGAGCCGCCGGTCTCTACTACTACTACCAGACCATGAGCAAGGCCCTCAGCATCGCCAAGATCGACTACATCAAGACCAAGGACGGCAAGCTCATCGACTGGCGCAAAGACATCTCCCAGAAACTCCTCGGCCTCCAGAAAGGCGACGGCTCCTGGTCCAACTCCGAAGGCCGCTGGATGGAATCCGACCCCGTCCTCACCACCACCTACATCCTCATGGCCCTCGGCCGCATCCACCAGACCCTCTAAAAGTTGCCCAGTTGCGCCGCAACTGGTTCCGATCTCCTTCAAACGCCGCGCTGCCACTCAGCGCGGCGTTTTTTGTGCCGTCATGTTGCTCGTCCACCACGCCCTCACGCCACAGCCCCCATTTGGACTGCGGTCGCGAAGTGAGGCACGAACGCAGCTACCGCTTTCGACGTCCTCAATGGTGCCCGCGCTGTCACAAAAGATTCGAATGCGGGAGCTGATTGCCCCACCATCAACCGGTCAGCACACGCACACCATAGGCCCTTCGAAAGACCCACCTCCCTCAGCCGCGCGCTAAGCCCCCCGGCATCCGTCCTTTCCGCAATTCAGCTTCGGAAAGCACAAATGACATCCGTCTCGACATCCCGCCCCCGCATCCCGTAATCTCACGATATGCACCGCGCCCGCAGCCTCCTTCTGCTCTTCGCATTCATCACTTTTCTCCACGGAGCAGAAAACAAACACCCGGCGAAAAATCCGGAGCCAGAACTCATCTGGATCTCACGTCCACATCCAGGAGCCAAGCTCACCGCCAAAATGAACAGCCTCATTTTGCCAACGGTCGATTTCAATGGAGTCACCCTTGAGCAAGCCCTCGAATACCTGCGCCAGCAAAGCCGTGCTTTGGACAAGTCCCCCGGCCCGCCAGAATCCAAAGGAGTGAAAATCATCCTTCGTCCGCTGGAGTACGTGGACGAGCCAAGGATCTCCCTCGATCTCAAGAACGTCCCCTTGATCGAGGCCTTGCGCTACGTGACCGAGCTAGCACAAATCAGTTTCAGAGTGGAGGCCGATCAGGTGGTTATCGCTCATCCGAATTGCAACCCGACCGAGTTCTATACCCGCACCTTCAGAGTCCCCCCAGATTTCCTTTCGGTCGGCGGCTCCGAGCCTCCAGACGCTCCAGCAGATCCATTCGCAACTTCTGCCCCCGCCCCCAATCCTCCGGCAGGCAAGATCCCACGAAAGACCGCACAGCAAATCCTCGAATCAGCAGGCATCACCTTCCCCGAAAACAGCAGCGCCAGTTTCAATCCACTGACCAACCTCCTCAAAGTCACCAATACCCTGCCCAATCTCGATCTCATTGAAGCGTACACAGAGTCATATTGTGATGGCGCCCCCCCAAAAAACCTCGCCTTCAACTTGACCCTCATCGAAGCCCCGGGCGATCTCATCCGCCAGATCAATGCCGAGGCCTCCAAGACTGCCGATGCCGGCAAGCACCTCACCACTCTGCTCGATCTGGCTCACAAACCCGGCTCCTCGGTTCATGTCGCTGGCCACGCCTTCATCGAAACAAAATCTGGAAGCACCGTCACCACAGAGGCCATATCCGAGCCCGGGCTTTCAAACCATGTCTCACCAGATTTCAGCAGCCGTACCTCAGAGACATCTGACAAGCAGCCCACCGGCCTGCGCCTCAAGCTAGAGCCAACCGTCGGGGCAGATGGCCAGACCATCGATCTCAGTCTCGACCTCGAATTGAGCCCGCACCCGTTCGCTAAAAAGGACGCGCCTAACCTCAGCGTCCCCCATGCAGACAGCACGCCTTCGGAGCCCACGGCAGACATTCCCAATGTCCACCTGACCTCATCTGTACTGTTCCATGGCAACTCAACCAAACTGGCAGGCATCACCAGACCACCCGGCCTACCGCAGAAAACCGATGACACCCTCTGGGCCGCGTTCATCACCACTTCCGTTCGTTATGTGGAAAATCCTCCACACCATCTCGCTCTCGGCACTCCCTCCACATCCAAGTCGCCCAAGGGTCTGTCCAGCATCACCTTCCAGATCCCACAGGGGCTCTTTGAGTCCGTCATGGAGCCCACTCCTAAACCTCTCAGGGATTGGTTCATCGACCAGGGTGTCACCTTCCCCTCAGGTGCCGTGATCGAGCTAAAAGCCGACCTGCTTCAGATAACCAACACGCAGGAAAACATCGACTCCATTTCCACTCTGATCGCTGCCGCCGTGGAGAAAGCCTACAAAACCGTCGCAGTCTCTCTGCACACCGTCCGCCTGCCCTCATCCTATTTGCTCAGACTCTCCCAGGCCGCCCTCACTTCCAACGACCAGTCCGCCGAATGGAAAGAATTGGAACCCGCAGCAGCACGCGGAGAAGTCGTGTTCCTTGAATCCTGCTTCTTCGAAACCAAATCCGGCATTCGCTCCACCCATGGGGCCGCACGCGAGTGTTACTTCCTCGATCAAAGGCCCTCCAAAGACAAAACCCCTCCCAGCATTTCCATCAACGGACAAACACTCGGATCGTTCTTGGAAATAGAACCCACTATAGGATCCGATGGTAGGTCCATAGAGGTAGACTACAGCCACGAGCTACATGTCACCGTTGGAGCCCAGAGTGAAGTTCCACCCAGTGATCCCGCCAAGAGCCAAGACCTCTCTCTTCCCAGTTCCAACTCCCGGGCGCTTAAAACCCAGAGCCGCACCAGCATGCATGAGGGAGAAATTAGACTCATAGCCCTACATCAAGACATCGACAGCAGCCCCCCAGACCACGTCTGGGCCACCTTTCTTCGATGCAACACGGTGCCTCACTTTCCCAAGTCACCATCTGTTTTGGTAGT
Source organism: Verrucomicrobiaceae bacterium (assembly GCA_027490195.1). GTDB lineage: Bacteria > Verrucomicrobiota > Verrucomicrobiia > Verrucomicrobiales > Verrucomicrobiaceae > Prosthecobacter. The sequence continues at coordinate 17,319 of JAIXYN010000065.1, read as the reverse complement.
TAAAGTACCTTCATCGACTGACAAAGACAAACTGGAAACAAGAACCTACCGAGGTCCCCCAGGTTTTATACAGAGACTCAATGCACTTGCAGATCAGCCTCCCGAAGAACCAGCAGATCCTTTTGCAGCCACCAACATGGAAGCCGTTCACAGTCGTGTGCGCAGCCCCCAGATCATCGAGAGTCTGGGGCTCACCTTTCCCGAAGGAGCCAGTGCTTCATTCAATCCGAAAACCTCAACATTGCTTATTCGAAATACTCCGGCCAACCATGCCTTGGTCGCCGCCGCCATTGAAAAACTCCTCCTCACCTCCCCCCGCACAATCGCCATCACCACCCACGTCCTGCAAGGCCCCGGCCCCCTCCTGCGCCGCCTCGCCGCCCAGGCATCCCGCAAAAGCGATCACCATGCAGAATTCGCCGAACTGCTCGCAGCAGTCAAAACCGGCACCGTCCTGCATCTCGACACCGCACGCCTCGAAACCAAGCCCGGCACCCGCGCCACCGTGAATCAAGGCAGCGAGCGCAAAACCCTCTGCGAACTCAGCCTGGATGACAAAGCCCAGCCCGTCCCCAAACAAGAAACACGTCACATCGGCCTCAACATCGAACTCGAACCCACCACCAGCAAAGACAGCCCCTTCGTTAATTTGATTCTCTCCGCCGAATACCACACCGCCCCTCCACTCGAACACCGCGAGCACCTCATCGACACCCAGGGCCGCCGCCTCGAACTCCCACTCACCGACTTCTTCACCTCCAAGACCACCACCGACATCACCCTATCCTCCGGCTCCACCCGCCTCCTCTCCCTCTACAAACCCACCGGCAAACCCGAGTTCGAAAAAGACGACATCCTCCAGGCCATCTTCATCACCTGCGACATCCTGCGCGCAGGCGAGTAGCTTCATACCACGATTCGTAGAAAACAGGTCTGTTCTCCACTGGCAGCAGATTTCTTCTGGAACAGGCGGGCAGCGAGCCGCTCCGGTCGTAGGTTGGGGGTGTTTGGCGTCGAAAGAGTGCTTCGCTCCATCACGTCCTCCGCCAAACCGCCCGACCACCAGCGCGTTCGCATGCCGAAGTGCGTTGCATGACGTTCAAATACGGGCGGGCTTTCGCCACCCCCACCCATCGACGGCCAGACAAATGAACTTCATTGCACACAAGCCATCATGCTTTTTCAGCGCAAAGCACTCTCTGCAGGTAGTCCTTTCCAGACTCGTTTTCATCTACCTATGATATAAGCTCCTCGGCATCCGTCCTTTCCGCAATTCAGCTTCGGAAAAACACAAATGACATCAGACTCGACACCGCTCCCCCAAATCCGGTAATCTCATCGGCATGTCGTTCCAAGTCCGCAGCCTCCTTCTGCCTCTCACACTCGCATGCGCCATAGCTTTGGGCGCAGAGAAGCCCGAGATGCGCACCCGCATCTTCCAAATCCCTCCGGACTTCATCTCCTGCGAAACTCCACCTGAAGCGGCACCACCCGCAGCCCCTGCTGCGGATCCTTTCGCGATCTCAGCCTCCCCGACCACGCCCTACAAGCAAACATTTCAGCCCAGAACTCCCAAAGAAATCCTCGAAGCCGTCGGCATCTCTTTTCCCGAGGGGGCTACTGCAACCTTCAGCCCGGTCACCAGCCTCCTCACCGTCACCAACACGCTGCCAAATCTCGATCTCGTCGAAGCCTACATTTTATCAATCACCCAGCAATCGCCGGCCACCATCGCCTGCACACTCACCGTCATCGAAGGTCCGGGAGATCTCATCCGTCAGGCCAGTGCCGCCTCCTCGCGCACAACCAACGCAGCTCAAGAGTTCACCCAGCTCCTCAACCTCGCAAACAATCCCGGCTCCAACGTTCGCATCGTCGGAGACGCCTTCCTCGAAACCAAGTCCGGCATCCGCGCCACCACTGAAGCCGTGTGCGATCACACCTATGCCTCCGATCTCACCATGGATGCAAAAAGCCGCGCCTCCGTCACCCATGAAATGCGCCAGATAGGCCTGGTGCTGGAATGGGAGCCGACTCTCGGCGCGGATGGCCGGACCATCGAGTCCAACGTCTCGATTCAACTGCATCCCGCACCACCCACTTCGCGCCAGGTCAGCATCACGGAACCAGCCAGCGGTGGCACCGCTGAATTTCCTGCCACCGACATCTCCACGGCACATTTCACCACTGGCTTCACCAGCACACCCGGCTGCACCAAGTTCCTCGGCATTACCAAACCTGTCGGCACCTCCAAACAAAACGCCGACATTCTCTGGGCAGCTTTTCTCACCACCAACTTACGTCGGGTCGAATGCCTGCCCATTTCCAAACCAACCCCTCAGCCTCAAGTCGCTCAGGTGCCCGCAGGCATGAGTGCCGCCGCATTCAATGTGCCTGATGACTTGTTTGAATCCTTCATCGAGGAATCCCAACCTCCCGAGGCAATGGTCAAGCAACCGATGCCGCTGCAAATATGGTTCGAGTTGAACGGCATTACTCCTGTCAAAGGGGCCACGGCAGAACACACCCACAATGTTCTGACCATCATCAACACCCCCGATAACATTGAGCGTATCGCCAGCCTCACCGACGAATGTCTCCGCAGATCCCACAAGACGGCCGCATTCACCCTCCACACCCTTCAAGCACCCGCCCCCTTCCTGCGTGAACTGACACACAAGATCACCGCCTCAGCAGATGATACCGCCATGCTGGTCGCCGTGGAAGCCGCCGTAGCTCGTGGAGAGGCCACCTACATCGACTCCCTCTTCCTCGAAACCAAATCCGGCACCCGCGCCACTCTCGAATCCGTCCGCGAACACACCTATCTTTCCAACTTCGGTACCAATGCCAAAGGCCAGCCTCACCTCGCTTTTGCGATGCGTCCTGTCGGCTCCATCCTCGAAATCGAACCCACCTTCAGCATCGATGGCCACACCGTGGAAATCTCCTTGAACCACGTGCTGCATTCCGCCGCTCCCGCAGCACGCCGCGAAAACTTTCGCGATCCCTCATCAAACAAGCCCTTCGACATCCCCGTCATCGATTTTCACGCTGCCAAGACCACCACCAGCATCAGCATGATCAAAGGAGGCACCAAACTCATCTCTCTCAACCTTCCCACGGGCCGTGGCGATGCCGACGTCCTATGGGCCACGTTTCTAAAATGCGATCTCGTCACGCAGGTCCCCAAGTCGCGCCAAGCCGCCGCTGAAAAGAAAAAGAAACCAACACTCGACCCCAAAGCCTGGAACACCCGGATGTATCACGTCCCCCCTGACTTTCTCTCCTCGAGCGACGGAAGAGCCACGGTCAAAGAAAGACAGGAACAATTAGAATCTCGTTACACAGCGAAGATGATTCTCGAAGCCATGGGCATTCCCTTCCCAGAAGGAGCCACCGCCTCATACAATCCCGCCACATCGGTAATGTTTGTCAAAAACACCAACGAGAACCTCACTCTGGTGGACGCCTACGTTGAATCCATTCGCAGAGTCGCCCCCAAAACCGTCGCCTTCACCACGCACATCCTCCAAGGCCCCGGCCCGTGCTACGCCGCCTCACCTCCCAAGCCGCCACCAAAAGCGACCATCAGGCAGAACTCAACGAACTGCTCGCCGCCGTGAAGACCGGTACCGTGCAGCATCTCGACACCGCGCGCATCGAAACCAAGTCTGGAACCCGCGCCACCTCCGAGCAGGCCATTGAGTCCACCGCCGTCACCGACTTGAGCATGAACGACAAGAACGAACCCGTGTTCAAGCAGGAGATGCGCCGAGTCGGCCTCACCGTCGAACTCGAACCCACCATCGGCGCAGACGGCGTCACCGTCGAACTCTCCCTCGCCCCCGAATTCCACACCGCCCCTCCCTTCGAACACCGCGAGCACATCACCGACACCCAGGGCCGCCGCCTCGAATTCCCCCTCACCGATTACTTCACCTCCAAGCTCACCACCGGCATCACCCTCCCCGACGGCACCACCCGCCTCCTCTCCCTCTACAAACCCACCGGCAAACCCGAGTTCGAAAAAGACGACATCCTCCAGGCCATCTTCATCACCTGCGACATCCTGCGCTCCGGAGAGTAGCCTCACTCAGTGGAGTCATACCATGCTCAATTGAAAACAGGTCTGTTCGCTGAGAGGACATGCGTGCTTTCTGGAACGTAGGTCGGTCGTGTTTGGCGTCGAGGACCACCCATGCTCCAGCGCCTACTCCGCCAAACCGCCCGACTGCGAAGACGTTCGTACGCCCCAGCACCCACGGTGCGCTCAAGGCTGCCCGAACGCTCGCAGGCCCAAGACGTTTGCCTCACGCTCATGGACAGACGGGCTGTCGCCACGTCCATCCTACGTTCCAGCATGAAGCGCCGAGCCTGATGCTCTGCTTGGAAAACAGGCCTCTTCCTTCAGATTCATTTTCAACTGTCCAGGGTATCAAAGCTGCGCCGTCGAGAAGGCCCAGCGATCGTCCCACTCCACCACTCCACCACTCCACCACTCCACCACTCCATCACTCCATCACTCCTCAAACTCCGTATAATGCCTCCTGCGCGGCGGCTCAGTCACCATCGCCTTCTGCTTCCAAAACGTCGCCTGATGCAGATCCTTCTCGCAGCCCACACCTTCCAGATAGCATTGCGAAAGGCTCTTCATTGCCTCCACCACGCCGTCCTCAGCCGCAGCCTTGATCGCCGCAAAACCCGTTCTGCGCTCCTTCGTTGTCTGCCCATGATTCAGCAACACCATGCCCGCCAGATTCTTCGCAGGCGGGAATTGGTTCGCCACCCGTGAGAGCACATCATACACATCCTGCCACAGCGCAGGATCATGCTCCGCTTTGCGCCACATCAGATGCGCAGCCAGATACGCCTCCAGCGGATGCTTCGAGCGGCTCATAAACGCCAGCACCAGCGCCCCCGCCTTATCGATGTCCGGCGGCACACCGCGCCCCTGAAACAGTGCTTCGGCATAGTAGAAGCCCGCATCACGCCGCTTGCCCGCCTCATACGCCTTCTGGTAAAGCGCCACACTGCGGGCCGCATGGCGCTCGCACCCATAACCCGCCGCATACAGATGCCCTTCCAGCAGCATGGCAGACACACTGCCGTGCTCGGCAAACTGATGCACCTGCTCCGCCCACCCCGCATCCAGCCACTTGCCACTCATGAACAACTGCCGCGCCATGCGGTCACACAGCTTGTCGGCAAAGGGCAGCCAGAAAGTCTCCTTCGGAAATTCATACATCGCGTTCATCAGCACCGTCAGCGCCGGCTTGAAATCCTCCGTCGCATCCAGACCGTGCATCTGCTCCAAAATCTCCAGCCGCGACTCCTCCACCTGCTCCGCATGCGTGAAGGCGGGCCTCAATTCGCGCAACGACTCGGCGCTCACAAACTGCTCCGTCGTCGGCAGCAGCTCGCTCACATCAATCTTGTCGCTCGCATCCGTGATCCTCCAGTGGCCCTCCACATCCCGCTGTACCGTGCACACCAGCACGCCCTTCCCCCGCGCGATGCGTTCCGCACGCTGCACTTCAAATTGAAACGGCTGCGTGACCTTGATCAGATCAAACGTCTCCACCTCCGCCTGCGCTCCCGCCATCACACTGATGCGCCGCAGCGGCCACCGCGCGCGCATCTCCTCCTCCTGCCGCAGCAGCACCTCCATAGGCGGATGATCCAGCGTGAAAAACTTCCCCTGCCCCGCCGCCACATGATCAAGCTGCGTGGCCACAGACACCTCGTTCCACGACCTCACATACGCCGCTGCACGATCCATCGCCGCCGACTTGGCAGAGAGTTTGACCTCAGCACGCTTGTCTCCCGCCACCCGCGCCTTTTCAAAAGCTGCGAGCGCCAGCTTGATATCAGGTGCCGTGCCATTGCCGTATTCGTAGCGTTCACCCAGCGGCATCCAGGCCGATGTCTCCCCAAGTTTCGCCGCCATTTGCAACTGCTTAAAAGCACCCTCCGCGTAGCGCGCCGGATTCTCCTCATCATCCACCACGCTCACAAAGTCACGCAAAGCCTCACGCCGCCCGCCTTCCACCACCCGCTGAAGCAGAAACACCACCTCCTCCCCAAACTGACCCGAAGCCCGCAGCGCGAGCGCTAGCTGATGCATCGCTGCCACATTGCCCGTCTCGGCCAGCGGCATCAGCACCTGCGCGGCCAGCTGTGGCGCACCCACCTGCAGCAGATCCTGACAAGCCCGCACCGTCGCCTCCGGCACAAGCGCGGGCACAACCACCGGCGGCAGCACCACCTCGGGTTTCGCCGCAGAGAGCTGATCCAGATGATGCGGCCAGTAAAAAATGCCCGCGATCATCGCTCCGCAGACAAGCAATCCCGCCAGCAGCAGCTTGGAAGATTCCCCCTCCTCCTCATTCTCATCCGCCGGCAGCGGCGTTTCCACCATCGCCTCCACAGTCAGAGCTGGCGGCGTGGCAGCCTGAGCCGGCATGGGCACCTCATTTTCTGGTGGCGGACTAGACTCTAAAATCACCGCCCCCACCCGCTGTCCGGCGCGTGGCTTCAAAGTGATCGGCTTCAGCAAATACCCCCGCCTGCTGGGGCGCAGCCCGGCAGTTGCACCTTCGGCACCAAGACCAGTTTCCAGCTCGGCTCCATCTCGCAACGGCACCTCCGCTTCCCCCTCAGCAACATCCACCTCAAACACCTCCCCGCCGATGCCAAACTTGAAAGGTGTCTCCACTTCCAGCTCGCTCGAAATCACGCCATTCACGGAGAACTGCGCCGCCGCATACACGCCAATGATTTGAAAAGCCCGTTCCCCAGTCCGATACAGCACGCAGTGCCGGGGCAATATGCCCACCCCTTCAAACATCACGTCACAATCCGGTCCGCAGCCAAGCGTCAGCGACGCGTGCATCGGACAAGAAATCCGGTGCTCGCCGTCTGGAGTACTCAATGTCAAAACCGTCAGGGCCATCCGGGCAGAGTATGCTAAACAACTGTTTAGCGTCGAGTCAGCATTGCATAAAAGAACCTAGGACATCCTTACTTTCCAGCACCCAGCTCCTGGTAGTAGCGCTTCACCAAATCACGGAACTCAGCAGGCACCGGATCTCGATCCACCGGGGCCAAATTCTTGCCCGCATCCTTCTTTGAAAGCTCCTCCACCACACGGTCCCGCAGTTCCATCAGTGGCTGGGTGATACGCGCGTTCAGGTTCGCAACCTGCGGCGCCTCATTGCTCCGCTTGAGTTCAATGCGCAGCGAGCGCGCACGGTCCTGCACCTTCGCCGCCTCGTTGCGCAGTTCAGGGTTATTGAGCAGCTCTTCCACGTTGCGCAGCCGGTCGCTCCACTGCTCGTAGCCGCTGCCGGTAAAGACCCCGCTGTCTGGCTGCTCCTTGCTGTCGTCAAAGAACAACGCCTCAGGCACAGCCCCCCCATGAATCTGCGGACGCCGGCGGTCATTGTCAGAATCTCGGTCTCCAGCCATTCCAACTCCCACGTTGGCATCAGCCGTCTGCTGCGCCTGCCCCTTGCCCTGCCCACGTCCTTGTTTCTGCCCCTGGCCCGGCTGCTGACCTGCTCCGGGCTGCTGGCCTTCACCAGGCTCTTTCCCGTTTTCAGCAGTTTGCGGCTCCCCCTGGCCCTTCCCCCTCCTTTGCCCGGGTTGTCCAGGCTGCTGTCCATCCTTGCCCGGTTGCTCTCCGGGTTGATTCCCCTTCGGCTGCTGCGCTGATGCTTGCCCCTGACCTTTGCCTTCGCCCTCAGGGCTAGGCTCCTCACCTTGCCCCTGCCCCTTCTCGCCGGGCTGCATGCCCTGTCCAGGCTTTTGCCCCTTCTCAGCAGTCTGGGCGTCTTTACCTTCACCCTCTCCTGCTTTCCCCTCCTGCCCCTTGCCAGGTTGTTGCCCTTCTCCCTTCTCACCCGGCTTCTGACCATCATCTGCCATCTTCGGATCTTGCGCCTGGCCTTGGCCATCTTTGCCTTGTTCACCTTTGCTTTGGCCGTCTTTCCCCGGCTGCTCACCTGCCCCCGCCTTCTCGCCCTTCTCAGCAGTTTTGCCATCCTTGGGCTGGCCATCTTTGCCTTGCTGCCCGTCTCCAGGCTTCTGATTTTTCTCAGCACCTTTGGGATCAGCCGCATTCGCCGTCGTCTGGCCATCCTGGCCCTTCTCAGCAGTCTCCTGCTCCTGTGCCTCTTTGATCAGCTTATCGAGTTCATTCTTCGCCACACGCAAAGCCTCGCTCTCACTGCCAAGCACACTCTCAGCAGCCTTCTCCACCCCCTTCTTGAGCTCCTCCACAGCATTCGCCGCTTTACGCTCGGCGTCCTTAGCTTCGGCCTGGGTGCCATACCGCAGCTGATCCCGCGTCTCCTTCAAATTCTCCTCAAGTCCACTCGTCTGGGCCTTGCGCACGGCATCATAGAGATTCCGGTGCAGCAGCGGTTCGCTCTGCTCCGCCTGCTCGCTCAGCTCACGCATGCTGTTGAGCAGCTTTTCCACCTTCTCCTGCTGCTCCGCCACTTGCCGGCTCTGCGCAGCATTCTGCATGTTCTTCTCGATGTCAGACCCCGACTCCTTCTGATTCTCCAGCGCCTCGCTGATCTTCTTCTCGTTCTCCGCCGCGTCCCGCGCCTGCTGCCGGATCTGCTTCACCTCCTCGGCAAATTTCTTCGAAGTCTTCTGCCGGAAATCCTCCTGCATCTTTTCCAGCTCACGCTGCGCACGTGTTGCTGAGTTCGCCGCATCCGCCAGCTTCTCCTCTTTCAGTTGCTCCGCCGCTTCACTCACCTTCTCACGCGTCTGTTCCAGCTGCTCTTTGGCCTCGGCCATGTTCTGCGCGTTCTCAGGCTTCTCCATCCGCTCCTTGAGATCATCCAGATCACTCAGCAACTGCTCCTGCTCCGCCTGCAAACGTTTGAGCTGGTTGTCCAGCTCCTGCTTCTCCTCCTCGGTCTTCGCATTGGCGATCTGATTTTGCAGCTCCTTGATCTTCTCCGCCAGCGCCTCCTGGCGCCGCGCCAGTTCCTTGAGGCGGTTCAAAACCTGCAAATTCTCCTGCTGCTCAGCCGTCTGCTCTTCCGTGGCGGCCTTCTCTTCTTCGTAGCGCTTCTCCTTCTGCTTCAGCTCCAGGTCCATGATCTGGTTCTGGTTCGCCTGCTGCCCTGCGGAGGGACTGTCCGCTTGGATCACCTGATGCTCGCGACTCTGCGCACGATGAAGCCATTCCAGCGCCGTCTGCTCAAACGTGAGGGCCTGATTCAGCGGCGAACGCTTCTTCTCAGCCGAAGCCTGCTGCAGCGGCCCCTGCGCATCCTTCAGACTTTTCCACGCTTCCGTCAGCGACTGCTTCACCTCGGCATCCTCCACTTCCTCCATGGCTTCCTTGATCTTCTCCATGGCGATGCCCACGGACTGATCCACCACATCGATGTCCGGCGTCGCCGCCTCAATGACGCGCCCACCATTCGTTTCACGAATGATCTTCCAAGTCGCATTGACCAGTTGTTTCACCAGCTCGACGAGCCCGTCGCTTTTAGGCTTCGCCTGTCCCGGCGGCGGAGCCTCTCCCTCGCGGAAGATGTCTTCAAAGTGCCGAACATCCGCAAAAAACATCTCACTCATGTTGCGCCGCACTTCACCCTTCGGCCCCGTATCCTCCGCCCACACGTAATAGCTCACCAGCTGCCTCGGCTCGGCTTTCTCTTTTTCCAGCGCCAGCTCCGCCCGCACATCCTGCTTCTTCAGCGGCGCGGTGGTCGCATGCTTGAAGAGGATCTCCTTGCTGTTCCCGTTGATGCTGAAAACCGCCCCAGATTTCGTCACCCCAAGATCATCCGAAACCTTCGCTTCCACCGGCAGCTCCTGAATGCTGGACACCTGCAAATCCCTCTTCGGAAACACCATCTCAATCTTCGCCAACTGGTTGGACTGCACCGTCACCGTAAACCACGGCGGATTCTTGTTCCCACGCTCCGCTTCATCCACCAAATGCAGCCGATACTTCTGCGTCTTCTCCGCCATCATGGAGCCCTCAAGCACCATGGCATCCTGCGCCGAAGGCGTCAGTGCAATCACACTCTTGTCCTCGCCAAAAAGCTCCGCCGCAGTCAGATGCGGCGCAAACGGAGACACTTCTTTGAGCGCAGGTGCACCCGCCTCACCGGCTGCCATCAGCGGCTTGTTCACCTTGATCTTCCACACAATCTTAGCGCCCTCCAGCGCCGCAACCTTCTTCGTGTTCTTCGTCTCCTTGGCAGGCAGTTTCGTATACTCCGGCGGCGTGACAATCACGTCGCTGCCGACCAGCGCCGGATAATCAAAAACGGTCAGCGTGTGCACCTGCGATTTCTGCCCCGCAAACTCCACGTGGTATTTCGCATCACGCTCCACCTTGTTGATCATCCCGCCATACACCTGCTCATCCACCGTCAGCCGCATCGGCAGACGCTCACGCTCTTTGCCATCCGCCTCGCTCACCACCAGCGTGGCATCCGCAGGCACCGGCCCATTAAAACGCGCTTCAATGATGAGACGCGAGCCGCGTTCCAGCTCCGCATCCCCCGGAGTCAGCGTCGCTTGAAACTCCGTCGGCTTGGCCTCTTCCTCCGCCTGAGTTTTGACAATCTCCGCCTTGCTGCCTCGGCGTGCTTGCAGCCGCAACGCCACATCCGTAATCAAAAAAGCGATCACCGCAATCCATGCCGCCACCAGCGCCCGCGTGTACGGTTTGTTAGCCACTGTCACCGGCCAGTTCTGCGTCGCCGCATGCGCCAGTGCACGGTCAATGAGCCGCTCATGCAGAAATCCCGTCGGCGCATCAGCCTCCTTCTCATGCTCGATCGCCGTAAGTAGCAATGCATTCAGCGAAGGATGCTTGCGCTCAATGATCCTCGCAATGTCATGCGCAGTCCAAATATTCCGCCGCCCCTTGAGCCACGCGATCAAGCCCAGCACGATCAGCCCCAGCATCGACCAGCGATCCACCCTCTTGGGAATCTCAAAACCATTCAGCGTCGCCAGCAGAAACGCTCCCCTCACCACAATGCCAATCGCAAAAACCACCGCGAGATGTCGCAGCAGCCGCGCGCGCCGCAGCGCCTCACGGACTTCAGCGATGCGGGCTTCAAGAATGGTGCGTGCGATCATGGCGTGTTAGGCATTAACGGTGTCAGAAGCAGGAATCGTGCGAATCAGGCGCCAGCAAAGTAGTCCGCACCTCGCGAAGCGCGCCGAAGGCAATCCCCTGTGCGGCGCTCCGCCACCCCCAACCGCTCCGCGCAAATCCAGCCACGCAACTTTGCATGATTTCACACCGTGCTGTGCGAACCGCTTGAAAAGCGTCTATGAAACTGGGCGCTGCCATAAAATATAATGAGAAGGCGAGAGTCCGGCGAGGACTGGATTTCGAACAATATAACCGCGAAACCTCTCAAACGAAGCTTCGTTGCGGACGAGATGATCAAAACTCTCATCTTGCCAAAAACGACCGCTGCGCTGCAAAATCTGATTGATCTGGATTGCCGTCCATTTCTTCCATGATTCGACTTGCTTGCGCATCGCATTTCTTTCAATCCCTCCTACCAGCAGATGCACGTGATTGGGCATGATCACATAGTCACCTAGCACATACCGGCTGCCATCAAAATGATGCAAAGCATCCGCCACCTGCCGACTGATTCGTGGATCACGCAGCACGCATTCACCATGACACTCGTCGAGCGTCTTTTCCAATGAACGCGCAAACTGGCGAAAGTCATCCCGTGCAACATCATCAAGCATCTCGACATCCAATCGCCAATCCTTGGATGCCGGATTGATGTCATGCGCCAGCAGCCAGTTATCACGTTCCTCCCTCCACCTCAGCCAAATGTCGCGTGGAATGGAATCAGCAGTTCTCCAAGTGATGAAGTAGGTGGAATGAACCTGGTCCCAGTGAGGCAGATGTCCCTGCGTAATCGCAACCTTCTCAGCAGGATTGAAGAACTGGAATTCAGTAGGCATCAATTCATCAGCCATTAAAAAGGCTCAGGTCGAGCCTTGAAATTCTGCGACACAGAGTCTCACGAACTTCAGCACTGAACACTTTCAAGATGATCCCTGCGATCATCATCGAGTTTGGAAAAAAGCGACGTGAAATCCAAGAGTCGCACGAGCCAAGCGCCAGCAAAGTAGTCCGCACAGTCCCCTGTGCGGCGCTCCGCCACCCCCAACCGCTCCGCGCAAAACCTAACACGTAACTGCTCAATCCCTCCCAGCAAAACGCGCGCCCCTCTTGAACGGCCTCAATGTTGCTAAACGTCTCCATAGAATGAAGCAAAAAAGTTCAGGCGGAGCATTACGTTTCTTCGACACCCCGCACAGAGGACTGTGCTGACCACTTTAAGCTGCCGCCACGCCCCGCAACCCACGTTTCCAGCAAAAGCACCCCCAACAGCATAAGCAGCACATACCACCACGACTGCTGTTTCTGCTCCGTGTCAGTCGCCGTAAGCCGCTCGTCCGAGGTTTCACTGGCACCAGCACTGTCCGCGCCGCTGGAAAGCTTGATGCCATATTCCGCCAGCTTCTGCGGAGCCATCGGCAAAACCCGCCCCTCATCCGGCGGCAGATTAACCGCCACGGTCTTCGTATGCGTGGCGCTTTGCACCCTGTAGAGCCCAATCTGGGTCGCAGTAAAACTCTCGCCCGCATTGAGGCTGTGCGTCTTGCCTGCCGGTTCCGTGATGGTGTACCCGGACGCAGCATCCAGCGGCAGGTCTTCCCCCACCAGCAGCGTCGCCGCAGGATCATGACTGAAACCCGCCGCCGCCAGCCAGCCATACAACAGCGGCACAAACTTCGTGCTGAGCGCAAACTGGCTGTCCCCCGGATGCCAGCCGGAAGCCATGACAATGAGCGTCCCCTTCCCAATACGGGCGCTGAGAATGGCAGGCTGTCCGTTGTCAAAGCTGGCCAGAGTTTCCAGCTTGTTGCCCGCATCCTTAACCTCGATCTGCCGATGCTTCCAAAACCGCAGCTTCGTAAAATCCCGCAGCTTCGGATCACCAAAGGGCTTGAGCAGTGGATGCTCCGTTTTGACATCTGCCAGCATGCTGTAGTCGTCATTGGCATCCCCCTCCTTAACGTTGATGCCAGAAATCCCAGTGAGCGTTTGAAGCAGGGCTGCATCGGCAGAAGAAGAGGCCACCTCCACCAGAAACCCGCCTGCACTCACAAAGTCGCGCAAGGCGGCATGCGTCCCGGCAGACGGCATCGAGCCTGAGATGACAAGCACGTCCGGTTTCTGCGCTGGCATCGCCTTCCCCGCCGTGAGCACCGGCGCCAGCGTGGCCGTAGGTTGCAACGCACGTGCCAGATAATACAGCGGCGCAGCAGCCTCATCTCGCGTGGCCTCATCGCCTAAAAAATGAATCCTCACCGCACGCGGCTGCGGCGGGGCGATGAACAGCCGGTTGTCGAAATCGTATTTGTCGCCCGTGAGAGTCAGCGTCGTCGCGTTCGTGGAATTCGGCGGAGCCGTGAGAATGCGCGAAGCTCCCGCCGGAATCTGCGCCGTGATGCTGTCCGTCGTCGGTCCTTTTTCCCAGGCCAGCGTAAAGTCCCGCAGCGCCGAATCACGCGTGTTGCTCAAACGAATCCTAACCAGCGCGTCCGCGTTCCCCTCCTCATCACGCGCAGCAAGGGCGATCGACAAATTGTCATTCGTCGCAGGATCAAGCCGATGCACATTGAGCGTCAGCTCCGCAGGCCAGGCAATCGTGCGCAACGCATCCAGGTGCGTCCCCTCCTGCAAATCCGTGATGAGATGAATGCGCTTCTTCAGCTTCGCCGTGCTCGCATCAAACGAAGGCACCGCAGCGATCAGCGCACGATCAAGCTGCGTGCCGCTCCACGTCGGCGCCAGCATAGCAAGTCGGCTTTGCAGCGCCGCACTGCGATTCGCCGGCGTGTTACGATCTTCCTCAAAACTCCACACCTGCGTCAGCTCCCGGTCAAACACCGCCAGCGCAATCCGGTCCGTAATCTTCGCCGCCTTAAAAAGCCTCTCCGCTTCAGCCAGCCCCCGCTTCCACAAATCATCCCGCCGCATCGAAGCACTGCGATCCAGCAAGATCAGCGTCGCCTGATCCGCCGATGACGAAGCAGCACTTTCACTCTGCATAAAAGGCCGCGCAAACATCAGCGCGAGAAGGATCAACGCCAGACACCGCAGCAACAGCAGCAGCCAGTTCTCCAGCCGCCTCTTGCTCACCGGCACCGGCGTGCTCGCATCCAGAAACATCAGCGTACTGAACTCCACCCTGTCCTGCGGCGGCCTGCGTCTCAGGTGCAGCAAAATCGGCGCGATGATCGCAGCAGCACCAGCGAGGTAGATTGGAAAGAGCCAGCTCATAGAATAATGTTCAGAATCCTCCTCTTCCTCCTACTCATACTCTTCCTCCCGGTGGCCTTGAGCCTACGGTTCCTGAAGTAAAAGTTAGCTGAAGAATATTTCATATCGCCACCCTCGCCGCCGCAGACTTCGAAGCCTTCTTCCTCTGCCTCGCACTCAAAAAGTTAAACAACACCTCCTCCAACGGCTGATCCGTCGGACAAAAATGATACTCCACATTATGGCGGTCCGCCGCCATCTGGATCGTCTCCCGATGCTCCTGCAGCCGCTTCAGGTAATTCTCCCGCACAAGCTGCGGATCAATAAACCGTTCCGCCCCCGTCTCCGCATCCCGAAAGTGCGCCGACTTCTCAAAGGTAAAATCAATCTCCGCACGATCCATCAGGTGAAACAGCACCAGGTCATGCCCCATCGCACTCAGCAGCGCGAGTTGCTTCTCCAGATGCTCCACCGGCGCGAGCAAATCCGTGATCAAACAAATCATCCCCCGCTTCCTCAGCAACTCCGCCAACTGCCCCACCGACAGCGCCAGCGATGTCCCCGCAGCCTTCGCCGGCCTCTCAAGCTCAGCAATGATCCGCCGCAAATGCCCCGGCCGATTGCGCGGCGGAAGATGCTCCTCAATCCCATCCGCAAACGTCGTCAGCCCCGCAGCATCCCCCTGCTTCATCAGAAACGACGCCAGCGTCGCAGCCAGCGTCGCCGCATAATCCGCCTTCGTATATCCCAGCGAACCAAACGTCATCGACTTGCTGTGATCAATCACAAGCTGGCAGCGCAGGTTCGTCTCATCCTCAAACTTCTTGATGTACGTCCGGTCACTCCGCGCCAGCACCTTCCAGTCAATGTACCGCGGATCATCCCCCTGCACATAAGCCCGGTACTCCGAGAACTCCACCGAGAACCCATGATAAGGACTCCGATGCATCCCCTTCCAAAGCCCCTCCACCACCACCTTCGCCCTCAGCTCAAGCGACTTGATGCGCATCAGCGCGGCAGGATCAAGAAAGGTGGTTGGCATATCAGTCTAGATTTTTTCCGATTCAAACACTTTCAAAGCCATGGTCGCCAGTCGAAGCGCTGCATCCCATTCAGCCTGCTTCATTTCAGGATAAGCCGCTGAAACTTGTTTCGGGATCTTACACCCTTCGGCCTGATTCAGAATCGCCGAAAGCGATTCACCAGGTTTGGACAAGGCCAGTCCACCAAAGGTAAAATCATGCTTGGAATTGAACTTTTTAACACTCACCAAATCAGCAGCATTGACGTTATCCGGAGTTTCAGAACCATAAGCCAGAAATGCCTCGCGGAAGGCTGAATCGGCAGCCGCCAGATCACCCTTCGTTCTCCATTGCGAGATCTGAATGAAAGCTCGCTGAAGCCGCTCTTGAGTCGATTCAGACATGGTTTTGAAAATGAGATGTTCGCCCCGTCTCTCCCACCACTCCGAGCCACACCAGCCCCAACGGGGCTGCGGAATACAGCCCAGGGTCAGCCGAGCCTAGGCGAGGCGACCCTGGGTATCGAAAAAAACGACCGGAAAGCAAACCCAGCACTCCGCCGCACCCAGCAGCCACCAGCAGCGTCTGCAACAAGCTCCGCCACACACTCGCTCCGCGATGACACATCACTCCAATCCCACCCAGCCCCCCGATGACCGCCCTTCTGAACTGAGTGCTCTTCATAGTAGTGATGGGATTGGGTAAAGGATCATCATTCGGATTTACTCATTCGTCATTTTTTCTCCCTAGGCCTTCACGTGCTCCAGCAACCTCCCAATCACCTTCTCCACCGTCACTCCCTCCGCCTCCGCCTTGTAATTCACCAAAATACGATGCCTAAAAACCGGCAACGCCATCGCCCGAATATCCTCCACAGTCACATGCGTCCGATTGTGCAGCAGCACCCGCGTCTTCGCCCCCAGCACCAGATTCTGGCTCGCACGCGTCCCTGCTCCCCAGCTCACCCACTGGTTCACAAAATCAGGCACACCTTCACGTCCCGGCCTCGAAGCCGCCGAAAGCCGCACCGCATACCGCGCCACATCTTCCGCAATCGGCACCTTCCTCACCACCTGCTGAAACGCCAGTAGCTCCTCTCCAGTAAACAGCCGCAGCACCGGCTCGCCTTTGCCAGACGTCGTCTTCGTCACCACCGCCACTTCATCATCCTCGCTCAGATAATCGATCACGATGTTCAGCATGAAGCGGTCAAGCTGCGCCTCCGGCAGCGGATACGTCCCCTCCTGCTCAATCGGGTTCTGCGTGGCCAGCACGAAGAACGGCTCCGGCAGATGCATCGTCTTCCCATTCACCGTCACCTGATGCTCCTGCATCGCCTCCAGCAAAGACGCCTGCGTCTTGGGCGGCGTGCGGTTGATTTCATCCGCCAGAATCATGTTCGCAAACACCGGCCCGCGACTGAACACCAGCTTCCGCCCCTCCGGGCTGTCTTCCAAAATCTCCGTCCCGGTAATATCAGACGGCATCAAATCCGGCGTGAATTGAATCCGCTGGAAGCTCAGATGGCACACATCCGCCACCGTCTTGATGAGAAGCGTCTTCGCCAGTCCCGGTGCCCCCGTGATCAAACAATGCCCCCCGCTCAGCAGCGCGATCAGCATCTCATCAATCACATGCAACTGCCCCACAATCACCTTCCCCACCTCCGCAAACAGCCTCAGGCGGGCGGTGGAGAGCAGTTCGACAATCTGGCGTTCAGTCAGTGGGGCGGATGACAGCGGAAGGTCGGAAGGAGCGCTCATGGAGTGTGTGTTGTATCAAACAGCGCCCACGATGCCAAGTTTTCATCCACCACGAAGGTAGCAAAGAAAGCCAGCCGCATTCACCGCCCCGATCCCGAAGGGATCATCGAAGGTAGCCAGGGGGCGAATGCCCCCTGGAAAGCACATCCACGCAGCCAACTCTAAAGCTCGCATGCCG
>JAIXYN010000061.1 GCA_027490195.1 Verrucomicrobiaceae bacterium | reverse complement strand
GGTGCAGGTGCGTGGACGCTGAGTGGATCCAACAGCTACACGGGAGTGACGACGATCAACGGCGGCGTGCTCAATGTAACGACTCTTGCCAACGGTGGCAGCAACAGCAACATCGGGGCCTCCAGCAATGCGGCGAGCAATCTGGTGCTCAATGGCGGGACACTGCAGTATAACAACGCCACAACCACCAGTACGGATCGCTTGTTTAGTGTGGGCGCTGGGGGTGGCACCATCAGTCTTCCTGTGGCTGGAACTCTCAATTTTACCAACACAGGCAGCCTTGGATTTAACGGTCAGAGCGGGGCACGCACTTTGACCTTTGCATTTAGCGACAGCACCTTCGGCGGAATCATTTCCCTGGCCAGCGGGATTTCAGACAATGGCGGCGCGACGTCGGTGGTGAAATCAAACACGCTTGGCACTGTTCGGCTAACCAGTGACAACAACACCTATACGGGTACGACCACGATCAACGGAGGCGCGGTGTCGATTGGAACCGTCGGAGGAAGCACTGGGAGCATTGGCACGGGAGAAATCATCATCAACGCAGGAGGGACTTTGATTGCCTCGCGCTCGGGATCGGTGACTCTTGCGCAGACGATCAGTGGTGCCGGCGGTGTGACCAGCAATGGAAATACGATGCTGACGCTCAGCGGAGCGAACACCTACACCGGGGTGACTCGGATCCTCAGCAATGGGGGAGTTGTGACTGTGAGTGATCTTGGCAACGGGGGAGTTGCAAGCAGCATTGGGGCATCGAGTTCTGCGGCAGGCAATCTGTCGATCACGAATCTGGGCACCTTGCGTTATGTCGGGACGGGAGCTTCGACGGACCGTCTGTTTGAAGTGCCCACGGGCACGGCAAATCCTGTGGCGACCATTGAATCATCTGGCAGCGGGGCGCTGGTGTTTACCAATACTGGTGCCATGGGCTTTGGTTCTTCGACTGGAGCAAGGACACTTGTCCTGGGCGGTACCAACACCCAGAACAACACGATGAGTCCGATCATTGGCGACAATTCGGGGGCAACGGCATTGACCAAGGCTGGAACGGGAACCTGGGTGCTGGCCGGAAACAATACTTATACGGGGGTGACGACGATCAGCGGCGGTGTGCTGCAGGTGGGTAATGGCGGAACCAGTGGAAGTTTGGGCAGCGGGGCCGTCATCGACAATGGCAATCTGACATTCAACCGCTCAGACAACATTACAGTTGCCAATACCATCAGCGGCAGCGGCAGTGTTTCCCAGATTGGCACGGGCACCACCACACTTAGTGGTACGAACAGCTACACGGGCGTGACGACGATCAGCGCAGGGATTCTGAATGTGACGACGCTTGCTGGCGGTGGGACCAGCAGCAATATCGGGGCATCGAGCAATGCAGCCGCCAATCTAGTGCTCAATGGGGGCACACTCAGATACTCTCCTGGCGCTTTGTCTGCGGTCAGCACGGATCGTCTCTTCAGTGTGGGTACCAGCGGTGGCACCATCGATGCCTCTGGCGGCTTCAACATCAACTTCACCAACACGGGCAGCATGGGGTTCAATGGCCAGAGCGGCGCACGCACGCTGACGCTGACGGGCAACAATGCGAACGACAACACACTGGCGGCGGTAATCGGTGACAACGGGGGAGCGACTTCAGTCACTAAAGCTGGCGGCGGCATATGGGTGCTGAGCGGGGCCAGCACTTACACGGGTGTCACCACGATGAGCGGCACGGCGGTGCTCAAAGTCAGTTCCCTGGCGAATGGTGGCAGCGCCAGTAGCATTGGTGCCTCGACCAATGCTGCCAGCAATCTGGTGCTCAATGGTGGCACGTTCATGTACACGGGGAGTACGGTCAGTACGGACAGGCTGTTCAGTCTGGGCACTTCCGGAGCCACATTGAATGTGTTTGGCAGCGGTGCAGTGACCTTCACCAATACGGGAAGCATGGGGTTCAATGGCCAGACCGGCGCGCGTACACTCACACTGGCCAATGCGAGCGGGGGGACGAGCACGATTGCGGCAGTCATCGGTGACAATGGTGGACCGACATCGCTCACGCGGATCAATGCCGGCATCTGGGCTCTGACCGGGGCGAGTACGTACACGGGAGTGACCTCGATCAATGGGAGCGTCGGGACCATCCTTAATGTGACGAATCTTGCCAATGGCGGTGTGGCCAGCAACATCGGTGCTGCGACCAATGCCGCGACCAACCTCGTCCTCAACGGAGGCACACTCCAATACACAGGTGCCGGGTCCAGTACGGACCGGTTGTTCAGCCTGGGAACCAATGGCATCTCCCTAGAAGCCTCCGGCACGGGTGATTTGAAATTCACGAACACCGGCAGCATGGGGTTCAATAACCAGACGGGTGCGCGCACACTGAATCTTATTGGCTCCTATCTGGGCTTCAACACGCTGGCGGCGGTCATCGGTGACAATGGCGGAGCCACTTCAGTGACGAAACTGGGCTCGGGCAAATGGGTGCTGACCGGTAACAACACCTATTCGGGCATCACCACCATCAGCGGAGGGGTGCTGCAGCTTGGCCACAACACTGCCAGCGGTACGGTGGGGACGGCCAACATCGTGAACAATGGGGTTTTGGTGTTGTTCCGGTCGGACGCCTTCACCTTGTCCAATGTCATCAGCGGTACGGGAACGGTCAACAATGCAACGGGGATTGCCACTCTCTCGGGGCTGAACACCTACACAGGGTTTACCTCCATTGTGGGCGGCACTGTGGTTGTGGAAACCCTCGCCAACGGCGGAAGCGCCAGCAACATCGGGGCATCAACCTCAGTGGCCAATAATCTTCAAATCAACGCGGGTACGCTTAAGTACACCGGAGCCGGGGTCAGTACGGATCGTCTTTTTTCCGTGGGAGTCATGGCCACCATTGATGCATCAGGCGCTGGTGCTTTAAACTTTACCAACACAGGTCTGATGGGGCGGTCATTTACAGGGGCACGCACACTGACTCTGACCGGAACGAACACGAATAACAACACGCTCGCCGCTATCATCAGTGACAACATCGGTGCCACCTCGCTAGTCAAAAGCGGCACGGGCACCTGGGTGCTGTCTGGAGCAAACAACTACACGGGCACTACTTTCATCAACTCGGGAAAACTCAAGGCGGGTGGTGCAAATACGTTTAGCAACGCTTCGGCAGTCACGGTTGCCAGCGGAGCTGTTCTCGAAGTGAATGGTTTTAATAACAGCATTGGAGGTTTGGCTGGATCAGGAACGGTGCAAAACGGCACGGCCACGTTTGCCACCTTGAATATCCTGGGTTCTGCGACTTCCACTTTTTCTGGAATCATTCAGGACGGTGGCAGTGCTTTTATTGGCATAAACAAAGGGGGAATAGGCGGCACGCTCACTTTGACGGGCAGCAATACTTATACGGGGGGCACTGCCGTCAGCAGCGGCGTGCTCAGCATTGCCACAGTGGCCAATGGTGGAGTGGCCAGTAACATTGGTGCTTCCAGCAACAGCGCGTCCAGCCTCCTCCTCAATGGCGGCACCCTGCGCTACACGGGGGCTGCAGTCTCCACGGACAGATTGTTCTCGGTTACCACTGTCGGCGGTTCGCTGGATGCATCCGGCACGGGAGTGGTGAGCTTTACGAACACCGGCAGCATGGGGTTCAACCTCCAGAGTGGGGCACGGACACTTACTCTCACGGGCACGGGCAGTGGTGCCATCGCGGCGGTCATTGGTGACAATGACGGGGCCACTTCGCTGACGAAGACTGGCACAGGCCAGTGGACGCTCAGTGGGGCCAGTGGTTATACGGGGGCAACCACGATTACTGGCGGTCAGTTGTTGGTTTTCAGCCTGGCCAATGGCGGCAGCATCAGCAACATCGGCGCATCGACGAGTGCTGCGGCGAATCTGGTGCTCAACGGCGGTGTGCTGCAATACACCGGTGTGGCGGTGAACACTGACCGGCTCTTCAGCCTTGGGACGGGCGGTGGCAATCTGGACTCTTCGGGAAGTGGAGCGATCAACTTCACCAACACCGGCACCATGGGCTTCAATGGCCAGACAGGTGCCCGCACGCTGATTCTCAACGGCAACAACACTGGCAATAACACGCTCGCTGCGATCATCGGAGACAATGGCGGAGCGACTTCATTAATCAAAATGGCCTCCAGCACCTGGGTGCTGACGGGTGCCAACACTTATACTGGAAGCACCCGTATTGATCTGGGCGTGCTGATTGTATCAAGCCTCGCCAATGGCGGTGTGGCCAGCAGCATTGGTGCTTCGAGCAGTGTGGCCACCAACTTGATTCTCGGACTTGCCACACTCAAATATACGGGTGCTGCGACCAGCACCGACCGACTGTTCAGTGTGGGAACGGGTGGCGGAACACTGGATGCATCGGGCACGGGAGCCCTCAACTTCACCAACACAGGGAGCATGGGCTTTAACAGCGAGAGCGGGGCAAGGGTGCTGTTTCTGCAAGGCAGCAACACGGGCAATAACACCATTGCCGCGATTATTGGGAACAACGGCGGTGCCACTTCCATCTATAAAAATGGCACAGGGCTCTGGGTGCTTTCAGGCGCCAACACCTACACCGGGATCAACTTGATCAACGCTGGAACGCTGAGCGTGGCGCAACTCGCGAACGGAGGCAGCGCCAGCAATCTTGGCATATCCACCAACGCCGCGACGAACCTGGTGCTCAATGGGGGCACCTTGAAATACACAGGAGGTGCCGTCAGCACGGACCGGCTGTTCAGCGTTGGGACGAGTGGTGGTACGCTGGATGCATCGGGCACGGGCTCGGTGAATTTCACCAATACTGGCAGCATGGGATTCAACAGCCAGAGCGGTGCGCGCACGATGACCCTCACCGGAACGAATGCCGGCAACAACACTCTCGCCGCAGCCATTGGTGACAATGCTGGTGCCACCTCTCTGGTGAAATCTGGTACAGGCACTTGGGTGCTGACTGGAACGAATGCTTATACTGGAACCACGACCATCAGCGCCGGGGTGCTCCGAGTCGGCAATGGTGGAACCTCGGGCACGCTCGGGACCGGAGCGGTGACCAACAACGCCAGTCTAGTGATCAACCGATCCAATGCCATCACCGTCGGCAATGCCATCAGTGGCAGCGGTTCATTCACGCAGGCAGGTTCCGGTACGACCACGCTGACCGGAGCCAGTAGCTACACCGGCAGCACGACGATCAATGCCGGAGTGCTCAGTGTGAGCTCCATTGCAAATGGGGGCAGCAGCAGCAATGTGGGGGCATCCACCAATGAGGCGACTAATTTGGTGCTGAATGGAGGCACTTTGAAATACACAGGCGCTGCGTCCAGCACGGACCGGTTGTTCAGTGTTGGGACGAGCGGTGGCACGCTGGATGCTTCCGGCACAGGCGCGCTGAACTTCACCAATACAGGGGATATGGGCTTCAACAGCCAAAGCGGCATACGCACTTTGACCCTCACGGGTACGAACACCGGCAATAACACGCTCGCTGCGGTGATCGGTGACAATGGTGGAGCGACCTCCCTGGTGAAATCTGGTGCAGGCACCTGGGTGGTGACTGGTACGAACACCTACACCGGCACCACGACTATCAGCGGTGGCGTGCTGCAAGTCGGGAATGGCAGCACAACGGGTTCGCTGGGCAGCGGCGCGGTGACGAACAACGGCAGCCTTGTCGCCAACCGTTCAAATGCCATTACCCTTGCCAACACGATCAGCGGCAGCGGTTCGTTTACGCAGGCTGGATCAGGCACGACCACTCTTAGCGGCACCAACTCTTACACCGGGGCGACGACGATCAACGCGGGCGTGCTCAATGTGACTTTCCTTGCCAATGGCGGTAGCAGCAGCAACATCGGCGCAGCGACGAGCGCCGCTGCGAATCTGGTGATCAATGGCGGCACGCTGCAATACTCGGGCTCGGCGGATGTCAGCACGGACCGGTTGTTCAGCGTGGGCATTGGCAGCGCGGTGATCGACGTGACTGGCAGTGGTGCGCTGAATTTCACCAACACCGGCAGCATGGGATTCAATGGCCAGGGCGGTGACCGTAATCTGTTGCTCACAGGCACGAACAGCGGGGTGAATATCATTGCCGCAGCCATCGGCGACTTTGGCGGGGCTACTTCGGTGTCGATCGATGGCAGTGCCACCTGGCTGCTCACGGGAGCCAACACCTACACGGGTGCCACCACCGTCAGTGCCGGGGTGCTGCAGATCGGCGGCAGCAATCTGGATTCAGCGATTATTTTGGGCCCGCATGCGACCCTGGAGCTGAATGGGCTGAACGCGCGCATCGGTTCACTGGCGGGCTCTGGGATTTTGCAGAATAACTCCACTACTGCGGCAGCGCTGACGATGGGTGGAAACAACACCAGCACCACCTTCAGCGGTGTCATTCAAGACGGTGGCGCAGGGGCGCTGTCGATGGTCAAAGCAGGTTTGGGTACGTTCACACTGACCGGCACCAACACCTACACGGGAACCACCACCATCAGTGCTGGAGTGCTTCAGGTGGGCTCCGGTGGCACAACTGGCACGCTTGGATCTGGTGCGGTGATCAACAACGCTAGCCTCGTTATCAACCGCTCTGATGCACTCAGCATCGCCAATGACTTCAGTGGCATCGGTTCGCTTACGCAGGTAGGTGCGGGCACAACGACACTGGCGGGTGACAGTAGTTACAGTGGCAGCACGACGATCAACGCGGGTGTGCTCAGTGTGTCAGTCCTGGCAAATGGTGGCAGCAACAGCAACCTTGGAGCATCCACCAATGCTGCAACGAATCTGGTGCTCAATGGGGGCACCTTGCAATACACGGGCGTGGAGGCCGGCACGGACCGTTTGTTTAGCGTGGGAACCAATGGCGGCACCTTGGATGCCTCTGGCACGGGAACTCTGAACTTCACTAATACGGGCAGCATGGGCTTCAACAGTCAGAGTGGCATCCGTACGCTGACACTGACAGGAACGAATAATGGTGACAACACGCTTGCTGCTGTGATCGGAGACAATGGTGGCGCGACGGCATTGACGAAATCTGGACTGGGAACGTGGGTGCTCACGGGGAATAACAACAACAGCGGCATCACGATGATCAGCGCAGGGGGGCTGCAGATCGGCGCTGGTGGTACCACGGGCTCGCTTGGAAGTGGGGCGGTGACTAACAACTCCCGTCTTATCATCAATCGCTCTGATGCCATCACGCTTGCCAACGAAATCAGTGGCAGCGGTTCGTTCACGCAGGCGGGCTCTGGAACCACCACGTTGACAGGGGACAATGCTTACACTGGCGGCACGACGATCAATGCCGGAGTGCTTAGTATGGCAGTCCTCGCAGATGGTGGCAGCAACAGCCATCTGGGAGCCTCTGACAATGCTGCGACAAATCTGGTACTCAATGGAGGCACCTTGAAATACAACGGTGCGGATGTGAGCACGGACCGATTGTTTAGCGTGGGACCCAACGGCGGCACCTTGGATGCCTCCGGGACAGGAGCGATGAATTTCACCAATACTGGCAGCATGGGCTTCAATGGTCAGAGTGGCACCCGCACACTGACGCTCACCGGCACGAACACTGGTGGCAACACGCTTGCCGCAGTGATCGGAGACAATGGTGGCGCGACTGCACTGACGAAGTCCGGCGCTGGTATGTGGGTGCTGACTGGTGCGAACGCCTACACTGGCCTCACCAGCATCAGTGCTGGTGAATTGCAGGTAGGCTCAGGGGGCACAACGGGATCGCTCGGAACAGGTGCGGTGATCAACAACGCTAGTCTGACGATCAACCGTTCGGATGCACTCACCATTGCCAATGACATCAGCGGCAGCGGTGTTTTCGTACAGTTGGGATCCGGTGCCACTACGCTGACGGGGGGCAATAGCTATAGTGGCAGCACGACGATCAGCGCAGGAGTGCTGAGAGTGGCGGTACTCGCAAATGGTGGTGCCAGCAGCAATGTGGGGGCGTCCACCAATGCCGCGTCCAACTTGATGCTCAATGGTGGCGCCCTGCAATACACCGGGGGGGCAAGCAGCACGGACCGGTTGTTCAGTGTTGGCAGTAGTGGCGGTAGGCTGGATGCTTCTGGCACCGGAGCGGTGAATTTTACGAACACCGGCAGCATGGACTTCAACGCTCAGAACGGCACCCGCACGCTGACCCTCAGTGGAACGAATACTGGTGACAACACCCTCGCGGCAGTGATTGGCGATAACGGCGGTGCCACGACGCTGATCAAATCCGGCACAGGCACCTGGGTTCTCACGGCGGCCAACAGCTTCACAGGTGCGACGACCATCAGTGAAGGCATGCTGCAGATCGGCGGTGGTGGCACCACGGGTTCGCTGTCAACGAGCAGTGCGCTCAGCGTCAATGGCACCCTAGCATTCAATCGCACAAATGGTGTAGCTCAAGGAACTGATTTTGCCAGTGTGATCAGTGGCAGCGGCGGGGTGGTCCAAGCCGGTAGTGGGGCGCTGACACTGAATGGCAACAATACCTACACAGGTGAGACGAACGTCCGCGCAGGCACGCTGGAAGTGACCCGCAACAATGCTCTTGGCACAGGTGAGGCAGGCACCAGCGTTAGCAGTGGTGCGACGCTGCTGCTCAACAACGTGAACTACAGCACGTCCGAAGCGCTCACTCTCAACGGCAGCGGTGCAGGCGTTGGCGGCGCACTGCGCAACAGCGGCACGAGCAACTACACCGGAGCGATCAATGCGGAGACGAATGCCAGCATCAATGCGGGTGGCGGTATCTTGAACCTCACGGGCGGTCTGGTGAAGGACGGTACGGTGCTCACCATCACGGGTGGCGGGACAGTTTATGTAAACGGCACAGGCATTAGTGGTGCCAGCGCCAGTTCGGATCTTGTGGTGGACGGAACGACGCTGGTGGTCAATGCCAACAGCGACTACAACGGCCCAACCACGGTGCAGAACAGCGCTGCCTTGATTGCCAATGCAGCGGTGACTACTACGCGGTTGGATCTCAGCAGTGACAGCCTGCTGGCTGGCACGGGTGCCATCAACACGGCGGTGGACCAGTCCATCTTCATCCATGGCACGTTCAGTGTTGGTGATCCAGGAGTGGCGGCTACGGCTTCGACCTTTGCGCTCACCACCTCTGGTTCGGGTGCCGTGGTGATGGGGGCTGACAGCGTGATCCGGCTTGATTTGTTCAGCGGCGCGGGATTGGGCAACAATCTCAGCAATGCCTCGGCGGCGGATTCCATCAATCTGCATGGTCAGCTTGATGCCACGGCGGGTGGCACGCTGGTCATTGGTAATCCCAATGGCATGGCGAACTTCCACAACGGGGACCAATGGCAGCTTGTTCATCTCAATAGTGGCGATGCCAATGCAGGGAGCTTCGCGGCCAGCCTGGCTTTGAATGACAGCAGCCTGGGGCTTGCGAGCGGTGTTACCAGTTATCTCGACCAAAGCACCGGTGTGTTCTCTATCATTGATACGAATGGCGGTCTGGCTCTTGCCGCGGTTCAAGGGCAGGCACTGATATCAGGTGGCAACGCGGTTACGAGTGATCTAAACGGGCACCTCTTTAACCTCAGTTCTGGCGGCGGTGAAGAAGGCGACGATTCAGGCTCTATAACCGCAGCTCTTGATAATGGGGTCATTGTCGGTGAAGGGGATGGTGATCCCAAGGAGGCTTCACCCATCGCCAAACGTGTGGCGCGCACCCGCCAATGGGAAGTGTTTGCAACGGTGAATTACGGCAACGTCAAACTCAACCCCATCCGCACGCAGTCAGGTGTGCAGATTGATTCATGGGCTTCGGGTGTCGGTGCCGAGCGCCATTTCTCACGGGGGCTGAAACTTGGATTTGCCGCATCCTTCCTGCAGAGCAGTCAGGGGTACACCGGCAATGCAGGGAGCCTGCGTCTCGAAGGTCCGGCGCTTTCCACTTACGTCTCATACGTGCGTGGCAGCTTCTGGAACAGCCTGCTCTACAGCTTTGGCACCTACCAGATGGACTCCATCCGCCAACCCGGGCTGCCCTTTCCGACGGCCTTTGGCTCGACCCGCACTTACACGCACTCAGTGCAGTACAACACGGGCTGGAACTTCCGCTTTCAGAACGACACGCTGGTCACAGGCCCCTTCGTCGGGGTGGATTATCTGCACGGTACGTTGGACGCTTACAGTGAAACCGGCGGTGGTCTGGCGGCCTTGCATTACAGCGCCCAGAGTTATCAATCCCTTGTCAGCCGGGTTGGCTGGTCGGCCTCCAAGCAGATTAAGGCAAGCTTTGCGAAGATCACGCCGCAGGTGCGTCTGAGCTATGAGCGCCAGAACATCAAAAACAACAACGGCACCAGCGTGTCGCTGATCAATGTTCCCTTCTCGTCCACTGGCGGAAATCAGAGTCCAGGCCAGGATTATCTAGTGGCGGGACTGGGGGTGAGTCTTGCTTTCAACGACCAGTTCAGCCTCCTGCTGTCTTATCAGGGGCAGTTCTTCCGCCATGATCTTCAGGCGCACTTTGGGAGCATCCGCTTCAGCTATCAGTTTTAGCGGGTGGGGGCACTCGTTTTAGAGCAGGCGTTTGCGCTTGAAGTACACGATGGGCAGGATCGCGGAGAGGACGATCATGAGCATGACGAGGACGAAGGCCCAGCCATTTTCGGCGGCGGGGAGGCCGACGTTCATGCCGTAGATGCTGGCGATGAGGGTCGGGGGCATGAAGAGCACGCTGGCGACGGTGAAGATCTTGATGATCTGATTCTGCTGGATGTTGATGAGGCCGAGGGTGGACTCCAGCAGGAAGGTCATCTCCTGCGTCTGCTGGTTGGTATAGTCGTCCATGCTCTTGATGTCGCGCATGACGCTGCGGAACTGCGCGGCGAGGTCTCCGCGCATCCAACTGGCGGCGTTGTTGAGGAAGTACTGCAGCATGCGGCTGATGCTGAGCAGGCTCTCACGCACATTGGCAACGAGGGCGCTGCGGCGGCCGAGCAGCTTGACGACATCGCTGAGATCCTTTTCCACGGTGGCGTGCGCTTTGTGAGGATCGAGGCTGAAGATGTCGCGGCAGATTTTTTTCATGTCGCCTTCGACTCCCTGCAGCGCATCGGCTATGCGGGCGACGATGAGTTCCAGCAGGAGGAGGAAGACCGCATCACTGGTCAGGGGCAGGGTGCACTGGCGTTTGGCCTGATCCGCGAGAATGCGGAAGGACAGAGGGTCGGCATAGCGCACGGTGGTGAGGCAGTCGGGTGCGATGACGAAGGAGATGGAGGTGTTGTCAGGATCCGGGTTGTCCAGCCCGACGGGCAGCCATGCGGTCATGTACAGCGTGCCCTTCTCGGTGTAGAGTCGGCTGGATTCTTCGATCTCCTGCATTTCTTCACGCGTGGGGAGTTGGTATTCGAGCCATTTTTCTGCTTCCAGCTCCTCAGCGCGGCCGGGGTTCAGCAAATCGAGGAAGACGAGATTATCCGGGAACGGATGTGTCTTTTCGTCATTCCAATCGATGAGCTGTCCTTGCTGTGTGATGAGTCGTACCATGCGTGCGTGTGCGTGGGGGGCGCTTGAAGGGTAGTCGCTCAGCTACTATGTGCCACAGCAAACTCACCCAGGATATGTGTCAGTAACGTGGCGTTGCGGGATCGACCATGTCCGACCAAGCGTCAATGCCGCCGCGCATGCTTTGCACGTTGGCGAATCCACTTTGCCTCAGAAACTGTGCAGCGCGCAGGCTGCGCATGCCGTGGTGGCAGTAGATGATGATGCGTTCTTGAGTGTCAGTGAACACCTGTTTAGCCAGTTCGCCGAAGCGGGAAAGGGGGACGAGCTGCGCGTCTGGAAGGCGGCAGATCTGCCATTCGCTGTCCTCGCGGCAGTCGATGAGCCGGAAGGTGCGCTCGCCGAGAGGTGCCAGCAGGCTGCTGACATCCGTGGGGTCGATTTCGAGCGGTGTTTCCGTTGTCATGATTTCAGCAGCAGCGAATCATCAAGGACGAACCGTGACGGGGGTGCCTTTGGCGACGTTGTTGTAAAAAATGGCCGCCATGTGAGGAGGCATGCGGACGCAACCGTGGGAGGCAGGGTAGCCGGGCAGGAAGCCCTCATGCATGCCGATGCCGCCGACGAAGCGCATGAAATGGTGCATCTTGGAGCCTTCAAACCGTGTGCCGGGAGGTGCCTTGTCCTTGGTGACGTCTACGTTGGCCTGGACGACATTGCCTGCGCCGTCCACAAAGTCTCCGTAGAGATTGGATTTGTGCCACTGGTCCTTTTCGATGATTTTGAAGTTGCCGGTCTTGGTCGCATGCCGTTCGTCGCCGGTGGATAGGGCTGAGACACCCGCGAGAGTGCCGCCTTTGTAGAAGTAGGCCTTTTGGTCACTGATATCGATGGTGATGCTGGGCGCGCCGGACATGCCGTCGCCATCCCAGTAGGAGTCCTGATCGGCGTTGTACAGCGCGGAATGCGGGACGGTTCCTGTCGAAAAGGCTTCGAGGTACTGAGTCTGTCCACGCGAACCCGAACTCTGACAGGATGCCAGCAGAGCAAGGGCAGAAAGAAGGAGGAGGCGGACGGCTGGGGGGATTACCAATTGACTCATGCGTAAGGGGGTACGTGTGCGCGGCTTGGAAAGCCGCTTTCCATATGCCTTGCCGCAGGGCGTCTGTCCAGCTTCAATCAAAATGAGCCGAGCCGAAAAAGGGCTGGTGTTTGGCCGGTCTGGAATGGCATTGCGCGTGTCGAATCGGGCGCACGCCTAAAAGCGAAAAAATCCCGATTCCAAGCGTTTGATTTCCATGCTCCGCTTTTTGCTGCCACTCTTCTTTGCCACACTCACCGTCGCTGAGTCACCCTCCAAAGGTCCTTCTGCCCAGCAACTGCCAGGCAGCGGAACGCTGTTCAACGGCTGGAAGCTCTCACCGGCAGGCAGCCACGTGGCACTGCCCGGCGATATGCCGCTGAAGATGATCATGGCTCCCGATGGCAAGGCGGCGATCGCAGTCTGTGCAGGTTACAACAGTCCGGGTGTCGCGGTGCTTAGTATGGCAGAGAAGAAGCAAACGCAGTTCATTCCCATTCCGCACACTTGGAATGG
This sequence comes from Verrucomicrobiaceae bacterium, assembly GCA_027490195.1. GTDB lineage: Bacteria > Verrucomicrobiota > Verrucomicrobiia > Verrucomicrobiales > Verrucomicrobiaceae > Prosthecobacter. The sequence continues at coordinate 146,084 of JAIXYN010000061.1, read as the reverse complement.
CCTGGCGTTTGACCGGGAGGGCCGGCGGTTGTTTGTCAGCGGCGGAGCCTCGGGCGAGGTGCATGTGTTCGAATATGATGATGGAAAGCTCGCCCCTTTGACCTCTGTGAAGATCGCAAAGGAGGGCGGTGCTAAATTTGTGGCGGGCATCGCGGTGCACCCTGAGGACGGCAGGCTGTATGTCTGCAACGAGGCGAATCACGAAGTGTGGGTATTGAATGCGCAGACGCTGGCTGTGGAGCAAACCGTGGCCGTCGGCCAGCATCCGCATTCGTGCCTGTTTGGGGCAGACAAACGCCATCTGTATGTGAGCAACTGGGGCGCGCGAAGCCTGTCTGTCGTGGACACTGCCAGTGGGAAAAAATTGCGCGATCTGAGCGTCGGGGTGCGACCGAATGATCTGGCGCTGGCTCCGGACGGAAGGTTGTTCGTCGCCTGTGCGGGTGACAACACCGTGCATGTGATTCAAACGCGTGCGCTGGAAAAGAAAGGCGAGGACGCGGATTCCTCGCGCCGGCTTTGGGATGGAACACGCGAGATCATCTCGGCATCCCTTTATCCCCAGTCCCCAGAAGGCAGCACCCCGGACGCCTTGGCGGTGTCCCCAGATGGCAGGACGTTGTTCGTCGCCAATGCGGACAACAACTGCGTGATGGTCGTGAACATCGGCGACTCCCTCAATGAGCCCGGTGAGAAGTATGCGGAAAAAATCAGTACGGTGGAGGGATTCATTCCCGTGGGCTGGTATCCCACCTCTCTCGCGGTGAGCCCTGATGGCGGCACGTTGCTCGTCGGCAATGGCAAGGGGGTCAGTGCAAAGCCGGATCCCAGCCGAGATGGCGAGCTCAAACCGGGAGAAAAGCAGAAGGCGATCCATCCGGGGCGCACCCTGGACGGCAGTGTCAGCTTCATCGCCAAACCTGATGATAAACAGATGGCCGCCTTCACCGCCGAGGTGCGAAAGAACTCGCCCTACTCCCCGGAGATGCTGCGTGCGGCGAAAAAGCCCAACGACTGTGTGATTCCCGACAAAGTGGGCGCGCCATGCCCCATCAAATACGTGCTCTACATCATCAAAGAAAACCGCACCTATGACCAAGTGCTCGGAGACATGAAGGACGCCAAAGGTAGGCCCATCGGCAATGGCGATCCCAGTATTACGCTCTACGGCGAAGACGTCACGCCCAACCAGCATCAGCTCTCCCGTGACTATGTACTGCTCGACAATCTTTACTGCAATGGTGAGGTCAGCGTGGACGGTCACAGCTGGTGTGATGCCGCCATGGCCACGGACTGGAACCAGCGCTCTTGGACGCTGAGCTACTCCGCGCGCAAAGACAAGCTCCCGGGCAATGACGAACTCGAAACGCCGACGGCGGGCTATCTGTGGGACCAGTGCAAACGCGCCGGTGTCAGCTTCAAAACCTACGGCGAAGGCGCGCAGCGTGTGCCCAGCATCAACCGGGGTAAGTGGAGTGAGCCACGCGACATGGATAAATGCGAGAACTGGATCAAAGACCTGCAAGAAGCGGAGAAAACCGGTGAGCTGCCGCGTTTCACCATCATGGCGCTGGGCGAGAACCACACCAAAGGGACCACGCCCGGTGCCCACACGCCAGCCGCTTGTGTTGGCAGCAATGATCTGGCGTTTGGCAAAATCATCGCCGCAGCCACGCGCTCGAAGTTTTGGAAGCAGATGGCTATTTTCGTCATTGAGGACGATGCGCAGAACGGCCCCGACCATGTGGATGCCCACCGCACTATCGGCTCGGTCATCAGTCCGTGGGTGAAGCGGCAGAGCATCGACCACACGCTGTACACCACCGCAAGCATGATCCGCACCATGGAACTCATTCTCGGCCTGCCACCCATGACGCAATACGATGCCGGAGCCACGCCGATGTTCCGCTGCTTCACCAACGAAGCCAAGCTGAGCCCTTATGAGGTGCGGCAGCCCAAGGTGGACCTGCTAGCGAAAAACACCCCTGCATCACCAGGAGCCAAAGCGAGCGCGATGATGGACTTTGATGAATACGACGAGGCTCCAGAGGATGCCTTGAATCGCATCCTCTGGACCGAGGCTAAAGGCCCGGATGTGCCTTATCCAGCCCCCATCCACCGCGTGCTCTTCACGGAGTGAGGAGCACGCGCCGTCTGGCGCAAAAATCAATGCACGCCGTGGTCGGCGAGGTAGCGCTCGGCTTCGAGAGCGGCGGCACAGCCCTGGCCGGCGGCGGTGATGGCCTGACGATAGACGTGGTCGGCCACGTCACCGGCGGCGAAGAGGCCCTCCGTTTTGGTGCGGGTGCCCTGGGTCTGCAGGATGTAGCCGGCTTCGTCTGTATCGACGAGATCGCCTAGGAACTTGCCGTTCGGCACGTGGCCAATGGCGACGAAGACGCACTTCAGTTCCAGTTCGCTCTTTTCACCGGTGACGAGGTTTTCGAGCATCACGGCGCGCATTTCGCCCTTCTCGTCGGTGAGGTATTCAGCGACGGTGGAGTTCCAGACGGGTTTGATCTTTGGGTTGGCGAGCGCGCGGTCGGCCATGATTTTCGAGGCGCGCAATTCGTCGCGGCGATGGATCAAATAGACGGTGCTGGCAAATTTGGTGAGGAATCCGGCCTCTTCACAGGCGCTGTCGCCGCCGCCGATGACGCAGACGGGGACGTTGCGGTAGAAAGCGCCGTCACAGGTGGCGCAACTCGTCAAACCACGGCCGATGAGGGCCTTCTCATTGGGCAGGCCGAGGTGCTTGGGGGAGGCGCCGGTGGCGACGATCACGGTGTGGGTCTCGTAGACGGTGCCGCCATCGGTGTGCACTTCGAAGTGGCCTGCTGCGGTCTTTTTGACGCTGCTGACCAGGGAGTACTCGATGCGAGCGCCAAATTTTTCAGCCTGCGTTTGCATGTTCATCATCAGCTCCGGGCCCATGATGCCGTTCGGGAAGCCGGGGAAGTTTTCGACCTCCGTGGTGGTGGTGAGCTGGCCGCCGGGCATGTTGCCGGAGAGGATCAGGGGCTTCAGGTTGGCGCGGCCGGTGTAGATGGCTGCGGTGTATCCGGCGCAGCCGGTGCCGATGATGATGACGTTTTCCATGAGAAAGGGGAGGTTGGGAGGGGTAGGAAGTTCGCGGAAGATGGAAAGGTGAGCCGGGGGTGCAACCAACGCTTTTTACAGACTCGTTGTTGGAGTTTGCCGTCTTCCGGCTTATTTCAAAAATAACAACGATGTCCAACCCCGCTCCGGATGCCAAGGCCAGCCGCAAATCGCTGGCGACGCTGTTTTTCTGCACAGCAATGCCCATGGGGATGTGGAGCGTGCCGCTGGCGAACGTCTTTAATGCGCATGGCCGGGGGCATCTGGTGCCCTGGGTGTTTGCCACGACGGCCATTGCGGCGTTCATCTCGCCCCTCTTTGTGGGAGCGCTGGCGGATCAAAAGCACTCGCCGGTGCTGCTGCTGCGCTGGCTGACGGCGGCGACGAGCATCGCCCTGCTGATGACCTGCGGCTCTCTGGAGTGGGGGTGGAGTGATGTGATGGTCTTGATCTGTGCGCAGGTTCACACCCTGGTGGCCACGCCAGTTTGGAGCCTGGCGAGCAGCATTGTTTTTTCCCAGCTGCACAACACCAAGCAGCAGTTTGGTCCGCTTCGTGCCTGCGCTACCGCCGGCTGGATGGTCGGCTGCTGGGTGGTGAGCTTTGTGCTGCGGGCCGATGCCTCGCTGGTGGCGGGTGTCACGGCTGCGGGGTTATGGCTGGTGGTCATGACGCTGACGTGGCGGCTGCCAATGATTCCACCTGGCGAGGTCGTGCAGCACCGCACCTGGAAGCAGATCCTCGGCCTGGATGCGCTTGGGCTGCTCGTCCACCGCGATCACCGCGTCGTCTTTCTGACGGCGGCTTTGTACTGCGTGCCGCTGGCGGCGTTTTATCCGTACACCTCGCGCCAGTTGCATGATCTTGGGGTGCAGCATATTTCCGCCGTCATATCGCTGGGGCAGACGACCGAGGTTCTGGTCATGCTGTTGCTGGCGGGAGTGATGGCGCGTTTTCGGCTGAAGTGGGTCTTCATGTCGGGCATCGCGATTTGTGTCGTCCGCTATTCCTTCAACACATTCAACACGCTGCCCAGCGTGATGTTTGGCACCTTTCTGCACGGCTTTGCCTACACGCTCTACTTCATCACCACCCAGATCTACCTGGAAGAACGTATCGATCCGAAATGGAGGGTGCGTGCGCAGGCGCTGCTGGCCATGCTGATGGGCGGCGTGGGCAATCTGATCGGCTACCTCGGCGGCGGCTGGTGGTTTGCGGCCTGCACGGACAACAAGATTACCAACTGGTCGCGCTTCTGGTGGGGAGAGACGGCGCTGACTGCGTTGGTGTGCGTGTTTTTCGCCGTGGCGTACCGGGGGCGGGCGGCGAAGGCATAGAGAAAACCAGCCGCCCAGCTTTGGGAGGAGCCCTGAGTCATGGGTGTTTTGCACGCGCTCATGGACGGGCGGGCTGTCGCCACACCCATCCTATTTTACGCCAGCCCTGCACGCACGAGCAGCGCCATGGCATCGGGATCGCGGCCCATGAAGTTCTGGAAGAGCTTCGCGGGGTCTTCGGAGTTGCCTTTGCTGAGGATCGTGTCACGGAACTCGCGGCCCACGGTAGGATTGAGCACGCCTTCCTGCTGGAAGCGGGTGAAGGCATCGGCATCCAGCACTTCGGCCCATTTGTAGCTGTAGTAGCCAGCGGCGTAGCCGACGGGGCTGCTGAAGAGGTGGCCGAAGCGACGCGCCATTGTTGGCTGCTCGGTTTTGAGCTCCATGATGTAGCCTTTGAGAATGGAGCGCGCGAGCTTATCGAGGTCCGCGCCTTCATCGGTGGCGTGGTGCATGTGCAGTTCGAGGTCGAGCTTGCCGAAGGCGAGCTGGCGCATGATGTCGCTGGCGCTGCGGTAGTTCTTGGCGGCCAGCAGTTTCTTGAAGAGCCGTGGAGGAATCGTTTCACCGGTTTCATGATGGCGGGCGAAGAGGTCGAGGCTCTCGCGCTCCCAGCAGAAGTTTTCCATGAGCTGCGAGGGCAGTTCCACGAAGTCCCAGTAAACGCTCACGCCATTCAGCGAGGGGATTTCCACGTTGCCACAGAGCTGGTGTAGCAGATGGCCGAATTCATGGAAGACGGTGGTGACTTCATCGTGCGTGAGCAATGCAGGATTGCCATCGACAGGCGGGGTCATGTTGCCGCAGATGAGGCCTAGATGCAGGCGGCGGTCGCTCTCTCCACTAGGCGGCACTCCCATCTTGAGATAATTCATCCAGGCACCGCCGCGTTTGGAGTCACGCGGATGCCAGTCGGCGTAGAAGGAGCCGATGTGCACGCCCTTTTCGTTGCGCACTTCGTAGAATTTCACCTCGGGGTGCCAGACTTCCACCGGACCAGCTTTGCCGGGCTGGGTGCTGACATTGGCCGGGGCTTCTTGGCCGGGCTCGATATAAACGACCTCACGGCTGGTGATGCGCAGGTCGAACACTTTTTCGGCCAGTTGGAACATGCCATTGAGCACCTTGTCGATGGGGAAGAAGGGACGCAGCTCCTCTTCATCAAAATCGTACTTGGATTTGCGCTGGCGTTCGCTCCAGAAGGAGACTTCCCATGGCTGGAACAGATCGACGGCCTGATGGGCATTGTCGGCGCGGTACTCTTGAAGTTCGATGGTTTCGCGCTTGAAGGCTTCCTGCACTCGTTCGTAGAGGTCCGTGATGAAACGAAGGGCGCTTTGGCCGTTTTTGGCCATGCGATGGTTTAGCACGTGATCGGCGAAGTTCGCCTTGCCCATGATCTGGGCCTTTTCATGGCGCAGGCGCAGGATCTTCCAGACAAGGTCTGTGTTGTCATGCTCGCCGCCGCGGCCAATACCAATGGAACCTTCCCAGACCTGACGGCGGATGCCTTCATCTTCGAGGTATTCCATGACCGGAATCATGGAAGGAGCTTTCAGGGTGAAGCGATAGACCGGCTTCTCAGGCGTGCCGAGATTTTTGGCCAGCGCATCCGCCTTGGCGGCTTCGATGGCGGTCTGCGGCAGGCCTTTGAGACGATCCACGTCTTCGATGAGCAACTCCCACTTGTTCGTGGAATCGAGGACGTTCTCTGAATACTTTTGCGTATGCTTGGAGAGCTCGGCTTCGATCTCCTCCATGCGCTTCTTTTTCTCCGGCGGCAGATCGGCGCCGGCCTCGATGAAGCCGTCCATGGCTTCCTGAAGGGCGCGCTTGCGCACGGGGGAGAGTTGCTTGGCCTCGTCGGTCTGGCTGTAAGTGACAAACAGGTCCCAAAGATGCTCGTTGAGCGGGATCTTGGCGAAGAAGGAGCTGACTTCAGACAGCATCTTGTTGTGCGCCTCACGCAGGGCAGGGGAGTTGCACAGGGAATCGAGATGGGTGACCTGTCCCCAGGCTTCATTCAGTTCGCGGGTGCATTCGTCGAGACCGAGCACGACGGAATCAAAGTTCATCAGCTTGCCGCGATCCTGATCGATGACGGCATCCAGATTCGCTTGCGCTTTTTCAAGAGCGGCGCGGATGTCGGCTTCAATGTGTTCGGGGGTCAGGGTGGACCAGCGGATGTGAAAGTCCTGGTTGAGGAAAGGTGCTGCCATGGTTGGGGCTTTTTTCTCGTGCGTTTGGGGAGGCGGAGTATGGAGCGGATGCGGGGTGCTGCAAACGACATTGGTATTCAGAAATTGGCTTAAAATGCTGCAAGAATTGACAAAGCCTTCGCGCTTCACAACATGCGCGGACTGTGTCCGACACCACTCCCCTTCGCCGCACTCCCCTTCACGCCGTCCATGTGGAAATGGGAGCACGCATGGTGCCCTTTGCGGGCTGGGACATGCCGGTGCAATATACTGGCATCGTCGATGAGCACAAAGCCGTGCGGCAGAGCGTCGGCGTGTTCGATGTTTCGCACATGGGGCAGTTCATTGTGAGCGGCCCCGGGGCCGAAGCCTTTCTGAACCGGGTTCTGACCAACAACATCACCAAGCTGCTGCCCGGCCAGGGGCAGTATACCCTGCTGCTGAACGGACTCGGTGGCGTGATTGATGACCTGATCGCCTACCGCACGAGCGAGCGCGAATTTTACCTCGTCGTGAATGCTTCGCGCATTGATGCGGACTGGGCGCATCTGGAAACCCAGCTCAATAAAGATGACGAGGTAATGATGGCCAACGCGAGTGATTTCACCGCCGGTCTGGCCATACAAGGACCGAAGGCCCGCGAAGTGGCGGCAACGGTCTTTGGCAGTGCCACATCCTTTCCTGAGCACAACGCCATCCTCGTCACCATGACCAGCGAAGGGCCGATGTGGCTGTGCGGCACAGGCTACACCGGGGAGGAAGGCTTTGAATTTTTCATGCCCATGGAGACGGCGGAAATGTGGTTCCGCAAAATCGTGTATGCCGTGAAAGCTGCCGGTGGTGTGCCCTGCGGACTCGGGGCCCGTGACACGCTGCGGCTTGAGATGGGCTATCCGCTCAATGGCAATGATCTTTCTGAAACGCGCACGCCGCTGCAGGCCGGGCTCGGCTTTTTTGTGGATCTCGACAAGGGTGACTTCACCGGCCGTGAGGCTCTCGTGAAGCAAAAGGCCGCCGGACTGCCTGACAAGCTGGCCGCCTTCCGCATGACTGGCGCAGCTCCGCCACCACGTCCGCATTATCCGGTGGCATTCGCAGGTGAGATCATCGGCGAGGTGTGCAGCGGCACGCAGTCTCCCAGCCTCGGAACCGGCATCGGCATGGCCTATGTGCCGCTGAGCGCTGCCACGATCGGCAGCACGCTGGAGATCGAAATCCGCGGGCGGCGTTTTCCGGCGGAAGTGGTGAAGAAGCCGTTTTATCGCAAGCCTTCCGTTTAATTCCCAATAGACATCCCCATGAGCAACGTTCCTGACAACCTCCGCTACCGTGACTCCCACGAATGGATCGATCCTACCCAAAGCCCGTCTCCGGTCGGCATCACGGATCATGCGCAGGCAGAACTGACGGATGTGGTCTTTGTGGATCCTCCCAAAGTGGGCACTCAGGTCAGTGCAGGACAGCAGGTGTGCGTGATCGAGTCCGTCAAAGCGGCGAGCGACATTTATGCTCCGGTGTCGGGTGAGATTGTGGCCATCAATGAGGCGCTGACCGGCGATCCGGGCCTTCTCAATCGTGATCCTTATGTCGGTGGCTGGATTTTTAAAATTCAGTCCTCCAATCTTGCGGAGTTTGGCGCGTTGATGGACGCCGCCGCCTACGGCAAGCACATTGCCTGAACTGGGTGTGATTTTGATCGGTTGACGCGCTATTTTTTGGCTGCAAAAAGTGACGGATTCGTTACTCGTTACGGAGTTCAGTCCCATGCCTCCCGAAGCATCCTCTTCCATCGCCACTGTTCCGGCTGGCTTCCAGCTCAAGCCGATTGACGCCTATCACCGCCGTCACCGCACCTTTCCCGCCAGCGGCTGGATGGAGCGTCTTACCAATCGTCTGCAGGACCTAGTCGAGTCGGTTATTGCGCATTGTTCCATACACGGTGATCCGCCTATCTATGACTCGCGGCACTTCCCTTGGGTCAAGGACATCGAGGCAGACTGGCAGAAAGTACGCGCCGAAGTCGACTCAGTGATGAAATACCGCGATGCGATGCCCAGCTTTCAGGACATCGTGAAGGAGGTCGGCATGATCCAAGGCGATGACCAATGGAAGACCTTCTTCCTCAAAGGTGTCGGCATGGACTGCGAGGAAAACGCCCGTCACTGCCCGGAGACGATGAAGGTGCTGGCCAAGATCCCAGGCTGCACGACCGGCTTTTTCTCCATCCTTTCGCCGAACAAGCACATCCCGGAGCACCGTGGCCCCTTTGCGGGGGTGCTGCGCATGCACTTGGGACTGATGGTGCCGGAGCCCCGCCACCAGTGCCGTATCCGCATCGCCGATCAGGTCTATTCCTGGCAGGAAGGTAGCGCGATCATTTTTGATGACACTTACAATCACGAAGTCTGGAATGACACCGAAGGCTACCGGGTGGTGCTGTTCGTGGATTTCGAGCGTCCGCTGCGCGCGCCGTTTAAGTTCATCAATCACTGGATCATTAATCTGGCGGCACTGGCCCCCTTTCTGCGTGAGGCCAAGGGCAAACAAAAGGCCTCCGAGAAAAAGTTCTGGGCCTTGTTTGGCAAGTGACACCGGCCCTCGGCTAGATACCGTGGCGGCCTCCCCAAACCGCTCCGATTTCGATGCCCACAAATTTTTCCCGTCGCCACATTGGTCCCTCTGCCGCAGAGGCGGAGAGCATGCTGCAAACGCTTGGTTTCAAAACACTCGATGAGCTCATCGACCAAGTGGTGCCGGAAGGAATACGGGTGCGTGAGGTGCTCAATCTGGCACCGCCTCTGAGTGAGGAGCAGGCCCTGCGCCGCATGCGGCAGATTATGGGGCTTAACAAGGTCATGCGATCATTCATCGGGCTCGGCTATCATGACACTTTCACGCCGCCGGTCATCCAGCGAAACATCCTCGAAAATCCCGGCTGGTACACGGCCTACACGCCTTATCAGGCGGAGATCGCACAGGGGCGTCTTGAGGCATTGATCAATTTTCAGACGATGATCCGCGACCTCACGGCGCTGGATGTCGCGAACGCTTCGCTGCTCGATGAAGGAACCGCATGTGCCGAAGCTTTGGGACTGGCGGTGGCGCAGGTGGCTGGCGCATCACGCGTGTTTGTCTCCGACCAATGCCATCCGCATAACATTGAGGTGGTGCGCACGCGTATGGATGCGCTGGGCATCCGCGTGGAGGTGGGGGATGCGCTCAAATGGAAGCACGATGGCACTAAGGGGCTGGCTGCGGTGCTTGTGCAGTATCCTGACACGCAGGGCGTCATTCATGATTTTGCCGAGCTGGCGACAGAAGTCCATGAGGCGGGCGCGTTGCTCGTCGTCAGTGCTGATTTGCTGGCGCTCACGGTCCTGCGGCCGCCGGGTGAATTCGGAGCGGACATCTGCGTGGGCAATAGCCAGCGCTTTGGTGTGCCGCTGGGTTTTGGCGGACCGCATGCTGCCTTCATGGCGGTAAAGGATGCCTTGAAGCGCCGGCTGCCTGGACGCTTGATCGGTGTTTCCAAGGATGCCTCCGGCAAGCCTGCCTATCGCCTCTCTTTGCAAACACGTGAGCAGCACATCCGGCGTGAAAAGGCCACCAGCAACATCTGCACCGCGCAGGTGCTGCTTGCGGTGATGGCTTCCATGTATGCGGTGTATCACGGACCGCAGGGGCTCAAGACCATCGCGCGTCGTGTGCATGGTGCGGCGGTCTGGCTTGCGGGCGAGTTGCTGCGTGCGGGTCTGGACGTGCTGAGCGACGACTTCTTTGACACGCTCAGCGTGCGCGTGCCGAACGCTGATGACCAGATCAAGCGCGCGCTGATTTTCGGCATCAATCTGCGCAAGATTGACGTAACCACCGTGGGGGTCGCTTTGGATGAGCGTGTGCGGGAAGACGAGCTGCTCAACCTGCTCACGGCCTTTGGCATTTCTAAGGCGCAGCAGCCGCCGGTGCTGGATGATGAACATCCACTGCACTGCTCAGCGCGGCACCACCGTAGGTCTGAGTTTTTGACACATCCGGTGTTTAATTCGTACCACTCCGAGACGGAGATGATGCGCTACCTGCACCGTCTGGAGTCGAAGGACATCGCGCTGAACCGCAGCATGATTCCGCTGGGCTCCTGTACGATGAAGCTGAACGCAGCGGCGGAGATGATGCCGTTGAGCTGGCCGGAGGTGAACGGATTGCACCCCTTCGCACCGCATGATCAGACGGAGGGCTACCGCTCGATGTTCAGTGATCTCGAAGGCTGGCTAGCCGAGTGCACTGGCTTTGACGCGGTGTCGTTGCAGCCGAATGCGGGATCGCAGGGGGAGTACGCCGGGCTGCTGGCGATCAAGCGTTTCCACGCCGCGCGTGGCGAGGACCATCGCGATGTCTGCCTCATCCCCACTTCGGCGCATGGTACGAACCCGGCTAGCGCAGTGATGTGTGGCTTCAAGGTCGTGGCGGTGACCTGTGATAATCAGGGTAATATTTCGGTCGATGATTTGAAGGCGAAGCTGGAGGCCAGCAAAGACAAAGTGGCTGCGCTGATGGTCACGTATCCCTCCACGCATGGCGTGTTTGAGGAGTCCATTGTCGAAATTTGCCGTCTGGTGCATGAGCACGGTGGGCAGGTGTACATGGACGGTGCGAATATGAATGCGCAGGTGGGGCTGACCTCGCCGGGACGCATCGGTGCAGATGTGTGTCATTTGAATTTGCATAAGACCTTCTGCATTCCGCATGGTGGTGGCGGGCCAGGAGTTGGGCCCATCGCTGTAGCGGCGCACCTGCGTCCGCATTTGCCGGGTCACCACACGTGGCAGGCAGACCGCCGTGAAGGTGCGGTGTGCTCCGCCCCTTGGGGCAGCGCGAGCATCTGCACCATCTCATGGATGTACATCGCCATGATGGGGCCGCGCCTCGCTGATGCGACCAAGTACGCCATTCTCAATGCGAACTACGTCGCGAAGAAGTTGGAGGTGAATTTTCCTACGCTTTATAAAGGCTCCAAGGGGCTCGTTGCGCACGAGTGCATCCTCGACTTCAGCCATTTCCACAAGGTCACTGTGGAAGATGTGGCGAAGCGGCTGATGGATTTTGGCTATCATGCGCCGACGATGAGCTGGCCTGTTTCCGGCACGCTCATGATCGAGCCCACGGAGAGTGAGAGCCAGGCGGAGATCGACCGCTTCTGCGAGGCGATGCAGTGCATCCATGCGGAGATGATCGGAGTCGAAAGCAGCACGTATCATCCCACGGACAACACGCTCAAGCAGGCCCCGCACACCGCTGCCGCTGTCACGAAGAGCGACTGGCCGCACGCCTACACGCGTGAGGCCGCCGCATTCCCGCTGCCGTGGGTGCAGGAGTCCAAGTACTGGCCACCGGTTTCGCGTATCGACAATGTGTATGGCGACCGCCATCTCGTCTGCACCTGTGTGAGCGTGGAAGAAGCGGCTGCAAGTTGAGGACTTCTCATGCGTTTCACGGCGCATGAAATTCCATCTGGCTGTCCTTGCTGCTCTCGTCTTCGCTGCCGGCATCCGTGCTGCGGATGCTCCACGTCCGAACATCCTTTTCATCATCTTTGATGACTGGGGCTGGCAGCATGCGGGTGCTTATGGCTGTGACTGGGTGAAGACGCCAAACTTTGACCGCGTGGCGAAGGAGGGGGTGCTGTTCAAGAACGCCTTCACCTCCAATCCGAAGTGCAGTCCGTGCCGTGCCACGATGCTCACAGGGCGCAACTCCTGGCAGCTTGAGGAGGCCGTGTGCCATGGGGGTATCTTCCCGCCGAAGTTTGCCGTGTATCCTGACCTGCTGGAAAAAGGCGGCTACACCGTGGGACTGACCGGCAAGGGCTGGGGACCGGGCGAGTACAAACTGGAAGGACGCACGCGCAATCCTGCCGGACCGGCATTTGATCAGTTCAAGCAGGAAGTGCCAGCAAAGGGCATCACGACCACGGACTATCCGCGCAACTTTGAAGCCTTTTTGGCGCAGCGCGACAAAGCGCAGCCGTTCTGTTTCTGGATGGGATTCAAGGAGCCGCATCGCTCTTACGAACTCGATTCCGGTGTTCGCTTGGGCAAGAAACTTGAGGACGTGAAGGTGCCTGGTTATCTGCCTGACAACGCGACCGTGCGTGGTGATCTGGCTGACTATGCGATTGAGGTGGAATGGGGCGACAAGCAGATCGGGAAGGCGCTCGACCTGCTGGAGAAGTCCGGCATGCTGGATGACACACTGGTCATCGTGACTTCGGATCATGGCATGCCGTTTCCACGGGTGAAGGGGCAGATTTATGAGGACGGTTACCATCTGCCGCTGGCCATGCGCTGGGGGAAGGGGATCAAGCCGGGGCGTGTCGTCGAAGATTTTATCAACGTGCGTGATCTTGCGCCCACGTATCTCGAATTGGCCGGACTGCCGAAGCACGAGCAGATGAGTGGCAGCAGTTTGGTGAACATTTTGCGCAGCGAGAAGAGCGGCTTTGTGGAAGGCCGCAAAGTCATGCTGGCTGGTAAGGAGCGGCACGATCTGGGGCGTCCGAACGACTGGGGCTATCCCGTGCGCGCCATCCGTACGCCCGAGTTTTTCTACAGTCATAACTACCACCCGGAGCGCTGGCCCGCCTGCAATCCTGAAACCGGGTACGGCAACTGCGACGATGGGCCCACGAAATCATGGATCGTGGAGAACAAGGGTATCTTCTATGACCTCGCGTTCAACTACCGCCCGGAGGAAGAGCTCTACAACATTGCCCAAGATCCCGAGTGTCTGAAGAACCTGGCCAAGGAGCCCGAGTTCGCCGCGAAGAAACAGGAGCTGCGGGCAAAGCTGGAGACCATCCTCAAGGAAGAGAAAGATCCACGAGTTCTCGGCAATGGAGCGATTTTTGACACCTACAAGTACCTCGGCAATCGCAGCAAGAAAGGCTATGCGGAGTGGGAGGCCATCCAGCGCGGTGTGCCGCTGCCTGAAGCGCCCAGGAAGAAGGGCAAAAAGGGCGCGGAAGAGTGAGACGATGAACTCGACTTTGGCGCGTTTGCGGCGATAACAGCCGCATGCGCCTCCTGACTTTGCTCCTGCTGTTTGTTTCCTGCGGTCTGACTCTTCAATCTGCTGACAAGGCGGCCACGCCAGATGCGCTGGTCGCGGAGCTCTACAAGTCGGAGAAGAAAAAGGCGTCACCGTTTTTCCAAGACAAGAACCGGGCGCTGGTGGACCACTACTTCTCGAAGGAACTTGGAGATCTCCTTTGGAAAGACACCATCGACTCCAAAGGTGAAGTCGGCGCGCTCAATGGCGACCCGCTCTACGATGCCCAGGACATGGAGATCAAAGACTTCGTCATTCACCCCGCCAAGACCGAAGAGGGCAAGACCACCGTGCTGGTGACCTTTGCGAATTTCAAAGAGAAGAAGAGCATCACCTTCCACTGCGTGCAGCAGGGCGGTGTGTGGAAGATTAGCGACATCCAGTATGCGGACTATGCGCTGCTGAAGCTACTCAAAGACAGCGTTGTGAAGTAAGGAGGGCTGCCAGCTTATTTGGCGTCGCCTTCTTTAGGTGCTTCCGGCGGACGGCGGAACTTGTTGCCCCCCTCCGTGTTGGTGCCACCAGCACCGGAGAACCCGCCGGACTTGCCCTTGCGCTCTTGCATGGCTTTCATCGCGGCAGCTTTTTCATCGGGATCGAGGACGCCGTTTTTGTTCGCGTCAAATTTTTGCAGAAGCATCGCTTGCATCGGGCCGCCGCCTTTTGCGGGCTCGCCGGTGGAGCCGGGCGCGCCGCCTTTGGGGCTGCCGCCACGGCGTTCCTGCATGGCTTTCATGGCCGCCGCTTTCTCGTCGGGATCGAGTGTGCCGTTTTTATTGGCGTCAAACTTTTGCAGCATCATCTCTTTGATCTTCTCCCGGCCCGGGCCTGCGGTGCCTGCAGCATCGGGGCGTTGTTTCGGGGCGTCTTCGGCGTGGGTCAGAGAGAAGCTGACTGTGAGGGAGAGCAGAAAGGAAGGCAGGAGTTTCATGGCGCGGTGGTGGGTGCATGCGGTTCAACACCGGAACCGGGGAATAAGTTTCGCGACATCTTTCCACGTACACCCGGCTTGCCCTTTTCGCTGAAGCCCTTACTCTCACGGCGGGTCGGTCGGAGTGATCGCTGGTATTTTTGCTGCAAGGCGGAGATGCCAGAGGAAAGTCCGGACACCACAGGGCAGCATGCCACATGAAAGTGTGGGGGCTGCGGTGCAAGCCGCAGTCACAGACAGTATCACAGAAAACAAACCGCCCTCCGTAGCTCGCAAGAGCGAAAGGGGGTAAGGGTGAAACGGCGGGGTAAGAGCCCACCGCCCCAACCGCGAGGAAGGGGGCACGACAAACCTCATGCGGTGCAAGACAGAACAGGAGAAAGGCCCGCCTGGCCGCAAGTCCCGCAAGGGATGGATACCTCCGGGTAATAGTCGCTCCACTGCGCAAGCGGGGGCAGGCTGAGCGATCAGCCTGACAGATAAATGATCACAGCCAGGTGTCGAAGGGCATCGGGGACACAGAATCCGGCTTATGAGGGCCGATCCACAATGAAGGCGTCGGGAGAAATCCCGGCGCCTTCGCCTTGTCATGGGTCGAGCTGATAGCAGGAGGGCAGTTTGTGCGCTGCCTTGGCCGCACGTTGAAACTCATTCTTCTTCGTCGTGGCAAAGCCCAGAAAAAAGACGCCGCAAAGGAGATGCAGATTGAAACTGAAGCCGGTGAACAAGAGCAGACAGACATTGATGCCGATCATCAGAAGGCCATAGAAGCAGAGAAAATAGAACATCCAGGCCGCGCGATAACGGTGGAAGATGATGGCTACGGCTATCAGTATCAGGCCGATGATGCTGAGCCCCTTAGCGATGAGTGCATAAATGAGTGCATTTCCAATGGCCTCGCTGAGTCTGGCCGGATCACCTGCGCCGCTGGTTCTGAGAACAGAGAATGCTTCTACCATTCCGAACATGCCGAGCACCGGAGCCATTTGCAGCCAGGCCCCCAGTTTGGCCATGAAAGCCCCGCGTAATGATTGCGATGTTTCCGTCGAGTCCATGCTCTTTCGTTTCTTCAGGCCATCAAGGCGGGGGGCTGCGGGCACAGAAACTCATCCTTCTTCACCAAGGCATAGATCAGGAAGAACAGGCCGAAGGGAACGAAGTAGCTGAAGATCATGAGACCGCCGTAGAGGCAGAGGAACCAGAACATCCACACGGCGCGGTAGCGGCAGACGGTGATGGCGATGAGCACGAGAAGGACGCCCACCAATGACACCGCGATGCCTCCGGCTGCTGCTATCAAGACTTCGCCGATGGCTCCGCTGAGCAAGGTGGGATCGCTGGTGCCGGAGGTACCGATTGCTCGGAAGGCTTTCATCATCCCGATCACTGTGCCGGCAAGGCCGATGAATTGCGCGAGTTGCAACCAGGCACCGAGTTTGGCGATGAAAGCGCCGCTGTTGGAAGGTGGTTCGTTCATGGTTCAGTCCACATACACAAACTCGTTCGAGTTCAGCAAGGCAAGGCAGTAATCTGCCAGAGCCTCGCGGAAGCCGGGAGTCAGGGCGGTTTGTTTTTGCAGGAATTTTTGTCCCTTCTCGATCTCCTGCGACGTGGGCTGGCGCGATAGGCAGCGCAGGGTGGCGGCAGTGATGAGGGCGGCGGCATCGGAACCATATTGCTCGTTCAATTGCGCGGCGATCTTCGCGGCGATGTTGTGGGCGAAGTCGGAATTGAGCAGCATGAGGGCCTGCGGGGCGGTGGTGGAGGCGTTGCGGCGGGCGCAGGAGATCTGGGCGTCGGGGCGGTCAAAGAGCTCGAAGAGCGGGTGGCGCAGATTGCGCCGGGCGAAAGCGAAGATGCTGCGGCGGGTGTGCTCGCTTTCGTCCTTGGTGATTTCAGACTGAGTCTTGAGCAGCGTGCTGCTGATCTCCTTCGGCAGGGGCAGCTTCACGCCAGGCCCGCCGGTTTTGAGATTGAGCTGACCGCTGATGCTGAGCATGGCATCACGCAGCATTTCGCCGGTGAGGCGCGTTGGGGCGGCTGTCTTCTGCTGGTAGGTCTTCGACATCACGATGACCTTGTGCAGGCGTTTGAGGCTCCAGTTTTGGCGCGGTAGTTCGGCGGCCAGCCAGTCGAGCAGAGCGGGATTCGTGGGGGCTTCGCCCTGATGACCAAGATCACCGGGAATGGCGGCGAGCGGTTTGCCGAAGTGCTGCTGCCAGAGACGGTTGGCCATGGTGCGGAGAAAGAGGGGATTGTCCTTGCTGGCGAGCCATTGCGCGAGTGCGGTGCGGTCGGCCTTGGCGGGAGTTGTGCCGAAGATGCGGGGGATGGCGGGCTGGATCGCGGGACCGGGGCGTTTGAAGTCGCCACGCACGAAGACGGTGCTGGCGGGTATGCCCTCCGTGAAGACGCGGACGGCTGGGCCGAGGGGCTTGCTGTTTTTGGTCAGCACGGTGTTGTCAAAGAAAGCGCGCAGCCGGTAGAAGTCGGCCTGGCTGATGGGATCGTAGGGATGATCATGGCACTGCGCGCAGCCGACGGTGAGCCCCAGGCCCACGGCGCCGACGGTGGTGGCGATGTCATTGAGCAGGACGTGGCGGCGCTCGCTTTGATTGTTTAGATCCGGCATGTCCGGGCAGGAGAAGAGGAAGCCGGTGGCGGTTTCGTCCCCCATCAAATCTCCCGCGATCTGATGCTGCACGAAGGCATCAAAGGGCATGTCGCGGTTGAGGGCGTCGATGACCCAATCGCGGTACTGCCACGCATGCTTGCGTTCGGCATCGTATTCAAAGCCGTCTGTGTCCGCGTAGCGTGCGAGGTCGAGCCACCACTGCGCCCAGTGCTCGCCGTAGCGTGGGGAGGCGAGGAGATGGTCGGCTAGTTGCTCGATGCTTGATGCTGGATTCTGGATGTAGGCCTTCGAAAAGGCGGTGACTTCTTCGGGAGTGGGCGGCAGGCCTGTGAGATCGAAGGTGAGGCGGCGGATGAGTGTGGTGGGATCTGCGGGAGGGAATGAAGGCCCTGTGAGAGCGTCGATGCCTGTTTTGTCGGGTGTGATTTGCAGAGGTTTGAAGGCCCAGTGCTCCTTGTCCTCCGGCTTGATGGGGCGCTCGTCCTTGACGGGATCGGTGGAGGCGCGGATGGAGACGGCGTGGGCGTCACGCATGCCGAGCGTCATGGTGATGAGCATGCAAAAGACCGCACCAGCATACGCCAGCGGGGACTTCGTCATTCTGCCTTTGTCATTCGACATTTAAGAGAGGATTCCCTTCACGATACCGCTGCCTTCCACGCCAGTAAGGCGTTGATCGAGACCGTTGAGGCGGAAGGTAAGCCGCTCATGATCTAGACCGAGGAGATGCAGGATGGTGGCGTGGAGATCGTGGATGTGGACTTTGTCCTGAGCGGCGCGCAGGCCGAATTCATCGGTGGCACCGTGGATGTGGCCGTGCTTCACGCCAGCCCCCATGAGCACGGTGGTGAAGCCCCAAGGATTGTGATCGCGACCCAAGCCCTTTTCGCTCATGGGCATGCGGCCAAATTCACCGCCCCAGATGACAAGAGTGTCCTCCAGCAGGCCACGTTGTATGAGATCGCGCAGCAGGCCGGCCACGGGTTTGTCGGTGCGGGCACAGTAGTCGGTGTGATTTTTGAGCACGTTCTCGTGCGCATCCCAGCCATTCGTATCACCGGAGTAGAGCTGTACAAAGCGCACTCCGCGCTCAATCATGCGCCGTGCCAGCAGGCAGCGGGTACCGAACTCCTTCGTGGTGGCGTCGTCGATGCCGTAGAGTTTTTTCGTGGCCTCGGTCTCGCGTGAGATGTCCACCGCTTCCGGTGCGGCGCTTTGCATGCGGAAGGCCAGCTCGTAGCTGCGGATGCGGGCGTCGAGTTCGCTGTTGGCGGCGTGCTGCGCGAGGTGCTGCGCATTCATCTGCTGGATGAGATCCAGCGTGGCGCGCTGGCGTGCGCTGCTTTGCGGCCCTTGCAGGTCCAGGATGGGGCTGCCGCCCGCGCGCATGGTGGTGCCTTGATACGTTGCGGGCAGGAAGCCGCTGCCCCAGGCGGGTGGTCCTCCCTTCAAGCCACCGCCGGGATCTGGCATGACGACGAAGGCGGGCATGTCGGCGTTTTCAGTGCCGAGGCCGTAGGACACCCAGCTCCCCATGCTCGGCTTGCCCATCTGGATGGAGCCGGTGTTCATCTGATAGACGGACTGCGGATGATTCACGCTGTCGCCATGGCAACTGCGGATGACGCACATCTCGTCTGCCAGCACCGCCATGTGCGGCAGGAAGTCGCTGATCTCGATGCCGCTTTGGCCGTACTTGCGAAAGGGTTTCACCGGCGCGAGCAGCGGATTCTGCGCGACCTTGCGCCGCGTCTCTACGGCACCGTAGCTCTCTGGCAAGGGTTTGCCCGCGTGGCGGATGAGCTCGGGCTTTGGATCAAAGAGATCCACGTGGCTCGGCCCGCCGTGCATGAAGAGCCAGATCACGCGCTTGGCCTTCGCGGGAAAGTGCGGGCGCGAATCTGCCTGGAGGTCCGACAGCGCCACGCTGGACAAGCCCATGGCCGTGCTGCCGAGGAAGCGGCGGCGGGACAGAGGAGCGAAGGCGCTGGGCATGGCGTGAAGACGTTGGCTTCGGGTCCGTTCTAGCGGCTTGCTTGGAAAAGGTCAAGAATGCGGAGTGCCGCTCTTGTTTTCGCAATCGTGGCTACTTCAGATTGTCTCAGATTTCACAGGCCCCTTCGGCACTCTCGAAGAAGGACTGCAGTACAGTGATTAGAGTCGTCAGATCGCTGCCTGAGGCGGTGCGTCAGACTTGATCGAGGTCCACATCCCCGTAATCGTGGGCAATGATGTTTCGTATGCCGCGCATCTGCCGGAAGGGCAGGCCGGGGAACAGCGCCTGTGTTTCTGGGGCGAGGCGGCTGGATGCTTCACCAATGATTTCAAATCGGCGCAGAACGGCATCCTGCTTCTCGGAGTTCGACATGAACGCTGCTTCCGATACGCCATTGAGATAGCTACGGACATGGCCGCAGAGTCGAGGATGTCCCGCAGCAGGCCGTGTTGTTTGTCACTGAGCATAAACGGTGAGGGGCGCTGAAAGGATGGAGCGGCGGCGGAATGGATTGCGGCCGCGTTCCACGGCGGCGCGACTGAGGAGATCGACGCGATGTCCGAGCTGCTGTTCGAGGTCTTCCTTCAGGCCCACCATTTCTAGCAGGCCAGCATTCGCCTGTGGCAGAAATTCGACAAGGAAATCGTAGTCGCTCCCATCGTGCGCCCGACCGCTGGCGCGCGAGCCGAACAACTCCATTCGTGCGACGGCGTGGCGTTCGCAGACGGGATGAACTGCTGCGCTGAGCGAAGGCAGATCGAGCGTTGTTGGTGGCGAGTGGATCACGAGTGCAGATTAATCGAGCGCCACCGGCTGCGCAAGAGCCTGGGAAGGCTCCAGTTGCTGCGCAACTGGGCAACTTTTTTACAGCATCTTCTGCATCCACAGCACGTCGAGCCAGCGCCCATGTTTGTGCCCCACTTCCTTCAGGTGGGAGACTTTGATGAAGCCAAATTTGGCGTGCAGGGCGATGCTGCCGGCCTGATCGGCATCGATGCCGCCGAGGACGGTGTGATGGCCGATTTTTTTGGCGAGCGCGAGGAGTTCGCCGAGAAGAAGGGTGCCAAGGCCTTTGCCTTGATGTTCATGGTGCAGATACACCGAGTCCTCCACGCTGTGGCAGTAGGCCTGGCGCGGATGAAAGCGGCTGAGCGAGCCCCAGCCGATGACGATTCCACCCTCCTCGGCCACGATTACCGGATGCTCCGGGCCGTGCGCGTCAAACCAGTCCCGCCGTTCCTGGGCAGTGCTGGGCACGGTTTGATAGGTGCAGGTGCTGTGCTCCACGTAGTGGTTGTAAATGGCGTTGATGGCCGGGAGGTCGGCGAGCGTGGCGGGGCGGAGAGTGGCGGACATGAGGGCGAGGTGGTGTGCAGCTGGTGGAAAGGGAGCGCGCAAATGACGAATGTCGAAATCCGAATGACGAATGCGGGGTCGTGGTGCCTCCGGGCTCTGTTTTCAAATCTTGACTCTGGGGCGGGGAATCTGCATTCTCGCGGCCCTCAGGTAAAATTCACCAACCACTTAACGAACACATTTATTATGGCCATCAAAGTCGGAGTCATCGGAGCAGGCGGCATGTTGCAGTATCACGCGGCGGGGTTCCGCCAGGCGGGCGCGGAGATCGTGGCCGTGGCCGATGCGGCTCCCGGAGCAGCAGCCAAGGCGGCGGAGAAGTACGGCATTGCTAAGTCGTATGAGTCCGTGGAAGCCATGCTGAAGGGCAGTCCGGAGATCAAAGCGGTGAGCGTCATCGTTCCGAACAAGTTTCACAAGCCGCTTACGATCCAGTGCCTCAAGGCTGGCAAGCACGTCTTCTCCGAAAAGCCGCCGGCGCTGAACGCAAAGGAGGTGAAGGAAATCATCGTCGCCGCCAAGAAGGCCGGCAAGAAGGTGCTCTTCAACTTCAACAACCGCGCGCGCCCTGAGTCCCAGGCGATGATGAAATACATCAACGACGGCGTCGTGGGGAAGATCAATTCCGCGCAGGCCAAGTGGATCCGCCGCACCGGCATCCCCGGCTTCGGCGGTTGGTTCACCACGAAGGATCTCTCCGGTGGCGGACCGCTCATCGACCTGCTGCACATGGTCGATCTGGCCATGTACTTCATGGGCTATCCTGAGCCTGCGCACGTGCTCGGCCAGACCTTTTCTGACTTCATCCAGGACAAGCAGTTCAAAGGCCCCTGGGGCATCCCTGACCGAGTGGGTGGCACGACGGATGTTGAAAACGCCGCACACGGTTTCGTGACCTTCAAGACTGGGCAGGTACTCAGCCTCCAGGTCTCCTGGGCCGAGATGGTCAAGCGCGAGGAAGTCTCCGTGGTCTTCCAGGGCACCAAGGCCGGTGGCAAGGTGGAGCGCCTCTTCGGCATCGACGGTCTGGACAATACCGCTATAGACACCTGTGAGCTCTACGTGCAGGAAAACGGCAACAGTGTGAACCGCAGCATCGTCACCCCAGCCTGTGAAGACATGGGGCGCATCGGCTCAGCCGCGAACTTCATCGAAGCCATCGAAGGCAAAGCCACCGCCCTGAACACCCCCGAGCAAGCCCTGCGTCTGATGCAGGTGATTGATGCGATCTACGCCTCTGCGAAGACGAAAAAGCCAGTGTCGATTTGAGTGACTGAGTGATTTGTCGAAGCGGGGAGAATGAGAGCAGGCTTGTTCTCCCCGTTTTATTTTGAGAGGATCTGAGTCATGAACAAGCTGACGTCTCTTCCGCCACGGCATCGGAAATCTGCGGGCTTTGCCCCGTCGGGATTAATTGAGATGCTGCTCCTAGCCTACATCGTGGCGGCTGTTTTGAATTTGGCCTTGGGAAACTGGATCTTCGCGACGGCAATGCTGGCACCATTGGTCGGGCTTTTCTTTTGGACTCGGTACATCGGCCAGCGGGACCGCTGCAGAATCAGCGATAAGGTGCGCGTGAGCATGGGACCGCATTCAGGGATGGAAGGTGTCATCGTAGGTGAGAACAAAGGAGGAGCACGACTGACCGTGCAATTGTCATCCGCAGAGCACCCTGAGCCCATGGATTTCTTTGACTATCAGATTAGAAAAGTGAAGCTGATGTCTGAACCATATCCTCCAGTGAAAGGATGATTTTCACAGCAGCATGCTGAAATGAGGGTGCAAAAAAGCGATGCCAGCACCTGCTGGCATCGCTCCAAGATTCTACTTCATCTCTTACGCCAGCCCACCGCGGTCACTGCTCAGTGTGGCATCGCCATACTTCGCGCGGGTCGTGGGCGTGTAGTCCAGCGGGGTCCACGCTGCATTATTGGCGGAGGAGGCGACGACGGCTTCGATGAAGGCCATGCCTGCCACACCTTCTTCGATGGTCGGGTAGTCCATGTCCAGCGGGTTGGGCTGCGTGCCGGCGTTGACGGCACGGACGTGGTTGGAGAAGTTTTTGTAGATGTTCGCGAAGCCTTCCAGGTAGCCTTCGGGATGGCCAGATGGAGTGCGTGAGCATGCGGCGGCAGCGCTGCCGAGGTAACCCATGCTGGTGCGGTAGATCTGCTTCGGCTTATCCAAGGAGGTGACGATCATCGTGTTTGGATCGAGCTGCGACCACTCGATGCCACCCAGTGAGCCATAGACGCGGAGGCTGAGGTTGTTTTCACAGCCGATGCTGATCTGGCTGGAGTGGAGCACGCCCTTGGCACCGTTGGTGAAGCGCAGCAGCACGTTGCCATCGTCCTCTAGACGGCGGCCTTCCTTGGCCAGGAAGATGGTGAGGTCGGCGGCGAGTTCCTTGATGTGCAAACCGGTGACGTATTCGGCGAGGTTGATGGCGTGCGTGCCGATGTCTCCCATGCAGCCGGCGGCGCCGCAGATGGCGGGGTCCACGCGCCAGGAGGCCTGCTTCTGCCCGGTGTTTTCCAGCATGGTGGCCAGCCAGCCCTGCGGGTACTCGACGACGACTTTGCGGATCTCGCCGAGCTTGCCTTCTTCGATCATCTGCCGGGCCTGACGCATGAGCGGGTAGCCGGTGTAGTTGTAGGTGACGCCGTAGAGCTTGCCGGTGGTCTTGACGATTTCCGCCAGTTCCTTGGCCTGCGCGAGGTTGAAGGTGGCGGGCTTATCAGAGAGCACATGAAAGCCGGCCTCCAGCGCGGCTTTGGCGGCGGGGAAGTGCAGGTGGTTTGGCGTGACGATGGAGACGAAGTCCATGCGCTTGTCCGCAGGCAGCGCGGCCTCGGTGCGGATCATTTCCTCGTAGTTGGCGTAGCAGCGCTCGGCTGGCAGGAAGAAGTCCGCACCGCTGTCTTTGGAGCGCTGGGGGTCGGAAGAAAAAGCGCCGCAGACGAGTTCAATCTGCTGATCGATCGATGCTGCGATGCGGTGGACGCCGCCAATGAAGGCGCCGCGCCCGCCGCCGATCATGCCGTAACGAATTTTCCGGTTCATAGGGATAGCTGTGCTGAAGTTTAGTGTGGGTGAGAAAAGGGAAGGCGAGTGTGCGCAGAGGGGGCGGGGGGTCAAGTGCATCTGCGCTGGGAGGGTGGGACAGGGGGCCGATTCAAAGCACGGAATGCGGGCACAAAAAACCCCGGAAAGGATGGCCCAACGCGCTCAGGCGTCCTCTCCGGGGCTTATGTCGTCGAAACACCGCAGTGCGGTGCGCATGGCGACAAAGTTTACGCGGCCAAGAGGGCCGGGCCACCGTGCTTCATGCGGCTGCGGAATTCCGTGGGGGATTCATCGGCGATGCGGCGGAAGCTGCGGTTGAAATGGGAAAGGCTCTGGAAGCCCACGTCGTAGGCCACTTCGGTGATGCGGGCGGCGGGCTTCATGAGCATGCGCTTGGCCTTTTCCACGCGGGCGCGGTTCACGAAGTCCGTGAAGGTCAGGCCGGTGGATCGCTTGAAGAGCTTGCAGAAGTGGAAGGGGCTGACGTTCACCGCACTGGCAACGGCTTCGAGGGACATCGGCTCTGCCAGATGGTCGTGGATGAAGACCTTGGCATTGCGCACGGCTTCGGGCTCATGCGTGGCGGTGGCAAACAGCAGGCGGTGCGCGCTGTCTCCCAGCTGGAGGGCAAAGGACTGCAGGATGGCCAGAGCGGCCTCATAGCGTGCGGGCTCCATGACGGGCACGTGTTCGAAGTGAACCCTAGCTGCACGGATCTCTGCGGCGGTGCGGTCGTCATCCAGCAGCGCTTTGGCCACAGGGGCGAAGTTTTCGGCATTGGCAGGCTGGAGGCGCACGGCCCCGGTGAGCATGACGGCAATGGTATTTTTTCCCACGCGCACCGGAACCTGTGTTTCCACCACACCGGCCACGCCCTTGCGGGTGATGATGCCTTCGATGGGGGAGTCATCCTTGGTGGCTTCCAGGCTCAGCGGCAGGCTGGTCAGCGTGTGGAAGGCCTTCTGGTAGTGCTGAAAAAGCGCACTCTCCGAGAGGTTCAGGATGAATTTTTGGCGGGGGGAGGTGTGAGTGGTGGTGTTGTTATTCATGGCGCGTTCGTGGTTTGTTTTCACGGCTTCCATGATGCCCTCCTGCGGAATTTGCGATATTGTCGTCCGATACGGTACCTGTCCTCGTGAATGACCGCAATTTTGGCATAGTGGTTTCCAGTAGAGCTGACTGTCCCTTGTGCTGGCTGCGCGATTCTTGGTGGGTGGTTCAAAACGCTCTGCCCCGTGTTTCTGGAAGCCTGCGGCCAAGTTTTGCTGGCCGCAGGCAAGTCCACCATCGAACGCGCCCGGCACGCGCAGTCCGGGATTTTGCATGACGCTCTTTTTCAGCATGGCATCCTGCTGCAAATGGGCGGCAATGAAGCCGGGACGCGCAGAACGATCAAACTTGTGCCGCACGCGGCCCAGCAATGCGGGCAGGACGGGCGTGAGCGAATGAGTGAACTCAACCTTCAGGGCATTTTTTTCGGCGTGTTGGACACTTTGATCCAGCCCGTGTTGCCGCCCAGCCGTATGGTGCGCGAATAGGTCTCATCGGTGACGAAATCTACTTTTGAGCATGGATTCCGCCGTCTACCCTCTGAATGGTTGCGAAAGCGGAATGCATGAACCGCTGCACAGATAAAAGAAATATTTTGGCATAATTCTGATAAACAAATGGCTATTCGATGCCGATAGGGAGGCATTAGGAAAGCGACATCTTCCTAACTTCAGGTGTATGGAATAATCATAATTCGTAGGCTTTCGATTTTTCTTGATAAAATTATGACTTAGCTCAACGTCAGTTTTTATGACTACTACCCAAAGCAGACGTCAATTTCTCCAGTATTCGTCCGCCCTGGCCATTTCCCAGCTGCCCTGGCTGAGCGGTTGCGCCAGCAAAGCACCTGAATCAAGTCTTGGAGTTGACCCCAAAGCCTGGAAAGAACTGGCTAAGCATCTCAATGGGCCTTTGCTCCGGCCTGGGGACTGTCATTTTAACAAAATCGCCGCCACCTGGAATTTGCGGTATGCCAAAGTCCAAAAGCCGGCTGGCATCGCCCGCTGTAAAAATGCCGATGATGTGCGCGTCAGTCTGCAATGGGCACAGGAACACAAGCTGCCGTTAGTGGCGCGCTCTGGAGGACACTCTTACTCGGGCTATTCCACCACGCCGGGACTCATGATCGACCTCTCGCTGCAGGATTCGCTCGTTTACGATGAATCGACAGGCACAGCAATGGTCGGAGCGGGGGCACGCAATGCCACTCTCTATGCCGATCTCCCGGCCAAGCAACGATCCGTCACGCATGGCCGCTGCAAAGAGGTGGGGGTGGGTGGCCTAGTCCTTGGGGGTGGGATTGGGTTCAACATGCGCCTGCACGGCCTGCTGATTGATCAACTCGTCCAGACTGATGTCATGCTCGCCAACGGTGAAACGCGGCGCTGCAATGCCCATGAAAATGCTGAGCTCTTCTGGGCCTGCCGTGGCGGCGGCGGTGGCAACTTTGGAATCAACACATCCTTCACCTTTCAGACCTTTCCTGTTGGATACGTGACCTTTTTTGACATCACATGGACTGAGAAAATTGACGAAATACTCCCCGCCGCGCTCGACCTGCTACCGACCATGCCCGACCGCCTTGGCTGCAAACTTTCGGTCAATACCAAGACTCCTGGAGTTCTTACGATCAACCTTTTGGGCCAGTTGGTCGGACCGAAAGATGAGTTTGAAAAACGGATAGGTTCGCTTTTCCGCCTGGCCTCCCCTTCCAAGCAGAAGGTTGAACATATGCCATATTGGGATGCCCAGAAAGAGCTCAGCGAGGATGGACGGCCTGAGTTTTCGCACGAACGATCACGCTATGCTTTGGGTGACATCAGTGCCGCAGGCAGCCGAGCGATCATCAAGCACATGCGCAGTTGGCCAGGCACGCACGATCAGGCGACATGGAAAATGTTCCTGGCTGGCGAAGCCGTCAACAAGGTGCGCCCAACAGACACCGCGTACTGGCACCGAAACGCCAGCATGGTCACAAGTGTGGAACTGAACTGGAAACCCGCAGACAGCGATGCGGTGCTGGCCGCGAATGAAGCCTGGCTCACCCGCTTCCACGACGATATGGCCCAGTACACCTCCCGTCAGTGTTACCAAAATTTCATCGACAACTCCCAGCACAACTACTTGCGCGCCTACTACGGTGGCAACCTGGAACGCTTGGTGGAGGTCAAACGTGCCGTCGATCCCAAGAACATCTTCCATTATCCGCAAAGCATTCCGCTCAAGCTGTAACGAGCCTTTTGCAGTCCTATCGGCGTCCTCTGGCCGCCAGTATGATGCAGTCACTGGCGGCAATCTGGACTCGACATTGGCACAGGTGACTTTCTGCACACCCTTCTGGACTGGCCATTTTCAGACATGCGGTTATTTTACGCTTGTCTCCGAAAAATGGCCCTCAGTCGCATGACCTCCAGCAGCTACTTTTACAAAACCATGCCCTCGCCGGTGGGCCTGCTCACGCTCGTGGCGAATGCTCACGGACTGGCCGCAGTGCTGTGGGAAAACGATGATCCCAAACGCGTGCACCTCAGTCCACTGCTTGAAGAGACAAGTCATCCGGTGCTGCTGGAAGCGGAACGGCAGTTGCATGACTACTTCGCGGGGAAGCGCGAAACGTTCTCCCTGAAGCTCGATTTCATCAGCGGCACGGAGTTTCAGCGGAAAGTTTGGGCGGCGCTGCTGACCATTCCCTTTGGCGAGACGCGCAGCTATGCGCAAATCGCAGAACAGATCGGCAATCCCAACGCGGTGCGTGCGGTGGGCGCGGCCAATGGCAAGAACCCCATCTCTATCATCGCTCCATGCCATCGCGTGATTGGTTCCAATGGCAAGCTGACAGGCTTTGCAGGTGGGATGGAAGCCAAAGCGTTTTTACTGAAGCTGGAAGCGAAAGATTTTGTCCTGCAATAGCAGCGCACTTTACGGCACCATCTCAACGCGCACTTCGACTGCAGCGCTGCGACCTTGGTCATCCAGCACATGCACGCGCCATTTGCCGGCGGCAGCGGCCCACATGACGGGTGTGGCCGGATCGCTGGCTCCGAGAAAGCGGGGGCCGGCAAACCAGAAGACGCGGTTCACACCTGGGGCGGTATCCGCACGCAGGGGGATTTTCTGCCGTGCCACATCGGAGGCTTGCAAGGTGTAAACCAAGGCGGCACGTGGAGAGACAATCTTTGGCACCGCGCCGGCATCAGCAGCGACAAGTGATTCAGCGTTCGCCTCCAGCGGTGGCGGTGTTTTGCGCGGCACACCGGCCAGCTTAAACATTTCCAGCAGGTCGGGCGGCCAGAACTCGAACACCTCGTGTCTCAATGTACGCTTGCCATCATCACGCGCCACGCGCATGCCGCTGGCAGCATCGATCAAGACTTTGCGATGGATGTCACAGGGGGTGATGGGGGACACACCGGGAATGAAGCCGCCCTGCACGCGGTGCTGGCAGTGCGGTGTGGGCAACTGGCCTGATACCGCACACAGTTCCACCTGCGAGATTCCAGCAGGCGGCGATTGGCGTTTCATCGGCAGGCGCAGGTGCCGGAACGTTTCAAACAGCAGCGGTGCGGCGCACTCGCGGGCGATGAAGGCCGGATTGGCCTTGCCATTGAAATTGCCGATCCACACCACCAGCACATACTCGCCGCGCATGCCAGCGGCCCAGGCATCGCGAAAACCGTGCGAGGTGCCCGTTTTCCACGTCACTGCGGGGTCATCCATCACGGGCTCGCCTTCACGCGTGCGCAGCATCTCGCGGGTGAGGTAACGCGCCTCATCGGTGAGCAGCGGCTTTGTCTCGATGGTCTTCTGCGCTTTGAAGTAATTCAGCCGCTGTGCAGTGCCATCGCTCGCCAGCAGCGCATAGAGTTCGGCCAGCTCCTCCATCGAGACTTCACCACCGCCGAGCGGCAGTGATAGACCGTAAAACTCCGCAGGCTGCGGCAGCGCCACGCCGGCCTCTTTGAGGAAGCCGTACAGGCCGGGGGCATCCAGATTTTGTGCCAGAGCTACGGCTGGAATGTTGCGGCTGTGATACAGCGCGTCTCCGGCCGAGATGGGACCGGCAAAGTTGCGGTCAAAATTCTCCGGGTTGTAACTGCCGAAGGACATGCGGCCGTCGCGCAGCAGCGTGTGTGG
This sequence comes from Verrucomicrobiaceae bacterium, assembly GCA_027490195.1. GTDB lineage: Bacteria > Verrucomicrobiota > Verrucomicrobiia > Verrucomicrobiales > Verrucomicrobiaceae > Prosthecobacter. Next base: position 117,178 of record JAIXYN010000061.1, on the reverse strand, counting down.
ATGGATCAGCCCCTGCTGCGTGGCCAGCGCATAGATGAAGGGCTTCAGCGCCGAGCCCGGTGAACGCCGCGCCAGCACTCCATCCACCTGGCCTTGGATCTTGCTGTCAAGAAAACGGCTTGAGCCCACATAGGCGAGCACCTCCCGCGATGGCGCATGCACCAGCAACGCGCAGGCATTGGTGATGCCCACTTCGCGTTTGCGCTCGACGTATTCATTCACCGCCTGCTCCACGCCTTGCTGCCTGTTTGCATCCAGGGTGCAGCGCACTGGCATCCCGGAACTGGCGCGATCTTCGGTGGGCATTGCGGCAAACAAGCGCCGTGCCAGATGGGGTGCCTCACGTGGCACGGGCTGCAACTGCCGCAGCGTGAAGGCCGCATCCAAAGGATCGGAAGGCAGATGACGCTCTTCGCGCAGTCGATCCCAAAGCCGATGCTGCGCGGCAGCGAGGCTCGCGTTATCGCCCGACACACGCGGCCTGCGTGTTGTCGGACTCTGCGGCAGCACGGAGAGCGCCACAGCTTCGCGCAGGGTCAGCTCCCGCGCCGGTTTGCCGCACCACAGCAGACTCGCCGCACCCAAGCCTTCCACATTCCCGCCATATGGCGCCTGATTGAGATAGGCCTCCAAAATGGCGTCCTTCGAGTGATGCTTCTCCAACTGCACCGCACGCAGCATCTGCCAGGCCTTGCCCCATGGCGTGCGGGTGTGCAGATCGTAGCGCAGCCGCGCGAGCTGCATCGTGATGGTGGAGCCTCCGCCGCGTGCCGAGCCTGAAACGACGCCCCACGCCGCGCGCAGCATGGAGAGCGGATTCACTCCCGGATGATCGTAGAAGTGGCGATCTTCCAAAGTCAGCGTTGCTTCAATCAAAGCGGGACTGATGTCCGCCAGCGGCGTGTAGCGACGATACTTGCCATCCGGTGTCAGCGCGAGATGCAGCAGCCTGCCGTTGCGATCTTCCAGCGTGGGTGAGAAACGAAACTCCGGCGGATACAGCTCCGGCTGCGGCAGGAGCAGCCATATCACTGCAAGCAGCAGCAGCGCCGCACCCAACCAGCGCAGGAACCTCATACGCAGCAGACGGTGAATGGCGCGCATGGCAGTTACTCCACGTTCACTTTTCCACCGCCGTCGCGCCCCTTGGTGCCGCGATCATACATGCTCTCGGCAAATGCCGGAGGAATCACATAGATGCCTGCGGCGATGGGTTTGATGCGATAGCTGAAGGTCTTCACTTCGCCCTTGCCCAGGCCGCAGAAGAACACATTGCGGTCTTCGCGCACATCCACGTAATCCGCGCCGGGGATTGTGCCGCGTCCGGGTTTGAGGCCGTTGGGCTCCAGCTCGAAGCTGCCGGGCATCAGATCGAGCACAGCGATGTTGCTGAGCGCGTCGGGAGAAACATTGCGCACCGTCAGGCGCACCAGCGCACCTTCACCGACCTTGAGCTTGGCTACCGCCTTGCCATCCGGTCCGAGGATTTCGCGGAACACTTCCAGGCCATCCGCGATGCGCTGGGTTGGCACGCCGGTGTCGAAACCAGCCTCCGTCACCTGATAAAACGCGCCGAGATCGCGGCCACCGCCTTGAGCGAGTCCGAAGCGTAGCGCACCGGCCTGCGCGCTGAAGTTGCTTTGGATCAATCCGGTCGTCTCCGGCACGAGCACACTCGGTGTGCCGCCTGCACGCGGCAGTTCCTTCAGCGAGACACGCACGCCTGACTGCTTCGCGAGATCCGAGTAGGCCTTGAGCGCGAGGATCGTGGTGGCGGCGCTGATGGTGTTGAAGCGATTGCGTGACAGTGGTTCGGTAACGATGGCGAGATCGTCATAGCCAAAGTTTCCGGCGAGTTCCGGGAAGTGCTTGCAGGCGACGGCGAAGCCCTCGGCCTGACTCACCTGCGGATCAAGATAGTACCAGCCGCGCCATGCGCCCAGCGCTTTGCCTTTGCGAACCGCCGCCCAGTAATTCTGCATCAGCACCACCGCTTCCGGGCGCTTCTGCAACAGCGCATAGGTGCCGGCCAGATACGCTGCGGTGAGATGACTTCGCCACGCGTCCTTGTACATCCGCTGCAGGTTGTCGCGGAGGTTCAGGACATAGGTGGAGGTATTTTCACCCTGCCGGGTGAGCAGATAAATCGCTGCCGCCTGGATGGCCGCCTCATCGAGACTGCCCACCTGGAGGCGTGCCATCTGCCGCATGCGAGTGCGCGCGCCTTCGAGCAGCGCGGACGGCACTGCATTTCCTGCGTCCCGCGCTTCGGTGAGGAATCGTGTCACATAGACCGAGAGATAATCGAGGCCTGCATAGGCGTCCGCATCCCAGTAGCCAAAGCCGCCGTTTGAGTGCTGGCGACTGCGCAACAGGGCGAACGCCGCATCGAGCTGCTGAGCGGATTCCGCGGCATCGAAACCGAAATCTACTTCCTTTGCCAGCAGCAGGCGTGAAACGGCGCGGCTGGTGATCTGTTCGGAGCAACCATAAGGATACTCGTGCAAATAGGACTCCAAACCGCGGGCGAGACCGAGCGGAAGTGCGGACACGTTGGCATTGAGTTTGCGATACTGCGGAAACATTTCGCGCGTGATCTTCACCTCATGCGTCTTCTCACGGAAGTAACCGCTCTGCACATGGGTGAGATAAGGCGCGGCAGGCCGCACGCTGAGCGTAGCACGACGCAGCACCACCTGCCCGGCGGCTTCAGCCTTGAAGGTGATTTCCGCACCGCCGAGTTCATCCTTTACCCGCACACGGAAGCGCACCGTGTCCTCCTTGCCGGCGGCCACATTGACCGCACCCTGCGGTGAGGCGATGACTTCCAGATGCGGTGTGACCTGCGCCACGATGCTGATCGGCGCATTCGCCTCTGGACCTTCGAGATTGTTCGCCACAGTGAGCGAGGCGGTGAATTCATCGCCCGGGGCGGCGAAGAACGGCACATTGGGCGTCAGCACCAGAGGCCCGCGCACGATGCTGCTCGTTTCTGCCCGGCCCACCGCATCCTCAGCGACTGCCACGGCCATGACGTTGAGTTTTCCGGCGAAGTAATCCGGCACCGTGTAGCTGACTTCCTTGCGTTCGGGACCTGCGGCGATCAATCCCGACCAGAACACCACCGGGGGTTCCTTGCGGCGTTTGAACGGATTCAAATTCAAGCGCAGCGGCTTGTCGGCATCACCCCCAAAGGCTTTGTTTTGCGCGATGAGCGAGAACTCCGGCAGGATCAGGTCCATGAGCTGCTCCGTCTCCACTTCCAGTGCGCGTTTGCGGTTTAGATGCGCGAGCGGGTCTGGCAGCTTGTAGTCCGTGATCTGGTGAATGCCTGCGTCCACTGCATAGATCACGATGCGGCAGGGCTTCGCAGCCTGGAAGCCAATCTTCATGACATCTCCAGGTTTCACTTTTTCCGGTGCGTCGATCTTTACCTCGATGCGTCGTTTATCCGGATTCGCGACGAAATGCTCCACCGCGTAGCTCAGCGGAGAGGTGAAGATCTCTTTCGAATCCAGCGCTCGAACAAAGGAGGCATTCACATACGCGGAGCCTTCGATGTCATTCGGCACCATGATGTGCTGCACACTCGCTGTGGTGCCCGCCTTGAACCACTGCCAGCCGAGCACTCGCTCACGCTCGATGGTGATGAGGCCCGCGCCAGTGTAGGTCGCGCTCAGGTTTGCCTCCAGTGATTCACCGCTGTTCCAGGTGCCGCGTGCCAGTTTGATGCCCAGTTCCGCGTCACGCTCCATGCTGTGTTCCATATCTCCCTTGCCCACCACCGTGAACGAGGTGGCGCAGACGACATTGTTGTCTGGATCGCGCAATTCGAGGCGGAACTGGCCTGCAGCATTTGTCGGCAGGGCGTAAGCGGCTCCCTCAGCCGGCAGGGCGAAACGCGCCTCCGACACCATGAATTCACGCTGTGTCGAGACGTAGGCGTAGCTGCCACTTTCCTGCTTGGTGAGCACCGACACATGTTTGACTTGAATCAAACGCGCCATGAGATCCTTCGGCGCAAAGGGTTTCAGATCCGGCCCGACCGCCATGAAGCGCACATTCGCCGCCGTGTCCTTGCCGAGGTAGTCGAGCTTCGAATCTGGCTTGTAGCCGACCACATAGGGCAGTGCGGCGACGAGGAAATTTTTGCCGCTGCGCACACTGCGTCCGCCATCGGCCTCGAAGCCTTCGATCAGTAGGCTCACCTGAAAGCAGCTCTTGTCGAAACGCTCCAGCGCCAGATCAAATTGTGCGGCACCGGTGTCATCCGTGGTCTGCTCGCCGAGATTGATTTTCTGACCGGCCTCAGTCTCTTCGGTGTCTTCCGCTTCAGGCAGCCGGTTGTGGAAGATGAAATCGGGGAACTGCGCAAATGCGAAACCTCCCGGGCTCAATTCCATCCGTGCCTTGAGCAGCCGCTTCGCCGCCGGAAAACCAAACAGAGTTTGCAGGGATACGTCAGCTTTGATTCCACTCGGCTGCAGCCATCCGGCGAGCTCGTTGCCGGTGAGCGTCACGTCGATCTTCATGCGATCCGGCTGAAAATCCTCCACCTTGAGCAAGGTCTGCCCAAGACGGTCGCGATCATTATTGCCTTTGACCAGATACAACCGTGCGATGTAGCGGCCCGTGGGGTCGGTCTCATCGGTCTTCATCTTCACATCAATGAAGCCGTCTGCGGATAGCGCGATCTTTTGAGTGTCGATTACTTCGTCTTTCGCGTTGACGAGATCCATCTCCAGCGGCAGCCCTGCAAGACCTGCGGCCCAGTCACGGCGCTTCAGCACCGCACTGATGTGGATGTCATCTCCGGGACGATACACGCCGCGCTCCGTGAAAACGAATGCCTCCAGCGCTTCCTTCTCCGAAGCCTGCACGCCGCCTATGTCGAAACGCGAGAAGTCGAGCAGGCGGTCGGGACGTTCGAACGGCAGGAATGACAAATCATTGCCCAGCGTGGCGACGATGGCCACCGGGCGCTTCTCCCGTTGGAAACTGCCGACATCCGGCAGCAGCACATGGCCGTCGGCGGTGGTTTGCTGCAGCAGATACTCGCCGTTTTTCGCCATCACCGTGATCACGGCTCCATTCACCGGTTCGCCGGTCTGGATGCTCTGCACAAACACATCGCGCGAGCCGTCAGCGTTCTGTTTCACCATCAGACCCAGATCGGTGACGAGCACAAAGCGCTTCGTCGTCGCCTGATCCATCACCTGCCAGTCCTCCTCCACAACATCGCCTTCCATGCTCTTTTTGCTGCCTTGGGAGGGCTCCACGCCATCCGCCGTGAGGAAAAACAAACCACGCGAAGCATCTGCATCCGCAGCATCCGGTGCTTGCAGGGCACTGGCGAAGTCGATCACCGAGTAGCAGGCCTGAAACTCGTTCTTCATTGCCACCGGCTGCACACGACGCAGGAAGTGGGCGATGTTGGATTCATCAAAGCTGTCTCCCATTGTAAAGTAGGGATTGGCGAAGTCGCCTTCCGTCATCACCACCAGATGGTTCACCTGCCGCGCTGGTACGCGCGCCATTTTCACCCGCAGAAAAGGGACGCCGCGTGATTGCAGCGAGAGCTTGCGCTCGCCATTGAGCGCCAGGATGCCGCCCTTTCCAAGCAACTGCACCTCCTTCGGGAAGCGTGGTGCTGATTGAAAGGAGCGAAACTCCCGGCTGAGCCGGAAGCCGCCCAGTGCCTCGACTCCCTGCTTGATGCGCACAAACATTCGCCCCTGCTTCTCTGTGAGGAACTTGAACGCATGGCGAGTCGTCGCCGGATGATCATCGCTCAGCTCCAGTTCGACTGGCTTCAACGATATAGGTACATACTGCCGCAGCACATCCTCTGTCACATCATTAACCCCGGGAGGGACGCGCTGACCATTCACATTCGTGATCAGAAAACTGACCGGCTCCTGCCAGGCGCCGAGATGCTTGAGCAGATTCTCGGTCGTGACGTAGCCCTCTGTGTTGATGAACAGAAACTGCTCGGGTTCGCCATCTTCGGTTTTCAGAATCTCTGTGTTCGCATCCGTGATCTTGAAGCCGCTGTCCACATCCGGCACGCGCACCTTGGAGATGATGTCGGCCGCAAGCGAGCTGCCGCCGACCGTGCTGGTGAGTTCCTTGTGCAGTGTGACCTTCACGAAGTCCTCCTTCGCTGGCACCTGAATCCGCGCCGTGCGAATCCAGAACTCCCGCTGGAGCTTTCCTTCCGTGACCGAGAACAGCGCATCCGGCTTCTGGCCTTTCCAGTCGAAGATCTTCGCGCCACCCACGACCTCCAGTGAGACCAGTTGCTCGATCTGCGCTCTGTCGAGCGGATGCGTCGAGGAGAGTCCCACCAAGACATTTTGCACCGAGGGATCACGCGGATCGATCTCAAACTCTGAACCGGTCACGGTAAGCACCAGCGGCTGAGTCCGCCCCTTCCAGACGGGTTCTTTCACCACCACTTCCTTGGGCAGCTGAGCAGGGTCAAGCCGCACGATGTACTCCTGCCCGGCGGGCCAGTCCTTGGCAGGTGTGAAGACCAGCAGCTTGTCTGTGCTCCATGTCCACACGCCTGAATGCGCAGGCGTAAGGGTGATACCGGCCGCCGTCTTTCCCACAACATCCAGTTTGGCCACCGAGACATTGAACTGCACCGTCATCGGCTGGGGCTGCGGTTTGTTTTTAATGATCGGTGTGACCGCCGGCATCAGGAGCAGCCCCTTTGCCTCACGTACTTCAGCCCGCACCAGCGGTCTCGGCCGGTGCGCCTCCAGGTGCTGGCGCACCTGCGGTGCAATAAGGAACATCGCCCCGGTCAACACGATGGCGAAGGCGTAACAGCCCGGATGTTTGGTCACATGATTATCCGCTGCCCGGGCAAGGCGCGGCATCCAGGCGGGCGGCTGGTAGTGAAATTGCCCAAACAAAGCACGCATCAAGCGCACAACCCACGAACCGGAAGAGTCGGACATATATGTATAAATTGGTGACTGAGAGTAATCGACTGGCTTTCCCGTGCGCGGGGAATCTTGAGGCAAAAATTGAATTTTATTCCCTTGCTTCTGTCCAGGCTGCCGCTCGGCAGCCCCCCCCCCGATAGTTCGGGGATGCTGTATGAACGCCCATGCAGCACCGTATGTTTTGGCAATGCCCAACCGCATCCTGTTTTCATGCCTTGCCACAGCCTTGCTCGCAGCTTTCTGCGGAGCGGGAAAGGCCGCGCCTGCCGCAGTCCTCGACCCGAAGGTGCAGGCCTATTTCGAGGAACACTGCCTGAAGTGCCATGATGCCGATGTGCAGAAGGGTGACTTCCGCATGGACACGTTGTCCCCGAAGGTCGGCTTTGAAAACACGCCACAGTGGCTGGAGATCATGGAGCGCATCAATTCGGGCGAGATGCCGCCGAAGAAGGAGAAGAAGCGTCCTGAAGCCGCAGCCAGTGCACAGGTGGTGGAATGGATCGCGCACAGGATGAAGGAAGGCGAGTCGGCGCGCATGGCGTCTCGTGCGAAGGTGAACTACAACCGCCTCACGCGGGATGAGTATGTGAACACGGTGCGCGATCTCCTCGGTGTGGAGTATGATGCGAAGGACCCTGGCGCGTTTCTGGAAGACCCGGAGTGGCACGGCTTTGAGCGCATCGGTTCGGTGCTGACGCTCTCGCCTTCAAACATTGAAAAGTATCTCGCGGCAGCAGAGACGGTTTTGAACGAGGCCTATCCCGACATCATTCCTCCGGCGAAGAACGCGAAGCCGGTGTTGCCGTTCGGCGGCTCGAAACCGGTGCTCTATGAAGAGCAGATCAGTGAACGGCACCGTGAGCGGCTGCGCGGAATGGGCCTGCTGGACAAGGTGCGCTATGACATGTGGCCCGGAGACATTTTCCGCTATTCATTGCTGAAGGATCCGCTGCCGGAGGCGGGTGTGTATGAGATCAGCTACACGCTGAGCGGCCTGAAGCCGGAGAAAGGCCGCGCACCACGCATCAAGGTCTATGAGTCGAAGCTGGATCGGGTGTTGTTTGAACAGGACATCATCGCCCCAGAGGACAAGCCGATCACGTTGACCTTCCGTGCGCATCTGCCCAAAGGTCGTCCCAACATTGAAGTGTATAATGATGTTCCCGGGCCTACAAATCTGCCGCGCTCAGGCCGGCATGGAGATACGCCGTTCATCAGCACCAAGATGGGCCGCATCCCGTGGCAGATGAAGCTCACGGATGAACAGGGGAAGCCGCGCTACCCCTTCCTCATCATCGACTCGATATCATGGCGTGGCCCGCTGCTGAGTGATGCAGAAAAGAAGCTGCGGGACGACTACATGCCCAAGGACGAGGGCAACATGGATCAGGTGCGCACCTGCCTCGCCACGCTGGCGCAGCGCGCTTTCCGCCGCCCGGTCACCGATGAAGAACTCGATGGCTACATCGGCATCGTGAAGGCGGAACTCGCGGCCAAAGAAAAATTCCGCGATGCGGTGAAAGCGGGCATGCTTTCGATCCTATGCTCGAAGAGCTTTGTTTTCATGGCGGAGGGCGATGAAAATGTGAGCCGCCAGACTCTGAACGACTGGGAAATCGCCTCACGCCTTTCCTACCTGCTCTGGAACACCATGCCGGATGCCGAGCTATCCGAACTCGCCGCTCAGGGCAAGCTGCGAGACACGGCAGAGCTCACCAAACAGGTGGCCCGCATGCTGGCGGACGCGCGCTCAACACGCTTCACGGACTCCTTTGCCACCCAATGGCTGCGCTTGCGCAAGGTGGGCATGTTTCAGCCCGACAAGAAGCTCTACCCCGACTACGACAAGGCGCTAGAAGCCAGCATGACCGGCGAAACAAAAGCTTTCTTCCGCGAAGTGCTGCAGAGCGGCCTCACGCTGCGTGAGCTGATTCACTCGGACTGGAGCATGATGAACGGGCTTCTCGCACAATTCTACGGCCTGCCGGAGGCCAAGGGGACGGGCAATGAATTTCAGCGCGTGTCGCTCCCTGCAGAAAGTCATCGCGGTGGCCTGCTCACGCAGGCTTCCATTCTTTCGCTGACGTCCGATGGCGTGCGGCATCGCCCCGTGCACCGCGGGGTGTGGGTGATGGAGTCCATCTTTGGCAAATCACCGCCACCTCCGCCCGCGAACGTCGATCCCATCGCCACCAACCCGGCTGCGCCGAAAGCAACACTGCGTGAAAAGCTCGAAGCGCACATCCACGATGCCAACTGCGCCTCCTGCCATGCGAAGATTGATCCCCTCGGCCTCGCCTTTGAAAACTATGACGCCATCGGCCGCTGGCGCACCGAGGAAGTCACAGACGGCATCGGTGCCAACCCAAAGGTCAAGGCCTCGGGCAAGCTGCCAGATGGTCGCGAATACCAGACCGCGGAAGACTTCAAAAAGCTCCTCCTCGCCGATCTAGACGCCTTCAACGCCACCTTCATCGAAAAGCTCGCCACCTACGGGCTTCGCCGCAGCATGTCCTTCGATGATCGCGATGACCTCAAATCAATCGCCGCAACGAGCAAGGCCAAGGATTACCGCCTGAGAGACATCGTCGAGGCGTTCGTTTGTTCTTCCCTGTTTCAGAAGCGCTGATCTCACATTCCCCCACCCTTTTATGAGCAATCTTATCCTGAACCGCTGGCGCATGAGCCGCCGCCAGATGTTGCGCGGCCTTGGTGCTTCGATTTCCCTGCCCTGGCTCAACTCCATGGGTGTGCTGCCAGCGCCATCGCAGCCGAAGCGCAGTGTGTTTCTGTACATCCCGAACGGGGTGAACACGCTCACCTGGCAGATTAACAAGGCAGGCGCGGATTATGAGTTCACGAAGCCGCTGCAGTCGCTGGAAAAACATCGTGCCGACATCACGCCCATCAGCGGCCTGCATCACCCAATGGTGATTGGCAAGCACCACAACTGCGAGAAGGTCTGGCTCACCGGAGCCAACGTCCCCGGCGATGGTGGTGCTTTCCGCAACACCGTTTCGGCCGACCAGCTCATCGCCGAAGTGCAGGGTAGTGCGACACGCTTTTCCTCACTGGAAATGGCCATTGAGGGCACATCGCTCGCGTGGTCCAAGGACGGCATCCAGATTCCTGCGGAGCGCAACACGCAGCAGATTTTCAACCAGCTCTTTGGCGTGGAAAAGGACAGCAAGGAAACCATCCGCCGCCGCCTCAGCCGCCGCGGCAGCATCCTTGATCTCGTGGCAGATGACGCGAAGCGCGTGAACAACAAGCTTGGCAGCGAGGACCGCAGCAAGCTCGACGAATACCTCACCGCCGTGCGTCAGGTGGAAGAGCGCACCCGCCGCGCCGACGAGTGGCTGAACGTGCCAAAGCCCGCTGTGCCCGCCACGGAAGCTGCCCGTCTCCAGCGCAAGCTCAGCATGGCCGAGGCCGGTGAGTACTACCGCCTCTTTTATGACCTCATGGTCATGGCCCTGCGTACAGATTCCACCCGCGTCATCACCTGCGGTATCGGTGGTGAAGGCAATGCCAGCGGCATCCCTGAGATCGGCATCCTGCAGACGCGACACGGCCTTTCCCACCACAATGGCGACCCCGAGCAGCTCCGCCGCCTGACCGAGACCGACACCTTCCTCATCGGCCAGCTCAGCTACTTCCTCGACCAGCTCAAGGAGCACAAAGAAGAGAACAACACGCTGCTCGACACCACTCAGGTGCTCTGGGGCAGCGGCATGGCCTACGGTCACAGCCACGGCAACGCCAACCTGCCCACCATCCTCGCCGGTGGCAAAGCCCTCGGCTACAAGCACGGCACGCACGTGGACTTCAACCTGCCCAAGATCGGCAAATACGACGTCAGCAACGCCACCGAACACTACAAGATCTGTTCCCGCCCCGTGGACAGTGATGCCCGTGTCAGCAACCTGCTGCTAACCATGCTCCAGCGCGTGGACGTAAAGGCGGATTCGTTCCAGGACAGCGTCGGGCCGATCTCGCAGATTGTGGCGTAGCCTCGGTCTATTCATTCATTTGCTTTCAGACCTTTTCGATGCGCTTCCTCGTTCTCTTTTTCACCTTCTCACTGCTTCACGCCGAATCGCCTAAATTCCGTACCGACGCCGATGGACCGGTGAAGGCGGGAGACAAAAGGAAGGCTCCGAAGGATCGGAAGCCGGGAGATCCTCCAGAGTGGTTTCAGCTCGTGGAAGGGCAGTTTCCGCCGGAGGGCTCGGCACATGCAGCCACGGGGGAACTGATACACGTCGAGCACCTGGACCGCCAATTTCAGATTCGCGTGGATCGCAATGACAGCCAGGAGCGTGGGATCTGGGACTTGCCGCTGGATGCCACCCTGCTGCCATATGGTTCTGTCTGGTATCAAGGCGCACCAGCGGCCTTGCAGGACATTCCGCTGGGAACCCATTTGCACGGCCTGTTTTATCTGACCGATCCAGAGGACAAGACGCCGCTGCCGGACACTTGGTACAAGCGCAAGACGCCCGAGTGGGAATTCCGCCGCTGCCTCCGCATTGAGGATGATTACTCCTTTCACGCTCGGCAGAAGCAGCTTTGGAAAATTGACAGCGTGGATCTCACCGCCAAGAAGCTGACCGCGACGCTGCAGGACAAAGGCAAACCGAGCGGCCAGCCCAAGCTCTTCGATCTCCTCAGCAGCACACGCGTTTTCAAAGGCCAGGGCATCGCTGATCTCAAGGCGCTGAAAGCCGGCCAGTCGATTCTCTTCAATCTCACCTGGGTCACGCTCTATGGCCCTGGCCGCATCACGGATGTCTGGCTGGATGATCCTGCGCGCGCACTCGTCACTGCCAACCAGCTCGAGCGGCATCGCAACTATATCCGCGAGCGAGGACTGCCAGGCTTGGTCACAGCAGTCGATGACGAGCAGCAGTTCGTGACCGTCATGTTCTTTGACAGTGTCGATCCGAAGCTCTTCGACGAACTGAAAATCAAAGATCCCAATCTCCCGCCGCCGAAAGATGGCAGCCCACCGCCCGTCGAACCGCGCGGCGGTCTTGCCGTCGCACGCGACACCCTCATGACCTACGATCCGGTGAACGACCGCAAAACCGGCAGCGTGCTCGAAGTGACAAAAGTCCCCGTCGAGCCGGGCAGCAGTGGCGTGCAGATGAAGATCAAGATGGACATGATGCTCGAAGGCTACCGGCCAAAACGCATCGTCCGTTTTTATCCAGAAACGTGGAAAGTCATCGCCCTGCCCAAGGAAGAAGAATACTTCGGAAAAGAGTAACCTGATTGCATCATGAAGACGATTTTTGCGACGCTCGCCGTCCTGTCCCTTTACGCCTTCGCCGCCGACACGCCTCCGGCCAAGCCCATCCCCGTAATCAAACCGGGACAGGTGATCATCCCGTTTGAAAAAATGCGCCGCATCTGGGGCGAGCTCATCAGCATCGATCTAAGCACACGCACCGGCAAGTTTCGCAATGAGAGCAATGACGAGGTGGTGAGCTTCACCGTGATGCCCTATGCCGAACTGCTGCACCATGCCACGCTCGGGGATCTGCAGGACTTTAGAGTGGGCGAACGGGCCATTTTTCGCCTTCATGTGAATGAAAAGGAGCAGTGGGTCTGGCTCACTTACATCCAGGACGAGATGAACATGATGAACGGCCACAAAGAGTACTTCCACGTGGATCAGATCGATGTCGCGGCCGGCAAGCTCACCTGCACCTGGGCAAACTCCGACCAAAGTTTTGTGCGCGAAAAAAACATCCTCATCGAAACAGGCAAAGACACGCGCTTCTGGAAAGCCGGGCAGCCTGCGAAGTTCAGCGACATCAAGACCGGTGATAAACTCCGCACCAAGACCCACGGCATCGGCAAGGGCAAAACCCGCATGGCCTGGGAGGTCTTCCTCGATGACGAAAGCCTGCTCAAATTTCAGGCAGAGCAAAAGGCAGTGCACGACAAACGCATCCTCGAAGAAGGGGCCCCCGGCTACGTCGATGCCTCCAGTGGCACCCAGCTCACGCTGACCCTTTTCAACGAAGGCGAGGAGCAGATCAAACGTCTCAAGCAAGGCACCACCATCCAGGTCGCTCCTGCCGGAGTGGATCGCAAGCCCAGCGCAGCCCCCATTACCGGCAAAGTCACCGTCATCGGGAAAAATGGCCGACAGGCCCAGGTCACGCTCGAACTGACCGCCAGTGGCGAAAAGTTTCAACCCGCCGGCGTCGCCAGATTGTGGATGGCGGATAAGTAACAGAGTCGCGGCATTTTGTTCGTCCGGTTTTGACGCTGCTGACGAGATACATTGATCGTTCTATTGCGTTTGTTTCTTCCCCCTGATGAATCGTCTGTTTTTGCTTCTTACCCTCCTGCTGTCTGCCTATTCTCCATCTCACTCCGCTGACCGCGCCGTGATGGACCAACGTCACAAGGCTTTGTTCCAGGAGACTTGTGTTTCATGCCATGGCCCGGACAAACAGAAGGGGAAGTTCCGCGTGGATGACCTGCCGTTTGAAATCAAGGACATCGAAACGGCGGAGAAGTGGCAGAAGGTGCTGAACCAGATGAATTCCGGCGACATGCCGCCGGAAGACGAAAAGCAGCCGGCAAACGCAGCTAAAGCGGACTTTCTTGATGACCTGGCAAACGTGATGGTCGCGGCGCGGCGCACTCTGGGAGATCAGAATGGCGTCATCACCATGCGGCGGCTGAATCGTCGTGAATACAAGAACACGCTTAGGGAACTGCTCGGCGTGGACGTCAATGTGTCCGATCTGCCGGGAGACAGCGGCGCGGGTGGATTCGATACGGTGGGAGCGAACCTCTTCATGTCCGCGAACCAGTTTGAGCAGTATCAAGTGCTGGGACGCGAGGCGGTGGAGGAGGCCTTTGCGTGGCAGGCAGCAGCGGGCGTGGAGAAAAAGCTGCACTACGAAGCTGAGACGACGACACCAATTGTGAAAAAGTTCGTGGAGTATCAAATCGATGCCAAAGCGCGTGCCGAAAGCTGGGTCAAAGCGGTGGAGGCGGCGGCGGCAAAGCCTGAAAACAAGGACATCGTGGCGAAGATTCGGAAAGAATCGAAGAACGACAGCATATTTCGCCGCGAGTGGGCAAGGATTCCCGGCGCACCGAACCCACGAACCTTTGGCTTCGACAAGAAAGGCGAAAACGACGCCGATCTGGCCAACGATTCGCTGGGCGCAGGCTGGCTGAAGTATCACCAGTATTACATGGCGCAGCCTGCGGTGGACCGTGGTGCCTACCTCGGCACGCAGACACGGCATCCGGCCGAACTGAACGTGAACTACATCGAGTTGCTGGTGCCGTTTGACTGGCCGGTGGGCGATTACATCGTGCGCGTGAAGGCCGCAGCGACAAAGGATGCCCCACCGGAGCGGCGATTCCTGGACTTTGGCATCTATGCACGCACGGGGCGAGTCATGGCCACCCATGAAATCACCGGCACGATCGAAAAGCCGCAGGTGATCGAGATTCCGCTGACTCTGACTCGCAGCAACTTGACGCGCGAGAACCGCCTGCTGTTCGTCCGGGAAAAGGGCAGTTGGGACACGAACGAAGAAGGAGGCCGCAAACGTGCCGAGGCTGTGAAGCGCAATGGCATTGGCCCGGAACTCACCCTCTGGGTGGACTGGATCGAAGTCGAACGCGTGCCGAAAGTCGACAAGGCCAAGCCGCCCGGCATCGCAGCGCTGGGCATTCCACTGGATGACAAATCGCCTGCGCCTGCCGCACCGGAACTGCGCACGGCGTTGGAGCGGTTTGCCACTGAGGCATTCCGTGGGGCAACGCCACCGAAGGACTACATCGACCGCCTGCTCAGCCTTTATGACGTGCGTCGCAAGGCAGGAGACAAACACAGCGCGGCACTGAAGGAAACGCTGGCGGTGGTGCTGTCATCCCCCATGTATCTCTACCTCGCGGAACCTTCGCCAGACGAGAAGCGCCGGCCGCTGACCGGCATGGAACTCGCCACCCGCCTTTCGTATTTCCTCTGGAGCGCACCGCCGGATGCGCAGTTGCGTGATCTCGCCCAACGCGGTGAATTGCAGAAGAAGGAAGTGCTCGCCGCACAGACGGAGCGACTGCTCAATGACCCGCGTTCGGCAGATTTCCTCCAAGCCTTCACGCATCAATGGCTTGGCTTGGATCGGATCGACTTTTTCGAGGTCAATCGTTCTTTGTATCCGCGCTTTGACAGCGGCACGAAGGTCGCGGCCAAAGGGGAGATTCATGAAACCATGGCGCACCTCATGCGAAACAACGCAAGCCTGCGCGACCTGCTGAAATCCGACTACGTGATGATCAATCGCGTGCTCGCTCATTACTACGGCATTCCAGGTGTGAAGGGAGATGGCTACGAAAAAGTGTCATTGCCCAAGGACTCTCCACGTGGTGGTTTGCTCGGCATGGCGGCCATCCACTTCATGGGTGGCAATGGCGAACGCACCAGCCCCGTGGAACGCGGAGCCTGGGTGCTGCGCAAGCTGCTGCATGACCCGCCGCCACCCGCCCCAGCGAATGTTCCCGCGATCACACGGCTTGCAGGCAAAGTGCTCACCACGCATGAGCGATTGCTCGCGCATCAGGAAGACCCGCAGTGCGCCAGCTGCCATCGCAAGATCGACCCCGTCGGCTTTGGTTTGGAAAACTTCGACGCCGCCGGTCAGTGGCGCACCGAAGACAGCTACGTGGCTATCGACGCAAACGGCAAACCCGATCCCAAGAGCAAGAAGACCTGGACCATTGAAGCCGCCGCCGCGCTCTACAAAGGCCCTGCTTTCAAAGACTTCTTCGGACTGCGCGACATCATCGCCTCCAAGTCAGACGCCTTTGCCCGCAGCTTCAGCGAGGCCCTCATCGAATTTGCGCTGGGCCGCCCACCGGGCTTCCGTGATCAACCACTCATTGCCGGCATGATCCAACAGGCTGGCAAGAAAGACCTCGCCATTCGCGAGTTCATTCACGCATTGGTCACAAGTCAGGAGTTTCATACCAAATGAAAAAGAGTTTTTCCCGCAGATTCAGGAAACCCGCAGATTTTTTTTGATGGTAATTGCTCGATAAGATTGTCCGGATTTTTTTTGAATCTGAGGGGTAAAGCAATGACAAAAGATCCTTTCACACACCAAATCATAGGATTGGCAATGGCGAGCCATCGTGCTCTCGGGCCGGGGCTTGTGGAGGAGTTTTATCATCAGGATTTCGTCGCGCGCTTGGTGAAGACTGGCATCGAATATCTCTCGAAACCAAGGCGCGATCTTGTTTATCGGGGATATATTGCGGATACCTTCGAGGCTGATCTGGTGTTCCCTGAGAAACTAATTCCTGAACTGAAGGCACTTCGGCGGACCTTCGCTCCTGAGCACTTCACTCAACTCCTGAGCTACGCGAAGTTCTGGCACATTCGGACAGGCCTGCTATTCGATTTTGGCAAACCAAGTCTGCTTTCCAAGCGGGTGTTCTATACATCCAAGACAGGTGCATTTCCCCAGACCATCATGCCCGACTTTGTAACGGCGCAGCAGCTTGCCTGTCAGTTGACGCAGATCGCGGCCCAATGCTTGACTGATATTGGATTAGGCTACCGGGAAACCACATGGCTTGGCATCATGGGCGCAGCCCTGCGCGCAGAGCAGATACCATTTTCAATGAATCCCGTTGTCCAAGTTCCGCACATAGGACAAACTTCCCTCCGCTGCATCGTCATTGACCAGCAAGCCGCTATTTCCATCACCGCTCTTGGTGAAGAAGTTACCGCCATGGACCGCTCCTGCTTGCAGACCTGTCTACGCTGGCTCGACCTGCCCTGGGGTATCTGTTTTCATTTCGGCAAAGCAAAAGCCGACTTAAAGTTTGTATCCAATCCGATCAAAACCAATCTGCGGGTTTCCTGAATCTGCGGGAATCCGTTCCATACCCCACTCCCATGAAAACCCGCCGCCACTTTCTTCAATCCAGCACCGCGCTCATTGCCCTGCCGGCACTGGAATCTCTTGGCTTCCGCCGCTTTGCCTCGGCTGCAGCTCCAGTTGCCCCACCGAAGCGGCTGGTTTTTCTCGGCTTTGGCTGGGGGATTACTACGGAAAGCTGGTTTCCCGACATCAAACAGCCTGGGGCTGATTACACCTTGCCTGAAGGGCTCAAGCCACTGGCACGGCACAAGGCGGATTTCTCCGTCGTGCAGGGGCTTTGGAACAAGTACAGCAACGACGGCCATTGGGGCAGTACCATGTGGCTCAGCGGCGCAAACCGTTTCGGAGAGCCGGGACAGAACTTTCACAACAGCATCTCCGCCGATCAGGTGGCGGCGGCAAAGCTCGGCCTCGACACGCGCTTTGCTTCCCTGCAACTCAATGGCAGCGAAAATGCCGAAGCTTCCGGCCATGGCCCAGGTCTCTCCATGGCATGGGATGTCAGCGGCAAACCCATCGGCGGGCACAAGGGCCCCGTGGAAGCCTACCACCGGCTTTTCTCCAAAGACACCACGCCCATCGAACAGCAAAAGGCCATGCTCGCCCAGAAACGCAGCGTGCTGGACACCGTGATGGAGAATGCGCGTGTGATGCAGCGTGGCCTTGGCAAAACGGACAAGGGCAAGCTCGATGAATACTTCCAGGGCATACGCGACATCGAAACACGCTTGAGCAAGGACGAGCAATGGATCGGCGTGCCACAGCCCAAGGCACCGATTCCCGAGCCCGCCCCCGGTCTCGCCGGCAAAGAGGAGATCAAGATCATGTACGACATCATGCTCGCAGCGATGCAGACGGACAGCACGCGTGTGCTTACCTACCGCCAGCCGGTCAGCACCCTGCTCACCAGCATCGGCATCAAGGTCGCCCCGCATGACATGAGCCATTACCACTCGACCATGGGTGAAAAGCTGGAAGCTTCAAAGCAGCGCGACCTCACGCAGAGCGATCTCCTCGCCGGACTCATCGACAAACTCAAAGCCACCAAGGAAGCCGACGGCAGCCGTCTCTTCGACCACGTGGCCCTCGCCTACGGCAGCAACATCCGCACCGAGCACAATCTGGACAACTGCCCCACCCTCCTCACTGGCGGCGGCGCAGGCATCAAGCTGGGGCACAACATCGTCGCGCCGAAGGATACCCCGCTGTGCAATGCCTGGCTCACTCTGCTGCATGGCGTTGGCGTGAATGTCGAGCGTCATGGCGACAGCTCCGGCGTGCTGAAGGAACTTATCGCCTAATCTCATCTGCCTCACACCATGAAGCTGTCCTATCTCGTCGTGGCATTGCTGCTGACGAACCTACGCGCTGCTGACATCGAGCT
This sequence comes from Verrucomicrobiaceae bacterium, assembly GCA_027490195.1. GTDB lineage: Bacteria > Verrucomicrobiota > Verrucomicrobiia > Verrucomicrobiales > Verrucomicrobiaceae > Prosthecobacter. Next base: position 98,909 of record JAIXYN010000061.1, on the reverse strand, counting down.
CACCGAGACGCTACAACTGCCCGAATGCCACAGCCTCGGCTGGGTGCGGGCCAACACGCAGGTGAAGGGTCAGAAGAACTGGGATGGAGTGCTGGATGAAGCCAAATGGGGCACGCCATCACCGCAGCAGGCTGTTGAAAGAAGCTGGGATTGGAAACTCTCCGACGAGCAATGGCAGCAGGCCGTGAAGGAAAAAGGCGAAGGCAAAAAGGAGGATGTGAAGTTCGACCTGTGGGTGCCTGAAGAGGCGATCGTGGCCAAGGGCATCGTCGTCATTTCCGGCCACGGCAGTGGCGAGAATCTCTACAAGCACCCGGAACTGCGCAAAATCGCCCGCGAGCTGCACCTCGCGATTTTTAAATTCGTGGGCAATCCCATGCAACGCGGCTTTTGGCCACGAAGCCTGCTGTCTGAGCGGCTCAAAACTTTCGGGCAAAGAGCCCAGCATGCTGAGCTCGAAAATGTGCCGCTCTTTCTCTACGGCCATTCCAACGGCACCGGGTTCTCAGCCATTTTTTCCGCTGAAAGCACCCGCGTGTGGGGCTGGGTTTCCATGCGTCCAGGCACCACCTACCAAGTGTATCAACCCGGTGCCGCCCAGATCCCCGGGCTGGTGATCTTTGGTGAGGTGGATGACTTCTTTGGTCGCCCCTCCAAAGCTGAAAACATGGGCGTCGTCGAAGCGATGAGGAAGAAGCACATCGCGCTGTGGAATTATGCCGTGGAACCCAAGACAGGCCACGGCCCCGGCGAAAAAACCTGGCCACTGGTGTTTTCCTTCCTGCGCCACACCTTCGCCGCCCGCGTGCCTGCGGATGCTGCTCCGCTCAAAGGTCCGGTGAAGCTCCATGCGCTGTCGGTTGAGAGCGGCTCGCTCGGCAAAAACTGGGATGTCACCCAAGGCGGTTATCAAACCCTGCCCACAGCGCCCTTCGCCTCCTTCAATGGTGACAAATCTACCGCCTCGTGGCTCATCAATGCGGACTATGCCGCCGACTGGCAGATGTTTCAACGCGACGGCCAGATCACCAAGCCTTGAACAGATCCTTTCGCCATGCGTTGCCTCCACCTTGCTGCATTCCTGCTTCTCTCACTCACTGGTCCAGCACTCGCGGGTTATGATCCGAATGTCCTGCCGAAGGGACATGAGTATTTCGAACTGCGCGATGGACTCTCAAACTGCCGCATCAAGTTCGAGCGTGAGAAGACAGGGCGCATCGCCTTCCTCGGCGGGTCGATCACTGCCAGTGGTGGGTGGCGTGATCACATGATCAAGTATTTCCAGCTGAAGTATCCAGACACGAGATTCGACTTCATCAGCGCAGGCATTGGCTCGATGGGATCGGTCCCGCATGCCTTTCGACTGGAGCGCGATGCGCTCTCGCACGGTCCCGTCGATTTGCTGTTCGTGGAAGCAGCCGTGAATGACGCGTCCAATATCCCGGATCATCCGGAGCAAATGCTGCGTGGCATGGAAGGCGTGGTGAGGCACGCCAGAATGGCGAATCCACTGACCGACATCATTCAGATTCATTTTGTCATGCCTCCGCATATGGATGACTACAACAAGGGCAGGACTCCATCTGCCATCGCGCAGCATGAGAAAGTCGCCGCAGCGTATGGCAATGTGACGCTAAACCTGGCGCTCGAAGTCACGGATCGTATCAACGCGGGCGAGTTCACCTGGGACAAGGACTTCAAAGGACTGCACCCGGCTCCCTTCGGCCACCAGCTTTATGCCAGCAGCATCCAGCGCCTGTTTGCGGCCGCATGTCAGCAACCCCTGCCTGTTGCCGCAAAGCCGCACGCATTGCCCACGATGATCGATCCGAAAAGCTATGCCCGTGGCCGCTTCGGCAACATTGCCGACGCACGCATCATCAAGGGTTTTACCTTGGAGCCGGCCTGGAAGCCCGTCGGCAAAATTGGCACCCGCACCGGCTTTGTTAATGTGCCCGCACTCGTCGGCACTGAGCCAGGTGCGGAGTTCGAGTTCAGCTTCGATGGCACGGGCTGCGGTCTGTTCATTGCTTCCGGTCCTGACGCAGGGCGCATTGAGTCCAGCATCGACGGTGGTGAATATCGCATCACCGACACCTTCACGCACTGGAGCAATAGTTTGCACCTGCCATGGGCCTTGATTCTCGACGACGGCCTGCAAGACGGCCATCACACCGTAAAGGTGCGCATCGCTGCAGGCCGTCCTGCCACGGGTGCTGGCACCGCCCTGCGCGTGTTTCACCTGCTGCTGAATTGATCGAAATCTACATCCAGCGACATTTCCGCCAGCCCGCTGGCGTTTAGACTCGTCTTCAGACTTATCCACCATGATTTTTCGTTCCAGCTTTCTCCTTTCCCTCGCTGCTTCAGCCCTGTGCACTGCCTCCTCATGGGCTGCGGACAATGTGAAGATCGTCCTCGTCGCCGGTAAAGTGAAGGAGGTGGACAAGGTCGGCCACCATGACTACCTCGGCGGCTGCCGCCTGATGCAGGCGCTGCTGAAGCAGCCACCTGGGGTAGATGCGGTGCTGGTGAACGAAGAATGGCCCGCGGATGAGAAGGTTTTCGATGGCGCAGCTGCCGTGGTATTTTACACCGATGGCGGTGGCAAGCAGGCCTACCTCGCCTCACCGGAGCATGTGGTCGCCGTGCAAAAGATGGCAGATGGCAAAACAGGATTGGTGAACCTTCATCAGGCGGTCGAGTTCACGCCGGCTTTTGCACAGCAGTCGATGAACTGGACTGGTGGTGTTTACAATGCACTCTCAAGCCGTGGTCACTGGGACAGCGTGCATGACACTTTCCCCAAGCACGCCATCACCAGCGGTGTTACGCCATGGAAAATCAATGATGGCTGGCTGAATCACTTTCAGTTTCCAGCGGAGATGAAGGGCATCACGCCGCTGGTATGGTCGGGTAAAGAGAAGCTGGGCTCACCCGAAGGCGGCGACAAGGATGTGGTGGCATGGACTTATGACCGTCCGAGTGGCGGACGTTCCTTCAGTTTTAGCGGGCTTGACGCACACCATGCCTGGGAGCAGGCAGGCATGCGCCAGCTGGTGATCAATGGCGTGTTGTGGTCAGCGGGCGTTGAGATTCCGGCTGCAGGTGCCAAGTGCGAAGCGGACAAGGCGCTGATTGATTCCTTTCTGACTCCACGCATCGCGCCACCAAAGAAGGTGAAGCCTGAGACGGCTCCCGCAGTGCCCGCAGTGAAGTAGGCAGCCAAGCTCCTGCTACTCCAGTGCCCACGCGAGCGCGAAGCGTCTTGGACTGCGTGCGTCAAGCCTTGGCGCGACGCCGCTTTTCGCAGGCCGGACGGCACAACAAGACCTGAGAGCACTCCACACCTAGCGAAAGCGGTGTCGTCGATGCAGGCTTGCGCCGTGCATCTCTGCCACCGCACTCCACGACGCTGGCGCGTTTTTTTTAAAGCTAATCGAATGTGGACGTTTGCCCCACGATCAAGCTCACCGCGAGCGAAACACTTCGCTCATCAGACACTCGACCATGAGCGCATTCAGCCCAAGTCCCTGCTTTTTCACTTTGTCGTGGAGCTTGTCGATGACGAAGTCATCATTGAGCTCCATGGTGCGACCAGTGGTGTAGGTGAGGATCTGGCGAATCAGGTGCCGGCTGAAGAGGTCGGCACGGGTGTTCTGGATGAGTTTCTTGAAGCTGGCGAAGTCGGTGTAGGTCTCGCCGGAAGGAAATTCGCCGGTGGTGTCAATCTTGGGTGCAGGGGCCTTTTTATTCGGCTTTGGGTAGTTGCTGCGCCAGCGGCCAACGGGATCAAAAGATTCGAGGCTGAAACCAAGCGGATCAATCTTGCGGTGGCATTCGGCGCAGGCGGCATCAGCACGGTGTTTGGCGAGGCGGTCGCGAATGGTGGTGGCTCCGCTGACATCTGGATCAATGGCGGGCACGACATCCGGCGGTGGTGGCGGTGGCACGCCCAGAATGTTTTCGGTGACCCACACACCGCGTGTCACAGGCGAGGTCTCAACACCGTTCGCGCTGACGGTAAGCACTGCGGCCATGCCCATGAGACCGCCACGATGCGCATTGCCTTTGAGGCTGACCTTTTTGAAGCCATCCGCCAGGCGCAGGGTCTTTTGCTCGGGGATGTCGTAGAGTTTGGCCAGCTTCTTGTCCACAAAGCTGTGGTCGCAGTCGATGAACTGCAACACGGAGCCGTTGCTCTTCAGCAGGTCGCGGAAAAAGAGGTTGGCCTCGGTTTTCATCGAGGTGGGAAGATCCTCCGCATAGTAGGCGCGCACCACCTCGCGCGGTGGTGGCATGCCGCCGAGTTCACGGAGGTTCAGCCAGCTGTCCAGAAAGCCGTTCACAAAGCCGCTGATGCGTTCATCGGCCAGCATGCGCTGGATCTGCTTTTTCAGCTCGGCATCCTGCGTGAGCTTGCCGGACTTCGCGGCGGCAAGCAGCGCTTCATCCGGCGGAGCAGCCCAAAGGGCAAAGGAGAGGCGCGAGGCGAGATCGTAAGGACTCAAAGCTTTCGCGGACTCTTCGGTGATCTCGCTCAGGTAGAGGAAGGAGGGAGAGCAAAGAATCAGTTTCAGCGCATCTAGGGCGGCCTGGCGCGGTGTCGCCTTTTCGGCCAACCGCTTGTCATAAAGGGCGCGTATGGGCTTGCGGTCTGCATCAGTAAGAGGGCGGCGATAAGCCTTCTCCGCAAAAGCTTGGAGCTGGTCCAGCGCATGCTCAGCTTGGAATCCGTCTTTGCCAAAGACCGCGATTTCCTCGGCTCCGCCGTTTTTCTCAGGCACCGGGCCGTTGATCTTGACCTCGCTGATGCGGATATGCGGCAGCTTGCCTTCCAGCAGGATGTGGGCGCGTCCGACGCCGGAGGATCCTGGGTCCACCTTGAACTCATCCTTATAGCGCTTGTTGATCGTCACCACCGAAGCCCGTGATTCATACGGACCGTTCGGGAAGATGAAGCGCGGTGTCTGCCCGGCTTCCAACCACACGCGGAATTTGAACCAGGTGGGCGTGTTGTCCGGCACCACGGCGCTGGCAAGCAGCGGCTCAATGGCCTGCGGATAATGGATGTGGCCTTTGCTGACATCTCCCGGCACGACACCGAGGATGAAGGGCTCTGAGAAGTCGATGCCAAAGATGGTGGGATCGTAATGCGTGTCCCGGTGCATCGCTGCAGCCTCCACCTCGATGTCATACAGGCCGGAGACAGGCACGCCCTGCTTGAAGTCCTCGATGTGGCCGTAGCCGCCCTGACGAGTGTCGGTGTTCGGCTGCTCGTAAAGGCAGAGGTAACGGAAGTTGAAGGCAGACTTGTGGGAGCCGGTCAGTTCTTCGTATTGCACAAAGTGGCTGTTGAAGCGCCAGCTCTTCGTCTCGGTCGCCGGTTTGCCGAGGCGTGCCTCCACGAGGCGGTTCGCGGACTGGAAGTATTGGTCCACGAGAAAGCCGGAGGTCACCAATGACTTGCCAATGGTGTCCATGTGCTCGCTCGTCTTTTCCTTCGGGAAATCCGCCGTGAGGCCCAGCGTGTCCACCCGGCGGCCAAACAGCGCGGCGAGGGTGTTTTCATACTCGCGGCTGGAGAGGCGGCGCATGACCGTGCGACTGCCAGTACTCTGAAATTTGCCATAAGCTGCCACCGTGCCTTCGCGTAGCGCGCGGATCATTCCGAGACGCTCCTCATCGGTAGGCTGGTCCGCCTTTTTCGGCGGCATCTCCTTCAAGGTGAGTTGGTCAATAATGTCACGCGCATCAATGAGATCAGGAACGGACTTCAGAGGCAGCGCAAACTTCTCAAAGGCGCGGTCGCCCTTTTGCACATCCGCGTCATGGCACTCCAGGCAGTACTTGCCGAGGAACTGCTGGGCCAGCTTGGGAGCATCGTCGGCGGCATGGGCCGTTGTGAGGAGCGCGAGGCAAAGCAGTGTGCTGAGGCGCGGGGTCGGAGCCATCATGCTCATCACGCGAAACGCCCGGTGCTGTTGCCAAAGGAATCCGTTTCCACGCCCATCTTCTGCGCGATGTCCACGAAGAGATTGCACAGCGGCACCTTGTTGATGCCTTCACGCGGCACTTCGCGAAATTCGCCGTGCTTGTAGCCGCCACCCGCGAGGATGATGGGCAGGTCGGAGTTCTTGTGCGAGTTGCCATCGCCCATGCCGCTGCCGAAGAGCACCGTGGTGGAGTCCAGCAGGGTGCGTTCGCCATCGTTCATCTTCGAGAGCCGGGTGATGAATTTGCCCAGGTGCTCGATCTGATACTTCTCCAGGGTGATGAGGCTCGCGATGGCCTCCGCATCATTGCCGTGGTGGGAAAGGCCGTGCCAGTCTTTTTTGATCCCAAGATGCTGCGGCATGAAGTCACCACCGATCTCCAGCGTGGCGATGCGCGTACTGTCCGTTTGCAGGGCCAGCGCGATCAGTTCATAGAGAATCGGCAGGTCTTCCACGGCGTTGTGATTCGCGGGCTTGCCAAAAGGGGCCTTGGGCTTCGGCTGGCTGACCCAGCGCTGGCGCAGTTCCAGGCGCTTCTCCACATCGCGCACGGAAGTGAGATATTCATCCAGCTTGTCCTTGTCCTCCTTGTTGACTCGCTTGGAGAGGCTCTTTGCTTCGTCCATCACCGAGTCAAGAATGGATGCCTGCACCTGGTTTTCCTGAATCCGGCGCGCCTGACGCTCCTTGGAGTCATTGCCGAAAAGCTTTTCAAACAACTCCGCCGGATTCGTGACGGGAGGCACACGCACGCCCGACTTCGTCCAGGCGATCTGGCAGCCGCCGTGAATGCCACCTTCTGAGCCGACGGTCAGCGAAGGAAACCGCGTCTCGAAGCCGATCTCATCCGCGAGATACTGGTCGATGGTCACATTGCCATCTGGGCGGTTCTGCGCCTCGGAGTTCAGCACCCCGGAAAGGAACGAATGCACCGCGAAGTGACCGCCCTTCACGCCATGATCGAGGCCACGAAAGACCGTCATCTGGCTGCGATTTTCCCACAGCGGCTCCAGCAGTGTGGTTTTCTCATAGTCGCGGCCCTTGGTGGTCGGAAAAAGCTGCTTCGTCTGATAGCCCAGTAGATTGCCAATGGCCACAAACCGACGCGCTCCGGCGCCTGCTCCCTTGGCGGTCTGAACGGAGGAGTTGCCGCCCACGGTACCAGCCATGAGTGAAGGGAGTCCCGGCAGGGCCAGGGAGGTGCCCAGAGATTGGAGGATAAAACGGCGTCTGTTCATGAGTTTGGGGGGGCTGAATACTACGTACTCAGCCCGTCCCATGTTACAGCAGGAAACAAGCCCTTTTACTCGGATTTCAGCCCCACGGTATTGACCGCAATCACGCGATAGGTGTGCTTTTTGCCGGCCTCGGGCGCTTTGTCAGTGAAAATCATCTCGACCAGCGGGTTGGTGGGCGTGTCGCTATATTGCAGGCCCTGGAAAACCGGACGGCCAAAGGGGTTCTTCGGCTGCTCCGGCACGGTGCCGATCTCTTTACCATCGCGTTCGATAATGAAATGGGCCAATCCGCTTTCCAGGTCGGCTTTCGCCTTCCAGGTGAGCACGTTTTCTTTGACCTGCAGCCCCGTGGGCGCAGGCGGCGGGGTGGTGTCGGGGACGGTGGTGTCTTTAACGTAGATTTCCCAGGCCTTTGCGACCGCTTCATTCGGCAGCCACACGGCCTTGTCCTTTTCTCCAGCGAACTTGGCGGCAGGCACGGCTTCAGTCCCGAGCAGCGCAGCGAGCCAGGCAGCCTTCGTCGGCATCGGCTTCAGCGCACCGCCGCTCTTTTCCGGCAGTCGTGCGGTCAGGCACGCATCCAGCCAGCGGATGGTGAAGTAGCGTTGATTGCCGCATTCATGCGCGGTCAATGGGTCCACCGACACTCCGATGAGTCCGCCTTTGGCACGCACGGCGGTGAAGAACATTTCATTCGAAGCCCAGGCTCCGGCAAAGCGCCCTTCCTTGACCGTCACACCTTCCTTGGTGCCCAGATTGCACATGATCGGCACCCCTGCGACAGCCTCAGGCAGAGAGTAAACCTTGATCGTAGGCCGGGCCGGATTGGCCTCCAGCATCGGCACGCCCGAGCGCAAACACGCTGCCGCGACACGGTCCGGGTGCAACAGCGTCATTCCGCCCGCCCAATGGCCGCCTCCGCTGTGGCCCCACAGCGCCCAGGGCACCTTCGCGAGTTCAGGATGGCCGGACTTCGCGCCAAGATCCGCGAGGGCTTTTTGAAACGCCACATCCGATCCATTGCGCGGGTCGCACCACATCTGGCAATCTGCTTTTTCCGGCTGCTCATAGGAGGGGGCCAGCAAGGCGCAGTCGTGCTTTCTAGCCAGCGCCTGCCAGTGCAGGTCATAGGCGCCCGTGAGGCCGGATTTGCAGGAGCCTTCCCCGCAGCCGTGCTGATGCACGATGACACCGCGCAGGGACTTCACGCCCGGTGGAACCCACACCGTGTAGTTCACCGGAAAGATCAATTCCCCCGGCTGAGTGGAGGCCTCGTAACGCACTCGGTAGTAGGGCGGATCGGCCGCAGGAAAAACATCATAGGGAGGCTGCTGCGCTGACAACGAAGCGCTCAGGGCGAGAAAGGAGAGGAGAGAAAGAAAACGCATGGAAGCAAACCAACAGGGAATGAAGTGAAAAAGTTGCAAGCCAGACGAGAAATCACAGTGCCACGCCCGTTCTTCCTGCCCCACCCGATCCAATTTCCCCACCACGCCTCATGAAACCTGCAGCACTTCTATCCCTTTTCATCTTCGCCGCCGCTGCTTCCGCTGAAGACGGCTTCACCTCCTTGTTCAATGGCAAGGACCTCACCGGCTGGGATGGCGATCCCAAACTCTGGAAGGTGGAAAACGGCGAAGTCATTGGCACCTGCACCGGGCCGGATGCCATGCCAAACAACTCCTTTCTCATCTGGCGCAGCGGCCAGATGAAGGACTTCGAACTGCATGCAACGGTGCGGGTAGTAGGAGACAACAATTCCGGCATTCAATACCGCAGCCGCGAGCTGCCGGAGGTCGCCCCGTGGGTCATCACCGGGTATCAGATTGACATCCATCCCGCCATCGAACACACAGGCATGACCTATGAGGAAAAAGGGCGCGGCATTTTCGGTCTCAATGGCACCAACGTCCTGCTCGACCCCGCAGGCGCACTTTGGAAACTCTCCGAGCACGAACCGGTGAAGGTCGATGTGTCGCAGTGGAACGATTACACCATCGTCGCACGCGGGAACCACCTGGTGCACAAGATCAATGGCAAGATCACCTCTGAGCTGGCCGACTACGATGAGGGCAAACGCGCGCTGGCAGGTCTTCTCGCCATTCAACTGCATCGTGGCAATGCGAACAGCGTGCACATCAAAAACCTCAGCCTCAAAGTACTCCCGGTCACGGAGCCAAAGCCTTTTGATCCAGCAAAAATTCCCGCTGGAGCGGTGAAAATTGAGAAACCACGGACAAAGAGCCCGCAAGGCACCGGGCCAGTGGTGCCGCCGACGAAGAAGTGATCCGCACGCTTATGAAAAGCCTGATCGCGATCATCCTCCTTTCGTCATTCTGCATTCATGATTCGTCATTCGCAGCGGAGCCGCCTCCAAACATCATCCTGATGATGGGTGACGATCACGGCTGGGAGGAGACGGGTTACAACGGCCATCCGCATGTGAAGACGCCGGTGCTCGATGAGATGGCCGCAACGTGTTTCCGCTTCGAAAACTTCTACGCTGCTCATCCGAGCTGTTCGCCCACACGTGCCAGCTTTATGACGGGCCGTCATCCGAACCGCATGGGCACCTTCAACCCCGGCTTCTCGATCCGCCCGGAAGAAATCACCATCGCAAAGATCCTCGCCAAAGCCGGCTACCACTGCGGCCATTTCGGCAAATGGCATCTCGGTCCGGTCAAAGCTTCGTCACCGACGAGTCCCGGCGCGATGGGATTTCACGAGTGGGTGTCTCACGACAACTTCTTTGAGCTGAATCCGTCCCTTTCACGCAACGGCGGACCGCCTGAAGTCATCCAGGGCGAAGGCTCCGCCGTCGTCATTGATGAGGCCATCAAGTTCATTGATCGCGCCAGCAAGAATGGGAAACCCTTCTTCACCGTGGTGTGGTTCGGCTCTCCGCATGAGCCCTACAGCGGCCTGCCGGAGGATCTCGCGCTTTACGATGATCTGCCGGCCAAATACAAAGACAAGAAGGTCAAATTGACCTCCAACGAAACCGGCGGCCCGACCACACGCCCGCAGGGAGAAGTACTGCGCGAACGCTATGCCGAAATCACCGCAATGGACCGTGCCATCGGCACGCTGAGAAAACATCTCGCTGCCAGCGGCCTGCGTGACAACACACTGCTCTTTTACTGTGGCGACAACGGCACCTCGCAAGATGCTTCGCTCGTCCTGCCGCATCGCGGCGTGAAAGGCCAGGTCTATGAGGGTGGTGTACTCGTTCCCGGCCTCATCGAATGGCCTTCCCGCATCCCCCAGCCTCGCAGTACCAAAGCCCGCGCCACCACCAGCGACCTCCTGCCCACTCTCTGCGCTCTCACCAGCCAGCCGCTGCCGGACCGCCCCATCGATGGCACCGACCTCCTGCCTGTGATTGATGGAAAAATGTCCGAGCGCCCCAAGCCGCTTTGGGTTTGGCAGTTTGACGCCGCTCATATCGACAAGACCGAGCCCTACATCGATCCCCAGCTGCAGCAAGGCACCACACCACTCGCCAAAAAGGCAGCAGGCAAAGCCACGCGCGACTTCAATAATTTCCGCCACACCACCATAACCAACGCCGATTACCTCGGCCCCCGCGCCATCATCGATGGCCGCTACAAGCTGGTGATCCATGAGCAGAAGAAGGGCGCACCGAAACAGGAACTCTTCGATCTCGCTCAAGATCCCGCCGAGAAAACGAATCTGCTAGAACAACAGCCCGACATCGCCAAAAAGCTGCATTCCAAACTTCACGACTGGCAGCAATCCGTGCTGCACAGCCTCACCGGGGCCGACTATCGCAAGTAGAGATATTGCTCCTATCCAAAATTTATTGTCCGGTTTCGCAACCCATCGCGAGATACCACACCGAAACTCCACGTTTGTTCCAACCTGTTATGACCAACCCAGCCGCCATTCTACTCACCCTGTTCTCGTTCGCGACCTTCGCGACCGCCGCACCACTCGTCTTTGAAGGCAAGGAAGGGCCGGGCAAAGGGAAACACATCGTCTTCCTGGCCGGAGATCATGAATACCGCTCCGAAGAGTCGATGCCGGCCATCGCACGTCTGCTGGCCAAGCACCAAGGCTTCAAGTGCACCGTCCTCTTCGACATCGACCAAGAAGGCGACATCGTGGCGGGCGAAGTCGCAAACATGCCGGGGATGGAGGCGCTGGACACAGCCGATCTCGCGGTGGTCTTCCTGCGCTTTCAGCAGTTCCCGGCGGAGCAGATGAAGCACCTTGATGATTACCTCGCCCGTGGCGGCCCGGTGATCGGACTGCGCACCGCAACGCATGGCTTCAAGACGACGAAGGATGATCCCTTCGCCAAGTATTCGTATGATAGCAAAGTCGCAGGTTACGAGCTTGGATTCGGCCATCAGGTGCTCGGCCAGACCTGGGTGGGCCACTACGGCACCAATCACAAGCAAAGCACTCGCATTGCCATCGTGCCGGACAAGGCCGCACATCCGATTCTCCGTGGTGTGAAAGACATCTGGGTGCAGGCGGGCGGCTATGTCGGCAAACCCACAGACGGCGAGATTTTGACGATGGCCCAGCCACTCAACGGCATGACGCAAGATTCCCCTGCGGATGCCACCAAGCCGCCAATGCCCAGCGAATGGACGCGCACCTACAAGTCCGCCTCCGGCAAAACAGGTCGCGTTTTCACCACGCTCTATGGCACTTCGGAAGACATCACGAATGAAGGCTATCGCCGCATGATCGTGAACGGCATTTTTTGGGCGCTGGGCCTGGAAGACTCGATCAAGCCCGACCTCGATGTGTCATTCGTCGGCCCCTTCAAGCCGAATACCTTCGGCGGCGGTGCCTATGCGCACGGCGTCAAACCTGAGATGTATGCCGGATTCACCTCGCAGATTCCAGCGAACAACAACACGCAGAGAGCCTCCAAAAAAGCCAAGCCGGAACAGAAGGCGGCAGCGGCAGCAACGCCCAGCGCAGCATCCAAGGTGACCATCGCCTCAGGCAAGCCTGCACGCTATGTGCGCATTGAGATTCCCGGTGACAAACGCTGCCTGCAAATCGCAGAGATCGAAGTGATGAGCGGCGGCAAGAACGTGGTGAAGGGCGGCAAGGCTTCTCAATCAACCACAACCGGTGGCGGCGTACCAGAACGGGCCTTTGATGGCAACAAGAACCCGGATTGGAGCAAGGGTGGCCAGACCCACACGAAAGAGAACCAGCCGAATCCATGGTGGGAAGTCGATCTGGGCTCCAGCCATGCCATCGACACCATCGGACTGTGGAGCCGCCAGGGCTTTTCGGACCGTTTGGGCGACTTCACCCTCCAGTTGCTCGATGAAGCTCGCAAACCAGTGTTTGAGATCAAAAACGTCGCCGGTCCGGATTCGATGACCATCGATGTAAAAGGCGGCGGCAAACTGACCTACCTGACCTTTGACGGAAAGCCGGGCAAGCCTGCGCAGAAGAACTCCGGCGGCGGCGCTGCTCCTGTGAAAGAGCCTGAACTGGCCGAAGTACCTGCAGAATACAAAGACCCTGCGCCTTTCGCCTTTGGCAAAGGTGATGTCGTCGCCATTCTAGGTAACGGCCTACCTGACCGCATGCAGCACGATGGCTGGGTGGAAACTCTGCTGCAAAGCCAGCTGCCTGATCTGCAGGTGCGCTTCCGCAACATGAGCACGAGCGGGGACCGCCCAAACAGCTACCCCCGCAGCAGCGGTGCCACGCACATGACGGACTACCTGCGCCACGTGAAGGCGGATGTCGTGTTCGGCTTCTTTGGCTACAACGAATCCTACGACAACAAGCCCGAAGAGTTTCAGAAACAGCTCGTCGAGTTCGTGAAGAAGACACGTGGCAGCAAGGCGAACGGCAAATCCTTCCCACGCATCGTGCTTTTCAGCCCCATCGCGCATGAAGACACGCACAACGTGAACGTGCCAGATGGCAAGGCGCACAATGCTCAGCTCGAAGCTTACACGAAGGCCACCGAGGCAGCGGCGAAGGAAGCGGGCGTGGCTTTTGTGGACCTGTATCATCCTTCACTGGAGCTCTTCAAAGCCGCAAAAGAACCGCTCACCATTAACGGCGTGCATCTCTCCATTGAGGGGAATCGTCAGCTCGCGGAAGTCATTGCGAAGGCATTGTTCGGCAAGCAGGTGAGCACCTCACCTTCCATGGAACCGCTGCGCGAGGCCGTGATGGACAAGGAGCTGCATTGGTACAACCGCTACCATGCATCCGACGGCAATGACGTCTGGGGCAGCCGCTCCACGCTAAGCTTTGTCGATGGCCAGAACAACGCCGTCGTGCTGCAGCATGAGCTTTCCATGCTCGACGTGATGACAGCGAATCGCGATGAGCGCGTGTGGGCTCGTATCACCGGTGGCGACAAAAAAATCGACGACAGCAACGTGCCGAAACCCGTGCCCGTCATCTCCAATGTGGGCGGCGGCAGCAAGAGCAGCAACGCGCAGAAAGAGGGCACGCTGAAATACCTCAGCGGCGAAGAAGGCATCAAACACATGGCGGTGAAGAAGGGCTTTGAGGTTCATCTCTTCGCCGACGAGACGCGTTTCCCGCAGATCGCGAACCCGGTGCAGATGCAGTTCGACACCAAGGGTCGCCTGTGGGTGGCCGCATGGCCGACCTATCCAAAATGGGAGCCTCTGAAGGAGATGAACGATGCACTGGTCATCCTGCACGATGACAACAGCGACGGCAGCGCCGATCGCGCCACGGAATTTGCCCGCGTGCAGAATCCACTCGGATTTGAGTTCTGGAACGGCGGCGTGCTCGTCACACGCCAGTCTGAAATCCTCTTCCTCAAGGACACCGACGGCGACGACAAGGCGGACGTGCAGACCATCATGCTCATGGGCCTCGACAGCTCCGACACGCACCATGGCGCGAACAATCTCATCTACGGCCCCGACGGTGGTCTCTACTGGCAGAGCGGTGTGTTCATGCAGCACAACCACGAACACCCCTGGGGACCGTCGCTGAACACCGGTGCCTCCGCCATGTATCGTTTCGATCCGCGCCGCTTCACCATCGCCATGCATGCGACGAATTCGCCCAATCCGCATGGCACCTCGTTTGATTCCTGGGGCTACCAGTACGCCACGGACGGCACCGGCGGTCGCGCCTATCAGGTACGTCCTGAGGGCAACGGCTTCAAGATGTATGAACTGCTCAAAAAGGAAGTGCGCCCGGTGACCGCCAGCGAGGTCGTCAGCAGCACGCACTTCCCGGACGAAATGCAGGGGGATTTCCTCATCTGCAATGTCATCGGCTTCCTCGGAGTGAAGCATTATCACCTCGAACGTGATGCCGACAAAGGCACCGTCTGGGGTGAACCCGCAGGCGATGAACTCACCGTGAAAGTCACACAGGCCGATGGCACCGTCACCGAGGAAACCTCACGCGGCTTCCTCATGAGCGGCGACAAAAACTTCCGCCCCAGCGACGCCGTCTTTGCACCTGATGGCTCTCTGTACCTCAGCGACTGGCAGAACGTCATCATCGGCCACATGCAGCACAACGTGCGCGACCCGAATCGCGACCATGCGCATGGCCGCGTCTATCGCATCACCGCCACTGGCCGTCCGCTGCAGAAGATCGTTCCCGTGGACGGTCAGCCGATTCCTGCGCTGCTCGAAAACCTCAAACACCCCGCCGACGGCGTGCGCCACCGCACTCACATCGAACTCAGCGAGCGTGACACCAAGGAAGTCATCGCCGCCACGCAGTCCTGGATGAAGCAGTTTGATCCGACCAAGAAGGAAGACGCCCATCACCTCCTCGAAGCGCTGTGGATTCATCAGCAGCACAACGTTCGCAATGTCGAGCTTCTCGGTCAGTTGCAGAAGTCGCCTGAGTTGCATGCCCGTAACGCGGCCAACGTCGTCCAGCATCTCTGGTTCAACGTCGAAGCCTCCATGCACGGCGGTGTCATCGCTGGAGAAGTGGAAGAGAAGGCGAAGAAGTCCGGCATCCTCAGCGACACGCCCGAACTCACCACCATCCGCGTCGCCACCATTCCTGAGCGCATGATGTATGACGTCAAGGAACTCAACGTGAAGGCCGGCAAGAAGGTGAAGCTCACCTTTGCCAATCCGGACTTCATGCCGCACAACATCCTGCTGGTGAATCCTGGCAAAGCCGAGGAAATCGCCACCAAAGCCATGGCACTCGGTGCCAAAGGCTTCGACACCGGCTTCATCCCCGAAAGCACCGACATCCTCTGGCACAGCAAGCTGCTCGACCACGGCAAAGAACAAATCATCGAGTTCACCGCCCCCACCAAGCCCGGCGATTATCCGTATGTCTGCTCCTTCCCTGGCCACTACCTCATCATGCGTGGTGTGATGCATGTGAAGTAACCCATTTGTGAATTCCCACATCAAGCTCTCCTCTTGAGAGCCTTGCAGTCAGCATCCTTCGTTGTCCGGATTTGCACCGCAATGTGAGGTGAATCCGTGCGTTCATCCAAGCCTTCTTATCTATGATAAAGCCCGCCGCTCTCTTTCTTACACTGGCGACTCTCGCCTACGCTGCCGACGCGCCGAAAACGCCGGCCCGCAAACTGGCCATGACGGTGAATCCGTTGGACGCGAAGAACACAAACACAGGTAAACCGCCACCTCCTGAGGACCCTGCGCTGGCAAAGTACTACATGGAGGAAAAAACCGCGCCGCTGCCACCAGTGACAGCGGCCGTGGATACAGCTCTGCCGCTGGCTCTTGCAAAGGGCGATCACATCGTATTCATCGGCAACACGCTGTTCGATCGCGGGGCGCAGTTTCCGCATTTCGAGGCGATGCTGCTGAAGGGGCATGCGGACAAACAACTCGTGGTGCGCACGCTCGCATGGTCGGCGGATGAGGTGGATCTGATGCCACGCCCGACAAATTTCGGCACCTTGAACCAGCACCTGCATGCGCAGAAGGCGGATGTCATCTTCGCGGCCTTTGGCTTCAACGAATCTTTTGGCGGGCTGGAGAAACTGGCAGACTTCAAGCTGCGGCTCACGGCGCTGGTTCAGGAGCTGAAGACACATGCTTATAACGGCAAAGCAGGGCCACGTGTGGTGCTGGTATCGCCCATCGCCAATGAGAACGTGACAGGCGTCCCGGCGGCGGACATGAACAACGCCCGGCTTGCGGCTTACACGAAGGCGATGAGTGAGATTGCCGCCGAACAAAAGGTCGGTTTTGCCAATGTGTTTGAACCGATGCTGCCAGCGATGAATGGCCTCACCTTCAACGGCGTGCATTTGGAGGACAAGGGTTATGCAGTGTTTGGCGAAGCGCTTTACCGTGCCACCTTTCAAGTCAGCGCCCCAGAAACCACACCCGAACTGCGGGCGTCCATCGCAGACAAGAACCGGCAATTTTTTCAGCGCTATCGCCCCCTGAACGGCTTCTACTACACAGGCGACCGCAACAAGGACTACGGCTACCTCGACTTCCTGCCCGCAATGCGCAGCTTTGATGTCATGGTGGCCAATCGAGACCAGCGCACCTGGGACATCGCGCAGGGCAAGAGCTTCGCAGGCAAGCCAGTCGATGATTCAAATGTCCCCGAGATGCCCGCCACAAAGGAAAGCAAAGGCGCAAACGAATGGATGACACCCGCGAACGAACTCGCCTCATTCAAGGTCGATCCACGTTTCGAGGTGAACCTGTTCGCCAGCGAAGAGCAGTTCCCCGAAATCGCGAATCCCATTCAAATTCGCTGGGACACGAAGGGCCGCATGTGGGTGAGCACTTCGCAGGCCTACCCCCATCTCTACCCCGGCCAGGAGCCAAAGGACCGCCTCATCATTCTCGAAGATACGAACAACGATGGCCGCGCCGACAAATCAACCGTGTGGGCGAACAACCTGCACATCCCCCTGGCCTTCGAGTTTGGCGACGGCGGTGTGTATGTGTCCGACGAGCCGCACCTCACCTTTCTCAAAGACACCGATGGCGATGGCAAGGCAGACTTCAGCCGCCAGGTGTTCACCGGTTTTGGCACGGAGGACTCCCACCACGCGCTGCACGATTTTGTCTGGAGCCCCGATGGCGATCTCATCATCCGCGATGCCATCTTCCTGCACTCCCAAATTGAAACCGCCTACGGCCCGGTGCGTCTCGACAACTCCGGCTGGTTCCGCCTGCGCACGGATACGCAAAAGCTCAGCACCTTCGGCAGCTACCCGAGCACGAACCCTTGGGGAGTGACCTTCGACGACTGGGGCCACCACATGGCCAGTCATCCCATCTTCGCCAGCGCCTTCCATGCCACGAATCCCCCTTACCCTGAGCAGCATCCCGGCGCTGGCAAAATGCCCGCTTACTCCGGCACCTGCGGCCAGGAGTTTGTCGATTTCGACTTTTGGCCGCAGGAGCTGCAGGGCGGCTTCATAAAGGCTCGCTACAAACCCACCAACAACATCGAGATGCATCAGTGGATCGAGATGGACGACCACTATGAGGAAAAGAAACTCGGTGATCTCATCTTCTCCACCAACCTCAGCTTCATTCCCACGGACGTGAAGGCTGGACCACGTGGAGACTTCTACATCTGCGACTGGTACAACCCCATCAAAGGCCACGCCCAGTACTCGCTGCGCGATCCGCGCCGCCTGCGCACCAGCGGCCGCATCTGGCGCATCGTGCCCAAGGGAGCGAAGCTCGCCGAACCACCCATGGTGGCCGGTGCACCCATCCCCGTGCTGCTCGATCTCCTAAAGAGCCCGCACTATCGCTGGCGCTACCAGGCCAAGCGCGAGCTGCATGAACGCTACGCAGCCGAGGTCAAAACCGCGCTGGATGCCTGGGTGGCAAAGCTCGACCTCAAGGATGCCCGCTTCCGCCACCATCAACTCGAAGCCCTCTGGACCTACCGCACCCTCAGCACGGAAAACACCGCCCTGCTCAAAGAACTGCTCAACTGCGACGAACACCACGCGCGTGCCGCCGCCACAACTCAACTGCGCTATGTGGATCTGCCGGATCGCATTCAACAGCTCCGCGCCCGTGCCAATGACGACAACGGACTCGTCCGCATGGAGGCCGTCATCGCCGCAAGCTACATCGGCACGCAAGACGCGCTGAATGCCGTGCTCGGCGTGCTTGACCGGCCCATGGGCGAACACCTGACATACGCCGTGCGCACAGCACTCGGCAGCGAAGCGCTTTCACGCCACTGGAAAGACCAGGAAAACGAAAAGATCACCGCATTCATGGACGCCTTTGCCGCCACCTACAAACGCGGTCCTTTCGAGAAGAAAAAGACCGAGCAGGAAACCGCTTTCGACAAACAGCCCGGTGTCGCCAAGATCACCATCAACTGCGTGCGCGAGCGCATGCTCTTCGACAAAACCGAATTCAGCGTGAAGCCCGGCCAGCCGGTGAGCCTCGCCTTCAACAATCCCGACGCCACCGCCCACAACCTTGCCATCTGCCAGCCCGGCAGCGTGGAGGAAATCGGTCTCGCCGGCAACGAAATGGCCAAAGACCCGGAAGGCATCAAAAAGGATTTCATCCCGCCGACGGACAAGATTCTGCATCACACCAAACTGCTCAATCCCAATGTCAGTGAAACTCTGCGCTTCACTGCTCCTAAATCACCCGGGGACTACCCCTACCTCTGCACCTTCCCCGGCCACTGGGTCATCATGCGTGGGGTCATGCATGTGAAGTAACGGGGGCATTCCTGCCCGCTCAAAACAGCGGCGGGCCAGGAATGGCCCGTTTTCCATTCCTTACCTTTTCGCTGCTTTCTTCGCCACTTTTTTTGCAGCCACTTTTTTCTTTGCGGCCTTCTTCACCGCCTTCTTCGGGGTAGGCGATTCTGGTGTCACCTCCGCGCCCAGGTCGATGCCAAAGATCGCCGAGAGATCAGCTCCGGCCAGATCACCGGCGTCGGTAGAAAGATCCGTGATCGCTGCACTGCTGGCGCTGGACAGCAGCTCAGCCTGATCCACACCGCGCAGGGTGAAGAGCATCTCAGGCTTCGTATCCAGCAGCACCCCCACGCCATAGAGGA
This sequence comes from Verrucomicrobiaceae bacterium, assembly GCA_027490195.1. Classification (GTDB taxonomy): domain Bacteria; phylum Verrucomicrobiota; class Verrucomicrobiia; order Verrucomicrobiales; family Verrucomicrobiaceae; genus Prosthecobacter. The sequence continues at coordinate 79,654 of JAIXYN010000061.1, read as the reverse complement.
CGGCGGAGACGTGTTTGCACATGTCCGCAAAGTCGGGGCAGGAGCAGTCGAAACGAATCTCCTTCGGCTTCGGAAACAGGCCGCCGTTCGGATCGGTGAGTACCTTCATCAGGCCATCACCCAGTTTCCCCGCGAGCAGATCCAGCATGGACCCCACCTGCCCGGTGCTCGATTTCACGATCTGCTGCCATTGCTTTTTCGGCAGCGGCTGGATGGTGATGCTCGTGTCATACAGCTCCGATCCGGCCACTACTGCGCTCAGCTGGCCCGGCTCGATCTCCAAATTGTACACGTTCCCCTGTCGCAGATAGCTGCGGCCACGCGGCAGCCGCGACTCATAGTCCTGATAGGACTCCAGATTGCGGCACCAGGCCAGCCCCCAGAACGTCGTGCAGAGCTTCTTCTGCCCCGCCGGAGCCGGCAGCGCCTCAAACTTCTCCCCACGCTTCTGCCGCTTCGCGATCTCGCGCTGCACCTGCTGTTTTTGTTGCTTCGCATCTTGATAGGACCACCACATGGGTAAACTTTTACACGGGACTCAAGCGTGGAAAAGGATAAAACAAACCATGCACCTCACGAAAAGCCCCAAGAGGATGATGGTTCAGGGATCTCTGCTCAGTTCAGTGCCGTCCCTAACCTGCCCTTCATTTTCCAGTTGGATGCCAGCCACTCCAGGATACCTTTCCAACATGACACTGACCCTGCCAGATGAACCCGGCCTCGCCCTGTTCCATGAGGATCAGCTCCGGTTGGAGCTTGCTTGTGCCTTGTATTGTTCACGCAGCGTTGCGAAAAATCTGGCGGCGAGGCTGGCAGGCATGGAACCGGATGCCTTTGAAGTAGAGTTGCATGCCCGTGCCATTTCCAATGGTTACCAGCCTGCGGATCTCGATGCTGATCTGGCTGTTATAGAACGTCTTCCCTGACATTGCGCGAGCGACCGCACGAAAGCGGAGATCATTTCAAGTGCGACGAAGTTTTGGCAGCCGATGACGTTTACAATTTCATTTATGCACGCGGGTCGTTCTCCCAGAAATGCAGATGACTCTGCAAAGTGGATAGCACCACTGGGGTAATTGCAGGGTCTCTTGCCGCACGATTATACTGACGCTTCATAGATATGCAGTCTTCCTGCTCCCAAAATCGCTCCATGGCCAACGCATTCTTCGCATAGATGATTTCGAGCTGCTTGATGCATTGGTGAAAATGCTTTTCGGTGTGTTCAATGCTCAGTGACAGAAGCAGTTGCACATCCTTTTGTTCAGGATGGATGATTAGCTTCCGCTCCTCAAAGCTGGCGACTTTATCCTTCGCACGCTCTGCAAAAAATTTCCCCAACTTTGTTTGAGCCGCACGATGGTAGTAGGCTGGCGTCCGTTGGTGGTTTGTTTTTCGGTAAACGGCATCACAAGCCGTTAACAAATACCCAACTGCTCTATTAAAATACCAATCAGAAGGCTTGATCGCAGCAAGCCTGTGCAATTGCTTTTCTAGCACAGGAGGAATGGCTCCATAGTAATCAAAATAGTTTTCTGACGGTGCCCCACCTTTGTTCCCATCAAGCAAAATATAGTTATCAGCACCATTAGCCTTCTTTTTCTGATTGTAGGTGTGCGATGCGCAGACGCCATTCAACACCACTGCTTTCCCATGCCTAGCCGAAGGTTTCACATGATCCGCCCAATCCCACTGGAACAAAGGACAGGCACCATAGTCGAGGAGCCAAAGTGACTTGCAGGTATAAACACATGTAGCGCGGTCTCTCGAGTAAATCTCTGCCTTCTGCGCATCAGTGAAATTGCTTCTTTGGGCTTGTTTAGGCATAAAACGATCTGTTACTCGACAGCCGAGTTCACATCAAGCGCGACCAAACTCAGCAACTCTTCAGCCCCCATATCGGTGAGCAGTTTTTCAGCGCCGCCATCACCTGTGATGAGGTCGTGGGCGAGGCTCATCTTTTCTTCGATCAGCGCGTCGATGCGCTCTTCGATGGTGCCCTGGCAGACGAATTTATGCACCATGACGTTCTTTTTCTGGCCGATGCGAAAGGCCCGGTCGGTGGCCTGGTTTTCGACGGCGGGATTCCACCAGCGGTCAAAGTGGATGACGTGGCTGGCGGCTGTGAGATTGAGTCCTGTGCCGCCCGCTTTGACGCTGATGACCATGAAGGGCGGACCGCCGGGCTGCTGAAAGGATTCAACCAACTGCGGACGCTTCTTCACGGCGGTGCCGCCATGCAGGATGAGACCGTCACGCCCAAAGACAGTGGCGAGGAAGCGCGCCAACGGATCGCAAGTTTCCTGAAACTGTGTGAAGATGAGCGCGCGTTCGCGGCGCTCGGCGAGTTCGCTGCAAATTTCAGCGAGACGCGTGAATTTGCCGCTATCCTCAGGGTTCCAGGCACCGTCGCCATTCCAATGGCTGGGATGATTGCAGATCTGTTTGAACTTGAGCAGGAAGCCGAGCACGAGGCCCTGGCGCTTGATTGGCTCCATCTCCTTGTCAGCAAGCATCTTCGCAAGTTGATCGACGAGCTTCGCATAAATCGTGGCCTGCCGCTTGGTGAGGCCGCAGAAGGCTTTCGTCTCAATCTTGTCCGGCAGGTCGCTAATGATGCTCCTGTCCGTCTTCATGCGGCGCAGGATGTAGGGCTGCACAAGCTTGCGCAGCGGCGCAAAGCCAGTGCTGCTTTTGGCGCAGTTTTTCACCGCAGCCGCAAAGGCTGCGGAACCGCCGAGCAGGCCGGGATTGAGGAAGTCAAAGAGACTCCACAAATCACCAGGGCGGTTTTCCACCGGCGTGCCGGTCAAAGCGATGCGCGTGGTGGCCTGCAGGCGCTTCACCGCCTTCGTGCTGGCACTGCCGGGGTTCTTAATGGCCTGCGCTTCATCCAAAATGACAACGCTCCACGCGTGCTGCTGCCATGATTCGGTGCGTTGCAGAAATTGGTAGGTGGTGAGCATCGCATCGCAGCCGCGCAGAGCTTCGCCAGGATGCTTCACCGCGTGATCGAGATGTTCGCGCGAGGTTTGCGATGGATGCGCGATGAAGAGTTTTAAATCGGGCGCGAACTTCGCCACCTCCGCCTTCCAGTTGCCGACGAGTGAGGCGGGTACAATGAGCAAGCCGGCGGTTTTCGTCTCTTTTTGCCGCGCAAGTAGCAGCGCGATGACCTGCAGCGTCTTGCCCAGACCCATGTCGTCGGCCAAACACGCTCCGAGGCCCAGGCGGGTCATGAATTGCAGCCACGCAAAGCCTTTGAGCTGATACGGACGAAGGGTGGCACAGAGATTGGGCGGCGCGGGTGAAGCAGCAGGATCGCGCATCTGCTGGAGCACTGCGGCGAGATTCTTGCCCGCGATGATGTCGCTCCAATCATGCACCATCTCCGTGCTCTCCTCTTCCACGGCTGCCAGACGTGGATCAAAGCCCGCGAGCAAGCGCATGCCGTCGAGAAAGCCGATGCCGCCTTCGCCGGTGGCATGCTGCACCCTTTGCCAGTGGGACATCACCTGCTGAAGTTGGGCACCATCAACTTCGATCCAGCGACCGCGGAGCGAAACGAGACCGGTGTCGGCGCTGAGCAGTTTTTCCCATTCGGCGGCGGTAAGCGGCTCGCCTTCAAAACTGGCGGCAATTTTGAAGTTCAGCAGCGCTCCAGCATGCAGGGAGGATTGTTTCGGGGCATCAATGGTTACCGAGACTGCTGGTCGCGGGCCTTTCCCGCTGCGCCACCAGTCCGGCAGTTTCATGACGATGCCGCTTTCCTGAAAGACCGCCGTTTCACGCAGTACTCGGAAGGCCTCCTGCGGAGACATGGCCATGGGTTGAAAGAGGCGCTTTGTTTCCAGCCACTCGCGCAGGAGTTTGGATTTTTCCGCGGCGGTGCGCACGGGCGCCAGCAGGGCATTGAGTGCGGTTTGATCTTTCTGGCCGGAGTAAAGCTGCATTGCTCGCGCCAGCGGCAGGTGCTGCGGCTGGCCGGTGGCGCTGAGTTTCTCGGTGAAGGTGGCTAGAAAGGCGAAGGGGCGCTGCGTGTCGGTCTTGTTTTCTGCGAGGTGGAAGGTGACGCGCCCGACGACATGCCAGGCGGGGCACTCCTCCCGCAGCCAGGATTCCACGCCGTTTGTGGCCAGCTGTGCGATGTGCTGCGCCAGTTCGAGCCACCAGCGCTCGAGGACTTCCAGCGTGAGGTATTCCGCGCCTGCAAACGGCGGAGCAGCGGCCATGAAGTCGGTCAGGGAAGGGGAAGAAACTGTCAGGGTATCTTTGGTCTGGCACAGGCGGGTGAAGAACTGCTGACCAAACTCCCGCAGCCATTTCCACGGTGGCTCAAGCTCGGCTGTGAGCAAATCCGTGCACAAGACGCGAAAAATGGCGCTGGGTGAGCCTGCGGCGGCGATTTTCTTGTCAGCACCTGATTCCACCCCGCCCAAATAGGTGAGAAATCCTTCTGGAGTGAGGGCGGGAGCGAGCATGCAATGTGTTTGGACGAAAAAAGGGAGGCAGACAAGGCGCGGGAATGTGGAAATTCAGCATTCGTCGTTTCCCAAAGGCCTCTGTCCATGCTATCGCTCCGGTTCCCCCGCCGTTGCCCGGCGCGGGTCTCAATTCTGCGCATGTCCAGCCTCATCACCGACCTTCCCGTTCTGCTCCGCCCGTTTGATGCTCGTACCCGTCAGGAGGCAGAGCGCCTTGTTGACGACGATGCTGTGAGGGGGCTTGAACTGCTGGAGGATGAAATGATGGCCGAGGTCAGGCTCGATGACCGCCCGGCCCAGGTACGCTGGCTGCGCGGTGAGCATGGCTGGCACGGCGAAACCGACGTCGATGAAGATGAGGAATTGGAAAATCTGGCCCTTTGCACCACGCTGGTGGCGGTGCAGCGCCGCGAGGCCCGTGGTACGCTGCCGATGATTCCGGTGGAGGAAGAGGATTTCGAGCATCTGCTCGTCGCCAAGCTTGAGCGCCCACTCACGCCTGATGAAGAAAATTATCTGAGCAAGATGGAAAAGCGCTACGAACGCGTGCGCCTCACCGGCAAGATTTTTGACCAGGACATGGTGCGCCTGCATCCGAAGTGGGCCATTCAGAGTCTTGAACCCGTTTCGCTTTGGCCTGAAGCCCCCAAAACTCTGCGTGAGTTCTGGAACTACATCGCACTCGCACTCGCCGACAAAGGGCTCGCCGTTCCCGCCTTCCTGCGCGGCATGTCAGACATCGATAGCACCCGTGAAGCCCTACGCGAATGGCGGCATGCCAGCACTGTGCCGACTTGGCAAAAGCGTATCCGTGAATTCATTGATTCACGCCAGGATGACCGGCACACCCACCGTCAGCCGCCACGTGTGTGCGATTTCCGCCTGCTGATCACGGTCAATGATGCGCGCCTTCAAATGCGCCTCGAAGGAGAAACACCCACGCCTTACACCACGGTCGATGCAGCGCTGCTCGACAACCTGCGCCGGGAACACCGCGACGGCCGCATCGTGACCTCGGGCGGCTCGGAGCTGCTGTTGATCTCCTGCCTGTCTCAGAGCGATGAGAACTGGAATGACTCCTTCCGTCTGGAATCCAAACATCATGCGCTGTGGCTTGCCACGCTGTTCCAGCAGCCAGCGCTGCAGGAACGCATGATCACCCTGGATGAAGTGCCATTTCAGCGTGTGGCCGAGCCTCTGAGCTGGGTCGCACGTCTGAGCGAGAACGGCCTGAACCTGACCTTGCAGCTTGAAACGTCGGAAGGCACTCCAGCCCCGCTGCCGCTGCGCATTCTGCGCGGGGTGCAGACTTTCTTCCTGAGCTCTGACACTTTGTTCACAGGCCCGGTCTGGCTGCATGATGAATCTCGCATCGACACCAGCGTCACCATGCCGCTGGAGGCGCTGGCCACAGCAGAGGGTATTTCCTTCATGCGTGAGATCGACATCCCGGTGCCCGACGCGATCAAGAGCCGGGTGCGTCACGAAGACCTGCATGTGAACATCACCGCCGCCTGCTTGGCCAAGAACTCGCACTCCGGCGGCGCTGAGTTTGTCACCCTCAAGGCCGAGGCGGTCGATGGTGAAGGCCGCGTGCGTGAGATGCTGCGCTTTTCCGGCTGGCAGCCGGTGGATGAAAAAAAAACGACTGAATCTGACGACAGCATCGTCTGCCGCGACCGTCGCGCCTTGCGCGATGCCGAGGAGTTGATGAACCAGCTGCGCCGCACCTGGGACATGGAAAATGACGCTTGGCGCGTGCGCATGGCGAAAGATTTCCCTGATGTGTTTCATGCCTGGGCCGCGCAGCTCCCTGAGAATGTCAATCTGAAGACGGACGAAAGCCTGCAGACCATTCTCGCGGATCCGCTGATCGCACGCGTGCGCCTGGAAGCCACGCAGGCAGGCAGCATTGACTGGCTGGATCTGCGCCTCGTGTTTGACATCGAAGGCATGGATCTGAAACCCGCAGACATTCGCCGCCTCATCGCCGCAAAGGGGGAGTTCGTGCGCTTGGCCGATGGTTCCTGGCGTCGTGTGAAGCTCGAACTCAGCGATGAGCAGCAGGAGTTGCTCGACCGCCTCGGTATTGACCTCAACGAGCACAGCGACGAGACGCACCGCCTGCACTGGCGGCAGCTCGCGCAGGAAAATGCGGCGGAAATCGTCAATCCGAAGGCGTGGAGCAAGATCGTCGAACGCATGGAGGAGGCGAAGCTCGATGCGCGTCCTGACGTCCCCGAGGGGTTGAACGTCACTCTGCGTCCCTATCAGGTCGATGGCTTCCATTTCCTGACTTACCTCACCTCAAACCGTTTTGGCGGCATTCTGGCGGATGACATGGGTCTGGGTAAAACCCTGCAGGCCATCACCTGGGTGCTGTGGCTGCGCTCACGCAAAAAAGCCGACGGCCCGCACCTGCCCGTGCTGGTGGTTTGTCCGAAATCGGTGCTCGACGTTTGGGCGCTGGAGTTCAAAAAAGGCTCGCCGGATCTGCGGGTACTCGTGCTGCATGACCGCGATCTGTTTGATCTGAATCTGGTCATGACGCAGATCGACGTGGTGGTGATGAACTACGCGCAAATGCGCGGATTTGATGGCGAACTCGCCGCCGTCCGCTGGCTCGCAGCCATTCTCGACGAAGGCCAGCACATCAAGAACCCGGACTCCAAAGCCGCCAAAGCCGCGCGACAGATTCGTGCTGACAACCGCCTGGTGCTGACCGGTACGCCGCTGGAAAACCGCCTGCTCGATCTGTGGAGCCTGATGACCTTTGCCACACCCGGTGCCTTGGGTGAGCGTGCTTATTTCCACCGCCATTTTGACCGCCGCAAAGACCCACGTGCCTCGGAGCGCCTGGCCGCCCGCCTGCGCCCCTTCCTTCTGCGCCGCACGAAATCCCAGGTGGCCCGTGACCTGCCTTCACGCAGTGAAGAAAACCTGCTCAGCGAAATGAGCGGACGTCAGGCTGAGCTCTACAAAGAGGAGCTGGCCCGCGCGCAGCACATGGTGCTGAACAGCTCCGGTTTCGACATGGTGAACCGTCGCCGCTTTGCCATTCTGCAGGCCCTCACACGCCTGCGGCAGATCTGCTGCCATCCCGGCTTGGTGGACAAAACTGCGGAAAATGAAGAAAGCGCCAAGCTCACCTCCACGCTGGAAGTGATTCAGGGACTGCATGATGAGGGCCACAAAGTTCTGCTCTTCAGCCAGTTCGTTTCGATGTTGAAGATCATCCGCACCAAGCTGGAAGAGATGAAGCTACCCTACCACTGGCTCACCGGAGCCAGTACGGACCGCGCAGGCATCGTCAAAGCCTTCCAGGAAGATGAAAAAGCCAGTGTGTTCCTGCTGTCCCTCAAAGCTGGTGGCAGCGGTCTGAATCTGACCGCCGCGTCTTACGTCATCCTGTACGATCCATGGTGGAACCCCGCCGTGGAGAATCAGGCCATTGACCGCGCGCACCGCATCGGCCAGACGCAGCCCGTCATGGCCTACCGCATGCTGACCAAGAGCACGATCGAGGAAAAGATCATGACCCTGCAGCACAAGAAGAACCTCATGGTCAACAATGTCCTGGGCGAAGGTGGCTTCACCAACCTGCTGCAGAAGGAAGATTTCGACTTCCTCTTTGATATTGAGGCTGAGCGTGCGGTCTAGAAGCTGCAAGATCATCAGTTGCCGCAAGTGCCGTGCGATGCATAATCGCCCACCTCCGTGCGCACGCTCCTGTAGCTCAACGGTTAGAGCAGGGGACTCATAATCCCTTGGTTGCGGGTTCGAATCCCACCGGGAGCACCACGTGAGTTTTAGCGTTTTCACTGGGTAAAAGGCGGTTTTTCCCAGTGAAGGCAGAAGTTGAGGGGGTGGGCTGAACGGTTGAAGAGGGGTTTTTGTGGGGGTGTTTTGGGTTATGTTTGGTCTTGAATAGTGTCGCGGTGAGTGTCACCGTGGTGACACTATGAAAACGAAGGCTGAGAAATCGAAGGCGAAAACGTTCTGGGATGCGCGTGTGGTGCGGACGATCCGGGGTGTGACGGTGTCGTTTTATAAGCGTTACAAGGGTTCGTGCTACACGATGGACTTCAAGCTGCACAAGCAGCGCGTGCGGTCGCAAACTGAGACGACGGTGATGGTGGACGCTGAGCTGGTGGCGGAGAAACGCATCCGGGAGATGCAGGAGGGGAGTAATGGGGTGGCGGCGATTAGATCGGCTAAGGCTGCGCTGCCGCTGGTGCTGCGGGAGGTGGCAGAGCAATACAGGGAGGCTGGGCCGCCGGAGCGTGAGGAGAATCTGCGGGCGCTGCAGTTGGTGGTGGAATTGACGCACGGGGGTGAGTTTGACGCGGTGCGGGTGGACTCTCTGCACCCGGATGACTGGGATGTGTTTGTGTGGTGCTACCAGGAGTATGAGCGCCGGGGCTGGACGTCGCGCGGGACGCCGAAGCCGGACAATGCGTGGGTGCAGATCCGGCGCGAGATTCCGAAGCATGCACGGCCTGACAAGGAGTGCATCACGAAGGGGAATACGACGATTTTGAGCATGGCTGCGAAGGCTAGGAGTGTGCTGGGACCTGATAGCCGTGATGACTACCTGAAGCCGCTGCGTGAGCGGTTTCCGCGTGAGGCGGTGCGGGCCTGGTGGGAGACGAAGATCCGGGTGAAGAAGCCGGATGGTCGGTTCAATCTGAGTCGTGATGTTTATGAGGCGATGTGGCAGCGCCTGCCGGTGCTGAAGCAGGATGATCCGCAGGTGTGGGCGCTGATACGCCTGCACTGGACAACGGGGATGCGGCCGGTGGAGAGCCAGGCGGCGCGCGTGGGGTGGCTGGAGGTGGATGCGACGGGTGCGGTGCTGATCGTGATCAAGAACCGGCTGGATGAGGGCTACCGCATGAAGGACTCGACGACTCTGCAGGAGCGGCCGTGGCCGCTGCCGGCTGATCTGGTGGAGATGCTGCCGCGGCTGGTAAGTGCGCAGGGGGCGCTGCTGGGCTGTGACACGCCGGGCCAGTGGGACAAGATCTACCGCCGGGCGAGTGAATGGCTGCGGGCCTGTGGTGTGCAGGGCACGCAGACGCTGTACAACCTGCGCAAGCTGGTGGCTACGGTGAAGGTGGCCAATGAGGGGGTGGATGCGGCACGGGCTGCGCTGGGGCATGCGGCGGGGTCGAATGTGACGCTGAATGATTATGCCGGCACGAGCGGTGCGATCACGGCGCTGAGTGATGCGGCGCTGTCTCCGGAGGCGGTGATGGGCCTGCGTAGAAGGCCTTTTGTTTTGCAGGCGGCGGCTTGAGATGCTGTAACGGTTTACAGTAGTCTTGACATGAGAACGCCGCCCGGCTTGCGCGGGGCGGCGTTTCATTTGTGGCCAGGGCTCACGGCTTGCGCATGAACCAGTTTTTGATCAAGCTCATCCAAGGGAGGTCCATGGGAACGGCTTTGACCGGATCAAGCGGCTGCTTAAGATACACGGTGCGGGCGGTGGCGACGACTTGGGGCCCGTGCTGGGCCTGTGTGTTGTCGTGGACGACGGCAGTTGCTGCATAAGAGCGGCGCTGTGCGAGCTGCTGTTTCTGCTGCTGCTGCCACTGGGTTTCGGCTGCAAGCCAGGCCTGAGAGGCGGCGGCGTGGAGCTGTTGCTTGGCGGTGGCTGCTTCGTGCTGGGCCTGGGTGGCTTCGGCTTCGAGCTGCTGGATGCGGGCCCGGAGTTCGGCATCATCCGCACGGGTGAGTGCGGGGGTGACGAAGACTGCGGGCTGGCGCAGTTGATGGACGGCCTGCCTGACCTGGGTGAGGTCTGGCATGCGGCCATGGCGTGGGTGTCTGAGCGTGGGCATGGTGTGTTTGCGGGGTGTGCTGCTGGATCTCTGGGATCTGGCTGCGGTAAACGCGTTTGGAACGCCCCCGACGTGGAGGGCAACGCGTGCGTGGTTGTTTACGCACGGGTGATGCAGTTCTGTCAAGCGATTATTTCAAGGGGTTTGAAAGATTTTTGACGGGGAGGGTGTTCTTGACGGGGTGGTTTTAATGCTAAGTTGCCTGCCTATGATTGAGGTATTGATTGTTCTTTATCTAGTAGCCGCCAAAACGTGATTTATTTTTATGCTCAGCACTCTCTTAATGGTCTATCTGGTTTGCCGTTTAATGCGTATGAGTGAGCAGCGCGGGCGTGCGCAGACAGCTGAGGATTCCCGCAGCTGGTGGCTAGTAGCGGTGGTGTCTGCTTTGGTTGTAGGTGCAGTGTCCTTTGTGGGAGTGATGTTGGCATACCCTAATCTGGAAGCGGCACAGGGGCTGGAACATGCAATCATTCGTATTCTGACGTTTACTTTCTTAGCCATCCCATTCTCGGTTTTGGCTTGGCTGTTTGGTAGGTGGTATCGCCCTGGAAAAAATGTGGAGTATTATTTCAGTGATGAAGGCATGCCAGTGGGGCCTTTTACGATTGAGCAACTGCGAAAGTATAAAACCGTTGGCACATTGAAGCGTGAAGACCTGGTTTGCCGTGCTGGAACAGAAGCCTGGGTGAACGCTGATCGAGTGCTTGATTTTGACGAGCGCCCGCTTTCTCAACTTTCCGTCTCAAATATCTCTTTGCACCGCCTGCATAAAATATTCACTCCATCAATGACCATGAACTACCGCATTTTTATTCCTTCTTTGATTGGAGCGCTTTTGCTCGGAGCGTTGCTGCACTGGGGATTTGCAGAACGCTATCGTTTTCAGGCGATGGGCGGCGGATGGATGATGAAAACGGATCGATGGACTGGCAAGGCTTGGAAAATTTACGGCCAAGGGGACTCGTGGCGTCCTGTTCAAGAAGGCCGTTGATCAGGCTTCTGGAGGGGCTTCGGCGGCTCGGGTTTGACCCTCTTCTTGACGAGGCGTGTATTTGCCAGGGCTGATGATCTTGAGCTTTTGGCCGGCAATCTCGGTTTCTCGCTCGATTGTCTCGGGTTGGGTATCCTTTTCAGTCCGACGCTTCTGAAGCCATTCCTGCAATGCCTGCGCGATGATCGTTTGCGCGGGCACGTTGGCTTCTCTGGCGGCATCCAGAAGCTGGTGCAGTTCATCCAAAGGAAGTGTGATCTGGGTTTTTCCCAAGATTTTATCACTCGCCCATTTGGGAATTTCTTTCTCGGGCTTTTTCTCCCAGTCTGTGATTGTCGAATAGTGAACTTCGCCCGCCAACAGATCAGAGGCTACTGCCCTTCCAGTGAGATCGTGGTCTTTACGGTATTGCTTTAATTGGTGGCCTGTCATGGAGGTGAAAATAGGTGGTTTGTAGATTTTTCCAACAAAATGCGTTTTCATGTTGAAAAGCCCAATCTAAAGGCTCATTTTGTTGGGTAATCCAACAAAATGATCGCAAACATTCCATTCGCACTCACAGAGTGCCTTGCGCCGAAGGAAGTCGGCGAGCTGCTGACGGCAGCAGAACAGGACAATCGTCCTGTGGAGGATTGCGTGGTTTTTGCAGTCCGTGAGTGGCTGCAGAACCGCCGCAGTGCAGTGAAGACTCAACCGGAGGGCGCTAGCCATGTGGCTGCGCTGGCGGCGTGAGTGATCTGATCAAGCAAAGGCAACGGCTGCTTTCGCGCTTTCGCACTGCGCAGATCGTGTCTTTCCACATCTCACGCGAGATGTGGAACCGGCTGGAGGTGCCGGTGGAGATGTGCGTGAAGCAGCGCAAGGGAACGATGCAATGGGAGTCTCTGCGAGTGATGCTGGGAGGGCGCAGGGCATGAGCGATTTATCTTTTCAATCCAAGGCGCTCGCGGCGAATGCCGGCCTCTTTGAAGAGGAACTAGCGAAGCGTGAACGCGAGGCGGTTATGGCGAGCTTTGGTGCGCATATTCGCCATGTTAAGCAGAAGCAACTGCTGGCCATCGAGGCGGCGAAGCCTGCATTGGAGCGCCTTGTGACGGTGTGCGCGCAGAAGACGGGCCAGAGCTACAAGGTGAGGGAGCTGCTGTACTCGCTGTGGAATGGCCAAGCGGCGTCGCTGCTGGAGATCGTGACGGTGGACTGGGCGATCAAGGAGGACCTGCTGGCGGTGCTGCTGGCCTTTGGCAGCGAACCGAAGGGGGAAGCGCCCTTTTACTATGATGCGATTTCTGATGCCTTCGAAAGGCAAGGATTGATGGATTGGTTCACCGAAGCGCACCGCACCGAGGTGCTGACCTGAATTTTACGGCCCGCCACTGCACCACGCAGCGGCGGGCCTTTTCTTTTTTTCGTGGTGCCTGGGCCTGCGAGGTGAACGCGGGCGCTCTTCTTTTTTATGAACTCGACTGTGATTGCATCCACGCAACCAATGGCGGCAGCTTGTCCGGATTGTGGGCAGATTGCCCGTTTGCCGAGCCTTGCACCGGAGCTGCTTTATTTCCTCTCGCATGGGAAGAGAGCCCCTCAGAGGGCGGTCTGTGTGGCTGATAGCGGCTACGTGGCTTTTGCCTTCGATGGCCGAGTGCATGTGATGCGCGAAACGGACTGGCCACACTATGAAGCGATGCGGGATGCGGCATGATCGCGCCCCGGCCCCTTTTTCTTTTTTTTTCGCGATGCCGAAGAAATCCCTAATGACGACGGCTGCTGATCTGCTGCGAAGTGGTGTGTGGACGGTGCCGCAAGTGGCTGTGCTGCTGGACACTCCCGAATGCCTGGTGGAGCGCTGGTGCTGCCTGAAGATGATCCCGGGTGTGCGATTGCGCGCCTCTGCTTGGGAGATTCCCGGCCCTGGCCTTTTCTTTTTTTGCAGCGGGCGGCTTGAACCTCATTACAGCCCGGCGACGGCTGGGGCACTGCTGGATCAAAGCGAGGACACGATTCGAGGATGGATCAAGCACAAGCGGCTGAAGGTGGTGAAGCTGGGCAGCAAGAAGAGCAGCCCGGTAAGGATTGCGGAGTCTGAACTGAAGAAGTTTTTGAGCCGATGAAACGACGCAAGAAACGCAGCGCGGAGGATTCTAACCTGGAAGCTGAGGGTGAACAGCCCTGGCTGCTGGAGGTGGAACCGCACGTGGTGGAGGCTGAGGGACGCACCACGAAGCGCTGCACTGGCCAGCTGCTGTTTGAGCGCTACCGCGAAACGTATGACGCGGTGGTGACGGCTCTGGCTGGTGGTGGAAGTGTGCGCACGTGCATGAAGCTGTTCGGGATCGGGACGCACACGGTGCTGGCGATCGCACGTCGTGAGAGATTGGAAGTAGCAACGCGTAAGGGGGATCTGGCCACGGCGATGATGCTGGGTGCTGAGGTATTTGCTGAGCGGGCTATTGAGCTGGCTCCCGATTGTGAGAGCGCCTACGAAGCAGCGGGCACGGCGAAGATGCTGGCTGAGACAAGCAATCTGATGCGTGGCCAGGCCACGTCGATCAGCGCTGGCGTGATCATCCATGTGGATGCAGCGGCAGCGGCGGCCAGTCTGCAAGAGAAGGCTCAGAAAATGGGTTTTGGGGGTGGGCAAAATTTGGGAATGGCGGCGCTGGGCGCGCCTGTGGTGCGGGCTGCGGTGCCGCTGCGGGGTGCAATGGATATTCAATCCGCTGATTCGATGGCTTATGTTGCTGATTATCAATGTATTAAGATTGATGGTGACCCTTTAGGAGACACTTCGAGGGATGATGATGGGGCTATTTTTGAGGGGGGAGGGGGGGGTGCGGGCGCGAACTCCTGTCCGGCTCCTTAATCCATTCTGGGAACCGATTTTTATGAGCATTGATTTTAGCACCCTTACCACGGCGGGGACGTCACCAGCGGCGCTGTATGAGGATTTGGCCACGAAAAAAAAAGAGGGGGGGGGCGGTGTGCGCGTGGTCGTGGTGGGGGGGAATAGTCATGGTAAAAGTGCTTCGATTCGCCGCGCCTTGATCGGGCGGGCGTCGGGGTCGGGCGCGATGTGCGCGGTGCTGCTGACGCGCCGAGGGGTGCATGCGGATCAGTTCCTGACCGGGCAGGTGATTGTGTGCATGCCGGCACCGGCGGTGGGGCCGGAAGATTTGATTTACGCGGAGGTGGCACCGTCCGCAGTTCCTTTGGCCTCGATGAAGAGGCCTGCGTTTGCCCGCGCTTAACATTGGGCAGTCAACGAACCAAACAACACTATGGGAAATCAACTGATTATCATTGGCTGCACGGGCAGCTTTAACGAGGGGCTTGTCGCTGACATTGTGGCGCTGCTGGGTGAAAAAGGGATGCAGACGCTGCATGCTTCAAACTGCTACGAGGGCTCTACGCATTTTGCGGTGGGGACGCCTGGGGATCTGAGTGAAGCGCTGGGCAAGCTGGGCGTGCAGATCCAGGTGGCGGAGGGTGTGCTGGCGGGGGCGCTGCCGGGCTGGGATGGTGCGGTGGATGCGCCGGGCGGGGTGACGCTGGAGGGGGTGCATGACAAGCTGGAGCTGCTGCTGAAGGGGCAGAATGATCTGGCGGATCTGATCAATGATGCAACGAATGGGGGCCCGGAGGCGGTGACGCCGGAGGTGGTGAATGAGAATGTGCTGAAGGTGCTGGCTTTGGTGCAGACTGGGACGCAGCCTGCGGTGCTTGAAGCGCCGTCGAAGAAAAAAAAGAAGGGGGCGGGGGGCGAGGAAAAGCCGGTGACCTTGGGCACGGGGGCGCATGTAGAAGAGAAAGTGAACGAGGGGGTGCTGGCGGGTTCGCCGGTGGCTGGTGCTCCTGAGGGTGGCTGGCCTGCCGTCGAGGAGCCGAAGGTTGAGGAGGTGCAGCCGCTGGAAGAGACGCAGCTGGATGTGGTGGAAGAGACGACGGGGACTAAGACGCTGAAACAAGAGGAGGGCGCTGAGGGCTGATCGACTGGCTGGATCTGGGGCGGCCGGTGCTGCCCTGGTGATGGCTTCACTTTCTACCACGACATACTATGAAACAATACATTGGAACGAAGATCGTTTTGGCGCGGCCTATGGCGCGCGGGGAGTACAATGATTACCGGGGGTGGACGCCGCCGGAGGGGGAGGATCAGGCGGTGGATGGCTACCTGGTGGAGTATGAGGATGGGGGCCAGCCGAATGATTCGCGGCATGGGGGCTATATCAGTTGGAGCCCGAGGGGTGTGTTTGAGGGGGCTTATCTGAAAACGGGCTATGAGGTGGCTTGGAACTTGCCTGCGCATCAGCAACGGGTGATCGCGGAGCGGGCGGAACTGCAGGACCGGCTGGAGAAGCTGAGGAAGTTCATGAAGGAGTCGCCGGTGTTTCAGGCCCTGCCACTGCTGCAACGTGAATTGCTGGAGGACCAGGAGCGGTGCATGACGGAGTATTCATTCATTCTGTCTGCTCGCATCCGTGAGTTCATGCCGGGCGAGGAGGAGCCGCTGGTGATTGAGGAGGCGCAGCCGTTGGCGGTGCTGGGATCGGATGGACGTATCGCGGTGCCAGTGCCGGAGAAGGCTGGTGATGTGCCTGCGAGTGGGGGCGGGGCTGAGGAGCTGCGGAACGTGAATAGCGACGGAATTTGCACGCGCTGCGGTGCGATGTTTGAGGGTGAACTTGAGGCTGAGGATCATTTGAATGGTCCGATGTGTGAGGAGCAGGCGGACTGATTGATTTCATGCCCTGCAGTGCGGCTGGTGCGCACGGTTTCACGGGAGGCGCAGGGGGAAGACAAACCGAGGTAAGAAAGCAACGAGAGAAAGCGCGGCAAACGCGGCCGTGATCGGGTGGGACACGTGGGATGCCCGCCAGGTGGAAGCGATTGGGAGCTGAGCGTGACAGCCGGAGAGACGGCGCTACCACACACTACCATGAATTCACTGATCAATAACACCGACTTTGTTGCTTTTGATACGGAAACCGGAGGGCTGAATAGCGCGGAGTGCGCGTTGCTTTCCATCGCTGCAGTTCCTTCGTGGGACGCGCCGCCTTTGTCGATTCACATCCTACCGGTCGGGCGCATTGATGCGAGGGCGGCGGAGGTGAATGGGTATTCGGCGGAGGAGTGGGCGAGGCGTGGGGCGGTGACGCCGAAGGTGGCGATGCTGGAGTTTCTGCGCTGGCTGGATCTGACTGCTGTTGAGCGGGCGAAAGAATTGGGGGTGCCGCGGCTGCGGTTTGACATGGCGGCGCACAACGCGGGGTTTGATGTGCTGTTTATTCTGGCGGCGCAGGCGCGGACTGGGGTGGAGCTGCTGCTGCCGGGGGTCTGGCACTGCACCAAGATCCTGATGCAGGAAAAAAGAGAGGGGGGGCGGAGCTACTGGCCGAAGGGCTGCAAGCTTGATGACCTGGGCATGGTGTCGGGGTTCTGGAAACAGGAGCCGAGGAGCCAGGCACACGACGCTTTGCAGGATGCGCGGTGCTGCAAGCACGGGCTGCTGTGGCTGCGTGAACTTCCAGCTAAAGAGGAGGGCCGCTGATTATGGCTGCTAAATCTCAGCGGGTGATTATCAGTGTGGGGCGGGTGCAGATCATGCTGCCGGATGACACGGGGGCGGCGGCGGTTTTGAAGACGCTTTCGAGGGGCGTGGTGGTGTGGCATTTTGGCGGGGAGAAGGTGATGCTGCGGAAGGAGGAGCTGGAGGCGCTGATTGAGGCGATGCGGGGGGCGCAGGGGTCGAAGTGGGAGAGGCCGAAGGGGAGGATTGAGCAGCGGGATTTTCTGCTGACGGGTGGGTAGGGGATACCAGAGGCTGGTAAAAGATGGGCGGTAAAAGATGGGGGATGACTGACTGGGAGGAACTGATTTTATGGGACTAAAAGCAAAAATTATTAAGGCGGCTGATTTGTTTTGCGGGCGGGTGGGACGAGTACGGGGGCGCAGATGGCGGCGGATCGTGCTGGGGTGAAGCTGGACTTGACGGCGATCAATCATTGGGAGGTGGCGATTGAAACGCATTCACAGAATCACCCGGGGGCGCGGCATGTGTGCGCGGATGTGAATGATGTGAGGCCGGAGAAGTTCTTTGAACGTGGGGAGCTGGACTGGTTGTTTGCGTCTCCTGAGTGCACGCATTTTAGCAAGGCGCGTGGTGGGCTGCCGGTGGATGATCAGCGGCGCTGTGGTGCCAGGCGGGTGCTGGACTGGGCTGAGAGGTTGTATCCGGCGCGGATCTGGGTGGAGAATGTGCAGGAGTTTCTGGATTGGGGCCCGCTGGATGTGAAAGGGCGGCCGCTGGTGAAGCATCGAGGGGCGTTGTTTCAGGAATGGATGACGTGTTTGCGGACGCTGGGCTACCGGGTGGAGTGGAGGCTGCAGGTGGCGGCGAATTTTGGAGCTCCGACAACGCGGCAGAGGTTGATTGTGCAGGCGGCCCGAAGGGGGACGCGGCTGGTGTGGCCTGAGGCGACGCATAGGAAGCCGCACGGTACGCAGGATTTGTTCAATGAGGGAATGCCGGAGTGGCTGAATGCGCGGGATCATGTGATTGATTGGAGTCTGCCGTGTCCTTCGATTTTTGAACGGAAGCGGCCGCTGAGTCCGAACACGCTCCGGCGGATTGAGGCGGGTCTAAGGGCGCTGGGTATTGAGGCGTTTTTGGTGCAGTCTAATTTTGGCAATGATGCGCGGCCGAACCGGGTGCGGGGTGTGGATGAACCGATGGGAACGGTGGTGGGTGGGCAGTCGTGGGGGCTGGCGCAGCCGTTTATTGTGACTTTGAGGGGGACGGCTGGACATCGGGATGTGGGGATGCCGCTGGGCGCGGTGACGACGAGCGGGAAGCATTCGATGCTGATCACTCCGTGCCTGATTCCGCAACAGAGCGATGGGCGGCCGCGACCGGTCACGGAGCCTGCACCGACTGTGGCGACGAGTGGGGCGATTGGTCTGATGAAGCCGACGTTGATTGAGTATTACGGGACGGGGACGCATGCGAGCTGCGAGGAGCCGCTGCCGACGGTGACATGCAAGGCGCGCTTTGGCCTGGCGGTGCCGTTGGAGGGTGGGGGTGAAGGGGTGCTGGACATTGGTTATCACATGCTGAAGTGGCGGGAGAACGCGAGGGCGCAGAGCTTTCCTGATTCGTATGTGTTTTCGGGGCGGACGGAGGAGATGATTCATAAGCAGATCGGGAACGCGGTGCCGCCGAAGCTGGCGGAGGCGCATGCGCTGGCGGCGCTGATGGAGAAGAGAGCGGCTTGAGTTTGGTATTCCTTTGCTCCTTCATTCCTTTGCCAAAATTTGACGGGTGTTGACGCTGATGATGAACGTCCAGCAGATGTGTGCCGAGTTTTCGTTGCTCGTGAACGGGCTGCGGAAGCTGAAGCATGAGACGGCTGGAAAAAAGAGGGAGCCGCTGCCGGCGGCGGTGCAGTTGATGCTGACGGCTCATCAAGCGGATCTGGGGGCGCTGGAAAAGCGGGCGCTGGATTTGTGGGTGGATCTGGGAGCGCAGCTGGTGCCTGCGACGATGCCGGAGAGGCCGCTGGAGGCTGACATGCCTGTGCGTGTGGTGCCGGTGTTTCCAGATCATGAGGTGGCGCCGCCGCCGGTGAACTATCAGGAGATGGTGCCGGAGTGAGTGAGGTTTGATGATTTTGACCGGAGTGAAGGCAGAAAGATGGAGAGGCAGAAAGATGGGGATTTTAACAACTGAATTTTTATGAGTGAGATGAACTGGCAGGTGAGGAATCGGGAGTTGTACAAGACGAGGCATGCGACGACGTCGAAGCGGCTGGCGGATGAGGTGAGGCTGAGGAAGCTGCGGCCGTTTAAGCACTGGCGCTCTGCGGGGCATGAGTGCGGGCTGATTTTGAAGCGGCTGAAGACGACGCGGGAGAGCCTGAAAAAATGGGCGAAGGAGTTGGATTTTGACCTGGGGGGGACGCTGTGAGGCTGGCTGGAGGGGATACCAGAGGCTGGTAAACGTCTGGGGACGGGGATTGAAAACTGAGAACTGGGAACTGAAAATTTTAAATTGTTTGAAGCTATGAGTGATTTGAATGTGATGGAGAATGTGCCGGGGGAGGTGGTGGCGATGGTTCGTTTGCCGATGGAGGTGAGGAAGTTGGCGGCTTTGGCGGAGGTGCTGACGGAGGGGGGCAAGGTGGAGCTCTACATGAAGGGGGAGCCGAAGGGATGGCTGATGATTCATGGGCCGGTGGTGGACGGGGGTGGGGATCCAGAACCGGGGGCCGGCAGAAAGATGGGCGGTGAAAAATGGGGAACTGAGGAAGGGGGGGGCGAACTGAGATGAACCTGATTTACCTTCACATTGGAGACTACTCACAGGCGACGGCCCGGCTGAGTCCGGAGCAGGATGGCATTTATTTTCGGCTGCTGATGGAGTATTACAAAACGGAGAAACCGCCGGTCGATGACCTGGACAAGCTGGCGTTTTTGATGGGCTGCAACACGAAGAAGCTGAAGACCGAACTGAAATTTATTTTGGAGCTGTTTTTCGTCCTCGACCCAGAGAAAAAATGCTGGTTTCACAAGCGGGTCGAGAAAGAAATTTCGGGTTTCCGTCATGACTGTGTGCAGAAGCGGCATGCGATCCTGAGCCGACACTGGGAGAAAGTGAATCCGGGGGTGAAAAAGCCGACTTATGAAGAGTATGTGGACAATCCATCTCGGTATTACGACGATGTTACGGGCCGTATTCGGGTGGTTACGGGCCGTAAAGAACTCGTATTGGAGTCGTATCCTGATGGTAGCACGGGGACGCCCTCCCCGAATTACCCACCAGGAACCAGTACCCAGGAACCAGTAACCAGTAACCATGGTACTCCCCCTGTAGTCCCCGAGGGGACGAGCAGCCTGGAGGCTGCCGCCGAAACGATCTACCAGCTTTACCCCCGCAAGGAGAAAAAAAAGAAGGGGGTGGGGGCGATCATGAAGGCCCTGAAGGGTGGCAAGGTGACAGAGCTGGAACTCCTGGAGGCGGTGGGGGCCTATGCCGCTGCGGTGGAGACGTGGCCGGCGGAGGAACGGCGGTTCATTCCGCTGCCGGCATCGTGGTTCAACGGCGGCTGCTGGACGGATGATCGGGCGAACTGGGCCCGCACGGCGCTGCCAGAAAAAAAAGAAAAGGGGGGGGCGGGGGCGACAGCGAGTCCTGCCGTGGTACAGGTGGTCGAAGCTCCACCCGGATGGAAGACGGCGATGCGTGACCTGTGGGGATTTAACTGGCAAGATTTCTACGGGGCATTCGAGACGATGCTGCCCGCGGATCAGAGGCAGGTGCGGGTATGGCTGGAGGAGAACGGGCCGGGTGCGTTTGTGTGTCCGGTGCCGGCAGACTGGCGCGAGCTATGGGCGAAAGAGTTTCCTGAGCTCGAGTGTCCGGAGACGTGGGCTGAAGTGTGCGCGTTTGAGCGTGCCGCCATCGTGAACAGGCCGAAGTGATGGAGGGAGTTCCTAGAACCATGGGTGCGAAAAAAAAGAAGGGGGGTGGGCTGACCACTGAGGACATGATGGCTGCTGTGGCGGAGCAGCGGCTGGCGTGCTCGGCAGAAGCGGAGAGCGGGCTGCTGAGCTGTTTGCTGCAGGACTCTACGCGGCTGGTGGAGGTGCGTGGGAAGGTGCCGCCTGAGGCGCTTTATTTGCCGGTGAACCGGGACATTTACGAGGTGCTGCTGGCGATGGATGCGGCGGCGCCGCCGGTGCCGATTGATCCGCAGACAGTGACGCATCATTTGCGTGAGCTGAACAAGCTCGATGGCGTGGGAGGTCCGGTCGCAGTGAGCGAGCTTTTCGGCTTTGTGCCGATCCCTTCGCATTTTCCCTACTACACGAAGATCGTGCAGGATAAGTGGCGGCTGCGCCAGCTGGCGCATGCGTGCGTGGAGAACCTGCACGACGTGGCGAAGTTTGGCTCTGAGATGGTGGACGAGAGTGTGGCGGATCTGGTGAGCAAAGCCGAGGGACGAGTGTTCGGGGTGCTGCAGAATGTGCAGGCGAGCGGGGAGTTCAGCACGGGGCCGGTGATCGCGAAGACGGGCGTGATGAACTGGGTGGAGCACATGATGCAGGTGATCGACAACAAGGGGAAGATCATGGGTTTGACGACGGGCATTCTGGAACTTGACCAGACGCTGCACGGTCTGGATGACGGCGAGGGCGAAATCTGTGTGATTGCAGCGAGGCCAGGCCAGGGCAAGACGGCGATGGCGGTGGTTATCACCGATCACCTAGCGGTGACGAAGGGGGTGCCTGGGCTGGTGTTCAGCGCGGAGATGAGCCAGAACCAGATTTACTCGAGGCTGATTTTGGGGGGTGCGAAAATTGACACGAGCAAGGCGATTACGGGGATGTTCTCACGCGGTGACGAGGAGGAGATGAACCTGCAGGTGCGCAGGGTGCAGGTGGCTCCTTTGGAGATTTCGGACGGCTCTGCCATCACGACGGCTGACCTGCGTGCGCAAGTGCAGGTGGCAAAGAGGCAGCATGGGATTCGCTGGATCGTGGTGGACCACCTGCACCTGATCAAGCCGGTGAGTGAGCGTGGAAAAGCGGATCCACGCGAGCAGCTGGTGGAGGTGATGGAGACGCTACAGTTCATCAAAAAATATTACAAGGTGGTGGTGTTTCTGATGGTGCAGCTGAACCGTGAAACAGACCGGAATGCCGGCAAGCCGCCGGTGCTGGCCGATCTGAGCGGGAGCGCGGCGATTGAGTGGTATGCAGACCATGTGCTGATGCTGTACCGTGACAGCTACTTTGTGGGATGGCATGGACTGAGCGAAGAGAAGCAGAAGGCATGGCGTGACCTGATCACCCCGCGACGCGAGCGTAGTCCGGAGCTGTGGAGCGACGGGAAGAAGTATAGCGAGGAGGACGGGGGCTATGCCCGCCAGGACTATGAGGAGCTGGCGAAGGTGTTTGTGAGGAAGAACAGGCGAGGGCCGACGCCGGAGATTCACCTGCGGTTCCAGGACTGGCGCACCTGGTTCAGCACGCGAATGCCGCGGCTTAACAGCACCGATTCCCGAGACTGGCAGATGGGTAGCTACGCGGTGCCGAAGAAAGAGAAGAAGGCAAAGCAGATCGGCGAGGGCCAGGGCAAGCCTGAGGGAAAGAGCAAATGGGTCAGCAAGGATGAGTACCGGAAGATGAAGCAGGCCGAGGAGGATGATGCTTGGAAGGCTGATTTTGTGGACGGGGATGATCTGATGCAGAACTGACTTTTTAGGCAGAAACAACAACATACCAGGAGATATTATGGCATCACGAATTACGAAGGAATGGATTGTGCAGACGGGGGAGACGACTGACGGCATGGCGGAGACGCGATGCATTGGCTACGAGATCGAGGATGATTTCGGGGGCGGGAACAAGACGACGCGGTTGAAGCTGTGTCTGGATGTGCTGAACCCGGTGCTGTATCAGCTGGTGAAGCCTTTCTTGCGGCCGAAGAGTGGGCATGTGTATGCGGTGCGGAGGGATTTTGCGAAACGCTACAAGGACCCGAGCGCGGTGCCGACTGAGGAGGAAGTCGCCGACGCCAATGAGGGCGGCATGGAGTGAATTCGGAATAGCAACAACAAACCAATAGAACATACCATGGAAGCATCGAAACTATTTGTGCCGGGCATGTGGATGTGTCCGCAGTGTGGATTCATTCAGCAAAACAACGTGATCAGGCCGGGAGGTGTGTTTGTGGACGCAAGACCAGATCTGAGGCCATGCCCGAATGATGGTCGTGATATGGTGCCGGTGACGTGGGAGTAGCATGCGCGGGGGCTGGAGAAGACGTTTGGCAAGGTGCTGGATGAGCAATCCGAGCTGCTGAAGATCCTGGAGGACCTGCCGTGGCAGGTGTGGGAAATGAATGATGTGTACGAGTGGTGGATGGGCCGCACTCGTGGGGAGGCGGTGATGGGATATCTGAAGTATTACCAGAACTGGCAGCCGGGGCTGGACCTCAAAGAGGCGTGCGGCGATGCGGGTGACAACGGCCTGTATAAGTGGGAAGAAATTGAGGCGCTGAATGACGAGGCCATGGAGCGCCACAAGTATCGCGATGATGATGGCGGCAGGCGGACGTTTGCCGAAGAGCTGGCGCGGCGAGTGGCCGAGGGGCCAAGCAATGAGCCGTTTGCGAGCAGTGAGTGGTGAGCGGGAGAGCGGAGGCTGGTAAAAGATGGGCGGTAAAAGATTGGGGAACTGAAAATTGGGTAGTGGGTCATTTTAAAATGAAACTTCTGTATACATCCGCTGAAGCGGAATCCGCCCATCGCAAATGGAAGTGCTCCTGCGGTCATTTCAGTTGTGCCACAGCTTCAGGAAAAACCTTGGACGATGTGAAGCGTAGCGGGGTGGACCTTAAGGGTTGGATGAACCCCACCATGATTAATACCTGTCTGGAGGGAATGGGGGTGGTGTTTGAAAAGCGCCTCATTCCATACAATCCAAGTATCCACCCGTTCGCGCACATGGTGTTTGAAAAAGGACCAGTTCAGCCCCGTATTTTCCGGGTGCAGTTTGAGGGTCCATGGATGGACGGACCTATCGTGGGACGCTACAAGCACACGCATTACATCGCCTCCCTCGAAAAAGGAGTGATGGACCCAATCTATGAGCCCTCTGAAATTTTGGAGCATGCTGAGTGGCTCGACCTCGCGAGCGAGTGGTATGCGAAATGCATCAAGAACTGCACCGGCTACCACTTCACGCATTGTTGGACGATTTCAAACTGACCCACTACCGAAAATTGGGATTCTGATTATTCCTTTGCTCCTTCATTCCTTTGCCGAAATGAGGGCTGACTAAAGGCAGAAAGATGAACAGGCAGAAAGATGGGGAACTGAACAATGACGACTGAGGAATTTTTGAGGCCGTTGCATGGGCTGGTGGAGGAGTGGCCGCTGGGGGCGACGGTGTGGCACCGGGCGAATGGACAGCGGGCGGTGATCATCGGCTACGCGATCATTCACGGGGCCGGTTTGAAGGTCGTGGTGGATTATGGCGGGGGACCGCAGCCGGAGAATCCGCTGGTGATGAGGTCGACGAAGCCGGGGGATGGGACGGAGGGGGAAGAGTGGAAGGATGAGGTGGGGGCGTGAGAGGTGCCGGAGTAAGGCAAAAAGATGAGAGGCAGAAAGATGGGGGACTTTGAACTGAAGGGGGACGCTGATGAGACAGAAGTATTGCATTCCGAGGAAGTGGCATGAGTGCCGGGTGTGTGGTGAGGCTATTCAGAAGGGGGAGGCTTGTGAGCGGTGGTCGGGGCTGATGGAGGGGGAGGGCTGGTTTACGAGTCATGCGCATTTGATCTGTGGGAGATTCATGGAGGCGCACCGGCATGAGGATTGGGAATGTATCTTGCCGGGGGATTGTTTGAGGGAGGAAGTGGAGGAGTGGGAGTATGAGATGCTGATGGGGGAAACGGATGGCCGGCAGAAAGATGGGCGGTGAAAGATACAGAATCTGATTTATGAAAAAGAAACTGGAGAGTGATCGAACGGTGCAGCCTGGTGCCGGCTATCGGCTGCTGCAAAAAGGCGAGATCGTGAAGGAGGGTGATGAGTACTACTATGGCCTGCCGCCGTATGGCTGGCATGCAGCAAGTCACAATGGGATCATTGGGAGGCCGTATGATTCGTTGCTGGCATTTCGGAGGAAGAACTGAAACGGGGTCGGGAGACCCCGTGACCTTGGTTGGGTGACTGCAAACGATGGTAAACTCTGGGAGGATGTGGTATGAATGAATTGGAAGAACTTTTGAGGGCGAATGGGTTGGGGCGGGCGCTGGAGAGGCATGGGCGGATTCCGGAGCTGGAGGTGCAGGCGGTGGAGGGGTGGCTGCGGGAACGTGATGGGAGTGGGGGGCTGACGGCGGGGGCGCGGGCGGGGCTGCTGAGGCTGGCGACGGAACGGGTGTGGGCGCTGACGCTGGATGAGACGTTTGTGGAGGCGGGCTGCGAGCGGGCGCTGGAGCCGCACCCACGGGTGGGGCTGATGCCGATCCCGA
Organism: Verrucomicrobiaceae bacterium; assembly: GCA_027490195.1. Taxonomy (GTDB): domain Bacteria; phylum Verrucomicrobiota; class Verrucomicrobiia; order Verrucomicrobiales; family Verrucomicrobiaceae; genus Prosthecobacter. The sequence goes on along the minus strand of JAIXYN010000061.1, from coordinate 54,295 downwards.
TGCTGTGGGGGCTGGTGACAAATGGGGAGGCGGCGGCGGTGATTGCGTGGGGGAAGGAACGGCACCAGGAGATCACGCTGGAGGAGAAGGATCGGTTTCGCTACGGCTGGCGCGGCGACCCGCTGCGGACGCGTGAGCTGGGGGGTGGATGGAAACGGGCGGCGGATGCGATCGCGGCGATCAAGCGGGCGAATCCGAGGAACATTCCGAAGATCTTGTGCATGGGGGGGAATGGTTCGTCGAAGTCGGAGTTTGGGGCGTGGTGGGCGGTGAAGCTGATGGTGGAGAAGCCGAGGGCGCAGGTGGCGGTGCTGTGCCCGAGCCAGACGCAGGCGCGCAAGGTGCTGATGTCGCGCATTTACAACAATCTGCCGGTGGAGTGGCGGCCGGATGTGACGGGGAAAATGAAGACGGGAATCACGGGGAACATTTCGTATTCGGAGAAGATGGGCTTCACGGAGAACATGTTCATTTTGCCGAATGGGAGCCGGTGCACGTTTTACTTTTACCTTGAGGGTGATCCGGCGAGCATTGAAGGGGATCAGCTGGACCTGGTGCTGGCGGATGAGGAGGTGCCGGTGGAGTGGCTGGAAGCGGTGGAGTATCGACTGGCCCGAACGGGAGGGACGCTGATGGCGATGTTCACGCCGATCAGCGGGTACATTCCGGCGGTGAGTTGGTTTCGGGGGAATGCGCGGGTGATTGAGGAGCGGGCGGCGCCGCTGCTGAAGAGTTTGCGGGCTGGGGTGGGGGGTGAAGAGGAGGATTTGGAACGTTCGCCAGACCGCCTAAAGGCGGGACTACAATACTCTGAGACTGACCGCCTAAAGGCGGGACTGCAATACTCTGAGACTGACCGGACGGGGTCGGGAGACCCCGTCACCTTGGGGGCGGGGGGAGCTGTGGCCTTGGGGGCGAAGCGGCAGGTGGTGCCGGCTTGGTTTGATGGGCCGGAGGGGGTGATCGAGGAAGGAGTGATGATGCCGCTGGCGGAGTATGGGGCGGATGCAACGAAGCGGATTGTGTATTTTTGGACGGAGGATTGTTGTTATCCGCAGCATGGGTACGAGACGCTGGTGCAACTGCTGAAGGGTAAGCGGGCGAGTGCGAATGAGGTGAAGACGCGCGCGTATGGATGGCCGTCGAAGGTGAAGGATGCGCGGTTTCCGATCTTGAGTGAGGCGGTGCATGCCATGAGTCCCGAAAGGGCGGCGGCGGGTGGGGTCCCGGAGGGGTGCACGTGGTATCAGTGGCTGGATCCGGCGGAGGGTCGCAATCATGTCATGCAATGGTATGCGAAGACGAAGGATGGGCGGGAGATTTTGGTGCGGGAGTGGCCGCAGCAGGATGATTACATCCCGGGCGTGGGCCAGCCGGGGCCGTGGGCGGAAGATGCGAAACGGGGCAAGGCCCTGGATGGGGTGCCGGGACCGGGACAGGAAAGCTGGGGGCTGACGACGGAGCAGTACGTGCAGGAGATGGACCGGATCGAGGTGGAGCTGGCGCGGGTGTATGAGAAGCGCACGGATGGGCAGCCGATCAAGGTGCACCGGCGGGAGATGGACAGTCGCGGCGGCGAGCACGGGATGGATGGGAAGACGTACTTCACGGAGTTTGCGCGGTGCAAACGGTTCTTCTGCGATGCGAGCGGGAAGGCGTTGAATGCGAGGTCGGACAATCCGGATGGGGTGTGTGGGATCAGTTTGATCAGTGATGCGCTGGGGTATGACACGCAGAAGCCGGTGGGGCCGGGGAATCGACCGAGGCTGGTGATTGTGTATGCGCCGCCGAACATGGAAGCGGGAGAGGAGGTGCCGAGGGGGTGTGCGAACACGTGGGATTCGCTGAAGAACTGGACGGGGGCGGATGGGCTGAAAGGGGCGCGGAAGGATTTTATTGATTTGTGTCACTACGCGCAGCGGGCGGAGATGCGGTGGGTGAGTGCGAGGAGCGTGGCGGAGAGGAATGCGGCGGCGTGGGGGGGGTATGGAAGCTGACGGGCAGCCAATGACGAAGCGCGAATGAGGAATGAGGAATGGCGCGGAGATTGGAAATTGGGAACTGAGGCCGGCAGAAAGATGGGCGGTAAAAGATGGGGAGTCTGATTTTGATTCTGGCATTCTTTTGCTCCTTCATTCTTTTGCCGAAATGAGGAGTGACGAAGGGTGATGGGAGGGGGGCGGAAGATGGCAAAAAGATGGACAGGCAGAAAGATGGCCGGATTGCGGTGCTGCTTTGGCTGGGTGCAGCAAATGATTGCAAAGTTTGAAATTGTGGAGAGCATGCCTGCGCAAGGGCATTGCACACAAAGCGGCGCGGGAGCGCGGCTGAAAGGATGACATGCCCATGAAGATCACGAAGACAACGAAAACGAAGGCTGCGGGTGAGAAGATCACGCAGGAGTCGAAGTTGACGAACCCGCGTCAGAACCTGGAGGGGTTTTCGATTCGAGACACGATGGAGGAGATCGAGAGCGCGGTGGTGGGTGCGGGGGCGTATTACCAGCGGATGCAGCGGAATGAGAACACGCGGCAGTGCATGTGGCCGGGGAAGAACGGGACGGGGCGGAAGCTGAACACGGAAACGAAGTCGGCAAAGCCGTGGCATGGGGCGGCGGATCATGAGGTGCGGCTGGCGCAGGAGGTGCTGCTGCAACTGACGGCGCTGAGCACGGCGGCGGTGGCGAGGGGATCGATGAACGTGACGCCGATGGAAGGGACGGATGTGAAGGCGGCGAGTCAGATGAAGCTAGTGATGCGCTACTACCTGGAGACGGCGATGCGGGGGGAGAAGCTGATCCAGACGACGCGGTGGGCGAGCTGGGCACGGCGGTATGGGCATGCGGTGATGTATGTGGGCTGGAAGACGGTGAAGGCGCTGGAGAAGATGCCGGTGCTGGAGAGTGAGCTGATTGAGTTTCGGTTGGCGGGTTTGATGGCGGAGGCGGGGATGTCTGAGGGTGCGACGGGATCGGGAGACCCCGTGACCTTGGGGGCGGGGGGTGGAGAGTCCAATCCCGGACCGGGGTCGGGAGACCCCGGCACCTTGGGGGGGGTGCCGCGTGAGGTGGCGATGGTGGTGGGGGAAGAGATGCTGCGGCAGGCGGAGGAATGGGTGCGTGAGTATGCGACGGAGGAGGAGCTGGCTGACCAGGTGCTGCTGATGCGGCCGGAGCTGAGGGAACGCCGGGGCGAGGCGAAGCGCGAGGCCTTGAAGTGCGTGAAGGAACTGCGGGCGGATAAGACGAGTGCCGATCCGACGGGGCATTACTTTGCGGTGTTTTTGAAGGAGAACCGGCCGGTGTGGGAGGCGCTGAGGCAAGGGATTGATTTCTTCTGCCCGGCGGAGACGCAGCACCAGGAGAGTTTTGATGATGCGCGGTGGCTGTACCGGATGCGGTGGATGAGTATTCAGCAGGTGCGTGAGGAGGGTGCGGTGCGAGGCTGGGACCCGCAGTGGGTGATGGAGGTGACGACGAAGCACACGGGGAAGGCGCAATTGTTTAGCCTGAACACGACGAAGACGCCGTGGGTGATGAGCGGGCTGGGGGTGGGCCGGGCGGAAAACATCGAGGCGTCGAAGTTCATGGTGCAGATCGGTGAGCTGTATGAGCGGCGGACGACGCTGGACGGGGTGCAGTGTTTGTATAAAACGGTGCTGCATCCGGACCTGCACAAGAGTGTGGCGAAGCGTGAGCTGCTGGAGGACTGGCATGGGCACTATCCGTTTGTGGCGACGACGAACGAGATGGATGAGCCGCTGTTGCTGGATAACATGGGGGTGCCGGAGATCGTGCACAGCGCGCAGAACGCGATCAAGACGCAGCATGATTCACGCGATGATGCAGCGAGTCTGACGACGCTGCCGCCGTGGACGGGGCCGGAGAATTTGCAGGGGACGGTGATCGCGCCTGGCACGTTTATTCCGGAGTGGCGGAATGGATCGGTGAGGGCGTTCACGCTGCCGCCGCCGGATGGGCGGAGCATTGAGATTGAGGAGACTTTGCGGGCATCGGTGGATCGGTACTTTGGGCTGATGAGCAAGGCGGTGCCGGATGCGCTGAGCCAACTGCTGGGGCAGGTGGGAACGGATTGGTTTCTGACGAGCTACAGTCGAGTGATCGCCCTGACGGCACAACTGGTGCAGCAACGGATGACGCCGATGACGGGGGCGCGGATCACGGGGACGAGCATCGTGTTTGATGCGACGCGTGAAGGGGTGCGGGGTGCGTTTGACTTCAGTGTGAAGTTTGATGTGAAGTCGCTGGATCTGGAGTGGTTCAAGTCGCTGATGAGCTTTGCGCAGGAGGCGATGACGAGTTTTGACCAGAACAATCTGACGAACAAACGGGTGTTCTTGGAGATGGCGTACAACATGATTGATCCGGGGCTGGCGGATCGGGCGCTGCAGACGGATGATGGGGCGATGCAGACCGAGATGAATGAGATGAAGCGGCTGCTGACGGAGATTTTCAGCGGTGGGGTGCCTGATTTTGTGATGGGGGTGGACTACGCGACGCGGGCGCAGGTGATGGTGCAGGACTTGCAGCAGAGTCCGGTGAGGCAGCAGATCATGCAGACGGTGCCGCAGATTGCGGCGGTGTGGCAGAACTATTTGCAGAAGCTGCTGGCGCAGGTGGAGCAGCAGGGGGCGAATAAGCAGGCGGGGATTCAAGGGGGGGGAGATCCGCTGAAGCAGAGTCCGCTGGCGCAGTTGAAAGCGGGAGGGTGGCAAGCGATGATGGGAGGGCAAACGGAGGCGGCGGCGATGGCGGCTTGAGGAATGGCCGGAGACTGAGCCGGAGGGCCGGCAAAAAGATGTGCGGTAAAAAATGGGGGATCTGAGTTTGAATCAAAAGGCAGAAAGATGTGGAGGCAGAAAAATGGGTTGAGCTGGAACTGCTGAGAGGCGGGGATGAATGATGAATCGATAGGAGATACCAGAATAAATTATGAGAGCGAATACGACGACAGCGATACTGTTTCCGGTGCATGGGTGTGAGAAGGCGAAGCCGCTGACGGAGGTGCAGATGAAGGCGATGCTGAAGAAGCAGTTGCAGGATTTGCAGAAGAACTGGGAGAACCCGGGGGTGAAGGCGCTGGTGCAGATGATCGAGATTGAGGCGGCGACGCTGCAAGGGCGGGCGTGTTTGCCGGGGGCGACGCTGCATGATGCGGGGCAGGGGTTTGCGCTGGGGCAGTTGGTGGCAAAGATTCAGAGGAAGCGGTGGGAGGGGGTGGGGGCGGAGGTGGAGTGAGTGAAGAGAATTGATGACCGGAGGCCGGCAGAAAGATGGGCGGTGAAAGATCAGAACTGGGACCGGCTAAAGGCGGGACTGCAAGACGGGGAAACTGACCGGACGGGGTCGGGAGACCCCGTCACCTTGGGAGGGGACGAATGCGGACGGGGTCGGGAGACCCCGTCACCTTGGGGGTGTGGGAAAGAGTTTGGGGAATTTTAGGGGGGTGTTTTGGGTTATGTTGGATTTGGTGTTGAGGAACGGGGGCGGAGGGTATTCTTCGGCGCTTGATGAAGAACACCATCTCGCTGCCTGTTCAGACACCTGCTGTGGCCGCTGGCCAGAAGGCGGGGGCTGCTGGCGCTGAAAACAAGGGGGCACCTGAGGGGAACGCTGAGCCTGTGAAGGCGATGAAGCGTGATCCGCTGATGGAGGCCATGCCGCCGCAGGTCCGCAAGGTACTGGAGGCGAAGCAAACGGCGAAGAACGCCGATCGAGAGAGAACCTCTCCCGCTGTCACGGAGTTGCCTGAGAAGGCAGCACCGATGGCGGCAGCTAGGCCGGAAGGGAAACCGGAGGAGGAGCTGAAATCGAGCGATGAAGTGAAAGGCGGTGAGGTGCCAGATGCTGGTATCATTGATTTCATGGAGCTGGAGACGGAGGCGCTGCCAGGTGAGGAGGAAGGACTGAAGCCGCTGACGGAGGCGGAGCTTGCCGATTTAAACATCGTCAAGACGAAGCTGACGGATGCCCACAAGGACAACGCGCATTTGCGCAAGCAGAGGCGTGAGGCCACGGAAGCGAAGGAGCAACTGCTGAAGGATAACGCGGAGCTGAAGAAGCAACTGGAGGAGGTGCAGGCCGCAAGGCAGGTGCCGCAGACCGGGAACTATTTGGACCGCTACCAGAGCGTGGAGGAAGTGCATGCGGCGAAAGCCGATGCGATGGAGGTGCTGCGACAACTGCAGGAGGAGCCTGAGCGAGCGGTGATCACCCTGCCGGGGAACCGGCAATGGAAGATGCTGGGAGCCGAGGGTGAAGCGCTGCATGGGGTGGTGGCACAGACGGCGCTGGAGATCCTGGATGGCTACGATGCGAGGGTGAAGCAACTGGGGGGACGAGGCGAGTCTGAGAAGCTGGTGAAGGAGAAACTGCCAGCGATCAGCAAGGCCATTCCTGACTTTGAGAAACGCTACCAAGCGAATCTGGAAGCGGACTGGCACGCGGAGGCCCCGAAGCTGAGCCTGCATGCAGCGATTGGCGAGCTGGTGACGAGTGGGCAGTATGTGCTGAGAGTACGCCAGGCACCGGCGGCGGTGAAAGTGAAGACGGTGAAACCGGCTGCTGGGGACGAAGAACTGCCGAGCACGACGCCGCCGATGCGGCAAGTGAATGGTGGTGAGGCGGAGGTGGCGGCGCTGAGAGCGAAGTACCTGAAGACGAGGAGTCCGAAGGATCTGAGCGCGTGGATTCAGGCAGGGGGCAAGAAGCATCAAGCCGCGTGAGCGGTGTTCAACACAAGCAAACAAACCAATTTCAAACTTAACTTTTTGATCATGAAAACATTCATTCTTGGCATGACGGTCTTTTTGACCGCGCTGCTTTCTTTTCGAGGCGAATTTGAAGCCGCATGGCTGATCGCTTTTGTCGGCTCTGCCGCCGCTATTTCGAGGACGGAGGTGCGTGAGCACCAACGCCAGACGGGTACGTTTACCTTTGCGGCACCGACGCTGGTGGCGACGCTGCCGGTGACGCATGAGGACTTGAGTGACCAGTATGTGTGCCTGGAGATGGAGGCGACGCTGTTTGTGAGTACGACGCCGAAGGGGGATGCGCCGACGGATACGGTGTATCGAGCGCCGATTGACAAGCTGGATGCGCCGCGACTGGGCGGCCTGAAAGACCACCAACTAGTGAACCGGGCGAATGTGAAGAATCGCGCGGCGAACCGGAAGCAGATCTTTGGTGCGGTGCAGCACATGCGTGAGACGTATGGCAGCAGCGTGGTGGCCGAGGTGGTGAAGAATCCGGCCGGCATCACGGACATTGTGGCGTTTGGCAAGGAACGCACGCTGAAGGCGCTGAAGCAGAACTGGGAACTGACGGCGCTGAGTGATCAGGAGCAGAATGAGATCGGCAGTGCGCTGGCGGGGCTGACGCGTGGTGCGGTGATGTGGGGATGGACGAGCGCACAACCGAATGCGACGCTGAAGGTGCCGGACGGATTCCGCCCGGAGACCAGCCAGCGAGTGAGTGTGACTGGGCCCACGGACATCACGGAAGCAAAGTTCCGCACGATGGGGCTGAACCTGCGCAAGGCGCGGCAGAAGCAGATCAACGTGATGGCGTTTTGCACGCTGGATGCGGCGGTGCAGTTTGACACGTTCTTCCGCGAGCAGGTGCCGGTGGAAGGGAGTGCGGTGCCGGTGCGGAGCTTCCATCATGATCCTGCGGTGGATGAGTACAGTGAGACGATCACGACGTATCGCACGCGGAACGGGAAGATCAGCGTGGACGGCACGGATTACCTGAACGGGCTGCGCAACAGCGCGACGGGGCTGACGGGCGACACGACCAGTGGGAGTGCGGTGATTTCGGGACTGCTGAATGTGCCGCTGGATGATGACGGTAACAGCGCGCTGCAGCCGTACAGTCCGATCAGCGGCACCGGCATTCCGGCCGGGGCGTACATTGTGAGCGTGGACAGTGCCACGCAGATCACGATCAGCGCGAATGCGACGGCGAATGGCAGTGATGTGAGTTTGAAGCTGGGGGTGGAGACGCAGATGCTGTTTGTGGATCTGGAGTTCTGGGAGCAGAAGGCGAACATGGTGCCGAGCCATGTGGAGCTGACGCCGGACGGTGGCGGTAAGGATGGGTACTGCGAGCAGATGAACTCGCTGTTCTGCACGTATCCGGCGCTGATTGGCAGCTTCTACACGCCGTAATCTTTTCCCATGGCGTGGGTGAATTCTGCCCGGCCTCCAGTGTGAGCATGCCCTTGCGGCATTGGGGGCCGGGAAAGAATGAAGAGGCGGCAGAAAGATGGGCGGTGAAAGATGAGAACCGGAACCGGCTAAAGCCGGGACTACAATACGAAGAACCGGAACCGGCTAAAGCTGGGACTGCACTACGAAGAACTGGGAGACTTGACGATCTATGTGGCAAGACAATACAGCGCCGACGCTTTCGCTGCCTGAGTATGCGAAGATGCTGGGTATTTCCGTGAGGGAGGCGAAGGAGAGGATCGAGAATGAGGACCGGATCCGGGATGGGCTGGCGCTGGAAGCGGAGAAGCGGGCGGCGGCGGTGAGATCTAAGCGGGTGTACCGGCACAATGATGCGCTGGATGGAGCGCCGGTGCATGCGATGAGCAAGCGGCGGTATGTGAAGCTGCACCGGGCGAGCCTGATGGAGCGGGGCTGCAAAGGTGGGGAGCTGCTGAGTGAGGACTGTGACTTCACGGAATGGATGCTGAAGCGGCCGGACATGGAGCAGTGCAAGGTGGTGCTGCAGAAGACGATGAACAAGATCGGCTGGGTGCCGCCGCTGGCGAATGCGCGGCTGGCGAATGCGGCGGCACATGGTCAACGCGAGCGAGCGGGGCGGGCGATCTTTGACACAGCGAGGGGGTGCTGGGTATGAGCCGGGCACCTGCGAATTTTCAGGAGGTGTTTGATGCGCTGGCGCGAGCGCTGAACCACACGCCTGCGGAGGTGGCTGCGAATGCGGACCTGCGTGCAGGGCTGCTGGAAGTGATGAACCGGGCGTATAAGCGAGGCTACGGGAAGCGAAGCTGGGAGGATGCGTGGGATGGCCAGAGTGTGACGCCAGTGAACGGAGTCATTGATTACAGCGTGATCGCGGATGCGCGGCGGTTTGAGATCTGGAGCTCTGACCCCCGGGTGAAGGACAGTCGGGCGTATGAGAAGCGGTTTACGACGGCGCTGGACGGGGTGCACCTGGAGAGCGGCGAGAGTACGGCGGTGTGGGTGATGAGCCTGCCGAAGGAGCCGAAGTTTACGACGACGGCGTATGCGGGTGGGACGACGTATGCGGCGAAGGCGCTGGTGCTGTACACGGATGGCCAGGTGTACCAGAGCCTGCAGGCGTCGAACACGGGGAATAACCCGGCGACGGCGACGGCGTGGTGGAAGCTGCAGCCGATGCTGGAGGTGCTGGCGGAATTTACGGTGGCCTTTGCGCGGGGGACGTACTTGATGGAGAGCGGGCAGGCGCAGACCGGTGGAGAGGCGAGGAAGGACGCGCTGGTGGATCTGGATGAGCTGGCGCAGGCGGAGTACTTCCGCTGTGCGACGAATGTGTGGAGACCGAAACAATAACGCAAAACGATTATGGCACTTGAAGAACTGGACCCGAATCAATTCCGCTCTGTGGCGTCTTGCCCGGAGGTGACGAGCCAACTGCCGACGACGGCGCCGCAGACGAGTGATCCTGTGACGACGCTGCTGGCGAAGATCAATGCGCTGCTGAACAGCGGGGCAACAGGGACGTTGGTGATGAGCTCGGCTCTGGAAGCGAGCAAGGTGCTGAAGAACTCGGCGGGCAGGCTGCAGAACCTGGCGGTGTTTAATTCGAAGGCGAGCGCGCAGTTTATTCTGATCATGGATGCGGCGGCGGTGCCGGTGGATGGGCCAGTGACGCTGCTGTATCCGCCGATACCGATTGGAGCGGGATCGATTGTGGTGCTGGATCTGCCGAGGCCGATTGTGGCGACGGTGGGGATCTGTGTGTGCAACTCAAGCACGGGGAGTTTTACCAAGACGATTGGTAGTGCTGACTGTGTGTTCCGGGGGGTGGTGACAGCCTGACCTTATTATGGGACTGACAACATCACCAGCGGGGGGCGGGGCAACGGGTGTGGCGAGCATCACGGGCGGGACGGCGACGGGGCTGACGGCTCTGGGGCTGCGGAGCACGGGGGCGGCGTTTGACCTGACGCTGGGGACGAGTGAGGTGCTGACGGCGGGCCGTACGCTGCGGTTTAACGTGGGGGATGCTGACCGGACGCTGACGATTCCGGTGAGTGGGACGGTGGCTTTGTTGGGGGTGGGGAATGCGTTTAACGGGGCGGCGTCGGCACCTGCGCTGGCTTTGACGGGGAGTCCGTTTACGGGGGGAACTGCGACGACGACGAAGCCGTTGTTTGTTATCGAGCCGACAGGGACGACGAGCACGGGCTGGGCGACTGCGGGGACGATGTTTGGGGTGAATGCGGCGAGTGGGTTTGGGGGGTCTCTTATTTCTGCTCAAGTGGCGAGCGCTGAGCGATTCCGAGTACAAGCCAACGGTGTGATTCAGCTGAATGGTGACACGGCGGGGACGCTTTCGCGGCGCACTGATGTGGGTATGATCATGATGCATTCGGTGGGTTCTGGCAATGTGGGTGTGGTCGGGATTGGTGGGCCGGGTTTCCTGCAAGGTATCTCCATGGCAGTCGGGAGCGCACTGCAATGGACGAACGATAGCCCGGCATCATCTGTGGATGTGGCCCTGCGCAGACAAGCGGCTGGTATTTTGGACTTGTCAGCCACGGGATCAACGACTGGGGCTGCCTTGCAATTTTCTGAGCAGACAGCGCCTGCTGCGCCAGCCGCAAACAGTGTGCGGATTTATGCCGTGGACAATGGCGCGGGCAAAACGCAGCTCATGGCGTTGTTCGCGAGTGGGGCTGCTCAGCAGATAGCAATTCAACCTTAATTTTATGACTATCACGACGACTATTCCTGAAGACGCCATCGAAGCGTGGCAAGCGGCGGTGGACCGATACAATGCTGGGAGCGGCGGGGCTGCTGTGGACATCGAGCAGTTTGCGCAGATCTTCCGTGATGAGGAGACGGCGCGCTATGTGGCGGCGAAGGACGCGGCTGACCGGGCGGCGATGGCGGCGAATGAGCAGCTGATGAGCCTGGGGAGGGCAGTGATGGCGCAGCCTGGGAAACTGCCGGCTGTGGTGGAGGCGGTGACTGCCATTCTTGAATCCTGAATCCTGATCTTATGCATACGCTGAAACTGACGAATGGACTGTGCCTGCTGATTCACAATCTGCTGTTTGTGCCGGAGACGTTCAAGACGCCGAGTGAGGTGCTGATGGCGGGGGTGCTGGTGGAGAAACTGAAGTGCCCGGTGGTGAGTGCGCAGGAGGCGGCGGAGCCTGCGTGGAGCAGTGCTGTGCTGCCGGACCTGGAGCTGAGTGAGAAGCAGCGGGATCTGCTGAAGATGGCGGTGGAGAGGCATGTGGCGAAGCTGCCGCCGAATGGCTGCACGGTGTCGCTGCTGAGGCAGTTGGGGTTTGAGTGAGGTGGTGGGAACTTTGAGCTTTTTTGAATGCGATGAATGAGCCGACAATGATCAACACTCTGATGCAGCAGTTTGGCTTTGCGGGGCTGCTGCTGTTTGCGGTGTATATCATCGCGCGGAAGCTGGCGAGTCAGTATGAGATGAGGATTACGGCGCTGGAGACTGCGAGTGCGCGGTGTGAGGCGGACCGGATCGAGCTGAGGAATGTGATCATCACGATGCAGACGAAGGTGATTGCGGATCTGACAGCGAAGCTGGGGGAGGAGCATTGAATTTCGGAACCGGTGAAAGCTGGGACTGCACTACGAAGAACCTGAAACCGGAACCGCCTAAAGGCGGAACTACACTACGAAGAAACTGAGACTGAGAACCTGAGACGATGAAGAGAACTTGTTACATTGCGATTAATGGGATTCGGACTAATCCGGGGGCTGCGGATGGGTGGACGGATCGGTTTGTGACGTGGGTGAATACGAGGCTGATGGATGGGGTGGTGGGGGAGAAGTTTGAGTACTACACTTCGGCGCTGCTGCGCATGTGGCGGCAGGGGCTGAGGGCGAGACAGATCGCGAAGATGGTGGGGTATTACACGCGGGCTGGTTACCGGGTGGTGCTGGTGGGACATTCGAACGGGTGTGATTTGATTGCGCGGGTGCTGCACTTGGGTAAGACGGAGGTGGAGCTGGCGAAGGATCTGCGGATTGATGCGGTGCATTTGATCTCTCCGGCGGCGGATGAGGAGAGTTTCGCGGCGGCGATCCGAGAGGGATTGATCGAGCGGATTCACATTTACGGGAGTCGCAATGATGGTGCTCTGAGGTTGGCGCAGGCAACGCGGCCGCTGATTGGTTGGATGGGGCTGGGCTATGGATCATTGGGGCTAAGGGGGCGTGAGTTTGCGGGGTCGTTTCCGGCGGTGGTGAGGGACCATAGTGATGATGGGCAGGGGCATAGCACGTGGCTGCGGCGGGGGCTGTCGTTTGAGGGGCTGATGCTGGAGATTGCGAGATACGATGCGGAGGATCAAAAGACTTTATGAATACTATATCTTCTAACTATGAATGGCTGAGCAATGTGGGTGCGCTGCCGAAGACGATCCAGCAGGGGCTGCGGCTGCTGGGGGTGGCTGAGGTGGTGGGGAAAGGGAGTAACCGCACGATCATCGGGTGGAGAGATGAGCTGAATGCTGCGGGGGTGAAGATCGCGGGTTTTTCAGATGATGATATTCCGTGGTGCGGTTTGTTTGCGGCCATTGTGGCGCATCGGGCTGGGAAAAACGTGGTGGCGGAGCCGCTGTGGGCGCGGAATTGGGAGCGGTGGGGGGTGGCAACTGAGGCTGCTGGACTGGGAGACTGCTTGGTGTTTGTGCGGAATGGCGGTGGGCATGTGGGGTGGTATGTGGCAGAGGATGCTACGGCATACCACGTGCTGGGCGGGAACCAGGCTAACCGGGTGAGTATTGCGCGGATTGCGAAGGAGAGGTGCATTGCGGTGCGGAGGCCGGTGTACATCACGCAGCCGGGAAATGTGAGGGCGTATGTGGTGCGTGCGACGGGAGGGCTGTCCAAGGTCGAGAGTTGAGGCCGGAATCTTGGTTTGGGGGAACCGGAGGCCGGCAGAAAGATGGCCGGTGAAAGATAAGAAATCTGAGCTGACGCAGGGCAAAAAGATGGACAGGCAGAAAGATGGGGAACTGAGAATTTTGAATTGAAATTTTATGGCGCGACAACCGCAAGAGCTGACTGAGTTTTCGACTTTGCCGACGCCGGTGGGGGAGGAGAGTGGTGCGCTGCTGTGGGTGCCAGAGAGGAAGGTGAGGGAGGGGAATATCCCGGCACGAGGTACGACGCTGAAGGATTTTATGGCGGGTAAGGTGAGCAAGGGGGATGCTGTTGGCCGGGGCTTTGGGGACTATGTGTTTACACGGCAGGGGGACCTGGCGGATGGGTGGCGTGGGTTTTACTTTGCGAAGGCGCGGACGGCTGAACAGATCGCGATGGCGTATCAAACGGAGGAGGAGATTCGGCTGGGGATTTTCTGGCCTGCGGTGCTGGCGAGTGGGACGTCTTCGAATATCAGGTCTTACAATGATGCGGGGGGGGCGTATGTGTCGGGGACGGCGTACAAGTTTACGTATGCGAAGCCTGCTTATGATGGGCCGACGAGGGTGGTGACGGAGTTTTTCGCGAGTCATGCGCCGTTTTCGATTGGGACTCCGGCGGGGATGCAGCCGACGCCGTGCACGCTGGATTATGCGATTGGGAGTATTTCGATTCCTGCGTGTTTGCATGGGGAGGTGACGCTGGAGTACACGATCCCGAGTGATCACCCGAATTATGAGGGGAAGACGTTTTCGAGTACGACGCCTGCGACGGTGCCTGCGACGAGGCCGAGTACGCTGGTGATGAGTGATGGTTACCGGTTTGAAAATGGGGTGTACATCCGCCGGAAGGAGACGGCCTATGCGCCATGAAGAGTAGCCCGATGAACTGGTCTTTCCTACCAGCGCCGAGTATGGCGGGCTGGCGGACGCCGATGCCGGTGATGACTGGGAATGGGCTGCGTGCGACTGGGGGCGCGGGGGGGATGGTGATCCGGCTGGAGGCTGAGGGGCCGACGTATGAGAGGCGTGTGGTGGCGCAGAGGGCTGCGGCGGTGACGCATCCGTTTCTGTGCCCGGGGCGGACGGATGGGACGACGGCGAGTGTGATCAAGGGGGGGACGGTGAATGGGACGGTGGTGACGAACAGTGGGGGGACGGCGCTGCCGGGGGGGACGCTGGTGATTTCGAACTCGGGGACGGTGTATGTTTATTTGGAGGTGACGATTTCGAAGATTGTTTCGGCGGCGGGTTTTGTGGTGGGGATTGATGCGATCACGACGGCGAAGATGAAGACGGGGGGGAGTGTGCCGAGTGATACGGCGACGGTGCTGTGTAAGCAGGTGGCGCGGTATGTGGATGGGGTGAAGGTGACGCAGGACCGGGTATCGAGCCTGGAGGTGGCAATTAAGGGGTACAATGCGAGTGGGAATTTTTTGACGTTTTGGGGGACTTCTTGATGGGGGGTGACTGAGACGGAGGAGGGAGGGAAGGCAGAAAGATGGGAACTTTGAACTGAGAATTTTATGTTTGTGGAGGTGCAATCGCGGGCGAATATTTTTGTGAGGTCGGCGGTGACGTCTTACCGGACGGGGTATTCGTCTGTGACGACGACCACGGAGCACGAGGGGGAGGGATTGGATGGGCTGTTTGATCCGGTGCTGCAGGTGGGGGGCTATGCGGAGAAGCGGGTGCTGGAGGATAGCAGCACGTATGAGGAGTACACTGAGCAGGTGCTGACGCACCTGTGTGATGCGGTGCCGATGAGGTGGACGCTGACGGTGGAGCTGCTGGACCTGAATGATTTTACGACGACGGAGCGGACGGATGTGGTGACGCTGATTGATACGGTGACTTACACGCTGCGGTGTACGGCGGTGGGGCAGCGATGTACGATCATTGATGCGGTGCTGACGCTGCCGGTGTGAAGCGGGGCGTTGCGCGAGTGAGTGTGAGAGAGTAGGATGTGATAGGAAATGAAATGAACTGGGAGGAACTGAGATTATGCCACCACCTTATGATTTGCCGAAAACGATGAGCCTGCGCCGGACGATGCCTGTGGCGCGGCTGCTGGACCCGAAGCGGAATGATGCGACGATGCTGGAGGTGCGGAGCCGAATGGGGGCGCTGCAGGCGGAGGGGGGGGCTGCTGCCCCGACTGACCTGAATTACAATGATCCGCTGATTCAGGAGATCCGGCAGCGGGGTGCGCCGAGGGGTTCGACGGGGACGAGGAGCGAGATTCCTGTTTTTGGTGGTGGGGGTGAGCCGGTGCCTGAGCTGCCGCCAATGGCGAGGAGGCCGGTGGTGCCGAGGAGTGAGATTCCTGTTTTTGGCGGGGGGGGGCAGGCGCAGGCAGTGCCGGGGAGTCGGGTGGGATTTTCGCCGATGAACCGTGGGGTGCAGCCGGGGTTTGGGACGGGCGGGCCGCTGTCGAGCCGTGGGGCGAGGCCGATGGGGCGAAGCATGGCTGAGGCACCGGAGCGGCGGCTGGAGACGGCGGCGCGGTATGGGGATGTGCGGGCGGCGAGGACGCTGGCGGAGATGAAACAGGCGGGGGAGGAGCGAAAGTTCCGGCAGCAGCAGGACGCGCTGAACTTTGGGCGGAGCCAGGCGCAGAATGAGGTGCAGCAGCAGCGACAGGATCAGCGGTTTGAGCAGGAGCGGGCTGACCGTTTTGGGATGTTTGGCATGGAGCAGGCGGCGCGGGAGAAGCAGAATGCGGATTTGTTCCAGAAGGAGCTGACGGTGTTTGGCATGAAGCAGGGTGCGGAGGAGATGAAGGCTGAGCGGGAACGGCAGCAGGCGGAGGCGGATAGAAAGCGGATGCCGCAGATCGGGACGATGCCGGTGCCGGGGACGGATTATGTGATCCCGACGGCGGATGGTCGGGCGCTGGGGACGCTGCCGCTGCCGAGGCCGGCTGCGAAGCCGCCGGAGGGGATGGTGCCGCAGAGTGCGACGGTGGACGGGGTGCAGTATGGTCCGGCTGAAGGGAAACAGGAGGTGCCGAAGATCCAGATGATGAGGCAGCCGGATGGGAGCTCGACCCCGTACAGTGTGCATGTGGACGGGAAAACGGGTGAGGTCACGATGCGGAAGATCAAGATCATGGACGAGAACGGGGATGGGATTGATGACCGGACGCAGGGTGGTGGTGGTGCGACGCGACCGGCGGGGCAAGGCGGGTGGAAATCTCTGCTGCCGTAACGTCATTTAAAACTCACTTACTTTTCTTGGATATGGACGAAGAACTGATGCTGCATCCGCAGGAGCTTGATGGCATGCTGAATGACAAGGATTTCCACGCTTTGCCGTTTGAGCAAAGGCAGGACGTGTCAGAACGTGGTATTTCGGCGGCGTCTGCCTACATCGGGCGGAACGTGGGATGGACGCCGGAGCGGTGGCAGCAGTTTGGCACGCTGGCGCAGCAGACGCGGGAGCAGGTGCAGGGGTCTGAGACGATGCTGGAGACGGCGGGACGCTATGCGGGGGTGGCGGGGAAAACGATCAAGGAGCTGCCGGCTATGATCGGCACGGGGGCGCTGGGATTGAGTCCGGTGCTGCCGGATGGGAAGCCGGGGGCGGGGGTGGCGTGGCAGGTGCCTGGCGAGACGCTGGGGCCTGCGCTGGGACGTAATATGGTGAGCCTGGTGGCGAGTGGCGCGGCAATGCTGAGCGACAAAGAGCAGCCACTGGTGAAGCAACTGGGGTTTTTAAAAGAGCAGATCGACCAGGGCGAATTTCTCAATCACAAGGGGGGCTTCAATGGCTGGATTGATTTGTACAACAAGGACATCGAGGAGAGGCAGGGGGAGTTTTACGGTGACAAGGATTATGCGCAGCAGAACAGCCTGTTGGGCAATGAAGAGAATGTGAAGCTGCTGCGTGGCTATCTGGTGAACCGGAGCCCGCAAGCGTGGGCGGCGCTGCAAGACAACCTGCTGAAGACGCCTTTTATGGCGAAGCTGGCGGCTGACAAGGTGGCGATGGAGAATTATACGCAGCTGGGCCGGGCGCTGCATCCGGAGGCGCGGGGGCTGATTTCTGAGGCGGCGGACCCGGCGGAATTGATTCCGGGGATGCTGGTGGCGAAGCAGGGCGTGAAGGCCGTGGCGAAGGGTGCGACGAAACTGCAGCGGGCCGGTGATGTGGCGCTGGGCGTGGCGGGTGAGATGGCGAGTGAGCAGGTGAGTGCAACGATTGACAATCCGTTTCTGACGCTGGAGCAGCGGCTGCAGGTGGCGAAGGATTCGCTGGCTGGGGCGCTGGGGCTGATGGGTGCGGCGGGAGCGGTGCAGGTGGGTGTGAACAAGCTAACGGTGGCAAAGAATGCGAATGACGGCGTATCATCGAATGAAGCAGATGCAGCGGCTGCGCCGACTGCGGGAGATGGAAGTGCAACTGCGGGGGTGCCGCTGGCTGGAGGGGCTGCTGCAAATGCCGGAGAGACTGAGCAGGATGTGCAGCAGCGTGAGGGGACGCTGCCGCCGCCGACGGCTGCGCAACTGAACCGGCGGCCGGTGGAGGTGGGGGCGGTGCCGATGCAAGGGGAGAGTGAGCTGGCGCGCATTGCACGCCAGGCGGGGAGGATGGATGCGGCATCCCCAACCCCGCCGGGTGCATCCACGCTAAGAGGCGTCAATGCACCCGGCCCCGAAGTGCCGCCTACTGCTGTCAACCCCGCGCCTGCAACGGCTACTGATCCTAACGCCGCGCCCACTTTGCCTCCTGCGGCGACGGATCTTTCCGCCGTTGCGGACGGGGTCAACCTGGAGGCGGATGGCACTGGCCGGGTGCTGGCGTCACGTCCCGTCATGCCAGCCAACCGTCTGAGCCCACTGGCTGCCGCTGCCGCTACGCTGCAAAGCCAGCGTGAGACGACAGCCACGCCACAGCCTGCCGCAATGAGTCCGGAGGTGCCAGCGGTTGAAGCGCCATCGAGCGGGGCGCTTGGGGACATTGGCAGTATGTCTGCGCAGAACATTGACTGGGCGCTGACGAACTTGGACGGGAGGGGCAGGCAGGAAGCGCTGGGGGTGGGCATGCGGCACTACAGCGAGCGTGGGATGAGCAAGGAATGGTATGACTACCTGGCGGCCCGGGTGAAGACAGCGGAAGCGCTGAGCGAGCTGAATGCGATGTATCAAGAGATGGATCCGCAGGCGAAGGTGGTGACGAAGGCGCTGCCGCAGGCGGAGCTGAGGCAAGGGGACATCGGTGCGCTAACGGCAGAGCAAGCGGCGTGGATTTTGACACGGACGGATGGCAGGAACCGGCAAGAGGCGCTGGGGGTGGGTGAGCAGCATTACAGCGATCCGACGATGGCGAGGACTTGGGCGCAGTTTTTGGCGGAGAAGGTGAGGCAAGACCCTGAAGCGATGGGGGAACTGGAGGGCATGTACCGTGAGATGCTGCCGGATGCGCCAAGTCTGGACGGTGTGGGCCCACAAGCGGCGCAGATAACGAATGGTGCGAACGTGCTGGCTGCTGCGCATGCAGCGGCTACGGCGGGCGGCAGCACGCAGTGGGCACCGATCAAGGCGGTGTATGAGCAGGCGCTGAGGTTGCAACCGGGGCTGACGCCGGAGGCTTTCATGCAAGCGGTGCAGGAGGGTGACAACACGGGGAGTGTGTATCTGGAGATGCCAGAGAATAAGAGCACGCTGGATGCGGCGGGGCCGTTTGTGCTGCGGAATGCGAGCGGCATCCCGAGCACGAACATGATGATGGCACCGCCGCGGGTGAGGATGAGCAGGGCGGGAACGGGGCTACCGCCGATGCAGCGGCTGCAAAAGTTTTGGCAGGATTACGCAAATGACAAAAGCCGCTTGAGGAGAGGTGCTACGGCGACACAGAAGGCGCTGCCACAGATCGTTTCCCATTACGCAAATCCGGGGGAGGTGCAGGTGAGGCGGCTGGACAAGGATGGAAAGATTCCGGGGGTAGCGGAGGCTTGGCGAATGGACTTCAAAGAATCCACGGGCAAGCCGCTGTATGCGTTTGTGATTCACCGTGAGGATGGGCACGTGCACGTGAACACAGAGGGGATGAAGGGGAGCACGAAGGCGCGGGGTGGTGACCTGGTGTACCAGTCTGCGCTGAGCTATGCGCATAACAACGAACTGCGTTTCCGCCCCGATCCAGAGGGGGTGAGTGGCATCGCGCATCTACGGCGGCTAGGCCACCTGCTGAGCAGTGCGCTGAGGCATGGTACGACGCGACACATCGAGCCACGGCATGCGAGGCCGGAGATGTCTGATGTGCCGGAAGGGGCGTGGCACGATGGTGAGGAGGCGTATGGTGGCAATGTGGCGGCACTGGCTGAACACGAGGCACGGGGAGTGTTTGCAGCAGCGGCCAAGCGTGGGGTGGACCTTTCTCAGTTGCGCTATGAGCCGGTGACAGATACAATCGTGGATGCTGCTGGACGAAGCCTTCGCAACCGAGATGTTACAGACCTCCTGGAGAGACTGGACTCCGCAACAAGCGGAGTCGGTGAGACGGCATTTCTTAGGGCCTTGGTTTCACAAGGAGCACTGCAAGGACATGTGGCTGGGGGAAGTGCTGTGCTGGATGACATCCATCATGACCTGGGGGCCGGAAAATCAACGGCTGCGAGAAGCAGCATCGGACTACGTGGACAACCAGACGGGATTTTCCATGTGCAGAGAGACCGCAAGCTCCTTGCCAGCAAAACAGGCAGCGTAAACGCAGCCCGTGGCCGCGTAAGCGGACGGCAGGCGGCGGAGGCGATGGCAACCTTGCAGCAGACGTCTCCGGCGGTGGCGGCGCGAGTGAGGATCGTGCGTAACCGGGATGCGCTGCAGCAGGAGCAGTACCATGTGGATGACTGGGATTCGTTTGCGGGGGAGAATGCAACGGAGGCGTTTTTTGATCCGAGCACGGGGGGGACGGTGGTGATGCTGGATAATCTGGTGGTGAGGCCAGGAGAGACGCCGCAGCGTGCGGTGGTGCGGGCGATCTTGCATGAGCGTGTGGGGCATGCCGGGCTGGCGGCGGTGAGGCAGGGTAACCCTGAGGCGGCGGCACGATGGCAGAAGCTGGTGGAAGCGGCGGCGGAAGATGCCAAGATAAGCGAGGAACTGGCGGCGCTGCGTGAGCGTGGCTATGAGCAACTGAATGATGAGGAGCTGGTGGAGGAGTGGTTTGCTCGGCAGGTGGAGCAACGGACGCCGGAACAACTGCAAGCGCTGACGCCGCAGAGCGGGCTGCTGGGCAAGCTGTGGCAATGGCTGAAGGATGCGACGCGGTATGTGGCGCGTGGATTCAGCCGGCAGAACTGGACGACGCGTGAGCTGCAGGAAATGATGAGGCTGAGCCGTGAGGCGCTGGAACGCGGCGGGCCGGAGGGTGTGCGTGGGGATGGACGGGTGAAGCAGAGTGAGAGAATGAATCCTTTCCATGGTAGCGGAGTGCCCAACTGGCTACGCAATCGGCTGAACCTGCCACGCCGTGCGCCTTTCCGAGTTCAGGCGCTGGGATTGAGAGCGCTGCTGAAGGGCTCTGCGCTGCCTGCGGACTTGGTGCCGCTGGTGCAGCAATCGCAGCGCGACATTGCAGCGGTGAATGAAACTGCGGCGCAACTGGGGCGGGACCTGAACGGTGCGATCGAGGCGTATGCAAAACGCAGCGGTGCAACACTGCAGGACGCGCATAACCTTGTGGCGCGTGCGATGGAGGATCCTGCGCTCCTTGCAGCAATGGCGGATTCGGTGCTGAAGGAACGGACGAGGCGAACGCGCAATTTTCTGGATGATCTAAGCCAGGTAGTGGCAACTTTTGCCGGGGGGGAGTTGGGGAATGCTATCATGCAAAACCGAGGGCACTGGATGAGGCGGAGCTATGCTGCTTTTGACCCGGCGGCTAACTGGAACTATGACAGCCTGACTAAAGCTGCCAGCAAGGGAGCGCAGATCGCGGGAGTCAATGCTAGACAGATCCTGGATGAAGCACGCGCACACATCACCCAGAGTGTGAATGCAGAGCGGGCCGCGCAGGGCGAACCGGCGGCCAAGCAGGGAGAGATCGAAGCCATCATGAGGCAGCTCACTGACCGGAACACGTGGGAGCGCAATCTTCTGGGCAACATGGCAGGCAGTGGTATCAGCAAGAACGTGACCAGCCTGATGCAGCGGGCGGCGTATCACCCAGACGTGGCCAAGTGGATGCGCAATAACCGGCTGACGGAGTTTGATTACCAGACGGTGGCGGCGCTAGCTGTGACGCAGAGCAGCTATCAAGGCCAGAATGCAGCTCATTTGCTAGGGGCTGCGAGGGGTTGGTTGGCAAGTCTTCACCCGAAGGCTAGCCAGGCTGAAATCAATGACATGCTGCGCATGCGGGACATCCCGGCGCCGATCAGAGCGCTGATGGGGGAAGAACGAAATCCGCTAAAACGATTTCTTGGCAGTGCGAGCTTTCAATCGCAGTACATTGCACGGCATGAGCAACAGCGAGCTATGCGAGATTTGGGACTGCAGATGGGTTTGTTTTCGACACAGCAGACCGGTGTTTACACTGAGGAGGTGGGCGACTCGCGAGAAAGGAATGGATTCAAGATCGATGTGCAGGTGCCGGGACCCAATGCACAGCCAGTCACCGTGCAACGCACAATCTACACAACGCCTGAACTGGCGGCGGCTCTGCGTGCCACGCAGGGCAGCAGCTCGCCTGCTGATCTTGGCGGAAGACTGCTGGATGCGCTGAAGTTTGCGGGGTCGGAAGCAAAGCTGAACAAGGTAGCGCTGAACCCGGATAGCTGGATGGTGAATGCCATGGGGAACGTGATGGGACTGGTGCAGTCCGGGGATCTGCTAAGCCTGCAAGGATGGCAAAACGTGGCACGTGCGATCCAACTGCACCGCAGCGGCCAGATGAAGAATGGTGAGATGATGAACGTGGCCCAAGAGGCTGAGCAGGACCTGCGCCGACAAATGCTGGCCCGCCTCACAGCGGCCGGGCTGGCGAACGCAGGATTTGAGATCAGCGATTTAAACGCTGCTTTGGATAATCGCGTGACGCAGTTCATCAACGAGCACGACCACTGGAACAGCATCACGGGCGGTTTGCGTGGAGCGATTCTCGGCAACGGAGTTGGGCGTTCTTTTGGCATGGGGGGGAGAGCCGTGGGAATTGTGCTGGGTGCTGCGGGCGGTGCCACAAAGGGCAGCGCATGGATTCAAGAAAAGCAACGTAAGATCGCTGAATGGACTACGGGGAATCCAGACCGCATTGCAAAGCTGGCGGCCTTCTATGGCAACTACGAAGCGCATTTGACCGCAGGCATGGCGGAGCCGGACGCTTTCCAATTGGCCGTGGAAAAGACGATGAACACGCTGCCTGACTACAGCAAGCTGCCCGATTTCATGCGGCAGCTTTCGCGGCTGGGATTGGCAGGGAGTTTCATCGGCTTCCAGCATGAAGTGTATCGAAACACCTGGCACAACGCACGCTATGCGGTGCAGGAGCTGCGCAGTGGCAATCCGCCGTTGGTGGCACGAGGTGCGCGCCGTTTGATCGGATTGAGCAGCGTGCTTGCTTTGTCGGCCTGGGGGCTGTCCGGGATCATTCGCGGGCTGTTCAGTTCTGGCGTGGATGATGACAAAGACGAGGCGTATCGGCGTGCTTTGGGTGCAGATCATGAGCGCTTTGGAAACTTGGCGTACACCAAGCTGGATAAAGACGGGGCGAGCTTTTTTAACACGAGCTATATGTTGCCGCAGGTGACTTTGTTTGAAGTGATCAAAGCTGGCATCGAGGGCAAAAACCTTGGAGAGTCCCTGAGCAATCTAGGACGTCAACTGAGCGACCAATTTCTAGAGGGAAGTGTGCATCTTGATCCCCTACTTTCGGCGTGGTCGAATACCACGGATTTTGGCAAGGTGAGTGAAGAGCAAGGTGCGCGAAACGTAGCGGAAAGACTGGACTACCTGCTCTACAACATGATGGAGCCCGGTGCCTTGAATAAGGGAGATCGAATGGTAAGGGCAATGACTGGACAATCGCGCTATGGTCGCACTTTCAGCCTGGAAGAGGAGGCATTGAGGCTGCTGGGTGTGAGGCAAAACAGCTACACGCATGAGAAGCGGATCAGCTCACGGATGTTCCGCTTTCGAGATGAGTATG
Organism: Verrucomicrobiaceae bacterium; assembly: GCA_027490195.1. Taxonomy (GTDB): domain Bacteria; phylum Verrucomicrobiota; class Verrucomicrobiia; order Verrucomicrobiales; family Verrucomicrobiaceae; genus Prosthecobacter. The sequence continues at coordinate 30,986 of JAIXYN010000061.1, read as the reverse complement.
CCAGTGCGCGTGCCGCAGCGCGCAAGGTGCATGCGCAGCGTCCAAACAGTGCTGAAGCCATGGATGCACTTGAGCGCAGCAATCAGCGAATCGAGGCGCTACAAGGTACTTGGGAGCAATTCCAGCGTGATTTAAAGCAGATCGGTGTGCCAACCAATGAGATTGAACGAATCCGCAAAGCCACAGGCACGGCGCGCACCTACCCGAAGCTCGAGATGGGTGAGAAAGGACCCGAATCAGAACGTGCTCGCACGGGGAAGATTGATGCAGTGCCGTCGAGTGAAGAGGCCAACAAAGCGAGAGGACTGGTGCGCGTTAAATGATTTTTTAAAGTGTCTCTTATAATGTCACTATTCCACCCAATGAGAATCATTTTGCTGATAATCAATTGTTTGCATAAACCATTACAAAGGCCTCATAATCCCTTGGTTGCGGGTTCGAATCCCACCGGGAGCACCACGGCAGAATGACGGCTTGCACTCGCGCATGCCGTACATCCTATTTGAGCCACGGCTGCAACGCACTCTCTGAACCGGCACCTCATGGCCCCCCCGAGCGAAACACCTTCCAATCGCAAGTCCGAAGCCGGGTTGTTTGATCTGGCCATGGCAGAAGTGACGACCATGGGTCACACGGAGCAGAAGTGCCCGCATAGTCCTGAACGGGCCGGGGAGATCATCGGGGGGCGCTACATTCTGCGTTCCCTTCTAGGTGAAGGCGGCGCGGCGCAGGTTTGGCGCGCCGAGCAGACGGAACCGGTGAAACGGGAGGTGGCGATCAAGATCGTACGTCCAGGACTGCTCACACAGCCGGTGGCTGCACGTTTCGAGCGCGAGCATCAGGTGCTGGCGCGCATGGAGCATCCGAACATTGCCGCTGTGTTTGATGCAGGTGAACTGCCAGACGGCAGAACGTATTTTGTGATGGAGGTGGTGTCTGGCGCAGCCGCCACGCTCTGGTGCCAGAAAGGGAAGCTGCCGGTGCGTGAACGGCTGGAAATCTTTGTGCAGGCGTGCATGGCGGTGCAGCATGCGCATCAGCGCGGCATCCTTCACCGGGATCTGAAACCTTCGAATGTGATGGTGGTGGAAGTGGATGGCCGGCCGCTTGTGAAGGTGATCGATTTTGGGATCGCCAAGGCGCTGGAAGGGGATCTGGCAGGAAGAGAGGATTCAACCCTAGTTGGTATGGTTCTGGGTACTCCGCGCTACATGAGCCCGGAGCAGGCCTGTCTGGGCAGCCTGGATGTGGACATCCGCACTGACGTTTATGCGCTGGGAGTGCTGCTCTATGAACTGCTGACGGGAACAACGCCGATTCCTGCTGAAGCGGACCTTGAACCTCCGCTTCCCGAGCTGCTGGAGAAAGTTCGCCACAAGGAAACGGAAATGCCCAGCCAGCGAGTGCTGCGGCTGCCCAAGCCGCTTTCTTCCAATGCCAGAGCCTTCTCACGGGAGCTTCGCGGCGAACTGGACTGGATCACTCTGCGGGCGTTGCAGAAGAACCGCGAGCTGCGCTACCCCACGGTCCTGAATCTGGCCGAGGATGTTCAGCATTACCTGCGCAATGAACCCGTGTCCGCCGGGCCGCCCGGAATCACGTATCAAATTAAAAAATGGCTGGTGAGAAACCGCGGTGCGGTGAGCACGGCAGCAGCAGTGGCAGTCTCACTGGCTGGCGGCATAGCGGCCACCTGGTGGGCGCTGGAGCGTGAGGAAGTGCAGCGGCAGGAGGTGCAGCGCCAGATGCTGGAGGCGCGGAGCAAGGCCGACCTAGCGCTGCAGGTCAGCGCGCAGCTCAAAGACCTGATCAATAACGCGCGCAAGCATGTGAAGGTGGGAATGAACACGCAACTGCTGCGCAAGCTTGCGGATGAGTATGCCGCAGGCATGTCGCGGTTTGCCAACCAGCCCCGGGCGGAGGCGCAGCTGGCGGAGCAGTTGGCGCAGCTCTACGTGACACTGGAGGAGCCAGCCCGTGCCCAGCCTTGGCTGCAGCGTCAGTGGGAGCTGCTGAAACAAACCGAGGGCGAGCATTCGAAACCGGCACTGGATGCGCTCTACACTCTTGGGTGGCGATACACCGGGCAGGGAGAGCCGGGAAAGGCGGTGGAAGTGCTGCGGCGGGCGCTGGCTGGCTATCAAGTGCTGGCCGCAAACAATCCACCCGTCAGCGGGCAGGTCCTGCAAGTGCGCAAGGAACTGGCGCGGGCGCTTGCACGCAACGGCCAGCGCCAGGAGGCGGTGGTGCTGATGGCGGAAGTGATGGCATTGAAGGATGATTCCGATCCGGCGGAAAAAGCCATCTGGCTGCGTGATCAGGCAGAGATTTTAAAGGTCGCCGGTCGCCTGCCAGAAGCGGTGGTTGTGCTGGGGAATGCGATCCAACGGCTGCCGTCTGACGAGACCTTTGTGGACCAGCGGGTTTATCTACTGCACATGATGGCAGACCTGACGCGTAAGCCTGAAAATTATGAGAAAGCACTGGCGGCCTCCGCTGAACGCATCCGCATTTGCGAAGAGCAATTCGGCCAAGAACATTCGAAGCTGCTCAACGCCTTGATCGCCCATGCCACGCTGGCCTGCACCGTCTCTGGTTGCCCCGGCGGCGAGGAGGCAGCGCGGCGCGCTGTGAGCATGGCGCAATCTGCCGGACATGAATCACGGCTGGCGGACGCATGGATATCCCTCAGCGAGACACTGCGCATCAAGCGCCAGTTCCGTGAATCTGAGAAAGCGCTGCGCGATGCCATTGCCGAAGTCAGTCAGACCCAGGCGGAGACCTGGCGGGTGATGGAACTGCACCGCCGACTTGGCGATTTGCTGACGGCACGCAGTGATTTTGCCGCAGCACTTGCTGAGTATGAAACAGCCGCCAACGGGTGGTTTGATTCTCCTTCATCGGGTCGATCACCAGAGAAGGAACGGCTGATTTTTGTGAGCTTCATCCAATTCTGGAAACTGGCCGCCGAAGCGAAATCACCCGTGGCTGATGAGCACGAACTGGCAGAGTGGCAGCGCAGGCTGGAGGAGTGGGCGGCTGCACGGCCACCCTCCATCTCAGCACGGTGATGCACTGAGACCGATCCGCTGCTCAGTCGTCCTGATTGAAAAAGCGACCAATGGATTTGCCGGCGCGCTGCAGGAAATTGGGATCTTCTTTGGGCACGGACCTTCTACGGAAGCCCGAACCCGATTCCGCAGACGAAGGAGGGGCAGGTCTCCATTCCTGATCATCAGGCTTGTCGAACAATGCCAGCGAAGCAAGGGTGGGACCATCCAGCAGGCCGTTGGGCACGAGGCCGTTTTTGGCCTGATAGAGAATGATGGCATTGTGGGTGCCCTTGCCTTCTTTGCCATCCTGGGTGGAGGTGTAGAGGGACTTTTCTTTGAGAATGCGCTGCACTTGAAACAGCAGGTTCCGGCGGCCAGCTTCAGAGTAGGCGGCCTGCGGCGGAGTGGGAAAGATGCGTTCGATGGACCAATATCCTTCACGAGGCTCAGAGACGGGTGGCTGGATCATCGTAGCGGGAGGCTGCGTAGCGAGCGGCTGTGCAGCGAGAGGCTGCATAGCGAGCGGCTGTGCAGCGAGAGGCTGTGCAGCGAGAGGCTGTGCAGCGAGAGGCTGTGCAGCGAGAGGCTGTGCAGCGAGAGGCTGTGCAGTGGCGACCACCGGTGGTGCGGCAGCCAGCATGTTCTGCGTCACCGGCTGCGCTGCAGTAACGGGTGGCGCTGCCAATGTCATAGGTGCAGCAGGTGGTGGTGCCACAGGAACTGCTGGAGGTGCGACCGGAGCGACGACAGCTGTCGCTGGGGCCACAGGTGCAGCCGCCTGCATCGGCATGGCAGGATCCGGGGCTTTGGGGGCAGCATCAGGCACAGGAGCAGCGGGTGCTGCTGTCAACAAAGGGGCTGCCGCGACCGTGGCCTTAGGCGCAAGATCCGGTGTTGGAGCCGCAGGAGCAGGTGGCACTGCCGGGGAAGTCACGGCGTGAGCGGCCTGGGGAGTGGTCGATTTGAAATAAAACGCTGCTGCGGCCGCCAGCACCGCCACGGCAGCAGCCGCATAGACTGGGGTGTGGCTTTTGTGCTGGGCCTTCGGCTGGATGAAGGGCTGGGTGATGGCGTTGGTCGTGGATTTTAACCCGAGCAGTTCGATGAGCTTGCCAGCGCTAGGCGGGCGCAGAGTTGGATCTTTGTGAAGGCATGCGGCGATGACGGCCTCCCACTCCTTGGGGATGCGATCACTCGCCTTGATCTCCAGCTCTTCACGCCGCTCGTTCATTGAGGAGGGGATTTTGGAGGTTAGCTGGGAAGGAATGTCTCCGCGATAAAAGGGCGGCTTGCCAGAGAGCAGCTCATAGATGGTGGCTCCGAGCGAGTACACGTCATCGGTGGGTGCTGGGCGCTCTCCCATGGCCTGCTGCGGGCTCATGTAGGGCAGTGTGCCACTGACCCCGAGTTGGGAAATGGAAAGCCGCTGCATGGTATCCGAGATGCTGCGGGCGATGCCGAAGTCGGCGATCTTGGCCGTGTCATCCATGTTCATGGCCATGATGTTCGAAGGCTTGAGGTCACGATGGACGACCTTGCGCTGAAAGTGCGCGTAATCGAGCGCCTCGCAGACGCCAGGGAGCCATTTGGCCACCTGCTCGGTGGTGAAGACTCCGTGGTCCGTGGTGGCACGCAGTTCGGAAAGCGTCTTGCCATCCACAAATTCCATCGAAATGGCGGCCTCATCTTCATCGTCCACGAAATCGTAGATTCGCACGATGTTCGGATGGGAAAGCTCAAGCCCGCGACGCGTCTCGGTTTTGAGTTCTTTGACCGCTGTGGGATCGAGACCGATCAGGCTGGGGAGAAACTTCAGAGCCACCGGACGCTCCAGCTTCAAGTCGTCAGCAAGCCACACGACGCCCATGCCGCCACGTCCCAGAACGCGGTTCAGGCGGTAGCGATTGAAATAGATAGAGCCTGATGCCGGAGTGCGGACCCTGATCGTTTGATCAAAATCTTCTGCCGCGCCTGCTGCCGGACTGCTTGAGGGGGGAGTGTCCATAAAACGAATGATGAGCGAGGGCCTATTTTATGCCGATGAACAGGAGTGTCATTTAACTTTTGCTGCCACGGGAGCTGCTTTGACCGCTTTGTGCGCGGATTTGTCGGAGGATTTAGGTGATCTAGCCAGCGAGCCAGGCGAAAAAGTTGTCGTCTTAGGTGTTAGGATCGCCGTCTTTGCTGGCATGCCAGACGAGGACATCCTGCTGAATGTTCTTGCCAGGTGATGCTGGGATGGGGACGTGGCCGTCACCGTTGAATTCAAAGATGGCAAAGAAATGGCAGGCTCGGAGCTCGCTCAGGCTGGCATTGGATAACTATGCAGATGGGAGTGAAACCACGGATAATATAGATGATTTTGCGGCACTAATCGCTCATCACCGATGCCCTTTAATTTTGCGAAATGAAAATCCTGTCAGCTGAGGTTGTGCTGCGGTTCGAAACGGAGTTTGTCAGGCATGATCGGAGCGGGTGAAAAAAGAATGGAGCACGGCGGAAGGGTTCTTTCGGAGAGGAGCTGGGACCTTCCTGCGTGCCGCCCAGCCTTTCAACGGGTCACGGGCGGGAAGCCGAATGGCCGCCACCCACCTTGGGCTCCGGGCTGCTAGGCTTCGCGGACTGCCATTGGCCGCTGGCCCGCAGAGTGTTAGCCTTCGGCTTTGGCCCATCCTCACCCAGCGCCTGATCCTGACGGTGCCCACCCAGAGCCGGGGCGCTGCTGGTGCGCCTCAGCATTTCCGCCACGCTGGGGGACTTTTGAAGGCCCTCCTGTTTGACCTCGCCTGCGGCTTGGGAATCAACGTCCAGGTCGTCGTCATCGTCCAAGTCGGGCATATCCAGCTCATCCTCGGCATTTTTGGGTACGGCGGTTTGTTTCGCCGCAGCCGGTTTCGACACGGCGGGTTGCTGTGCGGCGACGTTGACCTCCACTTCAGCTTCGATCTCTGTTTCAGAATCCACGCTGAGGTCGTCATCGTCATCCAGGTCGGGCATGTCGAGCTCGTCCTCGGCAGCCTGGACCTTGGTGGCCGCTCCCTTGTTAGCAATCTTGGCCTGGGCCGCTTTAGGCTGGTCATTTCCCTGACCCAGATTGTCCTGGCCCAGCGGGGCCGGGCCGGGCTGGTTCTGCACTGGTGCGACGTTGTTCTGCGCCCCCCTGAGCTGCTGTTTGAGCTCCTCCGCCTGTCGCATCGTCTCGACGTGAGGGGCGGCCATCGCGCGCAACTGGTCCATCTTGGGGCGCAGTTCCTTCACAAGGTTCGCCTCTTTGGAAAACAGGTGTTGGCGGGCGCCTTCCAGCCCCCCGTGCTTGATCGCGGCCACCCTTTCCTTTATTCCAGGGTTCTTCATTTTGCTGATGTCCTTGCGCACCGCATCCAGCTTGACGTCCAGCTGGTCCACCTCAGCCTGCAGCTTGAGGTAGTCCGCCTTCTGGTCAGGGTTCATCTGCTGTTTAAAGGCCGCGTATTCAGGGTTGAGCTTCGCCTTCCCCACGGTCGCTGCGCCGCGCATCTGATAGGAAACCGCCCCGCCTTTAATGGCTTTCATGGCAGTGGCCTTCTCGGTTTGGACGGCGCCAATGTAGGAAGTGACGCCGTGATTGGATTCCATCTGCTCTTTGACGGCCTTGTCGAAGGTTTCTTTGTTGAACTCCTTCACCAGTTCCAGACCGCCCGCCCCCTGTTTGGCATCGGCGATTGCTTTTTGCAGCTCCCCCAGACGCTTCACAGCGCCATTGATCTCCTTGGCTCCGAGGCCCTTGTCGCCATTCGGCGGGCGAACTGACGCCAGCATTTTGCGAAATTCGCCAGGATCAATGGCCGCGATCTTCGCCGCCGTGTCTTCGTGCATGATCTTGGGCATGGTGGCCACGAATTTGCCGGCCAGCTGGGTATCATTGTCCATCACCGTTTGAAGGTCTGGCTGAGGAAAGGCCAGGTCATTGTCAATGCCGGTCACCTTGCCGGACTCCGGGTCCACAAACATGTTGCCAGCGTGCCTGTCACACTGGCCGGTGATGTAGTCCAGCGTCTGCAGGTCATTGAGTCCTTTCTGCACCGCGGCGTTGGAGTAGTCGATGTCCAGGAAGGAGGTCTGGCTTTCGCCATACTCATTGGTTCCATACGCGCTGCGTATCCCGGCGCCGTCGCACTGGACGCTGATGCCCACCATCCCTCCCGCAGGGTCCATGCCAAACTTTTCCTCGGCGCAGACATTGAGTCCGATCATTTTGTCAACTTCGTGGGACGCCACGGCGCGGGCGAGAAGCTGCCGGTCTCCGCCGACTTTCTGATTTTCCATGCCGTACTTGTCGTCATACAAGACAGAGCTCGCCTGGGCGATGGTGCCGGTGGAGTCTTTCAAGGCCTGGGCGCTGGTCACCGCCTGCTGGGCCTGCAGAAAGAGCTTGATGGACGGGTTTTGATTGAACTGGTCCATCAGCCTTTGCTTCATCTTCTGGTTGTTGGTCTCGAAGTTAAGCTGGCTTTCCGCCACCTTCTGAGTCCATTCCGCCACTTCCCGCTCCGCCTGCGCGATTTTGGCCGCATCGGGAGCGTCCGCCTCACGGAGCTCTTTTAATTCTTCAATGCTCCCGTTGAGCTTGTTCTGGTGAAAATCAATGGCTCCCTTGAGGCCCTCCAGCTCAAGGCGGTCTGCCACCCACTTTTTCACTCCATCCACCTTGCGGAGCTTTTCCATTTCTTTCTCCGCCTTTTCGTAGGCGGCGTCACGTGCCTCCTGCACCTTCGGGTCATCCGCATACTGCTTTTTCGCAAAGCCCAGGGTCTCGCCGTTCTGGCCAAGGGAGCGGTTGAAGCGCGCGTCCACCACAAAGGTCTCATTGGCCTGGGTGGTGGCCATGTTCGTGTTCTTGCGAAAGGAAAAGTCCAGGCCGGTGAGATTGTCCTGGGGTTCGAAGCGGAGTTTGTCAGGCATGGCGTATGTGAAGGTGTGTTCGTCCAGAACTAGCCCCTGCATTCCTAACTGTGACAGCCGGGAAAAGACAGTCACAGCTTGCTGCGCTCCGGCTAGTTGTACTGGCAGCGTCTTTCCCAGCATGTTCTCCCTCATCAAATTCCTCGTCGCCGTCGGCATCGCCACCTTTGGCATCTGGTATGTGTTTCAATATGACAGCATCAACGAAACCACGGGAGGTGTGGCGTTTGTGTGCGTGCTGGGAGCGATGGTGCTGCTGAAGTGGCAGCCGGATTTTTCGAAGAAAGACTACATCGTGCAGTACAAGAACCTGAAATGGCTGCCGGGGGAGTTCACTCGTCACTGGCTTATCACGGGTGACACGGGGGTGGGCAAGACGACTTCGGGTTTTAACCCCCTGCTGCATCAGATCAGCGTGAGCCGTCCGAACTGGGGCGGGCTGATCCTGGGAGCGAAGGGGGACGAGCATTTCTTTGCGCTGGAGCACTTCACCGGCCACGGGCGGCCCGAGGCGGTGTGCGTGCTGATGGTGCGGCCGGACCGGCTGGACCGAAAATGGCAGCCGAAGGAGCGCTACAATCTCGTCTCGGACCCGCGGCTGCCCTACACCACGCATGCGAAAAATCTCGTCGATACGGGGGCGTCGCTGACGGAAGGTGAACAGTCGTCCTTCTTCAAACCGGCGGCGCAGCAGGCGCTGACCTGCGCCTTTGAGCTGCTGGAAACCTTGGGCAAACCGGTGAACGTGCTGCGTGCCTACGAGTTCCTGACCGACAAGTCAAACATGGAGGCGCTCTTCAACGAACTGCTGGATGCGGAGAGCACGCCGGAGCGCATCAAGCTGGCGAAGTATTTTGATCAGACCTTCCTGAATGCGCAGGCGGCAGAACAGAAAGAAGGCCTCGTGGGCACGCTGAAGGTCATGCTGGGCTTCTTCACGCACCCGGACATCGCCGAGATCTTCTGTTCCGACCTGCCCAACACCATCGACATCACCGATGTGGACAAAGGCCGCGTGTTTTGCACGGCGATGCCGCAGACCTTCCAGACCGAGCGCCGCTACATCAACACCTACATCAAGCTGCTGTTCTACACGCACGCCATGATGCGTTTCGACAAGCCCAAGAAGGAGCGCAAGACCGAGAACCTGCTCATCGCGCTGATGGATGAGTTTCAGGCGCTGGCCACCGCCAGTGAGGACGGCATCTCCGACCACAATGTGATCGACCGTCTGCGTGCGGCAAACTGCTGCCTCATCCTCGGCATGCAGAGCGATGCTTCCTTGTTCCCGGTGCTCGGCAAGGAAACCGCGCAGGTGCTCACGCTGAACTGCCGTTCGCGCATCGCCTTTCGCCAACCGGACCCTGAAGGGGCGCAGGCCGTCGCGGAATTCATCGCCAAGGTGGAGAAGAAGAAAGTCTCCAAGTCCTCCGGCTTCATGGGCAAGGACAGCAACAAGACCGTGAACAAAGAATGGGATTACGAAGTGCAGCCCGGCGAGCTGATGAAGATGCCGGACGCCACGGCATGGATTGTCCACCCGTCCAAAAAGAAAGTCCGCCTGCGCATCCCCGCCATGGATGGAGCCGGGAAGATCCCGGACTGGTGGAAGTGATTGCCCCTGGTAACGACTCGACTCAACCAAATCTCTTACCGTAGTAAAGAATCAACCATGCCGTCCCTCACTCCTCTTTTAGCCAACTTCAATGCCAACGAACTCACGCTGCTCTCCAGTTTCGGCGACTCGCGCTCCTACCAACCGGGCGACGTCGTCATCCGTCAGGGGGACGAAAATGACTATCTTTATCTGGTGCTGAAAGGAAAGCTGGAAGTGCTGCAGGAGGTGGATGACGTTGATCAAGTCGTAGCTGTTCTCGAAGCCGGTGATTCGCTGGGCGAAGTGAGCATCTTTGATCCCGGTCCGGCCAGTGCCACCGTGCGTGCCGGCTCCGACTCCGAGGTCTGGCTCATCACACGTGACAGTCTTGAGCGTCTGCACACAGCCAATCCGAAGGTGGCTTACCGTCTGCTGACCCGAATCACCACCTGCCTGTCCAAGCGCATGCGCGACATGAATGACAAGCTGGTGGATCTTGCCAACCGCTGAGCTGAAGCTCTTTAGACCCATGGATTGAACCGCCAGAACGGACTGGCGCGGCTTACTTCTTCTTGTGCCTGATGAGCGGCAGGGCTGTGCGGTCCAGAGGGCTGGCGGTCCAGCGGCCGCCGAACTGCGGCAGGAGCATGACCGCCTGCCTTTCAGGTTTTGGGTTGGCGCTGAGTCTGAGCGGGCGCACAGGCGGGGGGTTTGGCTGGCCGGGGCTGGGTTTGGCGCTTACGCCCCAAGTCTGGCCGGTAATGTCGGAGGTGATGGAGGCGTCCGCCGGGAAATTGCTCCAGGCGCTGCGGAACATCTGGATCAATCGGCCGCTCGGGTCGGCCCAGCCGATGCGTCCGAACTCTGCTTCCAGTCGGAAGTGGAACTGTGGGCGGTCAGCCTCTTCTTCTGAAATGGCACTGCAAAAGATGACGCGGTACTCCCCGGGAGCCAGCATTAGACCTGCGGCACCGGGCTTCATGTGGGCACCGAGGCGGTCCTCGAAAAATTCTCGTCCTTGGTAGTGGATGAGTTTCCACCCCGTCAAATCCACCGGCTGGGAGCCTGGGTTGTAAACTTCGATCCAGTCCGGGGTGTCTCCCCGGGTGGTGCGCAGCGTACTGCTGTTCTTAGGCTGGACCTCCGTCACGATCACGGGCGGTTCGGCGGCAGCAGGCATCCAGGCATCGAAATCCCAACTGCTGCGGTCCGACCACAGGAAGGCGGCTCCGGCTTCCGTCTGGATGCCACCGGTCCATACGCCGGAGCGGATGCCGTGCTCATCGAGTGCTTTGTTCAGTTCAGCAAGCTCTGCAGCGGAGTGAACGCTGGCCAGTTCGACATCGGGCATGTCGATCACCTGGGCATGGGCCTGCATCCAGGTCATACGGCCATTGAGGAGGGAAAAGGTGCCGTTCAGCGGTACCACGGGTACGCTCTGAAGTAGCGGTGCCTTGGCCGGGGGGATTTTTTGCAGCACCTGCTTGTTCAATTCGTCGAGCAAATAAATGAGCGCAGCGGTAACGATTACCGTGGTCATCATGGATATCATCGGCCGCTTCACGATGGTGCGCTGGATAGCTGGCTGGGTGATGCGGTCAGAGGCCAGTTGGATGGCTTTCTTGAGTTCTGAAGCGTTTTGGTAGCGGTCAGCCGGGCTCTCCCGCAACGCTTTGGTGATGATCTTATCCAGTGCGGGAGGGCTGCCGGCTTTTTTGGAGGGAGGCTCAAAAACGCCCACCGGAAAGTGGCCGGTCATCATTTCATAGAGAGTCACTCCCACGCTGAAGATATCCACACGGTGATCGACCGATGCGTTCGGCCGGCGCTGTTCCGGCGCGGCATAGACGGGCGTGCCCATGATGAGGGAGCTACGAGTCTGCGTCGTGGTGGTGGATTCCGCCTTCACCAGCTTGGCCAGACCGAAGTCCGCCACGCGCACACTGTTGCGTCCGTCGATGAGAATGTTCGTGGGCTTGATGTCGCGGTGGATGACGCCGTGGTCATGGGCGAACTGCAGACCTTCACAGACCTGAGCGATGATCTCCAGCACGCGGGGTAGGGGCAGTTGCTCCTGTTTCAAGATTTCAAACAGTGAGGTGCCATGCACGTACTCCATCACAATGTAAAGGTGACCCAGGGCATTGCGGCCAAAATCATACACCGCAACGATGTTCGGATGCTGCAGCCGGGCCAGCAGGCGTGCCTCACGATGAAATCCGTCCACAAAGAGAGCATCCTTTCCAAGGTCAGGTGGTAAGATCTTCACCGCCACGCGTCGCTCCAGGGAGTTTTGCATGGCTGAGTACACGGCCCCCATGCCACCGCGATCAATGAAGCGGAAATCTGTGTACCCAGGGAAGCAGGACTCCAGTTCCTCCGCCAGCGGCGGCTCCCAGTCGGTGGCTTGGCCACCCAGCACGCCTTCCATCAGGCCGATGGGATTCAGGCCCTCCAATACAGAAGATTTCACCTGAGTGCGGGAGTTGTCACCGGCATCCGGTCCGGGTGAAGAGGCACTCATCAGTCAGGGATTTCGCTGGAGAATATTGGCAGAGTTTGAGACCGCGCTCGTCCCTGCATTTGAAGTAGAGCCAGTGGCATGCCTGAGTTATCCATACTTCAGTCTTTGTGTGACCGATTTTTTTTCAACATCCAGAGTTTCAACAACGTAGAAAAGTGCTCTCAGATAACAGCGCATGGCCAAGACTCCTCCAACTCATCATGGCGCTTTCCCAGTCACACGCTGGAGCATGGTGCTGGCCCTGCGCGAAGGGGGAGATGTGGGAAGAGGCAGGTTGGCGCTGGACGAATTGTGCAAGATCTACTGGCGTCCGATCTACTCGTATGCGCGCTTTCAGGGGCTGTCTCCGGCGGATGCGGAAGACATGACACAGAGCTTCTTTAGCTTTGTGCTCGAGAAGGCTTTATTCAGCACGGCAGACGCGGCGCTGGGCAAGATGCGTAACTACCTACTCACGGCCTTCAGCCGTCACATCAAGCACTGGCAGCGGCAGGCCTCAGCGCTCAAACGCGGTGGTGGCAAAGAAATTTTGTCCATCGAAGCCTCGCAGGCGGAGGATGAGCTTTCCATCCAGCCACCGGACCATCGCACTCCTGAGATGATCTACCAGCGCATGTGCGCCCTGCGCATCATCGAGGAGACGGTGGAGCAACTGGCCCAGGAGCAGGAGGCGGCGGGCAAGAAGGAGCAGTTCCAACTGCTGCGTCCCCGGCTGGATCCTACCCTAGCGGGTTCGGGGAATGATGCAGAACTGGCCGCACGACTGGGCATGACCCATGACGCCGTGCGCCAGTCCATCTCACGTTTGAGAAAACGGTTTCGGGAAATCATGCGAGATCTGGTGGCTGGCACGCTGGCCGCACCAACCGATGAGATGGTACAGGAGGAGCTGACAGCGCTGCGCAATGCTCTGGTGAGCCGGGAATAGACCGCAAGAACGGCGGTGGTGAATAAATCCTGTCACAGCAGGCGGCGGTTTGGTTACTACACGGCCAGCACACGGTGCTCACGCGCCGCGTGCTGAACTCCAAAACATCAAACTATTCATCACCCACAGAAATGAACTCCATTGCCATCACCACTCTTGGCACCAACATCCTGCGCTTCACGATGCCACTCGCCGCTACCTCCAGCGACCTGACCAGCAAGTTCAGCGGCATCATCAACATCCTTAACCTCGTCGGCCTGGTGCTCGCCTTCGGCGGCCTGCTGTTCTCGGCGGTCATGTTCATGATGGGCAACACTGAGCGCGTGCTCTACGGGCTGGTGGGCGCCGGCATCGGCGGTCTCGCCTTCATCATCACCAAGGTCATGTTCTCGACGGCTGGTGGTTCCAGCGATGTGGATTCCATCGACATGGGCAACTAGTTCCCCGGCAATGGAGCTCTCTCCCTGATGCGCCTCCAGTGGGCGCATCAGGGCTGGGAGGCCCTAGTCATCTTCCGGTGATCTGACCATGGAACAACAAGGCGTCAAACTGCACGAAACCAACGAAGGCCGCGACTCCCAGCAGGGCATCGCCGGTTTCGAGGGTGCTAATGCGTTGTGGTTTATTCTCGCCTTCGGCATGGCTCTGATGATCTTCCAAACGATGGCCAATGCCCCGGATGCCAGCATACCCATGGCCATCCTGGTGGCCTCCGTGCCGTTGGTGCTGGTCTCGCTCTACTGCTTCGGACTGAAGCAGGGGAAGCCGCCTTCCTACGATGTGGAACTGTTTGAGTGGCTCATCATCAAGGCTTCCAAAACACCTTATTTCGCCCCCAACAAGGTGGAACCCATCGCTCTCCCCTGGATCGATGACCCCACCAAAGACCCCTCTATTTAATCCTCCCGGATGGCGAAGTTCATTAATTCCTACCTCGACGAGGATCTCATCATCTATCGCGGCCTGCAGCGCGGTGGTGCCATCGGCAAGGGGTATAACATCGAAATGCCGGACACGGAGAACACGGACGCCAGCTGGCTCATGTCTCTGGAGGACAACCTGCGCGTGCTGCTGCGCATGGTGAGGCCGGAACTGCGCCTGCAAGTGTCATGGAGCGTGGACAGCGATTACCGCAAAGAGCTGGAACGCTACAGGCAGAAGACTGAGGAACTGCCCCAGGACCGCTGGTCCACCCGGCAGCGTGAGGAGCGCTACCAGCGCTACGACAAAAAAATCCGCGAGCACAAACTTCGTCGCGAGCATCTGCAGTTCTATTTCACTTCCCGCATCCCTGGCAAGTCCATGGGCGGCGGACGCCAATACTATGAGGAACTCCTGCAAGCCGCCAAGCGCGAGCAGGGAGAGCTGGAGGAGGCCCTGCGCCAGCAGTTTGGCAGCCTCGGTGGCCGCGTCATGCCCATGAACGACATGGAGCACTTCGAGGCCTTCTACCGCTACTTCAATCCCAGCGCATTTGAAAACGAAGCGCTCAAGCTCGAAGACCTCTACGACCCAGGTAAAACAGTCTGTGAGATGTGCTTCAACAGCGAAGCTGCCCCCGTGCGCATGGGCTCCTCCACCTTCAAGATGGACGGCTTTTACCAGGGCATCTGCGTGGTGAAAAGCATGCCCAAGTTCACCTACATCGGGATGATGCGCACGCTCACGCAGCTCGACATCCTGGACTACCAGATCATCACCAACATCGAAGCAGGGGATGTGGAGAAGGACCGCATCGCCACGGAGGGCAAGGTCGCCCGACTGGAGCGCGGCAAGATCACCCCCTCCCTTGAAGCCACCCTGCTGAAACTCCGCACGCGAATCCGCCGCCTGAGCACCAATGAAGTGGTGCCTTACCGCATGCACCTCATTGTGCGTGTGTGGGACAAGGACGCCGATGTCTGCTCCAGCAAGCTCTCCGCCATTCGGAATTCCATCCTGAAGCTCGGGGGCGCTCAGTCCTATGAGCCCACGCTGCCCACCAGCGTGCGCAATTACTGGCAGCTCTGCATGCCGGGCTGGAGCTGGGCCAACTACAACGACTTCAAGCTCTACGTCGAGGATGTGAATCTCGCCGACATGCTGCCCATCTCCAGTACGCCGACCGGTGACCTCGATGAAGCGGAAGCGATCTATGACGGCCCGCGTGGCGCGCTCGTGGGTGCCACGACATTTGTCGGCAAGGAAGGCTCCATGCGTCCGGAACATGGCATCATGTTCGGGGCATCAGGCGCAGGGAAATCAGTCTTTACCATCGACCTCCTCACGCAGACGGCACCCTACTACGACTTCACGGCCATCGTTGAGGAAGGTCTATCCTACAATCTCTTCACCCGCCTCTATGGCTGCGAGCCGATCATCGTGCAGCCGAACGGCAACCTGACTTTCAACTACTTCGACACGCGCGGTCTGCCGCTCAGTTCCGACCAGCTAGGCGGAGCCACTGCGGTGGCGCATCTCATGGCCGGCCCACCGCCAGACATCGACAAAGACCGCATACGCCAGGCGCTCCTGTCCAAGCAGATCGAGCGTCTCTACATCGACCAATTTGAAACATGGGCTAGCCGCAATGCCGAAGGCCGTGCCGAGTCGGCACGCCGTGTGGCCATTGCCGACGAGTGGCGCAAAAAACGCATGCCCAGCGGCACGGTGCTGGCCGACGCCTGGATGGATTTCCGTTCCAGTCTCATGGAGGGGGACGTCATGGCCGGTGAGTTTGACCGTATGGCGGTGGATCAGGGCATGCTGGAGGACTTCCTCAACAATCCCGGCAATCAATGGGACCTCATGACGATGGCCTACACCCTCATGAAGGCGGAGGACATGCCTACGCACAGTCAATTTGTGGAACTGTTGAACCTCGAAAGCCGGCAGCGCCGTGCCCACCCGGACATCGGTCTTCTCCGCATGCTGCTGGAGCCCTGGGGCCGCACGGGCCGCTATGGGGCCATTCTGGACGGCGTTAACAATGTCAGTCTCAGTGGCAAAGTGGTCCACTTCGAGCTGTCCTACATCCCCGAGTCTGCCAAGGAGCTGCGCACGGTTGCCGCGTTCCTCATCACCAACGACCTGCGCAAAGAGATCATGAGCCGCCCGCGTTCCACCCGCAAGCGCGTCATCCTTGAGGAGCTTTCTGCTTTCCTCGCGATGCCTGACGGTGACCGCATCACGCGTGAGTACTATGAACGTATGCGCAAATACTCCTGCTGGGTGTTCTCCATCATCCAGCAGTTCCAGCGCATCAAGGACCACCCAGTGCGCTCTTCAGTCGTGGGCAACTCGCGCATCATGTTCATGCTCAAGCAGCCCGACCAGCGCGACGTGGAAAGCATGAGCGAAGGTTTCCGCATCCCCTCCATCACCAAGAAGCAGGTCACAAGTTTCCCCGATCCCTCGGAGATGAAGTCCGACCCTTATGGCTCCTTTGTTTACTACCACGAGGCCACCGGACGGCCGCGCATTGCCATTGGCCGGCATCAGGCGTCCAAGGAGATGATCCTCGCCTCAGCCACCTCCGGGGAGGCCTTTGAACGCCAGAACGCCGAGCTCAAAAACTACGGCGGCGACGCCTACAAGATGATTCTCAGCCAAGCCAAATCGAAGAAATGAAAACGACCCTCATCATCCTTCTTGTGGGAATGTCCTCCCTGTTCACCTCCTGCTCAAATTCCAGCGGCGGAGTGAACAAGGGGCTCGTCGGCGCCGCCTCCGGTGGAATCCTCGGCTCTATCGTCGACCGCTTTGTCAGGAACAACAACAACAACAACGGTAGCAGCAGTTCCTCCTCCACGACTGGGGGCACCACGACTACGAGCAGTTCCAGCGGTGGCAGCGGCGGTGGCCTCAGTAACCACGCAGGTCTCATCTCCGGAGCGGTCGCGGGCTATGCCGCCGGTGCCATCTCCGACTCCATGTCCCAGAACGAGGTGAGGCAGAAGTACCTCGACGGGTACAACAAAGGCCGCAGCGACGCCATCAAGGACCTCTACTGGCTCAAACGCGATGCCGAACGCCCCACCAGCGGCGATGGCGTACAGCGCCGCTATTACGAAGTGCCTGTGCCTGAGCACGTCACCACGGACGGCGTTCTCGTCGAGCCGCGCAAGGTCGTCATCGAAGTTGTCGAATAACCGCTTTCTCCACCCACCGCAGCAACACCATGAAAACATCCGCATGTTTCGCCCTCGGGCTGGTTCTGTTCAGCCACAGCGCCGGCGCCCAGTCGCCGGTGCAGGAAGTCATCGACAACGCGCTCATCCAGCAGACCAACACCAACACGCAGAGCATCATGAGCATGCTGCAGCAGCAGCTTGATGAAGCGCAGAAGCAGTCGCAGTCGCTCAACGACCAGCTTACTCGCATGGGGGACCCCGCCACGGTCAGTCTGCCTTTGCTGGATCTCATCAAGCAGGACATCGCCAAATCCGCCCAAGCGGCAGCCAATGGCATTGCACGTGAAGACCGCCTCCGTGCCACGACGGGTGCTGAAGCCTTTGGCGACAACGCTTACGGACTCGTCGCCGCCGTCAACCCGACGGTCACCTTCAAGGATGGAGAGACTGCCGACCGTGATCCCTCCCTCTACAAACTTCAGGGCGCGCTGAGTGGTGACCTAGAGGCGCTGGCTCAAAAGTCCCGCGAGGCGGATGAGCGCATCACCCAGCTCGAAGAGCAGCGCCCCGCGCTGTTTGATCAGCTCAACACCGCCTCCGATCTGGCCACCATCTTGAAGCTTCAGACCGCCATCAGCACCACCGATTCCCTGATTGCTAGCGCCAAGGCGGATGTGACGAAGAGCAAGCTGGACTACGACGTGCTGATGGAAAAGCTGAAGCTGCAGGCGCAGGTGGAAGCCAAGGCCAAAGCCGAAGAGCGCAATCTGGAGCGCAAGCACAACGGCGAAAAGGCCAAGAGCAGTTCCAGCTCCGGCGGTTCATCTTCAACTTCCTCGCCTGGTTCGACGACGACCAGCCCCTTCAGCAATCTGGGCTGGGGTAAAAAGTAACAACGCCCCTTCGGATTTTTCACCTCACACGCCGCCATGAATACACTGAGCCTCATGCCCATCCTTGCCGCCGGCCAGGGATTTGCCGGTGCGTTTGGTCTCATGGACACGTTTTACACCGATCTGCAGAACACCTGCGCGGACATCTTTGACGGTCTGCAGATCTTCGCTTTCACGCTCGCCTTTCTGGGGCTGCTGATGATCTCCTACAAAGGGATCATGGGCGGCAGCTTCGACGGGGCCTTCGGACAGATCCTGACCATGGGATTGGTGTGCTCCATCATGCCCTTCTTTCCGGAATTCCTTGTGGTGGATGTGCGCACAGCGCTTTCTGACGATCTGCTGTCTTCATTGGGAGTGGACCCCATCGGACTGTTTGAAAACTTCGGGGACAGCTTTAGTGACATGGACATCGACACGGATCCCAGTGCGCTCTTGGGGCTTTTTGTGGATCCGCTTGCGATCATCGACTACATCGCCGGTATCATTGCCGCCTTCTGCATGATCGTCATCGGGCTGTTCTGCTATGTGATTTTCTTCTTTGCCTATCAGGTGCAGATCATGGCCTTGTACATCGGTGCGGCGGCATCGCCGATCTTTTTCGGCATGCTTTTGTATGATGACACCAAGGGAACGGCCCAGACCTATTTCATGGGACTTCTTGGGATTTGTTTTTGGCCGCTTGGCTGGGGAATCGGCCTTATGCTTTCTGACGCGCTGCTGACCATCGGCATTGATATCATTGTCTTGATCTGTGCCACGCTGCATCTCGCAGGCTTTGGCGTGGTTGTTGAGGTCCTCGCCATCTTTGTGCTCGTGGTCGCTGTTGCTATCTGGATCATGTTTGTGATTTTCAAGGCGCCGGGTCTGATTCAGAAGGCCATCCTCTCCGGGGCGCAGATTGGCACGGCCTTTGCAGGTCAGGCGGTCAGTGCAGCCATGGGCGGTGTGAGCGCGGGCGGAGCGGTGGCCAGTACGGTGGTCGGGATGGTTCCTGGCGGCGGCACCGCATCTTCGGCCATCAGTGGTGCCACGGGCGCGGTTACTGGAGTGGGCAATCAAATAGGAGGCTTGGCAGGAGGAGAATGACATGAAAGGCGTGGCGGACATCTTCATCTCCAAGGAAAAGCTGGCGTTCTTCTGGTTTATGGTGGCCTGCGGCTGCCTCGCAGTCACTGGCTGGTATGTGTATGACGTGGCTGTGTCCAGCCGTGGCAGCATGCTCTACGTGCCGATCGAAAAATCGTTTGTCTATCTGGATCGCTCAATGCAGCAGCAGGATCTGGATGAAGTGGTGGACTACCATGCCCGGCTCGCGCTGGAAACGTTCCTCAATCGAGGTCCCAAAGGGGCACTGACGGCCGAGCGTCTTTCACTGCTGTTTGCTGGCGCTGGGATGGAGCAGGTGACAAAAGAATTGAAGGACTCGTACTACGATTTTAACACCCGGCACATTCATCAGGTCATGGAAGTGGGGCAGGTGCGCGTGCAGCACTTTCCCAATGGCGAAGCAGAAACGGTGGCCCAGGGCCAGCTCGTGCGTGTGAGCGTGGACCCCACCTCCGAGGAGGCCATCACTCAGTCGTTCAGCGTCACCGCACGACTTTACTGGGAGCGGAATCAGAACCTCCGTGACAGCAAGCGCTTCCCCTTCGTCTGCAACAATATCGAGTATTCCATCAGCCCCATTTCCAGTTCCGACTAATCCCGCCACAAATCATGTCTGCAAAACAAGAAAAAAAGCGCAGCGCCATTGATACCCTGGTCATCAGGGATCGCACGGCAGTGTTTTGGTTTCTCGTGGCTTGCGTGGTGGGGGCCGCATGCGCGGGCTACGTCATGCTCATGTCCGATGCGCTGCGGAAGCGCCCGCCATTTGTGGTCATGGACACCGCAGGTGCCTACTACGTGCCACCTGGAAATGTTTACATGGAGATGACGCCCATGCACATTCAGATGTGCAGCGTGCTGGCGGAGACCTTGTTGGAACGCGATCCGCAGGGCCTGATCCATGAGGACCGCCTCACCAAGCTGTGCTGGGAAAACGAGAAGCACGAAAGCCCTGGACTGGCGGAGATCCGCAAGGAGGTGCAGAAGGAGCAAAAGTACTTCCAGAGCCAGAAGGTCGATCAGACCGCCATTGTGGAAAAAACGGAGATCAAAGCGGCCACCAACATCCGTGTGAAGACCGTCACCACCGGCATCATCCACCGCCGCAGCTTTTTCAGCGGCAAAGAGAAGCATGAAACCTACCGCTTCTCGCTCACTGTCCTCTGGCATCAGAACACGAAAATCATCTCCAACAAAGGCTTCCCCTCCCAGGTGGAGACCTTGGGCAAACTGAGCCTAGAGCCCATCAGCGAATCATGAACTCACGCACTTACAGCTGGCTTCGGCTTCATCTCGCTTGCGTTTTCTCGGCGGCCATGACGTTGTCTGCCCAGGTGCAGACAGGTCGTGAGCTCGTGCGGCTGGACCCCAAGAACCTGGTCCACGACATCGCCATCAACAGCAATGTCGCCACCACCATCACCTTTCCGGAGAAGATCAGTCTGCTCACCGGCTACGGCCTCGTCACCGATCCTGCGCAGGTCAATCAGATGACCAGCACAAAGGTGGGGATCGTGCATTATGAGAATGTGATCGGGGACACGCTCGTCGTCCGCCTCATCAAGCCCGGAGAGCCCTGCCACGCCACGGTGCGCACCACGCGCAACATCTACCTCCTCCGCCTCACTCCCGCAGATGAGGCCAACCTCGCCGTCATCGTCTCCCCTCCGGTACCGACCAACAGCACGGTGGAGGTGACACAGGAAAAAGTGGTGGAGTCACGCATTCAATACAACGCCGAGGAACTTGTGGGCATGCTCAGCAAGGTGCGCAACCGCAAGGCTTTGGAGCCGCTTAATCCTAGCCTCTTCACGGGCTGGCAGGAGCGCAACGGGCTGATGATGACTTCCACGACGAAGGATCTCGTGACCACCATTTATGAGATCCAGCGCAGCCCGGCCAAAGACCTCACCGTCTTCCGCTGCTGGCTCACCAACAACGGTGCCAAGGAGTTCGATTTCGATCCTGCGGGCACCAAGGTTCGCGTCGGCAGCCGCAGCTATGACTCTCAGCTGGTGGACTGCGCCAACACTGTCGCACCCGGTCAGCGCGTCGCCATGGATGTGGTGCTCCAGGGCGGCCCGGGCGGGAGCCGTGAAGGGCTTTCCATCAATCAGGATTTCCGCATCGAACTGCCGGAACCCGGGCGTCAGCCTGTGCTGCTGCCGCCGCTTTCCAGCGCGGACGCTGCCGAACTCGATGCCGCCGCCGAAGGCAAATAACCCGCAACCTCTCCCACTGCCATGATGCAACAACTCCAAAAGCCGGCCGTGCAGATGATGCTGCTCGTTGTGGTGGTCGCCATCGCCGGGGTGGCATTTTATGTCAGCAAGCAGCCAGCGGCGTCAGTCAACGCCCCACCGGTGGCCAAGCCCACCAAGGACGGCAAGCCTCCGGCCGAGCTCACGCTGGTCGCAGAATCAAAGACGGTGAACCTCGGGGACCAACGGACGGCCATGATGGGCAGTGACCAGCAGGTGGAGCGCTTCGTCGTTCCCCCCAAGAAACCCGCGCCGCCCAGCCTGATTTCATCCAGCTCCGGCACGCAGCGGAATAAAGCAGACAAGCCGCCGCCCTTTCCCAAGCTGGTGCACGTCAGCAATGCTGTCACTGAGCCCTTTGTGCCCACGACTCCGAAACTCTTTGCTCCGCGCGGCATCCTCATCAAGGCAGCCCTGGTCATCACCGTGGACTCCTCTTCCTTGCAGACTCCGGTGCTCGGCCTTGTCACCGAAGACATTTACTGGAACCGTCAGCTCGTTCTTCCGGCCGGCACGCAGGTGCATGCCAAGGCCAGCAAAGGACGCATCCGTGACCGCATTGAGGTCGCTGGCGGTTTCACATTCATCTGGGAGGATGGCCGGGAGTACAGCATCGGCGGCGTGGCCCTTGATCACGAACGTCTCAGTGATGACACCTACGCCATCACCGACGGCTCCGCTGGCATCAAAGGCATCATCGTTCAGAACGATCAGTACGCGCAGGTGAAGATCCTCATCGCGGAAGCGCTGCAGGGCATCATGAACAACAATCGGCAGCAGTTCCAAAGCATCTATGGACTCGTGCCGGAAAACAACACGAGCAACGCCGCGCTCGGCGGTGGTGCGCAGGCGGCCTCCGCCTACTCCAAGCTCCTGACCACCCAGCTCTCCCAGGATCTTGATTTTGTCCGTGTCGCCGCCGGCACCCAGTTCTACATCTACACCACGGACGTCTTTGAGCCGGAAATGGCCAGCATCGCCGGCCTGAAACAAAAGAACCAGCCACTCAATAGCTGGCAGCTCGATGAGGAGATGTACGCCAAGGCCCAGGCGGAGAATGCCGCCCAGAACCAGCAGAGCGCCGTGGCCAATGCTGAAGCCGAGAAAAACCGTCAGCAGCAGGCGGCGGCTGATCAGATCCAAGAAGTGCGCTCTCTCATCTCCAAGCCTTCGGACACTGCTTCAGGCACCACCCCCGTTTCCACAACTCCCACTCCCAGCAGCAGCAAACCATGAACCGCAAGCTTCTCGAAGCCAGCCTGCCCTGTGCCGCCTTGATCCTGTGCGCTCTTCTCACAGCGTGCAAATCGCGCAGCGTCAAACTCTCCGAAGATCCGCTGGTGCGTCCGGCCGATGATCCTGAACTGGCCTACATCCCCACCTACAGCAGAAACGTGCTGTCCGACTGGCCCAAGGGGCGCTCGCTTGATCCGCATGATGTTTCCCGTGTCCGCCTCGGTGAGCAGGTGCATGCCTACCACCTCGGTCGGCTGCCCAGCAAGGACCGCCGCGAAATGCACGAAGCGCATACCGTTTACCGGCTGGAGCAACCAGCGCGCTGGGACACGCGGCTGCCCGCCACGCCGATGGATTCGCGCGGTGTCGTGCTCGGCATCGTGGATCCCGCGCGCAAGGACATGCCGGATGACACCCTGATCAAACAAGAGCGTGAGGCCCTTGCGGCCAAGTCCATCACCCTGCGCAAATCCATGTCGGATCTCGATCAACTGCGTTCCGAACTGATGAAGAAGAAGAGCTCGTTTGAGCAGGCGGAAAAGGACGTGGCCGAGATCAAGGAATACCTCGAAAAAACCCTGCAGGAACGCACCGAGCTCAGCACTCAGCTCAAGCAGGCGCAGACCCGCATCGATGAACTGGAGCAGTCCGAGCGTCTGCGCATCCGCAGTTCCAGCCAGGGACTGTTCCAAAAGAAATAGTGCCATGTTGCCCCCTGTTGATTTCGCTCATATTCAGGCACTTCCCGGCTTTCTCGAAGAACGCATCATCGGGCAGGGGCACGTCATCCCCAAGGTGGTGCCCATCGTGCAGAATGGCGAGCTCGGCTTGAGCGATCCAGGACGCCCCAAGGGTACGTTTCTTTTCCTCGGTCCCACCGGTGTCGGTAAAACCGAAACCACTCTGCTGCTCTGTGAGCACATTTATGGCGACGTGCAGAAGCACTGCATCCGACTCGACATGTCTGAGTACCAGAATCAGGAGTCGTTGCAACTGCTGCTGGGCCAAAATGAAAACAGCCGGGGCAATATCGGCCGCTTCTATGACCGTGCGGAAGGCAGGGGCTTCATCCTCTTTGACGAAATCGAAAAAGCGCACCCGCGCGTGCTCGACATCTTCCTTCAGGTGCTGGATGCGGGACGCATCACCGTCGCCAGTGGTGAGACGCTGAATCTCTGCAACTTCTACATCGTCGCCACTTCCAACATTGGTGCAGAGGCGCTAATGGAGCTCAAGAACAGCCCCATCGCTACGGTGGAGCGCTTCATCGAAGACCTCGCTGCGGCGGAACTGCGGCCTGAAGTGCTCGCACGTTTCAACGTGCGCTGCGTGTTTCAAAAGCTCGGCTACGATTCGCAGAAACGCATCGCCACCATCATGCTGAACAAGGAGCTCAAACTCCTCAAAACGAAGGGCTACAACCTCACGGCGGGCAAAGGTGTGCTTGAGATCATGGTGGCCAATGGTGTGGAGCCCCGGCTCGGCGTGCGCCGCATGCGCAGCACGGTGGAAACTTTTTGCCGTGAGGCGCTGCGCAACGCGCTGCTCAGCGGTCAGCAAACGAATGGAACCCTTGTCGCCCAGAATGGACACCTGGTCATCAATCATTGATTACTACCACAGCCACCGGGCGGAGGTGCGGCGTTATGCTTTCACGCTTCTGTTCATATTCGGTGCGATGTACACCGGGCGCACAGCGGCGGCTGTGGCCGGTTTTCTGGCCCTCCCGGTGCTCTATGCTTACAACCGCTGGGGCGAGCCTATGCGCAAGCGCGGCGAAGAAATGATGAAATCCAAGCCCAAATCATGAAGCACATTCTCACTCTTTTTTGCGCCATGATGCTGGCTGGCTGCGCTATACCGCCGCCGGTTTACCTCAATGACAATGATGTGCTGCCGGTGGCCACGAGCGTGCACTTCTGGGTCTATCACGACAAAAGAGGCTGGGTGCAGTCCAACATCCACATCTCCCGGCTGCCGCGTGAGATGACCGGCAAAGAGGTCCGGCTCTGGGCCGAAGGCGTGGGCAAGCGCGATGCAGGCATGCGATGGACGCACTACTACGTCTTGGCTGATCTGCCCGAGGGGCACTCTCTCGGTCCCGCCCTTGTTTCACGCGTTTACAGCCTGGGCAAACAGCCACGCAATGTAGCTCCTTAAAACACTCAATCTTTAACCATATGCCTGAAGAAAAAGAAGAAGCTGGAATCGGCGAGTCCCTAGGCCAGGGAATCGGCTCACAAGTAGGCGGTGCCGCTGGCAAAGCCGTGGGAACGGCAGGCGGCAAGGCGGTAGGCAGTGCTGTCGGTGGTGCCATTGGCACAGTTGTGCCCGTCATTGGCAATGCCGTCGGATCCGCCGTGGGGCAGCAGGTCGGTGGTCAGATTGGCGGCCAGATCGGCAACCAGGTGGGTTCCGAAATTGGCGGTCAAGTGGGCGGTGCCGTGGGTGGCGCGGCAGACACGGCTGTGGACAGTGCAGCCAGCAGCATTGGTGGTGCCGGCGGAGGTGGCGCAGGCGGTGGCCTGGCCAGTCTTGCGGGCGGTCTTGGCGGCGGCGGCGGGGATCTTCTTGGGAGCGTCACCAGTTTAGCTGGCGGTGGCGCAGGCAGCATGCTCAGCAGTGTCACGAGCATGGCTGGAGGCGGCGGCGGTGGTGTTGCCAGTGTCATGGGCGGTCTGGGCGGCGGCATCGGCGGCGAGGGTGGGGAGCCCGGCATGGCCGAAGGACTGGGTCAAGGAGTTGGCTCCAGCATTGGCGGTGCTGTGGGCAAGGCAGGCGGACAGGTTGTGGGCAAAGCTGCCGGGGGTGCCATCGGCGGCGCTGTGGGCAGCGTCGTACCCGTGGTGGGAAATGCCTTGGGAGCCAGCATTGGCCAGCAGATCGGTGGACAAGTGGGTGGCCAGGTGGGCAATCAAATCGGCTCCCAGGTAGGCGGCCAGATCGGCGGCAGCGTGGGCAAAGGGGTGGACGATGGCGTCAAAACCGTGCGCATGAGCCTGGAGGAGGAGGGCTACAAAATTGGCGGCGGCATGGGGCAGGGAATGGGCATGGGCAAAGGCATGAAGATGTGATTTTTGGCGACGCCCACATTATTTGCGCGAATTCTCGGCACACCCGATCCCAGCCCGGCTAATCAGCTTAACCTTATTTCCCTAGCCCATGCCTGAAGACACCGACAAAAAAGGCGGACCTGTGATTGGCGCGCAACGCCCGACTCCAGCCGCACCACAACAGGAACCGAAGCAGCCTGCCCAGCAGGCATGGGTGCCTGCCCAGCCTTCTCAAAAAGCCCAGGCTGCAGATCAACAGCAGCCGCAGGCACCCGCTGAGCAAGCGCAAGGTGCCCCCGCACCGGCTGTCCAAGGCCCGGGCACCCAGGTCACCTACCTCGGGAGCACGACGGAGGTCCTCGGTAAAAAGCCCCTGACTGCCACTGAAAAATTTGAGGCCGGGGCGCAGGGCATCCTTTCTGGTGAAGGTGGCTCCAAGGAAGGGAAGTTGATCGGAGAAGCCGTCGGCCAGGGTATCAAAAACCTCTTTGGCCAGGGTAAGAAAGACGGTGCCGTAGGCACTCAGGTGGGTCCGGGACGCCTCGGTCCCAACGCCACGGAGGCCGCTCAAATAGGCGGCCCCATCATCGGTGGTCACCGTGAGCAGGGGGCCAACCAGGCAGGCGGCCTCGACGTGGGCGGCAGTCTTGGCAAAAAAGTTGGCAGCATGATCGGCTCAGCCATTGGCGGTGAACAAGGTAAGACGGTTGGCCAGATGCTCGGCAGGATTGCTGGCAATGCGGCCGGACAGGCGGCCAATATAGCAATCGATCACGCACGCGGCATCGGCGGAAACATTGGCAGTGCCATTGGCGGAGTCATTGGTGGTGAAGAAGGTGCTGCCAAAGGCAAGGAACTGGGCAAAAAAGCCGGCTCGGGTGTCACCAGCGTACGTGACACACTGGCCGCGCAGGGCGTGGACCTCGGCCCCAAACAGGCTGCTGGAAAGCAGGGACACGGCATCAAGTAAGCCATGCCCGCACCCAAAAAGACCGATGGCAGACGCGATCTCGATGGAGATGGCGACATTGATCTGGCTGACGACCCGTCGCGCGATCTGGACCACGATGGGCGCATCGAGAGCGAGGATCGGGAGGAGTACGATATCGACAAGGACAACGACATTGATGCCGCTGACCGCGCGCAGAGCGTAGGTGCGGTCTTGGGGATGGCGAAGGTCGGACAGAGCAAAATGGGGGAAGGGCAGTCAACCGCAGGTCCCAAGGCGCGCTGAATGGTCTGGCGGGCTCAGCTTCCGCTGGCCAGCAGGGCAGCTAGGAGTTCGTCCACCTGCATGGTGGCAATGGCGGAGGCTTTGTCGCTCATGGCGTAGGGGAGGATCAATTCGCGGCCGTGCAGCATGGAGCCGCAGCTGTAGACGACATTGGGCACGTAGCCTTCGCGTTCATGGCCTTCGGGGGAGAGAAGAGGCTCGGACAAACGGCCGATTACTTGTGTCGGATTCAGCAAGTCGAGCAGCACCGCGCCGATGCAGTATTTGCGCATGGGGCCGACGCCGTGTGTGATGACGATCCAGCCTGCGGGCGTTTCGATGGGGGAGCCGCAGTTGCCGATTTTCACGGACTCCCACATCTGAGTTGGCCGCAGAATGATCTGCGGGTCGCTCCAGTAATGCGGGCTGTCCGAAAACATGACAAAGAGGTTCTCGTCATCTTGGCGCGAGAGCATGGCGTAGCGGCCGCCGATGCGCCGGGGAAAGAGTGCCATGCCTTTGTTCTGCACTGCGGTGCCGTTGAGCGTGAGAATGCGGAAGTGCAGGAAGTCCTGTGTCTCGATGAGTTGCGGCAGGATGGTGCGGCCATTGTAGGCGGTGTAGGTCGCGTAGTACATCACCGAGCCGTCGTCTTCAATGAACCGGACAAAGCGGGCGTCCTCGATGCCGTTGGTTTCGTTGGCTGAGACGGGGAAGATGATGCGTTCGCTCAGGGCGAGCTTGGAGGAGAAGTTTAGCTCGTAGTTCGAGTCTGCGAGCCAGCGAAAGCACTCCAGTGCGCGGCGGAGATCGCTGCTGACGGGTTTGGATTCGTTACGCACGCGGTGCATGCTTTCGTCGAGTTCATGGAGGGTGAAGGCCTCCGCGAGCGGATCCATCACGGCGAACGCGTAACCGTCCGAGAATCCCATTTCCTGCAGTTTCTTGATGAAGCGCGACTTTTTGTAGGTGGGATTGGGCACCACATCCGGCAGCGCGACGAAGCGTGAGACCGGCTCCACGTTGATGTCTCCGTCTGGAGCGATGATGCCGGTGCGGAATTCGATGGAGGAGATGTGGCCCTCACCTGTGGCACGCAGGCTCATGATGAACCGCATGCCGCCTTCGATCACGCCGCTCTGATCAGGATGCGGCACGATGGAGGGATTGAACAGTGCGGCGGACTCCAGCGCATACTCGCCGGAGAACAAGGCACCGATGAGAAGCTGGCGGACGCGTGAGAGCGTCGTCTGTGCGTCGATGTGATGACGCACCTTTTCATAATGAGCGAGTAGGTGCGATTCGATGTCGAAATGGCGTGAGGCAAATTCCGCGAGGATCGCCTGCAACTGCAGGTCGGCTTCTGCTTCGCTCAGTGCGAGGGCGCGGGCCAGAATGTTCTGCATGATCTGAGGCTTTCCTGGGATGAACGGGCGAATGATGACGCGTCCGCTTTCAGGCTGCAGGGTGATGTCGTGACGGCGAATGGAAACGGGGCTCATGAGGTGTGGGGCGGGGTGGTCAAATGTTCCGCGCAGTTCATCTCTGCGAGTGAGAGGTGGAAGGCCAGGGTGGACTCCGCGCCTTGGTTTTCATTCACGCGGTCGTGGTGCAGGCCGTCGCCGCAGCCGCCGGTGGTGAAATCATAAAGCGGCAGACCGAGGTCGTTGCGGCCCAGGAACCATTCAAAGGCGCGCTTTGCTTCAAGTGACCAGGTCGCATCCTGCGTGGTGCGGAAGGCTTCGTTGCACGCGGCCACCATCGCCTGCGCTTCGACCGCCTGCTGGTCAAAGTCCGCGCGCGCGCCATCGCGATGGTAGAAACCATTGCTGCCGATGGGGCGGAAGCAGCCGGACTGCGTCTTTTGGATCGACACCAGCCAGCGCAGCGATTTGAGGCCGATCTCCAGTGCGGCGGGGTCGGGTATCCACTGGCCGCTGAGGATGAGCGCCTGGCAGAAGCGCGCGTTTTCGTACGTCACGCTGTCTTCAAACCAGGGCCAGTGTTCTGTGGCGCAGGCGTTCCACAGGGTCACGAGGCGGTCGGTGAGTGTCACCCGCATGGCGTTGATCGTCGCATTGCTGGGGAAACGTCGCAGGTATTCGTGAATCCCTAGCAGGGTGAAACTCCAGGCCCTAGGCGAGGTGAAATGCGTCACTGCGGTGAGGCCGCGCTCAAACAATTGCGCTGAGAGGCGGCTGTGCCCTTCATTGCGCGAGCGTCCCGCGCCATTGCCCACAGCCCAGAGCGCGCGTGCGTGGCTGTCTTCGCTTCCGGCAGCTTCCAGCCACTGGCGGCCATGGCTCATGAAATTGCGGAAGCGCCCGCTCTCATAATCCAGCGCCGCTGCCAGAAAGGCGAGGTAGCTGGTGGCCAGTTTGCCCAAGTTCTCGGCAGGCGGCTGTCCGCCCAGCTCATCCAGCATGGTGCACAGGATGAAGGCGCGCGCGTTGTCATCGGTGCAGTAGCCTTCATGAAAGTTCGGCACGTTGAAGATGGCGTGCTGGAAGATGCCGGTGCCGTCGCTCATGCGTATGACGTGGTCCAGACGCAGCGGCGGCAGTTGGTAGGGCCGGTTGCCCAGGGTCCAGCCGGCGAAGGCCGTGCGCGGCGCTGCCTTGCGGTCCGCCCGTGCATGCTGGAAGGATTCCAGGTAGCGCTGGGCCACCGCAGGCCAGATCATCTCGCGGCCCATCGCATGGGCCAAATGCCTGATTTTTTCCATGCGCGCTGGATCATCGAGCAATTTGCAGACGCCTGCCGTGATGGCCGCTGGATTGCGGAATGGCACCAGCACGCCGCGCTCATCCGCCAGCAGTTCCTGCGCATGCCAGTAGGGTGTGGACACTACGGCTTTCCCTGCGCCAAACACATACGCCAATGTGCCGGAGGTCACCTGCGCTTCATTCAGATATGGCGTGAGGTAGATGTCTGTGGCACCGATGAACTCCTTCAGGTCGTCCAATGACACAAAGCGATTGTAGAAAATGACGTGCTCCTTCACGCCGCGCTCTGCGGCGAGCCGTTCGAGGCTCAGGCGGTAGCGCTCGCCTTCATGAGCGACTAGCTGTGGATGTGTGGCCCCAAGCACGAGGTACACCACATTCGGATGCTGCCGAACGATCTCTGGCAGGGCTTCGATCACATGCTCAATGCCTTTGCCAGGGCCGAGCAGGCCAAAGGTGAGCAGCACCTTGCGACCTTCGACGCCGAACTGCTCCTTGTAGTAGCTGGAGTCTGTGAACGGCATGTCCGGGATGCCATGCGGAATGATGTCCACCTTTGAATCTGGCACTTGATACGTCTCACGCAGGATTTCCGCGCCTTTGTGGGCCATGACCACGACGCGGTCGCTGCGCCGAACCAGTTCCTCCATCACCCTGCGCTGTGCGGCGTTGGGATCGCGCAGGACGGTGTGCAGAGTCGTCACCACCGGCATGCGTATTTCCTTGAGCAGGGTTAGCAGATGGCTGCCCGCCTGACCGCCGTAAATGCCGAACTCATGCTGTACGCAGAGCACGTCCGCGTTGCTGAAGTTCAAAAAGTCCGCCGCGCGCCGGTAGGAGTGAAGATCTTTTTCCAGCAGCTCGAAGCGCACGCGCTGAGGGTATTCGTAACCCTCCACGCGGTCATTGACGGCGCCCACATAACAATCTGTGAGGGGCGATGCCGTTGCGACGGCCTCACTCAGATCATGGGTGAAGGTCGCGATGCCGCAGAGCCGTGGTAGGTAGTCGCCGAGAAAGGCGATGCGCTGCGGCGAAATGGAAGTGCTCAGGATAAACCTCTCAGTGGCTGCGACATGCTGCAGCGGACAGCCTGTGGTGCTGAGAAGCAACCCAGCATTGAAGAAATCGGGCTGAGCATCACTGGCCGATCAGGATCTGGAGGCCGGGGGCGAGGGGTGTGAGAGGCACTGAA
Organism: Verrucomicrobiaceae bacterium; assembly: GCA_027490195.1. Lineage (GTDB taxonomy): Bacteria > Verrucomicrobiota > Verrucomicrobiia > Verrucomicrobiales > Verrucomicrobiaceae > Prosthecobacter. The sequence continues at coordinate 144 of JAIXYN010000061.1, read as the reverse complement.
ACGCTGAGCAAAAGTAGGGGGAGTGATACCCAGGACAGTTGAAAATGAGTCTGAAGGAACAGGTCTGTTTTCCAAGCAGAGCATCAGGCCCGGCACTCCATGCTGGGACGTAGGATGGACGTGGCGATAGCCCGTCCGTCCATG
>JAIXYN010000030.1 GCA_027490195.1 Verrucomicrobiaceae bacterium | reverse complement strand
CAGCATCTGCACTTCGCCGCGATCAGTTCCTCGAAGGTGGCTCATGCCCATTTAGATGCGCATGAACATGTCAGCGGTCAAATATGAGAAGGAGTTTTCACACAGCCTGTTCAGCCGGTTCCGGAAGAAGCCCCTCAATCCACCACGTCTTCCAGCAGCACAAAAAAACCGCCGTGCAGGAGCCCTGCACGGCGGTTGCAATCAAATCAGGAGTCTCAGCTCACCTTACTTCGCAGGCGTACCATAGACCTGAACTTCACAGTAGTGGTTCATGTCGTTGCTTGTGTTGCCATTGCTCCAGAGGCGCACATAGCGGGCCTTGATGCCCTTGGCATCAATGACGCGACCATGGTTGGTTTCCACGTAGGCTGGATCGCCGCCCTTGCCCATGCCGGAAGTGTCGTCATGGTCGGAGTTAAACAGGGTGGTGACACCCGCCTTGAACTCAGGATCGTCGGAGACCTGCACTTGCACGTCGATGTAGGCCTGCGCCTGCTTGTGGTAGTGCCACATGGCAATCTTGTAGAGGTTGGCCTCGGCGCCGAGGTCGATCTGCACCCACTGTTTGCCGGGCATGAGTTCGACGAAGGAACCATCAGCACCATCAGCATCTCCGTCGGTAACAAGGCTGAGTTCACCAATGATCGGCGCAGAGTCAGAGCTGGTCACCGTCTTGCCTTTGGCAAGGTTCGTGGTGCCTTTCGGGACCATGATGGACTTGATCACCTTGCTTGGGTCGGCCTTCTCAAGGTTCGGCAGCTCAGCAGGCACCGGCGTGCCGATGAACATGGGCTTTGGGAAGTCGAGCTTGATCTCTTCGAGGTCACCAGCAGGAACGGCAGCCGCTGGTGCTGCGGCAGGCGCGTCGGCTTTCGTTTCTTCTTTCTTGCCGCAGGAGGCAAGGGTGAGGGCGAGCGCGAGGCCCGTCAGGATGTGGAGGGTGTTTTTCATGGGGAACTTGGCTGGATGTGAAATGAGTGTTGAATTTCCGCGGCAGATCAGGCCTGGAAGTCTTCGGGTTTGAAGATGTATTTGCCACCTGCCTCCTTGGCTTCATAGGCCTTGAGCACAGTGACGCAGGACTTGAAGGCAGCCTCGACGTTGCAGGTAAGGTGCGCAGGATCTTTCATCTGCACCGCCTCGATGAAGTTCGCAACGTGCGGCGTATGCGGCTTGACCTTCAGTTTTCGGGCCAGTTCCCATTGGGAAAGGGCTTTGCTCTCGCGCACGTCGGCCACGCTGACGGCACCATAAGACGGTGGCTTGGGCTTTTCCCAGTCACGTGGCTGCTCCCAGAACTTGTTCTTGGCCTTGTCAGCCGCCTTCATGATCGGGGGATTTTCACCCAGCGCATAGGCTTCCCAGTCCTGCCCGGGTTCGGCGTAGAGCTGGTTGCCATTCGTGTCGAGTTCGGAGATGATGGCCGTGCCACCCACGCCCATGTGCTTTTCATACGCACCCTGGGAACCCGTGGTCGTCAGTACCTGATAGTAGGCGCGGAGAGCTCCGGCTGCCGTTTTGAATTCGTAGATGCACATCATGTTGTCAGGCAGCTCGAATTTCGGGCGGCCTTCCGTGCCATCGAAGTAGTCCACACCACCGGATGCAATGACCGAAACGGGTGTCGACTCATACATCCAGTTGAACATGTCGATCTGATGCGCACCCAAGTCGGACAACGGCCCGGCTCCATACTTGGAGAAGAAGCGCCAGTTGCGGTACTCTTCCAGGCTGCTGTAGCCATTTTTGGTCAGCACTTCCTGAGAAATATCATACCCCTTCACCGCGCCCTGCGGGGCGCTGCCAGAGACACCACGATTCCACTGTGCATACGCGTGGGTGATCCGGCCCAGCATCTTGCCCGGCTTGATCACATTGTCGCGAAGGTTGATGTAGCGCGGATTGGAATGGCGCTGATGGCCGATCTGGAAGATCCCGGGGTTCGCCCTGCCGGCGCGCACCATGTCGCGTGCTCCCTCGATCGTGTTGCTCATCATCTTTTCGCAATACACGTGCTTGCCCTTTTCCAGGCACAGGCGCGAATACGGCGCGTGCATGAAGTCAGGCGTCGCAATGAACACCGCCTCAATCGACGGTTCCTTGTCCAGCATTTCGTTGATGTCTTCGTACACCTTGATGTCGCCTTCGACCTGAGCCTTGTTTTCACCCAGGAAGCCACCACGCGTCTTCGCGATGGAGAACTTCCAGATGTCGCACATCGCCACCCACTGGACGCCGGGCACGTCTTTGGAGGCCACGCGCAAGGCATTGCCCTGAGCACCACAGCCAACAAGGGCGCACTTGATGGTACGGCCTTTTTCGGTCGCTTGCGCGACTGCGCTCTTGCTGGTGGCGAGATAGATTCCACTGCTCGTCAGAGCACTGGTGCGGAGGAAGCCGCGGCGGTCCATGAAGCGGGACAGCGGCGCTGGGGAGGGGGATAGAGGCTGGGAATTCATAGGTGCTATCAGGCGCGTGGGTTCACTGCCAAATGACGACGTAGAGTCGTGGTTATGCCTTTTTGCGGGCAAGGAAACCGTCGATGGAGAAAGTCTTTGCCTTCGCGGTCACAAGTGCGGCGGCCACGATGAGGACGGAAAGACCGATGTTGCTCACCACTTCTGCGTCATCCGGCAGCGCGGCCAGGCCCAGCCCCAGAGCGAGGAAGACCAGACCAGCGGCCAGCAGGCCAAACTCAGTGAAAATGCCAATCGCCACCCAGATGCCGACGGGGATGAGAATGTAGCCGATGGTGCTCGCAAAGGCGTTGCAGGCCCACTCAGGCATGAAGCTGTTGGAACTCATCAGCTTGGCGATCGGGGGTCCCTTTTTGTCGGTATAGTTCGCGATGCTGAAGGTCGTGTCCGCTCCGTTGCCCCAGCGAAATTTGTCGAGGCCAGCCATAAACAGGCGCATGCCGACCCAAAGACGAAGCAGAAGATGGGCAAAATCGTAACTGAGGCTGCTGCAGCATTTAGAGGAGGAAGAATCGGACATGGATAGGGTCAGGTTGGCTGGTTGAAGTGAGGGGGGTGATTTTGAACCGCTGCCCTCGGAAATCCAGCAAAATTTAGAACCTACATACTTAGCAGCCATGAACGACCCGCTCTCTGCGAAAATGCCGCTGCTGGGCGGTTTTCGCGGAATGTAACAATTTCAGAGTTGCAAGGGGGGATTCGCCGTCTTCTTGCTCACCGCACTTGCCATTCCTGGCATCTCCGGCTAAAAAAGACCGCTTAATTCACCCTTACTGATTCCCATGAGTTCCCTCTCGTCTCCCAAACTCCCTGCCCAAGGCATCCTCGAACCTCTTGGCGACGAAGATCGCGACATCCTCAGCGGCTACGGCGAATTCCTCCCTGTGCAGCCCGGTCAGCATTTGATCGAGGAAGGTCAGCAGCAGAACAGCCTGTTCTTCGTCGTCTCCGGCAAGTTCCACGCCACAGCCATGCGCGGCGGGCACAAAGTACTGCTCGGTTCGATTCAAAAAGGTGAGACCATCGGCGAAATCAACCTGCTCGACCCCAATGTCGCAAGTGCTAGCGTGACCGCTGTCGAATTTTCCCAGGTCTGGCGCATCGACGGGGAGACCCTCGAAAGCTACATCAATGAATACCCCCGTGCCGCCGCCTGGCTCCTCATCGGTGTAGGCCGCACCATTTCCCACCGTCTCCGCGCGGTGAATGAGAAGATCGCCGCCTTCTACAGCGCCTGATTCATGACAGTGAGGCGGATTGTTTGCGCAGGAATGATTCGTGCGTTGCAATCCGCCCTTCACCATGGAAAACTTCCTCATGTCTGGCCTGCTGCCATTTCCTCCGAACACTTGGCTGGAAGCCATCCAGGTCATTTTCCTCCTTTTCGCCGGTCATGCGGTGATGGACTACCCCCTGCAGGGCGAATTCCTCTCTACCTGCAAAAACCGGCATCTGCTTTACAAATTGCAGGATCCCTCCCGCCCGGTGCAGATCTGGCCCTGGTGCATGACCGCCCATTGTCTGATCCATGCCGCCGCCGTCTGGGCCATCACCGGCTGTTTCATTCTCGGCTCCATCGAGTTCGTCCTGCACTGGCTCATCGATTTCGCCAAATGCGAAAACAAAACCACCTTCGTTCAGGATCAGGCGCTGCACTTCATCTGCAAAATCGCCTACGTCGTCGCCGCGATGCTCTACGGAGGTTAAAAGTTTAAAGTTAAAAGTTCCAAGTTATTCCTGCGCGACGATTTATCCTCGGCTCAACTTGAAACCTTAAACTTAAAACTTTCCGAGCATGCAGCGCACCGCCATCCTCAACGTCGTCGGCCTCACCTCCCGGCTCATCGGCGAGCACACACCGGCCATCCGTGCTTTCATCGAGCGCAATCGCTCCACGCTCATCGAGCCCGTCCTCCCTGCCGTCACCTGCACGGCCCAGGCCACCTACCTCACCGGCAGGCTCGCCCGCGATCACGGCGTCGTCGCCAACGGCTGGTATGACCGCGACTACGCCGAGCACCGCTTCTGGAAGCAGCCCGAGCAGCTCATGCACGGCGAAAAACTCTGGGAGGCCCTTCGCCGTGTCGATCCCCAGTTCACCTGTGCCAAGCTCTTCTGGTGGTTCAACATGTACTCCACCGCGGACATCTCCATCACCCCGCGCCCGCTCTACCCAGCCGATGGCCGCAAGGTCTTCGACATCCACACGCACCCGATGCCCCTGCGGGATCGCATCAAAAAAGACCTCGGCCCCTTTCCCTTCCGCCACTTCTGGGGCCCCGGCTCCGACATCAAATCCTCCATCTGGATCGCCGAAAGCGCCAAATGGATCGAGGAAAAACACTGGCCCGGCCTCTCCCTCGTTTACCTCCCCCATCTCGACTACAATCTCCAGCGCGTCGGCATCGACATGGAGAAAATCCGCTTCGATCTCCGTCAAATCGACAACGTCGTCGGCGATCTCATCCGCTTCTACGAGACACGAAACATCAAGGTCGTCCTCCTCTCCGAATACGGCATCACCAATGTCGAGCAGCCCGTCCACCTGAACCGCGTCTTCCGCGAAAAAGGCTGGCTCAACATCAAAGACGAACTCGGCCGCGAAACCCTCGACCTCGGCGGCTCCAAGGCCTTCGCCATCGCCGACCATCAGTTCGCCCATATCTACGTCAACGATCCCAGCATTCTCGCCAACGTGCGTGCCACCCTCGAAGCCACCCCCGGCGTCGCCCAGGTCCTCGGCAAAATGGAAAAACACCTCGTCGGCCTCAATCACGAACGCAGTGGCGACCTCATCGCCGTCGCCGATGCCAAAAGCTGGTTCACCTACTACTACTGGCAGGACGACCGCAAAGCCCCCGACTTCGCCCGCTGCGTGGACATCCACCGCAAATGCGGCTACGACCCCGCCGAGCTCTTCGTCGATCCCGCCATCAAGTGGCCCAAGCTCAAAATCGCCAGCAAGCTCGCCAAGAAAGCCCTCGGCCAGCGCATGCTCATGGACGTCATCCCTCTCGACGCCTCCCTCGTCAAAGGCTCCCACGGCCGCATCCCCGAAGACCGCGCCGACTGGCCCGTCCTCATCGGCGACTTCGATCAACTTCCCCGCACCGGCATCCTCTCCGCCCACGAAGTCTGCAACCACCTCTTCCGCCTCTGCTCCAGCGGCCACGGCTACGCGGGTGTCTCCCGCTAAGATTCTCTTTGCGAAGGAAGTTCCCGAAGGCCTAGACGTGGAGTGGTCCGCACTCTCCGAGTGCGGATTCTGGAGGGTCCTGCATTTAATTAACAATGCAGAAGACTCCGCGGATTGCTTCTGCGACAGCCTCCATGCGCTAATACCACGATTCGTAGAAAACAGGTCTGTTCTCCACTGGCAGCAGATTTCTTCTCGAACAGGCGGGCAGCGAGCCGCGCCGGTCGTAGGTTGGGGGTGTTTGGCGTCGAAAGAGTGCTTCGCTCCATCACTTCCTCCGCCAAACCGCCCGACCACCAGCGCGTTCGCATGCCGAAGTGCGTTGCATGACGTTCACATACGGGCGGGCTTTCGCCACCCCCACCCAACGACGGCCAGACAAATGAACTTCATTGCACACAAGCCATCATGCTTTTTCAGCGCAAAGCCCTCTCTGCAGGTGGTCCTTTCCAGACTCGTTTTCAACTACCTATGATATAATTCCCCGCCAAGCCTCCACACATTCGTCATTCTAATTTCGACATTCGTCATTCCCCACTACCCCCCCGCCGTGATCTGCACCACCTCGATCACATCCCCCTCACTCACGCTCGCCGCATCAATCTCCCTCGGCAGCAGCGCGATCTGATTCTGCTCCACCACCACCGGCTTGCCACCGAGCCCAATGATCTCCAGCAGCGATTTCACCGTCTGTGGCCCATCCAGCTCACGCTTCTCTCCGTTCAAAGTGATCTTCATATCAAAATTCGAGTTTCACGCAGCTAGGATCGAAGCATCCCAATCCTTCCACACCGGATCAAGCCCCTGCCTCCGCAGCATCTCCGCCACGCTGGATGGCGACCGCTGATCCGCGATGCCAAACTGCCCTTCGGCACGATTTGACTCCGCCTTCGTCTCCACTTCCACGCGCTTGCCACGCACAGTCAGGTGCAGGTCATCATTCCCAGCTCCCGTGTAGCCACCCGGCTCCGTATGGCTCCCCGCGCTCATCACCGTGATCCCCAGCGGTGCCAGCGCATCCCGCAGTGGCGCAGATTCACGCGTGCTCAAAATGATCCCCACTTCAGGGAAGATGATGCGGTAGGCACAGATCGTCTGCACCAGTGCCCAGTCCGGGAAATCCGTCATCGGCGTAAAGCCACCCGCTGCTGGCCGCAAACGCGGAAACGCCACCGTGAAGCTCGCCTTCCAGCAGTGCTTGTAAAGATGCTCCAAATGCGCCGCCAGTCGCAGCGCCTCCAGCCGCCAGTCACTCAGGCCAAACAGCGCGCCAATCCCAATGCGGCGAAACCCGCCCGCATAGCCGCGCTCCGGGCAGGCCAGCCGCCAGTCAAAATCCTTCTTTGGCCCCGCCGTGTGCATGTCCTTGTAAATCTCACGGTCGTAGGTCTCCTGATACACCACCAAGCCCTCCGCACCCGCTTTGACCATGCGCTCATACTCCGGCGCCTCCATCGGCCCCACCTCGATGCCAATCGTCGGCACAAACTCACGAATCGCCCGGATGCATTCCTCCAGATACCCATCGCTCACAAATTTGGGATGCTCACCCGCCACCAGCAGGATGTTCCGAAACCCCTGCGCCACCAGATGCTTCGCCTCAGTCACCACCTGCTCAATCGTCAGCGTCACCCGCAGGATGGCGTTGTTATCGCGTGAAAAGCCGCAGTAGCTGCAGTTGTTCACGCACTCATTGGAAACATACAGCGGTGCAAACAGCCTCATTGTCCGTCCAAAATTTCGCCGCGTAATCATCCGCGACTCCTTCGCCATCGCCTCGATCTGCGCCGGACCCTTCGGCTCCAGCAACGCCGCAAACCGCTCCATCAGCGGCGTTTTGCGCGCCGGGAGGGCATCAAGCGTGGGAATGAACGTGGTAAGCATCGACCATTGCTATAATCCGCAAGCCGTCGCGTGCAACGCCAAGGGTGAGCGAATCAATGTCGAAGGCCCCAAAAACAAGGCGTCGGGGTCTCCCGACCCCGATTCTCTACGGCATCTAAATCCACGGCAAACCAAACAAACGCCGAGCCCCTCATTCATTCGTCATTCCTCATTCTGGTTTCCTCATTGGCTACCCCACATACTGCGTCATAAACACCTCATTCCCTTCCGCATCCCTGAAGACCCCCAGCAAAATCGGCTCCCCCTCACGCTGCTGGGGCGACTGCAAAATCTTCGCCCCGGCTCCAGCAATCTTCTCCGCCATCATCAGCACGTCCTCGTACTGAAAGCTCAGCCCCGTCGGATTCCGCGAGCCATCATGCCCGCCATGCAGCGCGATGATCGCATCCCCAAACCGCAGCTCCGTCCAGAAATCGCTCACAAAGATCTCCTCCAGGCCGATCACATCGCGGTAAAACGCCACCGCCCGTTTCATATCGGCGGCCATCAGCATGAACTTCACTTTCTCAGGTTTCATGCCGCCAAAGCTGCCCATCTCCTAGAAAACCGCAAGCACCCTCGCTAGCTCCTTTGGAGTGCGGTTGCGAAGCGAGGAACGAGCGCAGCTACCGCTTTCCGCAGGCCGGACGGCATAGGTGGTTCAAAAGACGCTCGAAAGCAGCCACTCCCATTTCCAGATTAAGCGGATGGATCGGGTATAAAGAATGCCGCACTTTTCAGAAATCAGTTCCAGAAAATGCGATACACTCGCCCCATGTGGAAAAACATCCTCATCCTCCTGCTCGCCTCGGCCCTGGCTGGCCTGCTCATCGTTCGCCCAGAGGTGTTACTCCCTCGCAATCAGGCAGAACCGCCACCCGTGGAGCAGACCCCCACAGCGAACCCCGCTCCCCATACCATCACCACCCTGTTGCACGAGGCACACACAAACCCCGCTCTCGTCGGCACCGCCATCGGCTTCTCCCTCCTCGACAGCAAAGGCCAGGTTGTGCTCGATGAAAACGCCACCACCGCCTTCATCCCCGCCTCCAGCCTCAAGACCCTCACCACCGCCACCGCTCTCGAAATCCTCGGCCCGGACTTTCGTTTCACCACCGAACTCAAATCGACGTCACCGCTCAAGGACGGCGTCATCCAGGGCGATCTCATCATCATCGGCGGTGGCGACCCCATCCTGAAACTCGACGACCTCAAAGCATGGGCCGCCGACTTAAAACAACGCGGCCTCACCCGCATCACTGGCGGCATTCGCGCGGATGCCAGCTTTTTCACCGGCAGTCTCTACAACGACTTCTGGAACTGGGGCGACATCGGCAACGGTTACGGCAGCGGAGTGTCAGGACTGAATCTCAACCACAACCGCTACATCGTGGTCTTTCGCGCAGGCCCGGAGGTAGGCTCTCCCGCAGAGCTCCTCGGCATCAATCTCGAAATCCCCGACGCCGCCTGGAAAAACGACGTGACCACCGGCACCGTCGATTCGGGCGATGGCGTCGTCATTCACGGCGGAGAGAGCACCACGGCGATCCACCTTCGCGGCACCGTGCCGCTGGGTGCCGCAAAATTTCAGGCCAAAGGTGCCGTGCCAGACCCCGCACGTTTTGCCGCACATCATTTCCGCGCTGCACTCATGGCCGCAGGCATTCAAGTCGGCGGCACCACAGCCACCTCTCCCGCCACTCACTCGTTGCTCAAACACGACTCCCCGCCGCTTCTCGACATCATCAAAAGCATTCACGCCACATCCGACAATCACGAAACCGAATGTGTCTTCCTCATGCTTGGCAAAAAGGCAGGCAAACCACCCGCAGACGTCATCCGCGAACACTGGAAGACACGCGGACTCGAATTCACCGGCCTGCGCATGGAAGACGGCTGCGGCCTCGCCCGCGCCGATTTCATCCGCCCGCTGGATCTCGCCCGCCTTCAGTACTTCGCTGGCAAAGGCCCCCAAGGCGCTGCCTACAAAGCCTCACTTCTTTCCAAAGACGGCCTCACCTGGAAAGGCGGTGCCATGTCCGGCATCCGTACCTTCACCGGCTACGCCAAAAGCAAATCAGGCCAGGAATACTGCTACGCCCTCATGCTCAACCACTACACCGATGGCAAAGCTGTCTCCGAACTCAGCCAGCTAGTGATGGATGCAATACTGGGCTTGTAGAACCTCTCTCGGGCCTCGCTCTCTAACCGCGACTTTCCTTTTCAGAATGGCATTACATCCTACCACATAGAACCACCAAACACCAGAGCATCATATCAAGGCAGAGTGTTTTAAATAATGATGTGTCCGCTAAATCCAGAGCCGCCAAAGCGCTTCTCCCTCTCCCCGCCCCCGACATAAAACGACAGGGAATATTTTCTTCGGGGAGAGGGCCGGGGTGAGGGGAAAACGGGCATCCATCACTTCGCTTTGCCCACCCCTCCCTCAAAGACTTGGGCATTGCTTTGTCCTCCGTCCAGCCAGTCGCCCACATCACTCTGACTTCAGCGAGGCCATGTCGATAGAAAACCGATACTTCACATCGCTCTTCAGCAGACGCTCATACGCTTCGTTGACCTGCTGAATCGGGATCACTTCCACATCGGAAGTGATGTTGTGTGTGCCGCAGAAGTCGAGCATCTCTTGGGTTTCAGCGATGCCGCCGATCAAGGAACCCGCGAGTCTCTTCCGGCCAAAAAGGAGACCAAAAGCAGAGACAGGCAGCGGCTTGTCCGGTGCTCCCACAAGCGTAAGCGTGCCGTCGATTTTCAGCAGGTTGAGATACGCGTTGATGTCATGGTCCGCCGAAACAGTGTCGAGGATGAAGTCGAAGCTGCCAGCATGCCTTTGCATGTCGTTGGCATCGCTGGAGACAATCACTTCGTTAGCGCCGAGGCTAAGAGCGGAATCCTTCTTCTTGGGAGAGGTGGTGAGCACAGCCGTGTGAGCACCGAAGGCATGGGAGAACTTCACGCCCATGTGACCAAGGCCGCCGAGACCGATGACTCCCACCCTCTTGCCCTTCAGATCACCCCAGCGCCGCATCGGTGAATACGTGGTGATGCCTGCGCAGAGCAGGGGAGCCACACCCGCGAGGCTCAGATTGCCGGGAACGCTCAGCACGAAGTGCTCATCCACCACGATGCTGCTGGAGTAGCCGCCATAAGTCACCGGAGCGGTGCCATGTTTGTCAGGCGAGTTGTACGTGAAGGCGGCGTGCGGGCAAAACTGCTCAAGATTGGCCGCGCATTGCGGGCAGGTTTGATCCGAGTCCACCAAACAGCCGACGCCGACGATGTCTCCCAGCTTGTGCTTCTTCACCGCAGAGCCCACCTGTGTCACGCGACCAACAATCTCATGGCCCGGCACACAAGGATAGGTGGTGGGAACGGCACTCCATTCATTGCGCACCTGATGCAGGTCCGAGTGGCAGATGCCGCAAAAGAGGATTTCGATTTCCACATCGCGGTCGGTGGGCTCGCGACGTAGGATGCTTGCAAAGGAGAGCGGGGAGGTGGCGCTGGAGGCAGAGTAGGCTTTGGCGTTGGGCATGAGGGAAGGGGGTTACGAGGTGGGTTGAGAGGATTGATATTGCTCGTCGGTGACGTGTTCCAGCCAGTCCACGACCTTGCCATCAAGGCTTTCCTGGATGGCGATGTGCGTCATCGCGGTGGTGGGTGAGGCCCCGTGCCAGTGCTTTTCGCCGGGGGGAAACCACACGACATCACCCGGAAAGATTTCTGCCATCGGGCCACCCAAGCGCTGCACCCGACCACAACCCGCAGTCACGATCAGCGTCTGCCCCAGCGGGTGCGTGTGCCATGCCGTTCGGGCACCGGGCTCAAAAGTGACACTAGCGCCAGCGACGCGCGTTGGTGAGCCTGCTTGAAAAAGCGGGTCGATGCGCACTGCGCCGGTAAACCAGTCGGCAGGGCCTTTGCCAGAGGGTTGTGTGCCGTTTCGTTGAATGTCCATAGTGATGTCGCGGTTGATACGCTTGGGTGCGACTCGATGCCCATTTTTTGTTCGGGATTCTCAGTGAAACGTCATGCCCCTGCCTCCCGAATATCTTCCCCCTCTCTTGTCCTGTTCCTCCTCTCCGCATATACAGTGCGGCATGGCTCGCCCTTCCTTGAACGACATCGCCCTCAGGCTCGGCATTTCCAAGATGACGGTCTCTCGCGCACTACGCGGCGGGAAGCATGTGGAGCCATCCCTGCAGGAGAAAATCGTTCGAGTCGCCAACGAGCTCGGTTACCAGCCAGATCCCGAAATCGCGAAGCTGATGACGCACATGCGCCGCACACGCCGTGTCGGCTCTCCACTAACGCTGGCCTTTGTCTGGGCGGAAAGTACTTCACAGGAAACCGAGCGCTCTTCTTGGTCTCAGCAGCTGGTACTCGGCGCGCATCAGCAGGCCGCAAAACTGGGCTTTCAACTCGAAGAATTTCATCTCGCCGCACGAGGCATGACAGCACGTCGTCTGTCAGGCATCCTTGAAGCACGCGGCATTCCCGGTTTCATCCTCTCGCCGCTCGTGTCACGCAGTCGCGGTCATGTCTCCATGGCGTGGGAAAAGTTCTGCAGCGTGGTCATCGGCATGGGCTACGCACGGCCCCAGTTGCACCGCGTCCATCACCACCACTTCCTCGGCATGATGACCGCACTGCGCATGCTGAAGAAGCAGCGCTACAAGCGCATCGGCTTTTACTGCGGCAACACGATCAATGAGCGCATGTTCCGCGCATGGTCGGCCAGCTTTCTGGCGCATCACCCCCTGGCCCAGCCGGGGGAGCTGCTAGCGCTGCGCAAATCCATCAGCCGCACTGATTTCCTCCAGTGGCTGCGCAAGGCCAAACCCGACGTCGTGATCGACGGCGGCCATCTCGTCAAAGACTGGCTCGCCTCCCTGCCTCCATCCCGGAGGCCCCACCATGTCTCCCTCGGCTGGCGCGCGGACATGCCCGAAGTGCCCGGCATCGACCAACAGGCAAATGTCCTCGGTGCCGCCGCAGTGGATCTGCTCGTCACACAGTATCAGCAGAATGAGCGCGGCATCCCCGAATCGCCCAGGATTGTGATGACCGAGGGCCTGTGGAGGGCGGCTCGAACAGAGGCGAATACCTCGGTATAGAGCATCAAACTCCAGACATGATCTTGAGCGTGCGCACGAACCAAAATACACGCCAGCAATACTGTTGGGGGCGCAGGTACAAAGGATGCGACCAGAGTCCGTCTCTTCTCAACCGCCCTGACTTGATCAGGGCCTCATCCTCGCCTGCTCCCTTCACGCGTAAAACCCGCCCAATGCAGCAAACGTTCTTGTGTTGCCACACAGGATGGCTTTGATCGCGGTCACCACCCATGAAACCACGCCTCCTCCTCGCCGCACTCGCCCTGGCCATTTCCATCCCCGCCTTCGCCGCTGACTTTGTCTCACTCTTCGACGGCAAAACACTCACTGGCTGGAAGAACCCCTATGACTGGGGCCAGATCGACATCGTGGACGGTGAAATCCACCTCACCGGCGAAAAGAAGTTCTTCGTCGTGACCGAAAAGACCTACGGCGACTTCATCTTTGAAGGCGACATCCTCTTGCCCTCAGGCCAGGCCAACAGCGGCTTCATGTTCCGCGCCCATGTCGAAAAGAACAAGGTCTTCGGCTATCAGGCTGAAGTCGATGGCGATGCAAACCGCAAGTGGAGCGGTGGCTTGTACGATGAAGGCCGCCGCATGTGGTTTGCCAGTCCGATCAAAGGCAACAAAGAAAGCGAAGCCGCCTTCCGCGCCCGTGCAGGCGACGCCTTCAAGCGCAACGACTGGAACACCTACCGCATCGAATGCCGTGGCAAGAGCCTCAAGATTTTCGTCAACGGCGTCCTCACCACTGATGTCCAAGACGACAAAGATGCCACCGGCGTCATCGCCATTCAGCACCACGGCGAAAAGGGCCAGACCTACAAGTTCCGCAATCTCCGGATTCAGGAACTGAAATAGGCTATGACCCCTCAGTGGAAATAAGAAGATGTCACGCAGCAACGGCACCTGATTAAGCCGCACCTTCGCACCTGCGCGGCCTTGCCTGTCACAGTATTCTTGAGCCCTGAAAGGGCGGCGGAGTCAGCCCAAGAGTCAGCCGAGCCTCAGCGAGGCCACCCTGGGTTGGCTGCACAAGACCGGGAAGCAACCCCAGCGCCCCTCCATCCCTCCTCCCCACGCGGTGCTTCCTACCAGAAGCACCGCGTTTTCATTTCTCCCCATCTCCCAGTCTGATTGTCTCATTTCTCCCCATCCCGCTATCCGCCCCTCCTGTTACCGTAACAGACAACCCATGATTGCTTTTCCCCACGGTTCTCGTTTAAAACAGCCTTCAACCATGAAATCCGTCCTCCTAGCCACCCTCCTCACGATCACCGCCGTGCACGCGCAGCCGGTCTGGATCGAAGCCGAATCCTTCTCCTCCCCCGGCGGCTGGGTCCTCGACACACAGTTCATCGATGCCATGGGCTCCCCCTACCTCATGGCCCACGGCATGGGCAAGCCCGTCAAAGACGCCTCCACCGAGGTCTCCCTCCCCTCCGGCACCTACACCCTCTGGGCACGCACCAAAAACTGGGTCGGCCCCTGGGACGCCAAAGGCACCCCCGGCCGCTTCGAGATCAGCATCAACGGCACAAAGCTCGACCACGAATTCGGCGCCACTGGCAAAGACTGGCAGTGGGAAAAAGCCGGCCCCGTCAAAACCTCCGGCAAGGCCACACTCTCCCTCCACGACCTCACCGGCTTCGATGGCCGCGTCGATGCCATCATCCTCAGCCAGGACGATAGCTTCACCCCACCCACCGACCTCGCCGCCACAAATAAACTCCGCCGCCAGCTCCTCGGCCTCCCAGATAAAGCCCCCGAGACCACCGAGTTCGATCTCGTCGTCATCGGCGGCGGCTACTCCGGCATGGGCGCCGCCATCTCCGGCGCACGCCAGGGCCTCAAAGTCGCCTTCATCCAAAACCGCCCCGTCCTCGGCGGCAACGGCTCCAGCGAAATCCAGGTCTGGGCCATGGGCGGCACCCGCCGCGGCCTCTATCCCCACCTCGGCGAAATCGTCGAAGAATTCGCCGACCGCGCCAGCAACAGCCCCGCCGCCAATCCCCAGGAGTTCAACGACAAGCTCAAAGAAGACACCGTCAGCGCCGAGAAAACCATCTCCCTCCACCTCAACACCCACGTTTACGGCGTCGAAATGGCCAGTAGCGCAACCGTCCCGGTTGCATCCGGTTCCGGCAAATACACCGGCACCATCCGCTCCGTCATCGGCCTCGACACCAAGACCGGCAAAGAAACCCGCTTCGTCGGCAAATTCTTCGTCGACTGCACCGGCCACGGCAGCGTCGGCGCACTCGCCGGAGCCGAGTTCATGATGGAAGAAAAAGGCCGCATGGGCATGAGCAACATGTGGGTCATGCAAAACCTCAAAAAGCCCGTCACCTGGCCCGCCACCCCCTGGGCACTCCCCCTCACACTCGAAGACTTCCCCGAGCCCAAAGCCCTCGCCCCCGTCGGCAAAAAGAACGCCGCCAACATGGCCGGCTACGACCTCGGCTACACCCCCGTCCCAGCCCCCGAAGACTACGTCCACGGCGAATGGTTCTGGGAAAGCGGCTTCGACAAACACCCCATCAACGACCTCGAACTCATCCGCGACCACAACTTCCGCGCCGTTTACGGCGCCGTTTCCGCCCTCAAAACCCTCAAGGCCGACAAATACGCCGACTTCGATCTCACCTGGCTCGCCTACATCGGCGGCCCCCGCGAATCCCGCCGCATCGTTGGCGACATGATCCTCAATGGCGAAGACATGGTCAAAGGCATCATCCATCCCGACGGCTGCGTCCCCACCACCTGGGATCAGGATCTCCATTACCCCAAAGAGCAGTACGCCAAAAACTTCCCCGACAATCCCTTCATCAGCCGCGCCGAATTCGGCAAGCACACCGACCGCAAAAACGGCTACCCCGTCCCCTACCGCTGCTTCTACAGCAAAGACATCGGCAATCTCTTCATGGCCGGCCGCACCATCTCCGTCGAGCGCCACGCCCTCGGCTCCACCCGCGTCATGCGCACCTGCGGCATGATGGGCGAAGTCGTCGGCAAAGCCGCCTGGATCTGCGTCCGCCACCACACCTCTCCCCGTGGCGTCTATGACCAGTACCTCGACATCCTCAAAGACCTCATGAACCAGCCCGGAGCCATGCGCCGCGACACCCTCGAAGGCAGCCTCTACCTCCCCGCCAACGCCAAAAAACTCCCCGAACCCGCCACCTCCCCCGCCGACAGCATCGACCCCAAAAAGCTCGAAGGCATCGTCATCGACGACACCGAAGCCGAGCTCACCGGCAAATGGGCCCACGGCGAAGGCCTCAAGCCCTACGTCGGCAAACACTACAGCTACGGCTCCGACAAAAACGCCAGCGCCCGCTTCCCCTTCAGCGTCAAACAAACCGGCAGCTACGAAGTCCGCATCTACTTCCAGCCCCACGAAAACCGCGCCAAAACCGCCCCCGTCACCCTCCTCACCGCCGACGGGGAAAAAACCGTCACCGTCGATCAAACCAAAGCCCCCACCGGCAAAGACGGCGCCTACTCCCTCGGCACCTACAAATTCACCGCCGGCGAAGAATCCGCCGTCATCTTCCGCACCGCCGGTGCCAGTGGTAACGTCCACCTAGATGCCGTGCAGATACTTCCAGCCAAATAAGGTGGAACATACAAAGAGCGTCGCGCATGCGTCAGCAAAGTGGTCCGCACAGTCCTCTGTGCGGCGCCCCGCTACCCCCTCTCGCTCCGCGCCACCAACGGCAACCGCCAAGTAGCCCAGTTGCGCCGCAACTGGAGTCTCGACCCCGGAGGGGGCAAAGAAGGTAGCCAGGGGTAAGCGAGGAACGAGCGCCACCCCTGGAAAGCCCGCACCCAATCCGGGAAGCAAACCCAGCCTGCCCTTCGTAGCTTTAGCGAAGAATGGGCGCTTTCTCCACACACCGCGCTCACCAGCAGCGCCCCCCCCGCCACTCCACTGCGGTGCGATGCAGCCCAACACTTCAGCGTCCCATGGATCACCCGCGCATGCGCCAGCAAAGTAGTCCGCTCAGTCCTCTGAGCGGCGCTCCGCAACCTCCCGCCCCTCCGCATCAAACCGCGAGCCTCATTCCCTGATCCCGCCCCCCCGAAGACAACAGCCCCTCACCTTCGGCCCCAGTCACTTCTCTCCTTGCCATTCCAGGCTCAAGAATCACCAGCCTTCCGCATTTTAGCAAGAAATCCCATGAGCGGCGAATTCGCCCTCTCCAGCATCAGGTTCAGGTGGCGCACAGCCTGCGAATCCGGTTCCAGTTGATCCAGAAGATCGCGGTAGCTTTCGGCCGCTCCCAGCTCGCCCAGGAGAATTTTGATCCGGCCACTGAGGTAGAACCAATGCCGAAGTTCCGAAATGTGGAAAACCTTGCGCTCAGGATACAGATGGGTGAGCACGCAGCCCGTCGCGAAGATCAGCTCAGCGGCCTTTTCCACGGCCCCCTCGTCCAGCCACAGGTCCGCCAAAGTCGTTCTGGCAAAGAAATAGTCCGGCATCCGCCGAAACAATTCCTCGCACTGCACCATCGCCTCTCGCCTGTCAGCCTTGGTGCCGGCTCGCAGGCAGTGGATAAGCCAGTTCCTCAGGCATGGCACATCCGGATGCAGCACGATCAGATCACGCAGCTCCTGAATCGCCTTTTTGGGTTCGTCATGCGCAAGCTCAAATAACTCTTTCATTCGATCCCGTGTAGCTTCAGGCAGAGCCTCCACCGTCGCATCAGGCAGGGGCTCCCAAGACACCTCGAAATTCATCAAAACAAATTTTGCCGGCTCCCCATTCTCACTCCTCACAGAATGGGCGGTCCCTCCCGCCAGCCGCTTCAGCAGGCCCTTACCGTGGTCTGGGTTTCGGTTCAGTTTGCGCCGTTTTGCCATGCCAGCAATTACCTGAGCAAGTCCCGACGTCAAGACCTCAGCGGTCTCGCCCGCCTCGCCAATACCCGCGCTCATGCAAAGTAGCCCAGTTGCGCCGCAACTGGTTCCTATTTGGACTCCGGTCGCGCAGTGGGGAACAGCCTGTCCTCCGTAGCATAAGCGAAGGAGGTAGCACAGCTACCGCTTTCCGCAGGCCGTTCAGTCCACGCACACCACACCACTCGAAAAGCACCCAGCCAAGGTGGGGGAGTCTCCCGACTCCCCGTTACACCACCCTCGCAAAACCACAAAGCGCCCACATCTTCACGGGGCGTCGCAAAGGCGTCAGCAAAGCAGTCCGCACCACGCGAAGCGCGCCGAAGGCAATCCTCTGTGCGGCGCACCGCCATCTCCCGCCCCTCCGCATAAAACCGCGCTCTTCCTTCCCGATCCCCGGAGGGGATACAGCCGGTAGCCAGGGGTAAGCAAGGAACGAGCGCCACCCCTGGAAAACCAGCACCCAATCCGGAAAGCAAACCCAGCACCTTCTTCACACGCCGCGCTCACCAGCAGCGTCCCCCCGCTACTCCATTGCGGTGCGATGCCCCCATCATTTTACCCTCCCATCATTTTACGCAGCGTTCCCCCCCGCCACTCCACTGCGGTGCGATGCTGCCCAACACTTCAGCGTCCCATGGATCACCCGCGCATGCGCCAGCAAAGTAGTCCGCTCAGTCCTCTGAGCGGCGCTCCGCAACCTCCCGCCCCTCCGCATAAAACCGCGCTCTTCCT
>JAIXYN010000101.1 GCA_027490195.1 Verrucomicrobiaceae bacterium | reverse complement strand
GCCGCTGGGGTTCGTTCACGCCGCCGACGATAAGCCCGACCTCTCGCGATGGAAGGATGACTTCTCGGATTCCGTCGCGTTCGCGAAGAACTGGTCGA
This sequence comes from Verrucomicrobiaceae bacterium, assembly GCA_027490195.1. Lineage (GTDB taxonomy): Bacteria > Verrucomicrobiota > Verrucomicrobiia > Verrucomicrobiales > Verrucomicrobiaceae > Prosthecobacter. Next base: position 8,039 of record JAIXYN010000101.1, on the reverse strand, counting down.
GCTATGGATTCCTCGCCAGTGGCATTGATGCGAAGAATCCGCTCGGCAAACCTGTGGGCGCGAACGAATCGCGACCAGAGTGGTGGCAGATCGTGGACGGAGCTTTGCGCGGGCAGAACTTTCCGGAGGAGAAGCATGGCTCGGGCATCTCGCGCGATGTATCCGGGAAGGACGTGCGGTTAAGCTGCCGGTTCAAGATTCCCGCTGGTGGCATGGCGGCTGTTGGCATTCGCGGGCCGAACCCGATTTTGGAAAAGGTCTTCAATGTCGTGAGCCTGCACATCCGCACGGACAGCATCGTGGCGGCGGACAATGATGTTATTCATCCCAAGGATTCGCCGGAGGCGGCGGAGTTGAAGAAGAAGGGCACGTGGAATCGCAAGTTCTTCTACGCAAAGACGCAGAAGACCGTGATCGCGCCCGAGGTATGGCACGATCTCGCTGTGGAAGTGCGCGGGAAAGAACTGAGCGTATTCGTCGATGCTAAGCCGGTGCTGAACTACACGACGCTTTGTGGCCATGCGCCGAAGACGAGCATCGGTTTCGGTGTCGGGGGCAATGGAAAGACGGTGATCGCGACGTGGTATGACGATGTAAGTATTGAACCGCTGGAACCAAGAAAGTGAGCGAGGCAACGTATTCTCCAACCCTTCCATGAAAGTTCTCCCTTTGATTCTCACTCTCGCCGTTGCATCAGCACTGACTTATGCCGCCGAGGACAAGCCCGACCTCTCACGCTGGAAGGAAGATTTTTCTGACGAGGCGGCTTTTCTCAAGAACTGGTCGTCCTATGGGTGGCTGCCGGATGGGAAGGTGGTGTCGGGCGCGGAGAACATGCACCGCTGGTGGCAGATTCAGGACGGCGTGCTGCGCGGGCAGACGTTTGGGAAGCTGCATCCATCGGGACTCACACGGAAGGTCAGTGGCAAGGACGTGCGGTTGAGCCTGCGTTTCAAGATGGAGGAGGGCGGCATGGCGGCGGTTGGGTTCAATGGGCCCAATCCGATTCTGGAGGCGAATTTTCATCTCGCGGGTGTGCACATCCGTCAGGGCAGCATCACAGCGTGGGACGAGGAGAACTTGGTTCCGAAAGGTTCACCGGAAGCGGAGGCGTTGAAGAAGGAGAAGAAGATGAACCGCAAGTTCATCGGTGCGGCGAAGGTGGAGAAGATCGCCCTGTCGCTCGAAGTCTGGCACGCTCTGGTCATCAAGATGCGCGGCAAGACGATCATGGCGTTCATCGATGGGAAACAAGTGCTGACCTACCAGACCCATGCGGGCGATGCGCCAAAGGAGACGGTGCAGTTCGCCGTGGGCGGCGGCAGCAAGGACGTGGTGAACGGTTGGTATGACGACGTGAGCTTTGAACCGCTGGAGGAGAAGAAATGAAGCCGTGGCTCCTTTTGCTTCTCGTCTGCGGAATGGATGCGCACGCCCTCGACAGCGAATGGGTCACGGTGGGTGATGTGGGCAATGCGCCGGACAAGACCGGGTATGGCGCGGTGGCGTATGAATTTCAGATAGCGAAGTTCGAGGTGACCATCGGGCAGTATGCGGAGTTCTTGAACGCGGTGGCAGCGAATGATCTGCACGGGCTGTGGAATGCGAGCATGGGCAGCGCGCTGTTGACGGACAATAATCAGGGCGGCATCCGCAACGACTTGCCTGTGTTCATCAATCGCATGGGTGCGCCTGGAGCGTATCGCTATGAAGTCATCGCGGGTCAGGAGAAGAAGCCCGTGGTGTATGTGAGCTTCCCCGACGCGATGCGTTTTGTGAACTGGCTGCACAATGGCCAGGGCAAGGGCGACACTGAAACCGGCGCGTATGACATCGCGAAGCACGGCGGCCTCGCGCGGCATGAGCCGGGTGCGAAGGTGTGGATCGCGACGGAGAATGAGTGGTATAAGGCGGCGTATTTTCAGCCGCAATCGAAGGGTGGGCCGGCTGGCGATTACTGGCTCTATCCCACGCGCAGCAACGAACAGCCGCAGTTCCGGGCTGAAGGCACCAGTGAACCGAACTCGGCGAACTACTCGCAGAAGAACGTGGGCAACCTTCCGCCCGGTGCCTACACGCGGATGTATCCGGTGGGAAGTTATCCCGGGTCCGCCAGCTACTACGGCACGTTTGATCAAGGCGGCAATGCGTGGGAGTGGAATGAGGCGATGGTCTTTGACACGCAGCGCGGCATGAGAGGCGGCTGTGTGGCGCATACGTTTGAGAAGATGAAGTCGCTCGTGCGCACGAGTTCCAAACCGGAGAAGAAATATCCCGACACGGGGTTTCGTCTCGCGCGAGCTGTCCCGAAAACTGGCGATGCAGCCAGCGTCCAACCTACTACCCCGAAGCAGCCGTGATGAAGAGTGCCATAAACATCACCACTTTGTTTTGCACGGTTGTGCTCGCTTCCGCATCAGGCGCTGAACTCGGCGGTAAACTGGAGCCGATGTTCGACCAGCACTGCTACGATTGCCACGATGCAGACTCAAAGAAAGGTGAGCTCGATTTGACGGAGCTGAAATGGAAGCCCGATGACGCGGAGAACCTCCAGCAATGGACCAAAGTCTTCGACAAGGTGGAGCGCGGCGAGATGCCACCGAAGAAGAAGGAGCGCCCACCAGCGGAAGTGAGCCGCAGCTTTTTGAAGACGTTGCACAATGAGCTGCAGACTTTCAGCCGACACAAGCAGGAGTCGGAAGGCCGCGTGGTTTACCGGCGACTGAATCGCACCGAGTATGTGAACACAGTTCACGATCTGCTCGGCATCGACACGCCACTGCGTGATTTGTTGCCGGAGGACGGCACAGCAGGCGGCTTCGACAACATCGGTGCGGCGCTGAATCTCTCTGCGGTGCATCTGGAGCGTTACCTGCAGGCCGCAGACCTGGCGCTCAAGGAAGCGACGGTCACCACACCGAAGCCCGAGACGAAGAAGATCCGCACGGACTACAACGAAACGTGGCATGACTGGAACGCGCCCGGCTTTCAGAACGGCGTGTGGACGCATTCGCCCGAGGGCCTGCTCGCGATTCGTTGGAATGGCGGCAACGGGCCTCACGGCGAACTCGGCGCGTGGTCGCCGCCAGTGCCGGATGCGCGTTATCGTTTCCGCATTCGCGCTCGAGCCATGATCGACAAAGAGGGACCGAACGCGAAAGCGGATGATAAGAAACGCCCGGATCGCCACATCATGCTCAAAGTCGCGCTCGCCGACTGGCCGCGCACCGGACTGACCTTTGGCAATACTTACTTCGAGATGAGCCCCACGGAGTTTCGCGAGTTCGAATACGAGGCGCGCGTGCCGCAAGGCAAGACGCTCTGGGTTTCGCCCTACCGCACCGTGCCGGAGATGCCTGACGAACGCGCGATGGTCGGCGGCATTTGCGCGGTCGTCGAGTGGGTGGAAATCGAGGGCCCGCTGCTAGACCAATGGCCGCCGCGTGGTCATCAACTGCTCTACGGCAACCTGCCGCTGCAGCCTGCGAACGCAAAGGTGGCTACCAAGGACCTGCGCGTTGTTTCATCGCAACCCGAAGCCGATGCCCGCCGCTTGCTCGCCGCATTCCTACCGAAAGTTTTCCGTCGCCCCGTGACGGATGAAGAAGTGACCGAGCATCTCGCTCTCGTGACGGAGCAGATGCAAAAAGGCCGTCGCTTTGATGAAGCCTTGCGCGCTGCCTACAAGATGGCGCTCTGCTCACCGAAGTTTCTCTTCCTGCAAGAAAAGGCCGGCCCGCTCGATGACCACGCGCTCGCCTCACGACTCAGCTACGGCCTGTGGAGCACCGCGCCGGATGATGAACTCACCGAGCTCGCCGCGCAGAAGAAGCTGCACGAACCCGCGACCTTGCGCGCGCAAACTGAGCGCATGCTCGCTTCACCGAAAGCGAAGCACTTCACGCAAAACTTCCTCGAAAGCTGGCTCAATCTGCGCGACATCGAGTTCACCCAACCGGATACCAAGCTCTACCCCGAGTTCGAGCAATACCTTCAGCAGTCCATGGTCGGCGAGACCGAGCGCTTCTTTGAGGAATTGCTCACGCGCAATCTTAGCGTGCGCAACATCGTGCACAGCGACTTTGCCATGCTGAACGAACGTCTCGCCGAGCACTACGGCATCGCTGGTGTGAAGGGAGAGGAAATTCGCAAGGTGAGCCTCACTCCAGGTTCACGACGCGGTGGCTTCATCACCCAGGGTGCGGTGTTAAAAGTCTCCGCCAACGGCACCAGCACCTCGCCCGTGGTGCGCGGTGCTTACGTGCTCGACCGCATCCTCGGCACGCCGCCCGACCCGCCGCCAAAGAACGTGGCCGCCATTGAACCGGACATTCGCGGTGCCACCACCATCCGCGAGCAACTCGACAAGCATCGCAATCAACAGGCCTGCGCAGGCTGCCACGCCAAGCTCGATCCGCCCGGTTTCGCGCTGGAGAACTTCGATGTCACCGGCCGCTGGCGCACCAACTATCGCGCCATTCCCGACAGCGCGAAGGACAAGGTTGTGAACGTCCCCGGCACGGACGTTCGCTTTTATACCCAGGGACGTCCTGTGGACCCGAGCTTCATCATGGCTGATGGCCGCCCGTTCAAAGATGTGGATGAGTTCAAGCAACTCATCCTCGCGCACCCCGAGCAACTCGCCCGCTGCGTCACCGAAAAACTCATCACCCACTTCACCGGTGCTCAGATGCAGTTTGCCGACCGCGAAGTCGTCGAAGCCATCGTGCACCGCGCCGCATCTAGCGACTACGGCCTGCGCACACTCGTGCTAGAGGTGATCCAAAGCCGAGTCTTCACTCACAAGTAAATCAACCGAACGTCCCTCATGAAAAACGTCACCTTCACCACACAGCGCTCTATCTCCCGTCGTGCGATGCTCAAGGGCGCTGGCATCACCCTCGCGCTACCTTGGCTCGATGCCATGTCGGCTGCGTTTGCGGCGGACCCGAAGCCGCCGATGCGCTTCATCGGGCTCCTGAATTACTTCAGCTTCCACGCGCCGAACTTGTTTCCGAAAGAAGCGGGAGCCGACTACATAGCAACGCCCTACCTCGCAGGATTGCAGCCGCACCGGAAGGAGTTCACCATCATCTCCGGCCTCAATCATCCCGAGGTGCGCGATGGCCATGCATCGGACAAATCCTTCTTCACCGGCGCGCCGCATCCGGGCTCGCCGTCGTTCAAGAACACCATCTCGCTCGATCAACTCGCCGCCGACCAAATCGGTCGCGACACGCGCCATGCCTCGCTGAACTTTTCAACGAGTGGAGCCTACAGTTGCAGCTACACGCGCAGCGGCGTGGCCATTCCCCCGGAAACGAGTGCCGCCCGTGCGTTTGCCAAACTCTTCATCGACGGCACGCCCGCAGAAATCGCGGAGGAAGTGGCGCGCGTGCAGGAAGGGCAGTCCATCCTCGATCGCGTGGCCGGTGAGGCCAAGCGATTGCAGCGCGACGTCAGCGCTGGCGACCGTGACAAGCTCGACCAGTATTTCACCAGCGTGCGCGAACTCGAACAGCGAATGGTGCGCTCCGAAAACTTCGCCAAACAACCGAAGCCCAAGCCCGGCGTGCCCGTCATCAAAGACCCCGGCCCCGGCGAAGACACCACGCGCTTTGGCCTCATGCTGGAAGTCGCCCGCCTCGCCGTGCAGACCGACCTCACGCGCATCGTCACGCTGTATTACGTCGGCACCAGCAAGACGCCGTCCAAGCCAGGCACCAGCTTTGCCTACCACGACCTCAGTCATCACGGTCAGGATGCCGGAAAGCTCAACCAACTCGCCATCCTCGAACGCGATCTCCTGCTCGAATGGGGTGGCTTCATTCAGCGCATGAAAGACTCACGCGATGGCACTTCACGACTGCTCGACAGAACCATGAGTGTCTTCGGTGCCGGCATGGGCAACGCCTCCAGTCACGACTCCACGAACCTCCCCATCCTCGTCGCTGGGGGCCGATTCAAACACGGCCAGCACATTGCTCACGACCCAAAGAGTCCGCCACCACTCAGCAACCTCTGGGTGCAAATGCTCCAGCAAATGGGCCTCGAAGTCGGCAAGTTCGGCACCAGCAACAAGGAGACCCTCGCGGGACTGGAGACAGTGTGAACCTGTGGATTGTAAATTTGTAAAACGCCTCTCGATGAAATCTCGCTTCTCACTCTTCACCGCCCTCCTCCTCGCATCTTTGGCTGTGCTGCACGCCTCCGAAACCCGCTATGCTCCAGCCTGGGCCAGCATCGCTGCGAAGCGTGTCATCAAGCACTCAAACACGCGGAATGACACACTCGCCAATGCCGTAGCCGCTTTGCAACCAGGCGACCAGCTTGTCATCGCCGCAGGCACTTACAGCGTGGAGCGCACATGGAACATCGAGGTCAGCGGCACAGTCGAGGCACCGATCTGGATTGTGGCGGAGGAAGGCGCTCAGGTGATTCTCACTCGCCCGGACGACAAGCAGAACGTGCTCAACATCGGCCAGGACTCGCCAGTGCATCATCTTTGCCTGCGTGGTGTGGAGATCACGGGCGGCAGTCACGGCTTGCGTCTCGGGCAGTGCAACGAGGTGTGGATTGATCAATGCCACATCCATCACACGGGCGCGGTTTGCCTGACTGCGAACAGTGCAAACTCGCACCGCCTTTTCATCACGCGCAATCACAACCATCACGGCGGTGGCCACGGCGAGGGAATGTATCTCGGTGCGAACCACGGCGAGTTCATCATGAGCGAGAGCGTGATCGCACTGAACCACATCCATGATTGCAAAGGCGAGCAAGGCGACGGCATCGAGGTCAAGCAAGGATCATGGGGCAATCTGATCGCGGAGAACGATATTCACGACACGCAGTATCCCTGCATCACCGTGCATGGCACCGCCGGGAAGCCGGTGAACATCATCGAGCGCAATCTCTGCCGCCGCAGCGAGGACAGCGCGATGCAGGTGCAGGGCGAGGCCATCGTGCGCAACAACGTGCTCATCGGAGGCAAAGGCTCCGGTTTCGCCAGCTTGGATCACCAGGGCAAGTCGCTGAATCTGCAAGTCGTCCACAACACCATCGTCAATGCCGGAGATGCGTTCAAAGGCAGCTCATGGAATGCCCGCGAGGGCATGGTCCTCGCCAACAACATCCTCTACTCCCGAGACAAAAGCGCGATGAACTTCCCGAAAGGAAAAGAAGGCACGATCATTGTTGGTAACGTCGTCCTAGGCGATGCTCCAAAGCAAGGCACCACACGCGGACGCGGCTTGGAGGACTTCGTAAGCCTGACCTGGGACGGTGAAAAACATGATGCCACGCCAACTGCCGGAGCTCCCTTTGACCACGCGGAATCGAAATACCTCCTCGACACCGATTTCAAAGGAACGGGACGAACCAAGCCGCTCAGTGGTGCCGTGGCCAAATGAGCCCACTCGCAGCGGTGGCAATCTCAGAAGTTCCAGAAGGTGAACGAGATGATTCTGAACGGGCGGCGGTAAGAGGCGCACCCGATCACAGGGGCGGCGCTTGGGTTGGTGAAGGCGTGGGCTCACTCATGGCCGCAGGGTTCGTGCAGAAAAATGTGACCGTGGGGGGCGCTCGTGGAATGATAGGGAACCACGAACGCAGCGGAACGCCTTCGTTGCTGCAATGAATATGAAACACACCCTCAAACTCCTCACCGCCATCCTGCTCTCGCCGCTGGCCACTCTGCACGCCGCGCCATCTCCCGACTCCCACATCATCATCGCCAGCGAGGCGGGTGCGAAGCTCGATAGTGACGTCACCAAAGGCGGCGGCACCGAAGATACGGCGCTCATTCAGAGCATCCTCGACCGGGCACCGAAGCTCGGTTCGCTGAAGCTCGTCGTGGATGGAGCCATTCTCGTGAAGGGGCTGAAGGTCCACTCCAGCACGACTATCGAATGTTTGAATCGAGCGTGCGGGTTCTATCTCGCGGACAACTCGAATCGTCCGCTCATCGCCAATGCGACGCCACAACCGGAAGGTCGCGCAGATCGCAATCTGTCGTTCCTCGGCGGCACCTATAACGG
>JAIXYN010000014.1 GCA_027490195.1 Verrucomicrobiaceae bacterium | reverse complement strand
GCATCACCCACCCCTCCCAAACTTCGTAGAACCGCGTAGCGGTGACACAAACCGCCGCTTCACCCAGATTGAAGCGCCAACGGCGCGCCCTATCGCAGCCCAGGGCAACGCCCTGGGAAGAACACAAAACGACCAGCCAGAAGCCCTGAAAGGGCGGCCTAACCCCCAGCGCCCCCTTCCTCCCCCCCAACACTCCGCATCACACCAGCCCCAAAGGGACTGCGTATTTCAGCCCAGGGCCGCCGAGCCCTAGCGAGGTGCCCCTGGGTCAACCCGCACCCGACCGGAAAGCAAACCCACGACTCCGCCACACCCCACGCCCACAAGCAGCGTCTGCAAAGAGTCCCGCCACACAGCGGCTCCCACGTTACCGCCCCCTATTCGTCGGCGTTCCCCTTGCCATCCCTAGCGCCCTCCGCTTTGTTAGCTATTCTTCACTAGATATTTTCCCCAACACATGCCGCCCCCTAACCAAAACCCCGAACAAATCGCGCGCGATCTCATCGACGCGATGCTCGAAGCTTCGGGTTGGAAGGTGCAGGACAAAAAGAAGATCGACTTCAATGCCAGCCTCGGCGTCGCCGTGCGGGAGTACCCCACGGACACAGGCCCCGCCGACTACGTGCTCTTTGTGGACAAGGCAGCCTGCGGCGTCATTGAGGCCAAAAAGGAGGAGATGGGGCAGAACATCACCACCGTGGAGGACCAAACCTCCGACTACGCCACCGCCAAGCTCAAGTGGGTCAGCAACAAACAGCCACTGCGCTTCCTCTTCGAGAGCACCGGCTTGATCACCCGTTTCACGGACAAGGCCGATCCCAAGCCACGCTCTCGTGAGGTGTTCAGCTTCCACCGTCCCGAAACCTTGCAGGGCTGGATCGAAGACGGCAATTCCCTGCGCACGCGCCTCACCACCATCCCACTCCTGAATCCCACCAAGCGCCCCGCCGCCGAACTCGGCCTGCGCGACTGCCAGGAGATCGCCGTGACGAATCTCGAAGACTCGCTGAAAAAAGCCAAACTTCGCGCCCTCATCCAGATGGCCACCGGTTCAGGCAAGACCTTCACCGCCATCACGGAGGTCTATCGCCTGCTGAAGTTTGGCAAGGCGCGGCGCATTCTCTTTTTGGTCGATACCAAGAACCTCGGCGAGCAGGCGGAGCAGGAGTTCATGGCCTTCACGCCCAGCGATGACAACCGCCGCTTCACCGAGCTCTACACCGTGCAGCGGCTGAAGTCCTCCTTTGTGCCCACAGACGCGCAGGTCTGCATCTGCACCATCCAGCGCCTCTACTCCATCCTAAAAGGCGAGGAACTCGACGAGAGGGTGGAAGAGCTCACGCCTGCCGAGCAGCTCACACGGCCCAAGAAGCCCATGCCCGTCGTCTATTCCGACCGCGTGCCCCCGGAGTTCTTCGACTTCATCATCATCGACGAGTGCCACCGCAGCATTTACAATCTCTGGCTGCAGGTGCTGGATTACTTTGACGCCTTCCTCATCGGCCTCACCGCCACCCCGGACAATCGCACCTTCGGCTTCTTCAAAAACAACGTCGTCAGTGACTACAGCCATGAGAAGGCCGTGGCGGACGGCGTCAATGTGGGCAATGAAACCTACGTCATCGAAACGGAGGTCACCGCCACCGGCACGCGATTGGTGGCCAAGCAGCCCGTGGAACACCGCGAGCGCGTGACCCGGAAGCGCCGCTGGGAGCAGCAGGACGAAGACGAGGCCTACACCGCCAAGCAGCTCGATGACAAGATCGTCGTGCCAGATCAGATCCGCCTCATCGTAAAAACCTTCCGCGATAAGCTGCCGGAGATTTTTCCCGGCCGCACGGAGGTGCCCAAGACGCTCGTCTTTGCCAAGACCGACAGCCACGCGGACGACATCATCCAGATCATCCGCGAGGAGTTCGGCGAGGGGAATGACTTCTGCAAAAAGATCACTTACAAGGCGGACGAAGATCCAAAGACCGTGCTGTCTCAGTTCCGCAATGGCTACAATCCCCGCATCGCGGTCACAGTGGACATGATCGCCACCGGCACGGATGTGAAGCCTCTGGAATGCCTGCTCTTCATGCGGGACGTGAAAAGCCGGAACTACTTTGAGCAGATGAAAGGCCGCGGCACCCGCACGCTGGAGATGGATGACCTGCGCAGGGTCACGCCCTCCGCCGTCACCGCCAAGACGCACTACGTCATTGTGGACGCCATCGGCGTCACCAAATCTCTCAAGACCGCCAGCACCCCGCTCATCACCAAGCTGGGCGTGCCGCTCAAGGATCTCGCCATGGGCGTGATGATGGGCGCGAGCGACACGGACACCGTCAGCTCCCTGGCCGGACGCCTCGCGCGGCTGAACAAGCAGCTCGACAAGCACGACCACGCCCGCATCGCGGAGAAATCCGGCGGCGTCACGCTCAGCAGCATCGTCAGCGGCCTCATCGCCGCCATTGATGGGGACAACGTGGAGGCTAGAGCGCTGGAAATCGCCGGACAGCCCGCAGGCACCGACCCCGGCGAGACCAACCGAGAGAAGGCGCAGGAGCAGCTCGTCAAAGCCGCCGCCAATCTCTTCACCGGGGATCTCATCGAACTCATCGACAGCATCCGTCGGGACAAGGAGCAGAAGATCAATCACGACCACCAAGACCAGCTCGTCTCCGCCGGCTGGGCGCAGGACAGGCAGGAACAGGCGGCGGCGCTCACGCAGGAGTTTGCCGTGTGGTTGGAGGCGCACAAAGACGCTCTCACCGCGCTGACGATCTTCTATGACCAGCCCTTTCGGCGACGGGAGATCACCTTTGCCATGCTGGAGCAGGTCATGACCGCGCTGCGTTCCGATGCGCCGCGTCTGGCCCCGCTGCGCGTATATCAGGCCTATCAGCACCTGGATGAGTCAAAGGCCAAGGCCCCGCTCAATGAACTCACCGCCCTCGTGGCCCTCATCCGCCGCGCCTGCGGGGTGGATGCCAAGCTGACCGCCTTTGACGACGTGGTGCGCCGGAACTTCCAAACCTGGATCATGGCCAAACACAATGAACCCGGCCCCAAATTCACCGAGGCGCAGGTGAACTGGCTCAATATGATCCGCGACCACATGATGACCTCCTTCCACACCGACCGCGACGACCTCGAACTCGCCCCCTTTGATTCCCAAGGCGGGCTGGGGACGATGTATCAGCTTTTTGGTGGGCGGATGGACAGCATCTTGGATGAACTCAATGAGGCGTTGGTGGCATGAGTGAGATTAAGAATCGACAATTAACTCCGCTGCCTTCGAAGTGGTCATGGACTAAAGTGGGCGAAATCACAGATGTCATTCGTGGTGCTTCTCCTCGGCCAAAAGGTGATCCAAGATACTTTGGTGGTTCCATCCCCTGGATCATGATCGCTGATGTGACTCAATCGAAAGGCAAATATTTGCTTCGAACTCGCGAGGGAGTCACTGAAGCTGGAGCCTCGCTCAGCAGAAGAGTTCCCGCAGGTGAATTAATCCTTTCAAACAGTGCGACGGTCTGTGTTCCAAAGATTCTTCAGGTTGAAGGATGTATTCACGACGGATTTGTAACCTTTCCGAAACTGAAGAAACACACCGATCTTCTGTACTCTTACTATTGGTTTGATTATGTTCGTCCTTTCATCATTCAGGAGAACCGACAAGGAGTAACGCAAGTTAATCTCAACACCGACATTGTCAGGGAAATGCACTTCCCTTTGCCACCGCTTCCCGAACAGAAACGGATCGTGGCAAAGCTTGAGGAGTTGTTTTCGGAATTGGACGCAGGAGTGGAGAATTTGAAGAAGGCCCGGGCGCAGTTGGCGGTGTATCGGCATGCGCTGCTCAAGCACGCCTTCGAAGGCAAGCTCACCGCCGAGTGGCGAGCCAAACATGCCGCCAAACTTGAAAGCCCCGATCAGCTCCTTACTCACATTCGTACCGAACGTGAGGCGCGCTATCAGCAGCAGCTCAAGGATTGGGAGAAGGCCAAGGTCAATGGAAGCGCAGGTTCAAAACCAAGAGAACTCATCCCTTGGACTGGTTTCTCGGAAGATGAGCTCGCTGATTTACCGTCTCTTCCGAAAGGATGGACTTGGATTTCTTTTAGCAACCTCTGTCAGATAATACGAAATGGCATATCTGCCAAACCCACTGGTGACACGGGCGACAAGATTCTTCGAATCAGCGCTGTGAGACCGATGAAGATCGATCTCGATGACTTCCGATACATGCCAGGCTCAGAAGACGAGTTTGAAGACTATGTTCTCGAAGTGGGTGACTTGCTGTTCACGCGCTACAATGGCTCGCGAAGGTTTGTGGGTGTCTGCGGGCACTTCAGAGGAACCGAACGCCGTCTCTTTCCTGACAAGCTTATTCAAGGGCGACTTGGGGTTGAAGCTGTCCTACCGGAGTTTGTTGAAGCCGCATTTAATTGCGGTGTTTCCCGCAAGTTTGTCGAATCTAGGATCAGAACGACGGCAGGACAGGCCGGTGTATCAGGTGGTGACATCAAGGCAGTTCCTGTTCCGGTGTGTTCACTCTCGGAGCAGAAGGAGATCGTGCACTTTCTCGAAGAAAACCTACCGAACATCGACGCCCTCGAAGCCGACATCAACCAGAACCTCCAGCGGGCCGAAGCGCTGCGGCAGTCGATCCTGAAGAAGGCCTTTGCCGGAGAGTTGGTGCCGCAGGACCCCACCGACGAACCCGCCGCCGTGCTGCTGGCCCGCATCCGTGCGGAGCGTGAGGCGCAGGCGGCTGCGGCAGCCGTTGCAAAAACCGGCAAGCCCCGGAAAATGAAGGTGCCATGAACCCGCCGCAATCCCAGTTCCTGATCTACCAGAGCGAAGACGGGCGCATCAAACTCGATGTGCGCTTTGAGGGGGAGACCGTGTGGCTGACGCAGCCGATGATGGCGGAGCTGTTTCAGACGACGCAGCAGAACGTGAGCCTGCACCTGCAAAACATTTTTGAGGAGGGGGAACTGAGCCTGGAGGCAACTCACAAGGAATTCTTGTCAGTTCGGCAGGAGGGCGCGCGCCAGGTCAGCCGCAGGCTCGATTTCTACAACCTGGATGCCATCATCTCCGTGGGCTACCGGGTGAAAAGCACGGTGGCCACCCAGTTCCGCATCTGGGCCACGCAGCGGCTGCGGGAGTACCTGGTGAAGGGCTTCACCATGGATGACGAGCGGCTCAAAAATCCGGACCTGCCGTTTGACTACTTCGAGGAGCTGCTGCGCCGCATCCAGGACATCCGCACCTCCGAGCGGCGGTTTTACCAGAAGATCACCGACATCTACGCCACCAGCCTGGACTACGACCCCACCACGGATGCCAGCATCACCTTCTTCAAGACGGTGCAGAACAAGATGCACTGGGCCATCACCGGCCAGACGGCGGCGGAGCTGATCGCCAGCCGGGCGGACAGCCGCAAGCCGCAGATGGGCCTGACGAACTGGCGCGGTGCCAAGGTGAGGAAGGAGGACGTGGGCATCGCCAAGAACTACCTGACGGAGGAGGAACTGGCCGCGCTGAACAATCTGGTGGAGCAGTACCTCGTCTTTGCCACGGGCCAGGCGATGCGCCGCGTGCCGATGCGGATGGCCGACTGGATCAGCAAGCTGGACAGCTTCATGACGATCAATGACCGCGACATCCTCACCCACGCGGGCCGCATCTCTCACGAACTGGCGCTGACGCACGCGGAGCTGGAATACGACAGCTTTCACCGTCAGCGCCTCTCCGAGAAGACCGCCGAACCGGATGATTTTGAACGCGCGGTGAAAGCCCTGCCGAAACCCAAGCCCGCCGCCCGCAAGAAGAAGACCGACCCATGAACCCCAACACTGATTCCATCATTTCCAAAGTCTGGGGCTTCTGCACCACGCTCCGCGACGACGGCGTGGGCTATGGCGACTACCTCGAACAGCTCACCTACCTGATCTTCCTGAAAATGGCGGACGAGTACAGCCGCCCGCCGCACAACCGGAAGATCGGCGTGCCCGCCGAGTATTCATGGCCCACGATCAAGAAGCTTAAAGGCGCGGAGTTGGAGGTGCACTACGTGACCGTGCTGCGCGAGCTGGCGAACCGGCCCAACATCCTGGGCCAGATCTTCACCAAGAGTCAGAACAAGATCCAGGACCCGGCCAAGCTGGCCCGTGTGGTGGAGATGGTGGACCAGACCGAATGGGTGACGATGGGTGCGGATGTAAAAGGAGACATCTACGAAGGCCTGCTTGAAAAAAACGCGGAAGATACGAAGAGCGGCGCGGGCCAATACTTCACCCCGCGCGCGCTGATTCAGGTGATGGTGGAATGCCTGCGCCCGCTACCGGAAAAGACCATCGCCGATCCGGCCTGCGGCACCGGCGGCTTCTTCCTGGCGGCCTATGATTACCTGACGAAGAATCCGACTCTGAACAAGGCGCAGAAAACCTTCCTCAAGAAGGAGACCTTTTACGGCCATGAGATCGTGGCCAATACGCGGCGTCTCTGCCTGATGAACCTGCTGCTGCACAACATCGGCGAGATCGACGGCGAGAGCTGCGTGTCTTCCACAGACGCGCTGATCGCCGACAACGGCAAGCGTTACGACTACGTGCTGGCGAATCCGCCCTTTGGTAAGAAGAGCAGCATGACCTTCACCAATGACGAGGGCGAAGAGGAGAAGGACGACCTCGTCTATAACCGGCAGGACTTCTGGGCCACCAGCAGCAACAAGCAGCTCAATTTCCTCCAACACATTCGCACCATGCTGAAGACCACCGGCCAAGCCGCCGTGGTGCTGCCGGACAACGTACTCTTTGAAGGCGGCGTCGGCGAGACCGTGCGCAAGAAGCTGCTGGAGAACACCGACCTGCACACCATCCTGCGACTGCCCACAGGCATCTTCTACGCCAACGGGGTAAAGGCGAACGTGCTCTTCTTTGACAACAAGCCCGCCGCTAAAACAGCGTGGACCAAGGAAGTCTGGTACTACGACTACCGCACCAACATCCACCACACCCTGAAGCGCAAGCCAATGTGCGCCGAGGACCTGGCCGACTTCGTCACCTGCTACCACCCTGCAGACCGCCACAAGCGCAAAGAAACCTGGCACCCCGAGAAAAACCCCGAAGGCCGCTGGCGCAAATTCACCCACGCCGAAATCCTCGCCCGCGACAAAACCAGCCTCGACACCTTCTGGCTCAAAGACCAAAGCCTCGCCGACCTCGACAACCTCCCCGACCCCAAAGACCTCGGCGAAGAAATCGTGGAAAACATCGAGGCAGGATTGAACAATTTTAGAGCCGTGCTTGCAGCATTGGGAGCGTGAGGATGAGGGCTGCGACACCCCGACAAAACGACCACTCACCGCCATCACCGCCGATATTCAAATTCTGAATAAGAGGCCAAAATGGGGTCAGTGTGCAAATTCTTGACAAAAATCACCCTGGCAATCTCCAACCTCAGTCATTCCCTTGCTCCTTCATTCCCTTGCCATTATCAGCGCATCCGCAACGCCCCACCCCACATTCATGGGCAAAAAATGGACGGTATAAAATTCAGAACCTCAAAAGTTCAGAAAAATCTTTCACCCCAAAATCTTTTACCAGCCCTCAGCCTCAGTCATTCCTCTGCCAAAGCATTCCTCTGTCCTTCTCAGCCCATCCGCAACACCCCACCCCACATTCAAGGGTAAAAAGTGGACAGCAAAAAATTCAGAACCTCAAAAGTTCAGAAAAATCTTTCACCCCAAAATCTTTTACCAGCCCTCAGCCACAGTCATTCCCCTGCCAATCCATTCCTCTGTCCTTCTCAGCCCATCCGCAACACCCCAACCCATCCTTCACCGCCCAAGGCCATCACCGCCCAGATTCCAATTCTGAATCAGCCTCATCTCAGCGTCCCATCAGCGGTTAAAATCCGGACTTCTCACCCACGCCACGAGCCAGCATCCAGCATCCAGCATCCAGCATCCAGCATCCAGCATCCAGCATCCAGCATCCAGCATCCAGCATCCAGCATCCAGCATCCAGCATCCAGCACCCAGCATCTACACCTTCACAAAATCCCGCATCTCATACAGCTTCGGGTCCCTCATCGGCTGTTTCCGAGCCGCCTTCGCACGCGTCAGCATCTGTGAAAACAGCGCATCACCCGCGTCCCCTTCATCCATCCCGCCAAACTGCTCCTCCAGCTTCTCCGGGTCTTCCCCCGCCTCAAGCCGACGCACCATCTCCCGCAGTTCCGGCGGCGTCTTGTCCCCCATCATCTCCGTCATCTTGCGCATGAAGTGACCCAATTGGCGCGGATCAGGATTCTCCTCGTTCACGCTCCCCATCTCCCGCTCCATGTCCGCCATGAAGCTCTCCATCTTCGCATCATCCACCCCCGCAAACGGATCATCCCCCGTTTCCTCCTTCGCCTTCCCGATCACCGCAAACGCCGACACCCGCTTCTCCATTCTCAAACCCTCCCCATCCGGGCACACCGGCAGCTTGTCCCGATACGCCAGCGACCGCGCCAGGAATGAATACAGCTTGTTGTTGTCAGGGCAGTAGAACTCGTAAATCGGCATAAAAGGGATCGGAAAAAACTTTCCCCCGAACATAGCCAGCCCACCCGCCCCCTCAAGCCCCGCCAAACATCGGCCGACCTTTAATCATACACCCCTCAGCGTCCTCCAAATCTCCTGAATGACTACCCTCACGCATCGCCGACCACCCCTCAATTTCCGGACATTCCTTTGCTCACCATTCCTTTGCCAAAAAACAGCGCCCCCGCCTCCACCCCAGATTTGAATCAAGCCAGCGCACGTAATGCAGTCCCGGCTTTAGCCGGAATCTGGAAGCTCACTTCACGCACGCAACCCCCGCCTCCATCCCTGCCACCCTCACGCATCGCCGCCCATCCCTCCATTTCTGGACATTCCTTTGCTCACCATTCCTTTGCCAAAAAAACAGCGCCCCCGCCACCACCCCAGATTTGAAGCAAGCCAGCGCACGTAGTGTAGTCCCGGCTTTAGCCGGAATCTGGGAGCTCACTTCACCCACGCAGCTCCCGCCTCCATCCCTGCCACCCTCACACATCGACGCCCATCCCTCAATTTCCGGACATTCCATGGCTCACCATTCCTTTGCCAAAAACAGCGCCCCCGCCACCACCCCAGATTTGAATCAAGCCAGCGCACGTAATGTAGTACCGGCTTTAGCCGGAATCTGGGAGCTCACTTCACGCACGCAACTCCCGCCTCCATCCCTGCCACCCACACGCATCGCCGCCCATCCCTCAAATTCTGGACATTCCATTGCTCACCATTCCTTTGCCAAAAACAGCGCCCCCGCCACCACCCCAGATTTGAAGCAAGCCAGCGCACGTAATGCAGTCCCGGCTTTAGCCGGAATCTGGAAGCTCACTTCACGCACGCAGCACCCGCCTCCATCCGTTCCGCCCATTCACTCACTGCGTCACCGGCTCGTTTGGGAACAATAGCAAACCACAGCAAACAACCGCCAACCATCGCAAACTCTCCTCTCCCAAAAATCTTCACTTGGCACACCCGCCATTCATCGGCACACCATCCACCGTGCCCGCCCTCTTCACGCCCCCCGATCACTTCCGCGAACTCACGCACACGGAAATCTTCCCCGACCCCGCCCGACCCCTCGAAGTCGATCTCGGCTGCGGCGACGGCACCTTCCTCACCGGCATGGCCGCCCACCACCCCGAGCGCGACTTCCTCGGCGTCGAGCGCATGCTCGGCCGCGTCATCAAAACCTCGCGCAAGATCGACACCCAGCAGCTTCCCAACGCCCGCATCATGCGCCTCGAAAGCGCCTACACCGTCGGCTGGCTCCTCCCCACCTCCGGCGTCACCCGCCTCCACCTCCTCTGCCCCGATCCCTGGCCCAAGAAAGGCCACATCGCCCGCCGCCTCGTCAATCAAAGCGAATTCCTCGACGGCCTCCACCGCATCCTCACCGAAGGCGGCGAATTCCTCCTCAAGACCGACGACCAGCCCTACTTCGAAGACGCCCTCGCCAGCTTCGCCACCCGCGAGCACCAGTTCACCCGCCTCGACTGGCCCGCCGACGCCTTCTTCTATCCCACCACCGACTTCGAAACCGACTGGCTCCACATGGGCCGCACCATTCACCGTGCGAGATGGCAAAAAATCGGACGTTAAACTCCGCCCATGCTCCGCCGCAGCCTCCTCCTCCTGTTCGCCCTCAGCCTCAGCATCAGCCACGCTGAAGAACCCCGCACCCGCATCGCCCTCGCCGGAGACTCCACCGTCACCGACAAAGCCGGCTGGGGAGCCGCCTTCGCCAAACTCCTCGGCCCCAACGCCGAGTGCCTCAACTTCGCCGCCGGCGGCCAAAGCTCCAAAAGCTTCCGCGACACCGGCAACTGGAAAAAAGTCCTCGACTCCAAACCCGCCTACATCCTCATCCAGTTCGGCCACAACGACATGCCCGGCAAAGGCCCCAAACGCGAAACCGACCCCGCCACCACCTTCCCGCAGAACCTCACCCGCTTCATCGAAGAAGCCCGCGCCATCGGCGCCAAACCCATCCTCGTCACCTCCCTCGCCCGCCGCGTTTTCGACAAGGAAAAAATCCGCGGCGAACTCAAACCCTGGGCCGACGCCGCCACCAAAGTCGCCACCGAACAGCAGGTCCCCCTCGTTGACCTCTTCACGCGCAGCGTAAACCTGCACAACAAGCTCGGAATTGCCGAATCCGACACATTCAATCCCCCAATTGTCCGCAAAACCAAAGACGACAAAACCACCGATCGCACCCACCTCAACGACCACGGAGCCCAAGTCATCGCCGCCATCATCGCCGAAGAACTCCACCAAGTGGCCCCCGACCTCGCCAAGCTCCTGAAGTAACTCCATGCAACGTCTTGCAGCTTGGCGCAGCCCGCAAAGCCATCTATGATCACCCCGTGAAGTTGATGCCGCCTCAGTTCCGGAAATTCAGGCACCTTGCAGGGGCCCTGGCCCTCGCTTTGGCGTTGAAAATCAACGCACAAACCACCTCAAAACCCTGGGCCGAACGCGAAACAAAGCTAGCCAACGAATATCTGTCACTTCTGGTGCAACAACCAGAATATGGACGCATTTTGGACCTGTTATGGGCCCTATATGAGAAACACGACGCAACCAAGCTCCTCGTCGAAAACGTCTCCCAGCAGGCCGAGAAGTCCAAGTTTGAAGCCGTCAAAATCGTCGAAGCCCACCTCATCCGCCGCAGCGGCGACCTGAAACGCGCTGCACAACTTTACGACGACCTGCTCAAAGCTGCACCCAACAACCTCATCCTTCTCAAATCACGCGCCGAAGTCGCCCGCGAACTCTCCGACCCCGCCACGGCATACACCCTGCTCAAAAAAGCCGCCGAACTCACCCCAGCCGATGATCCCCAAGCCCCCCAGATGTGGATCGAACTGGGCGGGCTAGCCATGGCAAGTGGAAGAAATGCAGAGGCAGCCGATGCATATGAGCGCGCCGCGTTGCAAAAGCCGCAGGACATCGATCTCGCCCGGCAGGTGGCCCAGTTGCTTCTGCAGGCCGGATTTCCAGAACGTGCAGCGAATTTCTTCTCCAAGCTGGCAGATCAAAAAGACCCCCAGCGCAAACTCGATGCCCTCTATGACCTAGCGCGCATCTACGAACACGCCGATCAGTTCGCCAAAGCCGACAAAGCACTCACCGACGGCCTGGCCCTGCTGCATTACCGGGATGGTCGTTATTTTGACTTTTTCCGCAGGCGAGTGCGGCTTTATGAACGCTTTGGAACCTTGGAGGATCTCCGCAAGACCTTGGTGGAAGCCGCCAAGGCCTCCCCTCCTTCAGAACAAACACTGCTGGATGCCTCACGTTTCTTCGAGCTGACCGTCGAACCCGATGAGCAGGTGCACTGGCTGCGCGCCCTGGTCCAAGCCGTGCCCCAAGTGGAAGATTACCGCTGGCAGCTCGTACGAACCCTGCTGGATCACGAAGGCGCTTCAGAGGCCGCAAAGCTACTGGATGAGCGCATTAAAAACGACGGCACTGACCTGCCTGCCATCGTGCTGCTGCGTTGCGAGGCAGATTTGCGCAATGGAGATGCAAACAGTGCAAAAGAGCGCCTACTAAAGCTGCTGGAAGCACAGAACTCGACCGAAGTGGAAAAGCAGGTTCTAGGATTTGCACAAACTCGTGCCCTAGATGCCGTCATTGAAAAAATCCTCCGCTCACGCGTGGAACGTGATCCACAAAAAGCAGAAGCTGTCTTCGATCTGGCGGGGTTTTTCCGTGCCCGCCGTGATGTGGCGGCGGAGGACAAGCTGCTGCACGGATTTACCGACAGCGCGACCACTCCGGAAGAACGACAGAAACGACTGAGTGATGCCTCGACCTTTCTGGCCGCAAGCAACAACCTCGACAGTGCCATCATCCTGGCACGTGAAGCAGTCTCGAAACCTGATGCAAGCCGTGGCAATTGGCTGCATCTGGCGGAACTGCTCGCCGAACAGGGCGAGAATGACGAGGCTGCGGAATGGATTGAAAAGGCATGGCATGCCAGCACGACAGACGAGGAGCGCGTGGATGTGGATGAACGCATGCTCTCGATCCTAATGGGCGAAACTAAGGCAGCGGTCAAGCCGGTGACTAACGGTGAGTTCAAGCTGCCCGATGCATTTACTGGCACGGGCTTCGCAAGCGATGACACCGAAGGCGCCAAACGTGAAAAGCTGCCGGAGCGGGTGCTGGAGTTCGCACAAACAGTCATCTCCAGCGCCAGGAAGGTTGATCCCAAATCCAAAGATGCTCAAGCCACGAGGTTTCGCGGTTGTTGGTGGGCAGTGCGCACGAGCCAGTTCGAGGATGCGTATCAATTGTTGAATGCTTTGGAATTTGATGCGGTAGCGGAGAAAAAACAGCCCGCTTCACTGGTGGTGGAGCAGTTGAAACTGGATCTGGCGCAGGAAGATGAAAACAATGCACTGATGGAGCGCCAGCTGCGGCGGCTCTCTGAGTTGGATGCCCCGGGACGCGTGCGGTACACGCTGCGGCTGGCGGAACTGCTGATGGAGTCTGAGCGGCGGGTGGACTCGGAGACGAGCAGCCCCGGATGGAAGAGCGACAATCCCCTGCCGCCACCGGGCGTGGCTGCGGCGAAACTGCTGGAACGCATGTATCGCGAATTTCCGGACTCAGGGCAGCTGCTCTCGGCGTTGTCCCAGATTTATTTCCTGCAACGTCGGACGGATGATGCACTCACGCTATGGAAGCAGGCGGTGAAGCGCGTCGATGGTCCAGCAGCGATACCGCTTTTGGAAAATTATGCGGACATTCTGCTGCGGCAGCATCGCATCACGGATCACGTGGAGGTGCAGGCGCAGATTTTGGAACGTGAGACGGATGTGAAGCGCCGCCGTGAAGTGCTGCGACGCTGCATCGACCGGCTGACGTTTTCTGATGCAAGCGGCGGCGAACTGGCGCCTAGCGTGGCGCGCGACCGCCTGAAGATGCTCGAGCTCGCGCTGCAGGAGCGGGTGCAGCGGCATCCGTTTGACGGGTTTTACCATGAGGCCCTGGCGCAGGTATACGAGCGCGGCGGCGACCATGTGAAGGCTTTCGCAAGCATGAAGCAGGCGTATTACACCGCGCCGGACACGCCGTTTTCGCTGGATCAGTTGCGCGATGCAGCACTGAAGGTGGCGGACTTGAAGTCGGCCATTTATTTCCAGAAGCAGATCGCCGCAATGGCTCCGCCAAAAGAGATCGCGACCGAGTCGCGGCGACTGGTGGAACTGCTGGAACAGACATTTCAAATCACCGAGGCGGACCGCGTGCGGCGGCGTCTGGAGAGCAGGTTCGCCCAGGATGCGAAAGCGCTGGAGGAACTGGCCAAGTATTATCAAAGCTCGGGACAGGACGAAGCGGAACGAAGAGTGTATGAGCAGATGACCCAAGTGCGCCCGTGGGATGGCCGTGCGCGGCTGCAACTGGCGCTGAAGTGCCTGCGTTTTGCCGATGAAGCCGAGGCGGAAAAGCAGCTGCTGGAGGTGCTGGCCGCTCCGGTGAAAGCACGCACTTATCCAACCACCGGTGTGCGTGCGCCGCTGCCGCTGACTGATACACGGCGCACCGGTGGAGGCGTGACGACGGGAGACATCGTCTCGCTGCTGGATCTCGCCCCGGGCCTGGAGCGCAAGGATCTGGACACACTGCGAGCCTTCCTCGGCCAGCCTAGGGCGGAGTTTGCTGAATTGCCGGAAGACGCGGCGCTGGTGAGGCTGCGGGCGATAGAAGAACTGGCGAAACTGCGCAACGCCCAAGGTGGGGAGGCACTGAGCCAGTGGATCAAACAATGGAGCACTGGTGCCCAGGGGAATGATGTGGAGAAACTTTGGGCTCTATTTTATGCCGGTGCAGGCGGGGAGTTTCGCGTGGTGTTGAAGAAGGTGCTACCGGACACGAGCAAGCTGGAGGCGCAGTTTTCGATGATCTGGCTGACGCTTCACAGCCATGGGATGGATGATGCCGTGCGCTGGGCAAGCGAGAAAGGCTGGTCGCCTGAAGTGCTGAAGGCACGAGCCAGCCTGCTGCAAGCCTGCGTCTCGATGCTGGTGGATGTGAACAGTTTCCGCTTCCGTCGCGGCAGCCTCACCCAACTGGGCAGCTGCCGCGTGCTGCGCAACTCGGCCATCGTGGAACTGACCCGAAAATTGCAGGACAAGCAGCGCTATGACGAGGCGCTGGCGCTTGGTGCCTGCCTGCCGCTCAATTCACCGGAGATGGAAATGGACTACTCTCTATTCCTCGCACGCATTGCCGAAAGCGCGGAGCGTTGGGAATTGGCGAGGCAGTATCTCGATGTCGCGGTGCGCGGCCCGGTGGCTGCGGAAAACTACCGGACGACTTACGATCCGTTTTTGCTGAGCCTCAGTTCACTGAGCCGCATGACGAACTCTGAGCAGCAGCGCGAGGAGGCGCTGCAAGATGCCTGGCGCAGACTGCAACGCACCCGGCCTTCGGCGCTGACGGCCATTCGCAAGGCGGCGGTTGCGGGCTTTTCGGGTGCGGATCAAACCGGGGCCGAGACACTCGGTCGGTTTCTGTCCGGGCCGTTCATCTCCCAGCGCGATATGACGGATTCCAAAGGCAGCCAGCCCCCGCAAGGCTCGTCACGCTATGAAGAACCGCCGCATCTGCGCAGCCTGTGGGAGGAGACGCGGGAGATCCAGGCGCTGCTGGTGCAGCAGGGACTCGATGGCGTGGTGCAAGGCGCGAACGCCGCCCTCTCCCAACACTATGGCACCACGATGTTGGGACCGCGCTCAGATTCGGAATTTGGCGAATGGCGCATCAATGACCTGCTCGGCAAGCTGCGCGAGGTGGACTACCCAACACGTAGACGCCTGATCCGCGAGCACCTGGCCGCAGTGGATCTTCGCACGGAGCACTCGGTGGACACACTTGGCAATCTCGGCAGCCGTTTGGAGAGCGCAGGCTTTGTGCGCGAGGCCATCGACGTTTACAGCATGCTGCCAGACCGTGCGCCATCGAATCCGGACTATGCGCTGTGGCTGCTGCGCGTGTGTGAAACGTCGATGGAGATTGAGCCGGGGCTGAGCTTCTCACTCAAGCTGCTGCTGGCCGAACCACCGCTGAAGCCGCCGCAACCCGGTGATGACACCCTGCGCGAGAAGCATGCCCTGTTTCTAGCGCGAGATTTCAATGTGGATGAGCTGCGCCGTCAGGGCTTCCGCGAGCAGTTTTCACAGGTGCTCGAACGCCGCCGCCCGCATGAGGTTTCCTACCTCCGAGAACTCGGCCTGCTGCAGGAACGCATGAAGAACGACCAGGCAGCGCTCTCTGCCTGGGATCGTCTGCACGCCTGCTATGTGGCGAATGATCAGGCCGGCACGGACCTCGACATCGAGGCAAGCTTGCATCGCGGTCAGATCCTGCAGCGCCTTGCGCAACCACAAGCCGCACTCAAGCTGCTGCGTGAGGTGCCGCTGGCCGAGCCGCTGGACCCCATCGCGCAAGACCTGCTGAAACTGCGCTGCCAGATCGCCACAGCGGCTGGCGCGTGGGATGATGTGCGCGATCTCATGGCGCTGTGTGTCGAACGCAAATCCCTGCCCTGCGTGTTGGCGCTGGCCAAGGGGCTGCGCACGCATGGCCGGGCAACCGAGGCGCTGAACCTGCTCACGCAAGCCGACCGCAGCATCAAGGGCGACCATGAACGCTTCACGCTGCGACTGGAACAGCTCAAGGTGCTGGCGATTGCGGCAGAGTGGGCACCGGAGCGCGGGCGGGCTCAGATCGCCGCGTTGTTTCGCACCACGACCAGGGACCAAGACACGCTCAAAGACATGCACGCCTGGCTCAAAGGACTGGCCGCAGGCAAACAGGCGGCAGGCTGGGCGGCAATCCTGCGCACTGAAGCACGGGCGGGCACGGACCGGCCGCTCGCGGCGCTGGCGCTGAGTGCCTTCACCGCCGGACTGCCACAGGAAGCGCATGAGGATTTCATCAGCGCCTGGCAGAAGGTGGAGGAAAAGGACCGGATCTGCATCGAACTCGCCGCTGAAGAAATGCTCCAGGCAGGCCGTGCGGCATGGGCTTGGGATGCCTGCGAAATTGTGGCCGGCATCCCGACTTTCCGTGAGCAGGGGCGCAAGCTGCCGCTGGCTGTGCGCGTGGCGCATGCCCTGCATGATGAAGCATCAGTGCAGGAGCTTTTCAGTGAAACACTCCGGCTGACCTTCCCCGGCGGAGCGCAGACGATCCAGTGGGCACAGGCATTTGAAGACACCGGCCATGCAGGGCTAGCGCATGAACTGCTGGCGGCAGCGCTGCAGCGCCTGAAAAACACCTCTGCACTGCAGCCAGAACTCTATGCCGCGCACACACGATTCCTCATCCGTCAGCAGGATTTTGAAGCGGCTGAGATTTTTCTCATGCGCATGCACTGGACCATGCCGACCGAGTCGGCAAAACTCATCTTTGAACTCTACCAAAGCTGGGGCAGACTGACGGACATCGAAGCGGAGCTGCCAAAGTTCCGCCTGCCTGGAGGTATGAAGCAGGAAATCCTGTTCCTCACCCGGCAGACCACCGACAAAACCACGCCTAAGCCATGAATCCAACCATGCGACTTCTGATCTGCCTCAGCGCAGGCGTCGTCCTGTGCCAGTGTTCCAGCACCAAGAAGAAAAAGGAGGACCCAGCAGAGCAATCGCTGGTGAAGCGCACCACTTCGGGAGTGGATATGAACAAGCGCAGCCAGTATGAGAAGTACATGAATGATCCAAAGCTGTCCAAAGGCAGCTCAGGATCGTTTTTTCAAAAGCAGATGCATCACTCCAAAAGCTTCAACGGCGGCAATTCCTATGCCGGGCAGAAGGAGTTCAAAACAAGTGAGAGCCTGTTTGGCAGATCCAAGGCAAAAAGTTTCGAAATGACCTACGCGTTGGGTGACAAACAGGCCCTCAGCAAAAAGAATGGCTTCAAAACGGATGAGTCCCGCTTTGGCAGCCAGAAGGCCCGCGAAAGTGACAGCCTGTTTAGCGGCGCAGACAATCAATTCCAAACCGGGTCCGCTCTGACGCGATCCAAAAGCCTCGGCAAGGCACCGAAGATCATCGAAAACTACAATGACAAAGGTGGCGGTAAAAAGAGCGCCTACTCCGAGGAGGAAGTGAGGAATCTTCTCAATAGGAACTGAGACCTGCTGGGAGCGTCTCCGTGCGCTGAACCCGCAGATGGCCTCTTGTTGATGACGGGGCTTGCAGGAGCAACGGCCCTTTCTATCCAACCGCATGCGCATCCTCCACACCGCTGACTGGCATCTCGGCGCCCGACTCGTCGAGCGCGACCGCCTGACGGAGCATGCCGCCTTTCTTGACTGGCTGATCGACACACTGCGCACCGAGAAAATCGGCACGCTGCTGCTCAGTGGCGATGTCTTTGATGCAGCGAATCCGCCACAGGATGCGGTCGGCCTGTATTTTGACTTCCTCAAGCGCCTTGCCGATCTGCGCACGGTAAAAGCCGTCATCACCGGAGGCAATCACGACTCCGCCTCCCACCTCAACGCTCCGCGGGAGCTTCTCAAGCGCTTCGAGGTCCATGTGTTCGGCCACGCGGGTGAAAACATCGTCGATCTCGGCGAAGCCGTCGTCGCTGCCGTGCCTTTCCTGCGTGAACGCGATCTAAGGCAGGCCAGCGCTGGTGAGGCCATGACGGATGTACAAAGCCAGGTTCGCGCCGCCATTCGCGCTCACTACGCCGAACAACTTACCGCGTGTCGCGCACTGGCAGGGAAGCGCCCCATCATCGCGATGGGACATCTCACGGTGCTCGGCGCGAGTACCAGTGACAGCGAGCGCGATATCCATATCGGCAATCTGGGCGCGGTGGGCGCGGATGTGTTTGAGGGTTTTGGCTATACCGCACTGGGGCACTTGCATAAACCGCAGAGAGTCGCGGGGCTTGAACATGTGCGATACAGCGGCTCACCCGTGGCGCTCAGTTTCTCTGAAGCTGCGGACAGAAAATCGGTCGTTGTGCTCGATACCGAGGGGATGAAAATTGAGACGCTTTCGATCCCTGTCACTCGGATGCTGACTCGTGTCAGTGTCAGTCGTGCCACACTGGCTGCTGATTTGGAAAAGGTTGCCGCTGCAAGCTGGGCAGAGGTCACGGTGAAACTCGATGCCCCGGAGCCCGATCTTGACCGCCTAATCCGCGAAGCTGCGGGTGGTCGCTTTGAAGTCTTGAAAGTGCTCGCTGACCTGCCCAAGAGTGTGGCCACCACCTGGGAGCATACAGGACCTGCACTCAGCGAACTCCAGCCCCGTGAGGTTTTCCGTGAACTGCTGAAGGAAAAGCAGATTGAGGGTGAGGAGCTGAGTGCGGTGTTTGATGAACTGCTGGCGCTGAGAGAGGCAATCACATCGGCTTAAACAAGCCACAAAGTCATGAATACCATCCCAGTCGAACTAGTCGAGCAGGCCGTTTCTATTCTCGGAAGAACGGGCATCACCAACGATGAGATTGAATCTGAAGTGTTGTCGCTTGCCCAGGATAAAATGCTGGCCCGCCGATTGATAGACTGGATCGCGGAAGCATTCGGAATGGTACTTGTTGGGCATATTTCCTCCGAAATCATACTTCCAACCACCTTCTCAGCCAAGAATTCCAAGGGGAAGTGGTTCGAGTTCAAGCTTGTCGAAGAACCCATTTTTGTTGAAGCAATAAAAATAGCCCAGCGCATTCATCATGCAGGCCCCCAGGAGTTATTCCTGAATATTGCTTCGAGGGGTTCCATGACTAACACTGTCAGCAATGCTTTGAATGCAGGAGCAAATCTCAATGGGGCGGTGCTCAGCGGCCCATCACTGATTGGAATACCCGCTGAAACTTATCCTGCACCTCCCAAGAGCATTTGGAGCAGGCTTTTTGAAAAACTGCTATCGAGATAAAGCTGAGCTCCATTCTCCAGCTATAATATTTTGCACTCATGCGCCTCCTAGCCGTTCGACTTCAGAATCTCAACTCGCTCAGCGGTACGCATGAGGTGCGGTTTGATGCAGTGCCGCTGAGCGCAGCGGGGGTGTTTTTGATCACGGGTCCGACGGGCGCGGGGAAATCGACTTTGCTGGATGCGATGACGCTGGCGCTGTATGGCCGCGCGGCACGTTATGGCAATGACCGGGCGGATGAGATGATGAGCCGGCATACGGCGGAATGTCTGGCCGAGGTGGATTTTGAAACGGGCGGTGAAACGCTGCGGGCCATCTGGAGGCTGCGGCGTGCGCGTGGCAAGGCGGATGGGAAACTGCAGCCAGTGGAGCGCCGGCTGGCCAATGCGCTCACCGGAGAGATCCTTGCTGAGAAGGCGGCTGAGATGGATCGAATCATTGAGGAAAAGACCGGCCTGGATGTAAATCGCTTTTTGCGCTCAGTGCTGCTGGCGCAGGGGCAGTTTGCAGCGTTTCTGAAAGCCAAGCCGAACGAGCGTGCGGAACTGCTGGAGAAAATCACGGGCACCGAGATTTACAGCGACCTGTCGGTGCTGGCCTTTGAGACCCACAAGGCGAAGGATGAGACCGCACGCACACTGAAGGAGCGTCTCGGTGCGGTGACGGTGCTGGACGATGCAGGCCGCGCGCAACTGGAAGGAAACCTCACCAACGCCCAAACGAACGCCGCACGACTCCAGACCGAGAGCCAGGCAGCAGCACAGCAACTGAGGGACCAGCGCGAGCATGCAGTCATCGTGGCAGAGATCGCGAAGCTAAGCGCTGCGCATCATGCGCTGCAGCAATCGCAGGCAGGACTGAGTGCTGAAGTTTCAAAGACGAAGGCCGCTGCTGAAGAGGCGAAGCAGCAACGCGCGAAACGCGAGCCGGTGTGGGAGCAGGCGGCGGGCATGGCCGCGCAGAGCGATCAGTTTGAAAAGCAGCTTGGTGAAAGCCGAGCAATGTACCAAACGTGGGCGAAGGAACAAAAAGGAGCTGCTGCACAACATGAAGCCGTCGAAAAGGCGCTGGCCGCGCACATTGACGCAACGCAGGCTCTCGAAGGGTGGCTGAAGAAAAACGCGGGAGATGCAGAACTCGGCAGCACGTTGCCACAACTGCGTGCAGCCCTGCGCGAGTGGCGTGGCGCATTTGAAAAACTCGCCGATGGCCGGAAGCGCCATGCGGAGGCGCTGGCGCTCAATCAAAATCTGGCCAAAGCGGAGGCGGCTGTGGCAGCACTGCTCAAACAAGGTGCTGAAGAGGCTGCCAAGGCGAAGGGAGACCGTGCGGAGATGGAGCGGCTCGCGAAAGCCCTCGAAGCGCAGCGGGAGCTGACGAGACATGCCGAGCAGGTGGCGGGATTTGACGAGCATCGGCAGGATTTGAAACCGGGCGAGGAATGCCCGCTTTGCGGAGCAGTGGAACATCCGTTTGCGAAGGCGGAAACGAATTTTGAATCGCAGCTTCAAGCTGCTCGAAAGCTGCTCAAGGGTCTCGAACAACAGCGTGAGAAAGCGAATCGTGAGGTGGTGGTGCTGGAGCGTGAACTGGCGAAAAACGAGGCGGAGGTGGTGGCGGAGAACAAGCGCATCGCGGAGATCCGGAAGCGCGTGAGTGAGATGGAGGCGCCGACGGATGGAGTGTTGGAACAGTGGAGCGCTGAAGAGGAGCAAAAGCGCGGTGTGGTTCAATCTTTCCCAGTTGCACACCAACTGGGCGACTTTGCGTCGCCAGCGAGCGCGGAGCTTGAGGTTGATGGGCTGGAAAAACGCGCGACCGCGTTCTCGAAAAAGCAGCAGGAGGCGACTCAAAAGCGCGGAGAACGGCAGAAAATCGAAAGCGACATCAAGCTCGCGCAGCAAGAGCAGGCGGCAAAGACCAAGCGACTGGAGGAATTGAAAGCGGAAGGCGTGACTCTGCGGGCGAAGGCGGATGCGTTGAAGGCGCAGTTGAATGAATTGCTGGGTGGAAAGACGCTCAGTGAAGATCGTCAGCAGCATGACGGCCGTGTAACGACGGCGGAGAAGGGCTGGCACGACGCGGAAGCAAGGCTGAACGCACTGCAAACGCAGAGCGCAGCAGCGATGGCAAAGCTGGAGCAGCTCGAAGCACGCCGGCAGCCATTTGCGGGACTGAATGCGCTGGATGAGCAGGCCTTGAGCGAACTGGATGAGAACGCGAAGCGATTGAGCGATGCCTTTGCAACGAAGCGCACAGAACTGGGATCGCTGGAGCAGCAGATCCGCAATGATGATGAGGCGCGGACGCGGCGTGAGTCTGGCGGTGCTGAATTGCAGGCGGCAGAAGCCGAGGCATTGCGCTGGGGGCGGCTGAAGGAACTGATCGGCTCTGCTGATGGCGCGAAGTTTTCGCGCTTCGCGCAATCGCTCACGCTGCGCCAGCTTATCGGTCTGGCGAATGAGCATTTAAAGTCTCTGGCAGAACGCTACCGACTCATGGCGGCCGAAGGCGATGAACTGGATCTGCGCATTGTGGATCTTTATCAAGCAAATGTGGACCGCCCGATGGAGAGCCTGTCGGGTGGCGAGAGTTTCCTGGCGAGTCTGGCATTGGCTCTGGGCTTGAGCGAACTGGCGAGCAGGCATCACCCGATTGATTCGCTGTTCATTGATGAAGGCTTTGGCACGCTCGATTCCGAGACACTTGAGATCTCGCTGAGTGCGCTGGAGAATCTGCGGTCACGCGGTAAGACGATTGGCTTGATCTCTCATGTGGAACTGCTCAAAGACCGGCTCACCACGCAGGTGCGCGTGGTTCGCGGCGCGGGTGGCACCAGCCGGATTGAGGTGGTGGCGTGATTGCTGGGACGAAGAACGTTTCTAGCATACCTTCGGCATGCGGCCTTGAGAAGGGCATAACCTTGCATGGGGTCCAGGGGTGGCACTCGCTTCGCGAGTTTACCCCTGGCTACCTTCTTTGATCCCTTCGGGATCCGGTCACTTTTTCTCGAAGACAACTTTGCCGCCGAGCCAGGTCTTGAGCACCTGAGTTTGGACGAGGTCGTCGATGGGGCAGGTCAGTGGGTCACGGTCTACGAGGATGATGTCGGCGAGCTTGCCGGGTTCGAGGCTGCCGGTGTTTTTTTCAGACTTGAGGAGGAAGGCGTTATTGCTGGTGTAAAGGCGCAGGGCTTCTTCGCGAGTGAGTGCGTTTTCGATGTGCACAGGCTTGTCGAGTTTGCGGGCTTTACGGGTGATGGAGGTCCACATGCCGAGCCATGGGTTGTAGGGATTGATGCTGCGGAAGGAGCCAATTTTTTGCATGTGATCGCTGCCACCGCCGACGATGACTTTTTGATCAAAGCAGGCGCGCAGGGGCTGGAAGCGGGACATGCGTGACTCGCCGAAGTGGCCGGTGAGGGTGCGGCCGTCCATTTGGAGCCAGATGGGCTGGAGGTCGATGCACACGCCGAGTTTAGCGGCCTTGGCGATGGAGTCGGGGTGCATGAAGTTGCAGTGGGTGACGCTGCTGCGTGCGGTGCGGACACTTCCCGCGTTTTGACCATCCACAGCTTCATAGGTATCGATGAGCAACTGCACGGCGGCATCGCCGACGCTGTGCGCGGTGAATTGAAGTCCGGCGGCGGTCACTTTTTCGACGAGCTGTTTGAGGCGTTCAGGTGTGATCTTTTGCACGCCGCGATACTGAGGATCGCTGATGCCGTAGGCTTCGCTGATGCCCCAGGGATCAATCATCCAGGCGCTGCCGGTGAGCATGCCGCCATCGAGATAGACCTTGGTGCCGATGATTTGCAGCATGGGGTCTTCCTTGGTCAGCGGGTGCTGGATGACCTCATCGATGGCTTTTGCGCAGGCGGGCCAGAGGCTCATGCTGGGAATGCCGGGAGAGGGGCGCATGCGCACGGTGAGGTCACCTTTGCTGAGCATTTTTTGATAAAGCTCACACTGCTTGAGGCTGGAATCGCGGTCCGCCACGGTGGTGAGACCGACGGAGTTGTAGTCGCGGAATAATTCAACAGTACGGCGATAGGAATCTTCTGCTGTGGCGGATTTGGCCGATGTGGGCGCTTTGACGTTGTGACTGAGACTGCGGAGAAGGCCGGTGGGTTCTCCATTGGCATCTACCTCCATTTTGCCGGCGCTGCCTGCGGGCACTTTGTAGTCACGGCTGTAACCGCCGAGTTTGAGCGCGAGGCTGTTCAGCATCGAATCCGGGCCGGTGGAAAAGACAACGGGGTTGTTGGGCGCGATGCGGTCGAGTTCTGCGCGGGTGGGGTAGCGTTTTTCTTCGAGGCGTGTGATGAAGATCTGACGGACGCTGATGAGATCTCCCGGCTTGGAGACTTTGACACGATCACCCAGGTAGGCGAGCACATCGGCGATGGTTTCCATCGTGGGAATTTCGTGATCGAATTCTGTCATTGCCGCGCCGGGGTGGACATGGGAGTCCATGAGGCCGGGAAGGACGGTTCTTCCGGAGAGATCGATAAGCTGGCTGTCCGCTCCTTTTGTGGCGAGAACTTCATCGTTCGTCCCCACGGCTGTGATGCGCCCATCTGCGTCGATGGCTATGCCTTCGGCGATGCGGAAGTTTTTGTCCACGGTGATGACTTTGCCGTGGTGGAGGATCAGGGCGGGTGCGGCGTGGAGGGAGGTGGATACCAGGGCGGTATACAAGAGAGCGAGTTTCATCGGCATACCAACGTCATGAAAAGCCAGTTTGTTCTTCTCTGAGCGGTGTGCCCGTGCTTGGTTGGCTGAATCCCATGGCCATTTCAAATATCGAGAACAAAGAATCCCAGATCTGGGTGTATGACGAAAACAGCCGGTGTGTTGGCCGCATGCCAAACAACCGGGTGGAGCTGGCTGGATATACATCCGACTTCTTTGTAACGGTGGAAGGCGGATGGATCCGGACGTATGATCAGGACTGTGAACGACTTGGCAGCCTGAGCGCCATTGGGGTCACGGTTCGTAGTGTGTCGGGTGGCAACTTTACTGTTACTGATGCGGGGGATGTGAAGACTTATGACCGCCGCTGCAAAGAGGTGAGAAAGCGCGGCGCGTAAACGCTACACCCACATGGCCTGCAGGCGCTTCACGCTCACGGGCTGGGCGGTGCCGAGCTCCTGGGCGAAGACTTGGACGCGGTATTCTTCCATCATCCAGCGGAAGGTTTCGTGCTGGGATTTGGGAACGTGGGACTGCCAGCCGTCGAAGTCGGCGATGAGGTTGTATTTCTCGATGTCCTTGGCGGGATTGGCGAGGCAGCGCTCGTTGCGGATCTGGATGGCTTTTAAATATCGGGGCAGATGCTGAAGTTGCTCGTGCGGTGTGGTGGCAAGGAGATCGGCGGGAATGAGGCGGGCGAGATCTTGTTCGAGGCCGGGGTAGCGTTTGGACTGCGCGAGGAGCTTGGCGCGGAGGTCGTGGATCTGCGTGAAGAGGGTTTTAACGCGATGAGTGACGGCGGGAAGATCGCGACGAACGGTTTCGCAGAGCGTGAAGAAGCGTTTTTCGGTGAGCGGGAAGGTGGGCTGCAAGCGCAGCATGTGGGCGAGGATGTGCTCGTGGGCCTGCTGGGAGAGATTGGACGCGGGTGCTGTAGCGGGAGCATTGAGCTGCGTGAGGGCGGCCTGGAAGCTGGCGGGCTGCTGGGGTTTGGCGCTGGGGCCAGTGATCGTGCGGAGTTCTTTGGGCAGCCAGGCGAGGTCTTTGCTCAAGGTGTTCTCGGCGAGCTGACGAACGGCGGCGGGTGTGGGGCGTGCGGCTTCGGCGGAGGTGCGGAAGAGGCGGACGTCGATTTCGCCCTCGCGCAGGACGAGGCCGAGGTAACCGAGAATGGGTGTGCCGTTGAGTTCTTCGACAATAATAGTTTCTGGTAGGTCGCCGAAGGACCAGGACTTCAAGGCGAAGCGTTCGACGCGCGGCAGCAGCTTGTCCCAGGCATCGGAACGCGGGTCCTGCTTCTGCATGCTGGTGCGGATGGTGTCGAGGTCGCGGCTGGCGGCGATGACGGTGTTGTTCTTCTTCGGGTCGAGCACCTCCACGCGCGGCTGCAAATGGGCGGGCAGGCTTTGCGGTGGCCAGTCTTCGGCGCGAACTTGGATGCGATAGCGGCGCGTGATGAAATCGGCGAGAGCGTCGAGGAAGGCTTCGCGGCCAGGATCAAAGTCGGCGGCGATTTCGCGGGCCTTGGGATCGATGGGCATCAACTGGCGGCGAATCACTTTCGGGAGCGCACGCAGCATGACGTTTGCGAGTTCTTCGCGAATGCCGGGGACCATCCACTGAATCTGACCGCTGGTGAGATGACCGGCGAGCTGCGCGGGCACGCGCACGGTGACACCATCGTTTTCTTCACCGGGCTGGTAGTTGTAGGTGAGAGGCAGTGCGGTATTTCCGAGAGCGACCTGATCCGGGAACATCTGCAGGTCGGCCTCGAACTCTTCACCGGCGGTGAGTTCCTGCTCGGTGGCGCAGAGGAAGTTTGGCTGCTCGTCGATGTGCTCTTTGACGAAGCGGTTCAGATCATGAATCGATGAGACGTTTTTAATGCGTGCGTCATAGAAATTGAACAGGCGCTCCTCGATGGCATAGACGCGATTGCTGCGCACGCGGGTGAGCATCGTTTCGATCTTCTGCCGCAGCTTGTTGTTGTGCGCGTAGAAGCGCAGCGTGATGGGCACCTCCTGGCTGTCGATGAGCGCGGCGCGGATGAACATCTGCGTGGCACCGACGGCATCGACCTTGAGGAAGTCAATGTGCTGGCGCTTGACCTCCAGGCCGTGAATGAGCACGCGCTGCGTGACGAGCACACGCCCGGCTTTGAGATTCCAATGCGGCTCGCTGTATTTGAACTGGCAGAGATGCGCACCGAGTTCGGCGATCCAGTTGGGATCAACCTTGGCGAGCGTGCGTGCAAAGAGCTGCGAGGTCTGCACGATCTCACCGGCGACGACCCATGGCGGCTGGCGGCCTTTGTCCTGGCCGGGTTTGCCCTTGCCGTTTTTCTCGCGGCGTTCGTAAAGATTGGAGCCGGGAAAGACGGACACTTCACGATTGCCCGCAGCTTTGTAGAGATTGCGCTCCTCCTTCATCGCGACGTGACCAAGCTGCGCGGCGAGGATGCTGCGATGGATGGCGTCGTCGGTTGCAGGTGGCGTCGGCTGGCGCAGATCGTCGCTGAAGGAATCGCAGAGCTGTTTCCACACATCGCGCCATTCCTGCATGCGGGTGAAGGAGAGAAAGTTCGATTTGCAGAATTTTCTCAGCCCATTGCGCGAGCCGCCGGAGGCTTCGGGTGTGGCGTTCCAGATCTTGAGCAGCGTGATGAAGTCGGACTCAGGTGCAGCGAAGGCCTTGTGTGCGGCGTTGGCGAGCTCGCGCTTTTCTTCGGGGCGTTCGCGGGGGTCGGGAATGCTCAAACCGGCGGCGATGATGAGCAGTTCGGGCAAGGCTTTTTCAACGCGGGCCTGCAGCAGCATGCGGCCCAGCGTGGGATCCAGTGGCAGACGGGCGAGTTCGCGGCCAAGTGGCGTGAGCTCATGCGTTTCGTTGAGCGAGCCGAGTTCGTGCAGCAAATCGTAACCGGCGCGGATGGATGCACTGACGGGCGGATTGATGAAGGGGAAGTCTTCGATCTCGCCGAGCTTGTAGGCCTTCATGCGCAGGATGACCTCAGCGAGGTTTGCGCGCTGAATCTCCGGCATGGTGAAGCGGTCGCGCTTGTCAAAATCCTCCTGCGAGTAGAGGCGAATGCAGATGCCATCCTGCACGCGGCCTGCACGGCCTGCGCGTTGGTTGGCGCTGCTTTGCGAGACAGCCTCGACGGGCAGGCGCTTGGTGCGCGTGCGTGGATTGTAGTGACTGATGCGCGCGAGGCCGGTATCCACCACGTAACGGATGCGCGGAATGGTGATGGATGTTTCGGCAACGTTGGTAGCGATGACGACGCGGCGTTTGCGGCCGGGCTGGAAGATGCGCTGCTGCTCGGCGGAGGCCATGCGACCAAAAAGTGCGAGCACTTCAAAGCCGGAACCCAGGCGGCCATCGAGAAGATCACGCGTTTCGCGAATGTCACGCTCGGTGGGCATGAACACGAGGACGTCACCGTCGTCAGTTTCAATGAGGGCGTTTTCGACGGCGGCAGCGGCACCGTCGATGAAGCCGAAGTCGTCTTCACCACCCGAGAGCGGCGCATAACGGATATCCACGGGAAACATGCGCCCGGAGACTTCGATGATTGGGGCGCCACCAAACGCGGCGGAAAAGGCCTCGGTGTCGATGGTGGCGGAGGTGACGAGCAGTTTCAGGTCGGGGCGCTTTTTGAGCAGGCCCACGAGGTAGCCGAGGAGGAAGTCGATGTTGAGGGAACGTTCGTGCGCTTCATCGAGAATGAGCACGGAATAGTTCCGCAGCATGGGATCGCTCTGGATCTCGGCCAGCAGGATGCCGTCCGTCATGAACTTGATGCGGGTGTCGCGGCTGGTGTCGTCGCTGAAGCGCATTTTGCAGCCGACTTCGCGGCCCCAGGGAACATTCAGTTCTTCTGCCACGCGTTTGGAGACACTCATCGCCGCCACGCGTCGTGGCTGCGTGCAGCCGATCTGCCCACGCACATCGTGCAGGGCTTCGAGGCACATCTTCGGCAACTGCGTGGTTTTTCCTGAGCCGGTTTCACCCGCCAGGATCACCACCTGATTTTGGCGAATGGCAGCGACGATCTCGTCACGGCGAGCCGTGATGGGCAGGTCTGCGGGATAACTGATGTGCGGCATGGGACGAAAACGGGCGAGGAGAGTAGGCGGAAAATGGCAGATGACGAATTCCGAATGACGAATCCGCTAGAGATGTATTGTTCGAAATGGAGTCCAACCGCACAAAAAACGCCCCTCAAGGAGTTTGCGCCGTCACTGGCAAATCGCAGCCGGTTTCCAAACTCTTGGTTCTTCGGGCCTTGCGGCCCAACATCGCCCAAACCCTACGCAACCGACATCCAGAGCTGGCCGATGACTCACGGGTGAGTGCTGATGCAGTCAACGCGGCACGGCTGGAATACATGCGCCATTTGCTGGAAACTCAAGTGGGTGACCTAACGAGGCTAGATGAGGAAGTGGTGGAAAGCCTGCACAAACACGAAGTGCTGAGCGAGCGCCCGCTATCGGAGACGGAGGAGGTGCAGCATCTGACCTTTGGCCAACGGCTGGCGGACAAGATCGCGGATTTCGGCGGGAGCTGGACCTTCATCCTTTCGTTTTGCTTTTTCCTCGTGCTTTGGATTGCCATCAATGCCGGGGTGCTCCTGCGGCAGCCGTTTGATCCGTACCCATTCATTCTGCTGAACCTCTTGCTGTCATTCCTGGCATCACTTCAGGCACCTGTGATCATGATGAGCCAGAACCGGCAGGAGGCACGCGACCGCCAGCACGCGGAGGGTGACTACAAAATCAATCTGAAGGCCGAACTTGAGATCCGTCATCTGCACGAAAAGATGGACTACCTGCTGCATCAGCACGCCACCAAGCTGATGGAGGTGCAGCAGATCCAGCTCGATCTGCTGCGCGAGTTGGCGCACGGGCGCGACAAACCGCACGCGTGATTCAGATCGAGCGCGGCAGTGGTCCTTGAGGCGCGAGTTTCACATTCTGCGCAGGCAGTTTGGCACCGTGTTTGATCCAGTCGCGGAGAGTTTGGACATCCTTCTCGGAGATGGCATGGCCACTGGGCGGCATGGCTCCGGGGATTTCGTCTGGAAAGGTGACAACCTGAAAGAAGCGGCTGCCCTCCGGTTTGCCGGGAACAATCCAACGGGAGCCGATGAGTTTCGACAGCGCGTGAGTGTCGTTGATCGGCGGCATGGTGGAGAGCCGGTTGTCACCATGACAGTGGACGCAGTTCGTTTCGAGTACGGTGCGAACTCCGGCAAAGACTTTCCCCTCCGCTGGGTTTGTGGAAATGGAGGTACAACTAGCAAGCACAGCGGCCACAGCGAAGGTGAAGAGAAAGAGCGGCTTCATGTCTCAGCATGCCAGCATTTCCTGATCTTAACATCGCAATGCCTGCGCATGAATTGGCCTATTCCTCGCCTTTGAAATACTCCACTTCCAGCATCTCGAAGGATTTCCGATGCGGTTTGGTCATCCATTTGCCGGAGTCGGGGTAGTGAATCACATCTGCCTGCGGCTGGTCGGCAATGACGAAAAAAGTGAGATCTTCGGTACCGTTGTTGATCAGCTGATGAGCCTCTCCGGGAGGGAAGACGAGGTAGTCTCCCGCCTTGATCGCTTCTTTTCCTTTGGGGGTGCGCACGGCGCCACTGCCGCTGAGGATGTAGTAGGCCTCCCATTGTGCGGTGTGCTCATGAAAAGGGAAATTGATCTTCCCTGCGGGTATGCGGTGGATCTCGAGTTCGAAGGGATGGCCACCAGCCCAGGTACCGATGTCCTTTTGCCCGCCTGCGGCGATCGAGAGCGAACGGCGGGCAATGCCATACTTGCCTTGAGGGGAGTTTTGCTGGGTCCAGGGGAGGTCTTCGGCTTGAGTGCGGGTCATGCGGGCAGGATGTAGCACGCGGAGGGTGCTTTGGCTTGGTTTGGAGCAAAGAATTTTCGGCAAAACCGGCATCCTCGCTTGCCAACGGGACGTTCCCAATGCAGTTAGAATCATTCTAATTCTAAATTTGTCATGCCCCCCTCCCCTTCACGCACTCCTGCCAAACCTACCGGTCTGGACTGCCGCCTTGCCGTGCTGGGTTCGGACGTCCGCTTGACGCCGCACCGGCGCGAGGTCTTCGAAGTCCTCGCCTCCTCCACAGACCACCCCACGGCCTACGACATCCTGGATCGGGTCAAAAGCCGCAGCCCCGGCATGTCCCTGGCCACGGTTTACAATTGCCTGGAGCACCTGACCACCGCCGGACTCATCAAGCTGGTCCACCTGGAGCGCGGCCAGTCCCGCTACTGTGCGAACCTGCACGAGCACATCCATTTCCACTGCGAGACCTGCGGCAAGGTGATCGATGCGCATCCCACCACCGACTTCGACCCCGCCAAGTTCTGGAACCTCCCGGCAGGCACCAAGATCGCCCGCACGGACCTCGCCATCCACGGCACCTGCTCCAAATGCGCGGCCCAGTAAGCGGCCATTCGTCCTTCTGAACTCCTCACTCCCCATTTCCCCCACATGTCCCTCGAAATAAAAGCCCTCCACGCCCAGATCCCCGGCCGCGAAATCCTCAAAGGCCTGAACCTCACGATCAACCCCGGTGAAGTCCACGCCATCATGGGCCCGAACGGCTCTGGAAAGAGCACCCT
This sequence comes from Verrucomicrobiaceae bacterium, assembly GCA_027490195.1. Taxonomy (GTDB): domain Bacteria; phylum Verrucomicrobiota; class Verrucomicrobiia; order Verrucomicrobiales; family Verrucomicrobiaceae; genus Prosthecobacter. The sequence goes on along the minus strand of JAIXYN010000014.1, from coordinate 205,354 downwards.
GAGCAAGGTCCTCTGCGGACACGAAGACTATGAAGTTACCAGCGGCGAAGTGCTGTTGGACGGCGAAAACATCCTCGACATGGCCGTGGATGCCCGCAGCCGTGCCGGTCTCTTCCTCGCCTTCCAGTACCCGCATGAAATCCCCGGCGTCAGCAACGCCAATTTCTTGCGCGCCGCACTGAAGGCCCGCCTGCCAAAGGGGGAGGACATCGACGCCGTGAGGTTTTACAAGCAGCTCTACGCACGTATGGACCAGCTTGAGATGGACCGCAGCTTCACCAGCCGCAGCGTCAACGAAGGCTTCTCAGGCGGTGAGAAGAAGCGCAACGAGATCCTCCAGCTCATGATGCTGGAGCCCAAGTACGCCATCCTCGACGAAACCGACTCCGGCCTCGACATCGACGCCCTCAAAATTGTGTCCCGTGGCGTGAACGCCATGCGCAGCGAGAACCGCGGCTTTCTCGTCATCACCCATTACCAGCGACTGCTGAACTACATCCAGCCCGACATCGTCCACGTCCTCAAAGACGGCCGCATCGTGAAGACCGGCGGCAAGGAGCTCTCGCTAGAGCTCGAAGAGCGTGGGTATGACTGGGTGACTGAGGAGTCTCTCTCTGTTGCTGCTTAAGCGAACTGAAACCCGCCAAACTTTAACATTATGGTCACCGCCCCAGACAACGACATCTCCGACATCAAAGTCGATAACGTCGGCGATTTCACTTTCCCCGAGCGCAACAAGTACGACTCCGGTTTCGGCATCACGGATAAGACCGTCGATTTCATTGCCGACGTGAAAAATGATCCTGATTGGATTCGGGAGTTCCGGCACAAGGCGCTCAAAATCTTCCAGGACAAGCCGATGCCGACGCATTGGGCCACGAAGGATCTGGAGAACATCAAGTTCGACGAATTTCGCTACTACCTGAGCGATGGGCAGAAGCCGAAGCGCTCCTGGGACGATGTGCCGGATGACGTGAAGAAGACCTTTGATCGTCTCGGCATTCCTGAGCAGGAGCGCAAGTTCCTCGCGGGTGTGGAAGCACAGTACGACTCCGAAGCGGCCTACTCGAACATCAAGGCCGCCGTGGCAGAGCAGGGCGTCATCTTCGTGAACAGCACTGAAGGTCTGCACAAATACCCTGAGATCTTCAAGAAGTGGTTCGGCAAGGTCATCCCGACCGGGGATAACAAATTCTCCGCGCTTAATAGCGCGGTATTCTCTGGCGGCTCATTCATCTACGTGCCCCCCGGCGTGAAGGTGAAGCACCCGCTTCAGGCCTACTTCCGCATCAACAGCGAGCAGTTCGGTCAGTTTGAGCGCACGCTCATCATTGCCGACGAAGGCGCTGAAGTGATGTACATGGAAGGCTGCACCGCGCCGAAGTTTGAGACTGCCACGCTGCACAGTGCGGTGGTGGAACTCGTCGCCATGAAGGGTGCGAAGATTCAGTATGTGACGGTGCAGAACTGGAGCAGCAATGTCTTCAACCTCGTCACCAAGCGCGGCATCGCGCACGAGGACGCTGTGGTGAAATGGATCGACTGCAACATCGGCAGCCGCCTGACCATGAAGTACCCAGGAGTCATCATGAAAGGCAAGCGCGCCCGTGGTGAGGTCATCAGCATCGCTCTGGCGAACAGCGGCCAGCATCAGGACACCGGTGCCAAGATGGTCCACGCTGCGGATGACACCACGAGCAACGTCATCTCCAAATCCATCTCCATCGGCCAGGGCCGCAGCACCTATCGCGGCCTCGTTCACATCCCCAAGCACCTCAAGGGCTGCAAGAACAACACCGAGTGCGATGCACTGCTGATCAACAGCAACAGCCACACCGACACCTACCCCGCCATCAGCGTCCGTGGCAATCAGCACTCCACCCAGCACGAGGCCAGCGTCAGCCAGGTGAGTGCGGACCAGATCTTCTACCTCATGCAGCGCGGCCTTACCGAAGCCGAAGCAATGAGCCTGTCCGTGAACGGCTTCATCAATGACCTCGCAAAGGAATTCCCGATGGAATACAGCGTGGAATTGAAGCGCCTCATCGACCTCGAAATGGAAGGAAGCGTCGGCTAACGCCGAAATGACGAAACCAGAATGAGGAATGACGAACAGACTTTTCGCGTAGCTCAACGGGCTTCCGTCATGCAGCCGAAGAGTGAGCTAAACGCCACTCCGAGGCTATCTATGCGTCTGTCAAATTTTCCACGGATTGATCAAGGACAACCGGGCCGGAAAATCCTTTTCATTGCGCGTGACCATCGTGAGTCCGTGCATCTCGGCGGTCGCTGCGAGGATCGTGTCCATGAACGGCGGCTTGCGCTTCGTCAGCCGTTCTTCACGATTGTAAACCGGCCCCCAGAAGCTCATCAGTTTCCGGTCCACCGGCAGGATGCGCCCGGCTTGCTCCATGTGGTCGGCAAAACCGCTGAACCACGTCATCAAGAGGCTTTTGCGTTTGCTGGGAGCCATATCGACAATGCCGCGCTCCAGCTCGCCCAGTGTAAGGACGGAAATAACGCAGTCAGCATCGTGAGCAACCAGCCACTGCATCACCTTCGGCTCCTGCCTCCGCTTTGTCGGTTCGCTGACGACCATGGTGTCGAGCAGGTACTTCATGAGAAATCAACATCGCGAGGTGGCCCAGGGGTGCGAAAGACCCGCTTGTACAGCGTCTTGTCCGGACAGGCGAGTAAATGCTCCAGCATACTCCATTCCTTCTCCTCCTTGGCTGGAGCCAGTCGACGGAACTCCTCCTGCGACATCACTACCACCACGGGCTTGCCATGCCGCGTGATCGTCTGTGCTCCGTCGGTGATCGCGCGGTTTACCACTTCGCTGAAACGGTTTTTCGCTGTCTGGAGCTGCCACTCCGATTCTTTCACTGATTTCATATCACCCAGACTAACCGCCTCATTCTAGCCAGTCTAGCCAGATTTTGCCCCATGCCCGCCACTCTTTCCCCCAAAACCCAAACCGCTCCCGTGCCTGACGCCCCCGTAATTCCCGCTCCTTCCGGCCTTGAAATCACCGTGCCTGTGCGCGATGAAAAATCCGCACCCGGCTGGTTCTTCGCCCGCTCCGAGGCGGCTTGGGCTGAGTTCCAATCGCTGCCTATGCCCGGCATCAAGGACGAGAACTGGCGCTACTCCAGTTCGAAGAAAATTGAGCTAGCCGATCATAAGCCTGCAAACGCACCCACGGCTGAAAACACCACTGCTGCTCTCGCGGCCACGGAAGGGCTCAAGGAACGTGCCGCCCGCTTTGTCTTTGTGAATGATGTGCTCGTCGAGTCTGACACCACGAACCTGCCTACTGGCGTGGTTTGCGTGACCTTTGCGGATGCGCTGCAGAATCACAGTGAGGTGCTCAAGGAACACTTCATGCAGCGCGAGATGACGCTGGGCTCCGCGAAGTTTGCCGCGCTGCACCTTGCGCATGTGAAAGCAGGCGTGGTCATCATTGTGCCGAAAAATGTAGCTCTTGAGAAGCCCGTCGAAATCTTCCATTGGGTGGTCGGCGATCATGCGGCCATCTTCCCGCACACGCTCATCGTCACCGGCGACAATGCCGAGGTCAGTGTGGTGGATCATTACCGCAGCCTCGAAGGCGAAGGCGGCCTGAGCATTGCCATTGCCGATCTCGTCGGCGGGCGCGGCAGCAAAATCACCTATGCCGCCTGCCAGGAACTGGCGGATGATGCGCAGGCGCTGCATCTTTCCAGCATCGTGGCCGGACGTGATGCCGCCATCAAGAGCTTCCAGGTGCAACTCGGTGCCAGCTTCAGCCGCAGCGAGAGCGTGAGCGATCTCGTCGGCGAAGGCTCCCGCAGCGACATGCTCAGCGTGTCCCTGCCCATTGGCGAACAGATCGTGGATCAGCGCACGCTGCAGAACCACAAGGCCCCGCACGCCAGCAGCGACCTGCTGTACAAGAACGCTCTCTATGGCAAATCGCGCAGCATCTTCAGCGGCCTGATCACCGTGGATGAAGGCGCGCATTACACCGACGCCTACCAGACCTGCCGCAACCTACTCAACAGCGACGAAGCCGAGGCCACAAGCCTGCCGGGCCTCGAAATCAGCGCCGACCAAGTGAAATGCAGCCATGGTGCGACCAGCGGCCCCATCAGCGACGAAGAACTCTTCTACCTCAAAGCCCGCGGCATCAGCGACAGCGAAAGCCGCAAGCTCATCATCGAAGGCTTCCTGGCCGGTGTGATCGAACGCTTTGGCAATGGCGAACTGCTCGACACCCTAGTGGCGCGCATTGATGAGAAGCTGGAGCGTGCTGTTTGATCCGGCTACTGCGCTGCCTCAATCGCGATCCAGCGCAGGAATCACCCCGACTGAAAGATCCACCGGACAGTTGGTCACGCTCGTCGTAAGGCGTTCCCACATGTACTGCACGGCCTGGGCCAGCAGTTGCACATCCACGCGGGCATCATGCCGTTTCACGCCTTTGCTGGAGACACCCACGCGGCCTAACACCGCATCAAGTCCGTGGCCGCCTTTGCCGCCCCAGATTTTGCGGGAAAAATCGCGCGAATCGAGGGCGCTCGTTTCACGCACCGGTATGCCGTGCCGTTTGCAGTGCTCTGCGATGAAACGCATGTCGAAACGAATGCCGTTGTGCGCGATCAACGTCGCATCCTGGCCGACGAAGCGAGAAAACGCCATCAGCACATCCACGGGGTGTGGCGCATCGGCCACTTGTGCCTGCGTGATTCCGGTCAGTTTTGTGATGAAGGACGGAATGCGATTTTCCGGCCGCACATAGCTGTCGAAGTATTCACCCTCGTTCCATTTGCCGTTCTTCACCTTCATCGCAGCGATCTGGATGATCTCGTGCTGGGAAGGTAACAGGCCGGTGGTTTCGAGATCGAAGATGATGAGGTTCATGAATGCGGGCGGAACACGCCGTCGCATCCCACTCCTTTGTTGCGGCCTTCGCGGGCCGATTGCAAGCCATTAAACGTAGACCCGCGGGACGCGGGAGTTGATGTTGGTCAGAACTTCATACGCAATGGTGCCTGCGGCGTCCGCCACATCCTGCACGCTGATCGATTCATTCTCGTCGCTGCCAATGATCGTCACGACGTCGCCATTGTAGGCCGTTCCCCACTCCAGATTCACCATGAACTGATCCATGCATACCCGACCGACAATCGGGTGGCGCTGACCGCGGATGAGCACGGACCCACGATTCGACAGCGCCCGGAAATAACCATCGCCATAGCCCACGGGCACGGTGACGACGCGCACCGGATGATCGCTCTGCCACGTGCCACCATAGCTGACGGGATTGCCCGGCTGCACGACTTTGAAAAACACCACCTGCGATGTCCACTTCAACGCCGGCTTGAGCACCACCGTCTGCCGCACTTCCTTCGATGGATACACGCCATAGAGCATGATGCCGGGACGGACGAGATCGAGATGACTTTCGGGAAGTTGCAGGATGCCGCCGGAATTGGCGATATGTCGCTGAGGCCGCTGCAATCCGCGTTTCGGATAAAACTCCAGCACTTCGAGGAATCGCGCTAGCTGCTCCCTAGCGGACGAGAGGTCCGCGTCGTCTGAATTGGCAAAGTGCGAATAGATGCCGGCGACTTCCACGTTCGTGAATGTCAAACTGGCCTCCAGCAGCTTCTCTGCACTGTACCAATGCACACCGATGCGTTCCATGCCGGTGTCGATCTTCAGGTGCACACGCGCCTTTGTGTTCACCGCTGCGGCCGCGTCGTCAATCTGCCGCAGTTTGTCGATGGAGGACGCCGCCATCATCAACCCATGGGCAATGAACTGCGGGATCTGCCGCGTGGCCACACCGCCAAAGACGAGAATCGGCAGCGTGATGCCCGCCTGCCGCAACTCGATCGCTTCTTCCAGCAAGGCCACCCCCAAACAGGGTGCGCCATGATTCATCAAGTGCCGCGCTACTTCGACGATGCCATGGCCGTAGGCATTCGCCTTCACCACCGGCATGACGGATGCCGTGCCCACATGCGCACGGATCGCGTCATAGTTCTGCGCGATGGCACCGAGGTTGACCTCGACGTGGGCTGGGCGGATGGCGTCGGTTGGGTTCAAGTCGCTAACTCTCGACTAGCCCAAGATCGCTTTCAACTTTGCTGACACATCAGCAAACGCTTCGTCAGTCAGTGCAGGAGTCGCTGCTGCGGCCATGGGCAGGCCCTCTTCCGGCAGCGTGATCCAAGAGCGGCAGCCGCCGTAGCTCTTCGCATAAGGGAAGTGCCAGTTCTGCGGCAGTTTGTAAGCTCGGACCAGGGCGACGTGCAGGCAGCTTTCATCGTCATAGATGAAGCGCTCCTTCACGATGTCCTCATTCCAGATGTGCAGCGGGGCCAGCGCGGCCACTTTGTCCCAGTCGGTGACCTTCCAGACTTTCTCAAGCGTGGCACAGCCGTCGATGTCCACGGTGGTGCGCTGCTCCTCGGGTGGGAAATCGCGCTGGGTATTTTCGGGCACCCAGCTCAATTTTTCGGCCTGATTGTGGAACCATGTCGGAAACAGGAAGAACTCGCGGTACTTCCATTCAAAGCCGCCACGACCTTCATGGATGCCGCCTTTGCGCAAAATAATACTTAGCCGACCCTGCGCCAGCGCGTCGCAGACGAAGGACCATTCTTTGAATCCGGTGGGGGTAGTGAGGTTGGGCATTCCTGCGGATACAACTCTGATCCGGGGGCTGCAAGTGCTGGTAGAGCGCAGAAAGTGCGGCATGCTGTGCCACGTTTGATTCCACGCATGCCCTCCCTTTTCAATGCCACCGGTGCCTGCACCCGCATCAGCCGCCGCCAATTGCTCTCCGCAGGTGGTTTGGGCATGTTCGGGCTGACGATGCCGCGCTTTCTGCGCGGTGCGGAGAATCAGGGGATCGAGAAACTCGTCGCCCGCGCCAAGTCGGTGATCTTTTGCTTCCAGTGGGGCGGGCCGAGCCATCTGGAGACCTTTGACATGAAGCCGGACGCTCCTGAAGGCATCCGCGGTTTCCATAAGCCGATCAAGTCGAACGCCGATGGCATCTGGGTCTCCGAGAAGCTTCCGAAAACGGCGAAGGTGATGGACAAGGTGACGCTGGTGCGGTCCGTGCATCACACGATGAAAAATCACAACAGCGCCGGCTACTACGCGCTGAGCGGCCACGCGCCGCCGAGTGATGACCAGCGTCTCAAGGATTCGCCAGATCTGTTCCCCGCCTATTCCTCCGTGGTGGACAGAATCGCACCGCTCAAAGGCGAAATCCCGACTTCCGCCACCTTCCCTTACATTGTGAGCGATGGCTCCGTAACACCAGGACAACGCGCAAGCTTCCTCGGCAAAGAACACGACCCGTTCATCGTGCTGCGTGATCCGAGCGCGCCTGGATTTGCACTGCCCGAGCTGAGCCTGCCCAGTGGCGTGAGCTTTGAACGGCTGAATGCGCGGCGCGAGCTGCAAAAGCTGGTCGATTCCCAGACACGGCTGCTGGATTACTCCGCCGAAGCACGCGGCATCGAAAGCTACTATGACAAGGCCTTGTCGATGCTGCACAGCGAGAAACTACGCGCGGCCTTCGACCTCACCAAAGAGCCCGATAAGGTACGCGATGGCTACGGTCGCTCGACCTACGGCCAGAGCCTGCTGCTGGCACGGCGTCTGGTCGAGGCAGGCGTGAAATTTGTGACGGTGAATTTCTCACAAGGAATCGGCGGTCAGAGCACCACCGAAGGAGGCTGGGACACGCATGGCTTCAATGACACGCGCATGTTCCCGATCATCGAAAAATTCCACATGCCCATCACCGAGCAGACGCTGCCGACTTTTTTGACCGATCTCGATGAACGCGGCCTTCTGGATGAAACGCTGGTCGTGTGGGTGGGTGAATTTGGCCGCACGCCGAAGATCAACAAGAACGTCTCCCGCGACCACTGGCCGCAATGCTACACCGCCCTGCTGGCTGGCGGTGGGGTGAAGCGCGGCTACGTGCATGGCGCATCTGACAAAAGCGGCGAGCATCCCGCCGACAAACCGGTGAAGCCCGACGACCTAGCCGCCACGATGTATCACCTCCTCGGCATTCAGCCCGACACCGAGGTGCGCGACGTGGTCAACCGCCCCGTGCCCATCAGCTACGGCAAAGTCATCCAGGAAATCATCGCATGAAGACACTCTTCGCCACGCTCTGCCTGCTGCTTGCCACCAGCCTTTCGGCCAAGGATCTTGGCATGAATCCGCTGTTTAAACATTACGTCGGCACTTGGAAGGCTGCGGGTGAGCTGAAAGGGGAGAACAACGTTCTCGGCATCAAAGAAGAATGGACCGGTGCCGCCGAGGGGGACAATTCCTTTGCAGTCAAAGGCACGCGCACGATCAATGGCGACACTCAGCCGTTCCAATGGACGATCACCTACAATGAAGGTGCGGACAGCTACGAGGCCATCCTCTCAGGGGCGGAAGGCTCGCAGACGATCCGTTTTGAAGGCCATGTGTCGGAGGTCAATCTCACCTTTGAACTCAAGGCCATCACCGGCAGCGGCGAAAGCAGCATCACCATCACCGAAGCCTTCGCAGGTGGTGCCCTAGACGTCATTGAAAGCAAAGTCACCTTCACGGGAGACACCGGACAGACCACCCTGCAAGGCGTGATCAAACATCAGAAAGAAAAACTACCGTAGTGAACATCACCGACTGGAACCAGGCCTATCAAGAGAACTTTACCCCATGGGACAAAGGACTGCCCTCACCACCGCTGGTGGAATGGGTGGCCAGCAACACGCTCAAAGGCCGGGTGCTCGTACCCGGGTGCGGTGTGGGCCACGATGTGGCACATCTGGTGTCACGCGGCATCGACGCCTACGGACTCGACATTGCGCCGACAGCCGTAGCACGCGCCCAGGCACACTATCCTCAACTGGCGGAGCGCTTTGTGTGCGCAGATCTGTTTGAGTTTCGCGGCCAGTATGACGCCATTGTGGAACACACCTGCCTGTGTGCGCTGCCACCGGAATGGCGCACGAGGTATCGGGATGCGGTGGCTTCGTTGTTAAAGCCGGGCGGGCTGCTCGTCGGGGTCTTCTTCATCAATCCCGAGATGGACCCCGGGGAAACCGGACCTCCATTCGGCATTTCACCAGATGAACTCAGCGAATTGTTCACGGAGGGCTTTCATATCGTAGAAAGCCACGCACCCACGGCAGCCTATCCGGGGCGCGAAGGTCGCGAATCTCTCCGCGTACTGCGACTTACTTCTTCTTGACCTCATTGGACAAGGGCGCCGCCGGATTGATGATGCGCCGGATGCTGAATTCCTGTGGCACGAGTTGCTTCACCGTTCCTGCGATGATGTTCTCAATGCCAGACGCAAAACGAGTCGGACGTCCATAAAAAACCATGGCCCCGCCGCCTTCGTAGCCGCCTTCTTCCCAGACGCGCTGGGAGGGAATGTAGCAGGGCACGTCGTTCGAGTAACTGTTCACCCAGGTGCGGGCGGGATCAAATTCGCGTTTGAAGCGCAAGCTGTAATCCACGACCACCTCACCTGGGAGATTGATCGTGAGCAGTTCATTGCCGTAATTCCAGACCTGAATGTTATAAGGCAGTGCAGGCGGAATTTTCTCACCGCGTTCAAGCATAGCGAGATGCTGCTTCGCGTGGTAGGCCGTCCATTTGTTTGGGTCTGCGGCTTTGGCCTGCCATTCCGCGAGAGTGGGCAGTTGGTCAAACGGCAGCATCACCTCACGGTGGGCGCAATTGAGGGGGCCGTTCAAAGACTGCATGGGACCATTGATAAGGCGCACGATTTCTTTGGCGATGCTGACACCGTGATTCACGGCGAAGCGGCTTTCCTTGCGTGGGTAAGGATTCTGATCCGCACCACAGCCGATAGCGATCAGGCAAACAGAGTCCGGGAAGCGCAATTCGAGCTCCTCATGGGCCAGCCCCGCCCAATCGCCATGAATTTCGTCGATGCCGAGCGTCGTGCAGTGACAGGCATAGCTCGCATGGGTGGCGATGAGCTTTTTCCCGTCGGCAGATCTGACGCACAGGACTGGCAGGGCACGATCGCTCGGACCGCTGAAATTTTGGGCATTTTGGAATCCAGCGTCTGTTTTCAAGCGCCGGTTGAAGGCAAAATAGACCTTTCCCACACTCCATTCGAGCTTGGCGGGCGCCATCTTGTCCAATGCCTGACCAATGATGTTGACGATGTGAGAGGTCAGATCCTCGGTGTAGCGCTCGATGTGCTTCACCTGATCTGTAGCCAGATCTTCGCCGAAGAGAAACGGCAGCACACCTTTGAGCATCGGCGCACAATGTGTGTGGGTGGAGTGCAGGGCGAAGCGCTCGTCTGCAATGGTCCTGCCGCCAGTGGCGAGCCGCTTGAGCACCTCAGCACGGACAGCCGCAGGCACACCGCAGTTATCGACCGTGACAATGACCGCAGGTTTGTCATCCTGCCACTGCAGAGCCAAGGCATTGGCGTGGAGCCGCTGCGCCACCTTGGATGTTTCAGCTGTGCGGCTGCCATAACCGCTGAGACGAACCGGATAGTCTGGCGTGATGTCCGCGTCCGCCGCACCGGCTCTCCAAACGCCACCCGTTTCCGCCAGCAGGGGCGAATGAACGAGCAGCAAGAATACCGGGAGGATGATTCGTCGCATTTATCCGATTATGAACAAATGCGACGAACACTTACAAGACTATTCCTAAATGTAGCAAAAAATGCTACGCGTTGGCATTCGCATAATCGATGGCGGCACGGCAAATATCCCAGAAACTCTGGGGCTCCATGCTGGCTCCGCCGACGAGAGCACCGTCCACATCTTTCTGGCTGATCAGTTCGGCCATGTTTCCAGGCTTCACACTGCCGCCGTATTGGATGCGAATCTTGGCCGCGACATCGTCACCAAACAGTTCGCCCAGCACCTGACGCGTGTAGGCGTGGGCTTCCTGCGCCTGCTCAGGGCTGGCGGTGCGACCGGTGCCGATGGCCCAGACGGGTTCGTAAGCGATGACGCAGTCGGTGATGCGACGCGGACCCACTTCAGCCAGCGATTCACGCAACTGGCTGCCCAGCACTTGTTCGATCTGGCCGTTGTCACGCTCAGCAAGGGTTTCGCCGATGCAGAGAATGGGATGAATGCGGGCTTCGAGTGCCGCGAGCACCTTGGCGTTCACGATGGCGTTGGTTTCGCCATAGAGGCTGCGACGCTCACTGTGTCCGAGGATGACGTGCTTGCAGCCGCATTCCTTGATCATGCGGGCGCTGATCTCACCCGTAAAAGCACCCGCAGGCTGGGCGCTCATGTTCTGGGCGGCCAGTTCAACGCTCGGCTCACGTGCATTGACGAGAACATCTTGTGCCTTGGCAAGGCTGACGAAGGGGGGAGCCACCACGATCTGGACGGGAACTTTGTCCGGCACGAGACGGGCGAAGGCACGGAGAAAGTCATCCGTCTCCTGCGGTGTCATGTGCATTTTCCAGTTGGCGGCGATGATCGGTTTGCGGAAGTGAGCGAGAGCCATAGTAAGGGGAAGTTGACGATTGTTGGCAGTTGTTTGCGGTTGTTTGCAATGGTTTTTAGAAGGCTGGGAAGGTTTGGATCAACAATCGCAAACCATCGCCACCTAATGCAAACCACTGCAAACTTTGGAGATCATTTGTCTTTCAAACAGGCGACGCCGGGCAGGACTTTGCCTTCCAGCAGCTCAAGGGAGGCCCCACCGCCGGTGGAGATGAAAGTCATTTTGTCACCGAGATTGGCTTTCTTGACGGCCTTCACGCTGTCGCCACCGCCAATGATGGTCTTGGCGCTGGAATTGGCCGCCACAGCTTCGGCGACGTCAAAGGTTCCCTTGGAGCTTTCCTTGATTTCAAACACACCCATTGGGCCGTTCCAGATCACGGTTTTTGCCTTGGAAATTTCGTCGGAGAAGAGCTTCACGGACTCAGGGCCGATGTCGACGCCTTCCCAGCCGTCAGGGATGCTTTCGCCTGCGGCCGTGAATTTGATGTTGCCGAGCTTCTTCGTGTCAAAGTCGAAGGAATCGGTGATCATCGCATCCACAGGGATGAGGATCTTCACGCCGCGCTCCTTGGCCTTGTCGAGTGCGGCCTGCGCAATCGGCTCCCACTCGGGCTTGTAAAGGCTTTTACCAATGGTGATGCCTTGGACGAGCTTGCGGAAGGTGTAGGCCATGCCGCCACCAATGATGATGGTGTCAGCCTTTTCGAGCAGGCGGTTGATGACGCCGATCTTGTCATTCACTTTTGCACCGCCGAGGATCACCACGAACGGACGCTCAGGGTTTTCGAGTTCGTCGTGCAGCCAGGTCAGTTCCTTCTCCATCAGGAGACCTGAGACCGCAGGAAGATAATCTGCAATGCCCGCCGTGGAGCTGTGCGCACGGTGCGCGGAGCCGAAGGCGTCGTTCACGAAGATTTCCGCGAGGTCCGCCATGCCTTTGGCCAGCTCAGGATCATTCTTTTCTTCGCCGGCATGGAAACGGGTGTTTTCGAGCAGAAGCACGTCGCCGTTGCCGAGTGCAAGTGCCTTCGACTTCGCCTCTTCGCCGATGCAGTCACTGGAGAAAGCGACCGGCTTGCCGATCAAGGCGCTGAGAGCAGGTGCCACGGGGGCGAGGCTCTGCTTGGGATCGGGCTTGCCTTTGGGACGGCCCAGATGGCTGGCGAGGATGATTTTGGCACCTTTTTCGATCAGAAACTTGATGGTAGGCAGGGTCTCCTGAATGCGAGTGGCGTCGGTGATGACCATCTGCCCGTCCTTCTCATCGAGAGGCACATTGAAATCGACGCGCACAAAGACGCGTTTTCCGGCAAGGTCGAGGTCACGAATGGTCTGCTTGGGCATGGTGTTTTTTTGATGGGGGTAAACAGGGCCGCAAGGCGGCGAGGGGCCGGATTCCTAGCACAGAGCGTGCTTGTTGCGCATGGATTTTTTGAAGGGCCCGGTGGCTTTTCCAAAAATAGCTCACGAACCTACCTCTCATTCAAATCCAGCCGGTGGATTTCGAGAGGAAGCTCCTGCTCAAGGTATTCGATGAGGCTCTTCACCCGCTGCGGCAAGTGCTCGTGCGCCACGTGGGCGATTTGAAGGTCAATGGGTGCCATGTGCCAGTCCGGCAGCAGTTGCACCAGCCGCCCGGCGGTGATGTCGCGCGCCGCCATCCACTCCGGCAGAATCGTGAAACCCGCGCCCTCGATAGCGGCTTCCCGCAAGGCGGTGACGGTGTCCAGCAGCATGACGGGCGCGAGCTTGAGCTTCTTCGTCTGCTTCTCCCTCTCCAGTTCAAACCGGTCACGCGAATAAAAATGCGGCTGCAAAATACCCAGCCAAGGCAGCAAATTCAGATCCTCCGGGCGGGCGGGCAAGGCGTGGTTTTTCAATAACGAAGGCGCCGCCACTAGCCGCCGCTGGAGCTGTGCCACCTTGCGGAGTGTCACCCGGCGGTCTGTGGCTGACCCGATCAGGATGCCGCAGTCGAAGCCCTCTTTGATGAATTTCGTGGCCCGGTTGATCAGATGCAGCTCAGTCGTGACGTCGGGATGCAGTTTTTGAAAACGTGAGAGCACGCGTGAGACGATCCACTGGCCCACATCCACCACGGAGATCAGGCGCAGATGCCCCCGCAGGGCGTGGCGCTCAGACCTCAGGCGGCTGCCCATGCGGTCCGCGAGCGTGAGCAGTTCACGGGCATCCGCCAGCACAATGATACCGGCGGCGGTCAGGCTCATCGAATGGGTGTCACGGCGGATGAGCGGTGCGCCGATTTGTGCCTCCAATGCCGCCAGATGTCGGCTCAACGTGGGCTGGGCCATGCCCAGCACCTTGGCGGCGCGCGAAATGCTGCCAGAGTCAGCGATCTGGACAAACTCACGGACTTGCTGGAGATCGTTGAGATTGGTCATTCACATAACGTATAAACGATATGTCTATTATGCACTGTTTATGATGCCAACACTTTCGTAACTCTGTCCATGCTACGCGCGCCGCTTTTACAAATTCCCCATATCTTCACCTGGAGGCAGGCCTTCATGGGAATGCTCATCCTGACTTCGCTGACCGCCTGCAAGCGCGGTGCCACGAGTCCTGGAGGGTCACCAGCGGCAGCAACACCAGAGGTCACCGTTGCCAAACCCATCGCACGTAGGCTCAAGGACTGGGATGAATTCACCGGGCGTCTGACGGCGCGTGAGCGTGTCGAAGTTTACTCGCGCGTCTCCGGCTACATCACCAAGGTCAGTTTCAAAGAAGGCACTGAGGTCAAGGCGGGAGATCTGTTGTTCACCATCGATCCAAGACCATACCAAGCCCTCGTCGAACGCGCCGAGGCCATGCTCTCTCAGGCTAAAACGGCAGCCGAGCTCGCTGGCGTGGAAGCCAAGAACGCCAAAGCGCTGCGCCAGGGGCAGGCGATTTCGGTGGAGGAATCCGAGCGCCGTATCAAAAGCGCCACCGGCGAACTGGCCGGGGTGCGCGGTGCGGAGGCAGCTTTGCGCACCGCCAAGCTCGATCTCGAGTTCACCGAGATTCGCGCCCCCATCAGTGGGCGCATCAGTGATGCCCGTGTGACCGAGGGCAACCTGGTAAGCGGCGGCACCCAAAACACCACCCTGCTGACCACCATTGTCGAGCTTGACCCCATCTACTGTGAGATCGAAGCCGATGAGCGTTCGGTACTCAAATACCGCGAGATGCACAAGCATGGCGAGCGTGTGAGCGCGTTGTTCGCGCGCATCCCCGCCGAGATGGCTCTCATCAATGAAGAAGGCTGGCCCCATCAAGGAGAAGTCGATTTCGTGGACAATCAGCTCAATCCGGCCACCGGCACCATTCGTACCCGGGCCGTCTTTCCAAACGCCGACCGTTTGATGGCGCCCGGCTTCTTTGCCAAGGTGCGCATACCTGGCGGTGGTGAATACGAAGGCCTGCTCATTCGCGATTCCGCCGTGGCTGATGACCAGGGCAGCAGCTTCGTCTGGGTGCTCGATAAGGAAGACAAAGCCGTTTATCGCCCCATCACACTCGGGCCATTGCTCGATGGCCTGCGCGTGGTTCGCACCGGCCTGAAGGCGGATGAACGCGTGGTCGTGCTCGGACTCATGAGCGTGCGCAATGGCGTCAAAGTGAATGCCACACTGACGGACATGCTGCCAGCAGCGACCACCAAGTAAACATCATGAATTTCGCCCGCTTTTTCGTGGATCGGCCCATCTTCGCGGCCGTGCTGAGCATCGTCATCACGATGCTCGGTGGCCTCGCATTCGTTTCGCTGCCCATTGCGCAATACCCCGAGGTCATTCCACCCACCGTGGTGGTTTCCGCGACGTATCCCGGTGCGGATGCGCGCACGCTGGCTGAGACTGTTTCCACGCCGCTGGAACAGGAAATCAACGGCGTTGAGAACATGCTGTATCTGTCCTCCTCCTCCACGAGTGATGGCAGGGTGCAGATCACCGTCACCTTCCGCCTCGGCACGGATCTCGACCAGGCGCAGGTCCTTGTGCAAAACCGCGTGAACGCCACCATCTCACGCCTGCCGGAAGAGGTGAGACGACTCGGCGTCAACGTGAACAAACGCTCGCCCGACCTCACCCTGTCGGCTCAGTTCTACAGCCCCGACGGCTCGCGTGATGTCTCGTATTTAAGCAACTACTGCATCCTCCAGATTCAAAATGAAATCGCCCGTATTCCCGGCGTGGCGGAAGCCTCCGCCCTTGGCGGCATGGACTACTCCATGCGTGTCTGGCTTGATCCTGAAAAAATCGCGGGCCTGGGGCTGACGGCGGGGGACATCGTCAAAGCGATTCGTGAGCAAAACGTGCAGGTGGCCGCCGGCTCTCTTGGCCAGCCACCGGCCCCCACAGACTCGGCATTTCAATACACCCTCACCGCGCCGGGACGTCTGAAGAAGGCCGAAGAATTTGGCGACATCGTGCTTAAAACCGGCAGACAGGGAGATGTGGTGCATCTGTCCGACGTCGCACGCATCGAACTCGGCTCGCGCGACTACTCCAGCCGCACCTACATGGACGGTTACAATGCGGTGTCACTCCGCGTGTTCCAGCTTCCCGGTAGCAACGCGATTGCCACCGCCGATGCCGTTTACAAACGCCTTGCGCAGCTCAAGGAGCGCTTCCCGCCAGGCATCGATTACAAAATCAACTACGACACCACCAAGTTCGTCCGCGCCTCGATCACATCGGTGCTCCACACACTAATGGAAGCGGTCCTCCTCGTCGTGTTTGTCGTCATCATCTTCCTGCAAAGCTGGCGCGCTTCCGTGATCCCCCTGCTCGCCGTTCCCGTTTCACTCATCGGCACGCTGGCCGTGATGCAGTGGCTGGGTTTCTCGCTGAACAATCTTTCCTTGTTCGGGCTGGTGCTGGCCATCGGCATTGTCGTCGATGATGCCATCGTCGTGGTTGAAAACGTGGAACGCAACATCGCGAAAGGCCTCGCTCCGCATGAGGCCGCCGTGCACGCGATGAAGGAGGTCAGCGGTGCCGTCATCGCCGTGGCGCTGGTGCTTTGCGCCGTGTTTGTGCCCACCGCTTTCATCAGCGGTATCACCGGCCAGTTCTACCGGCAGTTTGCCCTCACCATTGCGGTTTCCACCCTCATTTCAGCCTTCAATTCGCTCACGCTCAGTCCCGCCCTCTGCGCCATTCTGCTGCAGCCACATGGCGCACCGCCAGATCGTTTCACCCGTGTTTTGAACTTCCTTTTTGGCTGGTTCTTCCGCGCTTTCAACCGAGTGTTTCAGTTCAGCTCCAATCTGTATGCCGGACTGGTCGGCAAACTCATCCGGCTATCCGTGATCGTGTTGATTGGCTACGCGGCATTGATCGGTCTGGCAGGAAAGCTTTTCCAGGATGTGCCGGCCGGATTTATTCCCTCCCAGGACATGGGTTACGCCATCGTGCTTGTTCAATTGCCAGATGGCGCAGCCTTCGAACGCACGGATGCCGTGGTGCGCCGGATGGACGCCATGGCGCGCGAAATTGACGGCATTGCGCACACCTTCGCCATCTCAGGCTACTCGTCCGTCTTGCAGGCCAATCAGCCCAACGTCGGCGCGGCATTCCTTGTCTTTGATGAATTCGCCAAACGTCAGGCTCCCGAGCTAAGGGGTGAAGGCATCCTCGCAGTCATCCGCAAAAAATTCGCAACAATTCAGGAAGGCCGCGTGCTCGTCCTGCCGCCGCCGCCGCTGCGTGGTCTGGGCAATGCCGGCGGCTTCAAAATTCAGGTGCAGGATCTCAACAACGCCGGTCTACCAGCACTCGAAGCCGCCACACAGAAGCTGCTCGCCGCCGCCCAGCAGGAGCCGGGTCTGATCTCTCTCATCACCGGATTCCGCGCCAAGACGCCGCAGTTCAAACTCGAAATCAACCGCGCACAGGCCAAAACCATGGGCGTCTCCTTGGCCGATCTAAACGAAGCCCTCCAGGTTTACCTCGGCTCGGTCTATGTGAATGACTTCAACCTCTTCGGCCGCACCTATCAGGTCACCGCGCAGGCTGAACCGACCTACCGCAAAGACCCAACGGATGTCGGCCGCATCAAGATTCGCAATCAAGCCGGCGACATGGTGCCGCTTGCCGCGCTCGTCAAAGTCATCAAGACCGGCGGTGCGGACCGTGTGCAGCGCTACAACCTCTACTACTCCGCCGACATCAATGGCAACACGCTGCCAGGCGTCAGTTCCGGCCAGATGATCGAGAAAATCGAACGTCTGGCCAAAGACAACCTTCCCACCGGTTTTGCCATCGAATGGACCGACCTCACCTATCAGCAGATCCTCGCCGGTGACACGCTCATGTACATCTTTCCGCTCTGCGTCATCTTTGTCTTCTTGGTGCTCTCCGCGCAGTATGAAAGCTGGAGCATGCCCATGGCCATCATTCTGATCGTGCCCATGTGTCTGCTCTCCGCCATCGGCGGCGTGTGGCTGCGTGGGCAGGACAACAACATCTTCACTCAGATCGGGCTCGTCGTGCTCGTCGGTCTCGCGGCCAAAAACGCCATCCTCATTGTTGAATTTGCCAAGCAGTTGCAGGACACGGGCATGGACCGTGTCAAAGCCGCCGTCGAGGCCTGCCGCCTGCGCCTGCGCCCCATCTTGATGACCAGCTTTGCCTTCATTCTCGGCGTCTTGCCGCTTGTGCTCGCCAGCGGCGCGGGTGCAGAAATGCGCCAGGCTCTCGGCACAGCGGTGTTCTTTGGCATGATCGGCGTCACCATCTTCGGACTGCTCTTCACCCCCGTTTTCTATGTCATCCTGCGCGCTTTCGTTGAACGTCGTCAGTCCGCCGCCCCCTCCCCCACGCCTCATGCAGCCCATTAAGCCTTTCCTGCTCATCCTTTGCACGCTTTCCAGCTGCACCGTCGGGCCGAAAATCCTCAAACCGCAGCCCAAGATGCCTGCCGACTTCGCCTCGCGGGCGGATGCAGCGCGTGCTGCCGAGGTGGATGCCGCCTGGTGGCGCAAGCTGAACGACAGCACACTGAACGAGCTGGTCGCACTCGCCGACACCCAGAACAAAGATCTCAGCGCCGCACGCTCACGCCTCCTCGAAGCACGCGCCCTTTGGCGTGAATCCACCTTCAACTACGCCCCCACCGTCACTCTCGGCTCGACCTATGACAGCGTCCGCAATGGAGCCACCTCATTCACAGGTTTCCGCAACCGCGATTTCGAGCTTTACCGCACCGGGTTTGATGCCGACTGGGAGCTGGACTTTTTTGGGCGCATCCGCAACTCCGTCAAAGCCGCCAAGGCAAACTCGGGGGCCATGGATGCCAACCTGCATGATCTGCTGATTTCCTTGCAGTCCGAGATTGCCATCAACTACCTGGAACTGCGCGGAGCCCAGGCCCAGCTCAACGTGGCGAATGAAAACGCCGGCAATCAGTCCGACGCCCTCCACATCGCCGAGGCTTCGCTCAAAGGTGGACGTGGCACGCAGTTCGATGTTGCCCGGGCCAACGCGCTCTGGAACACCACCTTGGCGCAAATCCCCACGCATCAGGAAAACATCGCTAGGTCCATCCATCGCATCGCCGTCTTGTGCGGACAAAATCCCTCCGAACTCCGCCCCCGGCTGCAAAGCAGCAAAAAGCAGCCTGTCGCACCCGCCCGGATCGGCATCGTCAAACCCGAAGAACTGCTGCGTCGCCGGCCTGACATTCGTGTCGCCGAAAACATTCTGGCGGCAGAAACGGCCCGCATTGGTATCGCGGTCGCGGATTTGTTTCCGCGTGTCACATTCAACGGTCGCATCGGCATAGAGGCGGCCACCCTGGCCTACATGGGAGACCGCAATTCCGATGGCTTCAGCCTTGGCCCGCGCATCACTTGGGCCGCCTTCAATCTCGGCCGCGTGCGTCAGCAGATCGCCGCCGCCGGACGCCGCGCCGACGCCGCGCTCGCCCGCTATGAGCAGACGGTTCTCCTCGCCCTCGAAGAAACCGAAAACGCACTCACGTCTTATGACCGTGAACGAGTCCGCCTGCACCATCTTGAAGTCTCTGCCTCCTCAGCCCGCGAAGCCGCCACCCTGGCACGCAAGCGCTACCAGGACGGCATTGCTGATTTCCTCACTGTGCTAGATGCAGAACGCGTCGCCCTCGGTGCCCAAAACGACATCGCCCTCAGCCGCACCCGTGTCGCAACCGCTTGGGTTCGCATTTACAAAGCCATGGGCGGCGGTTGGAACGGCTGAACGAAAGGCGGTCAGTCGGAATGCTAAACCTGCATCACGGCCCCACCATCAAAAGCTGACCTTCACTCTTCGGCACGCCGCCTTTTTTCTCGACGCTGAGCGCAAACTTGGCCTCGCCGGTCACTGATTCGACCGGTTTGAAGCTGGTCTTCACAGAGCCTTTCGCATCGACCGTTACCACGCCCGCACTCACCGGGTCGGGCTTGTTCGGATCCACGACCCACAGCTGGTAATCTTGGTCAGACTCCACCTTCGGCATCTTGTCGAGCACCACGACGCCCTGACTGCGTTTCTGATCCCAGACGACAAGCATCTCGCTGCGGCGGTATTCCCAAACCTTGCTTTGCAGGGTGGCGATCTGGAGCTGCGACTGCTGCTCCTGCTCTTTCAGCGCCGCCACTTCGGCAGTGAGCTTGGCGATTTGTGCACTCGCATCGGTCTCCTGCTTGTGCAGAGATTCGATTTTCGTCATCAGTGCCTGCTTCTGCGCCTCGAATTCATCCCGCCGCTTTTTGAGTTCTTCCTCAAGCGTACGCGTCTTGCCATCATCCACCACGGGAGTGGCAGGGTTGTTCACCGGGGCCATAGCCCGCGAGGCCGCAGCAAGCTGCTGGGTCAAGCCGGCTTGTTCGCGCCACAGCCATACCGAGGCCACGGCAAAGCTGGCCGCCAGCGCCCAGCCAATGCCACCAATAACGACGCCACGTGAGACACCCGCACCCTTCACTCCAGTGGCGCGCATCTTGGCACGGATGCGCTTCTTCATGTTCGCAGGTGGTTCCACCGGCACGATGAGATAGGCCAGCTCTGCTGTCGTCTGCTCCAGTTCCGTGGTGAGCGTGCGTAGCTCTTTGTCGCGCGCGACGGCACCATCCAGAGCACGCTTTTCGTCGTTCTCCAGCATGCCGAGCGCATTCATGGCGGCCAGTTCTTCAAAACGTTCCTGGTCCATCATGCGCCTCCTTTCAAAAGATCACGCAGGCGCAGCAGCCCACGGCGGATGTTAGTCTTCACTGTACCAAGGGGAATGCCCATCGATTCAGCGATCACGTGATGGGTAAGGCCCTTTAAGAATGCGAATTCAATCAGCTGTCGCTGCTCTTTCGGCAGTTCGTTCAGCGCTTCTCGCACCACCACTCCGCGTTCGTTGGCCTGCACTTCATCGTCTGCAGATGCATGGGAGGACGCCCCCAAAATGGTCTGTTCCAGCACGGCACTTTCTACCAGTCGATTGCGCCGGCCCAGCATGCGCATGCGGTCGATCGCCTTGTGGCGGAACAGCATCACCGCCCATGTAAACGCCTTGCTGCGCTCGGCCTCAAAGGTCGATGCACGCTCCCACAACTGCACAAAACCATCCTGTAGGATGTCCTCGGCTTCGCGCTCGTCATGCAGCATCTGGCGCAGAAGGCCAAAAAGCCGTGGCGCCATCCGGTCATAGAGCTGGTCGAACGCACGCGAATCCCCGCGTCCAGCACGCTGGAGCAGGTCTTCTTCGCTAAGTTCTGACTGGCTCATGATGGGTTTGGGCACAGATCGCGCCGAAAAGGCTACGATGCGCGGATTCCATGCCAGAGCTAATGCGATCACACAAGTTTTTGCGTTAGCAAAGGCGCTCTGGATTCAAAAAAAGTCACTTTACGTCCACCAGAACGCAGTTCCGGGTGAACAGCAGGGCAGATTCGATCTGCTCCAGTTTCAGGCCCGTCAGCCGCACCAATGCCTGGCGATACAGCATGATCTGCGGGCGATATCCCGCCACTTTTTCGGCCAAAGCCTCCTCGTTCGGCACCTCATCCGTCTTAAAATCAATGAGTTGCACCGAGTCACGCTGGACCACCACCCGGTCAAACACGCCGCTGATCCAGCTCCCCTCATGGATCAGGTCAAATGGCCGCTCCCTCCACGCCTGAGCCTCATCTGCAGGTTTGGCAAAGGCAGACTCAGCAGCCGCTGAAAGCAGAACTCCGCGCACCATTGCCAACGCCGTCGCTTCAACCGCCTCCCCACGCAGCAAACCCGAGGCCTGCCAGCGCGATTCGATTTCAGCCATGCTCGACGTGGCATCCCACCACTCCACGTGGGCCAGCAGCTCGTGCACCAGATTGCCCAGTCTCCGCCCCGGCTCGCGCCCCGCGCTAAAGAGCATGCTGCCCTTCACTTGAAAAGCTTCTTCTCCCGAAGGCGTCATGCGCTTGGCCAGAGGCTGGAACTCCCGCAGCAACTCCCCCAGCGGACGCGACACCACCGCAGTCTCCGGCGGCCGGGACGTTCCGCCAGTCGATGCGGCAAACCACTGCGCATCCCCCGTCTGCCACTCCGTCAGATACGCAGCTCCTGCTTCGGCTTCACCCGCCACGCCAAGCATCCGGCGCAAAAACTGCGCCTCTTTCATAGATGGCTCTTTCGACTTCGGCGGTGGTTCAGCGATCAGATACAGACCGCGCTTGGCCCGCGTCATCGCCACATACAGTCGGCAGAGCGATTCAAAACCCGAGCGCTGCTTCGAGACCTCCAGCTCTTCGTTCAAAGCCTCGTGCAACGGTGCAAAAATGCGCGGCGGCTCCTGCAAAACCCAGGAAATGCCCTGCGCATCACGATTCACGATCAGCGAACGCCGCCGCACGTTGTCCATCGCGTCGCCATTGAGGTCCGGCAAAATGACCACATCGAACTCCAGGCCCTTGGCCTTGTGCACGGTCATCACCTGCACCGCGTTTGCAGCCCCCCGCACCTGCATCGGTGCATCACGCGCATGCAGCAGAAACGCATCGATGTCGCGTGAACCGCCTGCATCAAATTCAGCAGCCATTTCACCGAACTGACGCAGCCGCAGCTCGTGAAAGGCATCCATCTCCGGCAGCAGTGCGCGCACATGCCGCGTCCAGACTTCTGTGAAGCCGACAAACCCGCGCTCAAACACAGACTCACGCACCTGATGACAGGTCAGCGCCCATCCCTGCCCCGCAAAATCAATCTGCGGCCACAGCGGCGTCATTTTGAGATGCTCCAGCGCGAGGGTGTCGCCCGGATGCGCCGCCAGTTGCAGCAGCGAAAGCAAGGCGAGCGTCACCGCATTGTCCGTGGCCGGATGGATCTGCGATTCGCACACGATCTCCATGCCCGTGGTCGCCCGCAGTTCTTCCGCAACGTCATTGGCATTCTTGTTGCCGCGCACCAGCACCGCGCAGGTCAGCCCACTTTCCAAGGGGCGGATCTCGTTCAGCAGAGCCGTCACCGTGGGTGTGGTGGAAGGATTGCGCTGCCCCTCTTCCTGGCACACACTCAGCAGCGCCGCGTAACCGCTGAGCCGCCGATTCCTCTCCGCTGCCACGTGCTCTCTGAAAGCAAACCCGGCCGTGCAGCCCGGTAGGACCGCCTCGATGCCAGCGGCGTTTGCAAACACCGCGTTCACCGCGTTCAGCACAGCCGGAGCACTGCGGAAGGACTGACTGAGAGTCTGCGGTTCCAGCCCGTCCTGGTCCTGATGCGGCCATTCGTGCAGCACATCGTCAAACAGCCCCGGCTCAGCCTGCCGCCAGAGGTAGATGGACTGTTTCGGGTCCCCCACGGCGTAGAAGCTGCGCCTGCCGGTATCATCCTGCATCACCTCATCCACCAGACCGCGCACGACATTCCACTGCACGCGGCTGGTGTCCTGAAACTCATCAAACAGCCAGTGGTCATAGCGTCCGTCCAGCCGGAACCACAGATCGCCGCTTTCACCATCCGCCCACTCCGAGCCATCAGCTGTCGCCGCTGCCAGCAGGCGCTGCACATCAGCAAAGGATAACCGACCGCGTGAACGCACACGACGAGCGTACTCGGCTTCATACAGCGCCATCAGCGCCGCCATACCCCGAGTGCGCTGCACACGGCAGATCAATTCCAGGTCAAGAATTGCCCCGGCAACACGCACCCAGGCACGCGCTGTTTGCCCGGTGAGCTCAGATTTCTTGCCCCGCCCCCAGCCGATTTCAGCCCTGCCCGACTTTAAATCCTCCCAGACGGCCGTCGTTTTATCCAAAAAGTACTTCACTCTCAGTGGCAGTGTGGCCCCCGGCTCCATGGCCGAGGCTTGAGAGATGAATTGCTCCAAAAACAGGGCCCCCTCATCGGTGCGCGGCACAAAACGGTCCCGCAGGTCATCGAGCGCAGCCGTGAGATTCCCAGCGCCTGCCAGCTCCAGCCCTGGCAGCCTGCCCCAAGGTGAACCATCCCCGCTGTCCAGCCAGGTGGCGTGATGATCGTTGATCCAGGACTCCAGGCTGCTCGCCGCGCTGCGCTCCTCAATGCCAAAAGTGGCCTGCTTGAAACCTTCGAGCAGCGCACGCCCCGCGTGGTCATCGCGCGAGGAATGAATGCGTTCCAGCAGCGCATCCAGCGCCTCCCGCCGCGCCTGCGCCGATTCATTTTCGGCCATCACACTGGCACCGAGAGGCAGGCCGAGCTCCAGCGGAAAGCAGGCGGTAATGTTGGCGAAAAAACTGTCCATCGTCCCAAGGCGCAGGCGGTGGAGCCGTTGCGTGACCTTGCGCAGGAGCAGGACAAATTCCGGCCACTGCTCCGGCAACGGCGCCATGCCCTCGAAGTAGTGCTCCGGCTGCTCACCGTGCTGTGAGAGCACGGACAGGCGCTGCAAGATGCGCTGGAAAAACTCGCCCGCCGCCTTGCGCGTGAAGGTCATCGCCGCGAGGCCCTCCGGCCGCTGCCCGAGTGCGAGCAGATGCAGGTGCCGCCGCACCAATTGGTAGGTTTTTCCGGAACCTGCAGAGGCGGAGACAAGAATGTGGCGGAGGCGGTTCACGTGTCAGCGATGCAAGCCCACGCGGTGCACCATGTCCAGCACTCTCACCTTTCCACCCAGCGCCGAATCCAAGGTAAAGTCAGCACGACGGCAATGATGACCGATGCGCCAAGATAGAATCCCGCACTCATGAACTCGGCCTTCCCAAACACCAAAGCTGCGAGCACGATGCCATAAACCGGCTCCATATTATAAACGACGTTCACCGTAAAGACACTGACGCTGCGCAGCGCGTCCATGAACCCCGCATAGGCGGCCACGGTGCAAACCAGGGCCAGCACACCGAGCCACAGCGCGGATGCAGCATCCGGCAGACTCGGCGTGAGTCCATTTTCAAGAAAAGGGCGTGAAATGCAGGCGGCGAGGCAGGCACCGCTCATCTGATAAAAGCCGATGACGCTCCAGTGCGTATCCCGGGCGACCTGCTGCTTGCTCAAGGTGGCAAAGAAGGCGGCCAGCACGGCGGCGGCGATGGCAACGGAGAAGCCGAGCCAGTAATGTATTTCCACCTGATAGATAAGCCACACGGCCCCCACCATGACCGCGCCCACCAGAAGTTCGGCAAACCGCCAGCGCCGTGAACCATCAATGACAGGCTCGATCAGCGAGCACCAGAGCATGGAAGTGGGCATCGCCGCCAGACAAACGGAGGCGGTGGCCAGCCGGGCCGACCAGAAGAACAAAACCCAGTGCAATCCAAGAATGACGCCCACGGCGAGCATGGCCAAAATTCTGCGCTGAGAAACCCAAAGTGAATGCCTCAGATGATGGGCCAGAGCCGCAAAGCAGAGCACCGCAAGCGCCGTACGCCAGAGCACCACGTCCACAGGCGGCAGCAGGATCAGCTTGCCCAAAATCGCCGTAAGCCCCCAAGCCAGCACGACTAGATGCAGCTGGATGTAATTGCGAACATTGGAACGGGACATGCTAGGTGACGAAATTGTTGCTCCAGCCTTTACAGCTGATGGAAGCCTTCATTTTACCACCCTCTCAATAAGGACGAAAACCTCCAGACTGCCGTCTATTCATCATGTGGCCGCAAAAAATAGCAAGAACCCCCTTAGAACTTACGCCTTGACGTGGAGCGGTGCGGTAGCAGTAATGCAGGCTTGTCATGCTCCAATCCGGGCGTGCCTTGCTGCCCAGTCTTTATCCCGTCTGCCAAATCTGCCCCGCCTATGAATCACGGAACTTCCACTCTGTCTCGCCTGACACTTTTATCTATCGTGGCTATCACACTCTTGGTGGCCACGACGCAGCAGGTACTCGCACAAACGGGCCTCCCGGCTGCCCCCTCGGTAAAAAAGATCGTGCAGGATGTTCAAGTCGTCATCAAAGGCGCAGTCAAGCTGGATGAAAATCGCATTCGCAGCCAACTGTCCACCCGTGTGGGCCAGCCGTTCAGCAATGAGTCGGTGGAACGTGACATCCGTGCACTTTACAGCACTGGGGCGGTAGAAAACCTGGACATCCAAGCAGTGGACGTGGCGGGCGGCGTGAAAGTCATCGTCGAAATCATTGGCCGCGGTGGTATTGCCGAAATCAATTTTATTGGCAACACCGCCATCGACAACAGCAAGCTGCGCAAGGACATCGCGGTCAAAGTCGGTGACCCGGTGGATGACATCAAGCTTTCTGCTGCACAGCAGAAGATTGTGGAATTGTATGAGAAGAAGGGCTTCTCCGACGTCATCGCAAGCTATGACATCACTCCGTCAGCCCGTGAAGGGTTCTCCACAGTGACCTTTAAGATTGATGAAGGTGCTCGTGGCATCATTCATGACATCCGCTTCGAAGGCAACACCGCCATCAAGTCGCGTGTGCTGCGCGGTCAGATCAAATCTCAGGAGCACCACATCTGGAACTTGTGGGGCAAAAAAGGCAAGCTGAGCAATCAGGATCTGCAGGAAGACATCAAGAAGATCGAGCAGGCCTTTCAGGACAAGGGTTTTGTTTATGCCAAAGTGACCGAGGTGCGGCGTGAACCGGTGTCCTCCAAGCAGATGGACCTCGTCTATGTGATCAATGAAGGTGCCAAGTATGACGTCTCGGCGGTCAAGATCTCCGGCAACACCATTTTCACCAATGATGTGTTGATGCAGGGCATCAAGACGGAACCCGGATTCGCTTATGTCGGCAGCTTCATCAAGGCTGATGAAAAAATGATTCAAGATTACTACGGCTCCCGTGGCTACGCTGATGCGCGCGTGGAAACCAGCATTTTGGAGACCAGCGCCGGGCAGGTTGCCGTGGCCTACAACATCGTGGAAGGCACCAAGTCCTACATCAGCAAGGTCAACATTTCCGGAAACTCGGTCACCAAGGACGAAGTCATCCGCCGCGAACTTCCCTTTGCTCCAGGTGAGGAGTTGAACACCGTGAAAATCGAGGCTGGAAAAAACCGCCTGCAAAACCTGAACTACTTCAGTTCGGTGGACATGCGCAACACGCCCACCACCGCCCCTGGCTACAAGGATGTGGACATCAATGTCCAGGAGCAGTCCACCGGCACGGTGAACTTCGGTGCCGGCTTCAGTTCCATCGACAGCATCACTGGATTCATTCAGGTGACCCAGACCAACTTTGACATCAACGACTGGAAGGATTTCCGCGGAGGTGGTCAGCGTTTCAACGCCAACATTCGTGCCGGTGCACTTCGTCGTGACGTCACCATCAGCTGGACCGAACCGTGGTTCATGGGTCGCGAACTGGCTCTCACTGTTGAGGCTTTCTATCACAACCTCTTCTACCTCTCCAACTTCTTCAATCAGACCAACGTGGGCGTCTCGGCCGGTTTGCGCAAACGTCTCGGTGAGCACGCCTACATTGAGAGCACCTACACCCTTCAGGACGTCACAGTCGGCGACATTGCCAGCGGCGCCTCGGCTCTGATCGCGCAAGAAAAAGGATCATACCTTCAAAGCAAAATTGACACGAACTTTGTTCACGACACTCGAGACAGTGTCTTCATCACTCGCAGCGGCCACAAGCTCGAAGCAGGAATCCTGCTGTCGGGTCTAGGGGGAGATGTCCCGGTTTATGGTGCCAACATCGGTGGCCAGCAGTATTTCAACCTGCCTGGAGACACCATTCTGAGCTTTGAAGGCATGTTCCGTGTCGTCAACAGTTGGAACAACGACAGGGTGCCCATTTTTGAGCGTCAATTCCTCGGCGGTGCCAACAACCTGCGCGGTTTCAATTTCCGTCATGCCGGTCCTAAGGACGCCACGGGTGAGCCCATCGGCGGCCTGACATCCATCTACGCCTCCAGTGAATTTTCCGTTCCGGTGCACATCACCGCCAACACGGAGAAGTCACCCCGTGTGGTGGTCTTCGGTGACGTCGGCTCCATCGGGGGGGCCACTGGTGCCTCCTATGGCAATGGTGCCATCTACTCCGATGCAGGTATCGGTCTCCGCCTCTTCCTTCCTGTCGGCCCCATCCGTGTCGACTACGCGGTTCCAATCGGCAAGGACGCCACATCGGGCTCCGGTGGTCGCTTCCAGTTCAACATGGGCTACAAGTTCTAATAGCATGTTATTTGGACAGCTCTGTTGTCCGCCCCTTCAATCACTTTCCAACCTCACACACTTATGATTCGCAGCGCGTTCATCGCCCTTCTCCTCGCCACCGTCACCACTCTTCATGCCGCCGATCTTAAAATCGGTGTCATCGACATGTCCAAAGTCTTCCAGGAGTTCCACAAAACCAAAACCGCTGCGGACAAGTACAAGGCCAATTACGAAAAAGCCGCCCAGGAAATGACTGAGCGTCAGAACACGTATAAAAACCTGGCTGCAGAGGCCCAAAAGCTTCAGAAAATCGCGCAGGATCCGATCATCACCCCCGAACAGCGTGCGAAGTACGGTGCTGAACTGGGTGAAAAAGTGAAAGAAATCCGCGCCCTGGAAATGGAAATGCAGGAATTCGCAGACCGTCGCCAGCAGCAGCTCAAGCAGGAAGACATGCAGATCCGCAAAGGCCTCTACGAGGAAATTCTCGTGGTCGTCCGTGACCGTTCCAAAGCAGATGCCTACGACATGGTTTTTGACAAAACTGGCGTCAGTCTTTCCACCGTGCCTATCATCCTGCACGTCCGGGAAGGTTTCGCCACCGACCTCACCGACCAGCTCATCGTCGAGCTAAACAAGGACGCGCCACCTCCGGGAGCCGAGCCCAAGAAGGAAGATGCCGCCGCTCCAGCGCCCAAGGCTGAAGAGCCCAAAAAATAGCCTTCGGCTGTTAGTTTTCCAAGGCACGTCGCAAGTATTTGCGACGTGCCTTTTTTTGTTCCAGCGTAAATGAATCAATCTGCGCCATGAGCAACTCCATCACCCTGCAGGAACTCACTGAACTCGTCGGAGGCACACTCTCTGTGGGCAGCCCGGAACTCATCATTTCCGGCCTGAACTCCATCCTCGAAGCCAGTCAAGGTGAAGTGACCTTCCTTGGCAACGCGCGCTACCTACCAGCGCTCAAAACCACCCGTGCCTCCGCCGCCCTCGTGCCGGAGGATCTTGACACTGAAGACGCTCGGGAAGGGCTTGCTCTCATTCGCCTCAAAAATCCCACGCTCGCCTTTTCCAATGTCATTCGTTTCTTTGGCCCTCCCGCCCTTGAATTTGTGCCTGGCGTGCATCCCACCGCCACTGTTGCCAGTGATGTGATATACGACCCGCAGAAGGTCAGCATCGGTCCGCATTCCGTCATTGAGTGCGGAGTGCATCTCGGTGATGGCTGCACGATCCATGCCGGTGCCTATATCGGTCGTGGAGTCAAAATCGGCGCCAACTGCGTCATTCACGCCAACACCGTCATCAAGGAATACTGCATTCTGGGTCAGCGCGTCATTCTCCACAGCGGTTCCGTGATCGGCAGCGACGGCTTTGGTTATGAACAGGTTCAAGGCCGCCACCAGAAAATTGACCAGGTCGGCATTGTGCAGATTGATGACGATGTCGAAATCGGTTCCTGCACCACCATTGACCGCGCCCGCTTCGGCCGCACCTGGATCGGCGAAGGCTGCAAGATCGACAATCTGGTGCAGATCGGTCACAACTGCGCGCTGGGGAAGCACTGCATCATCGTCTCTCAAACAGGCATTTCCGGCAGCACCCGCCTGGGCAACTACGTCACCATGGGTGGTCAAGTCGGCGTGGCCGGTCACCTCGAAATCGGCGACAAGGTCATGTTCTTCGCCAAATCCGGCGTCACCAAAAGCATTCTCGAGGCAGGGGCCTACACCGGTTATCCCGCCCGCCCCCTCATGGAGGGACGCAAGATGCTCAGCCTTCCGGCCAAGATCCCCGACTTGCTTGAGCGCGTGCGCGCTTTGGAGAAAAAAATCGCCGCTCTCGAAAGCGGAGCTGCCCATTCTTGATCAAGGTTCGTAACTTTGCCTGAGACCCGCGCGGACGTTGCCAAGAGCCGGTCTTCGTTCTAACTTCTCCCCCCCATGACCGCTGCCTCTATTCTCCCACTCCCCGTGATGCCCGATCGCCACGGCCACTTTGGCCAGTACGGCGGCATGTTTGTACCAGAGACGCTCATGGCGGCGCTGACCGAACTGTCGGATCATTATGAGAAGGCGAAAGCCGATCCCGCCTTCCAGAAGGAACTCGACCGCCTGCTCCACGAATATGTCGGCCGCCCCACGCCGCTCTATTTTGCTGAACGCTGGACCGAAAAGCTCGGTGGCGCCAAAATTTACCTCAAACGCGAAGACCTGCTGCACACTGGCGCGCACAAGATCAACAATGCCCTCGGGCAGATCCTGCTCGCCCAGCGTCTGGGCAAGAAGCGCATCATCGCCGAAACGGGTGCCGGCCAGCACGGTGTCGCCACCGCCACGGTGTGCGCACGTTTTGGCTGCGAATGCGTCATCTACATGGGTAAGGTGGACATGGAGCGCCAGGCGCTGAACGTTGCGCGCATGCGTTTCCTCGGGGCCAAGGTCGTCGCCGTAACGGCTGGGCAGGCAACGCTTAAGGAGGCCGTGAATGAGGCCATGCGCGACTGGGTGACCAATGTGCGCACCACGCATTACATCCTCGGTTCAGCTCTCGGCTCCCATCCCTTCCCCATGATGGTACGTGATTTCCATCGCATCATCGGCGTCGAGGCACGCCGCCAGATCTTGGAGCGCGAGGAACGCCTGCCGGATCTCCTCGTCGCATGCGTCGGTGGCGGCAGCAACAGCATCGGTCTCTTCCACCCTTTCCTGAATGACAAAGAGGTGCGCATGACGGGCGTCGAAGCGGGCGGTGACGGCATCATCCCGGAACGCCACGCTGCACGCTTCCAAGGCGGTCGTCTCGGCGTCCTGCAAGGCACCAAGACTTGGCTGCTTGCCAACGCCGACGGCCAAATCGAGCTCACCCACAGCGTCAGCGCTGGCCTCGACTACGCCGCCATCGGCCCCGAACACGCCTGGCTGCACGAGCAGGGCCGTGTGACCTACAATTACGCCACCGATGACGAGGCCCTCGCCGCGTTCCAGGAACTCAGCCAGGTCGAAGGCATCATCCCCGCCCTCGAAAGCAGCCATGCCATCGCCGAAGTCCACAAAGTGGCCCCCACCATGCGCAAAGATCAGATCATCCTCGTGAATCTCTCAGGTCGCGGGGACAAGGACGTTGCGCAGGCAGCACGCTTGATCTTAGGCGAGGAATTGAAGTTTTGAGGTATGCTGCCCGCTCCGATAGCCGAAGACATGTCCCAGCTGAAATCGCTGCTGCATGACTCGCTCTCGCCGCATCTGCCTGCGGCGCAGAAAGACATGCGCATTCTCAATCTGGCCTGTGGGCGCTGTGATGAAGCGGAGACCTTGATCAAAGTCGGTTCCGAACTCACTCAGGGTGGTGGGGTCGAAATGATCGGCGCGGACATTCGCATCCGCGAAATCCGGCAGGCGCGTGAAACGCATGGACACCTGCCCGCTCAGTTTTTGATCGAGGACGCCACCAAGATCGATCAGCACAAAGAGTTGAATGATGACTTCAGCATGGTCTTCCTGCGCCACCAGAACTTCTGGCACGGGCAGGAGCTGTGGAAGAAGATTTTTGACCAGGGAATCGCCAAGCTGCGCCCTGACGGCATGCTGGTCATCACCAGCTATTTCGATGTCGAACACCGTCTCGCGCTGCGTGCCCTGGAGTCCCTCGGGATGGAAGTCGTCAGCAACAAGCGCAACAAGAACAGCCGGGCTCTACAGGACGCCCCGGGCAAGTCTGTGGACCGCTGGGTGGCTGTTTTGAGGCGGCGGCAGGCCTGAGACAGGCTGCCAAGACCATTTACAAGGACCCCGCAAAGCGGTAAACTCCTTCCCTTCCCCCAATATTCCATGACTCGCCTTTTTTACGTCCTCACCTTCTTGGCGGCGCTTGTACTTGCCGCACCGGTGTCGCATGCCCAGTCCATTGATGCCAGCACTGAAGTGGCAGACCAGTACTTCCGCGGCTTCGTCCTTAACAATGAGGCCGCATCACTCGAAACCGCCGGCGACTTCACGCTCGCACAGACCAAATTCAAACAGGCTGGCGAGATCATGGAAAGCATTGCCCGGAATTACCCGACTTGGCAGCCGGAAATGCGCGCTGCACGTCAGCAAAAAATTCAGGATGCCCTCACACGGCTGCAATCACGCACTTCACAGGCACAAGCGGCCGCAGCGATACCCACCACGGCCGCAGCCCCCACCATGCCAGTGGCCACCATTCCAGCTCCCGGTGTGCTGGCGCAACCTGCCGCCGCCATCCCCACCACCCCTGGTTCCCTGCCCAGTCTCAACGACTTGCTGAGCCAATGGGAACAGATGCACAAGCAGCGGGTTCTTGAACTGGAGGCGAAGACCAACCAGCAGCAGGTTGACCTCGGCAAATGGCAGAACTGGTACCAGTGGGCCTCCGGCGAAATCACCACCGCGCGCGCGCAAAACGACGCCCTTGGCAAGAAGGCCACCGCCCTGGAGCAGAGCCTCCTCGCCATGGGCAAAGAAGTGGAGGAAGGCCGCGCCGCACAGGCTCAAATGGGCAAGCTGATGGAAGAAAAAATGGCGGTGGATTTGGAGGTGCGCAAAAACGCCCAGCGTCTGATGGCCGCCGAAGCCGCAGCCAAGGAAGCCTCGCAAAAACTGGCGGATGCCTCCACCCAAATAGCAGCCGTGCAGCAGGAGCGTGACAAGCTCATCAAGGAACGTGAGCAGATTGTGAAGGAGCGCGAGGACGCGGTCACTCAGCGCAATGACGCGGTGAAACAGCGCGAATCGGCCGTCAAGGAACGTGATGCCGCAAGCGCCCGCAGCCTGGGATTGCAGGCCGAGGTGGATGATCTGAAAAAGAAAACCGGCAGTGCCGAAATGAAGCGCCTCATCGCCGAGAACGAGCGCTTGAAAAAGGAGATCGCCGAAGCGCAGAAGCAGGTGGAAACCCTGAAGGCGGATGTCGGACGCAAGGACCAGGAAATCGTCGCCCTGCGCGGCCAGCTCACCGGCTTGCAGGGCCAGATGGCCGAACTGCGCAAAGAAAGCGCCACCTACCAGACTCAGGTGGCCGAACTGACCAAGCAGTTAAAAGAGGTCCAGAGCGGCATGGAGGGCAAGATCGCCACCACGCCTGAGCTCACCAAGGAAAATGAAATGCTGCGCGGCATCATCATGCGCCAGCTGCGCACCCAGCATCGTCAGCAAGCCGCCAAGGATCTCATGATCGCTGAACTGCAGAAAATGGAGAGCGCCTCCAACGATCTCGTCAAACAGGTCGAAGAAATGAAGAGCGCGCGCATGATTCTGACACCGGAGGAGGAAAAACTCTTCTCCGACCCCGTCGTGCGGGAACTCTTGGGTTCCAAGGGCGGCATGCAGGCCACCCTCATCGCCAACGCATCACCGGACAGCGATAAAAAAGTGGCGCCTCCTGCACCGACCTCCGTCGAAAAACTCATCAGCCAAGCCAACGAAACCTACATGAACAAGGATTTCGAAAGCGCGGCCAAGCTTTACCAGGACGCCCTGCGGGCTGAACCCAAAAATGTCACCGCCCTCATCGGCCTGGGCATCACCCGTCAGCGTGAAAACAAACACGCCGACGCCGAAGTGTCTCTACAGAAAGCTCTGGCCTATGATCCGACTAACGAACCCGCCTCATTCGCGCTCGGCGTCACCTATTTCAAACAGGAGCGCTGGAAGGATGCGATGACCTATTTCGAGAAGAGCCTCGCCAAACGCCCCGACAACGCCAGTGGCAGGCATTACCTCGGCATCATCGCCACCAAGCTGAACCTGATCGAGCGTGCCGAGCGCGAATTCAAGACCGCGCTGGCCATTGACCCCGCCTACGGCGAAGCCCATTTCAATCTGGCAGTGCTCTACATTACCTGGGATCCCCCTCAGTGGGACAAGGCGCGTGCTGAATACGGTGAGGCGATCAAAAAGGGTGTCCGCCCCGACCCCAATCTCGAAAAACTGCTCGAAGGCGGCAAGGTTTCGCAGCGTTAAGAAGACGACGACGGCAAGGTTTCCGTCGCTCTTCTGCCATGAAATCCCTGCTCGCTTTTTTACTCGCGGCCTCTGTCCTCGCAGCGCAAACTCCGATACCTGTGCCCCACCAGCAGAAGCACCTTCTGCTCGATTCACGTGTGGTTGAGGCGGCGGTGAATGCCAGACTCGTCCTCGGCACGCCGCAGAAGCATCCGGCCAATCCTCTGATTCAAGCGGACAAACCGTGGGAGAATTCAATGAACAACCTCTACCCCAATGTGATCTGGGATGAGGAAGCGCAACTCTTCAAACTCTGGTACAAGTGCGTTCTGGCTGACAAGGAAGTGATCGCGCAGATGGATCAGCCCAGCACGGTGCATGATGTCGGCTGGTATCTGCTCTACGCCACTTCCAGAGACGGCATTCACTGGGACAAGCCTGAACTGGGCATCCACAAATTCGCGGGCAGCAGCGCCAACAACATCGTAGCCCGTGATTGCCCCAACGTCGGCGTATTTAAAGACCTTCACGATGCCGATCCGGCACGCCGCTACAAAATGGTCAGTGATGTCGGCCTCGGCAAGCCGCAGGTGCGTTTCTCAGCCGATGGCATTCATTGGGGTGAAGCCCTGGCCGCCCACGGCTTCGGCGCTCAGAACGGCGACACCCACAACAATGCGCTCTGGGACGAACGCAGCGGCAAGTACCTGTGGTTCACCAAGCTCTACCTCGGGGAGCGACTCGTCTCCCGCTTTGAGAGTGATGACTTCCTCCATTGGAAAAACAACGGCCTCGTGTTGCGCTCCAGCCTTGCAGAAGGCCGCGCCAGCCAAACCTACTGCATGCCGGTCTTCCGTTACGGCAGCATCTACCTGAGCTATGTGATGATGTACCACGTCGGCAACGGCCGCTCAGTCGATTGCGAACTGGCGTGGAGTCACGACGGCCTGCATTGGCAGCGCGTATCACCCGGAACGCCGTTCATACCCCGTGGGGCGAAGGGCGGTTATGACAGCGAATGCATCTACGCGATGGCAGGCCCGCCCATTTTGAGAGACGGCAAGCTCATGATCTACTACGGCGGCGATGACTTCCCACACACCGGCTGGAAGCGTCATTGCCTGCCCTGTCTGGCGACGCTGCGTCCTGATGGATTTGCAGGCTACATACCCGTCGAGGCCGGCAAGCCCGCCCATGTGCTAACACGAGCACTGCGACTGACATCGGAGCCCGTGTGCATCACCGCCGATGTCCCCCCTGGCGGCAGCCTGCGTATCCTGGCCGTGGATGATCAAGGCACCGTGCTGGACGCGGCGGAGCCAATTTCGACCTCTGTCACAGATACGGCCCTGAAATGGAACAAGGGCGCATTAACAGCCCCGGCGGCGCGTTTCCGGATCGAACTGGACCATGCGGTGTTGTATGCCATCAGCGGTGGCGATTTGGTGCAACAAGAACTGCCTCTTCCTGAAAATCCTTTGAAGTCAGCGACGCGTGCAACCCATCCACCAACGACAAAAACGATTTCGTTCGATGCAGATGCCCAGGGCTGGAAGGGCGTCGATCAACTCGAACATCATGCCTCAGGAGGCATGAAAGGCGGTTTCATTCATGTCTCACGCATTGGCAGGTCGCTGCCCATTGCCCTCTCCCCGGTGACGGCCAAAGAATCACCGCTGGCAGGTGATTGGTCTCGGATCATCGGCGGCAAGGGCGCCGAGATCACCTGCCAAGTTCGTTCAGCAAAGGCGGGAGGTCGTGTGATGATTGAGCTGTTCGCGAATGATGTAGCGCAGTGGCAGTTCGAGACGCAGACCACCTTTTCACCTGAGTGGAGCAAGGCCACAGCCGCATTGCGCTATGACTGGGACGATGCCGAAGCGCTGGCCGCAGGCTGGAAACGTGCGGCCAACAGCTTCTCATGGGCCGACACGATTCAGCACATCGGCAAAGTCGTGATCGTCCCCGGCGCTGCTGGAGCGCAGGGGAGTTTCGACTTGGATGAATTGAGCGTCAGCGGTTCAACCCGCTGAGATCAGGGGCGAACTTCTTCGCCAGTGGTCGCATTCGCCAGCGTGATCTGCTCACGGTGGAAGGCAGGATCACTGCGGAAGGTGAGGCGCGCCTGATACTTGCGCTCGAGATCGACCAGCAGTTCACCATCCTCGGTCTTGAGGCGGGTCAGCACCTCAGGATGAACGATGACGATGAGGCTCTTCTGATCGTCCTTGGCACGCCCCAGCACCGCGACAAGCCGACGCTGCAACTCGACGCTCATGGTGAGCGGCGTCTTGACCTGGCCGTTGCCTTTGCAGTACGGGCAGGGTTCATAGAGCGTGGTGCCGAGGCTCTCATTGAGACGCTGACGGGTCATCTCCATCAGACCAAACTGCGAGATGGGCAGCACCTGGGTCTTGGCCTTGTCACGCTTGAGATGATCAATCATGAGCTTGTACACGGCCTGCTGGTCGCGGCGGTGTTTCATGTCGATGAAGTCCACCACAATGAGGCCGCCCATGTTGCGCAGGCGGAGCTGGCGTGCGACTTCGGCGGCGGCTTCGAGGTTGGTTTCGAGCAGGAGTTTATCGACGTCCTTGTGGCCCTTGTTGCGGCCGGTGTTGACGTCAATGGAGACGAGCGCCTCGGTTTGATCAATCACGATGTAGCCACCGCACGGCATCCAGACCTGGCGATAGAAGGCGTTATCGATCTGCTTTTGAATCCCGTAGTGCTCAAAGATAGCGCTTTGGCCCTGGTAGAGATTGATCCGGCGTTTCGCACGGCCGGAGATGTGCGCAGCCATGCGCTGCATGCGCTCGACGGTGGCGGCGTCATCGCAGGCGACTTCATCGATGTCTTCGGTGAGAAAATCACGCACCGTGCGCTCGACGAGATCCGGCTCCTGGAAGCAGCAGACCGGAGCGTTCTGACCGTCACGCTTGGCGACGATCTGGTCCCACTCGTCGAGGAGGATGTTCAGATCGCGCACGATGTGACGCGCACGCTTGCCGGAAGCTTCGGTACGCAGAATGATGCCCATGCCTTCAGGCAGGCTGATTTTTTCGATGATCTTGCGCAGGCGGGAGCGCTCCTTCGGATCCTCGATCTTGCGCGAGATACCGCAGGTGTCGTTCAGCGGCATCAAGACGAGCAAACGACCCGCGAGAGAGATGTTGGTGGTAACGCGCGGGCCCTTGTTGCCCACCGGACCTTTGGTGACCTGCACCATGATCTCGGAACCGATGGGGTACAGCGTGGGGATATCCTTGGCCTCAATGCGTTTCTTCTTTTTGCTACCGCCGCGATTGATCTCCTCCAGGCCGGCATCCAGCGCGGCCGGAATGGCGTCCCAGAAATGCAGGAAGGCGTTTTTGTCGAACCCAATGTCGATGAACATGGCCTTGAGGCCCTGCTCAATGTTGCGGATGCGGCCTTTGAAGACACTGCCGATGAGGCTCTGGGTGCCAACACGCTCGATGTTGTATTCTTCAACGACGCCCTTGTCGAGCAAGGCCACGCGGTTCTCCAGTTTCTCGCAGTTGATGACGAGGCGCACACCGCTTTTGATGTCACGTTTGCCTGTGAGCAGTTCTTTGATTCTTTGAACGAAGGTCAATGCCATGGTGTAAAATCTCCCTGAAAATGTGATGCAGCTCTTCAGCGAAAGAGCTTGCGGAAAAATCCGCCGCCGCTGGGAGCGGAATCGGATGGTTGGTTCTCTTGGGAGCTTCCCCGGCTGAAGATACCAGCCTTGCGCACTGGCACGGCTTTGGGCACATTCTGTTCGGAGCTGCTTCCCGCCGATCCCGCTGAATCGGCCCTCGGTTTGATGTTGGGCCTCGCGTTTCCACGCGGTGCATCAGCATCAGCCGGTTCTGGCGCAGACACACCCGTGCCCACGTCTAAATCTTCTTCCGCACCAAGTTCCTCTGGCACTGCGGCGACGTCGTATTGCACGGATGCAATATGATTGAAATGACCTTCCGCAGGCTCCATCGGAGTGACGTCCACGATGTAGTTCGGATTGTCCAAAGCCAGACATTGCTCCAGCACTCGGCGCGCCACAGGCGCGGCACAGCCACCGCCGGACTTGCCATTTTGCACGAGGACGGCCACGGCAAATTTGGGGTCCTTGTAAGGAGCGAAACAGATGAACCAGGTGTGATTGTCGTCATGCTTGACGCGCTTCTCGTCGAGGCGCCAGTTCTGGGCCGTGCCGGTCTTGCCAGCAACCTCCACGCCGGTGATACGGGCACCTTTGCCTGTACCTGAGGGATCATTGACCACCTTCCACATGCCCCTTCGAATGACTTCGATCTCCTCGGGTTTCACACTGGCAGAAAGATCGCCCCGGAGACTGGGTGGATTTTCGAGCACTGCCTGATCATGATCCATCACCCGTTTCAGCAGATGCGGACTCCATGCCTTGCCACCATTGGCGACCGTGGCGCTGACCGAGGCCATTTGCAGGGGGGAAGCGAGCACAAAGCCCTGCCCGATGGAGGTGTTGGCAGTGAAGCCGTCACTCCAGCGCTCAGCAGGGTGATTCGCACGAAGCCAGTCCGGGTTGGGCAGAATGCCAGGGCTCTCGTCTTCAAGTTCAATGCCGGTTCGCGTGCCGAGGCCGAGAATTTTGCCCACCTTGGTGATGTTGCCTATCCCCGCCGCATTGCCATAGCGGTAGAAGAAGCAGTTGCAGGAATATTTGATGGCGTCACTGAGACCCAGCGTGCCATGAGAGCCGCCGCTCTGGCGCTGAATCCAGCACTGCATGGCCTTGGTGCCGTAGGTGACGCTGCCGCTGCAGTTGAAGTGGTTCAGGTTGATGCCCGCCAGACAACCAGCAAACGAGATCGGAATTTTGAAGGTCGAGCCCGGCACATGGCCTTTCACCGCACGGTTGAGCAGCGGTACGGTTTTGTTATCCAGCAGCGCATCCCAGTCGGTCTGCTGGATGCTGGGGATGAACTGATTGGGATCGAATGAGGGCACGGAAACCATCGCCAGCACCTCGCCGGAGTTTGGATCGATCACGGCCACCGCCCCACGTCCGATCTTGGCGTCACGCAGAGCCTTGTCGGCAATGATCTGCATGCGCGCATCAAGCGTCAGATAGACGTCGTTGCCCTTGCGAGGCTCTTCGTACTCTTCATCCACTTCACCGACGGGTCGGCCGCGCTGGTCACGCTGCATCACACGCACGCCGGGCTTGCCACGCAGGTAATTGTCGAAGCTTTTCTCCACGCCAGCACCGCCGAAGTCATCCGGCACGTAGTAGTCCCAGCCTTTTCGGTCTTCAGTCGAGGCACGCTGGTCATCCGGCAAGCGCACGTAGCCGAGAATATGGCAGGCGACTGATTTCAGTGGATACACGCGCGAAGCACGTTCGGCGACTGTGACCCCAGGAAGTCCCAGATTGTGTTCGGCGATGCGACTGAACTCAGCGAAGGTCAGATCATCACGATAGACCCACGGCACCGCCCCACCAAAGCTGCGGTAATGCACGCGCAGGGATTCCACCGAGTAGTCCTTATGAACCCCCATCTCGAGCATGCGAGCGGTGATCGTCTCTTCGAAAATTTTGTAGATGTCGAGTTCGGGCTTCATCCGCTTGATGCCCCTTTCAGAGATCTCAAAGGTGATCTCAGGCACGGATGTCTTCTTGATCTTGGCGAGGCGCTTGTACTCGGTGACGACCTCGGCAAGATTGATGCGAACTTCAAAGCTTGCCTTGTTGGTGGCAAGCACGACGCCGTTGCGGTCCTTGATCTCCCCGCGCGGGCCGGGAATGCGCGCGCGTTCCTTTTTCGCCCCAGGGATCATTTTGGCAAACTCCTCCTGGCGGTCAATCTGCAGCGACCACAGTCTGAACACAAGCAGTCCAAACCCGCACATCATCGCGAGGGAGAACAGATAGAGGCGAAAGCGATATTTAACGACCATCGAAACGGTACCTCAGGCCTTCGTATTTGATTTCATAACTCGACAGGCGGGCGAGTGAATAGAGTAGCAAAAAGATGAGCGGCGCTGCGAGCATGGCAAGCAGGGAGTCGGTGATCATCTTTGACCAAACGCCCGCCGGAAACTGAAGAGAACCACGTAGGAACGTGATGATGAGATACTGCGCCAGCAGCCACGCAAAAATGGCCAGTCCCACCATGAGCACCGGGAGTTCAAGGCGGCCACGTTTGAACAACGGGCGGATACCCTGCAACAGGGTGCCAAGCATGCCAAACAGTACGATGGAAAGTCCAAAAGGCAGCGGGTGGCTGCCTGCGCCCAGTTCAACATCGGCACCAGTGCCAAACACATCCCTCGCACCCGACAGGCTCTCCATGACTCCGGGAAGATGGCGGGCATCCCACAAAAAACCGGTGATGAACGCGAGCAGCAGCATCATCGAAAACGGTGCGGCCACGGAAGCACTGAAGAAAAACACCGCCGGCAGAAACAGCGTGGCAAACTGGGCGATCTCCAGCCCAGGAATGAACTCCTGCACCATGAAGGTGAGCAGCAGCAGAATGATGGAGATCGGGTGGAACAACATGGCGGCTCAGGGCTTGGCGCGTGCCGGTGTCGCTGCAGGCTCCGGCGTGGGCTCGGCAACCTGCATTTCAATCACAAAGACATAATCCAAGGTAGAGAAGTCAACGGCAGGTTCGACGACGGCCTCTCCAGAAATCTCACGGTTTTCAAATCGCTTCACACGGCCCAGCAGCAGATCCGCAGGAAACACCCCGCCTTCCCCGGAGGAGTAAACCCCCGCACCGGCGTTGATGTTCGAATTGCGATGGAGAAAACGCAGATGCAGTTCTGGGCGCACTTCCAGCGCGGCACGTTCGCCACCGAGAATTCCCTGCTCCAGCGTCCCTTCGATTTTAGCCGACACACGACACATTTCATCCGTCAGCAAAATCACCTTGGCCATGTGTGGAGACAGCGTGGAGGTCTTTCCCACCAGACCGACCGAGGTGATCACCGGGCTGTCCGTGCCGACGCCATCCAGCGAACCTTTATCGATAATCAAATTGTTCCACCAAGTGCCGGAACTGCGACGGATCACCTTGGCGGCCGTCATTTTAAAAGGGGCCGACTGCTTGAATTCAATAAGCTGGCGCAGCTTGGCGTTCTCCTCGATGATCTGATTGTACTTCTGCTGAATGATGCGCAACCGCTCCAGCTGGACGCGCTGCTCATCATTTTCCCGTTTCATTTCGACCGCATTGATCTGCGGAGCCACGGCAGACTCCGCCGCCTGCTCCATCGCCGCACTACTGTGGATGAAAGGAGACAGCAGGCTCATGACACGAGACTGGATCTGCCGGGTGGTCGCAGTGTCAAAGGTGAACACGGCAACCAACCCTGCCACGAAGATCAGAAGCGCGAGGATGTTGAGCTTTTTCATGATTGGCCTTTCCTCCGGGCTGGTTGCGGTGCTTTTCGGCGAATGCTTTCAAGCGGACACAGTGCAGCGCGAAATGGTCATCAGACTTCGGTCGTGCTCACTTTGCGCAGGAATTCCAACTCACTCAGCACCCGTCCGGTGCCTTCGCCGACGGCGCTGAGCGGATCTTCCGCCACATGCACTGGGAGCGCTGTTTCTTCCTGCAGCAATTTGTCGAGGCCGCGCAGCAGAGCACCGCCACCGGCAAGCATGATGCCGCGGTCCACCAAGTCGGCAGAGAGTTCCGGCGGGCAGCGTTCCAGCGTCGTGCGCACGGCGTCGATGATCGCATTGAGCGGCTCAAGCATGGCCTCACGGACTTCCTGGCTCGTGATGGTGATGGTCTTTGGCAGACCGGCCACCATGTCGCGTCCTTTGACTTCCATGGTCGTTTCCTTGCCCAGCGGGAAGGCGGAACCAATGCGCAGCTTGATCTCTTCCGCAGTGCGCTCGCCAATCATGAGATTGTAGGCACGCTTCATGTAATTGATGATCGCTTCGTCGAGTTCATCACCCGCAACGCGCACGCTGCGGCTGTAAACAATGCCCGAGAGGGAGATGATGGCCACTTCCGTGGTGCCACCGCCGATATCAACGATCATGTTGCCCGCAGCTTCCTGCACTGGCAGACCCACACCAATGGCCGCTGCCATCGGTTCTTCGATCAGATAAACTTCGCGCGCGCCGGCCTGCTCCGCACTCTCTTTCACCGCACGCTTCTCGACTTCCGTGATGCCGGAGGGAACGGCGATGACCACGCGTGGCCCGCGCATCTTGCGCCCGCCACCCTGCACTTTTTTGATGAAGTGGCGCAGCATGGCCTCCGTCACACGAAAATCGGCGATCACGCCGTCTTTCAACGGGCGGATGGCCGTGATGCCACCCGGGGTTCGCCCGAGCATGCGCTTGGCATCATCTCCCACTGCGACCACTTCGTTGGTGCCGGTTTTAACCGCCACCACTGAAGGTTCTCTGAGGACGATGCCGTGATCTTTGACATAGACGAGGGTGTTTGCCGTGCCGAGATCGATGCCGATGTCTTGGGCGACGAAGCCGAAAAGTTTGCCGAACATTGAGAATAAATGGGAAAGGTGTTGATGCGAACAGGTATCAGAATCCAAATGCGCAGCGGGGAATTCCAACTGTTTTGAGAATCACGAAAAGCAACGCGCGCACGGCATTCTAACCCATGTCAAAGCTAAAACCGCCTGAAATTGCGTCAAGGGATGTTTCTAGGAAGCTTGGAATTGGCATTTTCGAGCCTTTCCGGGCAAAATGCCGCCCTTTTCAGCCCCGAATTCGGCTGAAAATCGACTTTTCGATCCCATAGACCCGCCCCGCCAGCTGATCCGCGTCCGCCCAGTCCAAATTCGTCGTGGTGATGATCTTTTGCGTTCCCGGCGGCAAACAGGACAGCAGAGCCCTTCGGCGGTGGGCATCCAGTTCGCCAAAGACATCATCCATCAGCATCAGCGGCGCTGAACCACAGGCATGTTCCAGCACCTGCGCCTGGGCGAGTTTCAAGGCCAGTGCAAACGACCTCTGCTGGCCTTCAGAGGCAAAGGTGGTCGCATCAAGATCGTTCAAGCGCATCCCGATGTCATCACGATGCGGTCCGAAAGCCGTGGAACGCGTGCGTGCTTCTTCATCTCGCATGGTCAGCAATGCCTCAAACAAACTCAGCGCAGCATCACTCGTGCGCTGATACGCGATGCATACATTCTCCACACCTTCACTCAGCTTCGAATGCGCCAGCGACACCTCCGGCTCCATTGCGGCGCACAATTCTGCGCGCCGCTGCCAAAGCGTTTGGGCAAAGCCGTCCATCACTCGCGCAAAGGCATCCGCCTGCTTCCACGCGATGCTGGCATCCCTCTTCAACACATGATTGCGGCCACGCAGTGCGCGCTCATAACCACGCAGCGCATGCAGGTAATCAGGAAACATCTGGCTCGCGGCGAAATCGAGAAACCTGCGCCGATGCTCCGCACCACCACGCAGCAAATTCATGTCGCGATGATCCATCCACACCACGACACCCGATGCGGCCAGATAGTCCGCAGACTTGCCACAAGTAGCACCATCGACGGCCAGCCGCCGCGTCGTGGCTGACTGCGCATAGCGCAGCCGTTTGCCGTGCCAGTGCGCCTCCACCAAGCAAGTGGCTGCTCCAAAACGCACCAGTTCGCTGCGATTCGAAGTCCTGGGCGACTGCAGGCGCAGCAGCACGCACGCCGCCTCGATGAGAGATGTTTTCCCCTGGGCATTCCGCCCCACCAGCAGCGTCACATCGGGATGCAACTCCACCTTCGCCTCGGCGAAGCAGCGGAAATCGCGCACAAACAGGTCGGAGAGCATGCAATCAGGAGGTTACGTCACCCACCGCATTTCCGGTTGCGTACCTGAGTGGCATGAAGATGAATCCCGCCCCTCTATGGAACCCATCCAAACAGTCAAAGGCT
The DNA here is from genome assembly GCA_027490195.1 of Verrucomicrobiaceae bacterium. Taxonomy (GTDB): domain Bacteria; phylum Verrucomicrobiota; class Verrucomicrobiia; order Verrucomicrobiales; family Verrucomicrobiaceae; genus Prosthecobacter. The sequence goes on along the minus strand of JAIXYN010000014.1, from coordinate 161,410 downwards.
TTCGTGACTTCTTCCCTGAAGAATGCGCCGTGCGTAATTACATTTTCGACACCTGGCGCTCCGTCGCACGCCGCTATGGTTTCATGGAGTATGAAGGCCCGGTGCTTGAGAACACTGACCTGTTTCGCAAGAAGAGCGGTGACGAGATCACCAGCCAGCTTTTTTGTTTCACCACTCAAGGCAAGGATGATGTCTCCCTGCGCCCGGAGGTGACCCCTTCCCTGGCACGCATGGCCACCGCACGTCAGCGTGACTTCAAGAAACCCATCAAGTGGTTTCAAATCGGCTCCTGCTTCCGCTATGAGGCGCCGCAGGCAGGACGCACGCGCGAGTTTGTACAGTTCAATGCCGACATCCTTGGCGATGCCTCGCCTGCAACGGATGCAGAACTGATCGCGATGGCCATTGACGTGATGCGCGAGTTTGGCGTCAGCTCGGAGGACTTCGAAATCCGCCTTAGCAACCGCGAAATCTGGAACGGCTTCCTGGCCCAGTTCAACATCACCGCCGAACACACGCCCACCTTCCTCCAGATCATCGACAAGATCGAGCGTGCCCGTTCCGAAGAGACGGAGAAGAAGCTCAATGGCATCGGCCTCACGCTGGCGGATGTGCGCACCTTCATGGCCTCCGCCGATGAAAATCACCCGGCCTTCGCCGCACTGCGCGAAAACCTCACTGCACGCGGCATCTGGCAGCACGTCCGCATCGATGCCACCATCGTTCGCGGCCTGGCCTATTACACGGGCACCGTATTTGAAGTATTCGACCGCAAGCACGGCCTCCGCGCCGTGGCCGGCGGCGGCCGCTATGACAAGCTCTGCTCCCTGATGAGCGACGGCAAGGTGGACATGCCCGCCGCAGGTTTCGCCATGGGCGACGTGGTGCTCAAACTGCTTCTCGAAAAGACCCCCGGCGCGCAAATGAAGCTCACCTGCGCCCTGCTGGCTGCCAGCAGCATCGATGCCTACGTCGTGGTTGTGGACGAAGCACAGCGCCCTCACGCGCTCGCCGCCGTGCAGGCCCTGCGTGCCGCAGGCATCCGCATCGACTACAGCTTTGGCGCTCAAAAAGCCGGCAAGCAGTTTCAAGCCGCCGAGGACCGCAAAGCCCGTTTCGCCATTGTCTTCGGTGCCGAATACCCCGAGGTCGTCATCAAGAACCTGCTCGCACGCTCACAGAGCTCAGTGCCCGTGACCGGCCTAGTTGAAGAAGTGCAAAGGTTGCTCGCCGAGCCTGCCATCGGCCCGCTGATCGCCTGATCGAAAGGCAAGCAATGGAACTTCATGAGCGTTGGTTTCAGCCAATCTCATGAAGTCCCTCCTGCTTTTTCTCGGCCTCGCTGCCATCACCGCACAGGCGCAACCGACTTTCCGCGCAGGCGTCTCCGCCATCGACATCACGCCGACGACTTTCCCACGGATCATCGCAGGCGGATTCATCGAGGCTCAGTCGTCAACGATCACCGACAAGCTACACACGCGCAGCTTGGTGCTGGACGATGGCAAAACGCAGATCGCGATCGTCATCGTGGACACGTGCATGATGACGCGTTCGCTGATTGATGAAGCCAAGGCCCTGGCGAGCACTCAAACGAGCATTCCGACGGATCGCATGCTCGTCTCCGCTACCCACACACATTCGGCCCCAGCGGCCATGGGTTGCCTCGGCACGCGGCTGGATGTGGACTACGCCAAGTTCCTCGTGCCAAAGATCGCCGAAGGCATCGTGACCGCACACAAGCGTTTGCTACCTGCCAAGATCGGCTGGGGCGTAGTGGATGACTGGGAGCACACGCACACACGGCGCTGGATCCGCAAGCCGGACAAAATGATCGCTGATCCCTTCGGTGAACTCACCGCACGCGCAAACATGCACCCTGGGCACGAGAGCCCCTATGTCACCGGACCTTCCGGGCCGTCGGATCCTGGTTTGTCAGTCATCTCAGTCCAAACTACGGACGGCAAACCGATGGCGTTCTTTGCCAACTACTCGATGCATTACTTCGGGGCAAAGGCGATCTCGTCGGACTACTACGGCGCCTTCGCACGACACATCGCAAAACTCTTGAAACAAAGCAGCAGCGAGGGGCCGGAGTTTGTCGCCGCGATGACGCAGGGCACCAGCGGCGATCAGCAATGGATGGACTACAGCAAGCCACGCCCGCAGATCACCATGGATGCGTATGCCGAAGAAGTGGCAAAGAAAGCCATGGAGGCTTACGCAATAATTCAGCATCAGAAACAAGCCCCCATCGCGATGGCGGAAAAGTTGCTCACGCTGAACTACCGCGTGCCGGATGAAAAACGCCTTGCCTGGGCGCGGCCCATTGCAGCGAAGATCGTGAACGATGTTCCGAAGGACAAGCAAGAGGTGTATGCACGTGAGGCTCTCATTCTGCACGAACGGCAGAACACGCAGATCAAACTGCAGGCCATCCGCATCGGCGATCTGGCCATCACCACGCTGCCAAATGAAGTGTATGCCATCACCGGCCTCAAGTTGAAGGCGCAAAGCCCGCTGCCGACCACGATCAACATCGAACTCGCCAATGGCGGCGAAGGCTACATCCCGCCACCCGAGCAGCACGCGCTGGGCGGCTACACCACCTGGCCGGCACGCACCGCAGGCCTCGAAGTGCAGGCAGAGCCGAAGATGGTCGAAACACTGCTCGATGCCCTGGAGGAGATCACGGGCAAAAACCGCCAGATCATCACCCACACTCTGGGCTCTTACCCGCAGGCCGTCTTGGCTTCCAATCCCACATCGTACTGGCGCATGGACGAAATCGCAGGCGACTCACTCTATCCCGTCAATGACTGGCGCGGCGAAGGGCCACACTACGAGCCCCGTGTCGCCCGCTATCTGGAAGGACCGCAGGGCGAGGCCTTCTCCGGCAAGGGCATCAATCGCGCACCCCACTTTGCAGGAGGCCGCGTGGACGGTTTTCCAATGACCGGCAGCGACTACAGCGTGGAGTTCTGGTTCTGGAATGCTCTGCCCACAGATGCACGTGCAGTGACTGGCTATCTGTTTTCCCGTGGCCCAGATGGCGACAAGACCTGCCCCGGAGACCATCTCGGCATCGGTGGCACGCAAGCCGATGCCACATCAGGCTGCCTGTTCCTTTACAATGGCAACTCTGCGAAGGGCCTGATCTCAGGCAACACCAAGCTGGCACTCAAGCAATGGCATCACGTGGTATTAAACCGCTCCGGAAAACGGCTCCAGGTGTTTCTGGACGGCAAACCTGAGATCGAAGGTGAACTCGACATCACTCACACGCCCAAGGACCAATGGTTCATCGGCGGGCGCAGCGACAACCTGTTCAATTTCGAAGGCAAGATCGACGAAGTAGCCTTCTACAATGACGCGCTCACCGCAGATGAAACGGCAGCGCATTACAAAGCCAGCGGCATGGCGCCACCCGCGCCCGCCAAACTGCAAACCGCCACACCACCGCTCTCACCCGAAGAGTCAGCGAAGAAGTGGCATCTGCACGAGGGCTACCGCATCGAACTCGTCGCAGCAGAGCCCGTGGTGCTGGATCCCGTGGCCTTTGACTGGGATGAAAAGGGACGACTATGGGTCATCGAGATGGCCGACTACCCCCTGGGCATGGACGGCAACGGCAAAGCCGGCGGACGCGTGGTGATGCTCGAAGACACCAACGCCGATGGCCGCTACGACAAGCGCACGGTCATCGTGAATGATCTTAGCTATCCCACCGGCATCCTGACCTGGCGCGATGGCGTCATCGTGACCGCCGCGCCGGACATTTTCTTCATCAAGCCGAACGGCGAAAAGCAGGTGCTCTTCACCGGCTTCAGCACGGGCAATCAGCAACTCCGCGTCAACGGCCTGCGCTGGGGCATGGACGGCTGGGTCTACTGCGCAGCGGGCGCGCATCACGGCGGCTACAACAAAGGCACGCAGATTGAATCCAAGCTCACCGGCCAAAAGATCGACCTCGGCAGCCGCGATTTCCGCTTCAAGCCGGACACGGGCGAGTTTGATCCACAAAGCGGCCCCTCGCAGTTTGGTCGTGCGCACGATGACTGGGGCCACTGGTTCGGCGTGCAGAACAGCTTTCCGCTCTGGCACTACGTGCTGCAGGACCACTACCTGCGCCGCAATCCGCACGTCATCCCGCCCGACCCGATCCACCAGCTCTTCCCGCGCAATCCGCCCGTCTATCCCGCCAGCAGCATGGAGAAGCGCTTTCACAGCTTCGATCAAGCCGGTCGCTTCACCAGCGCCTGCGGCATCGAAGTGTATCGCGACCGCATGCTGTTCGACGATGGCAAAACCCACGCCTTCACCTGCGAGCCCTTCCACAACGTCGTGCAGCATCACATTCTCGAAGACGACGGCGTCACTTTCAAAGCCGTGCGCGATCCCGCCGAGTCAAAGATGGACTTCCTCGCCAGCGAAGACCGCTGGTGCCGCCCCGTCATGGTCCGCACCGGACCCGATGGCGCACTGTGGGTGGCAGACATGTACCGCTACATGATCGAGCACCCACAGTGGCTACCGCAGAACGGCAAGGACGAACTGCTGCCGCATTACCGCGTAGGGGATGACAAGGGCAGGATTTGGAAGGTGGTCAAGACACCAAAGAAAGATGAAATAACGAAATGGCCTGAGGCATGGGAGTCTTGGCTGAACAGCTCGAATGGCTGGCTCAGAGACAAAACACAAATGCAGCTTTCATGGCTGAACAGCGAACCTGCGCTGAACGAAGCCCTCAATTCATTGCAACCGAACACGAATCCAGCGGCCACCGCGCAGTCAGGCTGGCTTGCTCTTCAACAAGTCAAACTAACCAACGATGCGTGCCTGGCACTCCTGCGGCATGAATCGCCACGGGTGCGTGAGCAGGCATTGCAAATGGCGGAGAAACTGGATTGGAAAGACAACGAATCATCATCACTGCAAAAAACACTGGCTCATCTCGTGAACGACAAGGACGAGAAAGTGCAGCTTCAACTGGCCTGCACCCTCGGTGAACTAAAAGGAGACTGGGCGGCTGATCTGCTGGCGCAACAGCTGCATGCGGCCCCAGCAGGTTCCTCTCTTCAAGGCGCAGCACTGAGTTCGGTGGTGCCTCATTTGGAAGGTGTTTGCAAAAGTTTCCCTGAGAGAGCGGAGCCGGAAAACAACCGCGTCATCGGCATGCTCTTTCAATGCGCTTTGGCAGTGAAAAATGAGCCCGCGCTCGCCGCACTGCTGTCACACCTGGAAGCAAAGATGCATGCCGCAGAGCTTCTCACTGTCCTTGATGAAAAAGGCCTCTCACTGTCCGAGCTCACGCGACAGGTGACGTCAGCAGAAGCACAGCAAGGATTAAAGAAAATGGCGGACCTGCTCCACACGGCAGCAGAGAAAGTCAAAGCAGCCAAGGGGGCCACTCACATGGAAGATCTGGCGCTCCTGGCCTCAGACCGTGAACATCGCGAAATGGTGAAGACGCTGCTGCCAGAACTCTGGAAGAAGTCTGCAAGCACCGAAGTGCTGCGTTTGGTGGCAAAACTGCAGCCCAAGGACGGACCCGAATTCCTGCTAGCTGGCTGGAATGAACGAACACCTACTGTGCGGATGCAGATCATCGAGACCCTGCTCTCCAATGACGCATGGACTCTGGCGCTGCTGAAGCGGCCCGAGGCAAAAGCATGTGACGCAGCGCTGCGCGCACGGCTGACGAAACACCCGAAAAAGGAAATCGCAAAGCAGGCATCCGCCGTGTTTGCAGATGCCACGAGCGCCACACGCGCAGCAGTGGTCGAGAAGTTCAAACCAGCCCTGAAGCTGATGGGCGACGCGACCAAGGGCAAGGCGATGTTTGCTCAGGTGTGCATCAGCTGCCACAAACTGGACGGTGTTGGCATCGAGCTGGGCCCTGATCTGCGCAGCGTGGTACAGCATGATGCGGAGAAACTCATGAACTCCATCCTCGACCCAAGCGCGATCATCGAGCCCGGATTCATGGCGTACAACTGCACGCTCAAAAGCGGCGAACAGCTCTATGGAGTCATCGCCACGGAAACGAGCGCTAGCCTCACGCTGAAGCTGGCGGGAAACCTGACGAAGTCCGTGCTGCGCAGCGAGATCGCCAGTTTGCAGAGCACGGGCACCTCCCTGATGCCCGAAGGCCTCGAAGCCGCGCTCACGCCGCAGTCCCTGGCGGATTTGATCGCGTATCTGAAGGTGCCGAAGTGAATGCAAAGTGGATTTGAAGTGTGCGGTTAGAGTTACTCATGGCTCTGCGTATTGAACTCCGATGTCATCTCCCGATCATCCCTGCTCCGGCCACAGCGCCCCGCATGCATTCACGTTCATGAACCCGCGTGTGCGGGATGGCGTGGTCGTCCACAGTCGGCGCTCGGTTTTGAAAACAAGCCTCGCAGGCCTGGGCGGCCTCACCCTGCCTGCGCTCATGAAGCTGCGCGCAGAAGGCAAAGTCACGAAAGGCGGCAAATCGGTGATCCTGCTCTGGATGACCGGCGGCCCCTCGCAGATCGACACCTGGGACCCGAAGCCCGACCGCCCGCGTGAGATTCGCGGCCCCTTCAAAACGATCCCCACCAAGCTGCCCGGTACGCACATCTGCGAGTATTTGCCCAAGCAAGCCGCCATGCTCGATAAGTTCACACTCATCCGCTCGGTGGACTGCCGCTTCAGCAATCATGAGCCCAACATGGTCATGCAGACCGCAAATCTCGCCAATGAGCCGCGCACCAATCCAAAGGCGAAGTACTACCCATCATTCGGCAGCATTGTGGCAAAGCATCACGGGGCGAATCATCCATCCATGCCGCCCTATGTCGTGCTCAACATGAAATCGCGCTCGCACGTCGCATGGGGCGGCTATCTCGGCACGCAGTATGATCCCTTCGACGGCAGCAGCGCCACAAAGCTCTTCCAGCTTCCCTCCGGCCTCAGCATGGACCGCCTTCAATCACGCCAGACGCTGAGCCGGCAAATGGATGGCCTGCGCTCAGAGATCGATGCCAGCGGCATGATGAGCGCCATGGACAGCTTCTCGCAGACCGCCTTCGACATCGTCGCCGGCGGCCGGGCCCAGGAGGCTTTTGATCTCAGCAAGGAACCACAAAAAGTTCGCGATCGCTACGGCGAGCATGACTGGGCCAAGCAGGCGCTGCTCGCACGTCGGCTCGTGGAGCGCGGCTCATCCTTCGTCACCATTGATCTCAGCAATCACAGCGCCTCCGGCACCTGGGACAATCACGGCGACAACATCCCACCCTACGGTGGCATCTGGAATGGACTGCGCCCGCTGCTGCCAGTGTTCGATCACGTGATAACCACGCTCGTCAGCGACCTCGCCGAACGCGGCATGCTCGACGATACCCTGGTCATCACCATGGGCGAGTTTGGCCGCACGCCCACACTCGGAACACAGGGCAGCACCGACGGTCGCAACCACTGGCCGCACGTCATGTCCATGTCCCTCGCCGGCGGCGGCTTCCGTCACGGCCAAGTCATCGGCTCCTCTGACAAAGACGGCGGCCAGATCGACGAACGCCCCGTCACCCCCGGCGACCTCGCCGCCACCATCTACCAGCACATGGGTGTCCCGCTTGATGCGACCTACACCGATCATCAAGGCAGGCCCAACTTCATCGTGGATCAGGGTGCGCCGTTGCGTGAGTTGGTTTGAGAATCCCCGGCATTCGGGTGCCGCTGTCTTGCCAAATCAGATTCGATCTGATAGTCTTCACCCATGAAAACGCTGACCGTCACCGAGGTGGCCCGAAACTTCAGTTCTGTCATGAGTGGTGTCGAAGCCGACCAGGAGGAGATCGTGCTCATGAGGAATCACAAGCCAGTCGCACGGCTTATACCCGAGCCACAGGCACAAAATGCCTTGGAATTCCTCGGCGACCTCTACCGCACGCTTGATGATGAGACGGCAGATGCTCTGGCCGAAGCCGTCCATTCCAGCAAGAACACTAAACGCGGTAGCCTCAACGAGTTGCGCAATCCATGGGCTTTCTGATCGACACGAACCTCTGGATCGCCATTGAGCGCGGCAAGCTCAGCGCTGCAGACATTCATGCGGTCACCAGGCAATCACCGATCTATCTCTCACCCGTCAACATTGCCGAAATTCGTTTCGGTATCGACCTGATGAAGAACGGTAAGCAGAAGCAGCGTGCCATGACCACCCTTCGCCGCATGCGCCGCAAACCCCTTCTCCGCATCACTGGCGAGACAGCAGAGGTCTTCGGCATGATCGCCGCCCAGCTTAGCCAAACGGGCCGAGGTGCAGATTTTCGCATTCAAGATCTATGGCTGGCAGCCCAGTCCATTCAGAGAGACTTCACCCTGCTCACCGCCAATGAGAAGGACTTCAAGGATGTACCTGGATTGAAGTTGGTGGGCGTGAAGGTGCCTTAAAGTTCAAGATAGCGCCCCCTGCCCGGCGGGTGGAGGCAGGGGGAGAAGACCCCCGCGGTAAGTTTTAAATCCTATCGCATCTGTGATGCAGCACCCTTACCGGGTGAAGGGAATGGTCGCGCCATGCAGCGCCGAAGACCAAAGCGTCCTCGGCGCGCGGACCTCCGAGTCCGCAGCACTCCGCAAACACCCACAGCTCCGCGCGATGCCCCTTCAGCTCCGTAGACTCAGTGCCCGCTCGTGCTTACCAGCCGTTGGGTAGGCAGAGCCACCAGATGCGGACTCGGAGTCCGCGCTCCTAGGCCAGTGCTGCCTGCGGCGGGAGATTTGGATTGTTTGCCCGAAGCGGTGACGAGGAAGTTACTCCCCGTTCCACAATCCAGCCGCCTTGAGTTCAGGTGTTCTCGAAGAACTGGCGCAAACCAGTACTCTTGCCAGATTTACCCACCATGCGCCTCATCCTCACCACCCTTCTGTTTGCCACAGTCATTCATGCCCAGCAGCCTGCTGCGCCAAAGCCGAAACCGAAGGCCTTCACCGATCCGGCACAGACGGACGAGGATTTTGCGATTCAGGGCGAGTATATCGGTGAAATTGACGGCAAGTCCTACGGGGTGCAAATCTGGGCGCAGGGCGGCGGCAAATTTGAGGCTGTGAGCCATCTCGGCGGCCTGCCGGGCGCGGGGTGGGATGGTGATCGAAGCACGATCACCCGAGTGATCGGCGCACGCGCCGCAGGCGAAAAGAATGCCTCGTTCACCTCGCCAGACGGGAGCATCAAGGCCGAGGTAAACGGCACCAGCATCCTGGTGAACAATGCCGACGGGCTGAAAATCATGGAGCTTAACCGCACGAACCGCGCATCGCCCACCCTGGGTGCCCAGCCACCGGAGAACGCGGTGGTGCTGTTTGATGGCAAGGGCGTGAACCGTTTCCCCAATTCGCGTGTGGATGAGAAAATCGGCGCTCTGATGGAGGGCATCACCAGCGAAGACACCTTTGGCGATTGCAGCCTGCATGCGGAGTTCCTCCTGCCCTACACGCCCGATGCCCGAGGTCAGGGCCGGGGCAACAGCGGCCTCTATCTGCAAGGCCGCTACGAGGTGCAGATGCTTGACAGCTTCGCCCTCGAAGGCAAGGACAACGAGTGCGGCGGGCTTTACAAAATCGCTTCTCCAAAGGTGAACATGTGCCTTCCTCCACTGACCTGGCAAACCTATGACATCGACTTCATCGCTGCCAAATACGATGCCGGAGGCCAGAAAACCGCGAATGCAAAGATCACGGTCAAACACAACGGCGTGCTGATTCACGAGAATCAGGAACTGCCCGGCGCAACGACCTCAGCCCCCAATAAAGAGGCCCCAACGCCGGGTCCGGTCCACCTCCAGAACCACGGCAATCCAGTCCGCTACCGCAATATCTGGGTTGTGAAAAAGTAACGCTGACGTCGCATTTGCAGCAGGTTAAAAAGGCCAATTGCGCCGCAAAATTGTGAATAACCCACCCGGCTGTGAATACAGGGGTCGCATTTTTTCGCGAATAATTATGGCAATCGGACTGAGAATCTATTATTTAGGACTCATTAACTACCAATTCCGCCTGTGTTCGGAACTGGCCTTTTTGCCCGCCTGCTCATGTCTTCTGCCAAGAATGGCTCGAAAAAATCAGCCAAGCGCCCTTCCCGCAAGCGCAAGGGAACGGGCACCCACGTAATCGACTATCTACCGGAATCCCCAGTCATTCGCGAGCATGAGGCCGTGGAGCGCCGCCGCCGTGGCTTTCGCACCGCCATGTGGCTGATCACAGCGATGATCGTCGTCGGCATCGGTTGGGTGACTTGGCATGAAGCGCTCGAAAAGAATTCTCAGTTCATGCTGAAGACCGTGGAGGTGAACACGGAGGGCACCCTCACGCGCCAGCAGCTCGTGGCCGCCACCGGCCTCACCGAAGCCACCAACTTGCTCACCATGAACCTGCGTGAAGTGCGCGCCAAGATCGAACGCCTGCCCCAGGTGAAGTCGGCAGTGATTCAGCGCGACTACCACGGCAAGCTCACGCTCGATATCGTGCAGCGCATGCCAGTGGCCTGGATGGAATGCCCCAAGCATAAGCTTTTGGGCCCCCTGAGCGGCAAAGGATGCCTGATCGATGCCGAAGGGGCGCTGGTTCCCTGCAACGTCATCACCCGCGAGTATCTCGCGATGCCCCGCATCCAATTCCCGGACCTCAGCGAAGCCATCCCCGGCAGGCCGTCGCCAGACATGCAGGTTCACGCGGCGCTGCGCCTGATGGAGAAACTGCAAAGCCGCACTCATGATGCCCATCCCGCACTGGAAGTGATCGAAATTCCCAATCCGTGGTCGCTCGTCGCACATTTCAACGGTGACACCAAGATCACCTTCGGCGTCGATGACCTCGATCCGCAGCTGGCGCGCTTTGACCGCGTCATGGTCGAGGCACGCGCGCGCAAATGGCGTGTCGCCACACTGAACCTGATCGCCAGCATCAACACCCCCGTCACCTTTCATGAAACGCCGGATGTCACCGGGCTGAATTTGGCGACCACCGCCTCAACTCCACCCGCACGCTGAATCTCATGGCCAAAAGCACCATTTACGCAGGTCTTGAAATCGGAACGCATAAAATCTGCGTCGTCGTGGGTGAAGCCAAGCGCGATGGAGCCATCAAGATTCTCGGCGTCGGCCAGGCTCCTTCCCGTGGTGTACGCAAAGGCGAGATCGTGGATTTCGAAAAGGTGCAGACCTGTGTGAACGATGCGCTCGTGCGTGCGGAAGACCGCAGCGATGTGATGATCCGCAATGTCTTCCTCGGCGTCACCGGCGCGCACATCGAGAGCTTGAACAATCGCGGCCGTCACCGCCTGCCGGACGAACAGACAGAAATCAGCGAAGACGACGTGGAGGAGGCGAAGGAGATCGCCCGCAGCGTCTCGATCCCTCAGTCAAATGTCTTTCTTCACAGCGTCACACGGCAGTACATCGTGGACGGGCAGGAAGCCGTGCGCCAGCCGATCGGGCGCGAGGGCCGCGTGCTTGAAGCGGACTACCACATCATCCATGGCGTGCGCGGCCGTGTACAAAATGCCATCCGCTGCGTGCGTGAAATTCCGCTCGAAGTGGAGGACGTGGTCTTCAATCCCGTCGCTGCGGCACAGGTCGTGCTGACTCGTGAAGCGAAAATGCAGGGTGCTCTCATGATCGACTTCGGCGCAGGCACTTGTGACTACGTCTTGTACGAAGACGGCATGATCACCGCCTCCGGCTGCGTCCCTCTCGGTGGCGATCACATCACCAATGATGTCTCGATGGCGCTGCAGATCCCAAACGGGCGTGCCGAACGCCTCAAGGTGGAGGAAGGCAGCGTCTTGTATGACGAGGTGCCTGAAGGTGAAATGCTCAGCATCGAGGACGACACCGGCTTGATTCTTGGCGAGATCGAACGCGCGTTTTTGAACGAGGTCATGAACCTCCGCACTAAAGAAATACTTATCCAGGTGCGGGTCCGGGTGGAGGATCACCTCGGCCGTCTCGGTGCAGGCATTTATCTCACAGGTGGCGTCAGCATGATGAAAGGGATTGACGTGGTGGCTCGTGAAGTGTTTGGAATCAAAGTCACGCGCGCAGGTTCGGCTCCCGTCAGCGGCATCACCGCCACTTTCGAGAACCCGCAATACTCCGCTCCGATCGGCCTCATTCGCTATGCGCAGATTCTTGACAGCGAGAAGCCCTTTCTCTCTCCCCTGAAGCGCCTCGGCCGACGCATGCAGGAACTCCTCTCATCCGTCACACTTTAGTTTAAAGACAGCAGCCCAGCCTTAACCACCCACGATTATGGTAGAATACGACCGCTCCCAATCACCTGAAGGTGCCAGCATGGCGGCACCGCGCATCTGCATCGTCGGTGTCGGCGGCGCCGGTTCCAACGTTGTCGATCGCATCACCCTAGACCGTATCGTGGATGCCACCCTGGTCTGCGCGCATACCGATGTGCGGGTGCTCGGTCATTCCATGGCACCGGTGAAGATCCAGTTGGGTGCCGAGCTCATGAAGGGCATTGGTGCCGGCGGTGATCCCGATCTCGGGCGTGAGGCCGCGCTGTTCTCGCGCGATCAGATCCGTCAGGCCATCGAAAATCACGACATCATTTTCATCAGCGCCGGACTCGGCGGCGGCACCGGCAGCGGTGCGGCTCCAGTCATTGCTGAGATCGCTAAAAACACCGGCGCGCTGGTGCTCGTCGTCGCCACCATGCCATTCAGTTTCGAAGGCCGCCGTCGTCTGGCCCAGGCCGAAGAGGCGCTCGAACTGCTGCAAAAGCGTGCGGATGCCCTCGTCCTGTTTGAAAACAACCGCATGGGTGAGCTCATCCTGCCGAAGGACGGCATTCAGAAAGCCTTCAATCAGGCGGACCAGCTCATTGCCCAGAGCCTGCGTGCCATCTCCACCATCACCATCACTCCGGGCCTCGTGAAACTCGGCCTCGACGACCTCACCTCCGCTCTGGCCAATGCCAATGGCCGCTGCCTCTTTGGTTTCGGCGAAGCCCGCGGTCAGAACCGTGGTGCCGAAGCGCTCAAGAAAGCGCTCAAGAGCCCGCTCATCGACTCCGGCCGTCTCCTGCACCAGACGAAGAACCTCTTGGTTCACGTCGCTGGCGGCGAATCGCTCACACTGGTCGAAGTCGAGAATGTCATGAAGCAGCTCGGACGCCACGTACCGGACCAAACCCACATTCTCTTCGGCCTCGGGGTCGATGCGAAGCTGGGAGACGCCGTCGCCGTCACTCTCATCAGTTCGCTTGGGCTCAACCAGCTCAACGCTCACGCCACCGCAGCACCACCTTCGGAAATGCTCCAGCCCCGCGCTGAACTGCCTGCACCTGCTCCTGTCGCGGCCCCAGCTCCGGCTCCAGTGGCCGCCCCTGCACCTGCACCCAGACGCGAGGCTGCGGTGAAGAAAGCGCCTTCTCCATACGCGCCCCCAGCCCCTGTGGCATCGCCCCCTGACCTGCTCTTCAAGTCCGAGGAGTTCGCCTCCGTCCCTGCCGTCGGTGAAACCTTCCCGTTGACCAGCCTTCATGCGGAGGCAGCCAAATTGCCGCCCGTGGAAGAACCCGTGGCCTATGAGGAAGAGCCACCAGCGTTTGCTGATTTTGATGCATTTGTTGAACCCGTCGCTCCAGTGATCGTCCCCACTCCGGAAACGGCACGCATCCCAGTGCGCACCCCTGCCGCCAAGGAACTGGCCGACGCCGCCCGCAGCAGCAAGGAATCCACCCTCGCCGCCGTCGTGGCACGCAGCGTCACCTTGCAGACCGAAGCCGCTGCAGCACAGGATGACCTCATTTCCTTTGAAGAGCCCGAGTCTGAGTCTTCGACGATCCGCGCTACTGCCGTCCTCGCCCGCAAGTCCACGGCTGAAAGCCAGCAGACCTTCAGTCTCGGCGAAGAAGACCGTGGCCGCTTCAAGGACACCGAACCTTCGATCGTGCAAGGTGAGGACCTCGACGTCCCCACTTGGATGCGCCTGAAGAAAAAGCTTCGCCGCTAAAACTCCGGCTAAGGCGCGTTTGTTCCCATACATGAACGCCCCTTTGACTCGACGCCGCCTGCTTCAAACACTACCGCTCGCGGCATGCGCAGGCAGTTTCCACATCCATGTTCGCTCCGAGGAGTCGAAAAAATCCTGGATCACCGGTAATCCAGCCATCGACAAGCCTCGTGAAGTCGCACTGAGCCTGCTAAAGCCCACGCAGGCGCAGATCGAACACGCCTGGGAGCTTCATTTCGGCTCCGTCGTCTTTGAAAGCTACGGCTTCGCCCCCCGCTGTGCCATCGATGCGGAAGCAATGAACGAAGCGATCAAATCCGGCATGGGCGCCGACGAGATCACCGACCTGCGCGAGTCCATGTCCATGAACCGCAACGCGACTAATGAACGCGAGCGCAAGGAATTCCTCGATGCCTTCCACGCCGCCGGTGTGACCTGCATTTTCCAAAACACCGGCGAAGAAGGCAGCGACCCGCTGCGGCTCATCAAACGCCTCGCCCACTTCACCAAGGCCACAGACTTGCTGAATCCGACACTCTCCAAGGTCGTTTTGTCCGAGGAAATTGTAGCACTCAAGAAGGCCGGAAACGTCGGCCTATGCTTCACCACCAACGGGGTCCCCTTGATGCAAGACTGGGAAAATGTGCGCGATGAGCTGCGATTTGTGCGCATTTTCCACGAACTGGGCACCCGCATGATGCACGTGACCTACAACCGGCGGAATCCGCTGGGTGATGGTGCCGGAGAACCGCACGATGGCGGTCTGAGTGATTTTGGCCGCGCCGCGGTCGCTGAGATGAACAAGATCGGTGTCATCGCCGATGTTGCACACAGTGGCTGGAAGACAGCCTACGATGCAGCAAAGAGCAGCACGCGGCCCATGGTGGCCAGCCACACCACCTGCTGCGGAGTTTATGAGCACTTCCGCGGCAAGCCGGACGACACCATTAAGGCCATCTGCGACACCGACGGCTTGGTCGGTATCTGCTGCATCCCCCGCTTCCTCGGTGGCAAAGGAGACATCACCGCGCTGCTCGATCACCTCGACCACCTCATCAAGAAATTCGGGGCCAAACACGCCGCCATCGGCTGCGACGTGGCCTACACCTCCCGTTTTGACAAAGAGGAGCGGGCCAAGCTGCTCAAAGCCCCCGGCGGCAGTGCCGACAAATGGGAGCACCTCTGGCCCAAGGACGACTTCGTGACGACCCTGACAGCGGAACAAAGCGTCGCCTGGTCAAACTGGCCGCTTTTCACCCTCGGTATGATCATGCGCGGCCACAGCGATGAGACAATCCGGCAGGTCATCGGCGGGAACATGCTGCGAGTGCTCAAGGCAAATCAGGTCTGAAAGGTGACAAAAACCGCATTTTGTCGCCTGCAAGCTGGCACATTCGCTGCGCGTTTGGTTTTTGACGGGAAGTGATGTAGAATCCCCCGTCGCCCCCCCACATGACCCTGCGTTTCCAGTTTCCCTCTCTCGTTTTGGGCGGCCTTGCCGTCGCAAGTTCCCTTGCATCAGCCGCCGAGACCTTTCCGCCTGACCAAATCGAGTTCTTTGAGAAAAACATCCGTCCCGTGCTCGCGGAGCGCTGCTACGATTGCCACGGCTCACACAAGCATCAAAACGGCCTGCGTCTCGACTCGAGAGCGGCTGTCATTCAAGGCAGCGATTACGGCAAGGTTGTGGAAGCCGGCAATCCGAGCGCCAGCAAGCTGATCAAGGCCATCAACCACGTCGCAGGTGTCGAGGCGATGCCCAAGAAGGGTGAAAAGCTGCCTGCTCCGCAGATCGCGGCGATCGAAAAGTGGATCAGCATGGGCCTGCCATGGCCGGTGGAGGCCGTTGTGGCTGAACACACCAAAGCGGACCCGATGCAGCACTGGGCGTACAAGCCGGTGCAAAAACCTGCGCTGCCTGCTGGTTTCACCGGCAATCCCATCGACGCATTTGTGGGTGAAAAACTCAAGGCTGCCGGACTCGATTTCGCCGCACCTGCCGAGCCTGCCACGCTGACGCGCCGCATCCACCTCACGCTCACCGGATTGCCGCCGACTTTTGACGATTTGCAGAAGAATCCGACTCCTCAGACGCTGATCCCACATCTCCTCTCCCAACCTTCCTATGGCGAGCGCTGGGCGCGCTTCTGGCTGGATGTGGTGCGCTATGCCGACACGAATGGCTACCAGGTGGCTGGCCGCAGCAACTACTACCCTTTTGCCTACACCTACCGCGACTGGATCGTGAAGGCTCTGAACGATGACATGCCCTACGACCAGTTCGTGAGCTATCAGCTCGCGGCGGACCGCATGACCTCAGCCACACCCAATTCGCCCAATCTCGCGGCGTTGGGCTTCTACAACGTCGGCGAGCGCTTCATCAATGACCGCCTGCTCATCGCTGATGACCGCATCGATGTCATCGGCCGCGGCCTCCTCGGTCTCACAGTTGCCTGCGCACGCTGCCACGATCACAAATTCGATCCGATCCCGAGCCGTGACTACTATGCGATGTACAGCATCCTGAACAGCAGCGACGAACCGGATGACACCGTGATGCCCATCATCGGCAAGGCGGCGAACGAAAAGGATGGCCAAGACTACGATGCCAAGGCGGCCGAAATCGCGAAGAAGGAACTCGACTTCAAACGCACCGTCTATGACGAGTTCCGCAAACCGGAGCGTCTGGCTGAATACCTCGCATTCGCCCAAGATTCCGTGGCCATCAAAGATACCACTGTTTTCATAGGCAAGGCCGGTCAGATGAAGCTGCGTGACCGTGTGGCCACTCAATGGCGCGATTTCCTGAATCGCTACGCTTTAAGTGCGAAGCCTCACGCGACGATGGTTGCCTGGAATCGCTTCTCCAAACTTCCTGAGGCGGAGTTTGCCGCTAAATCTACAGCCATTGCGCAAGAGCTGGCCAAACCGGAAAGCGGCTGCACGCCGGAGATCGCCGCCGCCTTCGTGCAGTCGCCTCCGAGGTCGATGAAGGAGGTCGCCGTGGCCTACGCACGCATCATTCTCGACAGCAAGGTGGAGCCCATGCGTCAGCTCATGCAGGACAAGCATTCGCCCATGTCGGTGCCGGTGGAAGGTGCCAATGCCTTCTTCACCCGCAAGGACAGCGAGACTGTGGTGAAGCTCAACAACGAGCGCACCAAACTCGACAGCACCCATCCCGGCGCGCCGCCACGCGCCATGGTGATGGTGGACAAACCGAAGCCGCAGGACGTTCGCGTCTATATCCGCGGCAATCCGGCGCGGCAGGGCGATCCCGCACCGCGTGCGTGGCTCACGATGTTCGGCGGCGAAAAATTCACCGACGGCAGCGGCCGTCTCGAACTCGCCAAGCACATCGCCAACAAGGACAATCCGCTCACCGCGCGCGTCATTGTGAACCGCGTGTGGCTGCAGCATTTCGGCAAGCCGCTCGTTTCTCAGACCAGCGATTTCGGTGTGCAGACCTCAAAGCCCGTGCAGGCAGATCTCCTCGACTACCTCGCCGCCACCTTCATGGAAAACGGCTGGAGCTTGAAGAAGCTTCACACGCTGATCCTCACCTCGCGCACGTTCCAGCAGAGCAGCCATGCCACGCCGGAAAAAGCCACGAAAGACGCTGAGAACGATCTGCTCAGCCGCTTCAACCGTCAGCGCCTCGATTATGAAACGATGCGCGATGCCATTCTGTCAGCCACCGGCGAACTGGATATGCATAAGCATGGTGGACGTCCCGTGGAGCTGAATGCGAAGGAAGCTGACACCCTGCGCACCGTTTATCTGAAAGTGGACCGCTACGATCAGGCCAGCGTGCCTGCGATGTTTGACTTCGCCAATCCGGACGGCCACAGCCCGCAGCGCTTCAACACCACCGTGCCGCAGCAGGCGCTCTTTTTGATGAACAGCCCCTTCATGCGTGCCCGTGCCGATGCCATCGCCAAAGAGACACCGCAGGCAGGCACTACGCTCGATTCAGAAGCCATCCGCGCGATGTACCGCCGCGTGCTGGCCCGCGATCCGAAGCCAGATGAAGTCGAACTGGCCCAGCGCTTCGCGGCTGATGCCACCGCGCTCAATGCCGATAAGCCCTTCCGCTGGAGCTACGGCTCGATGAAGTTCACTCGCACTCCCGAAGGCAAGCCTTCCTTCACCGAATTCCAAGCTTTTACGCAGTTGACAGATCGCGGTGGCGGCGGCCAGAAAGTCTGGAGCCCCGGCCCCAAAATCCCGGATCCTAAATGGGGTCATGCCTTCTGGGCCAACTACGGCGCACACTCCGCCCCCAGCGAATACGTTGTCACCACCCGCTGGCATGTGCCGACCGACATGAAGGTCTTCATCGACAGCGTACTCAGCCGCAACAGTGAGCGTGGCGATGGCGTCCGCGCCTGGATTTACAATGAGCGCACCGGCATCCTGGCCGAACAGCTTTGCACCCCGCAGAACAAGAAAGTCCCCGTCCTGCTCACCACCGACGTGAAACGCGGCGACACTCTCTACTTCATCGTTCACAACGAAGGCGGCACCGACAGCGACAGCTTCGACTGGCAGCCCACCATCAGCCGCGCCGACACCGGCGAAGTGCTCACCCATTCCAAAAACGACTTCTGCGACGCCAGCCGCTGGCCCATCGGCCGCGCCCGGCCCCAGAGCTCCCTCAGCCAGCTCGCGCAAGTGCTGCTGATGAGCAACGAGTTCATGTTTGAGGATTGATGCTCTTCCTACCAAAATTCGCTCTCGACACTGATCTACTCATCCGAGTAGCATTTAGGGCATGAAATCGCCCCGTGCTCGTTTCTGCCTGCGTTGTGTCGCCGTCTGCTCTTCACTTGGTCTGCTCATCGGCTGCGCGTGGTTCGCCCACAAGCAGGCCAATCCGGCCATGATGCCCGGTTCCAAAAGCGGTCCCATTCTCATGTCCGGCAGCAAATCGTTCACCGGCGGCACCACGATCAGTTCAGGTGCTTTGCAGACCGACAAGCCGCTGCTGCCGCCCGTGAAGCCATGATCAGGGCGTCCCAATGTCTTCGTTCCGTCCTGCTGGCATCTGCTTTTGCGCTGCTGGCGGGTCATGCGTGGCCGTTGCAAGCGATGACTGCAGCCGCCGTGAACAGCAGCGATGTCGAACGTTGGGTTGATTCAGGAATGGATGAAGTCCGCCGACTCGCTGCACCGGTGCCGCAGTTGCTCTTTTCACCTCCTGTCTGGCTGACAGGTGAGGAGCTTCGTCCCTTTCAGGAAAGACTGAGTCTTGATACTAAACTCACAGACCTCACTCACACGCCGGGAATTTGGAATCAAGCCTTCGCAGAACTGCTCACAACGGAAGGCCTGTTGATTATTGAACGACCCTATGAACCTGTTCAGGGAAACTACTGGCTTCATTACAGCTATCACGAGGATAAGCCGTGGGAATCCTTCTGGAAGAAGCCTCTGCCAGTGCCGAGCGTCATACGCTCCACAGCATTCACGCGAGAGTTATTGCAGGAAGACGGCCAACTGCAATGGAATGCCACTAGGAGATTCTGCAGTTCTTACTGGAACAGTCTTTCCATGAGCCATGAAGACGCCATCTAAACTCGTCCGCATCGGGATACTGGTGTCGTCGCTCACGCTTTTGACGGCCTATGTGATCCATTCGCAATTCAGAGGTCGATTAGCGTCTCCTCAAACAGAGGAGAAATTCATGCTTCCAAGCTCCAAGGCTCTGACCCAGCCCGTCTTTTCAACTCAAAAGGTGGAATCAGACACCCCGGCTGCCGATCCTTCCGCACCTCCAGCGCAAAAGCCATGAACCTCCCATCCGTCATCCTCACCACCGGCCTGAGCCTGCTCTTCCTCGTGGTGCTGTTCCGACCTTTGGAGAAGCTATTTCCTGCGCGGGAAGGGCAGAAGTTTTTCCGACCAGCGTTCTGGACGGATCTGTGTTTCCTGCTGGGCCAGTACCTGCTGTGGAGCGGGCTGGTGTTCTGGACGTTGAACCACTTCCGTGGCTGGCTGGATGGCATCGTGCCGGCTCACTTTCGGGCTGGCGTCGCGGGGCAGTCTTGGTGGCTGCAGGCCATCGAGATGATCGTGCTGAGCGACTTTCTCATCTACTGGGCGCATCGGCTACAGCACGCCGTGCCGTTCCTGTGGTGTTTTCATTCGATCCATCACAGTGCGGAGCATCTGGACTGGCTGGCGGCGCACCGCGAGCATCCGCTCGATACGATCTATACGGTGGGCATCATCAATCTGCCTGCGTTCATCCTCGGCTTTCCCTTGGAGACGCTGGCGGGGTTCCTGTCCTTTCGTGGCCTGTGGGCCATCTTCATTCATTCGAACGTGCGCCTGCCCATTGGGCCCCTGGGAATGATCCTCGGCGCGCCGGCGTTGCATCACTGGCACCACGACAAGGCGCGTGACGCGGGCAACTACGCGAACATTTCGCCGCTGATGGACATCCTCTTTGGCACTTACCGCTGTCCCGATCACGAGCCGGAGGCCTTCGGTATTCATGAGCCAATCTCACAGCACTACCTTGGGCAGCTTTGGCATCCGTTTCGCCAGCGGCTGCTTGAGACAAAACCGCCACATAGAGAGTCTTGAATGGCGTCTGCACCGGCTGAACGGATGGCTTGATGTCATCTTCAGATACAACCGCAGAACCTAAGCTTCGCCGCCGAAGGAAACGCAAACATTGGCCCTGGGCAGTGATTCTGCTCATTTCCGCGATTGTTTCGTTCACAGCATGGAAATTGATCGCGGAACTGAACACAAGGAAGGAATCGGTCACTGAAAAAGAGTCCGCTCCAACAATGCCCATCACGAATGGGGAGAAGTCCACGGCTTCACCAACGCCATTGGCCACTATCCACAAGCCTGCACCCGCAGTGCCAGCCCCCAAGCCTACCGGCGACGCTACAAAAAAGGCGAAGGAAACCGAGGAGGCGAAAGCGGCGGCAGTTGAACTTGCCGTCGAAATGAAAAAAACAAACGACGATGCCAAGAAGGCGGCCGTTGAACTCGCAGCCGAAATGAAAAAAACAAACGACAAAGCCAAGGAGGCGGCAGTCGAAATGAAGAAAACAAACGACGAAGCCAAGGAGGCGGCAGTCGAGGCAACAGCGAAAGATATCGGGCTGCGATCTGAGGTGAAAAATGATTTCCTGACTGCCACACGCATGATTCAGTCCTTTTTCATCGCGCGTAGCGAGGGTGAGATCGAGCGACTCATTCGCCATCCGAAGGAGGTGATGCCAAAGTATCGAGAATGGACCAAGTCACATGGTATTGAACGTCCTGGAAAGTTTCAGACCGCCCCCAAATTCATCACTACAGACCGTTTCCTTTTGATCGGTGTGCCAATGGCGGATGGCTCCTCACGGCTGGCCGCGTTTGAAAAGGTGGACAAGGCTACCTTACGTCTCGACTGGGAGAGCTTTGCCGGGTGGTGCGAGAGCCAGTTTGCCGACGTTCCTAAACTCGCATCCAACCGCCAGGTTCTGATGCGTGTGAATGCCCAGCGCTCGGCATCAACACCACCCTTTCCAGTCAAAGAGGGCGGACTGGCCTTCACACTGTCGCACCCGGACGAGCAGACCACCCTCAGCGCCTACCTGCCCGCCGAGGTCTTGACGCAGGGTGACAAGGCCACCCGCTACCTGGCAGGCATGCAGAAGCGCGGGATGGTGACGCTGAAAATCTTTGTGGATGATGAATGCCGTCTGCATGGATGGGCAAAGATCGCCGCCGTGCCCAATGTCGGATGGGTGAGCGAGATGCCGATGGAAGCTGGCAGCACCACCATGCCGAAATAAACGTCTCGGCAACTTGGGACGGTTTTCACGTTCAAGAATGGCACACGGTTGCTAGGAACCATTGTGCAACAGTTTCGTCAGCGGAGATAACCTATCTCAGCGGCAGCCATGCGACATTATCGTTTCCATTCGTCGCGTTCCCCTAGTGAAGAGCACCCTCCAGAGGCTTCGTTGCGGTTTCGTTGCTTGGAGTTTCATCGCGATGATTCGATAGGCCTCACGCCTATCGAACGCCACTGCACTCAAAGGCAGAGGCGTTGGAAGCACTCTCACCCCAAAACATTCAGCGCTATTGTGATCATGAAATCCAAGCTCAAACTCACCTCACTTGCCGCCGCTCTGCTGGTGGCAGGAACTGCCCAAGCGCAGCTTCAAGGCCCTTCCACCGGCTCCACTCCCTATGGCATCGGTTCCAATCCAAACATTCTTGTCCGTTCCATCGCCACGGTGGACAACGTGTCCATTGCCGATGACACCTTCACCCGCATCGGCACCAGCCCGATTTACGGTACCGGTGCTTACAGCATGGTCGGTATTCCGGACGGCCTCGGCGCCTTCGACAATGGCGACCGCACCTTCACCGTGCTGATGAACCACGAGATCGGCAGCACTGTGGGCGTGACTCGTGATCACGGCAGCAAAGGTTCCTTCGTCTCCCAGTGGGTCATTAACAAGGACACACTCGCAGTCGTGGGGGCCAAGGATCTGATCCAGAACGTCAACCTCTGGAACGGCTCTGGTTACACCACTTTTAATTCGGCCAACCCAATCGTCACTGGCGCAGCCAGCGCGGCTGTTTACAACGCCGCCATCGGTCGTCTCTGCTCGGCTGATCTTGCTCCCGTGAGCGCCTACTCACACGGTGCGCTCGGCACGACTTCGCGCCTGTTCCTCAGCGGCGAGGAAATCGGCAATGAAGGGCGTGTGTTCGCCCACATCGCCACAGGCACCAACGCTGGAACCAGCTATGAGCTGCCGCGCCTCGGGAAATTCTCCTGGGAAAACGCGCTCGCCAGCCCCTTTGCGCAGGACAAAACGCTCGTCATGGGGCTTGATGACACAACGCCAGGCCAGCTTTACGCTTATGTGGGCACCAAACTCTCCACCGGCAACGACGTCGAAAAGGCTGGTCTGACGAATGGCAACCTGTATGGCATCAAGGTCGGCAGCATTGCGAGCGAATTGCGTGTTGGTGACATCGGCATTGGTAAAAATGGCAGCACCGCCTTCAGCATGGTGGCCATGGGAACGGCCGGTGATGTGTCCGGCATCAGTGGAGCGACGCTCCAGTCAACAAGCGTGACGGCTGGCATCACGGAATTTCTCCGCCCAGAGGACGGTGCCTGGGACACTCTGACCAACGACAAGTTCTACTTCGTCACAACGGATCGCTACGATCAGGTTAAGGATGGTGTCGGCAGCCAAGTCGGCCGCAGCCGTCTCTGGGAAATGGAATTTTCCGACATGGCCAACCCAGAAAATGGCGGCAACATCAAGCTGCTCCTGGATGGCACCGAGGCAGTGCAGATGATGGACAACATCGCGGTGGATCTGGATGGTAACATCCTGATCGTGGAAGACGTCGGCGGCCAGGCACACAACGGCAAACTCTGGAGGTATAATCCAACTTCGGGCAACCTGGAGCTGCTGGCTAAACACGATCCAGCACGCAACGGTGACATTGGCATCGCCGCCACCACACCCTTCAACAATGATGAAGAATTTTCTGGAGTCATCGACATCACCAGCCTGATGGCAGACAGCGCTCTCAATACGGGCAACCCCAACGAGCGCTGGTACCTGATGGACGACCAGCAGCATTACGCCCTCGGAGGTGCCCAGGTGGAAGGTGGCCAGCTTCTTGCCGTGCAGGCAGTTCCTGAGCCTTCCCGTGCTCTGCTGGCCCTCATTGGCTTCAGCGCGATGCTGTTCCGCCGCCGCCGCGCTTAATCCGAATCGGGCGCGTCCGTTGATTTGATCTCATCTCAACCCGCAGGGGTTCCCAGCCAACAGCGGGGAACCCCTGTTTTTTGATCTTCCATCCATCCTCCGCCATGCACAGCATTCTCATTTCCCTCATCACTTTCAGTCTCTGGACCGCCGCCGCCAACGCGGCCTCGTTCTGGAATGAGGCCGTCTCCGGCGACCTCTCCGGCAACCACAATGCGCCGACCTCAGTGACGTTCAGCTCCGGCA
Organism: Verrucomicrobiaceae bacterium; assembly: GCA_027490195.1. Taxonomy (GTDB): domain Bacteria; phylum Verrucomicrobiota; class Verrucomicrobiia; order Verrucomicrobiales; family Verrucomicrobiaceae; genus Prosthecobacter. The sequence goes on along the minus strand of JAIXYN010000014.1, from coordinate 137,418 downwards.
CGAATACCATCATGGGCACCATGGGAGGCGACCCTGGAGATGGCATCCCGCTCGACCGTGACATTTTCACCTTCACCATCGATCCAGGCTTCCAGCTCACCGCCATCGACGTCGTCACATTTACTCCACTGGGCCAATCTTTTTATGCCATCGCACCTGGCACCAGCATCAGCATCACGGACCCCTCGGGACATCTGGCCAATACACTCGTCACCGGCCTCTACGATATCCTTGCACCAATGGCGGCTGGATCTTACAGCGGTGCCACGGGCATCACCAATCCTCTCGGCCCAGGCACTTACACCGCGTGGTTCCAGGAGGTTGCGTCCGTGGTCACCTACCGCATGGACTACCAAATTGCCGCTGTGCCCGAACCTTCCCACGGCCTGCTGCTGCTGGTCGGAGCCGGTGGCTTGATCTGCCGCCGCTCACGCCGATGGTGCCAGGCCTGAAGTCTTGCCCGATCCCGCGCAGGCTCATGGACTTTCCCGCTCCGGGGACGCAAAATTGCCCTAAACGGCAAGATCAGCCCGATGCGGCCGTACATGCCGCTGAAAGCATCCTTCAACACGCACCCCTAGCACACCATGTTCCGCATCCCAGGCGTTCCCGGCAAAGACCTTTGCGACAAAAATCTCGGCTTCTCGCGCCGTGACATTCTGCGCGTGGGCGGTGGCTCCATGATGGGCCTCACGCTCAACAACGTCCTCCGTGGCCAGGCCATGGCGGCAGCCTCTCCGAACGCAGGTCGTGCAGGATGGGGCAAGGCCAAGCATGTACTCATGATTTATCTGCAAGGCGGCCCCAGCCATCTGGACCTGTGGGACCCGAAGGAAAATGTGCCGGACAAGGTGCGCAGCGCTTTCAAAACGATCCCGACGAAAGTTCCCGGCAAGCACTTCACTGAGATCCTGCCGGGCCTCGCGAAGGTGAACGACAAGTTCACCATGATCAATTCGATGAGTTACACACCGAATGGTCTCTTCAACCACACGGCGGCGATCTATCAAATCATGACCGGCTATACGACCGACAAGGTCAGCCCCTCCGGCCAGCTTGAGCCACCGAACGCCAAAGACTTCCCGAACTTCGGCAGCAACATCGTGCGCCTCAAGCCGCTGCAGGAGCCAATGCTTCCCTTCGTACAGTTGCCACGTCCGTTGCAGGAATCGAACGTCGTGGGCAAAGGCGGTGGTGCCGGTTTCCTTGGCAAGGCCTACGAGCCGTACACGCTCTTCCCCGATGGCGATGACCTCGACATGGGCAAGATGGACCGCATCAAGATCGACGATCTCCAACTGCGCCCCGACCTCTTCAGTGTGCGTCTTGAGCGCCGTGCCAAGCTGCGCGATGCTATCAACGATCAGATGCCGCAGATCGAAGCTGCCGTGAAGGACATGAGCCTGGACAGCTACTACAGCCAGGCCTTGAACCTCATCTCCAGCGGCAGGGCGCGCGATGCCTTCGCCCTGGACCGTGAGCCTGAAAAACTGCGTGACCGCTATGGCCGCAACACCTTCGGTCAGAGCTGCCTGCTTGCCCGCCGCCTGCTCGAAGCCGGCACCCGCGTCGTCGAAGTCATCTGGCCCAAGGTTGCCAACTCCGACAACCACTCCTGGGATCACCACGTCGGCCTCACCGAGCGTATGAAGACCAAGTCCGGCCCGATGCTCGACCAAGGCCTCAGCGCTTTGTTTGACGATCTGGACGCCAGTGGCCTGCTGGACGAGACCATCGTTGTGGCCCTTGGCGAATTCGGTCGCAGCCCGGAAAAAGGCGTGTCCACCAGCGGCAATGGCAACAGCGCCGACGGTCGTGACCACTGGCCATACTGCTACACCGCCATCGTCGGCGGTGCCGGCATCAAGCGCGGCTACGTCCACGGCAAATCGGACGCCACCGGCTCCGCCCCTGCTGAAGACGCCGTGCATCCGACCGAGCTCCTCGCGACCATCTACCACGCCGTCGGCATCGACCCCGAGACGATTGTTTACAATCATCTCAACCAGCCGCGTGAGCTGGTGAAAGCCAAGCCGGTGACGAAGCTGTTTGCTTGATCGAATCCTTAACCAAGAGGCAGGACGAAAGTCCTGCCTCTTTTTTGTTTACTCTGACTTCTGTGGCACCTTTGCCAGCAAGCGGGTGTCGTATCCCTGCTTCGCCATGCGCTCCAGAATGCCGCGATAAGTGGCTTCATCGAGCACCGGCTTGCGACTGAGCACCCAGGCCAATTTGCGATTGGGATAGCCAATCACGCTCCACTGGTAGTCTGGATCGAGGTCTATGATGAGATAGGGTACCCGCAGCGGCCAGACGAACTGCACGCGCCACTCGGCATTGGTGGCCTTGTTGTGAACCCAGGCCACACCCTTCCACTGCTCCAGCGGCGCGGAGAGGCTGCCGCGTCGAAAGAGGAAGATATTATCCATCCTGCCATCCGGGCGCAGTGCGTAGCGATCTAGCGTGCCTACCTTGCCCTTTTCAAGGGAGTACGGGATGTGCGCAAAGACGAACCAGTCGCCCACATAGCGTTTCAGATCGACGTGAGACACCGTTTGCAGAGGAGCGGGTTTCATGGAGGAGCATGAGATGAGGCCGAGCAGCGATAGCAGCAGGAAACCGAGGGTGGTTGATCGAAAGCTCATGCCTGATGAACGATTCAGAGCGGCGCATGGGCGCAATTCAAGCGTATCATCTCTGCATGGCTGTCATACCCACACTCGAATCCCGTCTCAGCGTCCGTGAACAGCCATCGCGCTCGCATGTGATGCTTCAGCGTTGGGAGAAACTTGCCTTCCTGCACTGGCGCTGGGATGTGGCGGAGATTCAGCGCACGCTGCCACCCGGTTTGTTCGTGGATACGTTTCAGGGTGAGGCATGGCTCGCCATCGTGCCGTTTTACATGCGCGGCATTCGCCCGCGCTACTGCCCGCCTGTGCCTAGCATCAGTGACTTTCTCGAACTCAATGTGCGCACCTATGTGCATGACGAGAAGGGCCGCGCAGGCGTGTGGTTCTACTCGCTGGACTGCAATCAGCGGTTCGCGGTGTGGACTGCGCGCACCTTTTTCCACCTGCCGTATCAGCATGCACGCATGAGAGCGGAAATCAGCGATGGCTGCATCGACTACCGCTGTCAGCGACGCGGAGAGCCGAGCGAGTCACGCTTTCGTTATCGGATCGCCGCAGAATCGCGGGCCGCAGAGCCAGACTCGCTCGCATTCTTCCTCGCCGAGCGCTACCTGCTCTTCTCCCAAACACCGCGCGGTATCCGCTGCGGTCAGGTGCACCACAGGCCCTACCCGCTCACAGAGGTTGAGTTGGAGACATGGGATGTGAATCCGCTGCTGCAGGCAGGATTCAAGGATCCGCAACGAGCCCCCGATCACATTATCGGCTCGTCGGGTGTCGATGTGCGGGTGTATCCGCTCACTTCATGAAGACCGAGATACCTTCGTCAACGAGAGGCTTGGCAGCACGGAGCTGCTTGTCGGAGGAGGAAAGCTGCTTGTCGCCGCTGAGATACTCAGGAACATTTTCCGTGGAAGGACTGAAGCGAATGCTCACCTTTCCATCCAGTTTGCCGCCTTCAAAGTTGGCGTAACCGCCGTAGTCCCAATCAAACCCGGCGATCTTGAAGGGCTTGCCGTTGATCTTCTCGATTTCTGCGACGGTCATTCCCGACTTGAGGCCGTTTTCAAATTTCCAGGCCTTGCCCATGACGCGGATGTCGAACACGACCTGCTTCTTTTCGTTGTCCGGATCCCACACGATTTCCAGTTCGCGATCCGTGCCCGCAAACAGCTTAGCGCCATCGATTTCCTCGCCTTCTGCGCCGGGAATTTTCTGCAGTTTGAGATTTTCCTTCCCGTAGGCACGCTCGATGTCCGAGGCGCTCATGCCCGGCTTGATGAGGCCGACTCGCTTGCCCAGCACGATCGTGTTGTCCTTGAAATCAACCTCACCGGCGTTAAGAGCGGCAGTGAAGAACAGCAGGCAGGCGAGGATTCGATGCATGGGGCCATTACATCGAATCAGCGCCTCCAAATCAAGCGTCTTTTGCCAACGATGGCACATCTTCATGAATGCGTGACTCGATCCACTCGATCAGAACCTCAAAAGAAGGTGCCTGACGAATCTTCGCCGCACAAGCAAGTGCAGCCTGACGATTCGCGACACCCTGCAGCAGTTGTTTCAACTCACGCGCCACGCGCTCGGGTGTGAACTGCCGCACGCTGAGACCTGTGCCAGCACCGAGGCGTTCCAGGCGATTCGCATTGTCGGGCTGATCGTGGGCCATCGCCATGATTAGCTGAGGCACACCCGCGGCAAAGCCCTGTGAGAGGGTACCGATGCCGCCGTGATGTACAAAAACGGAGGCATGTTTCAGGAGCGTGCTGAACGGCGCGTATTCGACAGTGAGGATACTCTCAGGCAGATTCGGCGGCACCTGTTTCGGCTCGCGCGTGACAAAGACCGCACGGCAACCGATGCGCTTCACGGCTTCTGCAGCGACCGCAAAAAAGCGGGATGCCTGCACATTCGCACTGCCAGGGGTGAAGATGACAGGGCGCTCGCCGTTCGCGAGAAACGCCTGCAACTCAGACTGAAGGGTCTGCTCAGTGGCCAGATCTTCGAGAGGAAAAGTCCATTGCAGCAGGTTCGCCGGCCAGTCGGGCTGCGGCTGCGCAAACCAAGCGGGAAACAAGGCGAGCACGCCGTCCGGTGAATCCCACCACTCACGCCACAGACTGCGCGGAGGTTTGACGCCGTTGGCTTGACAGATGCGGCGCACTTTGGGCAGCGCGAAGAGATCGACCGGATTTGGCAATGCGAAGATCAGCTTTTTGCACCACACCGGTAGCTTGTTGAAGAGGTGCATGATTGGATGCAGCAGCGGTGTCTCATGCACACTCAAAAAAACAGCGGGCTGCAGATGCACGGTGATCAGCGGGATGCCGTGCTTTTCACGAGCTAGACGCCCGGCAAAGGCGGTGACGGGAGCCAACATCAGATCGACCTTCCCACAGCTCTCGATGGCAGCAAGATAGGGTTCCACGGATTTGGCGGCGAAATCAAAAACGACCTTGGTGCCAATGCCAGATTTCCAGATGCGGGGATCTCGGATCATGGCCTCGAACTCGTCCCTTTCGCCCAGAGAAATGAATTCGAGGCCAGCTTTGCACGCCTGCTCTTCAAACAGACAGGCCGTGATCATCCTCACGCGATGTCCGCGCGCCATGAGCTGCCGTCCCAGCCAGATGAAGGGAAACACATCGCCGGCACTACCGAAGGGAAGCAGGAGGATCTCAGCCATGTGACCAGCGTTTGAGGAGTGCAGGCAGGGCCTGAGGGCGTGACATCGTCACATAAATACCGCCGACCACCGCGCTCGCACCGCAGAACCAAAAGATGTCTCCCGGCGTCCAGCCCAGGCGGGTGTTCAACTCCTTTTGCAGCACAGCGGCGGCACTGATACCCACCCAAGACAGCCACGAGGCCGCACCCTGCACGGAGCCTTTGCGATCTGCCGGGGGCCGATGCTGCAGCACTGCGGCCAACGGCACGATGAACATGCCACCACCGATGCCAAGCAGTGTGAGGCAAACGGTGAACACCGATTTTGAGATGTCAGCCAACCCGAGAGCGAAGCCCATCGCAGCCATGAGGAAAGCCCCGAGAGGGATGAGTCCGTATTCCACATGATCCCCGCTCAATTTCCCCGCGAGCATGCTGCCGGCCGCCATGCCAACGGCGAGTGCGACCTGCAACGCGCTGTTTTCCATTGGCTTGATGTGCAGCACCTGCTCCGCGTAGAGTACCAGATTCATCTGAATGAGCACGGCGATGAAAAAGAAACCCGTGTTGCCGAGATTTGCGCGCCAGAGGTCTCGATCTGTGCGCATCCATTTAAACTCACGCCACAGGTCGCCGAGGAAATTGAGACGCAGAGGCTTGTCCGGGCTAGCGGCAGGCGCGCGCGTGATGCCCAGGCTCATGAACCAGCCGATCATGGCCAGAGCCAGAAGGATGCCGCCTGCCCATGCCGGTTGGCCCGCAAAGCTTTCCGCCAACCACGCGGCGGCCAGCGTGCCGAAGATAGCCGCGAGGAAGGTAAGCATCTCGATCACGCCATTGGCCCATGAGAGCTTGGCAGGTGGCACGACTTCAGGCAGCGAGCCATACTTGGATGCCGCAAAGAACGCGCTGTGAACGCCCATGAGGCAGATGCTGATGAGTTGGAGGGCCATCCTGCCGGAGGCCAGCGCATAGGTGGCGAAGATCATGATGCCGATCTCCATCGTTTTCACACCGATCATCACATGCCGTTTGCTGAAGCGATCCGCCATCCAACCGCCGAACATGGAGAGCAGGAGAAACGGAATGGCGAAATACATTCCTGAATCTGAGACCAGCGCGTCGAGCTGCTCCTTGGGCAGCTTCTGCGCGATCACCAGATAGATGACGAGCCACTTGAGCACGTTGTCAGAGAAAGCCCCCTGAAACTGCGTGCCCATCAGGCTCCAGAAGCCACGCTGCCAGTTGGATTCAGAAGTTGGAGGGGAAGAATCGTTCATGCGCGTTTGGCGGCGGCTTGTTCGGGCGTGGGGCAGATTTTCTTCAGCACGAAGTGAGTCGGCACAAAGACCACGAAGATGAGCAGCGCAAGCCATGTGACGAGATAAAGTTCGTGGCTCAACCAGGTCTGAGGATGCGCATCGTCCATGCCGAAAACGTAGTTCACATTGCGTGGCAGATTGGGGTCTGAAAGAATAGCACCAGCCTTCGGCAGCCAAAAATAGGCAACGAGGCAGAGGCTAGTGGCCAGGGCCGTCCAGCCCTTGAGCGCACGCTTGTCATAGCCCAGCCTGAAGACGAGGAAGGTCAGCAGAAACGGCAGCCAGCCATGAAAGAGCGATAAGCCACGCAGAAACAGAGGCTTGCTGCCATCAAACATGTAGGCCGTCATACCTGTCATTTTGAAGCCGCAGAGCTGCACGGCATAATCCGCGCACCACAGCGCCTGCGGCATCAAGATTCCCACGGCGGGCAGCGAGATGAGCAGCGGTCTTTCCAACCACACGCCGGCCAGCGTGAGCAGCAGGGCGATATCGCAGAAGTAGAGGAAGTTCGTCGGGCCGTAGTGATACCAGTAAACAGGTATCAAAACCACCATGAAGGCGGTGTAGGCGAGCTTGAGCCAGAGCGGGATGGCCTTGGAATGGCGAGTGCGAGTGTTCATGCAAAGGGAACATCCAGCCGTCAGCTCAGTCTGACCAATCGACCGTCTGTGAGCTTGTATTGAGAAAATGCATGAACCACGCACATGGACTACTGAACGCTCAGGCAGACCATGTCACTGGCGGCATTGCGCACGTAGACATGTCCGTTGGCAAACACCGGAGCGCTCCAGCAGCGCCCGGTGAGTACCGGGGTGCGGGAGAGGGGCTCAAATTTGGTCGCACTGGCATTGGCGATGATGAGCTCACCCTTGGCCGTCAGGATGATGAGCTTGCCATCGACAGCCATCAGCGAGCAGAAACCGACGTCTGCCGCGCTCCATTTTTCTGTGCCTGTGGCGAAGTCGATGCACTTCAGGCTGGCGGATTTATCTGAATCGCCATCGCTGCCGTAAAGATGGCCGTCGATCAGCACGCTGGAGTTGAATTGGTTTTTCATCACCCGGCTGCGCCAGATTTCCTTGGGTTCGGCGGAGCTGAGATCGAGCAAGGCGCAGCCTTTGTTGTAACCGGTGGAGATGAAGAGCTGGGTGCCGCTGAGAATCGGATCCGCCGCGTTCACGCCGTAGCTGGTGGACCAGGTGTGCTCCCAAAGCACGCTGCCGTTGCTGGGATCAACCCCCTTGTAGGCGCGGCCAGAACTCAGCACAACCTGAGCCTTGCCATTCACTGTGATTGGATACGGCGTGCAGTAGCCCGAGTTGGCCTTGTCGCTGGTCCAAACCGTTTTCCCCGTGGCTTTATCGACCGCTGTACCGGCTTTGCCAACGTTTACAATCAATAGCTTGCCTGTGACCAACGGCGAACCTGCGAAACCCCAGTCCGGAATGTCGGCCTCGGTTTCCTTCTGGATGTTTTTCTGCCACACGACCTTGCCCGTGGCGGCATCGAAACAAAACAGATCGCCCCAGCGACTCAGATGATAGGCCTTGCCGTCTTCAATCGTCGGCGTGGCCGAGGTGCCGCCTTCATAATACTTGTCGCCGAGATCGGCGGCATAGGCGTGCTTCCATACTTCTTTGCCACTTGTGGCTTCAAAGCAGAAAACCGTGTCTTTGCCGTCCGCATGCCCTGTGGTGTAAACACGACCGGCAGCCACGGTGAAGGAAGCAAAGCCGATGCCTATCTGCGCTTCCCAGACCTTTTTGACTGTGGTTCCAGTCAGTTTTTCACTCGAAATGCCGTCATGATTGGGCCCGCGCCAAATCGGCCAGTCAGCGGCTTGCAGGGTGGTGACGGCAAGAAGGAAAAAGAGCGTGGATTTCATATCCCCAGAATGGAGCGGGAACGGCCTGAAATGGCAAGCTTGATCTCGATTGCGCCCTACTGTTCCATTCCTGTGCGGCAAGTGCGGTTTGCACTCGCCGTCCACCAGTTCTTGTGCTTTTTCAACTGCCCATGCCAGCCATCGCCACGATCACCAACATCTCCTGCTATCAATTCGCCGAACTCTCCGGATTGAAGGAGATGCGCGCGCGGCTGCTGGAGCAATGCAAAAAACTGGGCTTGAAGGGCACGATTTTGCTGAGCACGGAAGGCATCAACATGTTTGTGGCCGGGGTGCGTGAGAATGTTGACACACTCGTCGATGAACTGCGCGCCATTCCCGGTCTGGCAGGACTGAAGCCGAAATACAGCGAGAGCGCGGAGCAGCCGTTCCGCCGCATGCTGGTGCGCATCAAGCAGGAGATCATCGCTTTCGGTGTCGGGGGCATCGAACCAGCGAAGTACACCTCACCGCGCCTGGAGCCGAAAGTTTTGAAGCAGTGGCTGGATGAAGGCCGCCCGGTCATTCTGTATGACACACGCAACGACTACGAAGTGAAGCTTGGCACCTTCAAAGGCGCTGTGATCGCGGGCGTCGATTCCTTCCGCCAATTTCCTGAGGCCGTGCGCAAGCTACCAGCGGAGATGAAGAAGGCGGAGATCGTATCCTTCTGCACTGGCGGCATCCGCTGCGAAAAAGCCGCTCCCTTCATGGAACGCGAGGGCTTTGAGCATGTGTGGCAGCTTGAGGGCGGTATTTTGAAATACTTTGAGGAATGCGGCAATGCGCACTACGACGGTGAATGCTTTGTCTTCGATCAACGTGTGGGCGTCGATCCCGGCCTGCATGAGACGGCCTCCTCACAGTGTTTTGCCTGTCAGACTCCGCTCACTGCTGAAGAGCAGGCCGATCCACGCTATGTGGAGCATGTCTCCTGCCCGTACTGCTTCAAAACCTCCGAGGAGCAGCAGCGCGAAAATCTGGCGCAACGGCATTTGGCGATCCGCAAAGCGGTAACGCCACTGCCCGGCAGTGTACCTTATGATCAAACGCGGCCGCTGAATGTGCCGGAGGCCTGCGATCACGCCACCATTCTAGACTGCCTGTGCCATGTGATGCCACACATCCCACGTGAGCAATGGCTCGCGGTCTGTGAAGAGGGGCGCATCGTGACGGATGATCAGGCAATTGTCCCGGCACATCAAATTGTGCGCGCCGGAGAGCGCTACCTGCACCTGAAGCCAGCACAGCGTGAGCCGGATGTGAATGCGGACATCCGCGTGCTGTTTGAGGATGAAGCCATCATCGTGCTGAACAAACCTGCGCCGTTGCCGGTGCATGTAGGCGGCAGGTTCAATCGCAACACGCTGCAATTCATCCTCAACACCGTGTGGCATCCCCTGAAACCGCGCAGTGTCCACCGCTTGGATGCCAACACGACTGGAGTGACCGTGCTGTGCAAGACGCGGCATTTCGCCAGCTTTGTGCAGCCGCAGTTTGAGCGTGGTGATGTCGAAAAACTCTATCTCGCCCGCGTGAAAGGGCACCCGCCGCAGGATGCCTTTGTTTGCGATGCGCCCATCAGTGGTGAGGCTGGCAAGCTGGGTGGTCGCTCCGTTGATGCCGAAGGACAGGAGGCTAGGACAGAGTTCTGCGTGCTGCGGCGCGATGCCGATGGCACGGCTCTCCTTGAGGCACGTCCGCTCACCGGGCGGACGAATCAAATCCGCATCCATCTCTGGTATCTTGGTTTCCCGATTGTGGGTGACGCGGCCTATCTGGCCGATGGCGAAGTGGGAGAGACACAGACCCTGGCGGTGGGAGATCCGCCACTCTGCCTGCATGCCCTGCGCATCTCGTTCACGCATCCTTTGACGAAGGAACGCGTGACGTTTGCTGCAGAGTCGCCAGAATGGGCGAAATGAACCGCACGCTTGTTGATCCCGTTTATCGCCAGAGTCTGAAGGCGCTCTACCGCGACACGTTGCTCAAGGACGTGATGCCTTTCTGGATGAAGCACGGCATGGATCGTGAGTTTGATGGCATCATCACATCCCTGGACCGCGATGGATCAATCCTGGACACGGACAAAAGCATCTGGTTCCAAGGGCGGGCAGCTTGGATGCTCTCAACGCTCTACAACCATGTGGAGAAGCGCAGTGATTGGATCGAGGCGGCGGGATCATGCCTGGCTTTTCTGGAGAAACATGGCTACTCGACGGATGGAAAATTATTCTTCTCCGTGACACGCGAAGGCAAGCCGCTGCGCATGCGCCGCTATGTATTCAGCGAGGCCTTTGCGGCCATTGCACACGCAGCCTATGCAAAGGCAACGGGCGATGAAAGCTATGCCGAGCATGCCAAGAAGGACTTTGCCACTTATTTGAAATTCTCCTTCGAGAAGGGGCTGATGCACCCGAAGATCGAGCCGAACACGCGACCCATGATGGGCATCGGTGCCTTGATGATTGGCATTGCCACAGCGCAGGAACTTCGCGCCAACCTGGGGGATGTGAAGATTTCGGGCCACACCTGCACGGAGTGGGTGGACCGCTTTATTTTGGAGATTCAGCAGTATTTCTTCAAACCGGACATCGGCGCGTTGATGGAGGTCGTTTCACCAGATGGATCACTTGTAGATCATTTTGACGGGCGCACGTTGAACCCGGGCCATGCACTGGATTGTGCGTGGTTCATTCTGCATGAAGGCCGCTGGCGTGGTGAGAACAGCTACATCAAGCTCGGTCTGGATATCCTCGACTGCATGTGGCAGCGCGGCTGGGACGAGGAGCACGGCGGTATTTTCCATTTTCGTGATGTGCAGGGCAAACCGGTGCAGGAATATTGGCACGACATGAAATTCTGGTGGCCGCATAACGAGGCCATCATCGCCACCCATCTGGCCTGGCACATCACGGGAGATGCGAAATATGCGCAGTGGCACCAGCAGGCGCATGACTGGAGCTTCGCGCATTTCCCTGACCCAGAGCATGGAGAGTGGTTTGGCTATCTGCATCGTGACGGCACTCCTTCCTCCCTGCTGAAGGGCAACCTTTGGAAGGGACCGTTCCATCTGCCACGCATGCTGTGGTACTGCGGGCGATTGCTCGAAGAACCTGGCATCCGATCAGATTCCTTGTAACAAAACCCTGAGAGCAGGCTTGAGCACCTAAGCGGCGCCCGCTAACTTTAGATTACCCATGGCCATTTCCATCGATGACATCCTCCAAGCCGCTGAAGAGCACCAGGCGAGCGATATTTTCCTGCAGGAGGGCGAGGTGCCGCGAATGAAGATCGCCGAACAGCTCATGATATTTGGCGATGAGCTGCTGCTGCTACCGCAGATGGCCGGGCTCTGGCAGGCCTGTGGTGGCGATACGCTCAATGACACCGATCGTGACTCTGGACTGGTCTCCCGCACCCACGTACGCTTCCGTGTCAATCTGCACAAGGTGCTGGGCCGCATGGCAGCCGTGCTGCGCCGCATCCGCACGGATATTCCGGCACTGAACACCCTGGGCGCGCCAGACTGGCTGCTGCAGCGCTGGGCGCAGAAACAAAACGGCATGATCCTCGTCACCGGCGCCACGGGTCAGGGCAAATCAACCACGCTGGCGGCGCTGCTGCAGTGGATGAATGAAAACATCGCCCGCCACGTGGTGACGATCGAGGATCCCGTGGAGTACATCTTCTCCAACAACCGCTGCCTGTTCACCCAGCGCGAAGTGGGCCGCGACACACCCACGTTTGCCCGTGGGCTGCGCAGTGCCATGCGTCAGGCACCGGATGTGATTTTTGTGGGAGAAATCCGCGACCAGGAAACGGCCCTCACGGCGCTGCAGGCGTGTGAGACAGGCCACCTTGTGCTCGCCTCGATGCATTCCGCCACCGTCTCCGAAACGATGGAGCGTTTTGTCAATCTGTTCCCACCTGAACAGATCGGCATGGGTCTGCACATGCTGGCACACCAACTGGTCGGAGTTCTGTGTCAGAAACTCGTCCAGAATGTCCATGGCAGGCTCTTCATGCTCCCAGAATACCTGGAAAACGGCGGAGCAGCGCGCGACTGGATCGCGAAGCGCAGCATGGCCAACATCACGGACTACATGAGCCGTGGCAGCGATCCCAATACGCGCACCTTCCTGCAGTCCACTGTTGCAGCCTTCCAGAGCGGCATCATCTCCGAAGCCGAAGCCGTCGCCGCCACTGGCAACGAGGCTGAATTCCGCCGCGCAGCCCGCGGCATTTCCTGATCCCCCTGATTTATCATGCGCTCACACGACCTCATCGAATACCTATCCATGGTCACGGATCAGGGCGGCTCGGACCTGCATCTCAGCGTGGGTGCCGCGCCTACAGCCCGCATCTTCGGCCAGCTACAGCCGCTGACGGATGAGATCCTCGAAATCGGCGATGTTCGCGATCTGGTTTTTGGTGCCTTGAAAGAAACACAGCGCGCCAAACTGGAGCAGGACTGGGAGCTGGATTTCGCCATTCAGGTAGAAAACTTGGGCCGCTTCCGTGGCAATGCCTGCTACGTAGTCGGCCGTGTGGAAGCCTCCTTCCGCTTTATTCCAGAAGTGATCCCGGAACTGCGTGATCTTGGGCACGGCCCGACCGTGGAAAGCCTCTGCACCCTGCGCGACGGGCTGATCCTCGTCACAGGCACCAGCAACGCCGGGAAGACCACCACGCTGAGTTCGATGACGCAGCAAATCTCACGAGAGCGGCAGGCCAACATCGTCAGCATCGAAGACCCCATTGAGTATGTGTTCAAACATTCGCGCAGCCTCATACGGCAGCGTCAGGTGGGCAGTGACACGCACTCCTTTGCGCAGGCCCTGCGCAGCGCGCTGCGTCAGGACGCGAACGTTATCATCATCAGTGAGCTGCGCGATCTCGAAACCATCAGCACCGCCCTGACCGCCGCTGAGACTGGCCACCTTGTCATCAGTACCTTGCACACCCAGGACGCTCCTTCGACCGTCATGCGTGTGATGGATGCCTTTCCAGAGGACCAGCAGGACTTCGTGGCTTCGCAACTGGCCAACTGCCTGCAAGGCGTGATCTGTCAGAACCTGATGCCACGGCTTGATCAAGAGGGACGGGTGATGGCCTCTGAAATCATGGTCAACAACCCGGGCATCGCCTCCTGCATCCGCTCCCGCCGGCTTCAGCAGCTTCCCAGTCTGATTCAAATCGGCGCGAACGACGGCATGCACACCATTGATGACAGCGTGACCCATCTTGCCATCCACGGCTTCATTTCACTTGATGATGCACTGCTGCGTGCACGTGACAAAAACTTCGTAACCACCAGCTATGAGCGCAAGATGCGTGAGCGTGAAGCACGGCAACGCTGAAGCACAAAAAAGCGGAACCAGTTTCCCGGTTCCGCTCTTTTTTAAAACGCTGATTTCAGCGCCGTGATGATTACTTGTTCTTGGAGTCGAAGTTAGCTTTGCATTTTTCGCAGCAGAAAGCGACGGTTTTGCCGTCTTTGCCGGTGCTGGTGATGCTGGAGTCAGCAGGCTTGCCGCTGATGGGGCATTTGTCGGCGGCTGAGGCAACGGAAGCGAAGGAGAGAGCGCAGATGGTGAGCAGTGTTTTCATTGAGGTATGTGGGTATGGGTGTGGCCAGCGAAATGACCGGCCCATGCTCGAAACGTATGAAACCGGGCGTTTCTTGTCAATCTTTGAGCTTTCCTTGTCCAATCCGCCAGGAAACCACTTGCTGCCTACTAGTACCTACCAACATGCCTTTTCTATCCCGTGATGCCACCGTCGCCAGCCCCGGATTCAGCCGCTGGCTCGTCCCGCCTGCTGCCATCGCTGTTCACATGTGCATCGGGCAGGTGTATGGATTCAGCGTTTTTAAGAAGCCGCTCGCTAGAGCGCTTGGTATCACAGCTCCCGGCGCTGGCGACTGGAGCGAAGCCGATGTCGGTGTGGCATATTCGATCGCGCTTGCCCTGCTTGGCCTGTCTGCGGCGTTCTTTGGCAAGTGGGTCGAGCGGAGTGGTCCGCGTCAAACCATGCTCGCCAGCATGCTTTGCTTTTGCAGTGGCTTGGTGATCACTGCAATCGCTGTGCACTGGCACCAGCTCTGGCTGCTGTATGCGGGTTATGGTTTGATAGGCGGCATCGGACTGGGTCTTGGGTACATTGCTCCAGTTTCCACTTTGATGAAATGGTTCCCAGATCGTCCGGGCATGGCCACCGGCATGGCGATCATGGGATTTGGCGGCGGTGCGCTCATCGGCGGCCCGCTCGCCGAGGAGTTGATGAAGCGCTTTGCCACAGCCAGTTCCATCGGGGCCAGCGAGGCGCTGCTGGTGATGGCGGGGCTTTATGCCATCTCGATGCTGTTTGGGGCTTTGGTTGTGCGCGTGCCGCCTGAAGGCTGGAAACCTGCTGGGTGGGTGCCGACGGAACATGTTTCAAAACTGGTCACGACAGCGAACGTTGCCGTGGACACGGCCTGGAAAACCCCTCAGTTTTGGATGCTCTGGGTCGTGCTCTGCATGAATGTGAGCGCCGGCATTGGCATCCTCGGCCAGGCCTCGCCAATGATTCAGGACATGTTCAAAGTCACGCCGGCGGCTGCGGCGGGTTACGTCGGCCTGCTTTCACTTTGCAATCTCGGCGGCCGGTTTTTCTGGTCTTCCATGTCCGACTTCATCGGGCGCAAGGGCATCTACTGCATTTACTTCATTCTTGGAGCTGCCTTGTATGCCAGCGTGCCGTGGATTCAGGGCCAGGGCAGCGTCACACTCTTCGTCGTGGCCACCGGGCTGATCCTCACGATGTATGGCGGTGGTTTTGCCACGATCCCGGCGTACCTGCGCGATCTCTTTGGCAGCTATCAGGTCGGCGCGATCCATGGTCGTCTCATCACTGCCTGGTCGGTGGCGGCAATTCTTGGCCCCCAGCTCATGGACCGCCTATCGGTGGCAAACAAGAAAACCATGCCGCCCGAACAGGCCTACAACTCGATCTTTCACCTCATGGTCGGCCTGCTCGTCGTCGGTTTGATCTCCAATCTAATCGTCCGCCCCGTCGATCCCAAACACCACCTCGCTGCAAACGCCCAAGCTTGATTCCCCATGAAAGCTCTCACCCTTCTCCTTGCCTGGATCTGGATCACCGTGCCGCTCGGCTGGGGTGTGTATCAGTCCGTGCAAAAATCGTTGCCTCTGTTTGGCATTACGGCAGTTGCGAAGTAGCGCGGGCATCGCTTTGTTGCGCCCCACATGCTCTCGAACGTCACCTTCTTCCTCGCCCGCCGCTATCTGCGTGCGAAGCGTTCGTTTGTCTCGGTCATTACTGTCATCTCAATCCTCGGTGTCGCAGTAGGTGTGCTGATGATGATCGTGGTCAGTTCGGTCATGAAGGGTTTCGAGGGTGAGTTCCGCAAGACACTCATCGGCTCAGAGCCTCATATTCTGCTACAACCGCAGGATAAAAAACCCACCGATGCGAAGTCCACAGCTGACGTGCTCGCCAAGGTGCGCCTGCAGCCGGACGTGCTCGCCGCCAGCAGCTACATCGGCAGCGCGATGTTTGCGGAGCACGATGGCATGCAGTCAGGCATGGATGTGCTCGGACTGCCTGAAGATGGCGCGAAGTTTTACATGGCCAAGGTCGCCAAGCACAAGGCCGAAGGCGTGCTGGAACTCACTCCCGGCGGTGTGGTCTGTGCCGATTATGTGGCGGGTGGACTCGATGCCCATCCCGGAGACACCATCAGCGTCTATGCTTCCATGAATGTCACCAGTGCGGTGAAACGTTTCCGCATCGCCTCGGATGAGCAGGACGAGACGAAACGCCACGCCGCCTATGAGGAGATCAAGCTGAATCCCAGGGAGATTAAGCTGCTGGGCACTACGCGAATGGAAACCGCCGGCACCTACGGCTACGTCACTCTGGAAACGGCACAGCAGATCTTTGGCTTTGGCGAGAAGGTCAGCGGGGTGCTCATCGAACTGAAGCAGCCGGGCGAGGTTAAGGAGGTAATTAAGCGCTTCACCGCTTCGGGAGTTGTTCCCGCCACCTGGAGCGCCTCACTGTGGACCGATGCCGGCGATGCTCGCCTCGCCGCCATGAGCAACGAACGCGTGATGATGTGGATCGTGCTTCTGATCATCGCAGTCGTCGCGGCATTCTCGGTCATGAACACGACCATCACCGTCACGACCCAGAAGCGGCGTGAGATCGGCGTGCTGACCGCGCTTGGTTCGCGGCAGAGCCAGATCATTGGCATCTTTGTCTCGCAGGCCGCCTTTGTCGGCACTCTCGGAACGTTAGCGGGGCTCGTGCTCAGTGGACTCGTGCTTCAGTTCCGTGATGACATCCGCATGGGCATCGCGGTTCTGAGCGGTGGCAGCGCGAATGCTGACTCCGGCATGTTCCTCGCCACCATCCCGGCCCAGATCGAACCTTGGTTCATCGTGGTCACCTGCCTGGGCTCCATCACATTCTGCCTCCTCGCCGCACTCCCCCCCGCATGGCTAGCCTCACGCGTGGACCCTGCGGTGGCGCTGCGGGATTGATCGTCCTCCGACTCGAACTCGTCCTCGATTCCACCACTTCACCAGCACCCACACTTCTAGAACGCCCGCCAACACACCTCACCTGACTCCGCTTCCAATTCTGCTCTCAAAGCCCCATGATCGAGGACGAGTAGGAGTAGGAGGACGAATAGGATTCATAAGCCTCCCATGACCAGCGCCCCTCTCTTCCTCGCCCTGCGCTACCTGCGGCCCACGCGCTCGTTCATCTCGGTCATCACCGTGATCTCGATGCTCGGCGTCATGCTCGGCGTTGGCGTGCTGGTTTTTGTGATGTCCGTGTTCAGTGGCTGGCAGCGTGAGTACCGGCAGATGCTCATCGGCTTTGAGCCTCATGCCATGGTGGAGCCTTTGGGTGCGCAGGAAGGCGAACCCGACGGCCCGAAACCGGTCGATTGGCGCGAGCTTAGGAAAAGCCTCGCCCAGCGGCCTGAAGTCGTTTCTGCCGTGCCAGTGGCAGACAGAACAAGAGAAGGCCGCCTCGGCATACTCGTCGTTGAAAACGACGCCAATCTTCAGGGCGTCAGCGTCATCGGCATGACCGATGACCCAGACAACGCACTGCTGCAAAAGCTCAAAAAACACATCAAGACGGATGCATTGGGGGAGACCAAAAGCATCAACGAAAAAGGTGAGGCCGTGTACCGACAAGGGAAATTCGATCTCCGGGACGACACCATTGTCCTCAGCGACAAATTCGCGAAGGAGATCGGTGCGAAAGTTGGCGACACGCTCGTCGTGCATGCCGCAGAAAGCGTGAACCAGTTCATCCAAAAGTACCGCGAGATTCCCGAAAATGAGGACAAGAAAAAGCGCGCTGCAGCTCTCGACGACGTCACCATTCTTTCAAAAGACCTCACTCTCATCGCTACACTGCGTGAAGACACCGCCGGAAAGCGTGGCTACGTGCCGCTGCATGTCGCGCAGGAGTTCTTCAGCCTCGACAGTGACATCAGCGGCATCGAGCTGGAGCTGAAGGATCCAGACAAGGCCGAACGCGTCATGACCACACTCTACCAGTCGGGCGCGCTGCCTGAAAGCTGGGGCTACCGCACCTGGGAGCAGGAGCATGGCATGATGCTGGAGTCCGTCGAGAACCAGCGCACGATGATGTGGTTCCTGCTGCTCTTCATCATGCTCGTGGCCGCCATCTGCGTGATGAACACCACCATCACCGTCACGGTGAAAAAGCGCCGCGAGATTGGCATTCTCACCGCGCTGGGGACACGTGCATGGCAGATCATCGCTATCTTTGTTTCTCAGGCAGGCATCGTCGCCCTCGTCGGCGTCGTGGCCGGACTCGCAGGCGGCTTCTTCGTCCTCAGCATTCGCAACTGGATCCGAGATCAAATCTCCGCCATCACTGGTCGCGACATCTTCCCGCAGGACATCTACTTCCTCTCCAGCATCCCCGCCCACACGAGCATCAGCGATCTGCTCATCATCTGCACCACGGCGGTGGCCCTCTGCCTCATGGCCGCGCTGGTTCCTTCATGGTTCGCCGCACGTGTGGATCCAGCGGTGGCGCTGCGAGATGGGGGCTAACCTCGGCGCGGAAGATCATTCTGCTTCCGCCATTCATCAAGCCGCCGCGCCAGCGTCTCCGCAGTCACGGATTCGGTGATCCCATCAACAAGAGTTTTGGTTTTGCCGAAGATCGTTTCCGCACGCACACGATAGTAGAACTGGTTGCCGGACTGCATGTTGGAGTCGTGGATGAAGCCAGTGATGTGGCGGGGCTCGAAAATCTCAAGCCAGGAATAAAAAGGGCCCACACGGTTTAAGATGCGCATCTCGCGGGTGTTGATCTCAAGGTGAAGGCTGTGAAGCAGCGTCCATACGCTACCCCCGAGAATCAGGGGCGAGGTGATGCCCCAGAAAAGCTGGAAGATCAGCGGTGCCCCCTGAAATTGCATGAAAAGAAAAGCTGCGGACCAAATCAGGCCAAAAAGAAGCAAAAATATGCCCACATACCGGTTCCGCCCTGCAGGACAGTCTATGATAGAAGGAATGCCGTCGGCATCCAATTCCATCTCAATGCCTCTGGCCTTCAAGCGCAGGAGAAGATCATCCATGCTCAGCAGAAGCTCCGGCTCCGGCTGCGCGGAGGCAGCTTGCTCCGCACTTTCGGCGGCAGCAGCCGCCGACACAAACACCGGCAGCGGCAGCACAACCGGCCAGCCTCCTTGGCTGGTGCTGATTTCCAGCGTCCATACATGCTGCTCTCCCTCTGTCGAACCGATGGAATCCTCGTTCACAGCAGCACAAGGCAGTCCGCGCGGAATGTCGATGCGCAGCGGCAGCGTCACGCCATCTACATCCCGCCGTGCCTCCGCTGCAGACAGCATTGTTGTGCTCTCCCAGATGGTTTCCTTCGCAGTGGAATGGGAGTCACCACTATTGCGCGTGATGTGCCTCTGGCAGAGCACACGTACGGAAAGTGTGGTGAGCGGAGAAAGCGCAAGGGGAAACCGCAGCTCGCCGGCCAAGGGATGTCCTGGAGAAACCGGAACCTGCTTGAGCTGCAAAACAGGGCGGCCAAAGGCCATCTGTGACTTGATCCGCTTCCAGGCAAAGTGAAGCGGAATCAAAGCAAGAGCGGCTGGGATCAGCGTAAGCAGCGCCAGCGCCGATTTGACGATTTCCCCTCCGAGAATCACCGCGAGGGCCAGCGGCATCTGCACCAGGAGAATCCAGCCGGCGACCCCCAGAATAAACGGCAGGGAGTTCGGCTCTGGATAAATATTCTCCCCCACCCACTCGGGACGCCAGCACCAGGGAGCACTTGGATGCTTCTCTTTGAGCCGCGCAATCTGTGCCATCCTGCGCGTCTGCATCCAGCCACCGATTGAAACCAAACAGCCCGCCAGCGGGAAAAGCGTCGGGAAAATCGACATCAAGAGTAGCAGCCCCCAGCGAAGCTCCCGAAACAGCACGGCCTGCTCCGGCTTGGAGGGATTCACAAAACAGCGAAACGGCCGCTTTTTGCCCTTCACCGACTGAAGCTGCTGAAACGCCCGCTTTTGAAAATCCCCCATGTTGTCGGAGCCACTGAAGAAACTCACCTCATCGCCTTGGTAGCTGCGGCGGTTGAACTCATAGCGATAACTGGCCTCAGCATGGTAAGTCGTACCACCTTTGCCGCCACGCGAGGACTTGAGCTCCGCAGTCTCAATCCAGCACGGCACTTCCACCCAACTGCGTGAGGACCACCATGAACTGATCGCCGGAAAATAGAGAAATGCACCGACTGCTAGGCCAGCCAGGATGAAGGGCAGACCAAACAATACCGCACAACCTCCGCTGAGCTGTTTCGTGGAGCGGGCCGTGGAACGATTGGAGCGTAACATGCCCGCAACATGCCACAAACCGACTGACTTCCGCAACATCCGCGTATGATGCAAGCCATGCATCCCGCCTTTCATCCCTACGGCCCCTCCCACAAGGCGGTGCTCGCCATCACGCTGGTTCTTTTCATCGTGATGCTGCTGCTGGCACGCACCCGCTGGGCTTTGCCCTCTCAGCGAGTGCTGGGAGGCATGCTTCTGGCATTGTATCCCATCGGTCTGGGAGTGCATGCTCTTTACGGCTCGCTGAGTGCTTTGACCGCGCTGCCACTGCAATACTGCGACATTGCCACCCTGGCAGGCGGCATCGCGCTATGGACGCGCCGCCCGTTTTTTTGCGAGGTGGTCTATTTCTTTGGCATTGCCGGCACCCTTCAGGGACTGCTGACGCCGGCTCTGATCTATGAGTTTCCGGACCCGCGTTTCTTTTTGTTTTTCATCATGCACGGGGGCGTGCCGATCACGGCGGTTTACGTCGTTACCGCCATGAAGGTTCGACCGCGGCCCGGAGCCGTGCTGCGCATCATGACCTTCTCCGTTGGCTGGTATGCCGTGATCGCGGTCGTGAACTACGCCATCGGGGCGAACTATGCTTTTCAGTGCTCCAAACCCGTGCAGGCCAGCCTGTTTGACCAGCTCCATCCGTGGCCTTGGTACAACTTCGAAACAATCGGTCTGGGCCTCATTTTTTACTCCCTGCTTTACCTCCCCTTCGCCTTCCGCAGGGTGAGAGACTGAGTCCCCGGCCGGCTCCGGGCGTTTTGCCCGCCCCACACCTCTCCGAGATGTCGCTTTGCATTTCCAAATTTGCCCCCATAATCGCGGCCCTTGAAACCGCTTCCAACCCCGCCCACGAAAATGAAAAACCCCACATGGACCACCGACGACAGCGCCGAGCTTTATGGCATCCGCGAATGGGGGCATGAGTATTTCGACATCGCGCGCACAGGCGAGGTCGTGGTGAAGCTGAAGGATGGAAAAAAAACCAAGGACGTCTCGCTCGCTTCCATCGTCAAAGGTTTGCGCGAACGCGGCACTCAACTCCCGCTGCTCATCCGTTTCGGTGATCTGCTGCGCTGGCGCATTGACGAACTCAACGAAGGCTTCGCCTCCGCGATCAAGGAAGGCAAATACCAGGGCGTCTATCGCGGTGTTTACCCCATCAAGGTGAACCAGCAACAGGAGGTCATCGAAGAAATCACCCGCTATGGTCGCAAGTATCACTATGGCCTAGAAGCTGGCAGCAAGCCGGAGCTCATCGCCGCGCTGAGCTACATGCACGATCCGGAAGCCTACATCGTTTGCAACGGCTACAAGGACGAGGAATTCATCGACCTTGCGCTGTTTGCACAAAAAATGGGCCTGCAGGTCATCCTGGTTCTCGAAATGCCGACGGAGCTGGACTTGATCTTGGAGCGCTGTGAAAAAATGGGTGTGCGCCCGACGCTCGGCGTGCGTTTTCGCCTCAGCGCCGAAAGCGCTGGTCACTGGAGCGGCTCCGGCGGGGATGCCAGCATGTTTGGCCTGAACATTTCGCAACTCATGCACGTCGTGGACAGCCTGCGTGAAAAGGGCATGCTCGACTGCCTGCGCATGCTGCATTACCACCAGGGATCGCAGATTCCAAACATCCGCGCCATTCGCCAGGCAGTTACCGAGGCGACGCGTGTTTACGTGGGTCTGGTTCAAGAAGGCGCGCGCATGGGTATTCTTGACCTGGGCGGCGGTCTCGCGATCAGCTATGACGGACTTAAAGGTGCCAGCGAAGCCAGCAGCAACTACGGCACCAAGGAATACTGCGCCGACATCATTGAGGCCATCACCGAAGTCACCGCAGAAGCAGGCGTTCCGCACCCTGATCTCATCACCGAGTCCGGCCGTGCCATCGTGGCCTACTACTCCGTATTGATCATCAACATCCTCGACATCAACCGCTTTGAGCCGCGCAAGGGCGTCGCCGACGTCGAACTGGCCAAGGATGCCCCTCCCCTTCTGCGCAATCTTTACGAACTGCGTCTGGATGCCGAAAAATATGCCTCCAAGACGTCCCGTGACCGCCTGCAGGAAATCTACAACGACGCCATCTACTACCGCGACAAGCTGCGCAGCGAGTTCAACTACGGCAAGGTCAACCTGCGCGAACGTGCGCACGGCGAGGAGCTTTACTGGGACATCCTCACCTGGGTGGCCAGCATGAAGGAAAGCTGCGACCACGACGGCAGCCAGATGGATCGTCTCGACACGATCATGACGGACTTTTACTACGGCAACTTCAGCGTCTTCCAGAGCCTGCCTGACCTTTGGGCCATCGATCAGATCTTCCCAGTCATGCCGATCCATCGCCTCAAGGAGAAGCCCACACGCAATGCCGTGCTCTCCGACATCACCTGTGACAGCGACGGCAAGATCGACAAATTTGCCCACTCCCACGGCATCAACCCCACACTCCCGCTGCATGATCCGCAGATCGAGAAGGGCCACGAGTACATGCTCGGCATCTTCCTCGTCGGCGCTTACCAGGAAACCCTCGGCGATCTGCACAACCTCCTCGGCGACACCAATGTCGTCAGTGTCCGCGTGGAAAACGGCAAGGTGAAATACAGCCGCGAACTCGAAGGTGACAGCGTCGCGGAAGTGCTCACCTACGTCGAGTACGATCCCAAGGACATGCTCACCCGCTTCCGCAACCTCGCTGAAAGCGCCGTTGTTTCCAAGCGCATCACCGCCACCGAGCGCCGCGAGATCATGGAAAGCTTCGAGGCTGGTCTGCGCGGCTACACCTACTTCGAGAGCTGATTGCAGCTCACATAAACGTCGCCTTCCGCGAAATCGCCCGCTGCAGTAGTTCCAGATACTGCGCGCAGGGAATTTCGTGGCCGCCAAACATGGCGAGATGAGGCGTCGTCCACTGCGTGTCGTGCAGCAGGTAGCCACGCTCGTGCAGGCGCCGCTGTAGGCACGTCAGGGCCACCTTGGAGGCCTGCGGCTCGCGGCTGAACATCGATTCGCCGAAAAACGCCCCACCGATGCTCACGCCATAGACGCCGCCACGCAGCTTGCCATCGCGCCAGACCTCCACGCAATGCGCAAAACCAATGCGATGGAGCTCCTCGTACGTATCCATGATATGGTCTGTGATCCAGGTGCTCTCACGGTCGGCGCAGCCCCTGATCACATCGCCAAAGGCGGTGTTCCAGCGCAGTTCGAACGGATGCTGCTTCAGGTAGCGCTCAAACCGGCGCGGCACGTGAAACTCCGCCACTGGCAGGATGCCGCGCATCTTGGGCCGGTACCAGGAGATAGAGCCGTCGTCCTCCCCCATCGGGAAGGCTCCCTCGCAGTAGGCGTTCAAGAGATCCACGGGCTCGATTTGCGGCATGCCCCATTCTAAAGCGATCAAACTTCATGATTCAACTCTTGAACCGCGAAGCGTGAAAAGCGAACGTGGCAGCGTGAACCTCGCCAATCAGATCACCATTTTCCGCATCCTGCTGATTCCCGTCTTCATCGGGCTGGTGATCTACTATGGCGACAGCGCCCGTGGCGAGCACCCCGATGAATCCCTGCGCCAATGGGCTGCTGCCGTCTTTGGCATCGCCTCGATCAGTGACGCGATTGACGGCTGGATCGCCCGCCGATTCAATCAGCGCACCCGCTTCGGGGCCATCATGGACCCACTCGCGGACAAGCTGCTCATGCTCGCCGCCATCATCCTGCTCAGTTTCACCTCCTGGCGGCAGCATTTCCCCCTGTGGTTCCCGATTCTGGTGATCGGCCGCGACCTGCTTTCCATCGGTGGAGCCTTCCTGATCGACCACTTTGCTGGCAAATTCCAGATTCACACCCATTGGACGGGTAAAACGGCCACTTTTGCCCAGATGGCGGCCATTTTGTGGATCCTGCTCGATCTCAAGCCCGAGTGGCTCATCTGGCCCACCCTTTTTGCCGCCACCTTCACCGCCCTGTCGGGTTTTCTCAATCTGGCCGACGGCGTCAAGCAGTTGCAGGCCGCTGGACATGATTGACTCGGGGGGCGCACCGTGCTCTCTGAACAATGCTCAAAACAGTTGCCATCGTCGGACGCCCCAATGTGGGGAAATCCGCACTCTTTAACCGCCTTGCCGGGAAAACTATCTCCATCGTTCACGATCAGGCCGGGGTGACACGGGATCGCATCACAGCGCAGTGCCGCCGCGGTCCGGCATGGTTTGAGATCATGGACACGGGCGGCATCGGTGCCAGCACTGAAGACGTCCTGACCGACCAGGTGCAGATCGAGGCCTCCATCGCCCTTGATGTGGCCGATTTGCTGATGTTTGTCGTCGATGTCGTCGATGGTATCACCACCATTGATCAAAGCCTCGCCCGCGAACTGCGCCGCACCAACAAGCCGGTCATTCTCGTCTGCAACAAAGCCGACTCCCCGAAGCGCAAGCTCAATGCAAGCGAGTTCAGCAAATTCGGCTTCCCCGACACTGTCGAAGTCAGCGCCGCCCATGGCCACGGCATCGACGAGCTCGTCGCACTCGTCTCCGAGCGCCTCGAACTGAAGGAATCCAGCGAAACGGAAGATGCCATCTCGCATCAAAACACGCGCCCGTTGAAGCTCGCCATCGTCGGCCGTCCGAACGCGGGCAAATCCTCGCTCGTGAATGCGATTCTGGGCTCGGAGCGTGCCATCGTCAGCGACGTGCCCGGCACCACGCGGGATGCACTCGACATCCAAGCCACTTGGAATGGCAAGCACTATCAGCTCATCGATACCGCCGGCATCCGCCGCCGTGCGCATCTGGATACGGTCGTGGAAATCTCCAGCGTGGATCGCAGCCTGCAGAGCATCAAGCGCGCAGACCTTTGTCTTCTCGTCATCGACTGCGCCGCAGGTGCCAAGATGCAGGACCGCAAGATCGCCCAGTTCATTCTGGAAGAACGCAAGCCCTGCATCCTCGTCATGAACAAGTGGGATCTCTTTCACCCCGATGGCAACCAGAAGGACCGCATCGAACATCTGGACGAACTGATGCGCCGCGAGTTCTTCTTCCTGAACTACGCACCGCTCGTCGCCATCTCGGCGAAGAACCATGACCACATCGGCAAGCTCTTCGTGCAGATTGAAAAGGTGCGCAGCGGCTCACAGAACCGCATCGGCACAGGGGCACTGAACCGCCTGCTCTCCACTGCCATCGAAAACACCCCCGGCGCTCTGGGCCGCAGCACGCACAGCTTCAAGCTGCTCTATGCAACGCAGGTCAACGAGGCTGAAGGTTTCGCCATTCCCGTGCCGCACTTCGTGCTCTTCGCCAACCGCGCCTCAAAACTCACCGACAGCTACATGCGCTATCTGGAGAAAGTCATCCGCGACGAATGGAGCGCTCCCGGCGTACCCTTCAAAATGAGCGTGCGCGGCAAGGGCCCGAAGAAACCGACAAGATAACTTGTTGGATGCCTGCCGGCCTTTGGATTTTGGCACTCCCAGCTTCCAAGGCCGGAGGTTGATGACTAGTCTGCCGCATGGCAACCATCCAGACCACCACCGTCGGCTCCTATCCTGTCCCCGAATGGCTCAGCGCGCTGCCCAGTGAAGCCGCCGTCATTGATGCCACGCGGGTGGTGTTCGACACGCAGCGCCAGGCGGGCATTGATCTGCCGACGGATGGCGAGCTGTACCGCTTCGATGTGAATCATCCCGACACCAACGGCATGATCGAGTACTTCGTTCACAAGCTCGGTGGCATCGACAGCCGTGTGGGTCGTGCAGATGCCGCCGCGTTTCGCGCCAAGCATGAGATGGCCTTCCGCAGCAAGCCGGCAGCCGTCGTGCGTGGCCCCATCACCGAAGGCGTTCTCAATCTGGCCGAGGACTGCGCCCGTGCGGGAAAAGTGGCCGGAGGCCCGTTCAAGTTCACGCTGACAAGCCCCTACATGCTGGCCCGCACGCTGCTTGACACGCACTACCACGACTTCGAAGCGCTCAACATGGCCATCGCCGACGCCCTGGCCGCGCAGGCCGCCGACTTGCAATGCGACTGCGTCCAGATCGATGAAGCGAACATTCCCGGCAATCCGGCGGATGCCCCAATCGCCGCCGCAGGCATCAACCGCGTGCTGGATGCGGTGAAAGGCACAAAAGCCGTGCACTTCTGCTTCGGCAACTATGGCGGTCAGACGATTCAAAAAGGTGAGTGGGCCACGCTCATCACTTTCCTGAATTCCCTGCATGCCGATCACCTCGTGCTGGAACTCGCGCACCGCCCAAGTGCTGATCTCGATGCGCTGAGGGAGCTCGATCCTAAAATCGGGGTCGGATTGGGAGTCGTGGACATCAAGGTAAATCACGTCGAAACCGCCGACGAAATCGCCCGCCGTATCGAGGCGGCGGAGAAAAAGCTTGGCACTGGCCGGGTGAAATTCATCCACCCTGACTGCGGCTTCTGGATGCTCAAACGCAGCATCGCCGACCGCAAGATCGAGGCATTGGCGAAAGGGCGTGACCGGTTTGAAGGGCGTTGACTGATCTGACGCTCACGCCAGACCAAACAGCTTCTTCAACGCGGCTTCATTCGCCTTGGTGGCGAGGAGAAAGGTTTGGCTGCCATCGCTCCAACTGGCCATGTTCCAGTTCTTGCTGGTCTTGAACTGGGGCTGAAGCTGTGGCGGGAGGTCTGTGAGTCCGGTGTTGTCCATCACAACGAGGTGCGCCTCTTTGCCAGGCTGAATTTCAAAGCAGATGATGGATGCAGCACGACCTGCGATCTGGATGCGCTTGCAGGCCAGAACTGGCATCGTTCCCACAGTGCCAGGAAGGCGATTCGGCGTCGGAGACTGATTAGCAACTAGCATCTTTTTGATGGCTTCGAAGTCACGGGACATGTGATCGACCATAGACATGCCGTACTCGACTTTTGTCACGGCGGCGAGCGAATCAGCCTGCCAGCCGGGCATGCTGGTATTCACCGGCCAGAGCATCGCCCAGCCGATAACCACCGCCGCCGCAGCTGCGGCCAGCGTGGGCAGAACCCAGCGGATAGAACGCTTGGCGGGCCGTCTGGCATTTTGCAGGATGCTCTCGCGGAGCCCCGCTGGAGTGGATACCGCAAAGGCCCCGGCGACTTGTTCATCAAACGCGGTGCGTTGTTTCAGCCAAGCACCCAGTTGGGGGTCGCTCTCCGCCATCTCGCGCGCCTCTGGAGACGCATCCTGCGGGCGAAGCGTCGTGGCGTCGA
The DNA here is from genome assembly GCA_027490195.1 of Verrucomicrobiaceae bacterium. GTDB lineage: Bacteria > Verrucomicrobiota > Verrucomicrobiia > Verrucomicrobiales > Verrucomicrobiaceae > Prosthecobacter. The sequence goes on along the minus strand of JAIXYN010000014.1, from coordinate 109,771 downwards.
GTTCGAGTTTGGCTTCTTCGCGGGTCACGAGGCGGATAGGGGGATGATGTTGGATGAGGCGGAATCTTCAAAGCGGCGCAGAATATTGCGCAGGCTGTCTTTGGCGCGGGAGAGGCGGGACATCACGGTGCCGATGGGCACCCCAAGCGTCTCGGCGATGTCGCGGTAAGATAGCTCTTTGAGGTAAAAAAGCACCAGTGGAGCGCGGTAGTTCGGCTCGAGTTCTTCGAGGGCGAATTGGAGAGTGGCGCTGTCCACACGGGGATTTTCGCCATCATCGTGGTGCTGGGTGGCACCGTGCTGGTCGGGTTCGAATTCGACCTCCTCGTATTTTTTCTCGCGACGCGCGATGGCGAGCCACTCGCGATAGATGGTGGTGAACAGCCAGGTCTTCACCTTTGAGGCGTCCCGCAGCGAGTGCCCCTTCTTTGCCCATTGCAGGAAGGTCTGCTGCACGAGATCTTGCGCGGTGGCCTCACGCCGGCACATGCTCATGGCGAAGCGATAGAGGCCCTGGTAATGGGCGTCCACGATCTGCTCGAAGCTGGGCACGGAGTCAGTCACGCGTCGAGGTATCGGACGGGTTGCGGGCAGTTCAATGCCAAAATGAAGGGAGAGTTCCATGAATTCATGGGGCGGATATGCAGGTGAGAAGCGTGGCGGTGGCGTTTATTCCCACCATTCACACCTTTTTTCGCCGACACAGAAGATCATCCCTACGAAACGGCTTTTTATGAGCCTCATCAATGGCGAGCGTTTGCGCCCATTCTCGTCGTAGAGGCAGTCGATCAGACGATACCAGCACTGGCGGGCGTAGATTTCGAGGCGTTCGAAGCCGCTCATACGGTCATTTGGCGTGATGAAATCGACCTGCGTGCTGGACTTCATGCCATCCTGGCGGGTGAGCAGCTGCATGAGCGCCGCAGCCATGGTACGCTGAAGCTGGCGCAAGTCGGCGTGAGTGCGGATCTTGCTAGGCGTGGGTGTGCTTATGAAGGAATCGGTTGGCTTTGAGTGCTTCGGCTTGGACGTCATCGAAGCCGGGGATTTTGTCGTCCCATTCGAGGAGAGTAGCGGTGCTGCCGGAGGTCTTGATAGCAGCGGCTTGGAGATCCCAGACGGGATCGGGCACAGGATGATCGTGTGTGGCCAGTGCGATTATTCCCGCCGAACTGAACTTTCTTTTAGCAGGGGGCAAAAAGCCCTGCTTTAGTTCAAGCATGCGCCTGGATTTGAACCGTGCGCTTATTTTCCATGGCATCTCCAAAGCACATTCATTTCATCGGCATCTGTGGCACCGCAATGGGCTCGACGGCAGTCGCGCTGCGCGCCCTCGGCCACACCATCAGCGGCTCAGACAATCAAGTCTATCCGCCCATGAGCGATGTGCTGCGGGATGCAGGAATCACGGTCACAGAAGGCTATAAGCCGGAGAATCTGCCTCTGAATGCGGATTCCTATGTGGTGGGCAATGCGATCTCACGCGGCAATCCCGAACTCGAGGCACTGCTGGAGAAAAAGCTGCCCTACGTCTCCATGGCGGAGATGCTGAAGCGCGAAGTAATCCAGGGCAAACGCAGCTTTGTGGTGAGCGGCACGCATGGCAAGACTACGACGACAACGATGCTGGCGTGGATCTACGAGCACGCAGGCAAAAACCCCGGCTTCATGATCGGCGGCGTGCCGGAGAATTTCGAATCCGGCGCACGCTTCACGCACTCGGACCTGTTTGTGATCGAAGGCGACGAATACGACACAGCCTACTTCGACAAGCGCAGCAAATTCCTGCACTACCTGCCTGAGTGTGCGATCGTAAACAACATCGAGTTCGATCACGCGGACATCTTCCGTGACCTCGACGAAATTTTGCTCTCTTTTCAGCGCTTTCTGAACACGGTGCCACGCAACGGCCTCGTCCTCATCAACGGCGACGACCCCAACTGCCTCAGCCTGCGCGCCAAGTGCCCTGCCCCGCTCAAAACGGTAGGCTTGGGAGCGGAGTGCGATTTCCGCATCACCCTCACCGGCGTGACGCCCGAGACCACGCAGTTTGAAATCAACGGCGCTGCGTTCGAGGTGCCCATGGTTGGCGAGTTCAATGCACGGAATGCGGCCATGTGCGTCTGCGCAGCCCGCTTTGCCGGATTGAGTGACGATGAAATCCGCGCCGGCCTTAGCAGCTTCCGCGGCATTCGCCGTCGTCAGCAGGAGCGTGGCACCGCCCATGGCATCACTATCATTGACGACTTCGGTCATCACCCGACCGCGATTCGTGAAACATTGCGCGGCCTTCGCCAGCGCTACAGCGGCCGCCGCCTCTGGGCGCTTTTTGAACCCCGCTCAAACACCAGCCGCCGCAACGTGCTGCAGCCTGAATTGATCGAGGCTCTGACCGAAGCCGACGGCTCAGTCATCGCAGCAGTGGCCAATCCTGAGAAGGTCGCTGTAGATCAGCGCCTGGACACCGCCAAGGTGGCAGAATCTGTCACAGCACGTGGCAAGCCCTGCTGGTTTGAAGCCTCGACCGACGACATCGTCAACCGCCTGAAGCAGGAAACGCACAGCGGAGATGTGATCGTGGTGTTCAGCAACGGCGGATTCGACGGCATCCACGACAAGCTGCTGAAAACGCTTTAATACACGATCTCCACCTCGTCCCCCACGCGCACCTGGCTGAAGAATTGCTTCGCCTTCTCGTAGGGGAGACGGATGCAGCCATGAGACGCGGGCTGACCCGTGACGTAGCCGCTGTGCAGGCCGATGGCCCCGCAGTTCAAACGCATGAACCAAGGCATGTTGACGTGGTAGAGCGTGGAAATATGGGAGGTGTGCTTGTCAGTGATGACATAACGACCTGCGGGTGTACCGTAGCCTTCACGCCCGGTAGAAACCATGGTGTGGTTGATCATGCGGCCCTGTTTCGTCACCCAGGCACGCTGACTGGAGAGATCGACGGTCACGAGGGTGTCCGGTTCCGACTCAGGATCACGTCCAAGCAGGACGCGCATGAGGAACAGATACCCCTGGGTGGCAGCATAATTGATAGGGTAACGGTGGTAGCGTGTGGTGCCCAGCCCAGGCCTGCCTCCTGCACGCATCAGAGTGACCGCTCCTTCCACATCCCCACGTGCAGAACAGCAGATCAGTGGCGTGATCCCACGGTCACTTTCCATGGCGTTGCGCAAATCCTTGATGTTGCAGCGGTCAATGACCTGCTTCTTAATGGGCGTGTTGAAGCGTGTGTTGGGATCGACGCCAAAATCCAGCAGCGCCTGCAACACGGGTGCATTCCGGCGCAGAGAAGCGATCGCTATCGGGGGCTGATTTTCATGTGCGGGCTGATTGAGATTCACACCCGAAAGCGCCAAGACGTAAACACATTCCGCACGTCCCATGCGCACGGCGGCGCAGAGTGGCGTATCTCCGCCCAAGGTCATTTCGTTGGGGGAAATGCCCATCCTGATGATCTTTGCAAGATGAGCAGCATCATCGTTGAGCACAGCTTGGTAAGCCTGCGGCAGCGCAGCCGTGCGCGGCATCAGACGTGTCCAGTGGTCCTCAATCGGATCAAGGATGGGACGCCATACAGGTGCTTGGATGGCAATGACAGTGGCTGGCTTGTCAGGCTTCCTAGCGGCTGCCACCCCGGAGTCAACGCTGGAGGGCTTTATTGGAAGGACCGGCTTCGCCTTGGCAGCCTCAGCAGCACGTTTGAGGGCGGCTTTTTCCGCATTTACCGGCACTGGCAGTGGACGCACCGGATCAAATGGCCCATCAACTGGCAACGCGGCACGGATTTCAGCACTCTTCTCGTTGAGCTTGCCCTGCAGCACCTGGCCTACGGCGGCGATGGGAGGCGCGACTGCATCCACACGAAACATTTCGTGGTTCTTCAAAAGCTGGATCATGCCCCAGCATATCCCCACGCCGACGAGCGGCGGGAGCACACAAGCACCCAGCAAGTTGATGAATGAACCTTTTTTCATTTTTGCGTCACAAGGCTGCCATCCATAACAAAAATGATCGGCGTGTCGAGCATGGATTTCGTTTAGCGTGGATCGTGGTATTTCCAAATGGATTTTGATGATGTGTGTAGGGACAAATTTAAATCAATTCAGCAGAGTTTTATGGTAATTCATAAACATGGTGAGACATTACTTGATGTTCGGGTCTTCCAAAGCATCGGTATCCATTGGCACACGCATCATGTGCGCGACCTTGGCTATGCTTTGCCTGAGCCTCACACCATGTCGTGCGATCGTATTTGCAGCCACCGCCGATCCCAATCACAACACCACGGCGCCCACCGGCATCTATACAAATTCAGGCTGGCAGTATGAAGGTACTTATGGGTCATACCTCGGCACCATGATCGCACCGCAGTACTTCATCACTGCACAGCATTTCGGCACTCAGGGCACCACCTTCACACAAAACGGCATTTTCAGCGGCGGCGCGGATGTGACCTACACTATCGACAACGCTGCCAACAGTGGCCTCGGCTACTGGGACATCGCGGGCACTGATCTGCGCATCTTCAAAATTCAGGAGACTTTTTCCACTTATGCCCCGCTCTACACGGGCTCACTTGAAACAGGCATGACTATGGTGATCAACGGCAGAGGCGGTCCGCGCGGGGCGGATATACTCGTCGGCGGCATTCTTCATGGCTGGCAGAACACCAGCCCAGATGGCAACGCACGCTGGGGCACCAACACGGTCAGCGGCATTTATTCGAGCGCCATCGGCGATCTTCTCACGGCTTCATTCAGTGCCAGTGGCACCGCCGAAGAAGCCACGCTCTCCAACGGTGATTCCGGCGGCGGTGTGTTTGTCAATGATGGCGGCATCTGGAAACTAGCAGGAGTGAACTACAGCATCGACGGGATGTTTGACACCAACAACGTCACTGGAGATGGCAGCGATTTCAACGCGGCCTTGTTTGACCGCGGCGGGCTCTATCAGGGGTCTGACTCCTTTGGCTGGACGCTCATCCCAGATCTGCCACTGGACAATCCCTCCAGCATGTATGCCTCACGCATTTCCACCAGCGCAGCATCCATCATGTCCATTGCAGTAGTTCCTGAACCGCAGTCAGCTTTGCTGGTGATGCTTGCCTTCTCAGTGGGGGCGCTGCAGCGCAGGCGCGTCACGCCTTTGGCTTGATTTCAGCAAAGATCAACCGGCCTGCACTCGTCGGCAGGGTGCCGGAAACCACCACATCCACCGTCTGACCGATCTGCGATGCGGCATTGTTCACGACGATCATGGCACCGTCTGGCAGGTAACCCACCGCCTGGTTTTTGTCCTTGCCAGGCTTGGTCAGCGGCAGCCGCAGTTCATCTCCCACGCTGAGTTCTGGATTCAAGGCTGCCGCAAGCTCGCGCAAGCTGAGAACGGTGATGCCACGCAGTCGGGCCACCTTGGCGAGATTGTCATCACTGGTCAGTAGGCGGGCGTTAAGCTCACGCGCCAGTGTCACCAGTCGCACTTCCACCGGCGCATCTGAGGAGCCGTCTTCATGGATGGAGACCTTCATCTCCGGCCTTGTGCGCAGTTTTTCCATCATCTCCAGACCTCTCTTTCCCCGCAGGGACTGCGCGGCCTCAGTGGAGTCTGCCAGATGTTGAAGCCCGTCTAAAACGCAACGCGGCACCACGACAGCACCGCTGAGAAATCCGGTGGCAAACACACCTGACAGCCTAGCGTCCATGACCACGTTCGTGTCCAGCAGCAGCGGCTCACCTTCAGAACCGTCTCGGCGAAACCGGATGTACGGGATCAGAAAGGCAAACTGGTCCCGGTCACTGCGCAACGCAAACGTGACACCGAAAAACGCCAGCGTGCCGTAGATGCAGATCTCCGCAACGTTTTGCAGCGCAACGCCCTCCTCATGATTTTGAAAATAGGCGAGCTGGAAAACGCCGACGCGCGTGATCAGCCATGCGCAGAAGAGCCCCACCGCAAGCCCCAGCGTAGCATGGGAAAAATCCCGCAGGGTGAAGTGCGCCAGCAGTACATCCAGCACCATCAGCACTCCCATGAACACCGCACCGCTCACCGCCCCGATCCAAGCCTCCTGATTCAATCCTAAGGCAATCGCAATGCCGATGAAAACGGAAAACGCAAAGAACAGCGCACGCACAAGGCGTATGGGCCAGGAAGTTTTCATGGAGATGCTCAGGGATTAAAGGCAAAAGCCAGACCGGGCAAAAGGATTCTCCCTCGGAATTCATCAAGGCCTCATGGCCAGACCACCACGCCGCGTGAACTGAAGCTCTACCCCGGCACCCGCAAACACCTTTCCCATCTCACGTTCCAATTCCGCCACAGTGCGTCCTGCCAGGATGAACTTCCGCACAGCGCTATCCTCAGACATGCCATGCTCCAAGGCTCCCAGCAGTGCTTTTAGACCCGCCCCGTCGCCCGCACGGTCAAGGTACGTAAGGTAAAAGGTCAGCAGCATCGCGGAGGCGCGGTTCTCGCTCGCAGTGAGCGTCTCTAGGCTCGCGGCCCACGTTTTGGAATCCATGGCCAGGAGTTCGGACAAGTTCAGCATCCCAAAACGCACCGCCTGCCCCATCTGCCGCGCACCTGCCTCACGCAGGCTTTGCCGCAATTGCTCAATCGTCTGAGCAGGAGACAGCCCGCCATTCTTCCCGTCTGCAAACTCGCGAATGTCAGCCAGCAACCAGACCGGCACCACCCGATTCACGACCGGCTCTTGGACCGGTGGCGGCTGCACCACTGACAGAGCGGGCTCCGGCACCGTGTTTTTCTTCATCCCATAGGCTACCAGCGCGGATGATTGCACCGTCTTCAATGGCGACTTCAAGCTCCGCGCCTGAACCAAAGGTGATTCCCGAACGGCAATGGCCGCGCTTGGGTGCGGCGACTCCTGCTTCAACCACAGCACAAACACAGTGGCACCCAAAACAGCCGCACACAAAACGGCCAGACGCAGCACCGTGAGAAAGCCCGGCCTGCCACGCCGACGCCGTTTGCGAACGATTTCGGTTTGGTCTACCAGCGCTATTGACGCGCAACTGGGTGCAAGAGGATGCATGACAAAAAGTACTGACCGGGTAAAAGCCTCCATCGTCAAGCCCCCTTGGCTAAACTTTCCTTTACCGCAGGTAAAGAAATATGAATCATTGCATCATCGCCTGTGCCTTTTCCGCCACCACCGCTTCATCCCGGAACACCGCCAGAGCCGGACGCTGCAACTGCGGATCTTCGTCCAGCGTTCGTTCGGCAAGCTGCCGGGCTAGGCGCACCAACCGCGTATCTGCCAGCAGTTCACCAAACAGTAGGGGGGCCTGCCCGCTCTGTGCATGGCCCAGCACATCCCCCGGTCCACGCCGGCGCAGATCTTCCTCGGCGATTTGGAAGCCGTCGCTCGTTTCCTCCATGATCGCCAGTCGCTGGCGATTTTCCTCGTCCTTGTCATCCACAAACAGCACGCAGTAGCTCGTGTGCGCCCCGCGGCCGATGCGGCCACGCAGCTGATGCAGCTGTGCCAGTCCAAAACGGCCCGCATCATGGATGAACATCACCGTCGCGTTTGGCACATCGATGCCCACTTCGATCACCGTCGTCGATACCAGCGCGTCCAGCTTGCCCGCACGGAAGCGTTTCATCACCTCCTCCTTCTCCTCCGCGCTCATCCGGCCATGCAGCAGACCCACCTCGCAGGGCGCGAGCAGCTTGGACCACTCCTCATATCCCTTCGTCGCCGCACCCGCATCGAGCTTTTCCGATTCATCGATCAACGCGTACACGATGTATCCCTGCCGTCCCTCCTCGATCTGCTCACGCAAAAATTTGGCCGCCTCCTTCAATTTGGTTTTTGGCCGCACCTTGGTGATGATCTTCACCCCATCGCGCGGCTTTTGGTCAATCGTGGAGACCTCTAGATCACCATAGATCGTCAGCGTCAGTGTGCGCGGGATTGGAGTGGCAGTCATCACCAGCACATCAGGCGTATCCCCTTTACGGATCAGCTTCGCCCGCTGCGCCACGCCAAACTTGTGCTGCTCATCAATGACAACGATCCCTGTGTTGTGCATCAAATCCGTGTCATGCAGCAGCGCATGCGTGCCTATGACAATCTCCTGCTTTGCCGAGCTGCTCTTTCCGCGCATCAATTCCACTCCATCCCCATCCTCGCGCTTCGATCCCGTCCGCAGCGCCACGCGCAGGCCCAACGGCTCCAGCCACTTGCGGGCGCTGCGCGCATGCTGCTCCGCCAAAATTTGTGTCGGGGCCATCAGTACCGCCTGCCTGCCTGATTCGACCGCGCGCAGCATCGCGGCAAAGGCCACCACCGTTTTGCCGCTGCCCACATCGCCATGCAGCAGGCGGTTCATCGGATTGCCGGAGGCCATGTCACGATGAATCTCATCCAGACAACGCTGTTGCGCCGTGGTGAGCTGAAACGGCAGCTCGTTAAAAAAATCTCGCAGCAGTTCGCCCGTGCCCACCTGCTTGCGCCCGCCGGATTCGATCACGCGCCGCTTTCGTCGTGCCACCCGCAGCTGGTAGCCATAAAACTCCTGCAGCGCCAAGTAGCGCCGCGCCTGCTCAAGAGTGTCCATACTTGCTGGAAAATGCACCTCACGCAGTGCCTTTGAACGCGACATGCCCGCAAACTCCCCTTCCCCACTCGGTGCTGGCAGCAGATCTTCGATAAACGACTCCGGCAGCGCCTGCAGCACATGCCACGCGGCCACACGCAGCGCCTTCTGCGTCATCGCTCCTTTCAGCCGGTAGATCGGCGTAATGCGCCCCGTGTGAATCTGCTCTGCATCATCATCCGCACCGCCTTTGACGATCTCATACTCCGGATGCGCCATGCTCAAGCGTCCCTTGGTGTCCTTAATGATGCCATAGACGATCAACTCCTGCCCCTCCGCCAGCACCCGGCTCATGAACGGCATGTTCCACCACTTCAGCGTGAGCTGCTGCCCCAGCAGTCCCGTTGCATGCCGTACCACCGCCTCAAACACCCCCGCCCTGCCAAAGAACTTGTTCCCCGTCTTCGTGATCAACACTTGATGACACGTCGGCAGCAGCCCCGCCTGAAACGCCAGCGCCTGCATCTGCCGCCTGTCCTCATGCCGGGATGGCATCAGAGTGATGACATCCGCCACCGTCGTCACCCCCTCCTTGCCCAGCAGCCTCGCGGCATTCGCGGGCATGCGGGGAACTTCTGCGAGGGAAAGGTCGAGTGGGATCACTGAGTGAGATGGAATGCGTGGACAAGAGTGTCAAAGGCGATCTCCAATTCACACCCGCTTCTCCATCACATAATCATCCATCACAAACCCGCTGCCAATGTCACTGATGATGTCTTCGGTGAAGCGGAAGCCTGCACGAAGGTAGGAACGGATGGCAGGAGCGTTGCGTTTGTTCACGCGGAGACGCACGACCTTGCAACGCATCTCTTTAGCGCGTTCCTCGGTCCAGCGCAGGGTGATGCCCCCGAGTCCATGACCGTGCACTTCGGGCAGGAGGTAGAGCTTGTTGATGAAGAGCACCGGCTCAAAGAGGAGCTTCTCAAAAGAGATGTAGCCGACGGGCTTCGGCCCAGCAGTCTCGACGAGCGCATACCACACGTCCCGCGCCTGCATCTCATGCGCCATGGATCCGGGCTGATACCAGATAGAAAGCATGTAGCGGATCTGCTCCACGCTGATGATGCCGGGATAATACGCATGCCAGATTTCGTGACCGAGACGCTGCACCGTGGGCAGCTCATGGACACCAATCCGGCGGATGCGGGCGGCGGGCGGTTCGCGGCGGGTTTGAATCGTGCTTAAAGCATGCCGCCAGACATCCTCATCCCGCGCCGGTGAAAGCCGGTGCAAATGCTCGGCGATCTGTCCCTGCGTAGGCTCCACGATCTGCTCTTCGCGGATTTGCTTTTGATCCGATGGGAACTCAGCCTCCGGCAGGATCAACTGCGCGAGATACCAGCAGGCCCAGGCACGCCAGGTACGCAGTTCCTTGTTCGGCTCCACCATGCGCGTGGCCAGATGCTGCCAGTGACGACGCGGATTGCCAATGAACTGCCCTTCGACCCGATGCTGCATGATCCATATCAGCGCCTCATATGGCAGCGGCCACTTCGAGAGGATGGGCTCATCGGCACTTAGCGGCAGCGAAAGCGCGCGGTTGATGATGAGAATGCTTTTGGCTGGAAATCCTTCGCGCCACAGACTCTGGGCATAGTGCAGCGCCGTTTCATAAAAGAGCGTCCCACGCTCGTGATTCAACGCCTCGATGTCTGTGTGATCGTAGTGCCGGTTCTCCTCCGGAAGCAGCGGGCAGGGCTGATTGATCCATGCCTTTTGTTTCACGCCGATTTTTCCTCCCATCCCTTGGCACGGCCGAGCGCCCGGTTCCAGCCCTGCGTTATCTGGGTGCGGGTGGCGGCTTTCATGGTCGGCTTGAATTGGCGGTCCACCTGCCAGTGCTTCGCGATGTCAGCCAGATTTTTCCAATATCCCACAGCAAGCCCCGCGAGGCAGGCCGCGCCGAGTGCCGTGGTTTCATTCACCTTGGGGCGCACGACGGGAACCCCTAGCAGATCGCACTGCAACTGCATGAGCAGGTTGTTCACGCTGGCACCACCATCGACTCTCAGCTCTTTCAGCTTGATGCCCGCATCAGCTTCCATGGCCTTCAAAATGTCCATGACCTGCAAGGCAATGCCTTCCAGTGCGGCACGCGCGATGTGCGCGGCGGTGGTACCGCGTGTTAGACCCAAGAGTGTGCCGCGTGCATAGGCATCCCAATGAGGAGCGCCGAGACCAGCGAAAGCAGGCACCAGATAGACGCCGCCAGTGTCAGGTACGCTAGCCGCCAGCGCCTCAACATCTGCCGACTGGCGGATGATGCCTAGGCCATCGCGCAGCCACTGAATCGCTGCTCCGGCAATGAACACACTGCCTTCCAGTGCGTATTCGGTGCGTCCGTTGATGCGCCATGCCACCGTGGTGAGCAGTTTGTTTTTAGAATTGATCGGCTTGGTGCCGGTGTTCATCAGCATGAAGCAGCCCGTACCATAGGTGTTCTTCACCATGCCGGGCTTGGTGCAAATCTGGCCAAACAACGCCGACTGCTGATCTCCGGCGATGCCGGCAATGGGAATCGAGCCACCAAGCAGCGACGTAGAACCAAACTCACCGCTCGAATCCCGCACCTCAGGCAGCATGGAGCGCGGCACGCCGAAGATCTTCAAAAGCTCGTCATCCCAGGTGCCTTTGCGAATGTCATAGAGCATGGTGCGGGAGGCATTGCTGACATCCGTGGCATGCACCTTGCCGCCGGTGAGATTCCACAGCAGCCAGGAGTCGATGGTACCAAAGGCGAGCTCGCCTTTCGCTGCGCGGACTTTGGCCCCTTTCACGTTTTGCAGAATCCACTGCACCTTGGTGGCGGAGAAGTAGGCATCCACAATGAGGCCGGTCTTGCGCTGGATGACCTTGTCCAGTTTCTGTGCACGCAGCTTGTCGCAGATGGAGGCCGTGCGGCGGTCCTGCCAAACGATGGCGTTGCAGATCGGCTTTCCTGTCTTGCGATCCCACACCACCGTCGTCTCCCGCTGATTCGTGATGCCGATGGCGGCCACGTCAGCGGCCTTCACCCGCGCTTTGTGCAGCACTTCGGAAGCCACTCCGGCCTGTGTGGCCCAGATTTCCTGCGCATCATGCTCCACCCAGCCCGGTTTCGGGAAGATCTGCCGGAATTCCTTCTGGGCCGTCGCCACGATGCCGCCGTCGTGGTTGAAGAGGATCGCACGTGAGCTGGTGGTGCCCTGGTCGAGAGCGAGGATGTATTTCATGGTTATTTCAGATGTTCCCAAGGCTGGCGTGCGGAGTCAATGCCTTACAAACTGCCGGGGAACATGTAGATGGCATTTTTCAGTCAGAATGAATACTCTCGCCTGAAAAGCATCCAAGTTCACCACCATGCAAACCATCCCTGAAACCGCAGCGCCCGCCGCACCGCGTGCGCGTTCCACCAAGAAAATCGTTCTCATCACCCTCGCCGTCATTCTTGGCTGCGCAGGCATCGCCGCCGCCACCGGCGCAATCTGGGTCAAACAAAACTTCTACCCCTCCGCCATGACTCCTGTGAGCCTGACCGCCAAGGAGCAGGCCGAGTATGACAGCAAGCTGCAGGCCTTGAACAATCCTGCCGCCATTCCACCGGATGAGGCAAACCGCACCATCATCGTCAACGAGCGCGAGGTAAACGCCTACCTAGCCCAGCAGCAGCTCGGCGAGAGTGTGCAGGTGAAGTTTGGCGAAGGCCAGGTCTCCGCTGCGGTCATTTTCACCGCTCCGGAAGATTTTCCGATCATGCCGAATCAAAAGATCCGTCTGCGCTTCACCTTTGGCACTAGCCTTTCTGCAGAGCACAAGCTGTCACTGAAACTCGATGATCTGAGCCTCGGCGGCATCTCCCTGCCCAACAGCTGGATCGGCGACATCAAGGGGCTCGATCTCGTGGCTGAAAACGTGGAGTCCGATCCTGCACTGCAAAAATTCATCGCCGGCATCCAGTCGCTCGACATCCACAACGGCACTCTGCGCCTCGTGCTGAACAAGTGACCGATTCTGAAAATAAAAAGCCGCAGAGGAGTCACCTCTGCGGCTTTTTTGTTTGGATTCAGCAGTTCACTTCTTCGCGTCGGCCTCAGCAAGGATCTTCTTTCCCTCCTCTGCGCCGATTTCGCGCACCTGCAGATTTCTCCAGCGGATCTCACCGCCATGAGTTTGCAGCATGATCGGACCTTTGGCGGGCAGCGGCTGGGTCTTGTCATAGTAGTTTTCCATCACGTTGCCATCCACGACAAGTTTATCGTTCAGCCACACCCAGGTGCGCGCACCGATCTGGCGGATGCGAAAGCTGTTCCACTCACCCATTGGCTTGTCCGCCACCACCAGCGGATCGCGGCCGGGTGTGTCTGGGGTGTTGTTGAATAAGCCACCAGAGCCGAGGTGCGGCCTGCGCGTGGGTTTGGCAGGGTCAAAGACCTGGCTCTTGTCCCAGATCTGCACCTGAGGTGCGCCACGCAGGTAGATGCCGCTGTCAGCACCCGCCACGGTTTTGTATTCGATGAGGAACTCGATGTCGCCGAATTCCTCTTCGGTGGTCGCATAGGGGCCGTGGCCATCATTGACCAGTTCGCCGTTTTCCACCTTCCAGTTCGCGGCGAACTCATCGCGCATCTTCTTGAGGGCTTCGGCTTTCTTTTCATCTTTGAGTTTGACGACAGAATGCGGATTCAGGCCATACCAACCGGTCAGATCCTTGCCGTTGAAGATCGGCCGAAAAGCAGAGTCTTCAGCACGGCAGACAAGACAAACAGCCAGAAAGAGGCCGCCAAGAGTGAGTGAATTGAGTTTCATAATGATGTGGTGAATGTCAGGTGCTCTCACTTCGCCTCTTTGAGCTTGGCGATCAGGTATTCGTTGATCGTCTTATTCTTCACATCCGTCGCGCCCGGATAAACGACCTCGCAGGAAACGCCTTTTTCTTTGCAATGCTCCTGCAGCTTCACGCCAAAGTTCGCAGTATGGGTCGGGTCCTTCTGCTCCTGGCCGATGGCTGGAGCTGAACCAAAGTAGCAGTACACCGGCGGATCATCGGAGGATACGAGCGCGTAGGGCGAGTACTCGTTGATCCAAGGCAGGATGCGCTCACGTGCCGCCACGAAGTCATCAAAGTTTTTGAATTCACCGTTCTTGCTGAAGGCATGGCCGCCGTACTTGCTGTTCGGCGTCCACTCGCGCATCTGCTTGGGGTCCAGCGTAGTCTGCGGTCCGTTCACGGCAGCCGTGTACAGCCGGGTCGATTCACGCGCGATGGGATCGCTGCTCTTCGGATCGGCCATGTCGTCATGGAAAGCCAGCCACAGGCTGCTGCACGCCCCTGCCGAGCCACCGCTGGCGCCAATGCGCAGCTTGTCGATGTTCCACTCCGCTGCCTTGCTGCGCACAGTCTGCAAAGCCAGCGCAGCATCCGTCAGCGGCGCCTTCACCGGCGGCACGACATCCTGCGCCTGCGAGATGTAGCGATAGTTGATCGAAACGACGGAAATGCCCTCCTTCAAGAACGGCTCCACGGCGATGCCCGCCTTGTCCCCGCCCATCCAGCCGCCGCCATGGATGAAAAATAGCAGCGGCGTCGGCTTGTCGGACTTTGCCTGCCAGAAATCGAGCACATTTCGCTCAGCCGGCCCATACTTCAGATTCGCCACCGTCGGCGGCGGATTCTTCGGATAGACTTTCTTGGCTGGTGCTTTTTTAGCAGGAGCCTCGGCTTTCTTCGCCGGAGCATCGGCGGCAGAGGCAATGGAAACGAGCAGGAGGAGGGAGAGAGCGAGTTTCATGCAGATTATTAGAAACGTTTGAAACCCATTGAATCTGGCCAGTTTCTCTGGGCTACTGCAAACTTACTTGGGCTCCCACCAGACGCAGCGGCTTGCCTGCTTCTGTTCCAAACCGTTCTCAATCATTCGAAATTCAGAGTCCACGTTTTTCGAATCTATCGGGACAAAGCGAATACGGTTCCAGTTATTGAGTTTTTGTGGATTGAAAAAGTAGCGCCTTTGAGTACCTGACACAGTTTCAGCTTCAACCGTAATCATACACCACGAATAACCAATCTTGGTGGTCACCAGATTTTCTTCGATCGACACGATCGAATCACTTTCATCACATTGAGCTTTCATGGGTTGAACGCCATCTGGAAAATAGATTTGAATTTGGCCATCACGAATCAAAATGTTCCATACAGCCTCCCATGTCGGAAAACCTTCAGATGGGAGCACGACAAACCGGGCGAATAACAAAAGCCCCAACACCACCATGGTGACGGCCATCAGGGCTCTTTTGACCTGCCGCTTCATCTCCCGTTGAAGTATGTTATTTCTTCAGCGTCTCAATCAAAAACTCCGAAATGCTCTTGTGCTTCACCTCCGGCGCCCCCGGATAAACCAGCTCACACTCGTCACCGATCTCACGGCAGTGCTCCTGCAGCTTCACGCCGTAGTTTGAGGTATGCGTGGGGTCTTTCTGCTCCTTACCGATGGCGGGAGCCGTGCTGTAGTAAAGATAGACCGGCGGATCATCTTTGGAGACAAGCTCATACGGCGAGTACATCTTGATCCACTTCAGCAGAGACTCGCGCTTTTCCAAAAACTCGGCAAATCGGGTGTCGCGGGTCTTGCGCTCGTTCGGGTCCATGAAGCCAAAAGCATGACCACCGTAGCGGCTGTTCGGGGTCCATTCCTTGAGTTGTTTGGGGTCGAGCGAGGTCTGCGCACCACTGACCGCCGCGCACCAGAGACGCGTGGATTCACGGGCAATGGGATCACTGCTTTTGGGATCAGCCATGTCGTCGTGGAAGGCGAGGTAAAGGCTGGAACAGGCTCCGGCCGAGCCACCACTGGCACCGATGCGCTGCTTGTCGATGTTCCATTCCACCGCGCGGCTGCGCACGAACTGCAAGGCGCGAGCGGCGTCCTCCAGCGGCCACTGCACAGGCGGCATCACGCCCGCAAGCTGCGCCTGCCAGGAGTAGCGGTAGTTGATGGAAACAACAGAGATGCCGGCCTTGAGACAGGCTTCGAGTTCACCGACACCGGACTTGTCACCTGCAACCCAGCCACCTCCATGGATGAAAAACAGCAGCGGTGTTGGCTTGGCGGAATCGGCTTTGTAGAAATCAAGCACCTGCCGCTCATGAGTGCCATAGGGCACATTGGCAACGGTGGGGGCACGTTTCGGTGCAGGGGTAGGTTTGACGACGGGAGCAGGCGTCTGCGCCTGCAGAGAGGCTGCAAGCAAGAGGATGAGGATGGCTGGTGATTTCATATTTGGTGATATTAAAAGGATCAAGGTTTTGCCAAGCGCCCAGCGGCGGCTTGTTAAAAGGTGGATCGTTGGCAAACCAAACGTGTCACACAGGCCATTTCATCAAACAAAAAACCAGGATGCAATTGGCAGATCAGGCCAGCACCTTTGTGATCACCCGACGATCCTCCACGCCCGTGAGGCGCTGGTTCAATCCTTGGTGTAAATAACTGAGGCGTGAGTGGTCGACACCCATCAAATGCAGGATTGTTGCGTGCAGATCGCTGACGTGGCAACGGTCCTCTATGGCTTTGAAGCCAAGTTCATCTGTCGCCCCGATGGCCTGCCCACCTTTGACGCCGGCTCCAGCCATCCACATGGAGAAGCCATGCCAGTCGTGGTCTCGGCCGGGTTTGCCCACGCCTTCACTTGTTGGCGTTCGTCCAAACTCACCGCCCCAGACGAGAAGTGTTTCTTCCCATAGGCCGGTACGTTTGAGATCGGCGATCAGCGCGGCGATGGGCTGGTCGGTTTCACCGGCGTGCAAAGTATGATTGGTGATGCAGTCGTTGTGGCCGTCCCAGGTGTCCTCGATGTGGCCGCCCCCGGAGTAGAGCTGGATGAAGCGCACGCCTTTTTCGATGAGCTTGCGCGTGATGAGGCACTTGCGGCCAAAGTCTGCGGTGCGCTTGTCATTGAGGCCGTACATCTCACGCGTGGCGGCGTCTTCGCTGTCGAGATCGACCACGCTCATCGCTTCTGTCTGCATGCGATAGGCGAGCTCGTAGGATTCGATGCGGGCCATCAGTTCGGTCTCTTCGGGATGCCGCTTGAGGTGTTCTTCGTTCAAAGACTTGAGCAGATCGAGACTGCGGCGCTGGGTGCGGTCGCTGGTACCTTCTGGCGTCGCGAGATCCAGCAGAGGTGAGCCGCCGCTGCGAAACAAGGTGCCTTGATAGGCCGCTGGCATGTAACCCGCAGTCCAGTTCGATGCGCTGCCGATGGGCCCACCACGTGGGTCAGTCATCACCACAAAGCCCGGCAGGTTTTGATTGGCGGTGCCGAGGCCGTAATTGAGCCAGGAGCCGAGACAGGGCTTGCCGATGAAGATGCTGCCCGTGTTCATCTGCAAGCAGCCGGAGGCATGCGCTGCTGTGTCCGCATGCATGGAGCGAATCACGCAGAGGTCATCCGCGTGCATGGCGGTGTGTGGAAAGAGGCTGCTGATCTCAAGGCCGCTCTGACCGTGCTTCTTAAACTCAAACGGCGACTGCATCAGATGCCCCACGGCGCGGCCGTTGGAGCCAACCTTGGCATCGCCATGGTAAGGCATGCCATGATACTTTTTGAGCGCCGGTTTCGGATCAAAGGTATCCACCTGGCTCGGTCCGCCATTCATAAAGAGGAACACACAGTGCTTCGCCTTCACTGGGAAATGCGGGCGTTTTTCTGAGAGTGGTGATTCCGCCATCAAATCGGCAAGTGCCAGCCCGGCAAAGCCGCCAGTGGCACGCATGAGGTATTCGCGTCGGTTCATCGTTTTACTCAGGATAGACAAACTCGTTCAGATTCAGAATCACCCGGCAGGCCTGCTCCAGTGGCTGCTCTTGGAGAAACGCACGCATCTTCGTCAGTTCATCGTGTGAGGGTTCGCGACTGAGGGCGAGCTTCCAGGCGAGCGTGATCTGCTTTTCAGGATCATCCCCCGCCTCACGCTTCAATCGTGCAGCGAAGTGCTGTGCCTGTTGGTTGACGAATTCCCCGTTGAAGAGGCTGAGTGCTTGCGGCGCAACGGTGGTGACCTGGCGTTGTGGACAACTGCTGACAGTGTCGGCGAGGTCGAGGGTTTCAAGCATGGGGATAACGAGGCCGCGCTTGATGAAGGCGTAGATGCTGCGGCGCGAGGCTTCGCGTTCGTCCGAGGGCTGCCAGACTTTTTCCTTGTCGGTGTTGGCTTCGAGCGCGGCCTTGGGAATGCCGGGCTTCATCGCAGGGCCGAAGCGCTTCGGGTTGAGCTGGCCGCTCACGGCAAGCATGGAGTCGCGAATGGCTTCGACTTCAAGGCGGCGGTAGCGCATGAGCGAGTCCGACGATTTGCTCATCTGCCAGGCACGGCTGGTGAGGATGAGGTGATGCAGCCTTTTCAACGACCAGCGCGCATCGTGCATGAACCAGTGCGCGAGCCAGTCGAGGAGTTCGGGCTGCGCGGGAGTGGCCCCCATAAGGCCGAAGTCGTTCGCAGTGGTCACCAGTCCCTGTCCAAAGTGCTGCTGCCAGACGCGGTTCACGATGACGCGGGCGGTGAGGGGATTTTGCTCACTGGCGATCCATTGCGCGAGGCCGAGGCGGCGCTGAGTGGTCTTTTCACCCGATGGAAACTGCGGCTGCTGTTTGACGAGAATGGCAGGCACCGCAGGCTCAACGAGATCGCCAAATCGTGTGGGCGAACCACGCACGAGCACATGCGTCTCCGGCGCTTTGGCAGATGGCTCACTCCAGGCGTAAACCTCCGCACCATCGACGGGGATGGTCAACTCTTTGCGGCCTTTGGTCGGGCGATCGAGCGGATTAAAGACTGCTACTAGACTGTAATAGTCGCGCGTGGCGAGAGGTTCGAATTTGTGATCGTGACAGCGTGCGCAACCGATAGTGAGACCGAGAAAGGCCTGGCCGGTGGTGCTGACGATGTCATCGAGCTGATCGTAACGGTCAGTCTCAGGATCTGCAGGCTCGTCGTCCCAGTGACCGAGCCGTAGAAAGCCGGTGGCGATGACGGATGAAACGGAGCGGTCCGGCAACTCATCACCTGCGAGTTGCTCCAAAACAAAACGGTCAAAAGGCTTGTCCTGATTGAGTGATTCAATGACGTAGTCGCGATAGCGCCAGACAAAGGGCTTCTCCGCATCGCGCTCGTAACCGTTGCTGTCGGCATAACGCACCACATCCAGCCAGTGCCGCGCCCAGCGCTCACCATATTCAGGGCGTGTGAGCAGGTCATTGATCACGGCATTCATATCACCGGATTTTGCGAAACGCTCCTGCTCTTGAATCGTCGGAGGAAGACCGGTGAGGTCAAGATGAATGCGACGCAGCAGCGCCAGCGGATTCGCCTTTGGCGCAGCCTCGCGTTTACCGAACACGAAGGCGTCAATCGGATGAGTAAAGGCAGACGCAGCCAGCGGTGGGCTCTGCACTGGTTGGAATGACCAGTGCTCAGAAGGCTTCTTCGGAATCACTTCATCCCTTGGAAAGAGCGCACCGGCCGCGATCCACTGTCTCAGCATTTCGATCTGCTCTGCGCTCAGACGCTTGCCTTCCGGCGGCATGCGTTCGTCTTCCTCGCTGGAAGCCACACGTTCGAGCAAGTCTTGATGCACGTCCGGACGGATCAAAGCCCCTGCATCGAGCCGCAGGTCACCTTTTTGCTTCACCGTGCCATGGCAGGAAATGCAGCGCTCCTTGAGCAAAGGCTTGATGTCCTTCATGTAATCTGGTGCTGCCATTGCTGGTGCAATGAACGCAAGCAACAGGCTGGTGAAAAAACATTTCATGAGGCCATGCAAACTCACACCTCCGGCAGTTCAAATCCGGCGGCGTATTCCTCCTGCGCCAGCTTGTTGGCCTCGGCGGCGAATTCGCCGGTGAAGACTTCGTTCACTGGATCGAAGTCCAGCCATGGCCCCACGACGACCTGCTCGACCTCCGTGTTGATTTGATTCGAGGCAAGCGTGGCAAGCATGCCCTCAAACATTTCCTGGCCGAACTTGTCACCCTGCAGACGCTCTTTGATCTCTTCGTTCTTCATCGCCTTGCCGAGGCGGTAGGAAGTGTTCGCCAGATGCGAAAGCGCGGCGGCTTGCTGACCGTGGCGGATGTGCAGCACGTCTTTGGTGTATTTTCCGGCACGCACGGAGTCGATGAAATTCTTCATGTGATCCGGGCCGGTGAGGAAATTCTCAAACTTCGTGATGGTCTTGCCCTCGTTGTCGTAGGCCTTGGACTCGGCCACGTAACCGCCTTCGCAATGGATGATATTCCCGGTGCGAATGCCCTTGTAGGGCGGTTCGCCAGTTTTCTGGTCCATGTTCTTCGTCGGCAGGCCGAACATGTCCATGAGCAGCGGCACGGGCTCATAAGGATGGAAAGCGAGCTGGCAGTTCGCCGTCTGGCCGTCATCCACATAGCCCCAGCGATGGCCGAGGCTCATCACGCGCTGCGGCAGCGTGGCCGGGTCGTTGAGAGCCCAGCGCGCCACGTCATACTGATGCGGCCCCTGGTTGCCGATGTCGCCATTGCCATAGGCCCACTGCCAGTGCCAGTCATAGTGGAACTGCTTGCGCATGATGGGCATCTCAGGACGCGGTGAAGACCACAACTTGTAATCCACTGTGGCGGGCGGCGGCTGTGCGGCATCCACCTTGTTAATGCTCAAGCGCAGGCCGTGGACGAGCGCATGGGAGAGCTTCTTTTTGCCAATGTGGCCTTCGTTCACCCACGCCATCGCCGCAGCCCAGCCGAGGTCGGAGCGGCGTTGCATGCCATGCTGCACGATGATGCCTTTTGCTGCTGCTTTAGTGGCAGCGGCCATAAGCTTGCGGCCCTCAATGAGATTGTGACAGACGGGCTTCTCCACATAGACATGCTTGCCGTGCTGCAAGGCCGTGAGCGCGATCAGCACATGGCTGTGATTCGGTGTGGCGATTGTCACGGCATCGATGTCCTTGTCCGCGCAACACTCGCGGAAGTCGCGGTAGGTTTTGACGGTGATGTTCTGCTTGGCGAGTTCGGCCACCTTTTTGTCCACGACAGCGGAATCGACATCGCACAGCGCCACCAAGCGCACGCCAGGAATTTTGAGCAGTTCCTTGATATGACCACCGCCACGACCGCGAAAACCGATCACCGCAACGCGCACATCTCCATTGGCCCCGAGCGGTGCGCCCCAGGCGGGCATGGAAATGGCTCCGGCGAGGGAGGTCTGAAGGAAACGACGACGTGAGGTGGCGGGCGTGTTCATGATGCCATTCATAACGTCGGCTGCGGGCTTGCCTTTGCGAAGTTCATGCCTAGCGGTGAAAGATGGAGCCACTGCCGACCCTCAGCGAAATCGAAGCCGCCAAGGCGCTCATTCGTCCCTACATCCACGAAACGCCAGCGTACCGCTGGCCTCTGCTCGAAGCGAGCCAGGGCTGCGATTTGTGGTTGAAGCATGAAAACCACACGCCGGTCGGGGCTTTTAAAATTCGCGGCGGGCTGGTCTATATGGACGAGCTGAAACGTCAGCAGCCGGAGGTGCGCGGTGTGATCGCCGCCACGACGGGCAATCACGGGCAGTCCATCGCCTTTGCCGCAAAGCTGAATGGTCTGCGCGCCGTGATCGTCGTGCCGCATGGCAATAACCCGGAGAAAAATGCCGCCATGCGCTCGCTGGGGGCGGAACTGGTCGAGCATGGCCGTGAGTTTCAGGAAGCTCTCGAATACTCGCGTGAACTGGCAGCCCAAGAAGGACTGCATGCCGTGCCTTCATTTCACCCCTGGCTCGTGCGGGGTGTCGCAACGTATGGCCTGGAGCTGTTTCGCGCGGTGAAAGATCTGGATGTGGTGTTTGTGCCCATCGGCCTGGGTTCCGGATTCTGCGGTGTGGCCGCAGCGCGTGAAGCGCTAGGATTGAAGACCAAGATCATCGGTGTCGTGTCCGAGCTTGCGCCTGCCTATGCGCTGTCATTTCAACAGCGGCAATTTGTCGAACAAACGAGCATGACGCGTGTCGCGGAAGGGGTAGCCTGCAAAACGCCGAACCGTAATGCGCTGGAGCATGTGATGCGGCACGCGCATGAAATTGTCACAGTAAATGATGAAGAGACCGTGGCTGCGATGCGCGAGATCATTCAGGCTACTCATAACATCGCCGAAGGCGCGGGTGCGCTGGCCTATGCGGCGCTGAAGAAGCAGCGTGAAGCATGGCAGGGCAAGCGCGTGGCCTGCGTGCTCACGGGCGGGAATGCGAGCATGGAGATCCTGACGAAGGCTCTGCTCTAAGGTCGCGGCACCAACGGCAGCACAATGTGCGAGGGATGCTCGCGATCGTAATAGACGGTATTCGTGGCAGTGGCCGTGCGGCGGTGCTGCTGGAGGGGCTCGCCGGTGTTGGGGTTGACATCGAATCGTGGGAAGTTGCTGCTGCTGATGTCCACACGGATTCGGTGGCCTTTTTTGAAGACGTTGCTCGTGGGATAAAGTTTGATCGTGAAAGGATAAACTTTGCCAGGCTGCATGAGCTTTTCTTCCTGCAATGAATCGCGGAAACGTGCGCGGACGATGCCGTCGGCAAGATTGAGATCGAAGCCATGCGGCCAGTCAGCGCTGGATGGATAAACATCGATCAGCTTGGCGGTGAAGTCCGTGTCCACAGCCGAAGACGATGCCCAGAGCTTCACTTCGATCTCGCCGGTGATTTCGTTGTCTTCGGCCAGCGGCGCCGTTTGGAAGACGAGCACATCACTGCGTGCGGAAAGCGGAATGGGCTTGGTCCAGTTCCAAAATTTATCGCTGCCACGTTGATCCCAGGCCCCCTGCTGCATGATGCCGTCTCCCGAGGAAATGTTGCCACCAAGCGTGGGTACCGGATTTTTGGGGTCAAATTCATAGGTCACGGATGCGCGCTCATCCTTGGGCTTCGCGTCACTCAGCAGGCCTTCGGCATGCAGATAGAACGGCGTCGGTTTCATCCGGGCTAGCGGCCACTCGTTTTCATCACGCCACTGTCCGCCGTGGTTGAGCAGGCCCTCTTTGGTCTTGCTGCCGTCACCGGTGCCCATGACGAAGATGCGCACTTTTTTGGCGAAGGGCGCGGCCTTGCCGACGCTGTTCTCGATGCCCTTCATCCAGTGATCAAACCACTCCTTGCGCCAAGCAAGCTGGTCCGCAATGGCCGCATCACCACCGAACTCGACCTGTCCATGCGCTGATTTGTTCTGCGCTCCATGAATCCAGGGCCCCATGATGAGATAGACATCACTTTTGAGCGTCTTCGACAACGCCTGGAAATTCGCGGAAGTATTGCCCGCCCACGAGTCATACCAGCCGCCGACGAGATAGACCGGCATGTCCTTGTAGCGGGAGGGATCTGCCAAAATATTGTTTTGCCGCCAGAAGGCATCGTCCTTGCCATGGCGCATGGCCTGGATGAGCCAGTCTTCGTATTCAGGTGCGAGCTTCAGAGGAGTAGAGCCGGGACGCAATGGAAGCAGGGAGAGGTAATCCCAGCGATGGTCCGTCATCTCCTTGAGTTCGTTCTGCGTGGCAGGAGCAAGCGCCGCATTGCTGCCTTTGCCTGCATTGAGCATGATCCAGTTCCAGAAGCGCATCTCAAACGCCCCCGCATTGCGCATGCTCTGCCGTCCCATGTTGGATACGGCATCCACCGGGATGACGGTAGTGAGCTGCGGCACTTTTTCCAAGGCCATCGCGTGCTGCGTGCCCCCGACATACGAGGTGCCCACCATACCGATCTTGCCGTTTGACCAGGGCTGCGCGGCAATCCATGCGGCACAATCGGTTCCATCAACACCATCATCGGTCATCCAATGCCAGACGCCTTCGCTGGCATAGCGCCCGCGGGTGTCTTGCGCCACAAAAGCATAACCGTGTGCCGCAAAGTACTCGCCGTAGCTCTTCGCGCCATCCTTATTGTAAGGCAGGCGTGTGAGAATGACGGGCAGCTTCGCAGTATTGCCAGAAGGCAGATAAATGTCCGTGGCGAGCTTCACGCCATCGCGCATCGCCACCATGACGTTCTTTTCGACCGCTATGCCCGCTTCTTGGGCAGGCAGAAAAGAAGCAGCCAGCAAGGCCGCCATGAAGGCTGAACGATGGATCATGAGCTTACTCCGCAAGAAGTTTGGCCACCTGCTCCTCCAAACCACCGCGTGCATCGGTGCTCACGACCATGCCCTTTTTATTGAGCAGCCACATGGCAGGGATCGACTGGATGCCGTATTTACCAGCGATCTCATTCTTCCAGCCTTTGCCATCGAAATACTGCGGCCATTCCATGCCTTTTTCCTTCACGAATGCTTCGAGTTCGGCCTTGTCGCCGTCGAGCGAGATGCCGACAATTTCAAATCCCTTCGGATGCAGCTCTTTGTAGGCCTTGAGCACATTTGGCAGTTCGGCCACACATGGTCCGCACCATGTGGCCCAGAAGTCGATGAGCACGACCTTGCCCTGGAGTTTCGACAAATCCACCTCACGACCGTCCACAGCGGTGAACTTCATTTCGAGTGGCTTGGTCTTGAGATCGGCAGCGGCCTTGATGCTCGCCATTTTGCCTTCCACCACCTTGTTCATTTTTTCAGCAGGAAAATCCTTCAGATGCTTCTCCGCTTTCGCCAGCCATGCAGCGGCGTCACCGCCTAGACTTTCGGCGGCCTCAGCAGCCTCCATAACCATGATCAAACTCGCCTGTGATTTGGTTTCAGCTTTCGCATCTTCGGCCTTGAGAATATCATCAAGCGTGATGGCCTGCTTTGCCGGTGCCGGAACTCCTGCAATCTCACGTGCGCGTCCGACCATGGTTTCAAACAAGGCGGCCTCCCAGCGGGATGCGTTTTTCGGATCGGCTTTCAAAGCTGTCGCATAGGCAGCATCGAACTCCGTCAGTCCTTTTTTCAGCATCGCGATGGCTTCTTCACGCGATTTGGGCTTCTCAGTTGGATTTTTGATGCCTTCTACGACCTCGTTGACCTTCTTCCACTCGGCATCGCCGTCAGCAGCACGAATGGATGAGGAAATGGCCAAGACCAAAGTCGTGACCCCGATGCATAAAAGGCGATGGGCGTTCATGTGAGAAAGCCTAAACGGGAGAAAGCCTCGCCTCCAATCGTTTTAAGCGAAGATTTCCGTCACAGCCTTGCCTTTACCGTCCTCCGTGACGTAGAAGGGGCGACCTTCGATTTCGAACTCTGTCTTCGGACTGATGCCCATCGCGGTCATGATCGTAGCGTGCAGATCCATGACGCTTACGGGATTCTTGGTGGCAATGAGAGGGCGCTCATCGGCGGTTTCGCCATACAAATGCCCCTTCTTCACGCCGCCGCCAAACATCACCACGCTGGTGCCGCCGGTAAAATGGCGGTGCAGTCCGTAGTGCTTCATCTCGCTGAGCGTATCGACTTTGAAGGTCGTCTGGTCGTTCGCCGTGGAGCCGGGCTTACCCTCCATGAGCGCATCGCGGCTGAATTCGCTGGCGATGACGATGAGCGTGCGATCCAGCAGACCCTTCGCCTCCAGATCTCGCACGAGCTGCGAGATCGGCAGGTCGATCTCTTTGTGCATGGCATCCACGGTGGTGTGACCGTCTTTATGCGTGTCCCATTGGAAGAAGGGCACGTACTCGGTGGTCACCTCGACGAAGCGTGTGCCTGCCTCGACCAAGCGACGCGCAAGCAGGCAGCCACGGCCAAAGCGGCCGGTGTCATACTTGGCGTAGCTCTCCTTCGGCTCCAGCGTGATGTCGAAGGCATCGCGCTCCTTGGCGCTGAGAAGGCGGTAGGCATTGTCCATGCTGCGGAGCATGGATTCCTGCTGGTAGTCGCTCATGAATTCACGCTGCGGGCTTTGATCGACGAGCTTGCGGAATAGGCGGTCGCGATTGGCGAAACGATTCGCGTCCATGCCCTTCGGCGGCTTCACGGACTGCGCTGCTTCTTCAGGAAACGGAAGATTCATGGGGCCAAACTCGCTGCCGAAAAATCCTGCGGTGGTGAAGGCCTTCAATTCTTCACTTTCGCCCACGCCTTCGAGCCGCTGGCCGATGTTGATGAACGCGGGCATAACCGCATTGCGAGGGCCCAGCACCTTTGCCATCCATGATCCGATGTGCGGGCATGCAACCGTCTGCGGCGGCACGTAACCGGTATGCCAGTGATACTGGTGCCGTGAGTGCAAAATGCTGCCGAGGTCAGGCTGCACCGCGCTGCGGATCAGCGTCGCACGGTCCATCACCTGCGCGATGTTCTCCAACCCCTGGCAGATTTTAATACCATCCACATTGGTGTTGATCGCCGGAAAGGTGCTGAGCATTCGTTTGACCTCAAGACCCTTTTCAAAAGGCAGATAGCCCTTCGGATCAAACGTGTCCGGTGCCGCCATGCCGCCTGCCATCCAGAGCAGGATGCAGGCATCCGCTTTCGCCAGTGGGTGCGTCACTTTCTCACCCGTTTTCGCCCAGATCGCCCGCGGCTCGCCAGTCATCCACGCTGCAGCCCCTGCTGCTGCGAGTTTCTTTAGGAAATCGCGTCGGATAAGGT
This sequence comes from Verrucomicrobiaceae bacterium, assembly GCA_027490195.1. Taxonomy (GTDB): domain Bacteria; phylum Verrucomicrobiota; class Verrucomicrobiia; order Verrucomicrobiales; family Verrucomicrobiaceae; genus Prosthecobacter. The sequence goes on along the minus strand of JAIXYN010000014.1, from coordinate 83,592 downwards.
GCTCAGGGAGCTGGGGGTCGATGTCGTCCATATCTGGAGTAAAACGCTGCGAGAATCACTTCACTGGCGCATTTTTCTTCTTTCCGTGGGGAGCCCGAAAAAGCGAGAAACTAGCGCATGGCACCGACAAACGATGCCTCGCGGCTCAAACTGTCATCAATGCACCCAAGATTCCATGATTGACGGGCGTCTAGCCCTCAGCCATCTCCATACCTGTGCTCATCAGTCTCCACCATCTGCTGTTTGTGCTGCTGCCCGTCGCCTTGACGGTACGCCTGTACATAAAACCACGACCGGCCACGACCGACGTGGCGAATGGAATCACGCGCTTCTGCCTGGGAATCGGCAAATGGGTGCTGCTGGTCGATCCATTGTGGCATCTCGCGACGATGACTTTCCGCAGCGGACCTGAAAGCCTAGGTACCAGTGTGGCGTGGATGGGATTTCTGGGGCTGCTTCTCAGCCTGCATTTCGCTTGCACCGCCGCAGGCGATGTGATCGCAGGCTTGGGTGGCATGTTCGGATTCAAGGTGTCTGAAAAGGTGCAGGAAGTGCTGACGCTACGGCGCTTCACCCAGGGTAAATGGCTGCGGCTGATCGCCCTCCTGCTGGCCGTCACCGTCCTCGGAGCGTTGCTGCAAACAGCTTCTTTTGTCGACACCTGGCTGCATCTGAAAGCGTTGTTTGCGCCCCCGCCCCGGACGGTCGCCACGTTGCTACAGCAGGCGCGGGTGCGGACCGATTTCAATGTCCTCACGATCTTTGCCGCGCTAGTCTGTCTCATCGGCCTGCCGCATTCGCGCGATTTTCTGCGCGAGCCAGCACCTTGGAAAGCGACGATCGGCTTTCTCATTTTCACCTTTGCCATAGCGATGCTGTGGACGCACGCCGCACCGATGCCATGAAACCGACGCTTCCTCGAATCGACCCAGCGAAGCGTACCGTGGTTCCTCCCGAGCCGGAACTGAGCCCCAAGGCGGCGCAGAACATCATCCGTGTGTTTGTGCTGCTACTTGCAATTCCCCTGCTGTTTGAAGCTGCGTCTTGGTTCACATCTTCCAAGACCAATCTCGCGGCGGCAACGGTGCGCAGCGGATTGCAATGGCTGCTGATACATGGCCTGAACGAAGGCAACAAAAGCGTCTATCTCGGGCGTGAAGGCTGGCTCTTTGACCAGAGTGAACTCGACCGTCTGGCACATGCCAGACGCCCAGCCAATGAAGTGCAGCCCGGTTTGATCAAACTAGCGGCACAGCTCAAGGCGCAGGACTCGCAGCTGCTGGTGATCACGATTCCAGACCGTATCACGATGTACCCGGAACAAATCCGGCCAGGTCGTTATCTGGATGTGGTGCGGTTGAAAGGTGAGGCGGACAGACTGGCTGAATTGAAAGCAGCGGGCGTCAATCTGCTGGACATGACCGACGCCCTTTGGGAATTCCGCGACAGGCAGCCGGTGTTCTTTTCCCATGACAGTCACTGGACTCCTGAGGCCATGAAGGCAGTGGCCCTGGCGGTGTACAAGCATGTGCATGAAAAGCTGCCGCGTCTGAGCAGCCCGGAGACGCCCGTGATCAATGCCAAAATTCTCGACCGCACCGACCCCGGAGATCTGGCACGAAAGCTCGATCCGCTGCATACTGCCAAGCTGCTGGGAGAGGAGGAGGCGAACTTGGTTTCCATCCAAGGCATCCCGCCGAGTGACAAATCCCCCATCGTGCTGCACGGCGGTGAGTTGATGCGTGTTTACGATGATGCGCAGCTCAGCTTTGGCGGGGGCGGTCAGGCGCCTGAGGCAGGTTTTGCCACGCAGCTTGCCACTTTACTGGGCCGCCCACTGGATGTTCGGGGCATGCCCCGGCCAGGAGATATCTACGAAGACAAGAAGCTCGTCATCATTTTGTTGCCGATGGCGGAACTGGTGCCGTAAGTTTGGCCACCCCATGCTGCGACTTCTCCTTCACTTCTTTTTCGGCGGAGTCTTTGTCTACGCAGGGATTCTGAAAGTGGCGGACCCGATGTCGTTCCTCGATGACATCCGCAGCTTCGATCTGCTGGGGGATCCCTGGGCCGCTTGGCTGGCCATGGGGCTGCCGTGGCTGGAAATCTTCGCCGGTCTGGCGGTGATGAGCGGGCTGCTGCGTTCCGGCGGGCTGCTCATTTTGAACGGATCGCTGCTGATTTTTCTGGTTGCCATCGGTCTCTCGTGGTGGCGCGGCATCGACATCCGCTGCGGCTGCTTCGGCCACGCTGATGCCACCTCCAATTACCGTGACCTTATCCTGCGTGATTTGCTCCTGCTGCTCGCAGGGATCGTGCTGGCATGGCATGGGAAGCCGAAAGCAAAAGCATGACCGCTGAACTTAAATACCACTTCGCCTCGGACAACACGTCCGGCATTTGTCCTGAAGCCTGGCAGGGGCTGCAAGAGGCCAACGCGGGCTATCAACCCAGTTATGGAGCCGACTCAACCACGGCGGAGGCCTGCGAAATGTTCCGCCGGTTTTTCGAGACGGACTGCGATGTTTACTTTGTCTTCAACGGCACGGCGGCAAATTCGCTCTCGCTCGCCACACTGTGCCAGAGCTACCACAGCATCATCACCGCACAGGAGGCACATGTGGAGACGGATGAATGCGGTGCTCCAGAGTTTTTCAGCCACGGATCGAAGATCTTGCTCGCCCGCAGTCCACTGGGGAAACTTGATCCCTCTGATGTCGTTCGTCTTGCGACAAGCCGCAGCGACGTGCATTTTCCCAAGCCCCGCGCGCTGAGCATCAGCCAGAGCACCGAGCTGGGCACGGTGTACCGCCCGGGCGAGGTCAAGGGCCTCGGCGCTGTGGCGAAACAGCACGGTCTGTCGATTCACATGGATGGTGCTCGGTTCTTCAATGCACTGACCGGGCTAAACTGCGCACCCGCCGACATCACCTGGCGTGCCGGGGTGGATGTGCTGTGCTGCGGCGGCACCAAACTCGGCATGGCGGTGACGGAAGCTGTCGTGTTCTTCAATAAGGAGCTGTCCCAAGAATTTGCGTACCGCTGCAAGCAAGCGGGGCAGCTTTGCTCCAAGATGCGTTTCATCTCGGCGCAATGGCTGCGCATTTTGAGTGATGAAACCTGGCGCAGACATGCCCAAAACGGCAACAACCTAGCCAAACGCCTCTCGGATGCACTCGGCCATCTGCCAGGCGTGCAGATTCTCTACCCCGTGGATGCCAATGCGGTGTTTGCCAAGCTGCCGGACCGGATGAAGGAAGGTCTCAAGGAGCGTGGCTGGGTGTTCTACAGCTTCATCGGTGGCGGCTCACGCCTGATGTGCTCATGGCGCACCACGGAGGCGGACGTGGATGCGTTTGTCACAGATGCGGCAGCACTGGCGTGAACCACCTCACACGCCTTCCGGCGCAGCATCAGCTGCTGCCGCTTCTTCCGCCAGGGTGGAAAGTCGCTTGAAGTGCAGTTGCAGCACACGCCGGAGATCCGCCTTGGTGGTGGTCACCTCATAGTCTTCGATGGTCACTTTTTCGCCCACCTTGGGCAGATGACCGAGAAGATGCGTAACATAGCCGCCGATGGTGGTGACTTCGTCACTGTCGAGGTCGATGCCAGTCTGGTCTGCCAGTTCATAAAGGTTGTAGGTACCTTCGACGGTGAATTCGTTGTCGTTGATGCGGCGGAACTCGCTGACCTCGTGATCGAATTCGTCCTGAATGTCACCCACGATCTCTTCGAGCACGTTGTCGAGCGTCACAATGCCGACGGCACCGCCGAATTCATCCACGGCCAAAGCCACGTGAACGTGCTTGTCGAGGAAGAAGCGCAGCAGCTTGTCGATGGGCATCATCTCCGGCACCATCTGCAGCTCGCGCTTGATCTTGCGCAGATCGGGCTGCGGCTGACCGATGAGTCCAAGCAGATCTTTGATGTGAATGGTGCCGATCGCGTGGTCAAGATGACCTTCGACGAGCGGATACCTCGTATGCTTGGAGTCGATGGCAATCTTGAGGCTGTCCTCAAAGGTTTCATCCGCATCCAGCGAGATCACCTGATTGCGTGGCGTCATCACATCACGCACACAGCGATCATTGAGCGCTAGGGCATTGAGGAGGATGTCCTTCTCAGTCTCCGTCACTTCCTTGGATTTCTGGCTTTCAGCCACGATGTGGCGCAGCTCTTCTTCAGAGTGGGCGATTTCGTGCTCGGAAACGGCTGTGATGCCCAGGAAGCGGAGGACAACGTTGGTGCTGGCGCTGAGAATCCAGATCGCCGGCTTCAGCACGATGTAAAAAAGGTGCAGCGGGCGCGCGATCAGGAGCGCAGTTTGCATGGATTTGCGGATGGCGACCACTTTGGGTGTCTGCTCTCCAAGTACGACATGCAAAAAGGTGACGATTGCATAGGCGATGCCGATGGACGTCCAGCGGATCACCGTCTCGTTGACGATGCCGATTTTAAACAGCATCGGCTGCACTAAGACAGAGACAAACGGCTCGCCAAAAATCCCAAGCGCGATGCTGGTGAGTGTGATGCCCAGCTGCCCGGCAGAGAGGTAGGCGTCTAGGTTGCGAGTCACGGTTTGCGCGAACTTGGCACCGCGCGTGCCCTCTTCGATAGCGGCCGTGAGCTGGCTGTCCCTGACCTTGACGATGGCGAATTCGGCCGCCACAAAGAAGGCGTTGAGCAGTACGATGACCAGCACGATGACAGACTGCCAGAAAACTTCACTCGCAGTGAAGCTCCACTCGCGAACGAGTTCAGCAGAGGCATTGGCGAGCAAAGGAGTCATGAGGCGGCGCAGTCAGGCGTTCACAGCTTCTCGTAATTACCATCACATCGTTTTTCGAGGATGGTGAAGCCGGCGGCCTTAGCGTCGGAAACGGAGAGAGGTTTGGTGATCTTCGGCGTGTTAAAACCGGAAATGAGTTTTTTGACCGGTTGCCTGCACAGAGGGCACGCCTCAAGAGCCGGCCGGCTGAGCGGGCGGCGCAAGTCAAATCCCCTACGGCATGCAGGGCATCCTTTTTCAGGGTCGTCAGCGATGTAGGAGTAGGTAGGCATCAGAGAAGAACGCTCCGCCTCTCCATGCAGCCAGAGAAAAACCTCCGGCTGCAAGTTCGGACGGAATTCTACCAGCTGGACTTCGTCACCCCGGGAATCATCCCTTGGGAGGCGAGTTCGCGGAAGGTCATACGAGACATCTGGAAGCGGCGAATGAACGCACGACGACGGCCAGTGACGCGGCAACGGTTAATGAGACGTGTCGGACTTGCATCACGAGGAAGCATGGAGAGGCCGACGAAGTCGCCTTTCTCCTTGAGTTCAGCACGGAGTTTAGCGTACTTTTCGACGGTTTTACGTTTGCGCTTGTCGCGCTCGAGCCAGCATGTTTTTGCCATAGGGGCGCGGAGTCTGCCCCAAAGCGCTCCTTTCGCAAGAAAAAATTTCTACTGGAAGATGGTCTGATCCACGCTAAATCCCCAAACACTATGATCATCTTTTACGGAATGTGTCTCGCAGCCTCCCTTCTTTTCTGCGGCGTTATCGCTTTCACCTACCTGGTGAAGGGCTGAAACTAGCCTCTTCGGGGCAGCTTACTGGTAGAGAAATGTTGTCAGCGGACTGGTGGCTGAAGCCTCCGCTGCGCCCTCGCTCAGACCTATTTCATAGGCACTGCGCCCGGCTTCCACGGCCATTTTAAAGGCCTGCGCCATCCGGACTGGGTCCGCTGCCACGGCAATGGCGGTGTTCACCAAAACGGCATCCGCCCCGATTTCAAAGGCCTCAGCGGCATGGCTCGGCGCTCCAATCCCGGCATCCACCACGACCGGCACCGTGGCCTGGGCGATGATGATTTCAATCATTCGGCGCGTCGCGATGCCCTGATGCGAGCCGATGGGCGATCCCAAGGGCATCACCGTGGCCGTGCCCACATCCTGCAATCGACGGGCCAAGACGGGATCCGCATTGATGTAGGGAAGGACAATGAACCCCTCATTGACGAGAATTTCAGCCGCCTTGAGCGTCTCAATCGGGTCGGGCAGGAGGTAGCGCGGGTCGGGATGGATCTCCAGTTTCACCCAGTTGGGTAACCCCGCCGCCACGGCAAGCCGGGCTAGACGCACCGCCTCCTCCGCATTCATCGCCCCACTCGTGTTCGGCAGCAGCAGGACGTTTTTCGGGATGTAATCGAGGATGTTGGCAAAAGGATCACCCTTGCCAGTCAAATCGGCCCGACGCAGCGCCACGGTAACGATTTCCGTCTCCGAGGCCACAATGGCATCTCGCATCAGCTCACCGCTGGCGAATTTGCCCGTGCCCATCATGAGACGGGAGTTGAACTGACGATGGGCGATGGTGAGGGGCAGATTTGGCATGCTTTAATGAGTAAAACGATCGTCGATCTTTCCTGCGATGTCATGCGGATCCCGGCGATGATCCTGCACTGCACGCACCAGCACCTCTGAACTCTTCAATATCTCATAGTAAACGACAAAATACGGAAACCTGCCGCGTGAGATCACCTGGCGGTAAATTCCCCGGCTGTTGGGGTGTATGCCCGCCAGAGTTTCAAGCCGTGCTAAACACTCAATTAGAAACGCTTCCACCTCAGCCCCAAGCCCAGGTTCCTGCTCATCGTAAAAATCAGCCACCTCAGCAATGTCCGCCTCAGCAACGAGATCAACCGTGACTCTCATGGCCGGGCGGCTCTGCGGGCCCGGAGTCGGCTTGCGACTTCCTCCAGGGGTATGGCACTGCTTTCGCCTCGCTCCAGAGCTGCTTTGCGTTTTTCAAGCAGCTCCCACGGCCACGGGATGGCCTCCCATTGGCCGCTTTCGCCTTCCATACGCAAAACCTCATCCAGCAGCAACCGATCCTCCCTCGAAAGCTCGTCAATGCGACCTTTGATCTCGGCGACCGGGGCTGGAAGCATGGCTGTCATTCAGGGAGCATAGTTTATGAATCGCTAAAATCAACTCAGCATCACCCGTTGCAGCAGCTCACCTGTGGGTGGCTGGATGCCGATGTAGAAGTCGCCAAATTCGCCATACTGGGTGGTGACTTCATCGAAGCGCATCTCATAGACGATGTTTTTGATCTGGACCATGTCGTGCGCGAATAGCGTTACTCCCCACTCGTGGCTGTCCAGACCCGTGGAGCCGGAGATGAGCTGGCGCACTTTGCCAGCGTATTTACGCCCGGTTTTGGCATGGCCGCCCATCAGTTCACGGCGCTTGGCAAAATCGTTGGCATACCAATTCGCACCCACATTGCGGCGCTTGCTCATAGGGTAGAAACAGAAGACCTGCCAGTCGGGCATGTTCGGGTAGAGACGATCGTTGAAGTACTTGGTCATGTGGGTCTTCCATTCCGTCACACGTTTTTCGAAAGCCTCCGTGCCGGGAGTCAGGTTTTCCGCCTTCTCGATCTGCGCCTTGAACTCCTCTTCGGACTGCGAGTATTCCGTCCACTCCGTCATGGAAAGGTAGCTGTAGGCTGGCGTCAGCACATCTGGGCCCAGCGCAAGACTGACCTGCTTCTCAAAGCGCTGCGAGTCATGCAAATCTGGCGTGAGCAGCATGAAGCCCAGTTCCGACTTCGGCGACACCATCGCAAACACGAGCAACTGCGTGCCGGGGTGCTTGCGGATGGCCTCAATCGTGCGCGTGAAGTTCTCACGCCGCTCCTGGCGCTCTTCCGGCATCAGCGCCGCCCAGTAGCCGTGATCGATGGTGAAAAACAGGTGCTGCACGACCCATCCCTCTTCGGAGATCAGCGGTTTCGATTCTGCAGGGCCGGTTGACGTGGGAAAAGAGGTCGGGATAAGCATGGGGTTGATTGGAGGTTGCCAGTCTCATACGCCGGAATTGAGATGTCTCAACGGACGATCATTGGCTTTTGCTGTACCAGCACTCATGCAAGGCTGACATCATCCACCATGAGAGTGGCGTTCTTCGCGGCAATGGCTAGCATTGGCATGCCATGAAAAATCCGTCGAGACTGTTTTTGCTTCTTTTCGCCCTCAACGTCTGCCCTGCGCAGGAGGCGTTTGACCGCCTGACCTTTCATACGGCACCCAAGGCAGTGGCGACAGATGCGAAGTCCAGCGACTGGGCACGCGTTCTCGGGCCCACCGACGATGCGATCTCACCTGAGACCCATCTGCTCAAAACATGGCCCCAAGGCGGACCGAAGCCGGTGTGGGAAGTCCAGATGGGCGATGCTTACAACTCCCCCGCCATCAGCGGCGACTATTGCGTGATCTTTCATGCACTCCAAGGCAAGGAAACCATCGAATGCCTGCACCGCGAAACCGGGAAGCGGTTCTGGTCCCAGGATTACCCGATCTCGTATCAGGATCGCTACGGCTTTGGCAATGGCCCGCGCGGCAGCCCGGTGATCGCCGAGGGTATCGTGGTGACCTTTGGCGTGACGGCGGAGTTGCACGCTTTCGATTTGAAAACGGGCAAAGCATTGTGGCTGCATGATCTGCGCAAAGAATACAACGTGCCCCAGGATTTCTTCGGTGCGGGCGGCACGCCGCTAATTCTCGATGGGCGAGTGATTGTGAATGTCGGCGGCAAAAAGGCGCCGATCGAGGACACCGAAGGAATGCGCGAACGTAAAGAGCGTCTCGCCGAAGCGGGCGCGAGCGTGGCCGCATTTGATTTGCAGAGCGGCAAGCTCGTCTGGACGGTCGAGGACCCGTGGGGCGCGAGCTATGCGTCCCCCGTTCCCGCCAAACTGCATGGTCAGACGAAAGTGCTCGTCTATGCCGGCGGTGAGAGCGATCCCGCCACGGGCGGGCTCATGTGCATTGATCCTGCGAGCGGAAAACTGCATTCCAAATTTCCCTGGCGCAGCGAGGACTACATCCAGGCCATTGGAACTTCGCCTGTCGTCATTCCGGAGAAAAACCGTGCCTTCATCACCACGGCCTATCCCAAAGGACGACCGCTCGGTGGCGTGATGGTCGAGTATGACGCGAATTTTCAGGCTAAGGAAGTCTGGCAGTCCAAGAAGCTTGCCGTGCACTGGATGAATCCGGTGTATCACGATGGTCATCTCTATGCCATCGACGGCGAGACGGAGCCCAAATCACGCCTCGTCTGCGTCAATGCCGACACCGGCGCGGAAGTCTGGGAGCAGCACATCGAATGGGTGGATGCCGAATTCAGCAAGCTGACTGGACGAGCCAACCCCACTCGTCTCAGCATCCTGCGCGCCAGTCTGCTGAAAGCCGACGGTGCATTCCTCTGCCTCGGCGAAACTGGTTCGCTGCATTGGCTCGATCTGAGTCCAGCGGGGGCCAAAGTGTTGGCTCAATCCCAGCCATTCTATGCGCTCAACACCTGGAGCCTGCCCGCACTCAGTCACGGACTGCTTTATGTGCGCCAGCAGTCACAGGACCTGCTGCAGAAGTCCGGGCCACGGATGATCTGCCTAGATCTTCGAGGGGAGTGAACCTTGCCCAGACACGGACATGAGTCAGTGACTAGGCACCGCCTATTGGAAAAAGCTGGGCTGCTCTAGCGAACTCTAAAAAAGTAAGCAGAGGGTGACACCTCCAATATCCAAGCAGACCTTGCTGAAAATATTTGAGTGCCGTACCTCGACATTTTCATCACCGTTACATTACTGCAAATGAGCCATTTGAAATGTGCCTCATAGGATGATCGAGCGCTCTAAAAACGGACAGGTTGAATAAGCTAGACATCTGTTGCGCCGGAGACCGGTTGAGTACTAGCCAGGCTATCTTGAGAAATGGCACGTCAAATGCTTATGCCATGGGTTATCCGTTACAAATCTGAGAACAGATTCCAAAGACATCAAATCCTAATGACAAATGTCCGATGAAACCTAATGACTTAACTATGATCTCAAATGCATTCTTCATTTCAAGATGTGCCGGATCGAAAGCCGTCATCTGCCTATCACTCCTTTCATTCATGACTAGCTGCAGCAAGACACCCATTGCCGCTAATCATGAGGCCAGCAAAACTTACCCGGTCACTTCTGCCGTGGTGATGGATGTGCCACATGGCCAGGAATACGTCGCGAGCATTCAGAACTCCAATTTCATTGAGCTGCGTGCGCGAGTGAACGGCCATTTGGAAAAAATCCCTGTCGATGAAGGCCAGCGGGTCACTGCGGGGCAATTGCTCTTCACAATCAGCAGTCATGAGTATCAGGAGGAATTGAAGCGGTCCAATGCCAAGCTCAAATCCGCCATGGCAGAAGCCAAGATGGCGGAAATCGACCTGCAAAACAATCAGCTCCTGCTGGAGAAGAAAATCATTTCCAATTCGGAATGGGAAATGGCCCAGGCGAGACTGGACTCAGCCATGGCCAAAGTGGACGAAACGCGTACCACGGTCGCCGATGCTGAGCGCAAGCTCAGTTATGCCGAAGTGCGGGCACCGTTTGATGGCATCATCAACCGCATCCGCACTAAGGCAGGCAGCCTTGTTTCAGAAGGTGATCTGCTAACCTCCATTTCCAATGACGGCGATGTGTACGCCTATTTCAATGTCTCGGAGCGCGAGTATCTAGAGCTAGCCAAAAGAAAAGATCTGGGCGTGCAGGGCAGCGTGGTGCTGGAACTGGCCAACGGAGAGACCCATTCTCACAAAGGGAGAATTGAAACCTGGGAAAGCGTGATTTCCAAAAGCACCGGAAACATCGCCTTCCGGGCCAGCTTTCCCAATCCCGAGCGCCTGCTCAAGCATGGCTCCAGTGGCAAGGTAAAGGTCCAATCGGAGTTGAAGAATGCTCTGGTGATACCGCAGAAATGCACCTTTGAAGTTCAGCACAAAACCTGCGTGTACATGCTCAATGCCGACAACACCATCCAGCTGAGAAGCATCGACACAAAGCTGCGTCTGCCGAATCACTACGTGGTGGACTCCGGACTGCTGCCAACTGACCGCATCATCTTTGAGGGAATTCAGGTGGTGAAGGAAGGCGATGTGATAGCCCCTGACTTCAAAGCCTTGGCGGAGGTCGCTCCCTTCTGACGCCGCTCAAAGCTGGCAGCTTTTAAACAAACGAGCGTGGAAGGGTGCCGAAAAGGTTTTCGGCCACCTGTCTCAATCACCACGCACCAAACCGATGAAAAGAACGACTGAATGATCCAAGAGTTTATCCGCAGACCAGTGCTGTCGATGGTCATATCCATCATCATCACCTTCCTGGGTCTGCTGGCATTGTTCCAACTACCCATCACCCAGTTCCCAAGCATTGCACCACCCGAGGTCAATGTGACGGTGGAGTACATTGGCGCCAATGCCGAGACGCTGACGAAGGCCGCCATCGTCCCTCTGGAGAGATCAATCAACGGCGTGCCTGGGATGAAGTACATGTCCTCGCGGGCGGCCAACGATGGCGTCGGCGTCATTTCGATCGTCTTTGAGGCAGGAACCGACCCGGACGTGGCGGCAGTGGATGTGCAAAACCGGGTGAACAAGATGATGGGCGAGCTGCCCGAGGAAGTCATCAAGGCCGGCGTCCAGATCGCCAAGGAGGAGAAGGCCATGCTGATGTACCTCGACGTCACCAGCACCAATACTGAACTCGATGAGATGTTTCTGTACAACTTCGCCGATATCAACATTCTCACCGAGTTGAAGCGGATCGAGGGTGTGGGCTTTGCGAAAATCATCGGCGTCAAGGAATACGCCATGCGGATCTGGCTCAAACCCGACAAAATGCTGGCCTACAATATCTCGACGGAGGACGTACTGCTCGCCTTGAAAGAGCAAAATGTGGAGGCCGCTCCTGGCAAGGTGGGGGAAAGCTCGGACAAGACCGAGCCGCACCTGCAGTATGTGGTACGTTATTCAGGCAAATACCGGAACCAGGAAGATTATGAAAAGATCCCCATCCGCTCGAATGACGAGGGACAGGTGCTGCGCATCAAGGACATCGCCCAGGTCGAATTCAGCACCCTTTACTTCGATGTGGAGACCCGCTTCAATGGCAGGCCCACGGCAGCGCTGCTGCTGAAGCAGCTGCCCGGCTCCAACGCCAACGAAGTCATTGCCAGCATCAAGCAGCGCATGGCTGAGATCAAAGAGGCCTCTTTCCTCAAGGGCATGGACTATGAGATCAGCTACGATGTGTCGCGCTTTCTTGACGCCTCGCTGCATGAGGTGATGCGGACGCTGGCGGAGGCCTTCCTGCTGGTGTCCATAGTGACGTTTATTTTCCTGCAGGACTGGCGCTCCACTTTGATCCCGGTCATTGCCGTGCCGGTCTCACTGGTCGGCACCTTCTTCTTCATGCAGTTGTTGGGATTCTCGCTGAACCTGATCACGCTGCTGGCCCTGGTGCTCGCGATCGGCATCGTGGTGGACGGGGCCATCGTGGTGGTGGAAGCGGTGCATGCGAAGATGGAAAGCACGGGTGCGGGGCCGCGCCAGGCCACGGAAGAAGCGATGGGGGAGATCGGCGGCGCCATCATCGCGATCACGCTGGTGATGGCCGCCGTCTTTGTGCCTGCCTCTTTCATGTCCGGCCCCTCGGGTATATTCTACCAGCAGTTCTCCCTCACCATGGCGATTGCCATCGTGCTCTCAGGCTTGGTCGCCCTCACGCTGACACCCGCACTGTGCGCTTTGATGTTAAAAAACACGCATCACGCGCCGAAAAGCAAGAGTCTGCTGAATCGCTTCTTTGGGGTCTTTAATAAGAGCTACGACAAAGTTTCGGGCGTTTACAATCGGTGGATCTCGGCCTTGGCGGGCAGGCGTGGGCTGAGCTGGGGCATCCTCCTGGCCTTCTGCGTCTTCATGGTGTCCTCTGGCGGCAGACTGCCGTCTGGTTTCATCCCAAATGAAGACCAGGGCGGGTTTTACGTCGGCATCACCACTCCGGCAGGTTCCACGCTTGAGCGCACCAAGGCAGTGGTCGATGAGATCCAGCATTGCTGCGAAGGCATTCCTGCCATCTCTTCGGTCTCCACGCTGGCTGGCACCAACATCATCACCGACGCCAGCGGCCCGACTTATGGTGCCTGCCTGATCAATCTAACCGAGTGGCACGTGCGCAAGGAATCGGTCAAGGAGGTGATGGATGAACTTCTCCGTAAAACCCGGCACATCAAGGATGCCGAGATCGAGCTATTCTCACCGCCCGCCGTGCCTGGCTACGGCAATGCGAGTGGCTTTGAGTTGCGCCTGCTGGACCGCACCGGAACGAGCGATTTCAAAAACATGGAAAGCGTGACCGAAAAGTTTCTCGACGATTTGCAGGAGCGCCCTGAAATCGCGAATGCCTTCACCAGTTTCGACGCCAGCTTCCCACAATATCTCGTGCATGTGGACAGCGACATTGCAGCGCAAAAAGGAGTCACCGCCAACAATGTGATGAGCGCCCTGCAGACCATGTTAGGCGGCAAGTATGCGACCAATTTCATCCGCTTCGGGCAGTTGTACAAGGTCATGGTGCAGGCGCTGCCAGAGTACCGCGCACGACCGGAGGACATTCTGAAACTGCATGTCAAAAATGAAACTGGGGAAATGGTGCAGCTGGACACCTTTGTGAAGCTAGAAAAAGTCTATGGGGTAGATCAGGTGACCCGCCACAACATGTTCACCTCGGCGGAGATCAATGGCGAGCCCGCCATCGGAGTCAGCAGTGGCGCTGCGATCAAAGCCATCCAGGAAACAGCCAAGGAAAAGCTGCCCAAGGGCTTTGGCATCGACTGGGCGGGCATCACGCGGGATCAGATTCTCGCAGGGAATCAGGCGGTGGTTGTCCTCATCATCTGCCTCGCTTTTGTGTATCTGCTGCTCGCCGCGCAGTATGAAAGCTTCCTGCTGCCGATGCCCGTCATCCTTTCGCTGCCCACGGGTCTGCTCGGTGCCTTTGTGTTTCTGCTGTGGATGGGCCTTGAAAACAACATCTACGCACAGGTGTCCATGATCATGCTGATCGGGCTGCTCGGAAAGAATGCGATTCTCGTGGTCGAGTTTGCCATCCAGCGTCAGCGCGAAGGACTCACCCCGCTGGAGGCCGCCGTAGAAAGCGCGACCTCGCGCCTGCGCCCCATCCTGATGACCTCGCTGGCCTTTGTCGCTGGCTTGAGCCCGCTTATGGCGGCCTCCGGTGTCGGTGCTATCGGGAACCGCACCATCGGTGCTGCGGCGGTGGGCGGCATGATCTTCGGCACTATATTTGGCATGCTGATCATTCCGGGGCTCTACGTCATCTTTGCCTCCTTCACTTCAAACCCCAAACCATCCAAGGAACCGGAACATGCGTGAGCCCCTGCATCTGAACTGGCCATTCCTGAGCGCCTGCCTTTCGTTCATGACGCTGCTCTTCACCAGCTGCGAAGATCTGCGCCGCCACGGCAAAAAAACGGAACTGGCACCGGAAAAAACCGCCTCCTTCACCGGAGTCAGCCAGTGGCGAAAACACTTCACCGACCCCAAATTGCAGGCACTCACCGAGCAGGCGTTGAAGAACAACCTCGATCTCAAAATCGCTCTCCAGCGCATTGAGATGGCGAAGGCTCAAATCACCGCCGCACGCGGCATGCTGGCCCCTAAGGTCTCGGGCGTGGCTGGCGCGGGGATTCAACGTTTTGGCCTCTACACCATGGACGGTGCCGGCAACAGCACCACGCCCATCTATGACGGGCGCATCGTCCCGCGGGATGTCCAGGACTACACGGTCGGTTTCCAGACGAGCTGGGAGATTGATCTCTGGGGTAAACTGCGGAGCAAAAAAGCCTCCGCCACCGCACGCCTGCTCGCCAGCGTGGAAGGAAGAAATTTGGTGCAGACGCATTTGATTGCCGATTTGGCCACCGCCTATTACGAACTGCTGGCGCTGGATGCTGAGATCACCAACATCGATGAGACCATCAAAATCCAGCGCGATGCGCTTGAGACGGTGCAGACCCAGAAAAAGGCAGGGTCCGCCAATGAACTGGCCGTACAGCAATTCGAGGCGCTGTTGTTCAACCTTCAGGGCATGCGTCTGGATACGCAGCAGCACATCGTGGAGCAGGAAGGCGTCATCTGCACTCTGCTTGGCGACCCCCAGCGGCCCATTGCACGCAATCGGGCCTCTCTAATGAACTCAACGCTGCCGCATTTGTCTTCGGGTGTGCCGGCCGACATGCTCAAAAACCGGCCAGACATCCGCCGGGCGGAATTCGAACTAGCGGCGACTAAAGCCGATGTGAAAGCAGCCAAGGCAGCCTTCCTGCCTTCGGTGTCCATCAACGGAGTGCTTGGATTGCAGGCTTTCCAGAGCAACGTTTTGCTCAACATCCATTCCGCCACCTATTCGGCACTGGGCGGTCTGGTGGCTCCGCTGATCAACCGCAAGGCGATCCAAGCCGAGTTTGACCACGCCAATGCCTCCCAATTAGAAGCGCTCAGCACCTATCAGCAATCCATTGTGAACGGCTACGTAGAGGTGCACAACCAGATGGCGTTCATCCGCATTTTGAAAGATCTCCAGACCTTGAAGACCAAGGAGGTACACCTGCTGATCGAATCCGTAGCCACGGCGACAGATTTGTTTCGCACACGCCGGGCCACCTACATCGAGGTGCTCAATGCGCAGCAAAATGCCCTGAAAGCGCGGCTTCAGTTGATCGGTGTGACCAAACGGCAGTTCCAGGTCCAGGCCAATCTCTATCGGGCACTTGGAGGCGGCTGACCGGGATGCCCGCCAATTTCGTACTTGGCGGAAGACAGGCGTTTTGTTAGCCTCGTCATACATCCCTAATAATGAACACTGCACTTGTCATCCGCATCTGTGTCATCACGCTCGTTCTTCTGGTCATCGCCTTGATCTGGAGCTTCGTGAAAGATGCCGGAGACGGCATCAAGCTCGTCTTTGTCATTTTAATGGGGCTCGCTGGGGGGCTCCTGGCCGTGAAGTATTTCATTCCCTGGCTGGGCGATATGATGGGAGAGGCGATGTTCTCGTCCGGCGAGAAGGTGGAGCAGGATCACATGACCAAAGCTGCGGCCCGCATTGCCCAGGGTGATTATCCGGGAGCGATCGAGCAATATGAAAGCATGCTCAGTGAGAAGCCGGACGACCCCTTCCCTGTGGCTGAAATCGCCAAGATACACGCCGAGCGTCTGCGCGATCCGCAGAAGGCTTTGCAAGTGCTGGAGGAGCATCTGCAGAGCAAGGACTGGCCGGTGGATGATGCAGCCTTCATCATGTTTCGCATTGCCGATGTGCATCTGACGCACCGTCATGATTTTGAAACAGCACGCGACATGCTTGAGCAGATCATTGGTAACTTCCCGAACACCCGCCACAGCGCCAATGCGCACCATCGCATGAGTGAACTCGAACAGTTGCAGTACAAGCAACTGATGGATCAGCGTGCCAAGGCTGGGTCCTCCGGTGCCGAGAAGGCTTGATCATTTCAACACCTGCGGTCGATGCTCGAGAAACTCCAGCTTTGGACCCGGGCAAACCCGCTGATGACGCTCGCGCTCGCGGCCGTCAGCGGCATCCTCGCCACTGAAATGGGATGGCTGCCCGCGCATGCTGGGTGGTTCCTCCTGGCCACCACGGCGCTGTTGAGCGCGGCACTGATCACCGGGCGCGCATGGCTGCTGATCCCGGCTGCAGCGCTGGTCTTCGCCTACGTCCATTCAGTACGCACGGACGAAACGTTCCGCCATCCGCTGCGCCTTGCCTTGCAGCAGCAGGAGAAACCGTTGCCAGCGACAATTCGCGGCAGCCTGCTGCCAGAATTCGACAACACGGCTGATGAGCGCACCCATGCACTCTGCACCACGCAGCAGATCGATATTCCAACAGCAGGGCTCGTGATTGAGCAAACGGCCACGCTGCTGGTGCGGCTGCCCAAAGGCGTACGCTTTCCTGGTGCGGGTGTATTTGAGCTCCACGGCAGCATCTACCTGCCGCGCACCGCATCCAATCCAGGCACCTTTGATGCACAAGAGTATTCACTGCGCATGGGGCGTGTGGCCCGTTTTGACATCGACCACATGCAGCGTCTCAGCGGCAGTGGCGAAGCATGGTGGTGCGCGTTTTTAGAGCGGGCGGAACTTTGCAGGCAATGGATCAGCAGGCAGCTCAACCAGGACCTCGAAGAAGACCCTCAAACCGTCGCCGTCCTCCGTGCCATGGCTCTTGGAGTCTCTGCCGAGGCGGATGATAAGATCGAAGATGCCTTTCGCAACAGCGGGACACTGCATGTCTTTGCCGTCAGCGGCCTGCATGTGGGTCTCTTGGGAGTCATCGTACTGATGATGCTGCGGCAGACCGGCACACCGCGTTCCCTGTCGTTGTGGATTGTGATTTTCATCGTGTTTGCGTATGCGTTCGTCACCGGCTGGCGGCCTTCTGCAGCACGGGCGGCTTTCATGGTGGCCATCTACCTGAGCGCCACACTGATTGACCGCGAATCATCCCTTCAAAACAGCCTCGGTGCCGCAGCTCTGCTGCTGCTTGCCACGGATTCGAACCAGCTTTTCATGCCTGGGTTCCAACTGTCCTTCGGTGTGTTGTGGTTCAGCACCCTTGGCTCAGCACCTCTACTCAAAAAACTGCTGCCATTCACTCGGCTCGATCCATTTCTGCCGCCTCAGCTCGCCAGTTGGTCACAGCGTGCTTCAAGCAAATGCCGGCTGTGGCTCGCGACCACCCTGAGCGTGTCCTTTGCCGCCTGGATCGGCAGTCTGCCGTTCATCCTCGGGCATTTTCAGTCAATCACGCCAGTCGCTGTGATCGCCAACTGCGTGCTCGTACCTCTGTCTTCCCTGTGTCTTGGCACCACCTGCCTGAGCCTCTGTGCATCCGCGCTGCATTTGACCGGCGTTCAAATCATCTTCAACAACGTCAGCTGGGCGCTGGCGAAGGCGATGATCGCCAGCGCAATGTGGTTTGCCAGCCTGCCCGGCGCGAATTTTCATTTTCAACCGCGCGCTTCTCTCACTCCTGCTCCCGCTGTCTGGCACGTGCTGGAACTTCCCTATGGCGGCGCGTCGAATCACCTCCGCATCGGCAAAAAACACTGGCTGTTTGACACGGGCGGCGAAGCCGACTTCCGCCGCGTGCTGCGCCCATATCTGCATTCCAACGGCGTGAATTCGGTCACTGGAGTGTTCCTGAGCCATAACGACGCCGACCACATCGGTGCCACAGCTCAGGTCCTAACGACGTTCGATACGCCCTTGCTGTTTTGCAGCACTCAAGAGCCCGGGCTGCATGATTCCTCACGCTCCACAGTGCGACTCCTGCTCGATCAACCGCATCCACCATCACTGCGCAAACTTCATGTTGATGAACGAGTCACGCTGTCAGATGCCAGGGAATTCAAGATTGAAGCCCGTGTGTTGTACCCGACTCAGCAGATGCAAAACGGTCGTGCAGATGATCGTGCAATGGTGCTGATGGTTCAGCTAGGCCCCTGGCGCGTGCTGTGGCTGAGCGACACTGGCTGGCACGCTGAAAAAGCTCTCTGCTCCAGCTCCGAGGATCTGCACTGCGATGTGCTGATCCGAAGCCAGCATGAAGTGGACCTATCCACGAGCGCGGAATTCCTCCTCCGGACCCGCCCGCAGATCATTCTCTGCGGGAGTGATGCACGTGCTGTCGAAACAGCCCTGCCCATTTCATTCATTCAACGGGCCAAAGAACTGCACATCCCGCTGGTCGACACCTGGAGCACTGGCAGCATCGACCTGCAGTTTCACCATGACGAACTTCGCATCGTCACGAACCGCAGCAATCAGCATTGGGTGCTGAAGCCTCGATGACATAAAAGCACTTCATCAAGTCTACGGATTTGCATCCGGTCTTGTCCCGAGTGTGGCAATGATATCGCCCATCTTATTGTTGCGGATGACTTCGAGTTTCACTTCGCTGCCGGGTGGCTGAGTACGGATGATCTGCAGCAGATCTGCCGGAGAGCGGAAGGCCATGCCCTGAAACTTCGTCACCACATCCCCCTGCCGCAGCCCGGCTTCATCCGCAGGCGATTTGTTCCCGATGTCCGTCACCAGTGCCCCACGGCGTGAGGTGCCCCATACAGGGTCAATCTCCACGGGCTCGCTGCTGACTTCGAGACCAAGGTAGCCCTTGCCTGTGGTGCTGGTTAAACCTGAATTTTGCTTTGCATTTTCCTTGAGCTTTTCCTCCACCACCGCCTTCGCTTCATTGGATGGAACAGCGAGCCCCACCCCCTGCCAGGCACTCGCGGTCGCCCCCCCGCGATAAATCGCGACGTTAATGCCAATAATTTCTCCGCGAATGTTCACCAGCGGCCCACCGGAGTTGCCGGGATTGATCACTGTGTCCGTTTGCAGAAAGTCATACTGACTGTCACTGAGACGCCGGTCACGTGCACTGATGATGCCCTGGGTCACCGTGCCGCTGAGACCAAAGGGATTGCCCACCGCGAGCACGATCTGCCCGACCCGGGCATCATCTGAGTTGGCAAAACTCAGCGCGGGAAAATCGAGGCGCGGGCTGTCGATTTTCAGCAGGGCAATATCCCGCTCTTTGTTGAATCCTAGAATAAGGGTCAGGTGTTTTTTGTTGTCGTTTGTGGTGATCTGGATGTCCGATGCCTGCACGCCTTCAATGACGTGGTAGTTTGTGACCACGTGCCCTTCTTTGCTGATGATCACCCCAGAGCCGAGACTTGGCACAATTTGATCGCTTGGACCGATGGCGCCTGAAGAGGAATGCCAGTCCCTCTTCCCGGGGCGCACTGTCTTGGTGGTCACACTGACCACGGAGGGCAGCACGGTGGCGGAAATTTTGGAGAACTCATCATTCAACCGGCTAAGCAAGGGTACCTCGTCTGGCGCTATTTTAGGCTTTTGCGGAGTGGTGAGGGCCGCCGGTCCGGGTTTTTCACTCTTTAGCAGGTTGAGAATGCCATAGCCCTCCCGCCCGTGACGCCACCACGCAAACAGCAGCGCAGCCAGCACGAAGACGGACAAGGCAAAAAGCAAACGGCGGAGGTTTTCCATGCGGCACCAATGCGCCAACGGCTGCGAACTTCAAAGTTCAAAGTTTTGAGCCTCATTCCCACCGTGGGAATCAGGCCGCCTGCTTCGGGCACAGAATGACAAGCTTCTGGCGGGAGATCGGCAGGGGCTCCTCAGGTTCGCTGAGCGCACGGTTCACAGCACTTTTGATCTCTTCGGGCTCAAAAGGCTTGGTCACATAATCACAGACGCCACGACGCACAGCTGTCACAATATCGCGGGTCTCAGAGCAGGCGGAAACCATCACAAAGCGAGTCTTTGGCGAAGCCTCCCGGGCTTCACGAATCATTTCGAGGCCATCTACTTCACCCAGTCGGCGGTCCACTAGCGCCAAATCAGGAGTCATTTCACGAATCGCGTCCAGACCAGCACGCCCATTGTCGTATGCCATCACCTCATGCCCCTCTGCCCTGCAAAGGGTGGAAAGAAGCTTCAGGACAGGTGGATGATCCTCAATAACAACAATATATGCCATATTTTACATAATTTTAGCATTCCCCCATGGATCCGCAAGGACCTTGTAAGAAACTTGTATTGCCCTGCTTCCAGGTGTGGCTTCCCATTTGCGTCATGGCGGCAATCCGGCATTCTAACTGCCCGCCATGTCCTCCCTCCTGCTCCGCTACTGCCCCGACCTCTACAACTACCAGCGTCGTGAAACACGCCCCGTCATGGTTGGCGACGTCCAGATCGGCGGCGGTGCCCCCGTCGTGGTACAAAGCATGCTCACCAGCGACACGCGTGACGCTGAGGCCTGCGTGAAGGAGGCGCTCGGCCTCGCCGAAGCCGGCTGTCAGATCGTCCGCGTCACCGCACAAACACGCGTCATCGCCGAAAATCTGCAGCACATCCGTGATGGCATCCGTGCCGCCGGTTGCGACGTCCCGCTGGTCGCTGACATTCACTTCAAGCCCGATGCGGCAATGGAAGCCGTGAAGTGGGTGGAAAAAGTCCGCGTGAATCCCGGCAATTACGCCGACAAAAAGAAGTTTGCCGTCAAGGAATACACCGATGACGAGTACGCCGCTGAAGTGGCCTACATGGAGGAGCAGTTCGTGCCCCTAGTGAAGGAATGCATCCGCCTCGGTCGCGCCATGCGCATCGGCACCAATCACGGCTCATTGAGTGACCGCATCATGAACCGCCATGGCGATACACCTCTCGGCATGGTCGAAAGCGCCCTCGAATTCGCCCGCATCGCACGAGGCCAGGGCTACCACAACTTCCTCTTCTCGATGAAGGCCAGCAATCCGAAGGTCATGATCGAGGCCTATCGCCTGCTCGTCGCGCATCTCAATGAACTCGGCTCCGACTGGAACTATCCGATCCACCTCGGCGTCACCGAAGCAGGCGACGGCGAAGACGGTCGCATCAAGAGCGCCATCGGCATCGGCTCTCTGCTTGCAGACGGCATCGGCGATACCGTGCGTGTCTCGCTGACCGAAGACGCCATCTTCGAGATCCCCGTGGCACAACAGCTCGTGAAGCCCTACAACGAGGGACTCCCCGCGCAGTTCGAGCACATCTCCAATGCACCGCAGATCAGCTACGATCCCTTCGACTACGTGCGCCGGGAGACCGAAGTGCTCACCATCAATGGCGTCAAAGCCGGTGGCCATGAAACCGTTCCCGTCTTCACAACGCGGAAAAAATGGGACGCCGTCGCTCACAAGATCGACAAGCTCGGCGACTACAAACCCGAGGTCGTCATCGAAGACAGCGGCGTGGTCGAGATCGACCCACGTGACGATGCCGCGATCGCCAGTCTCTCTGAAAGCACCGAGGCAAAGCTCGTGACCATCAAGGACGGACTCAAGTTACCAGTCATTTCCGCGTATCGCCTGCTCGCATCCAAATTGCAGCCACGTCATTCGATCCTGCTCAAAGACACTCTGCAGACCACTGGCAGCGATGACTTCACCGAGAACCTGCTCACCGCCGCCACCAACATTGGCTCGCTGCTTTGCGATGGCATTGGCGACGCGGTGATCGTGAATGGCGAAGACGCCCCCGGGCAGGCTCTGCGCATCAGCTACAACATCCTGCAGGCCGCCGGCGTACGCATTTTCAAGACCGACTACGTCGCTTGTCCCAGCTGCGGCCGCACACTCTTCAACCTGCAAACCACCACGCAGAAAATCCGCGCCGCCACGGGTCATCTCAAAGGCGTGCGCATCGCCGTCATGGGCTGCATCGTCAACGGTCCCGGTGAAATGGCCGACGCCGACTTCGGCTACGTCGGCGGCGCTCCCGAGAAGATCAATCTCTACGTCGGCAAGACCGCCGTGAAGTTCAACATCCCCGAAGGCGAAGCCGTCGAACGCCTCATCGACCTCATCAAAGAACACGGCCGCTGGTTTGATGCGCCTGCGCCGGTGGCGGAGTGAGAGGCCTATAATGCTATGCTGAAACTCCGGCAAAGAGGTCAGCCACATTCACGCTCACTCCGCTAAGTGCGACACACACCAATACTTCGCCTTCAGCAACACGCTGGAGGGTTTGATAACAGCCGTTAACTGGAGCACGATACACCTCAATGCAGCGTTCCACCGCATTGAGGATCCAGTATTCCGCCACGTTGGCTTCTGCATAAATGGAGGCCATCTCGCGATCCACCAGCAG
Organism: Verrucomicrobiaceae bacterium; assembly: GCA_027490195.1. Taxonomy (GTDB): domain Bacteria; phylum Verrucomicrobiota; class Verrucomicrobiia; order Verrucomicrobiales; family Verrucomicrobiaceae; genus Prosthecobacter. Next base: position 60,961 of record JAIXYN010000014.1, on the reverse strand, counting down.
ACTGCTGACAGACACTCCAACGACGAGGCGGGCCGTGACAGGGTGCGCGTGATAATCGTCTCGACGACCGTCCACGATGGAGATGTCAGGCTCAGGCTCGGAATCCTTAAGAGTCAAAGGGGCCTCCTGCCGTATCCAGAACACACCGCTGACGGCAGCCCTTAAAAACTCGATCATCGCATCTGCCAGCTTGGTGTGAAGGAAGGATTTGCTCATTTTTTCGATGATAATCCCACGGATGAGTTCCGCCCGTTCTGGAGCCAGTCCTTTGTCGATCATTTGATGCCATGCCGCTACAGACAGCGGCAAAGCGCGCTGCTGGAAGGCTGGTTGCGACAGGATAGGCACCATAGGGGAGATATTAAGGTCAAAAGCAAAACAGGCAAGCCTAAGCAACGCTGCCCACCGCCCGCCATCGCCTGACGACCTCCGCGTTGGACTCAAACGCAAACTGATCCAGCGGCACTTCATCCAGCGGACAGATCATGAATTCTGACACCTCTGAAGCCTGCATCACCACATTTTTGAAGTCCGGTACACGAGCAACGTAGCATAGATCCAGCGTGGGCCAGATGAAGCCTTGAAACAGGTAGCGATTATTGAGTGTGCATAAGTATGAGAATGCGCTCGCCGGCAGCTCAATCCCCACCTCTTCATGTGTTTCACGTGCAGCAGCCATCTCGCCGCTTTCTTCGGGTTCGATGACGCCGCCGGGCAGGCCGAGCAGACCGAATCCGGGTTCATGCGCACGACGGATGACTAGCACCCGGTCCTGTGCATCGAGGAGCAGCGCCACGGCAGCGGGAATGGGAGTGACGAAATGACGGAAGCCACAGGCGGCACAGACAAACTCGCGGTCACTCCGAGTGATCCACTCGTCCTCGCCGCAGTTACTGCAAAATTTGAAGGGAGATTCAGCCATGGGGCTTTCCCTGCCGCCGATGCGCGCGCCATGCCAGTAGAAACACCAGCACGCAGGCCGCTTTCAAAACAAACAGCCACCAAGGCTCCCACCACGCGCCGGTTTGCACCTCGATGAGATCTGAAACACCAAAGCACGCAAAGGCCACCGGCAGGAGCCAACGCCAGGGTCCTTTCATTCGCAATCTTACAATTAGCACAAGCGCGATGATGAACCACAGCCCGGCCTCGCCGTAGTTGAACACGGCATGCAGTGAGAGCGCAGCCTCTTCATTCATGCATGAACATTCCCCGCCATTCACTCCCCGGCAAGATCCAGCCAGATGATATTTCTTACAACGAGTCTTGGCATGGATGACATCCTTTGTCACTATTCACGTTAATTCTGACCATGAGTACCAACCTGCTCCAGTCTTGGCTGAAACTGCCCAATGGGGAGCGCCATGATCTGATTGGCACCTGCTCTATCGGTCGTGCACCGGATAATTCGATTCCAGTGGCAGACAGTGAGGTCTCACGCCGCCACGCCATCATCCAGGCGCAAGGCGAACGCGAATTTTGGCTGGTCGATCTCGGCAGCGCGAACGGCACCTATGTGAATGGCCGCCGCATCTCGCAGTCGGTGCGCTTGCACAATGGGGACATCATCCGCGTCGCCAGCAACGAACTGGAATTTTCCTCCGAGATCCTCAGCGCCATGCATCCTGTGGGCCAGCAGGCCATGGCTTCAACGATGATCCACATCCGCCAGGCGCAGTGCTGGCTCATGGTGGCGGACATCATCGGCTCCACCCAGCTCTCCCAGACACTCACCGGTGCTGAGTTCCCGCGCATGACCGGCAGTTGGTTCAAGAACTGCCGCCAGATCATCGACGAATGTGGAGGCCACATGTCAAAGTACCTCGGCGACGGATTTTTCTGCTACTGGGACGACACTGAGGATAGCGCCATCCAAGTGCGACAGGCTGTGTCCAAGCTGTATGCAGCCCAGCTCGACGCAAATCCGCCCTTCCGTCTCGTGTTGCACTTCGGTGCCGCCATGCTCGGCACCGTACCGACGATGAACGAGCTCAATCTTCACGGCCCTGAAGTGAACTTCGTCTTCCGTGTCGAAAAGGTGGCCGCCACGCAGAAGAAAAACATCCTGTTCACTGAAGCCGCCGTGAAACGCATGGTCGCAGAGAAGGAAGTCCAACTCGTGTGCGAATGCACGGTGGAAGGCTTTTCGAAGATCTATCCCTTTTACACGCTGGTCGCGTGAAGCGACCAGTACGCTGGATCACTCCAGCGCCCCCGCCGTGCCATCAGCCTGCTCCGGCTCAGACGGCAGCATCATCGCCACGGCAGCGGAGGGAATGAAAAGGAAGCCGGCATAGAGCAGTGCAGTGCGGAAGTCGCCAACCTTCACGAAAATACCAAAGAAAACAGTCCCACCGGCGGCCACGATGCGGCCGATGTTGTAGCAGAAGCCGGAGCCGGTGGTGCGCAGCAGCACGGGGAAGAGCGGCGGCAGGCACATCGTGAAGAGGCCAAACACTCCCTGGCAGGCACCGATGACGGCAAACTGCCATTTCGTGGCCTCCCAGCTCCAAACCTGCGAGAAGGAGAGGTACATGATTGCGAAGTAGGCCAGCATCATGCCGACGATGGAATTGCGATAGCCGAACACTTTCGCGAGGCCGCCAGCGATGTAGTTACCAATCAACGAGCCAAACATGATCCACATCAGCGCCGTGACGACGGCGGCATCTTTGCCGGATTTGTCGAGAGAAGCAATTTCAGTTAGGCTCAACACATGCTTCTGCTGCCAGAACAAGAAGGTCCAGTGTGCCGTGAGTGACACCGCACAGATGAGCATCACACGCCAAGTCACACCACGCACGGCTGGGCCAAAGAGGTCACCGATCTTGGGCACAGGCTGGCCTTCACGCGCCTGCGTCCACTCCTCGGTCTCAGGCACTGCTTTGCGAATCCATAGCGTGATTAACGCCGGCAGAATGCCGATGAGGAAGATGTAACGCGGCTCCCGGCCCGCCAGCAGGTAGCCGGCAAAGCAGGCCAGCAGCACGCCGCAGTTCACCGCACTCTGCAGCGTGGCCGCGATCCATGGACGCCACTTCTTCGGCCACGTTTCCGACAGCAAAGATGCGCCCACGGCCCACTCACCGCCGATGCCAAGCGCCGCGAGGAAGCGGAAGATCATGAGATGCCACCAAGTCTGCGCAAAGAATGACAGCCCCGTGAAACAGGCGTAGGTCAGAATGGTGAGTGTCAGCGCCCGGCTTCGGCCCAGCACATCGCCAATACGGCCAAAGAACGCTCCGCCAACCGCCCAGCCGACCAGGAATCCAGCCTGGATGATGGAACCATGCGTTCCGACGGTCGGATTGTCCTCCGGCACCAGCATGAGCTGCGCCACAAACGCCGTCGCGACCAGCGTGTAGAGGTGCATGTCGAGGCCATCAAACATCCAGCCCAGCCATGCGGCGAGTCCGGAACGGCGTTGCTGTGGCGACAGATCGCGAAGACGGGTGATGTCAGGAGTGGCTGGTTGGCTCATGCGGGTGCGAGTCTTTCGCAGCCGGGCCGGAATGGCAAGCTCTTTACCCCATGGCAGATGCGGTTCTGAGCAACCTTTTGCGCCTCACTTCAATAACGACAATGCAAAAGCTAAAAAATAGTCCGCAAATTATGGGGACGCTTTCATCAAGGAGCGATGGCAATTGCACCGAAGGAGCATTATTACCTGGATTGGCCGGATCAAACTTAACTGAAACATTTCCTGTTTCGACAGCTTTTCTCCATTCAGCTTCGGACAACGAAGACCAAAGGTTGTCATGAATAAACCCTTTTCTCCCGATGGGCCGGGAGTTGAGCGCTGACTGAAAAACATACTTCACATCATAGGATGTACCATACGTTGAAAACAGGGTCCTGGCATCGATTACACGTGCGTCCACTTGACCATTACTTCGATGAAGAGTGATCGTGTCCAAAAAGTTGGGTATGCCCAGCCCCAATAAGGCCAGAGTCAACAATGCACAGAGCATTGTGTGTCTCCTGGAAGGCAGCTTATCTTCTCGCATCAGCGATAATTGACACCTTTTTACAATTACTCAATAAAGGCTCTCAGCCAAAAGCAGGAAGAAGACACTGCGAATTTTATTGTTCCTTACAAAGCATACAAGACACTCACTTGCTCTTCGCCAGCTTGTTGTACTTCTCCACCAGCTCGTTGAACTCCCGCGTCCGGGCATTGAGCTTGGAGATCGCGTCATTGCGCTCATCCACCAGCTGCTTGAGCAGCTCATTTTGTTTTTCCATCGCGCTGTTCTGCGTGGTGACGACAGTGTTGTGACTTTTGATCGCATCTGCACCCTTGCCAAAAGCGAGCTGGGTCGCCTCCAGACCACGCTGCATCTGCATCAGCTCGCGCATGTAAATCGCGATGGTGATGCCGCGCGCCACGGAGTCAGCAGAAAGATCGTTGTACTCGCGGGTCACTTCGACGAGCTTGGCCTCCACTTCGGCGCGCAGTTCGGTCAGGCGGGCGATTTCCTTTTCATACTCGCGCACCTTGCGCTCAGCGTCGATGCGCATGGCGTTTTCGGCTTCGAGCCTTTTAACGAGATCCTGGATGTGGCCGCGCAGGCGATCCTCGCGCTGCCATTGCACAATGCAAACGGCGCAAAGCCCCAGCGAGATGACAACAAGCAGCGTGGTAAGCAGGCGCTTCATTTCGGCTGTGCGGCGGCGTTGGCCGGTTTGACGTTGAAGGCGACTTTGGTGAAGCCGACGCGCTTGGCGCCATCGAGCACTTTCACGAGGTCGGAGTAGCGCGTATTCACATCGGCGCTGATGTACACAGGCGTGGCGGGATCTTTGCCGAAGCGTTCGCCGAGTTTGCGCTCCAACTCAGGCAGAGAGACGGCACCCTTGTCGAAAAACACATCCCCCGTGGCGTTCACTGCGAGGTTGATCATGTCCGGTTTAAAGTCGGACTGCGCGGAGGAGGCGACAGGCAGGTTGACCTTGATGGTCTGCTGCTTGGACATCGTGAGGCTGACCATCATGAAGGAGGCCAGCAGGAAAAACATCACGTCAATGAGCGGGATGATTTCCAGCCGCGTCTTTCGTTCGGGCAATGGCGAATGAAGTTTCACGGTGGGATCAGGCCTTCGGAGTGACTTTGTCAAACCCGTGCTGCGCAGCGAGAATCAACACATTGTTCGCCGCAGCTTCGAGATCGAACTTCAGAGCGGCAAGACGGGCATGGAAGTAGTTCATCGGCACCAGTGTGCCGATGGCAATGCCGAGACCCGCGGCTGTGGCAATGAGGGCTTCACCGATGCCACCCGTGACTTTTTCGACGGCAAGCTCGCTGCTGCCGATGCTGGTGAAGCTGCCCATGATGCCGGTCACAGTACCCAGCAAACCAAGCAGCGGTGCCAGGGTGACGATGGTGTCCATCGCGCTGAGGTAGCGGCCAGCATCGCGCAGTTCCTGCCCAGCGGCCACTTCAAGCGCACCCTGCATGCTGGTATGGCGGTGATTGAGCCCGTGATGAATCATGCGCACCACCGGGTCACTGGATTTTGCCGAAAGTACAATGGCCTGGGCAAGGTCCCCGGCCTCCAGCTTCTCATAGACTTCATCGAGCTGTTTTGTGGAGCGCTTCGTGGCAAAGCGCACCCACCAAAACACACGCTCCACGAAGATGCAGACAGCCACGACCGTGACCACTGCGATGGGATACATGATGGGACCGCCCTTGTGAAAGAGATCGACGACGACGTTGGCGAGAATGGGCATGGGGATAATCAAAGATGGGAATGGCCTCAGCGCAGGCGGAAAGTCAGCGGCAGGGTGTAGCGATGCGGCGCTCCCGCAGGCCAGCGCCAGTTCCGGCGCACATGGGAAGCTGCATATTCATCCAATGCACTGAAGCCGGTGCTGCCAATGACACTGACGCCATCGACCGCACCCGAAGGGCCCACGCTGATGCTCAGACGCACGGTGCCCTGCATGCCTGCACTGCGCGCAAAGCTCGGATAGGAGGGCTGGGGAAATTTGCCTTTGCCGCCGCTGCCTGCGGTGCCTCTGCCACCTGCTGCCCCTGCCTGCGTGGTGTTGGAACGTGTTCCCCCACTGCTGGCCACGGGAGTACTCCGCGGCCGCGATGGGGCTGGGGGTGTCTGACGTTTCACTGGATCAATGGGACGCAATGCATCCTCGATCTTCGGCGCGGTGGGAACGGCAAAAATGTCCTCCATCGTCATCGCTTCGGCAATCTCCGGCAGATCAAGATTCTCAGGCGGTGTCTCAATCGCCTCAGGAATCTCAACCGGCAGCATCGGCTCGGTTTCGGCAGGCTGGTCTGCACTGGCTTCCATCGACATCAGTTCGGCCATGGATGTCTCCACCATCGGCAACTCAATTGCATCATCGAGGTCTTCGAGCGTCTTCAAATGAATCGGCGGCAGATCGTCAGCAAACATGCCGATGACACCCACGGTCAGAAAACTCCCAGTGATGCCCACGATCCATGAAAGCGTGATGAGCGCTCGGACGAGGCTGCCACCACGACGCACCCCAACGATGCTGGAAGAACCAGACATGGCGGGAGTTCTGGAGAGGTCGTAGCCCATAGTGGGCAGTGTGTTTATCACGGATGAAGTCATGTCACAAGACAGGGGCGTGGATTGGAGAATGAAACGCAAGAAATGGCTGTCAATTTGCAATTGCGACTCAGTCGCAGAAAATACTTGTGCGTTCATTCATCCGCTTCACCATCCGCGCTACTGCGACAGAATCTCAGTATCATACGCTTTTCAACCTAGCATGAAACCGACCTTGCTCACGAACCTCCAACGTTTTGCCATCGCTCTAGGCTCATTCTTTGCCCTTGCAATTGGCTCTCACGCACAGACAAAAATCGCGGCAGCATCAGCCGAAACATCTGCTGAATCAGAGGAACTTGCCGAGATCGTGATCAATGCCGAGGCTTTCTCCAATTCGCTGGTGCAAGGCCCCTTCCTGCCAGATGTGATGGAAGGGAAAATATTCGCAGCAAAGAAGACCTCCGTAATCGACTTCGACACCCTGCCACAAATCCAAAGTGACAACTACCGGCAAGCCTTGATCAAGACACCTGGCCTGCTGACCAGTGAGTTGTCTAATAATTCGCTCCTTTCCCTGGGAAGCCGAGGTATCGGAGACCCGCACGAGACGCAAAATCTGCTCGTACTCAGAAACGGCGTTCCCTTTGTGCTCGACATGTTCGGCTATCCAACGGTCTATTATGCACCGCAATTGGAGGCGGTTGACCGGTTGGAGTATGTGCGTGGAGGTTCCTCCCTCCTTTACGGACCTCAACCTGGCGGCTCGCTAAACTACGTTATGCATCGTCCAAGGCTGGACCGTCCCTTTTCATTTTTCACCCAGAATGTGGTGGGATCCGACAGTCTGTGGAACCACTTCACCTCAGTGGACGGCACCATTGGGCGCCTCAGCTACCTGGTGAACTACAACCACCGCCAAGGCGACAGTTTCCGCGCGGTGAATAGCGATTTCGATCTGAGTGCTGGAAACGTCCTTCTCGGGCTGGACTTGAAGACTGATACCCGCTGGCTGCTTGACTTTGACTTCTACAAATCCAACGCAGGCGAGCCCGGCGGACTTACTTTCACACCGGGACCGAATGCATTGCTCTACAACGACAACCGAAACCAGTCCCAACTAGTATTTGATCGTGTTTTGGTGGAGCGCTATTTCGCGACACTTTCCCTGGAGCGCGACTTCAACGAGGATACATCAATGATCTGGAAGATCTTTGGTGGTTACTCGAACCGCACGAGCTACCGCCAGCGCGGCACTGGTTTTGGAACGGCCCCCACAGGAGCGGCTGCCAATACCAATACCATTACTGAGCACCGTTACTATACGCTGGGAACCGACCTGCGTTTCAGCCATGAGTGGGAAGCCTGGGGTCGAGAACATCATTTAGCCGCAGGCATCACAGCCGGGCGGACGCACGCACCTCTGCAAAACTCGCTAGGAACCTCGCCCAATGCCACCAGCGGCACTGCGTTCAACGACATCACCCGCGCCACGAACTACGTGGCATTCTTTGTCGAAAACCAGTTTAAATTTGGTCGACTCAGCATCGTGCCCGGCTTCCGCTTCGAAACCATCAGCCAGAGCATCGAGGACCATGTCCGGCTCAACAGTACAACTCTCGCCCCACTCGCAACGCGTAACCAAGAAAACACTGTCCATGTGCCACTCCTAGCACTCGGCATTGCGTATGATCTCGCTGCAGACAGCGCTCTATATCTCAACTTCTCGCAGGGCTACAAACCCGCCACTTACGCCGACACCCTGCCAATCGACAACAACGTGGCTAACACGGATTTGGAACCTGGAAGCACACTTACTTATGAGCTTGGCTACCGCGGCAAGCCCACGGCCTTTTTCAACTGGGACACGAGCGTTTTTTACATTGATTATGACAACCGCTTCGGGCAGACGACCGCTGGCGGCATCACCACCGTTCAGAACACCGGGCGCTCGCGCAATGTGGGCATCGACCTTGCCACCGAGGTGGATTTGATCGGAATCTTTGGCGGAGAAGCAGCCGTCAAACGCTATGGAAATCTCGCTTTCCACGTTGCCTATGAGTGGCTGAATGCTGAGTTCATCAGCGGCCCCAACCTTGGTTTCGCACCACAATATGCCCCGGAGCACCTGCTGCGTCTAGGGCTCACTTATCGTTGGAAGGACCGTGTCAAGGTCTCCCTGATGCACACCTACGTCAGCGAGCACTTTGCCAACGACAACAACACTCAGAATTTCAAAATCCCAGCCTACAACGTCACGGACATCACTGTTGAGACCAAGCTGTGGCGGGACAACGTCACCCTGCTCGCCGGTTTGAACAACGTGTTCAATGAGGATTACTACAGCCGCATCCGTGCCAACGGGGTGGACCCTTCTTGGGGGCGTAATTTCTACGCAGGATTGCGTTTCACGTTCTGAGGCATCGCCCAAACGGGCCGCCACAACTCCCACATCGGCGGCAGGATAAGCTTCTGATTCTTGTGTTGGACTGAGACCCTGCGGGGCGCGGAAGTGGTGTTCTGCCCTCGCATTGATTTTTCGTGCTTTAACCAAGTCCTACATTTTTTCAGCCGTTGCGACTCTCGCTTTTCAACAGTGCGGCCGCCGCTTCGAGATTGATGAGCTTTAAACCAGCACCGTCCCCTTCAAGGCGCTGTCAATTGGTGGCGGCTCATGAGGCCATGGATGTCTCCACCATCGGCAACTCAATTGCATCATCGAGTTCTTCGAGCGTCTTCAAATGAATCGGCGGCAGATAGTCAGCAAACATGCCGATGACACACCCACGGTCAGAAAGCTCCCAGTGATGCCCACGATCTATGAAAGCGTGATGAGCGCTCGGACGAGGCTGCCACCACGTCGCAACCCGACGATGCTCGAAGAACCAGACATGGCGGGACTTCTGGAGAGGTCGTAGCCCATAGTGGGCTGCGTGTTTATCACGGATGAAGTCATGCCACAAGACAGGGGCGGGGATTGGAGAATGAAACGCAAGAAATGGCTGTCAATTTGCAATTGCGACTCAGTCGCAGAAAATACTTGCGCGTTTATTCATCCGCTTCACTATCCTCGCTGATGCGACAGAATCTCAATATCAATCTTTCATGAAGCCAATTACCCCTTCGAGTTTTCCCCGCACCGCTGGTCCCGCGCTGGCTGCTGCTGCCCTTCTTTTCCTTGCCATAGCTTCCCATGCTCGATCCCAAAGCGTGAGCAATCCAGCAAGTAAACCGAAGTCAGATATCGCCACCGAGCTGCCAGCCGTCGTCATCACCGCAGAAGCTCCAGAGGAACCTCAGGTCAAAATTCCCTACCTGCCTCCGGTCGAAGGCACCAAGATCTATGCAGGCAAGAAAGCAACCTCGTTGAACCTGCAAGCGCTTCCAGAGGTGCAGACCAACAACTACAGCCAAGCCTTTGCGATGACCCCCGGCTTGCTGACCACTGAAGAAAGCACTCCGCTGGTAAGTTACGGCTACCGGGGCATCGGCTCCCCCGACCGCGCGCAGTTCATGATGGTGCTTCAAGACGGCATTCCCATTGCCGCCGACCCGCAGGGCTATCCCGAATCGTATTGGATGCCGCCACTGGAGTCCACGCAACGCATCGACTTCGTCCGCGGTGGTGCCTCACTTCTCTACGGGCCGCAGCCTGCCGGTGCCATCAATTACGTCTCGCTCATGCCGCGCACCGATCGGCTTTTCGGCATGCAGTCGAAGCACATCTTTGGCAGCAACAATCTTTACTCCACCTTCAACTCCATCGAAGGAGCGTCTGGAAAATGGAGCTGGCTCGGCTGGTTTAATTATCGCTCGGGTGATGGCTTCCGCAGCGCGAACAATGACTTCGAAGTCATCGCCGGCCGCCTGAAGCTCATCTACCAGCAGGCCACCGACACACGCTGGATCTTTTCCCTCGACGCTGGTTCGGATCGGCATGGCGAGCCCGGCGGACTGACGGCGACCGCATATAACGCGGATCGCAATCAAGCCGTCCGCCAGTTTGATCGCTTCAACCTGACCCGCTACGTGGCCAGCGCCGAGTTGCAGCACAAATTCTCCAGCCAGACAGAACTGAGCGTCAAAGCATGGGCCGGAGCCTATGATCGCTGGAGCCGTCGGCAGACCGGTGGCTTCGGTACCGTTACCGCCCTCACCAACAGCATCGCGCAGCAGCAGTTTTACAACGCGGGCATCGAACCGCGCATCCGCCACGACTACGAACTGTGGGGCGGCAGCCACTCGCTTGCCGCCGGCATGCAGTTTTACATGTGCCACTCGCCACTGACCACCGCCAATGGCACCTCACCCACTGACGACATCGGCACCGTGACCACCGATGCGCAGCGCGATGTCATCTACGGCTCCTTCTTCATGGAGAACAAATTTACTTTCGGGCGCCTCACCATCACACCCGGCTTCCGCATGGAGCTAATCAATCAGAACGTGACGGTGAGAAACATCGGTGTCACCACAACGCAAAGAGACAACAGCAAATTCGACAAGCAGCCACTCTTCGGCCTCGGCCTTTCCTATGATCTCGGCAACGAGACCGCCGTCTATGCCAATGTCTCGCAAAGCTATCGCGCCACCACCTTCGGCCAGTCGCTCATTCCAGCGGCAGGCGGCACCGCCAGCGATGTCGCACCTTCGCAGGGCTGGAGCTACGAGATCGGCATCCGCGGCAATCCCCGGCCTTGGTTCACCTATGACAGCTCATTCTTCCTAATCGACCTCGACGACAAACTCGGCACCGCAGGTGTCAACATCCAGAGCGTAGGCCGCAGCATCAACTACGGTTGGGACGGTGCCGTGCAGTTTGATGTCATCGGTGGCCTCGACGCTCTCAATGGCACGCAACGTGGTGAGCGCCTCGGTGCCCTCAATCTCTATGGCAACATCTCTCTGCTCGAAGCTCGTCTCTCTGGCGGCGTCAACAACGGCGGAACTCCGCAGTATGCTCCACCCTATATGATCCGCACCGGTGCGATCTACAAACGCAAGAGTGGCCTGAAGATCGCCTTCCTCGGCACCTTGATGGCCCGCCACAATGGCACCGACAATGCTGATGGCCGTTTCGATATCCCCGCCTACACCACTTGGGATCTTACCGGCGAAATCCCCATCACCAAGAACTTCTCGGTTCTTGGCGGCATGAACAACGTCTTTGACAGGCAATACTATTCACTCGTGACCACGAGCGGCATCATCCCGGCCATTGGCCGCAATTTCTATGTCGGAGGAAGCCTCAAATTTTGATCTGAATTAGGTTGGATCAAGTCCCTGCGGGGCGCGGAAGTGGTGTTCCGCCGCCGCAGGGATCATCATCCACTCCTCACTTCCGAAACGGCGAAGCCGGCATGCCCGCACCGTTGAAAAGCGTGGCTACGGGATTGTCCAACCACGCATAACGCACCTGCCTCGGCTCAGCGACCGCTTTGCATGAGACAAGGATTGTCTCGCCTTCGATCTTCGCGTAAGCAGGCTGCCACTGGCCGTCCGCTCCGGCGATTTCAAACCCGGTGAGATCACCTTTCGCGTTCAGCCCCTTGGCATGTTTGAAAGTGAGCACGAATGCGGTGCCCTTCACCGTGGCCGTGTCAATCAGCGGCCCGGAAGTATCAGCAACATCCTTGTGATACACCGCCCCCAGCGCCCATTGCGCAAGGCGGCGACCCACTTCCTGTTTGTTGGCCGGATGAATGTTTTTCGCCTCACCAATATCGAGCGTGATGGCCATGCCACTGTTCGGAATCGTGCTCAGCGCGTTGCGCATCTGCTCGCGCACCTCCTGCCAGCCTTCGCCTTCACGACTGAAATTCGGCAGCTGCACCCAGGCAAAAGGAAACTCGTCGTCCCAGCGTGTGCGCCAGTCCTTGGCCAGCAGCGTGAGCTGAGCCTGGTAAAACGGCGGTTTGGGGCCGTGGGTATTCGCTTCGCCCTGATACCAGATCGCACCGCGAATCGCATAAGGGATGAGCGGCGAAATCTTGCCATTAAAAAGACCGCCCACATTCCCTTTGCGCTTGCGGGTTTCGATCGGATCACGCGGCTTGCGCGGCGCTTGCTTTCCCTCCGCCTTCGCCTTCTTCACCTCCTCGGCCCATTTGGCCACATGACGCTCGTAAACAGCCTTCACCTTGGCTTCATCAAAGGCTGCATCATCCTGCTTCAGCGCCTCAAAGAAAGGCTTCAGTTCCGCGCTAGCCTTCTGGGCCTCAGGACTGATCCAGGACTCGATCGGCGTGCCGCCCACGGAGGAATTGATGAGCCCGACCGGCTGCTTGAGCACATCATAGACGTTGCGGCCAAAGAAGTACGCCGTGGCGGAAAAACGCCCCACCGTCTCAGGTGAGCAAATAACCCAAGCACCCTTGCCCTGTGACTGCGCCGTGGCCTTAGCTGCGCTGCCCTCCGTAAACATGCGGATCAGTGGCACATTCGCCGCCGCCTGGCTGGCGCCATAGTCTTGGGCGCTCTGCACGCTCATCGCCATGTTGGACTGCCCCGAGCCCAGCCACACTTCGCCGACCAGCACGTCATTGATCGTCTTGTCGCCAATCGTCAGCGTCTGCGGCTCAGCAGTCGCCGTCAGCGCATCAAGCTTCAGCGACCACCGGCCGTTCGCGTCCACCTTGGCGGTCTTTTTCTGCCCCCCGAAGGCAACGATGACTTCAGAGTTCGCATCCGCCGTGCCCCAGACCGGCACCGGCTTGCCGCTTTGCAGCACCATGTGATCGGAGAAAACCGCAGGCAACGTGACAGCGGCCTGGGCGGAAAGAGAGAATAGAAGCAGCGAGGCGAGTATCTTCATGACGGCTTAGAATAAGAAGAGCCTTGTCAACGTCAGCACCCGCACCATTGCTTCACAAATGTCTGCCACCCTTTTTTGCGCCGGCCTCGGCGATGTCATCCGTGTTTGCTATCAGAATGCCGGCTATCGTGCACTGAGTGAAACCACGCAGCCAGTTCCCGTCATCGTGGCTTCGCACAATCCGTTCTCGATCGAGATCTTTCGCCACCATCGCAACGCGAAAAACTTCATCCTCTACGATCTCGCGCACAAATATGAGGAGTTCCTCAACGCCGGCCTGCGCGGACCAGACATCAACCGTGCATTGTGTGACTTTTCAGGTGTGGATTATGCGCAGCTCGTACGAGGCTCGGCAAACGGACATGTGCCGGTGTTCGACGCGCCAGATGATATCGCTTCGGTAGGACACATTGTCTTTCAACCCTTCGCCGGCAATGCATCCCACCGTTCGCTCCCGCCGGATTTGATTGAAAAGACGGTGCAGGTGCTGCGCCAGCTGCCCTGCCAGGTGTTTGTGGTCACGCGCAGCTATGTCCGTCCCGACCTGAAGGGAAAAACGATTCATGCCGTGGAGGACGCACGGGCGCTCGAGGGTGGCAACATCAAGGTGCTCGACAGTCTGACGGTGCCTGCAACTCTGAATCTCATAAAGAGCAGCCGCGCCTATGTTGGAAGCTGGTCCAGCCTGCAGCAGGCGGCCTGGCTTGAGAACAAGCCTGTGGCGGTGTTTTACCCTGAGAAACACCACGATGCGACACGACCCACCCCCTATGCCTTCGGCATGAACCGCGACAATACTCTGGGACGTGAATACCCGGATGCGCATGCAGCAGAGCTGTCGGAGTTTCTGCAGCGCTGGTGATCTCACCGGGGAATAAATCGGCGCAGCACCTCGAAATGCGTCGATGCGGCGCTGATGTCCTCATCCAGTTTTTCCATGCGAATTTTGTAGGTCGTGTCCACCGGCGTGATAAACGGCACACGGCTCGTGCGGGCATAGACCATCCCATGATAGCGGCCGGTGATGACAAAGCGTGACCTTGCGATGGTCTCAAATGCCACCCTTGGTCCGGGAGCGGCAATGATCTGCGCCTGAGGGAAAAGTTCCGCGGCTTCAGCAAGCAATAAGTGGTCATCCACCGGTGCTCCCATCCCCAGCCAGGTCACCGACATGCCACTGGCGGCAAACTGACGCAGATATTGATTTATCAGCGCATTACGTGGATTGATAAAACCAGCAGGCACGAGTGTGATTGACCGCATGGATTCCACGGACGTTTCAACTTCAGGCTTGTACAGGTAAGCGGCATCGGGGGCAAAAAACACATCCTCGCGTCCGCTAATCTCCCGGACAATGCACACACAACGGGGTGAACGGAGGGTGATGAAATGCGCCTGCTGCAAATAAGAGACCCATGGTTGCATGACGGCGGCATAATCAGCCTCACGTTTGCTTTGAAACTGCAGGCCACAGGAGAGAAAGCCCCACGGGATGCGACGCTGGATCGCCGCATCCATGTAGAATTTCATGCAGCGGAAATGTGGAGACTCCATTGCCGGCTCACCTTCCTGCGGATTGTTGTACACAATTCCGCCTCCACCCATGACAAGCATGTCGAGATCTTCAGGCAGGGAGGCGGGAAGATCGGAATTGTAGATCACCAGCTCGTGTTCCGGCAGCTGCTGCGCAAACACCAGCGGATAGGTGTCATCACCGACGTTGCCGTAACCCGATGCACCAACGAAAGCGATTTTCATAGACTGGATGCGCTGTGCTCTGCCTCCCTCACGCCGGATTCAGCTCCGAGTGACATGCTTCGCAGTCTGGTTTTTGAGACGTCGCTTCGTCTTGCGCGGGATGGAGGCCAGCAGCGCCTGAAACTGCCGTGCCACGTTCTCCCAGCGAAAGGTTTCACCACGCACATGCGCCAGCCCTTGCTCGGAAAGTCGGCTGCGCGCAGCTTTGCTCTGATAAAGCGCCTGCAACGCGGCCACGAACGGCGCTTCATCAACAAGAGCCCCGATGGTGTTGATCTCGGGATGAATGAGCGTGCGGGAACATGGAATTTTAACCGCAGGTGTCGCCCACTCACCCAGCGCAGATGAATCGGGCACGATCTGCGGAATGCCGCAGGCCATGCCTTCCATGGTAGTAAGGCCCCAGCCTTCGCCCAGCGTGGTGGTCATCTGCACGTCCAGGCAGTTGTAAATGAATTTCAGCATGCTGCTGTCCTGCAGATCGCGAATGTCTTCGGCACCGGTGAGGATCAAACGGTCGGCGACACCATAGCAGGCAGCCACTCTGCGCAGATCCCAGCCCGTGTCCTTATGCGCGCAGTGCAGCAGCAGGTGCGCGTTGGTGATGTTGTGCTGTTTGACCCAGGCGGCAAAAATCTGGATCGTGAGATCAAGTCGTTTGCGCGGCTGGTTGCGGTTGACGTTGCCAACGATGAAGGCGTTTGAGGGTACCTTCAGCCCCAGGAGCCGCCGTGCCTCATGACGGTCCGCTGGCTCAAACACCTCCGTGTCGATGCCATGTGGAATAATGTGCGCCCCTCCGGTAAATCCCGCCGCACAGGCTGCTTGATGTCCAAAGCGGGTGTACCAAACGGCCGCGTGCAGTTTGTTGAGTTCAGCCATCGCCTCAGGGTCGAGATTTCCGCCATCCACTGGCATGTAGCCGATGATCGGAACGCCGACGGGCGCGATCTTGGCGAATTGCGCGACGTTCCACCAGTCGTTGTTGATGACAACCGCAGCAGGATCAAACTCAGCGCAAAGATCCTGGAACCGGTTCATGCCCCACATGTCACCGCCCTGCCACGCAGGTATCACTTGGTACGGCAGCTGATGCGCTGAACCATCGTAATTGACACCTGACACGATGACCTCCCAGTCATGATGCAGACGCTCCAGCACCGCATGGGTGACCGTAGCGAAACCCGTGGGAACCAAAACATCCCCAATCCATAGCAGACGCGGTTTGAGTGAACGGCCCTGGTTCACCGGCCAGACAGTTGTCTGGACCACCAACGGCTTCATGGCGGGCCGGGCTGAAGCAGTGGGCACGCCACTGGACATGACTGCCATGATGGGATTAGAAGGTGTGGCAGCAGCCCTCTTGGACACCGGCTTTGGTTTCGTACTCGGCGCATTTATTTTCCGCGCCCTCAAGGAGACGGACCTGTTCTGCGGACGTTCGGTTTTTGCTGTGCGGGTTTTAGTGGAGCTGTTGGTAGGCTTGTTCATGTTTTTCAAGGGGGGCGCTATTCGGAGCCTATGATTCTGCATCCGGGCAGCAGGAGACCCAGTTTGTCCGTCAGCGCGCTTCCTGCTGGCAGGCGGGCTCTGCTGACACGCAGGGTGTGGAGAGATCTGCAGGCGGCCAGGTGTTCGACTGCGTCATCCGTAATTAGGGAGGTCGAGGAAAGATCGAGGCTTTTGAGCGTCGGAATGGACGCGAGACATGCAAGCGCCGGCACCGGCACATCCATTCGATGCAAGCAAAGGTTTGACACTGTTCCTGCTTCGTGGGCGAGCTTGGCCAGTTCCTCCAAATCAGCTGCCGCCTTGATGGGGGCATTGGTAAAAGATGCCCGCCAAATGGTGAATGGCTCCGGAGGCAGGTCACTCGTGGTCAAAATGTCAGCGCTTCCGCCCATCCGCTCTTCCGAGTTTGCAGCGGTCTTTACATTCAAAAAGCCGTCATGCGCAAAGACCCACTCCGCCAGCTTCATCTGTTCTGGTGCAGCCGGCAGGCTGACAGGTCGGACAGGCGGTTCGGCTTGAGGGGAAGTCGAATCGACCCTCTTCTCGGCAGTCAGCCACCCTCCCTGCCACGCTGCGGCAAAACCGGCCCCTAGCAGCACCAGCACCGCCGCCACCCAGGGCAGCCAGTGCCTGCCCGCCCCATCATTCTGTCGGATTTTAATCGTCTCTGCGCCAGTGGGAACAGGCCTCTCTTTTTTCCCCGCCGTTTCTGCAAAGCTTGGAGACGGTCTGCGAAAATTCTTCCAATTGTCGCTATTTTTAAAGAGCTTCTCCAGCACCTGCGTCATGTCACGAACTTGCTGGTAGCGTTTCTCCGGGTTGTTTTGCATCGCCTTGCTAACAACCGCATCGATGCCCTTGTCCGCGCCAGATCGTATCGAAGGCGGCTCCCACATGCCTTTCGGCACATGCCCGGTGAAGAGTTCATAAATCATCACTCCGAGCGAGTAGATGTCCGCACGATGGTCGATATTCTTGCTTTGATCGAGCGCCTCAGGCGCAATGTAGTCGGGCGTGCCCAGCGTCATGCCTGTCGCTGTGTAATTGACCGATTGCGGGCCCACGACCTTCGCCAGGCCAAAGTCCGCAACTTTTACATTGCCGCGCTCGTCGATGAGAATGTTCGCGGGCTTGATGTCGCGATGCACAATGCCGTGCTCGTGGGCAAACTGCAACGCTTCACAGACCTGGGTAATGATCTTCAGGATCTGCCTGGGCTCGGGCGGATCACGCTTGAGCAGTTGCTGCAAATCCATGCCGGAGACGAACTCCATGACGTAATACATCTGGCCGTCGGGAGTCTCACCAAAGTCATGCACGGCGATGATGTGCGGATGATTCAACAGCGCGAGTGCCTGGGCCTCGCGCTTGAAGCGTTCGGCAAAGCTCTCCTTGTTCCGATGCACCTGCGGCAGCAGTTTCACCGCCACCGAGCGATTCAGGCTCTTCTGCACCGCCTTGTAAACCGCGCCCATGCCACCTCGCTCGATAAACTGGACGAACTTGTAGCCTGGAATCAAAACATCCAGTTCATCCGTTGATGGCGGGATAAAAGGTTCAAAATGAACGGCATCCCCCACATGGTCATTCGCCTGCTGCATACCAATGATTTAAGAACATGGAGTCGCTTTAGCAAGACCCTAGACTCCACAGATTAAAATAATCACTAGAAATCCCCTCACGCCGTCTGATATGCCGCCAGCAACTGCCCCACGCTGCGCTCCCAGTTCAACTCATGGGTCAGTCGTGCATGCCCGGCAGCCCCCAGTGCTTGACGGCGAGCCTCATCATCAAGGAGCGCAATAATGGCATCTCCCAGTTTTTCCGCAGAGTTTTCCATGACGTAAACAGCACTCTCACCCGCTGAAAAACGCCCCTCGACGGTGCCAAACATGACCATCGGTTTGGCGAAGGCCATGTATTCCAGCACCTTGTTCATGGTACAGTGGTCGTTGTAGGCGTTGATGGGGTCACAGGCGACGCCGAGGTCCATGGTTCTCAGCGCACAGCAAAGAAACTCATCGCTGACTCGTCCCGGCATGCTTAAGCAATCCTGCAGGCCAAGCCGGTCACGCAATTCGAGCAGATCGGCATGCTCCGGCCCAGAGCCCATGAGCAGAAACTGAACATCGGAGCGCTGGCGGGTTTTGACGATGTGATCGGCGGCACGCACGAGGTAATCCACTCCATCCGCACTTCCCATGACCCCAATATAACCCACCAGATACCGCTTCCCGGCACGCAACGTTTCGTCCGACTGAGCAGCAGTGTTCATGCAGCTCGGGGCGGTTCGCACCACAAAAGCACGGTCTTCATGCAGCTTCCCACGCTGTTTGACCGCGCTCAGCACGCTCTGATTGGTGGCGATCACGAAGTCCGCCAGCGCTAGCGTGCAACGCTCCGCCAAACGCACCGCCCAGTACATTAGCCCACGCCTGCCGAACTTCGCCTCAAACATCTCGGGCCAGAGATCGTGCACATCAAAAATGACCTTCACGCCGCCAAACAGCTTGAACGGCAGAGCCACGAGAAACAGCAGATCCGGCGGATTGCAGAGGTGAATGACGTCGAAGCCGCCACGCCGCCAAGCTTTGACAGCACACCAAAACTCCCCCCACAAAGCCGAAGCATACTCAGCGATGAACCCGCCCAGCGATCCGGCCTCACCGCTGATCCAGTGGCGGAAAATTTGGATGCCTTCGAGCACTTCCTCCGGCTGTGTGTAGCCCCGCATCTGCGGACAGATGACCGTGACCTCCTGCCCCGCATCTCGCAGGGCACAGGCTTCCTGCCACACTCGCCGGTCGAAGGGAACGGGAAGGTTCTCAACGAGGATGAGGACGCGCATAAGCGGCGGAAATTACGCGCCTCCGGCCGCACGCTGCTCTTTGGAGAGCCACTCGATTTTCAAAACCTTGCCTTCTTTGGCTCCTCCGCCAAAGAAATCCCCCGTGTCCTTGAGGGTGACAAAAATGATAAAGCCGAACAGCATCAGGGCACAGGCGGTTTGCACGTATTCGAGAATCTTGCCCTGCGCAGGCTTGCGGCGGATCGCCTCGGCAACGGCCATGGTGATGTGTCCGCCGTCGAGCACTGGGAAAGGCATCATGTTGAGGATGGCCAGATTGATGTTGAACACGACGCTGAACCAAAGCACCAGACGCCAGCCGTCCGGGTGCTCGAACAGCTTGTAATACAGGCGGCCCACCCCGACCGGGCCGCTCATGTGCGCCGGGCTGAGATCGGACTTCGGAGAAACCAGTTTGGACACCAGATTGCCCATGTGCCTCACAGCATCGCTGATCTGTTCCCACGGCGTGATGACGCTGGGAATTCGTTTGCCTTCCACATCCCAGGCGATGCCCACCATCGGGTATTCCTGATGGTCATCCGTCACCTCTTTGAGATTGTTCTTGTCAGGCACACGCGGCAGCACGGGAAGCTGAATGACCTTGCCCGACCGCTCGATGTCCAGCACGATGGTCTTGCCTGGTGTGGCTTTGATGTAATCAGCAAGGTCTCCCATGCTGCGCAGCGGTTTGCCGTCGGCACGCAGCACCATGTCATTCGCTTTGATTCCCGCATCATCAGCAGGACTGTTTTTGGCCACGCCTCCCACCATGGGGGTCATCTGGCCTTCAAGACCGACGGAACGAAGTTCGGGCCGTTTGAAGATAGAACGCCACCAGGAAACCGGCTCAGCCTTTTTATCGCTGCTGGGCCAGGCCTTGGGATCCACGGTAAATTTCAGCACCCCCTGTCCCGGACGCTCCACCTCAAAGGCGATCGTGTCACCTTCGCTGGCCACCACGCCCCAGCGCACACTGTCCACCAGACCTTCGAAGCGTTTCACCACCTGACCATCCACCTTAAGGATTTTGTCACCGGAAAGAATGCCCGCTTTTTGCGCAGGACTGTCTTTGGCAACGTAGCCTACGACGGAGGTGGTGTGCGACTCACTCTCCGGCTTTCCCACAACCCACACGGCAACAGCAAACAGACACGCGAGCATGAAACTGAACAACGGCCCGGCAAAAGCAACAATCGCTTTGTCCAGCGGCGTGATCGGCGGCAGCCCTTCCTGGTTCACCTCACCTTCAAGCCCACCCATGGGGGCCATTTGCGGCAGGGCTACAAAACCGCCCGCTGGAATGCTGCCGAGGCCGTATTCGACGCCATTGATGGTCTTCTTCCAAAGCGGCTTGCCAAACCAGATGTAGAACTTTTCCACCTTAAGCCCGCGCCAGCGTGCCGCCAGGAAATGGCCCCACTCGTGCACCACGATCATGAGGTTGAACACGAGAATCACCTCCAGAATGAGGATGATAAAACGGAGAATTTCACCGATGAAACCGAGAGAGGAAAGCCATGCCATAAAGGAGGAGGGAAGAATCAGGCGGGGCACGGCGGAATTGCCGGTACACCGAATGACCAGACGGGAAAGCTAACACCCCCCCATGGCCGGCGCAAATAGTGCGCGGAAGTTTGTGTTGGGGGAGATTAGATGAAATATTTGCCATCCCCAGTCCTCAGACGTATCAAAATACCGCCCCATGATACTGATCCGTGCCTCCATCTTCCTGATCATCCCTTGGATGATGATCTCTTGCCGCACCGCCAAAAGCGTGGTCGCAGCCGTCAATGTCAAACCCACGAACTTCCTCCCCCATGCCAGCGAGCTGAAGGAAAACCGTAAAAGGTCGCCCTTCATCGGCAACTGGTGGAGCACCGACAAGAAAGTTCTGAAGGCCGCTGAGCAGGTGAAGTCGATCTACATCGCCCCGGTGGTCTCGGACGAATTGCGCCCCATGCTGCAGAAGTTCACCCAGATGGAGTTCAGCAACAAGCGGCGTGAAACCAAGATAAAGGGCCTGCTGACCTACACGCATGACAAATTTGTCAGTGCCTTCAAATCGAACAAAAAATCCCGGTTTGCCGTCGTGGACGAGCCTTCCAAAGAGGCCATGACCTTGAAGCTCTCCATCATCGAATGGGAACCCAACACCTACTCAGGACTGGTGGTGCGAGAAGCCGTGGATCTCGTGACGTTGCCCATGGTGGGTGGCAGTTTGCTTGGAAAGCCTTCTCGGGGCACCATCGCCATTCAAGGCATCCTGACCGAACCCAAGACCGGCAAGTCCTTCTTCGAGTTTGCCGACAAAGAAGAGGCCAAAACATTGTTCTTCTTTTTCCCCCAGGAACTGTTTCCTACGGGTCAGGCCAAGTTCGCCATTCGTGAATGGGCCAAGCAATTTGAAAAGATCGTGAGCTCCCCGCCAGACACGCAGATCAGGGATAGCTCTCCCTTCCAAATCATTGGCTTCTAAGATTGCTTAAGATTTTAAGGGCTCCTCACCCATAAAATTCAGAGCCACTCCATCTGCGCGGAATTATACTCCTGAAGCGCGGAGGTTTAGTCGTTGCCAGTCTGGAGGTCTTTGTGCAGGTACTCATGCCTGCACTCCCTTCGCCATGAAAACGCTGCCTCTTCATTCACTCGTGGTTCTTCTCGTCGGCCTCTCGCTGACTTTCACAGCCTGTCAGTATCCCAACCATGCCTTTGCCTACGATGATTTAGGCAGGCCCATCGGTCATGGCGTCTTCAGACATCAAAGTGCGGCAGGTGACTGCCCTCTGGGCGCGCTTTCCAGCAGCGTGCTGGGCTCCAACCGCGACCATTACTACTACGTGATCCGTGGCACGGACACCGGGTCCCGCTACTACTCCGCCCGCCCGTACTACTCCATTGGCAGCCCCCGCTACACCACTTCAACCTGCCGCCACCCAATTTACCCGATATCGTATCAACGGCACCCATACTACTCTAACGATCTGTACAGCAGTCCGTATTACAACCGCAGTTCTTCGTCCATCTACAGCACCACGAATCGCCCATGGGGGGGCGGCTACGGTTTTGGCCAGCCCTTCAACTGGGGCAACGGACTGGGCCTCGGATCACGCTGGTTCTGAAGCCGGTTCAGTCCGCCCACCGCGCAGGGTATTATTGTAGCTCAAAGATACCCTCGATCTCGACGGCAATATTTCCAGGCAGTGAACCCATGCCCACGGCGCTGCGTGCGCCGATACCGCAGTCCTCGCCCCAGATCTGGCCGAACAATTCGCTGCACCCGTTGATGACCTTCGGATGATCGCCGAAGTCCGACGTGCAGTTGACCATACCGAGCAGTTTCACCACACGTTTCACGCGGTCCAGGCTGCCCAGTTCACTTTTCAAGGTAGCCAGCAGTGCGAGTCCCGTCTGCTTCGCAGCGGCCTTGCCAGCTTCAAGATCGAGATCCGCGCCAACCCGGCCGGTCAAATACTGCCCATCCCCAAGATAAGGCCCATGGCCTGAGACGTAGGCCATGTTCCCGACAATCACCACCGGCTTGTAAACACCCCCGCGCGGTGGTGCAGAAGGAAGTGTGAGGCTGAGAGCGGTGAGTTGTTGTTCTGCATTCATGGATTGAGATGGGGAGTAAAAATCAAGCATCGTCAAACAGACGCCGGTTCTTCCAGAAATAGCTGAAACCAGACACCAGCGTCAGCAGTGTGGTGAAATACACGAGGGCCGAAGCCACGATACGTTCCATTTCCGGATTCGCCGCAAAGGCCGGGTGCGTGAGGCCAAAAATCGGCTCGACCGATGCCTGCCGCATCATGAAATAGATCACCGTCAGAATTTGCCACAGCATCTTGTGCTTCCCCAGTTTTTCCGCAGACAGCACCGCGCCCTGCCCCGCAGCTACCAGCCGGATCCCCGTCACAAAAAACTCACGCGCCAGAATCACAATGGTGATCCATGCCGGCATCCGTGCCGCTTCGGGAAAGTTCTTGTCTGAGGTCAGCAGGATAAAAGCTGCGGCGATCAGGATCTTGTCAGCCAGCGGGTCAAACAGTTTGCCAAAGTTGGTCACAATGCCACGAGCACGTGCGATCTTCCCGTCAAAGTAATCAGTGGCCGAGGCAATCCCGAAAATGATCAATGCCAGCGAAATGGTGTTCGCCCACGGGATGTAAAAGCACACCACAAACACGCCCGTCAGGATCAGGCGTGAGAGAGTAAGTTTGTTCGGCAGGTTCATGCGGTGGCTGGTTTCTCTGTCTAGCGATGGAATCCCCCTGCTGTCAATGACGGTCCTGCAACGAAAGAACTTTGCTCAATGCCATTGGGGCTGTCCGGAGCAAGAGCCCTGATATGCCGGCCCAAATCACAGCTCCGGGGGCTTTGCAAGCGTGGGCTCGCCTTTCAACCACCCCAGCGAGGCAAGGAATCGATCAGTGGCCATCAGAGTCTCGTAGTAAAACTGCATCTTGCCCCCCTTGCCGGGATTGAAAAAGCCATGCCCCTGCCCCTCATAAAAGATCGCCTCGCAGCGCACGCTGGCTTTTTCCATGTTTGCCTTAAAACGCTCAACGACCACCACCGGGATCAGTTTGTCTTGCGTCCCGAGGAAGATGATCGCAGGCGGATCATCCGCGCTGATGTTGTGCGCCGGAGAGTATTCTTTGAAACGCTCCCCCACTCGGGCGTAGCCCCAGCCCTGCTCCGGGCCGTTGTCGAAAACGGGATTGAACAAGGCCAGCGCATTCGCTTTCGGCGAGATTTTCAAATCGTCCTGAGGGTCATCCAGCCCTTCCACCATGCCCACAAACGCCGCAAGATGGCCGCCCGCACTGCCTCCGCCGGCACCAATGCGATTGGGATCAATGCCCAGCTCCACCGCATGACTGCGCACCCAGCGCATCGCCGATTTCGCATCATGCACACATTCAATGGGCGGGCCAGAATCGCCCTTTTTGATCAACCGGTACTCCACCTGGATGCACACCATGCCACGCGTGGCCAGATACTCGCTGTGCTGGGTGAACTGTGTCGGCCCTCCGCCCACCCAGCCACCGCCATGGAAAAACACCATCGCCGGCCGCTGATCGCTGTTTTTCCAGTCCGGCGGATTGACGATGCTGAGCTTCAACTCGCGATCCCCCACCTTCTCATAGATGCGCGTGATCGGTTCTCCGGCAGACAGTGTGAGAGTCAGGAGAAATAGGAATAAAAAGCAACGAGACATCATATATGGATCTGAACACACGGGTTCATCCCCGCTACAACGCGGCTTGTGAATGCAGTTTGCAAAAGAAACGGAATGGCGGTCAATCTCACCTCAGGCATGAAACCTCTCTCCGACCCTGCGCTTCTCTACCTCCTCGGCGGCACACTGGGACTTCTCGTCTTCGCTTCAATCATCGGCTGGGTGCTGGCAAAACGGGCTTCATCCGATGCGGCCAGGGCTACGGTGGCAAACCTGAACGCACGCACCAAGGCATGGTGGAGCATGGTGGCCGTGTTTGCCGGAGCACTGGCCGTGGGACCGGTGGGTACGGCGGTGATGTTTTTCTTCAGCTCCTTCATGGCGCTGCGCGAGTTCATCACCCTCACGCCGACGAAACCCGCAGACCACCGGACGCTGTTCTGGGTCTTCTTCATCATCACGCCGCTGCACTACTACTTTCTGGCAACACAGTGGTACAACATGTTTCTCATTCTGATCCCCGTCTATGCCTTCCTGTTTGTACCGATGCGCTCAGTGCTAGCGGGCGACTGCGAGAACTTCCTGGAACGCACCGCTAAAATTCAATGGGGTCTCATGATCTGCGTTTACTGCATCAGCTATGCACCCGCGATCCTCTGGCTGGATCTTCCTGCCTGGCCACATCAGAGAGCCAAGCTGCTTTTCTGGTTCATCACCGTCGTCGAAATGAGCGATGTGATGCAATACGTCTGGGGCAAAATCTGCGGCAAACACAAGATCGCTCCCACCGTCAGTCCCAGCAAAACATGGGAAGGTTTGATTGGCGGCGGAATGACGACCGTAGTCCTCGGTGCCTCCCTGTGGTGGGCCACGCCTTTTTCGCCATTGCAAGCAGCGGTCATGGCGGCGCTGGTCGTGGTCATGGGCTTCGTCGGCGGACTCGTGATGTCAGCAATCAAGCGTGATCGAGGTGTGAAGGACTGGGGCGGGGCCATCGCCGGCCATGGCGGTTTCATGGATCGGCTGGACTCACTGGCCTTCGCCGCACCGGTGTTTTTCCATGCGACGGGCTATTTCTTTGGCCGCTGAAGCCGGAAAGCCTTGCGGGATGAGCTTCGTACACCATCCCCATGCTTTTCCGTGCCTTCTTCGTTTCTGCTGCTCTGTCCGCCACCGCATCTGCGGCGACGAAGCTCGACTTCAACCGTGACATCCGGCCCATTCTCAGTGACAACTGCTTCGCCTGCCACGGCTTGGACGCCAAGAAAAGGAAAGCCGATTTGCGCCTCGATGTCCCGGAAGTCGCTTACAAAGCCATCGAAGGCGTGTTTCCCATCAAGCCCGGCAACCCCGAGGCGAGCTCCATCATCCAGCGCATCCTCACCAAGGACGAAAACGAGGTGATGCCACCACCCGAGTCAAACAAGCACATCACCCCCGCCCAGGTCGAAATTCTGCAACGCTGGATCAAGGAAGGCGCGGAGTTCAAAAAGCACTGGGCTTTTGAATCACCCATCAAAGCAGCTCCGCCTGCTGTAAAAGGACCAGTTCAGAACGGCATCGATTCCTTTATCCAGAACCGGCTGGCCAAGGAAGGATTGTCCCCCTCCGCAACAGCCTCCAAAGAAAGCCTCATACGCCGCGTCACACTCGACCTGACCGGCCTGCCGCCGACACTGGCCGAGATCGATGCCTTCATCTCCGACACAGCGCCTGACGCCTATGAAAAAGTCGTCGCCCGACTGCTAAAGTCCGAACGCTACGGCGAAAACATGGGCCGCTACTGGCTGGATGCCGCGCGCTACGCGGACACCCATGGCCTCCACCTCGACAACGAACGCAGCATGTGGCCCTACCGCGACTGGGTGGTGCGTGCCTTCAATACCAACCTGCCTTACGACCAGTTCACCATCTGGCAGCTTGCAGGTGACCTTTTGCCAAATGCCACGGTGGACCAGCAAATCGCCTCCGGCTTCAACCGCTGCAACGTCACCACCAGTGAAGGCGGCAGCATCAATGAAGAATTCATCTTCCGCTACGCTGTCGATCGTGCGGACTCGACGGTGGCTGTCTGGATGGGCCTCACCGCCGGCTGCGCCGTGTGCCATGATCACAAGTTCGACCCCATCTCGCAGAAGGAGTTTTACTCGCTCTACGCCTTCTTCAACAGCACCGCCGATCCCGCGATGGACGGCAACATCCTCCTCACTCCACCGATCCTCCGTCTGAGCACCGCCGAGCAGAAAAAGCAGCTCGCAGAACTCGATCAAAAAATGACCGCCACACAGGCCAAGATCCGTGCCGCGATCCAGACCCTGAACTACACCGACCCCGCCACACAAACACCACCGCCACCGGTACAGAACAGCGAGTTGGTGTGGTTTGACGACGCATTTCCCGCAGGTGCCAAGGTCGAGTCGTCCGGTGAGCCAACACAACTCATCACCAAGGACAAAGGCCCCGTTTTCAGTGGCACGACGTCACTGAAACGCACCGCAACCGGTGTGGCGCAGGACTTCTTTACCAGCGGAGCGAAATTTGACATCCCGCCAAACGGCAAGCTCAGCGTTCAGTGCTACATCGACCCCGCAAATCCACCCAAGGCCATCATGCTGCAGTTCCACACCGCTGGCTGGAACCACCGCGCAGTCTGGGGCCAGGAGGGAGCCATTCCCTTCGGCCAGGTGCGCACTCCAGAGAAAGTACAAATGGGCGAACTGCCCAAAGCAGGCGAGTGGGTGAAGCTCGAAGTCCCCGCCGAGCGGCTTGGCCTCAAGCCCGGCATCAAGGTGACCGGGTATGCTTTCACCCAGTTCGGCGGCACCGTTTACTGGGACCGGCTGGCCATGACCTCCCGCGTCGATCCGGCAAAAGACCCACAGTGGTCGTGGAGCCAGTGGATCACCAAAAATCAGGGCAAGCGCGTCGCCGAACTCCCCAACGATCTGCAGACCCTCGTCCGTGGCAAAAAGCCCGCCGAATGGCCCGAGAAAGACGCCACCCGGCTCAAGGAGTGGTGGTTCGAAAACGAGTATCAAGGCGCACGCAGTCTGGTGGAAGGCGCTCGTGGCGAGAGACTCGCTCTGGAATCCCAAAAGAAGACCCTGGATGACGTCATTCCTGCCACCTTCATCATGGCCGACCTGCCGGAAAAACGTGACAGCTTCGTGATGGAACGCGGTCAGTATGACAAACCGAAGGACAAGGTCACGCGTGGCACCCCAGCTGTCTTTCCTCCTCTCCCCGCACAGGCCGACTACACGCGCCTCGATCTCGCCAAATGGCTCGTCAGCCCGCAGCACCCGCTCACCGCCCGTGTGCAGGTCAACCGCCTGTGGCAGCAGTTTTTCGGCATCGGCTTGGTCAAGACGAGCAACGATTTCGGCTCCCAGGGCGAACCTCCGAGCCACCCCGAACTCCTCGACTGGCTTGCTGTGACCTTCCGCGAAAGCGGCTGGGACATGAAGGCCTTCGTCCGCATGATCGTCACTTCAAACACCTATCGGCAGAGCGCCCAATGCTCCGACCTCGCGATGCAAAAAGACCCAGAGAACCGCCTGCTTGCCCGTGGTCCGCGCTTCCGTCTCGATGCCGAAGCCGTGCGTGATCAGGCCCTGTTCGTGTCCGGTCTGCTCAGCCCCAAAATCGGCGGTAAAGGCGTGAAACCCTACCAACCGGAGAACATCTGGGAACCCGTTGGCTTCGGCGGCAGCAACACCCGCAACTACATCCAGGACCACGGCGAATCCCTCTACCGCCGCAGCCTCTACACCTTCTGGAAACGTACCGCACCACCGCCGAACATGACCTCGTTCGACGCCCCCAATCGCGAGAGCTACTGCCTGCGCCGCGAACGCAGCAACACCCCGCTGCAGGCGCTCACGCTCATGAACGACATCCAGTTCTTCGAAGCCTCGCGCAACTTCGCCCAGCACGTCATGCAAACCAACGCCAGCACCGACGCACGCATCACCGCTCTCTTCCGCAGCGCCACCAGCCGCTACCCCAGCGCCCAGGAAGCCGAGATCATCCGCCAGGACTTCACGAAGCAGCTCGCCGCCTACACCGCCAAGCCCGAGGAAGCCAAAAAAGCCATCACCTACGGAGAATCCAAGCCCGACGAAAAACTCAACCCCGCCGAACTCGCCGCCTGGACCATGGTGGCCAATCTTGTCCTGAACCTCGACGAAGTAGTGACCAAAGGCTGAGACCAGCCATGGACACCTTGGAATTCACCTCATCTTGGAGAGGTTCGACCCGGATCTGGAGGCCCAAAAGAGACGACCCAGGTCCGTGGCCTTTTGGCAAACTTCGTTGGGGCCCCGGAAGAATGGAGATCCAGGCTTTGGGAACCAAAATGTCATTCCTACCGGAGCAGGTCGTCGAGATGCGTTTTTACCAATGGCCTGTGCCCACTCTCAAAGTGGTGGTCCGAAAAGGAAATGGTTATGCGCTGGTGTCTTTCAGTGCCTTTCGCGGGCACCGCATCCGAGACATAGTGGCCACGTGTGGTTTCCAGATCACAAAATACTGCCGATGGAATCTCGGAGGAGATGTCCTCAAGGACGAGAAGACTTATAGACTGTGTAACGTCCCCGATTGAGTCACCCCTCAAACTCCGCCTCCCGATCCACCAACGAAAAGCAGATCACCATCTCCGCATCCGCGCATTGCACCACTGACCGCCGGCAATGGAGATCAGGAAAATTCCGGGTGAATTTTGCTTTTCACTGAACTGTGCTGCCTGCGTAGATGCTTCTTCTTGCCCCAGCTCTCCGCGCAAAATTCCCCACCACTCTCAGCCTGCGCGTGCCCGCAGAATGCAAACTCCAGAGCAGCAGTCTCGTGGCAGCTTTGGATCGCCAGCATCTGCGAGACTTGTTTGATGTGCCAGGCATCTTCCGACGTTCAGGACTGACGCATTACAAGTGAAAACAAATTCGTTGGTATGGCTACCGAGCCAGTTGCGTTGAATCCCCTCACCGAAGTCCGGTCGAATCTGCTCAAAAAATAGCCTCCCCCCACACCGAAGCGCATAAGACATTTGCCAGGTACCATTTCCTGAAACGCCCTCTCTTTAGGCGCCTTTTGAAAAAGCAGTTGACGTTTTCGCCAAATACTTGGATAGAGACTTATACTTAGTACGGACGCATGAATCCCTCTGAAACAGTTCCTGAGCAATCTCCGTTTTCCGTGGAAAACAGTGAGACGGTTTCGGATTCTAGTCAGCCGGTCTCTCATGTAGATTCTAGTCGCTCCCCCCTTCTTGGCAACGCTGTTTCCTCAAGAACGGGTTACCACCAGGCTGCCATCGGGCGCGTGCAGGCATCCAGTCGGCAGAGCACAGCTCAGAAGGCATCTTATTTCCTTGGCTTTGGCCTTTCGTTTTCTGCCCGTCTTTTGAAAAGCTTGGTGTCACAACCGAGGACGCAGATCCAGCCCATGTCCAGCACGGAGCAGCCTATGACTCCGGTAGAGCCCGTTGAATCGACTGCTGCTCAAGAGGAAGCCACGGCAACCACTCAAGTAGATCGCCCATGCGTTGCGCAAGGTGAGGAAATGCCGCCAAAACCCCTCCATTCTGAAAACATTTGGCTCCGCACATTCAACTGGATTCGCTCTGGTGTTGCCAAGGTAGGAAACTGGTTTCGAGAGCGAATCTCAAGATGCACTTCGATGCTCGGGCTTTGCGCTGCGCAAATGTCATCGCGCGGCGACGGCGTTTGGGAGTACATACTTGTGACGTTGGCCTACTGGGGGCTCACGATCACCGACGGCGCGATTCGCATGTTGGTGCTGTTTCAGTTTTATTTGATGGGGTACACAGCGTTCCAAATTGCATCGCTCTTCCTGCTCTATGAGGTCTTCGGCGTGGTGACCAATCTATTTGGCGGCTGGATCGGTGCCAACTTTGGCCTTCGAGTGACGCTGTTCGGTGGATTGGGAATCCAAATCATCGCTCTTGCGATGCTGGCCTTCATGAACCCGGCCTGGCCTGCGTGGTTGCTTGTTGCATATGTCATGGTCAGTCAAGCGCTGTCTGGGATCGCGAAGGACCTGACCAAGATGAGCTCTAAAAGTGCCATCAAAGCCATCATACCTGCAGATGCCGACGCGACAATGTATCGCTGGGTTTCGCTTTTAACCGGTTCGAAGAATGCTCTGAAAGGTGTCGGTTTTTTTGTTGGTGCCCTGCTTCTCACACTCATTGGTTTCCAGATGTCACTGCTGCTCATGAGTGCTGCGCTTGCCATCCTGTTATATGCCCTGTGGGAACATTTGCCTGACGATTTGGGACGCTCCAAGGAAAAGGCCAAATTCAAGTCCATGTTCTCCCAGGATCACCGGGTCAACATTCTGTCAGCAGCTCGTTTCTTTCTGTTTGGCGCCAGGGATGTCTGGTTCGTCGTAGCTCTTCCCGTCTATCTTGCTGCAATGTTTGGATGGTCGCCCCTTCTTGTGGGAGCGTATCTGGCACTCTGGACGATTGGTTACGGAATCGTGCAGTCAGTAGCCCCACGTTTTATTGCTGCAAAGAAGGGTGAGGTGCCAAAGGGGCACACGGTATTCTTCTGGTCACTGGTGCTGACAGCAGTCCCGGCTGGAATAGCACTGGCCTTAGGCGCAGGGTTCTTTCCTCAGTTGTCGATCCTGGGCGGCTTGGCGGTTTTCGGCGTGGTCTTCGCCGCAAATTCCGCCGTTCATTCTTACATGATCGTGAATTACGCCGAATCCGAGAAAGTCGCCATGACGATTGGCTTCTACTATATGGCCAACGCCGGGGGACGGCTTGTCGGTACGGTTCTCTCAGGCTGGATATACCAAGTCTATGGCATCGTCGGCTGCCTTTGGGTGTCTGCGATTTTTGCAGGCCAGTCCACATGGATATCGTCCAAACTTACCTTTGCCGAGGGGGGGCAAAAGCCAAGGGAAGCCCTTCCTCCACCCATGGGGCTAGCCTTGCCCGCCTAAGCAGCGCAGTCCTCACAAGTGAGCTCTGACACCCATTTCTTCTGCCCAAACAAACAACAAACACATTAAAATATATGCCCCCCGAATCCAAACAACCGATTCAAGAACCGGCCCCCAAGGCAACAGGAAAAACTTCTGCGAAGGCTGATGCAGCTCCCAAGACGACAGACCCAAAAGCTGAAGAGACTCAGCCGCAGACTAGCCATGCACCGGCTGAGACTGCACCTGCGGTTAGCCCCGGCCATACGCCAGAAGACATCATTGGTGCGTTTAAAAAAGGTGGTGCGGATGCCACAGCGGCGGTCGAGCGGAATCTGCCCGTGATCAAGAAGTCGATCAGCAAGGCCACTTACATGTTCTGTTACTACCTGTCCTTTGGTGCAGTTTACACGGCTGAAATGGTCATGGCAGCGCTACCAGATGATTCGGCCATTCGCAATGGATTCAAGGATGGTGCTTCCGCTGGAAAGAAGTCATTCGCTGACTCCAAGGCTGCGCGTGACTATCCAGCTTTGGAAGGCGCATTGGCATAAACACACCTTAAAATATGATCGCCAAACTATTGTTTCTCGCAGCTGGCATTGTGCTTGGAAGAAAATCAAAAGCCATCGTGGGAATGGTCGCACCGTTTGCCGAAAAGGCATCAGCCAAGTTTGACGAGTTTTACTCGGAATCCGCCCGAAAGATCGGCACCACCGTCGAGGATTTGGAGGATCGAGCCGCTGAGAAGCGATATCGGTCCAGCGTCGATCAACACTGATTCGAACCCCCCATGCAGATATCATACCCCTGTACCGGTCGCGTTCGCGTGGCAGGTGTGAGTTTTCTAGCTAACCCAGAGAGTTCTGAATGCCGTCGCTTTGTTGCGGCGTTGTTCCTTGTTCCTGATGTGCGTTCGGTTGAGATTTCAACAGAGAAATCAGCGATTGAAGTCTCTTTTGACAAGCCCATCAGCTCAAACGAAATTGCGATCAAGCTTGGCTCCGTTTCGCTCCAAAATGGCGAGGGTGCATTGACTATTCCCTGCTTGAAAGCAGACCGAAATGGTTGCGTGGGTGTATTTCGTCAGGGGACGGT
The DNA here is from genome assembly GCA_027490195.1 of Verrucomicrobiaceae bacterium. Classification (GTDB taxonomy): domain Bacteria; phylum Verrucomicrobiota; class Verrucomicrobiia; order Verrucomicrobiales; family Verrucomicrobiaceae; genus Prosthecobacter. The sequence goes on along the minus strand of JAIXYN010000014.1, from coordinate 28,256 downwards.
GGTTTCAACTTGGGAAGTGGCAAGCGACCTGCCAAACAGACTTCGACTTCGCCACCCACGTCTGTTTAAAAAGAAGAAACTTTGCCAGGATGTTGAACGTGAATTGATGACGGTTCTAGGTGTCGAGCGTTTCAAAGTGAGTCCTGTGACTGGCTCGGTGCTCATTCACTATGACGCCTCCGCTGTCGCCAAGGAACAATTGCTGGAGTTTCTTGAAGAGACTCTTCATCAGGCTGAAGACCAGACCTCGCATGACGAGAACAAGCGCGGATTGGTCCTTTGCACAGCGACCATGGCTGCAGCCGCTGTGGCGCAATTTGCAACTCCTGCGCTGATTATTCCCGTGGCGGGCCTGTTGCTCTACACCGTTATTCCGACTTTCATCGGGGCGCGCGACACGCTTTTTAAAGAACGCCGACTTGGGGTTGATGTGCTGGATGCCATCGTTGTTGTCATGTGTCTGGTGACCTATGAGATATTCGCGGCAGCAGTGCTCGCATGGTGTCTGAGTTTGGGGAGAAGTCTTCTGGACAAAGCGCATGAAGACTCCCGCAGGCGCTTGGTCAACGTTTTCGGAAAGCAACCGCGCTCCGCCTGGCTTTATCAGGATGGTGTCGAAACGCTGGTACCACTCGAAAGAATCAAAAAGGGCGATGTAATCGCTGCTCACACAGGGGAAGCAATTGCTGCCGACGGCATCGTTTACGAAGGAGACGCCTCGGTGGACCAGCGCGCATTGACTGGCGAATCTGTGCCGGTTGAAAAGGAGGTGGGCAGCCGCGTTTATGCCTCAACCTTGGTGATTGGCGGACGAATTCTGATCACCGTTGAAAAGGCAGGCAAAGAAACGACCACCTCGAAGATCAGTGCCATTCTCAATGACACCACGGCTTTCCGGCTTACTTCGCAGTCGAAGGGGGAGGTACTGGCCGATCAGGCTGTTATCCCCACATTGGCACTCGCTTCTCTTGGATTCGGCACTGTTGGCCTTCAGGGGGCGACGGCGATTATCAACTGTGATTTTGGTACAGGGATAAGGATGGCAGCCCCGCTCGCGCTGCTCAGTTCGTTGTCGGCCTGCTCCAATCGTGGAATCCTGGTCAAGGATGGTCGCGCGCTAGAACAGATGGGGGCTGTGGACACGGTGCTATTCGATAAGACAGGCACCTTGACCCAGGAGCGGCCGGAGGTTTGCAAGATCCTTAACTTTGGCAAGTTCACCAAGGAGCAAGTTCTGACTTATGCGGCAGCGGCTGAGGAGCGCCTCGAACATCCGATTGCCGCAGCAATTGTTGATAAATTTCGCGAACTCAATCAACCCCTTCCTGCGACAGACCACTCCTCCTACAAGGTCGGTTACGGCATCAGCGTCCACGTTGGAAAGACGCATGTGCGAGTTGGCAGCAGCCGTTTCATGATGCTCGAAAAAATCGCTGTGCCCGAGGAAATCCGGCAAATAGAAGCAGAGGCGCATGCAGAAGGGCATTCGATGGTCTTTGTCGCTATTAATAAGACAGTTGCAGGAGCCATTGAACTTGCTCCGCAATTGCGCCCCGGTGTTCGCGAAGTCATCGCCGGTCTGAGAGAACGTGGTGTCACGCAGATCGTCATTATATCAGGTGATCATGATAAGCCGACCCGCAAATTGGCTGAAGAATTGGGCGTAAATCGCTACTTTGCGGAGGTGCTGCCTGAAGACAAAGCCAGGTATGTTGAGTTGCTTCAGAGCGAAGGACGCAAGGTTTGTTTTGTCGGTGATGGCATCAACGATTCGATTGCTCTCAAACGGGCCAATGTCTCCGTTTCACTACGCGGAGCTACCTCTGTGGCGACGGACACCGCGCAAATCGTGTTCATGGAGTGCGACCTTTGGAAACTTTGTGAGTTCATGGACATCTCGCACCAGTTGGAGCGGAACGTGAAGCTGAGCTGGCAAATCATCCTCGCCCCGAATCTTTTTTGCATCGCAGGTGCATTCTTCATGGGGTTTGGCGTAATGGCTTCGGTGCTCGCAAATAATGTGGCTGCACTGGTAGCACTCGCGAATGGATTACGTCCGCGACGGATTTCCGCCGGCGGTGCTTTGTTGCCTATGAGGACTCAAAAAACGACGCAGCGTTTTTCTCTTTCCTCTTCTCTGGCCAAATACCTGTTCAAGAGACGTCTAGCTGCGCTGACTGCCCCGAAGACGCAGAGTTTGGAGCAAATCCAAAGCACCCCACCTCCCGTTGGGAAAGGCCCTCAGAAGATGTCTGCATTTTTCTTTTGGACAGGCTCTGCGGGCTTGCTTCTGCCAGGGGTTCCAGGGCTACCTCTGCTGGTCATCTGGTTCATTTTACGTGCCTCAAAAAAACCTTCAGGTTCGGCGGTGGATCGTTGGCTCTATGCGAAGTATCCCGGCATCAGGAGTCTAGCTTTGAATTTTGTCCATAATCTGATGAAGGACACAAATACCCGCTTTCCAAACCCGAATCAGCGTCTTTTGAACTAGGTCAATTTATTTTCAACAACTTAAAGTTACAAGAATTCGAGATGAAGATTAAAGTGGCGATTAATGGTTTTGGCAGGATGGGGCGGTTGGCTTTGAGGGCCGGTTTCGGCAATCCTGACATTGAGTTCACCCACATCAATGAACCCAAAGGCAGTGTTAAGGCGGCAGCACATCTGTTGAAATATGATTCTATCCACGGCCGGTGGCCTCATCAGGTAGCGGCGGAAGAGGATGCGATCACGATCGACTCGCAGCGGGTTCGCTTCACGCGCTCCTCAACGGTGGAGGGCTGCGACTGGCGCGACGTGGACATCGTCCTCGATTGCAGCGGCAAATATCGCACAATCGCCTCGCTGCAGCCGCATTTGAATCAGGGGGTCAAAAAAGTGATCGTGTCTGCGCCAATTAATGAGGATGTCCCCAACATCGTGATGGGTATCAATGACAACATCTACGATCCTGAGAACAATCACATTGTTTCCGCTGCGTCATGCACCACCAACTGCCTGGCACCGATCGTGAAGGTGATTCATGAGTCTCTCAAAATACGTCACGGTGTCATCACGACCATCCATGATATGACGAACACTCAGTCCACGGTGGATGCGATGCATGCTGATCTTCGGCGCGCTCGCGCCGCAAGTCTGTCCCTGATACCCACGACAACTGGTTCTGCGACGGCGATTGCTCGTATTTATCCTGAGTTGAAAGGGCGGTTGAGCGGATTGGCTGTGCGCGTGCCACTGCTAAACGCATCTATCACCGACGCTGTGTTCGAAGTTGAAAGACCGACAACCGCCGCAGAAGTGAATGCCCTCTTCAAAACTGCATCCGAATCCAGCCTGCTGGGAATACTTGGCTATGAGGAACTCCCTCTGGTCTCCGTCGATTTTAAGGGAGATGTTCGGTCAGCGATCATTGATGCCAACTCGACCTTAGTTGTCGATGGAACTCAGGTTAAGGTGCTGGGCTGGTACGACAACGAGAGCGGTTACGTCCAGCGCATGGTGGAACTCACCCAAAAGATCGCCAAGCTCCTCTCGAGGTAAACATTGACTAGTCATAGAGAGTCGGAACAACAGCCGTCCCACGGGCAACGCTGATGTGTTGACGTTGAAAGCCGATGCAATCGGCATGGAGAGCATGCGCTTTGGCCTCGTGCCAGCGTGATCGCATGCCCTTGGGAAAATATTCCAATGATCCATCTGAAATGGATTCGGCAAACGTGCGAATTGGAGAACCATTCATGCTGCCTGTCATGATTCCCATGACAAGGGGTTTGGCGGCTGATTTTTGAGTTCTGTCAGCTAGGTAAGTAGTTTGTAAACCAATGCCTCATGCATTGCTTCTAATTATTGAAACTCTATCGTGACAGTGTTCGCAGCATTGAAAGCCCAACGCACCCTGTCATGCACCCCGCATCACTCACCTCCCGGTTCACGCGCTCTTCATTCGGCCTGATGTCCAAACTCTGGGTCGCGGGCCTCTTAGGGCTGATGGGAATCTCAGCAATGGCGGCGGATCTGCCCGCCTACCGCAGCCTCTTCGTCGATCAATCACTGCGTCCGGATACCCGCTCCCTCGCCGCCTTCGACTTGTCCATTTTGAATCCCAAGGCTGAGCTCGACATGGAGCCCGGTCATGCGCTGGGAAATCACTACTTCGCCCTGCTCGACGTCGCTCACTTCCACACCGGCACGCGTGCCGCCATGCAGACCGCAGAACGTCGCTTGTCCTCCAAACCCTCCACCTCCGACCAGCAGACCCGCATCGTCGATCCTACGGACCCCCAATGGATCTCCTGGGTCGTCGAAGCTCTCGCAGATCCCGCAGCGAAGAAAGGTTTCGACGGCTTCGTCCTCAGCTTCGGCGCAGAAGCCACCACTCCAGCAGCACGCACCGCCGTCCTCTCGCTCGCCGCCACCCTGCACCAGCGTTATCCAGACAAGCATCTCCTCCTCGATCTCCGTCTGGGCCTCGGCGTTGAAGCCGTTCACGTCGCCAGTGGTTTCCTCGCCCTCGGTGTTTACACCCGCGAAGGCAAAAACGGCGTGGCCGACTGGACGTCCATCACGGAAACACAGCGCCTCACACGCCTCATTCGCACCGTTCAGATGCAGGGCATGCACGTCTTTGCCGTGGAATATGCCTCCGCCGATGACCGCACCGCCTGCCGCGAGGCCGCACAGCGCCTCACCGCCCTGGGCACCGTTCCTTTCATCACCACTCCGGCGCTGAGCGGAGTCAATCTGGGCCCCTTGGAGGAAGTCTCCCGCCGCGTGCTCGTGCTGCATGGCTGGGATGAAAAACACGTCGGTGAAAAATCCGCCGCCGCTGCCACCACCGTCACCTCACGTCTTCTGCGTCAGTCCCTGGAATGGCTTGGCTGCAAACTCGACTTTCGCAATGCCAGTGATGCCGACTTCCTGCCTGCAGACCACGATTTCGCCGCCGTCATCCTCGATTCCACCTTGGTCCTCAGCGCTGAACAGCAGCGCACCCTAGCCTCTTGGCTACCCTCTCTGCGTGCCCGCAAAATTCCACTGCTCCTCACCGGCATGCCATGGACGGACGACGCCGCCCGCCACCTCGCCATGCAGCATCTCGGCCTCGGTGGCAGCGCCAAACCTGCAGCACGCCTCGTCAAAACGAACGTGGTCTCCATGGATTCCTCTCTGCTGAGTGTGAACACGAAGATCACCGCCCGCTCGCTCGGCTTTCTCGATCTCGAAGCCCCCGCAGACGCTCGCATCGTGCTCGGCCTGCATGGTCAGGATGCCATGGGTTCCCAGCATCATTTTGATCAGGCCTTCCTCACCAGCTGGGGCGGTGCATGGATTGATCCGGCCGCTCAGGCTGCCACCTCTCAGCTCGACCTTCCAGCCTTCCTTGCCCAATGGCTCGGTGCCGACCACAGCCTACCTGTGCCCGACACCACCACTCGCACCGGCCGCCGCGTGTTTTACAGCCACATCGACAGCACCGGCTTCTCCACCCCTTCCACACTTCCCGGTTTCCCGCTGTGCGCCGAAGTCATGCGCGACCGCATTCTGGGTCGCAATCTTCTGCCTGTCACCGTTTCTGTTTGTGAAGCCGAAATGCGTGCCTGGCTGCCCGGACAGAAGACCGGCGAAGCCGCACGCCTCGAACTCGTCGCCCGCAGCATTTTTGAAATGCTCCAGGTTCAGGCAGCTTCGAACTCCTTTTCACGTCCCACCCAATGGACCGCTGGCATCGACATCTCCGGTAAGCTCAATGACCGTGCCATAACCACCCGTCATGACATGGAGCGCGAGATCGCCGGCTCCATGAGCTACATCCATCGCCGCCTACTGCCGCTGGGTAAAGAAGTGAGCCTCATGCTCTGGCCCGCCAATGCCCACCCCTCCTCCGAGGCTCTGGGCTACTGCCGCGCCATGAGCGTTGAGAGCCTCCCAGCGACATCAGCCATCGATCCCATCTCCAGTCCCTCAGGCTCCCGCAATTCCATTCGTCTGGAGCCACTCGCCCTTCGCTGCAGCTTTGCGGATGTTCGCACCGAGGCCGGCGTCGCTGCACTCGAAAAAACCTTCGCCGCCTGCGCTGGTCAACCACTGCATGCCATGACCTCCGCCGCGTATGCCGCGAGCGTGCGCGATGCACAGCACACCCGCATCCTTCGTGCCGCAGCGGGTCATTGGATCATTCTGAACGCCGGCGACTGCCGCACCCTGCGTCTGCCCGCGGCCCTCGGTCTGCCTGACATGGCACACTGCCAGGGAGTTTCAGGCTACAATGTGCATCAGGGCCAGCTCTACATCCACACCATGGGCTATGCGCGCACTGAACTCGTGCTCACCAAAAACAAACCGGCTCCGCACATTCATCTCGCCGAATGCAGCACCTCAGTTTCGTTCTTCGAGCTGACAGCAGGCCGCGCCACCTTCCAGGTGCGCGATCTCCGTCCCGTGGAAATCGTGCTGGGCGGTTTTGAGCCCCGTGGCCAATGCGCCTATCTCGAAAACGGCCGCCCTTACACCGCGCACGCAGATGGGCAGGGCATCGTTCATATCGAAGTCGCCTGCCATTCCACCGTCTCCCTCCAGTCATTGCCGCCCGCCACGCACGCGGCCATGCGCTGATCCCCCCCTCTTTTCCGAGCCTCCATGTCACGCAGTTCCCGCCAGGCTTCCTTGCTCATTTTTTCCTACACCATGCTCGCCGTCGCCTGGGGCTGGCGCATGCTCGCGAACGACCCCGCCGCCCCGAAGGAAAACCCGCTGCTGGACACCACTCGCACCGCCATCGCGTCCTGCCTCGCACATGCCCCCAATCATCTGCAACAGCCAGCCGTGTTTCAGCTCGCCATGCTGCCTGATCGTGAATTGGAAGCGCTGCACACCTGGCTGAAGGCAGTACCTGAGCAGCGGCTGCGTCAGCTCACCGTGCAGCAGGGTCCGCTCCACACGCCTTGCCCGCTGAACACCGCGCTTCTGTTTGTCGAACTCACGCGTGCCGATGCACCACTCATCGACGAAAGCCGGCTCCTTGTCTCCGCCTCGGGTGACCGCATCGAAGAACCCCATAAAATCGAAGCCCTCGAACTGCTCGCATCTCAAGCCATGGCGACCCACGAACGCACCCTCGCCGTCGAAATCCATGAGCGTGTCTGCGAATCTCCCGCCGCCACCTGGCAGAATGTGCTGAACCTCACCGAAGCAGCCCGCATCACACGGCGTCCAGCAGCCGCCTTGTGTGTCGTGAAGGAGTGGCTCAGCGAAGCCCCCTCACGTCTCAATGACGCTCAACACGAAGACGCGCTCGATCTCCAGATCTCCCTCCTGCTCGAAGGAACCCGCTATGCCGAGGCCAGCCGTGTCGGGCTCGATTCTCTGCGTGCATTGAAGCCCGCAGATGCCATTCCTCCGCGCCTCATACAGCGGGCGCTGCTTGCCACACGGGCTGCAGGCGAATCCGCAGAACTTCTGCCCTGGATCGAGCGCCTGCTACGCACCTTCGCAGACCATCAGCGCTCGCTGAAAAATCTCGCTTCGGCAGCATCCATCGACACCGAGTATCGTCGTTGGTTGAACGAAGGCGCCTGCATCGCCGATCTCAATCATGTGACCAGCATCGCCTGCGAGCTGTACTTTCGCCTCGCCGCCAGCGGTGAAACACACGTGCTCGCCCGTTTACACGCACTGGCGACACAGATCGGGCGCGGCAAAGAGCTCACTGACGTGTTCGCCAGCCTGAATGGCAGATTCTCTCCAGTGCAACTGGCACAAGCGCTGACAGACGGTGATGCACCTGCGGCTGCTCGTACACTGCTCACACACCATCTCCAATCATCGCCCGATGACCGCATCGGCTGGCGGCTGCTCACCCAGATCGACATCATGCTGCGGGGAGAATCCTCCGCTCCGATGCTGTGGGAGGGCTTCCTCAAACGCTTCCCCGAGGATGTCTCCGCTTTGCAGCACCTCGCCAGATTGCAGCTCTCTGCCGCTCAGCCCTCCCAGGCCCTGCGCACACTTCAGTCCCTTCCCGCCGGCCAGCTTGATGAGGCCACCCTGCGGCACATTGCCGCTCTCGCCATCCAGCTCAATGACATTCCCGCCGCCCATCGTGCACAGCAGCTCCTCATCGAGTCTTCACCCCATCCCGCCGCCAGCGATGTCCTCGCCCTCGCCACCACCACGATTCAGCACCCGGATGGAGTCACAGCCCATGCAGCGTTGACAGAAGCTGTCGCCAAACTTCCCACAGGCACCGAATTCCTCAAATCCCTCTCATCCACACCCAGCACAGCCGAGGCCACTCACTTCAGTACAGCGACCAAGGCCGAGTAAAGACCGCGGTTGATTCGCAGCCTGGTGGCGTCACGTTCACACCATGAATCTCAGTCACACCCTCCTACTTCTCCTGCTCATCTTCACCTCCGCCGGTTGCAGCACACTTCCACGCGATGAATACAGCCGCCGTCAGGTTTACGAGCGCCGCTTGCGCAGCCTAGAATTCCCCGTCAGCCGCGCCCGCCTCTACAAAACCCTGCGCCCCGCTTCACCTGCCTCCCCCACCGGCCAGCCGGGCTCCGGCCTCCTCACCGGCAGTGAATTTTATCGCCTGGACGACATCTTCGTGGTCGAAATGTCTGTCGTTTACAAAGCAGTCGCGGGTATCGACGACTACCTCAATCCCGCCCCCACCGTCGGCAGCCAGGTCCGCTCCATTCTCGATGCCTCTCGCAGCATCGAAAACTTCATGGATCGCGGCACCCCAGAGCATCCAGCCGACATCATCCGCAAGGCGCGAGTCCTGAAGCGCCCGTTCATGCGCTACAATTGAGAATCGCATAACTTACTGACTCCTTGTCTTGAAGGCCAACGGCCTTCCGTCATATAGCCCAGGGGTGCCGAGCTTTAGCGAGCGCTCCCCTGGGTTCTGCCAGCCAATCCGGGAAGCAAACCCAGCACCCCTCCGCACGACGCCGTGCACCAGCAGCGTCTGCTCCGCCATTGCGCCGCAGGTGGTTATGTCCTGTGTCCCCGCCCCATGGCCTCCGGCTACACATGGTACACGCACTCCATTCGCTTCAGTCTGTTGAACAAGTGACAATAATCCGGCCCTCACCCGTGCTTCTTAACAATCTGAATGAAGTCCGGCAGATACTCCTTCGCCTTCTTCTCCCCCACCCCACGAATCTTGAGCCCCGCCTCAAGCGTCTTCGGCTTTAGTCGCGTCATAAACTCCAGGGTCTGATTGCTGAAAATGAGGTAGGGCGGCACGCCTTCAGATTCCGCCAAGGTCGTGCGGTGCCGCTTCAACTTCTCAAACAGCACATCGTCAAACCCAAGCTCCCTCGCAGCGAGCTCCTCATTCATCGCCGTCTTCCCCTTCGGCTTCGTCACCGGTGCCTGCATCGAAGGCCAGCGCATCTTCACGTTCAGTCCCTTTTTCATCACCTCCGCGCCACGCGAAGTCAGCGTGACTTTCGGATACTCCCCTCCGCTCGTCTCGATAAGCCCAAGCTTTTCGATCTCAGCAAACAGTGGGTGCAGCGCATGCGTTCCCACATCCTTGAGCAGACCATAAGTCGTGAGCTGGTCATGCCCGGCATCCACGATCTCCTTGGACTTGCTGCCTACCAGCATCTGGATGATACGCCCTTTGCCAAAGCGCCCCTCCCAGGTTCCATCCGGCAGCTTCACGGACATTCGCGCGATGCCGCTCAGCGCCTGCCGCAGCATGGTGACTTCATCCGCCCCTCCTTCACGCGGTGGCTGCACCCCTTCAGCCCGGCACACATCACAGGTGCCGCAGGGCGTGCTTTCGCTCTCACCAAAGTAGCGCAAAATCTGCTCCTGTCGGCAGGCCTTGTCATCGTAGCAGAGCTCGACCATCGCCTTGAGCTTCGAGCGGTCACGGCGGTCTTTCTCCTTCAACGCGTCCGTGTCGAACTTCAAATCTCGCGTCAGCACATTCGGCTGCAGCAGCCGCGTGCCACGGATGCGTTTGCCGGGAATGTCAAAACGCTCGATGTAGTCGTTCCGGTTTAGGAAACTCAGAGCCGAGCCAATCGCCATGCTGTTCTTCGCGCCGGAACGCTCCGTGATGTCATCAATCGAAGCCTGCACCTCATGATTGGAGTCCGCCGCATTCAGCAGCGTCTGGTACACATTGCGGATGATATCCACGCTGGGGTTATTCCCATCGATGAAGAACTCCTGCGTCTTCGTGTCGGCAAAATTGAAGAATAGATCGCACTGCGAAGGCTCACCATCGCGCCCTGCACGGCCCGCCTCCTGGTAGTAGGCCTCCACGCTGCCAGGCACATCGAAGTGCACCACAAACCGCACGTCAGAGCGGTCAATGCCCATGCCAAACGCGTTAGTCGCCACGGCCACATCCGCCTTCTTCGTGATGAACTTCGTTTGCCGCGACTCACGCTCCTTGTCATCCAGCCCGCCATGGTACTCGATCACCTTGATCCTCCACGAACGCAGTTCCTCGCCCACCTCCTCCACCCGTTTGCGCGTGGAGCAGTAAACAATGCCCGTCTTGAACTGCGTGATGATCTTCTTCAGCCGGTCATACTTGTCCGAGTTCGATTTCGTATGCGCGATGTTCAGGCTCAGGTTCGGCCGCTCAAAGCCACGGATCGTCACAAACGGATCACGCAGCGCCAGCGTCTGCAAAATATCATCCCGCACCTCTGGCGTCGCCGTCGCGGTCAGGGCCACCACCTGCGGCCGGTCCAGCTGCGCCAGCGCCTCGCCCAGCCGCATGTAGTCAGGTCGGAAATCATGCCCCCATTGCGAAAGACAGTGCGCTTCATCCACCGCCACCAGCGCGATCTGCACCTGCCGCAGCGCATTCGTAAACGCACGGCTGCGAAACCGCTCCGGCGCCACATACACCAGCTTGTAATCCCCACGCCTCAGGGCCTCGATGCGCTCCTGCTGCTCGCCCAGCGAGATCGAGCTGTTGATCAGCGTCGCAGGAATCCCGCGCCGCTCCAGCGCATCCACCTGATCCTTCATCAAGGCAATCAACGGGCTCACCACCACCGTCACGCCATCCATCACCATGGCCGGAAGCTGGTAGCAGAGTGATTTGCCGCCCCCGGTGGGCATGATCACCATCGTGTCACGCCCGCTCAGGATGCTCGCCATCACCGTTTCCTGACCGTCCAGAAACTCCCGAAAGCCAAAATACTTCTGCAACGCCATCTTGGCGTCGTGAATGGGGGTAGAAGCTGCGGTTGGAAGAAGTTCGGGCACGGACGGAGCATCATGCACGCAGGGGGGATGAGCCGCAAGAACCCACAAAAATTAACAAAAGAGAGGATCCAGACTCCCCTCCTATTTTAGATCATTTTTTGCGCCTCTTTGCGGCCAATCAATGCTCATCCTTCTTCCCCGCCGCCTTCGGCTTCAGTGAAGGCGTAAAGCCATACTTGTCCCCCGCCTGACGCAGGCATTTCACAATATTGGTCTCCTCAAACTCCAATGCCGCCTCAAGGCTGAGCCCACTCGTCTTGGGCATCTTCTCCGCCTTGCGCGCTCGCACCAGGGTGAGTGTCCGGGCAAGTTCCGTACCCGGTTTGTCAGGAAAAGTGGCCCAATAGCTCGGTTTGAGGCAGGGAATGTCGAGCGGATCCCGCGTGATCATCTCCAGTTGGTAATCGATCTGCGGATTGTACTTCTCAAACAAAGCCAACATGCGCGGCAGATCCAGGATGCCCTCTCCCAGCGGCACTTCCGCCAGCAGAAAACCCGTCGCCGTCTCCTGCACCGCCATGTCCTTGATGTGCGTGGTCACTGCATACGGCGCGAGCGTTTCAACGACCGTCATCGGATCTTCCAGCAAAGCGATGCTGTTACCCGTATCAACACATGCACCCATGTGCGGACTGCTCAAACGCCCCAGCACCTCCGCAAGCTCCGCCGCGTGGAAATCCTTGTGATTCTCAATGCCAATCTTCACCTTCTGCCGCCGTGCCACCGGCTCCGCAAGCTGCATGGACTTAAACGCCCCGTCCTTCCAGTGCTTGAAATCCTCCAGGCTGCTAAAAAGCTCATACCTCCGGCCTCCAGTGGCCGAGCGGAAAATCGTGGCTCCCGCCTCCTTGGCGATGCGCACCTCCTGCTCAAAGCGCCCCACATCATTCTCATTCTTCGGCAGGGTGATGCTGCCCTCCAGCTTCATGCCATAGGATTCACAAGTCGCGCGCACCTTCCCCGCAAACTCACTCGTCCAGCCACCCACAGGCGTCTGCAACGCCCCCACGCCAAGGTCCCGCACATGATCCAGCACATCCAGCGCATGCTCAAACGGCGGATACTTCAAATTCGAGTACTTCCCCTGCCACCGCTTCCAGTACGAATGAATCACGATCCCCATCTTCTTCCCCCGCAAGGCACCCGATGAAGGCAGCGCAGCCGCGAAAGCAGCAGCAGAAGTGAGAAAAGTACGACGGGTCATGCGGCTTCAGACAACGTGTGTGAAAAGGAATTCATTTCTCCGAGTTGAACAGCAATCTTCCTGCCGAAACAACGACTCGAACATTCAGATATTGAAATAGATCAGGAACGAATGGCACTTGGTTAAAAAGTGGTTTCGTGCAGACACTCCTCCTGCCCATCGTGTCCGCCGCACGGAACCCCTTGGTGGGCTGACTCGTTCTTCGCCACTCCACTCCGCACGACATCAGCTCCAACGGAGCTGCGGAATTAAGCCCAGGGTCAGCCGAGTCTCAGCGAGGCGACCCTGGGTCACCAGCACACGACCGGGAAGCAAACCCAGCATTTCGCAACACCCCCCCCCTCCAGCAGCGTCTGCGAAAAGCTCCGCCACGCATTGGCTCCGCGACCAGTCAGCGCCCCCAGGCTCTCGACATGCCTTAACGATTACCATTCACTCTTGTCTTCAGCCTCATGTAACCCTACCACCATCGCAGCCAGTCAGGCAAGTTGTGCCAGAACTCGTCTCCATGCCGCATCGCCAAAAAGCCAAAGAGCAGCGCAACGCCTGCAACGAACGCCCAAAAGAATCCCGTAAAGGCTGCAATCTCTCGCAAGGCGAAGAGAAAGCCGATAAGTCCACCCAATAAAAAACCACATCCAAACCGAAGCCGCTTCTCAAAGGTGTCCGGTTCAGGGCTTTCATTCATGGGTTGGAAATACACCTCTGCTCGATCACTGCATCAACGTGCTTTTAGATTTGTAAAGATGACTGGCCATTGGCGATCTCAAGTCTTCGCAAAAAGAGAATATCCAGCCAGACCTCCCAGTGGAGCTGTTAGCAACGGCGTCAGGAGAATAAGCAAATCGCCAGCGTGGGCATCTCTCCATTCGAAGCCCGGAAGACAAAACAAGAGGTATGCTGCATAAGCAACAAAGGCCGCCAAGCCAGGGCGGCAACTCCAACGCCATAGGCTTGCCGTCAAAGCCGCGATGAAGAAGGTGATTCCATAAACAAGCCCCAATCCCCATGGAGCACCTAAAATCGAAAACATCCTGTATCCTGACTGATGCATGTGTCTCGAGATCTGATCGAAACCTAGAAGCACGTCAGCTGCCAGCACTACAAACCATAAAATCAGACCAAACAAAAGAGAACCGCCAGCTGTGATAAAAAAACAGAACAACCCATGAATTCTCGTCCAGTTAGCTCGAGATAGAGAGCTCATGCGAGTCACTGGGTTACCTCACCACCCCGCCCACCCACTCCGGCTGCCGCTTCGCCAAACACTCCGAAAGCCACCGCACTAGATCGGCCACAGAGTCATGCTTCTTCCGCAACGTATTGAGCGCCGACCAGTCAAGCGTCGACCGCGACGTCGGCAGCGTGATCTTCTGAATGCGCAGCAGATTGTGCACCGCCTCAAACTCCGCTGCACTCATCGCGCGCAACTCCTTCGCAGAAGGCAATTCATCCAGCACCGTGAGCGGTATCCCAAGGCTGCTGATCCCCACGCCAAACTGATGCCCGAGACTCCGCAGCGCATCCACCAGCGCCTCGTCATTCAGTCCTTCCGCGATGACAATCTCGCTCTGCAACGTCCACCGTGTGGCGCTGAGCGCCTGAAAAAAGTCAGCGCTGAAGGTGTCCGGCGCCACGCTCAGTTTAAGTTGCACCCCGGCCAGCCCCACTTCAGGTCCACCAAGGTGGCGGCGCAGGTCAAGCATCGCTGCATCAAATCGCGGTGCGTCGTCGCTGCCTGTGTCGAGATCCCAATCAGCCACCACAAGATCAGGAATGTCCCACTCCCCTTCCATGCTGGGCGTGCCACTGCTATTTCGGTTCAGCAGGAAGGGATAGCGCGAGCGCTGCAAACAGAGCCGCTCATAGATGGCGACCATCCGCAGATAGCGCGACCAGCATTGATCGCTCTCGCCCAGCTCGCTGTCGAACAGCCCCTGTCGGCTGACTCCGTTGCTGCCGCCCAGTGTTTTCTTCTGCCGCTGGTAGTATCCCTGCCCCTGATCCACCTTCGCAATGGGCGACGTGGGATCGTAGCTCAGGATGGAAAAATGGTAGCGCAGCGTGGCGTCGCTGTAGCCATCACCGAGGCGCAACCGCACCAGGCGGATGAGTTCAGTGCCCTTGATCGAATCCGCAGGATCATGCGGTAAGATTTCGGGTAGCAGTAGTCGCAGTTGTTCGCGTAGATTCATCCAGGGTGCTTGGTTACAGCATGGCTGCGAAGCAGTTGTCTCGTCAACAACAGAAACACATCAGCCACGGCGCTCCTCACGAATGACATAGCGGGTGCGTCGGCTGTTCAACCAGCGCACGCCAAACATGTCCATCGTCGCGCGCAGCGCACGGTTGCCAAAGCCATATTTGCTCACGCCATGGATGCGCGCGCGGTGGTTCACCGGCATTTCGGTCACGCGCCAGCCCATGTTACGGATCAGGGCGGGAATGAACCGGTGCATGCCGTTGAAGAGCAGCAAAGCTTCCCGGCAGTCGCGGCGCATCACCTTGAGCGTGCAGCCCGTGTCACGCACGTGATCCCCCACAAAACGGGAACGCACGAAATTCGCGATGCGGCTCTGCAGCCGCTTGAACGTCGTATCCTTACGCTTGGCTCGGTAGCCGCAGACGAGATCATAGCCGCCGTCTTCATCCAGCTTCGCGATCATCGCAGGAATATCAGCAGGATCGTTTTGCAGGTCGCCATCCAGCGTGACGATCACATCCCCCAGCGCAGCATAAATGCCCGCATGCATGGCGGCGCTCTGCCCGCTGTTTTTTTCAAAGACGATCACCCGCACCCGCTCGCCACGCTGCACACGGGCCAGGGTCTGATCCTTCGATCCATCATCCACCAGCACCAGTTCGTAATCGCGCCCTCCTAGGACCTTGTCGATCTGCTGCTGCATCTCCACGACATTGTCCTCCTCATTGTAGAGCGGCACGACGACGGAAATGGCAGGTGATGAAGGCATGGAGACGAAATGGGCATCAAAAGTCGGGCGCTCGATAATCGTGGCAAGCAAAGATTTTCAACCATCGCACCTCATTCCCCGCATGCATGACCCGTGCCACGGAGAGCAATTCGGTGCGCTGAAACCTGTTCTTGAGCAAATCGGGCAGGCCTTTCGCATCCCTGTCCTCCGTGACAAAAAGGGCGCTGCGCCCGGCAAAAGAGCGTAGATCACTGGCTGGCGACTGCACCGTCCCGGCCTGGCCGAGGTAATGATCGAGCTCGACCGCGAGCGGCCAGTCACCAGCGAGGATGAACCATGCCCCAGCCCCACCCGCCTGCTCCAAGACTGCGGACACGACCTTGGCGCTCTCACGCCAGCCACGCAGGGTCTTGGACGGATCAGCGGTAAATACATGCGCGGCGTCCGTCTCAGCACTGGGTTTGGGTGAAAATCGCCATGTCAGCCCCAGCGTTCGCGGCAGATCCGTTTGCAGCAAAAAAGCACTCTGCAGCGCGGCCAGCACAATCGTGATGGTGCGCAGGCTGATCTTCTGCTCGATCACCGCTGTGCGGGCCACCGTGCTGCGATGCGCAAGAAGCATCGCCGCGAAGAGCATCCAGACCACGCCGCCCGTATCCGGCCATATCTCATGCGGGCCATAGAACAAGTCGATCCCCGCCAGCGGCAGCAGCATCGCCATCGGGAGGCTGCGGTGGGACTGCAGCATGGCACTCGAAAATCCCGCACGCACAGCCACCACGAAAAGCACAAGCAACAAAGGAGAGGCGAGCACGATCCAACGCATCAGATTCGGAATCACCCGCCACTCCGGCAGCCAGTGCCCTGCTGCAAACGCCGGCCAGCCATGCCACCCTTGCCAGACCAGCCAGCACAACACCACCACCGACCATGCAGCCAGAATCCCTCTGAAGCCCGATCCATGCAGACGATGCCGCAGCCCCTTGGACAGCCCAAACACGCACACCACCGCCGCTATCGTGGCAAAGGCAGGCGGTTGCGCCAGCGCCGTAGCCACCACGCACGCCGCAGCCCACCACCACGCCCGGTGCTTCGGATCTGCCTGCCGCAGTGCACTACGCACACACAGCGCCGCCGCTGGCACCAGCACGCAGTTCAATGTCCCCGGAGTCAGTGTGACGGCGGCAAGATTGAAAGCGGGCAGCACATTCACGATCACCACTGCCCAGCCCGCGATCTGCTCATCAAAAAAGTCACGCGCCAGCCGCCACACCAGCAATGATGCTCCCAGCGCGAGCAGCGGTGCAAAGAATCGCACCCCAAACTCACCCGCACCACCGATCACCATGCCCAGCCTTGCAAACACCGGCACCAGCGGCCCGATCTCGAAAAAGCTGCACCACTGCCCATGTTTGACGCGAAAAACCGCCAGTGCCTCCTCCGGCGCGAGTTCCAGCGTCGGCAGCAACGCCCAGCGCCAGAGCGTGAGCAGGCCCAGGGCGGCAAAGAGAAAGCGCTGGCGCTGCATGATGGTTGAGCGCATTGAATAGAGATCGTCGCCGACAAGTCAAAGTGTCGTCACCCACTCGCCCACCCTTATGAAACGTTTCATCCTCCTCCCTCTGCTTCTCGCCTCAGTGCTGCGTGCTGAAGATGCCCAGCCGAAATCCGCCGAGGAAATCATTCGCATCGTGCAGAACAGTTACGCGCTGCAAAACTACAAGATGACAGGCGAACTGCGTGACGACAACACGGGCAGGTCTGAGCCAATGACCCTCACAATGCAAGACCGGGTCATGCGCTTCCTGTTT
This sequence comes from Verrucomicrobiaceae bacterium, assembly GCA_027490195.1. Taxonomy (GTDB): domain Bacteria; phylum Verrucomicrobiota; class Verrucomicrobiia; order Verrucomicrobiales; family Verrucomicrobiaceae; genus Prosthecobacter. Next base: position 11,055 of record JAIXYN010000014.1, on the reverse strand, counting down.
AAAAATCCGCCGCCAGAAATCGTCCACCTCGACATGAACACCTCTCCAGCCACGCTGTATCAGGTGCGCGCGGGCGGCTCATCCGTGGTGCCAGACGCCCAGCATGGCAACAAAGTGCGCGGCATGGAGTTCAACTACGAAGACCTCTCCCTTGGCTTCCTATACTGGCCTCGTCCTCAGCTCATGGGCGAAGACCGTGTCAGCGGCCAGAAATGCTGGATCGTTCGTGTCACCAACCCCAACAGCCAGGGCCCCTACTACGCCGTGGATCTCTGGGTGCATCAGGGCAGCGGCGGCGCGGCCAAGATGGCGGCCTTTGATCGCGCGAGCAAAATCGTGAAACGCTACCAGGTGACCAAGGTGCAGAAAGTAGAAGGCGCGACGACGCTCAAGGAACTGCGCATCGAGTCCCTAAATCCCGCCAACGGCGAAGTCATCGGCCGCACCTACATGAAGCTGGATGATCCCGTGAAGAATAATTAATGCGACGTTTGTGAAAGGGAGGCTCACACAGGCCCCTCCCTGCACCCGAACCGCCATGAAGTTCATCATTCTGACCACACTGCTACTCACCCCATGCCTGGGTGCCGCAGCGGCGCAGCCAAAGACCGCCGAGGAAATCATGCTCGCTGTGCGCCAAAGCTACGCCGGTCAGAACCAAAAGCTGCAGGGTGAACTCCGTGACGATGCCACCGGCCGCACCGAACCCCTGACACTCACCATGGGGAATCAGGTCATGAACTTCTTGTTCTCCACCCCGCCGGTTGAGACCATCTGTCTCGATCTAAACACCTCTCCCTCGAAGCTGTATCAGGTAAGCAAAGGCACTTCCAAGCAGGTCCCTTCCAGTCAGCTCAGCAGCAAGGTGCGCGGCATGGAATTGAACTACGAAGACCTCTCCCTCGGCTTTCTCTACTGGCCGCACCCGCAGTTGCTCAAAGAGGCCCGCGTGAGCCTGCAAAAATGCTGGCTCGTGCGTGTCATGAACCCCGGCAAAGAAGGCCCCTACTATGCCGTGGACATCTGGGTGCATCAGGCCAGCGGTGGTACCGCGAAAATGGAAGCCTATGATCTCAGCAGCAAGGTCATCAAACGCTACGAAGTCACCAAGATGCAGAAAGTGAATGGCACGAATGCCTTGAAGGAACTACGGGTCGAAACCCTGGATCCCGCCACCGGCAAAGTCCAAGGCCGTACCTACATGAAGATGAACACCCCCGCCAAACCCTGACGCGACGCATGCAACCGCCGCGCAAATTCACTCCCCACCCCTTCGCCTATCACCAGGAGCTGGACGTCCGCATCGAAAGCCTCACCAACGAGGGCGCTGGAGTCGCCCGTGTCGATGGCTGGGTCGTCTTCGTTCCCTTCACCCTCGCCGGAGAGCTCGTGAAGTGCCGCGTCTTCCGCAATCACAAGAACTACAGCGAGGCCGACTTCGTCTCAGTCATCGAGCCCTCTCCGAACCGCGTCACACCTCAGTGTCCCTTGTTCAGCCAGTGCGGCGGCTGCCAGTACCAGCACCTCTCCTATGAAGAGCAGTTGCTCTCCAAGCAGCGCCAGGTGGCGGAGTTGCTCAAGCACATGGCCAAGATCGAGCACCCCGTGTGCCCCGTGATCCCCTCTCCCGTTCAGTACGGCTACCGCTCCAAGATAACCCCGCACTTCCAGCGCCCAAAGGAGGGCGGCATCGGTGCCATCGGTTTCCTCCGCGCCCGCACCCGCAATGCCATGGTCGATGTCGAGCAATGCCCCATCGCCATGCCCGAGCTCAATGCGCAGCTTGCCTCCGTGCGCGAGCGCGCCCGTGCAAACTCCGCCGAATTCAAAAACGGCGCCACCCTGCTCATGCGTGCGGCCAGCAACGGCGTTCTCACCCGACCCGATGAAATCGCCGTCGAGGACGTGGACGGCGTCCGCTTCGAGTTCCAAGCAGGCGACTTCTTCCAGAACAATCCCTTCATCCTGCCCAAGTTCGTCCGCCACGCCATCGACGAAGCCAAAGCCACCGGCGCGAAGCATCTTGTCGATGCCTACTGCGGCAGCGGCCTCTTCGCCATCAGCGCCGCGCGCGACTTCGAGAGCGTCATCGGCGTCGAGATCTCCGAAACCGCCGTCAAAAAAGCCGCGCACAACGCCGAAATCAATTCCCTCACCAACTGCCGCTTCATCGCCGCAGATGCCCAGCACGTGTTCAAAGACGTGCCGCATGCCGGAGCCGACACCGTGGTGATCATCGATCCTCCGCGCGCTGGCAGCAGCCCCGAGTTTTTGCAGCAGCTCTTCGCCTTCAATCCCAAAGGCGTCGTTTACATCTCCTGCAATCCCGCCACCCAGATGCGCGACCTCGTGCTCTTCACCGAGGCCGGCTTCAAACTCGGCACCGTCCAGCCCTTCGATCTCTTCCCGCAAACCAAGCACCTCGAATGCGTCATGACCCTCAGCCGCGATCCCGATGCATACGCCGCTAAGCTTTCCCCTGCCGCAGAAGTTCCCGCCGAAGAAACAGAACTCCCCGCCGCCGCCTGACATCCCACCGAGCCGCAGCACCACTCCATGCGCAGTTTAAAAAAGGTCCTGAATTCATACTTCACAGTACAGAGCCTTTTGCCCACCCCCTGAACTCTGAGCCTCAGCCTTCTCTTGTTTGAGCCTGACTTTCTTTCGCCACTCCACTCCGCGTCACACCAGCCCTGAAAGGGCTGCGTAATTCAGCCCAGGGATGCCGAGCCTTGGCGAGTGCTTCCCTGGGTAATATCGCAACGAATCGGAAAGCAAACCCAACTCGTTCTCCACACACAGCGGCTGCCAGCAGCGTCTGCAAAGAACTCCGCCACATATTGTCTCCGCCAGCAAATGGCGCTCCATACGAGTCTCCCGCCAAAGATGTTTTTCTGCGCAAGAAACAGCCTCCTCTTCAAATGCTTGTGGTATAAGATAAACCGATGAACCGCTTCGAATTCGCCACCGCCCAGCGCATCATCTTCGGCCGCGGCGTCTTCCGCGAGCTCCCCGATCTCTGCCGCACCTTCGGCCACCGCACCCTCCTCATCACCGGCAGCCGCCCGCAGCAGTACGCTGACCTCCTGCCTCATGTGAGCGTTCACTCCATCCCCGGCGAACCCACCGTTGAAGACATCCAAAACGGCGTCTCTCTAGCCAAACAACAGGGCGCAGATGTTATCGTCGCCATCGGTGGCGGAAGCGTGGTCGATGCCGGCAAAGCCATCTCTGCCATGAGCACGCAGCCCGGTGATTTGATGCGCTACATCGAAGTCATCGGAGAGGGTAAACCGTTGGACGCCATTCCCCTGCCCTACATCGCCGTCCCCACCACTGCAGGCACCGGAGCCGAGGCCACGCGCAACGCCGTCATCGCCAGCACCGAGCACCGCGTCAAAGCCAGCCTGCGTCACATCTCCATGCTGCCGCGCATCGCCTTGATTGATCCCGAACTCGCCGCCGATGTCCCGCCATCCGTCACCGCCGCCAGCGGCATGGATGCCCTCACGCAATGCTTGGAAGCCTTCGTCTGCTCCCGTGCGCAGCCCATGACCGACGCCCTCTGCCTCGATGGCATCCAGCGCGCCATTCGTTCCCTCGAACGTGCCTTCCAAAACGGCCACGACCTTGAAGCCCGTGAAGACATGGCCCTCTGCGCACTCAACAGCGGCATCGCCCTCGCCAATGCCGGCCTCGGCGCCGTCCACGGCTTCGCCGCCCCCATCGGCGGCATGTTTCACGCACCCCACGGCGCCGTCTGCGCCGCCCTCCTCGCCCCCGTCTGGGAATCCAACTCCAAGCGCGTCCAAGACCGCACCAAGTTCGATCAAGTCGATGCCATGCTCGGCGGCAATGCCATCTCCTACCTCCACACCCTCACCGCCCGCCTGCTCATCCCCAAACTCCGCCAATGGGGCATCACCGAAACCGATCTCAACGAAATCGCCCGCAAAGCAGCAGCCGCCAGCAGCATGAAGGCGAATCCCGTTTCGCTCTCGCATGAGGATCTAGTGGCAATCTTGCGCGCTGGTCTTTAGCAATGGTAGTGCAACCGTCCCGGTTGCCCGTCCCAATCCTCTCTCACAGACAAAAAGAAAGCCGGGGCCGCTTTCGCAAACCCCGGCCCCGCTCGTTGTTGGTTGCGGTAGTTATTTGATGTCGCCGGCAAAGCCAGCGGCATTGAGGGCGGTTACCAGTTCTGATTTCGTGAACTCGCCTTCGACAGTGAATGAGGTGGCCTTCGCGACGATGTCGCTCTTCGTGATGCCAGAAACAGTCTTCACCGCATTTGCTGCGGCGACTTCGCACTTCTTGCAGCAGAGATGCACGCCGGAAACGGTGGCCTTCGTCATCTTGGCTTCAGGCTTCGCCGCAGTCGCAGGCTTGCTGGTGGTTTTCGCTGGTTCGCCGCCTTCGATTTTGCCGAAGTATCCCGCAGCAATGATCGCCTCGGCGGCTTTCATGGCATCGCCCTTCTTCTTCGAGGTGATCGTCACCGTCGTGCTCTTGTCAGGCACACCAATCGTGACTCCTTCACCGATGCTGCCAGCCTTGGTGATGCCCCTCGCGCAGCTGCCGCAGCAGTTATGAACGCCGGTCATGGTGAGTGTGGTCTCAGCGCTAACAGATGCGGTGAGAGCGAGGATGGAAAGCAGAGTGAATAATTTCATAAGCGAACTCTAAGACGATACGACAACTCGGTTTATTTGCACAATTTAATTTTTAACGTCGGATAGCAGTCATAAATCCACGCGCCACTGCCGTGTCATGATACTCACCCGGCACAAATCCGGCCTCATCAAGCAGCTCTGCGTACTCCCCCGTGCTGTAGCATTTCCCCTGCGTGGAATGCATCAGCAGGCATGAATACTCCGCCACATGCAGCGGTCCTGTTTTGTCTGCGTTGATAAAAGCATCATGAATAATGAGCAGTCCGCCCGCAGGCAGCGCCGCATGTGAAACAGCCAGCAGCTTCTTCACTTCGGCCACGCCCCAGTCATGCAGCACATTCGAAAAAAGATGCACATCACATCCCGCAGGCATTCCATCAAACATGTTGCCTGTCGCCACGCTCACACGCTCCGCACACCCGCGCTCTTCAATCAACTTGCCCGCGATGCGATCCACCGGTGCCTGATCATACACGATGGCCTTCATGTGAGTATGCTGCGCCGTGATTGCACACGCATAGATTCCCGAACCCGCACCAATATCGAGTAAGCAGGAGCGTCCAGTGAGATCCAGCTTCTTCGCCAAAGCCTGCGAGAGCAGCACCCCGCGGCAGTCCATCGCCGCCGTGAACTTCCTCGCAAAGTCCTCCTGCTCCATCGCCTTGTGCCAGTCAAACGCCGCCTTGTCACCACTCCAGCCCGCCGGCTTGTCAGTCCTCAGCACTTCCAAAAAGTCCCGCGCAATCGGCCGGTCATGCAGCGAGGCATAATACGGCCGCACATCCCACACAGTCCCCGCGCACAAAAACTCACGCGTCACCTCCGTCGCCTGAAACACCCCGTCCACATTCTTCACCCAGCCATTCGCCGCAAACAACGTCATCATCGTATCCGTCGGTCGCTCCGTGAAACCAAAATGCTCACAGATGCCCGCCAACGAAGATGGATTCGCCGACAGCCACGTGAAAAAATCCACACTCAGCGCCGCCGTCACCATGTCCGCCCCATAAAGGCAGTCACGATAGCGGTAGATGTTAAGTGGATCAGTGGCAGGCGCGGAGGTCAGGTCGTGTGGCATGGTGCCCCATGATGAAGGCTCCCATTCAAAGCAGCAAAACCTGATTTCACTTTTTCCATGCCTTGTCCTCAATAAGGTTCCCCGTGATGAACAGAAAGTGGGACAAACCTTCGGACGGCTGAGAAGCCAGCACGAATGTTTGACCGTCCCAGATGGTCACCCCGGTGGAACTGCGTTTACTCACCAGGTCATCAAGTGTGGCGGTTAAATCAATCGTATTCCCATCCGAACCAATCTTCGATTCCACCTTCACCTCAAGACCTCCCATCGCGACCGGGAGCTTATACATCTGCAATTCACCTTTCGGCTTCAAACTTTCGACTTTCGCCTTGGCAACGCCGATCCGCTTCATCACCGTCTCAAACTGAGCCGGACTGAAGATGGCAGCCGTGGTAAATAGTTGACGCATTGACTCCGGCAAGGGCTGCGATTCAGCGAGGGCTGGATCCAGGGGCGCTGCGATCTTGGGATCGACAGGCAGCGGCGGCACCCACTCCTTGATCAATTGCAAAAAATCCCCCTTCATCTCAACAGCCAGAACGGTGATGTGAACGCTCTTGTTCTTGTTGACCTCAATGAGGGAAGCAATCCACGCCTCGATGAGCTGCTGATTTGCCTTCGTATTGCGCACAGTGAGTTTTCCATCCTTAAGCACGGCATCAGCGGTCTTGGGGAAGCTGACTCCCGCCGCCTTGAGCACCTCGATTGGCGGTTTGTCCCCCGCGAATTCCTCGGGAAGCTTGTAAACACGCTCGACCATTTCAGTACTCTCCCTCTCCGCCAGCTCGCGCCCCTGGCTTGCAGGCGGTGCCACCGGCACGGTCACCTCAAAACGCTCTGCCTTTCCTCCATTCGGGTTGAGCGCCGCTGCTGTGATCAGCACCGTGACAGGCCGTTTCGAAGTCGGCAGATGCAGCACCAACGTCTCTCCGCTAGCCAGCGCAGCCTTGGCAGCAATGCTGAAAAGCCGCACCTTGTCCCAATCGACCGCTTTATCGTCCTTCGGCAGCCATCCAGTATCTGAATCGGGATCGAGCCCAAGATCGACCTTAGTTTCGAGATTTGATTTCCCCTTGGCAGGCGTCTTGGCGTTCAGTTCGATCCTCACTCCAACCAACTTCATATCACCACTCAACTTTCCATCCGGTAGCCTCTTCGGCGGCACCTCACGCGCCACCTCCACGATCGCATTTTGATCAAACTTCATCGTCACACTCGGCGAACTCATCAGCTCGACACCCTTCTTTTGGGAGACGCTGCGAACGAGCGTCTGTGCGTCCTCCGACGACAAAATACTTTCGTGTGAACCAAGAAATGCATCCGCCTGGATGAGCTTGCAGCTCACATACACCATCATCGGCCGTTGGTTGAGGGCGTCGATACCTCGTTCAACCATCTCCAGATTGGATTTTGTATTCCGTACGATGAGCTGTGAAGTCGTCGGATTGTAAATGGCGGACGCACCCGGCGGAAACGACACACCTTTTTCACTCAACAGTTCGCGGGCGGTTTTTCCCCTCACAGCACCTGCCGTGGCTTTCACGGGCGCAATTGGATCAGACGGCACCATTCCAGCACTCAGAAAATCGGGAGCCACTATGTACACCCGTGTGTACAAGGTTCCATCGTCCACCTTCGTATCCACCACTGCCTGCGCAGAGGCCGTGGCGATACCAAACGATGCCGCGATCAACGGTGCCACCACCGCAAAAGCCAGACACCCCAGCACAAACAGCGCCCCAAGCTTCTTCCTCACCCCACGCGCCTCCATCAGCGCCACCAGCCGCACCTTCAGCCGCTTCGCGGGCCGTGAATAAGCAATGGCCATCACGCACTCATGCTGCGGGGCAGATCGGTCAGCCCACGCCAGCAGAAAGTCAGCATAGGCCGAATGATCGCGCCCCTCACCCACAGCCGCAGCATCGCACGCCTCCTCACGTGCACGGGCGTATTCTTCGATGAGCGCATGCGCAAAAGGGTTCCACCACAGGAAAGCGCGCACGATGTTTTGCAGCAGCACCACCACCGTGTCATGCAGGCGCAGATGCTCCCCCTCATGCCGCAGCAGCCACCGCCACTGCCTCGGCGTGAGCTTCCCAAAAGCAGAGACCGGCACCGCGATCACCGGAAAAAACCATCCCGCCACGCACGGCGTGCTGACGCCTTCAAACACCCTCACACGCGCCAGCGTCCTGGAGTGCTCCAGTCCTCTGGAGCTTTCGAGCCTCCCTGCATCCCCGCAAAACTCCGATGCACTGCCGCAAATCAATTCCCTTTCTTCACTCGTAAGCCGCCTCAGCCCCCACGCCCATCTCTGCACCCGCACGCTTTGCACCATCAGCCGCAGCAGCATCCCCGCAGTGACGACCCACGACAGCCAGCGCAGCACCCTCACCACCTCATCCAAATCCCAGGCTCGCGTTTTAGCAGCAACGTTCCCTTTAGGAGCACTCGCTGGCGCAACGTTGACACGCCAGTCCGCCTTGAATGTCTCCCGGATCGGCGTCCACACCGGCACCTCCTCCTTCGGCGGAAACAGATCCTCCATCGAAATATGAAACGGACTGTACAAACACATCAGCACCGCCAGGTTCGCCAGGATGCAACGCTGCAACGCATCGCGAATGACGAACCGCACTAGCAGCCAAGCCGCAGCACCAATCACAAGGCTGTGAACCACGAAATTCAGCACGCCGATGGTGTCCGCATTCATGGCTCCTCCCCTTTCTTCCCCGTGCTGTTGCGCACATACTTGCGCAGCTCCGCCAGTTCCTCCTCGCTGATGTCACCGCTCTCCACCAGGCAGCGCACCAGCGCCAGATTGCTTCCACCAAAAAAGCGCTGCTTCAAATCCGCCAGCACACTCGTCCGTCCCCGCTGCTCCGGCACCGCCGGCTCATAGGCATGGCTCCGGCTGGAGTCATCCCGGCTGATCCACCCCTTCGCCTCCAGTCGCGTCAGTTGCGTCTGCAGCGTGTTCCGCGTCACAGGATCACTCCGCCCCTGGTTCACCGCTTCCAGCAGTTCCAGCACGCTGCTCGGATGCTTTCTCCAAAGAATATCCATCAGCGCCTGTTCGGCCGCAGACAGCGGCGGGAGTGATTTTTTAGCCATATTTCGTGAGTTTGCCGACAAATGTCGGATTTGTCGAGCCTAAACTCCGACACGTGTCGGATGTCTCCCCACAATCAATCCCGTTGATGAATTCCGCCCACGCCGCCCGTTGACTTGCCTCCCATCTCCTGACAGCATCGCCCCGCCATGTCCACTCCCGCACCCAAATTCACCACCACCCACTGGCTCATCATCCTCATCGCCAGCATTGGCTTCTTGTTTGACACCTATGAGCTGCTGATGACGCCCCTCGTCGCGGCACCGGCCATTGCCGAACTTCTGAAAGTACTCCCCAGCGATCCTTCAGTCACCGAATGGGTTGGCAAGCTCCTCTGGATCGCAGCGGTCTGCGGCGGCGTCTTTGGTCTCCTCGGTGGCTGGCTCGTCGATAAGTTTGGCCGCAAGACCATCATGGCCGCGAGCATCTTTGTGTACTCCTTCTCGCCGTTCTGCGCCGCCTTCGCCACTTCGCTGCCCATGTTCATTTTCTTCCGCTGCACCACGTTCATCGGCGTCTGCGTGGAGTTCGTCGCCGCCATCACCTGGCTGGCAGAAGTGTTTACTGACAAGCATCAAAAAGAAAAATGGCTGGGCATCACCCAGGCCTGCGCCTCCCTCGGCGGCGTGCTCGTGACAGTCGTCAGCGTGTGGATCAGCAAGAACTTGGACACCCTGCCTCACTTTGGCCTGCCCGCTGGCAGCACCGGCATCGGCGCATGGCGTTACACCCTCATGTCCGGCATCCTGCCTGCCATCCCCATCGCACTCATGCTGCCGTTCGTTCCTGAGTCCAAAGTGTGGAAGGACAAAAAACTCGCCGGCACCCTCAAGCGCCCGAGCTTCGCTGGCTTGTTCTCAGCTGAACTCCGCCGCGTGACGATCGTGACCACGATTCTCTCCGCCTGCGCCTATGGCATCGCCTTTGGCGCGCTGCAGGTCACCGTCGCACGTGTGACACCGGGCCTCCCAGAGTTGAAGGCTGAAGGCATGGCACTCGCCGCCCTGAAGAAAACCGACATGGAGATCAGCGCCAAACTGAAAGCCCCCGGAATCGATGACGCCGCCAAAGCCGCGCTCAAAGCAGAGATGAAAGCCAACTTCGACAAACAGAAGCCGGTGAACATCAAAATCAAGGCGATGAGCGACAAGCTCCAGTTCCACCAGGAAATGGGCGGACTCGCCGGTCGTGTGCTGCTGGCCGGCCTGCTCATCTGGGGCATCAGCCGCGTGAAGCTCCTCAAAGTCTTCCAAATCCCCGCGCTCATCATTCTGCCAGTCACCTATTTCGTTCTCTTCAAAGACGGCGGCGACGCCTTCATGTGGGGTTACGCACTCTGCGGTCTCGTCACCGTGGCTCAGTTCAGCTACTTCGGCGAGTATCTCCCGAAAGTGTTCCCCATGCACCTGCGCGGCACCGGCGGCAGCTTCGCCACCAATGTGGGCGGCCGCATGATCGGCACCTGCATGGCCACGCTGAACACCAGTTGGCTCGCCCCGATGCTCGCAGGCGGAGCCCTCGCCGTGAAGCCCATGCACGTCGCCATGGCCGCCGGTTACATCGCCACAGCCATGGCCGTGATCGCCTTCCTCGTCGGCTTCATGCTCCCAGAACCGAAGGCCGAAGAAGGTTGAGGAATGATCCGGCCTACGGTCAAAAACCTTGCCTTCGTCATACTTCTCTTCAGCGGGTTAGTGATTCTGTTCATGTCGCTCGCATCAACGCCCGATTATCGGGCGTTGTTCTGGAGTGTTCTGCCCTTCGCGCTGGTTCATATGGCGCTCGCTGTATTCTTTTTCATGCACGCTTCGGCTTGGGAAAAAGGGTTCCTTGTGGTGTTTTCCTCCCTGGCGCTTATTTCATTCATCGACCTCACCATGCGGATCTCGCTGCATTTCAGTCTCTTGTCGTGGCTGCTGAGCGACGTGCTCAGAATTGCGCTTTGAACAACTCGGCATCATGACGGCGCACTCCTACTTCATGATGTCCTGCACCATGAAGCCCCATGTTACTTACCGCCATCTTTCTTCACTCCGCTCCGCCATACACCAGCCCCAAAGGGGCTGCGGATTACAGATATGGTCAGCGCAAGAGCGAAGGTTTAGATTTTTTTCAGGCCTCCAGTTTGGCGAAGTTTTTAACGAAGGGATTGTCATGTTTGAGGACGCCAAAAGCGACACGGATGATCTTGT
>JAIXYN010000024.1 GCA_027490195.1 Verrucomicrobiaceae bacterium | reverse complement strand
GGCGATGAAATGCCTTGGACGCCAAACACGACCAACCTACAACCCCGAGCGCCGGGCCTTGCATCTGTTTGGGAACAGGTTTCCGCTGCGTCCGGAATACAGACCTGTTTTAAGTTGTGCGTGGTATTATTCAATAGCAAACGGCTCTCCCGCCTTGCCACTGGGGGCTGCTGCACTCGCCGGTTCAATAGGCCCTTCTTTTCGAGATCAAGTCTATGCCCTCTGATCGCTTACCCATGTAGAACTAACAGGCGGGCTTATTCTGCGGCTTCAAGAAGGGCTTCACCGTCCGCTGTTTTGACGATGCGATAAAAGCAGGTGGGACGTTTGGTGTGGCAGCAGCCACCGCCATGCTGTTTCACACGCAGCACCAGTGCATCCTGATCACAGTCCGTGCGGATTTCGATGATCTCTTGAAACTCGCCGCTGGTGGCCCCCTTGTGCCATAGCTGGTTGCGGCTGCGGCTCCAATAGACTGCCTGCCCGAGTTCCAGCGTCATTTTAAGGGATTGCTCGTTCATGTAGGCCAGCATGAGTGGTGCACCGCTCTCGGCATCCACCGCCATCGCGGGCATCAGGCCATGCTCATCGAATTTTGGGGCAAAGAGCATGCCTTCTTCGATGGCATGCTTCGACTCACGGGCGGCGAAGGAGATGGGAGGGGAAGCGGACATTGGAAGGCCCATGCTAGCGGCACATCCCCGCCGTGCAACCACCTCATTTCCCTGGAAAGATCGGCAGAACACTTTTGAGGAGGCCAGCTCCGGCTTTCACGCCGTTTTCAATCACGCCACTGGCACCGTTCATGACTTTGCCGGGCAATTTGGCGGCATCCTCTCCAAGCACTGGTTTGAGCAAGGTCTCAGCCCCCTGGCCGACCACGGCGCCGGGGGTGTCGAACAGGAGGGACATGCCGGCAGCACCGATGAGACGACTGCTGAGGTCCTCCTGCGGGGCATCGAGCGTGCCGACGATGCGCACACGCGTCCATAGTAGGCCGGGAGGCCCGCCTGGGTTGCTCTCCACAAAGACACGGCTATTGGCTCCGGGGATGCCGCTGAGTGTCTCAGGGGTGACACCGAGCAGGAAATTACCATCCAGAGCGCGGCCACGGATGGTCAAGGAGCCTTCAATGCGCAGGAGGCCATTGGACTGCACAATGATTTTTTCAATGCGCAGGGCGTCGCCTTTTGGCTGGAGGGTGGCACTGCAGATGTCGAGCACGATGCGTTTGAACCTCTGGGTGTTCGTGTAGGTCGCTAGCTTGTCGAGAATGGGCAGGCCGGTGAGCGCTCCGCCCTTGAGGGCGAGGTCAGCCTTCCATGCTGGCGGCGCATTGCGTGCGCCGGAGAATTCGACATCGCCTTCAATCTTGCCGGAGAGACGCTGTTTCCACCAGGGATCGAGAAATTCATCCAGCGGGACGGCTTTGACATGGGTGAACATCTGCCATGCACCGGTTTCAAACTTCAAAGAACCCCGCAGAGTGGCCTCGGCCCCCTGCTTCCAGCGCAGAGCGGCGTCACTGATCTGAAACTGGCTGTCGCCAACACGCAGCGTGGCCCTGGTGAGATCAAACTGGAGCGGTTCTTTTTGTTCGGGAGCCTGGATGGGAGTCTGCAATTTACCTCCGTTCAATTTGGCGGAAACGGATACTTCACCGGTATGCCAGTCGCCAAGGCGCAGCTGTGATTCCACGATCTTCCAGCCTGCCTGTTCAAACGCGAAACGATGCACCTCAAAGCCGCTGATGGTGGTTTTGGTGGGAATGTAGCGGCGCAAAATGGCGGGTATCCCGTCGTTGCTGTCGTCGAATTTTGCGGCGCTTGCAGCGGGCGGAACATCCACGGGTGCAACAACCAAGTGGCGCAAGGTGAGATCGTCTGCTCCGGCATTTTGAATGCTCCACTGTCCATGCCGGATGGCACCGAAATCGAGGGCGGCATGCAGGCCTCCTGCATCCATGCTCCAGTTGGAATTGGAAAATGACAGATCGGCAGCGGTTGCGGTGTCGTCGTTCCAGATGATCGGGGCAATGTTTGCGCTGCCGTCAATTCGTGCCGCAATCAGTTCCTGGGCCTTCTGGCGGAAATCATCCTTCTTCACATACGCGCGGATGTAACTGGTGACGAGCGTGGGGGCCAGCAGCACCAGAATCACACCGCTGACGAGGATCAATCCGGCCAGCCACCACAGCCAGCTAAACGAAGTGGAGGAGGGACGCTTGCCCGATCTGTTGCGGCGTTGCATTTTGGTGGTGGATTGAATTTTTTCATCGCCAGAGCAGTACTCCCCGGCCTAGTGTCAGCTCTTATTTAACCTGTATGCTCAAAGCACTCAACGTTTGTCTTGAAGTCGAAGGTCCGCAGGACACGGAGAACAGCACGCTGCACCTGCTCCGGGAGGTGAATTTCAACGTTCCGCCCGCGCATCTGGTGGCGATCGTGGGCCCGTCCGGGTGTGGCAAGACCACCTTGCTGAAAGTGATCACGGGTATCCAGCAGCAGACCTCCGGGGAACTGCTGTGGGATGGCAAGAATTTGAGCGATGAGGAAGATCTGCATCCCGGAGATCTCGGGTATGTGCCGCAGTTCAGCGTGGCCTATGATCTCCTGACGGTGGAGGAAAGCATCGCGAGTGCGATGGTGCTGCGCACACAACTGGCACAGACGGAAGATTTTCTTCCGGCGCTGGATCATATTCTGGAGGTGACGGGATTGACGCATCTCTCAGACCGCCAGGTGAAGGTGCTGTCCGGAGGGCAGAAGCGTCGGCTCGGTCTGGCGCTGGAGCTGGTGACCGACCCCTGCCTGCTGCTCTGTGATGAGGTCACGAGCGGCCTGGATCCGAAATCCGAAAACGAGATCACCAATCTGCTGCGCGTCCTTTCGCGCGGGCATCCGAAGCGCGTGGTGATCAACGTGACGCACAGCCTTGCCAGTCTGGACGCCTATGACAGCGTGATGGTGATGTATCAGGGAGTGCTGACCTATCATGGCCCGCCAAAGGCAATGATGCATTACTTTGCGGCCGAGCACCCTGAAGAGGTCTATCTCAAACTCACGGAGCGCAAGGCCGGTGACTGGCATGAGTCATGGGAGAAGCATCGTGACACCTATTACAAAAGTCACGGATTCGACGGCACACGTGAGCTGCCGGAGGAAGAGGATGCCAAAAAAAGCAGCGGCCCGTCCAAGACGACTGTGCGTGAGGAGCGTGCGGTGGCGAAACCAGAGCATGCTGAATCGTCCGAGCATCTTGATCTGCCACCGGTGGAAATGCCGTCCATGATGACGCAGTTGTTTGAGCTGCTGCGCCGACGCTGGACCATCTTCCGCCGAGACAAGGCGCAGGTGTGGCTGCATCTGGCCATGCTGCTTGGCTTCCCGCTACTGGTGGTCATTTTTGCGCTCGACGGCATCAAGCCGCTGCGCGCGCTCTCGACGCATCAAGATGACAACCTGCTGCAAGAAGCCCAGCAGGTGGAGCAGCATGGAAAGGAGCAGCTCAAGGCAGGCGGACTGGTCTCCGGCCTCATCATGCTGCAGGTGGTGCTGGTCACCCTGATGGCCAGCAACAACGCGGCGCGTGAGATCGCCTCCGAACGACTGATTTTGGAGCGCGAGAAGCTGGGAGGGTTGCACCCGTTTGCCTACATCGGCAGCAAGGTGATCTTTCTCGGCCTGTTCGTGCTGGCACAGAGTTTATGGATGGGGTTCTTCGTGGACATGGTTACCGGAGGGCTGCCTGGAGATCTGATCACGAAACTGGTGCTGCTGGTCCTTGCCTCGGCGGCGATGACGAGTGTGTGCCTCGGCATCTCGGCGATGAGCAAGACGCCGGAAAAGGCCACGATCCTGTGCATCTACCTCGTTGGCTTTCAGCTCCCGCTTTCGGGTGCGGTGCTCACTCTGCCTGACTGGCTGGAGAACTGGGTGCAGCCGCTCGTCGTGGCCTTTTGGAGCTGGAGCGGCAGCCTGAGCAGCATGCGGAGCACGGCCTTTTATGACGCCGTGAAGCAGGTCACCTCCACTGATCTCATCAGCCCCACCCTTGCTGGATTCGTGCTCTTTGTGCATGTGCTGGTCGGCCTGGGCATGACCTTCATCGGCGTGCAGCGCAGCCAGTGGGATTCGTAATCAGCGTGGAAGCGCCTAGCCTGTAATCTGAATCAGGGTACTGGGCCGGCTTGATTTTTATGCGCAATGCCGCGCAGGCCGTGATCGTTCACAGCAGGCCATGAAGTCCCTGCTGCTCCTGCTTTCATCCTTTGCCCTACTGCACTCGTCCCTGTGGGCGAAACCGAATGTCGTGCTTTTTCTCGTCGATGACATGGGCTGGATGGACAGCGGAGTGTATGGCTCGAAGTACTATGAAACGCCGAACATCGACAAGTTCGCGACGCGGGCGATGCGGTTTACGAATGCGTATTCGCAGCCGCTGTGCTCGCCGACACGAGGGAGCATCCTAAGCGGGCAGTACACAGCGCGGCATGGCATCACGACGGCAAGCGGGCACCAGCCGCCGCAACCGGCGGGGCATGTGTTTCTGCCGACAACAGCGCCAGCGAATGCGCCGATGCTGATGCCGGAGAGCAAGAACTACCTAGAGCCTGCGCAGATCACGCTGGCGGAAACTTTGAAGGGGGCAGGCTACCGCACGGCGCACATCGGCAAATGGCACCTCGGGTTAACACAGCCTTACTGGCCGGAGCAGCAGGGTTTTGATGTGGCGTTTCACTGCCACCCAGATCCCGGGCCGCCGGGGGAGTATTTTTCGCCTTATGGGGTGCTGCTTGAGGGCAAGCCCGGCGGCAAGACCAAAGTGGGAACGATCACCGACGGGCCGCAGGGGGAGTATATTGTGGACCGGCAGGCGGCGGAGGCGGTGAGGTTCATCGATGCGAACAAGGGCGGCCCGTTTTTTCTCAACCTGTGGTGCTACGGCGTGCATGGACCGTGGGGACACAAGGTGGAGTACACGAAGTACTTTGCAGCGAAGAAAGATCCGAGCGGGCGGCAGGGGAATCCGATCATGGCCTCGATGCTGAAAAGCGTGGACGATTGCTTTGGGCGCATCCTGGCGGAACTGGAGCAGCAGGGTGTGGCTGACAACACGATCATCATCTTTACTTCCGACAACGGCGGCAACGCGCACAGCAATGTACCCGGCACCGGGAAAACGGAAGCGGCGGAGAAGAACAAGAGTGAGTTCTTGGCGGACTGGCGCAAGTGGGCTGGCGACCAACCACCGACGATGAACACGCCGCTGCGCGATGGCAAAGGCACGCTCTATGAAGGCGGCACGCGGGTGCCGATGATGTGGGCCTGGGCGGGCAAGATCAAGCCTGGCAGCTTGAGCGAGGCCGTCGTGGGACCGATTGATATTTACCCGACGGTGATTGATCTCCTCGGCATCGCGAAACCAGAGCAGCAGGTTTTTGATGGTGTGAGTTATGCGAAGGTCTTGAAGAGTGAAGACGCGCTGAAGCGCGAAGCCTACTTCAACTATCATCCGCATGGGGGCGCGAACCGTGCCGGTGGCGTGTGGGTGCGCAACGGCGATTTCAAGCTGCTGCGCTGGTTTGGCAATCCCAACACGCACGAGCTTTACAACCTGCGCGAAGACCTCAGCGAAGCGCATGACCTTGCCACCACGATGCCGGACAAGGTGAAGGAACTCGATGCGCTGATTGACGGCTTTCTCAAGGACACCGGCGCGACCTATCCACGGCCCAACCCCGCGTTCAAACCCGTGACGGCTAAGGTGCCTGCAATTAAGACTGATCCGCTGGATGCGTGGAAGGAGCGCCAATGCAAGGCCACGGTGAGTGTGGGCATTCTGACGATGAAGAGCACCGGGAAAGCGGGCACTGGATTCCTTGGCCACGGGATGGCCAAAATGAACGGACCGGCCACGGTGAAACTGCGCGTGCGCAGTGAAGCGGGCGGCGCAGGTAAGATTGACTCGCTGCCGCATGGCGCGGCAGATCCCAGCGTGGTGCACTCAGCTGCGCTTGAGGTCAAAGCGGGTGACTGGCAGGAGTTGAAGATTGAGCTGAGTGACAAGGGGCCGCTGGGCACGCTGCGTGTCTATCTGCCCGATGGTGACATTGACTTCATTGAAGTTGCGCCAACCAACGGGAAAGTGCAGCTGTGGGATTTTTGAATTCAACTCCCCTTTCCTCATGATCCGCCACACTGTTGCCTTCCGTCTCAAGCATGTGCCCGGCTCCGTCGCCGAGCGGGATTTTTTACTGGCAGCGTGCGAGCTCGCGAAGATCGAAGGCGTGCAGAAGTTTGAGTGTCTGCGTCAGACGAGCGTGAAGAACAACTTCACCTTTGCTCTGTCGATGGAGTTTGCGGACGCAGCCGCCTATGCGTTTTACAGCGACCATCCGGAACACGTAGCCTTCGTGCAGAAACGCTGGATTCCTGAAGTGGTGGAGTTCATGGAGCTGGACTACGTGACTCATGCGCCGTGAGGAGCGTGCCTGTGAGAGATCAAGCAGGGGTACTTAAGGTGGCAGAGGGAGAAGCGGCGCTTCTGTATCACCGCTACGCGGTTCCACTGAACTCACTGGTGCGGTCCATTGGGTCCGTGGGTTGGCACCCACGGCTACGATTGTGCCAGCGCTACGCGCTTCCGAAGAGCCACGCAATGCTTTGGAGTGCTAGAGCATTGTAAATTTTTGTGTCGGATCAATTGAGTGCTGCAAAGCGGTTCTCCCTCTTTCCGCACCTGACATAGGACGCGAATGACTATTTCACTTCGGAGATAGGAGGAGACAGGTACGAATGGCACTTGATTAAGCACAGGGTTCGTGGATTTCGAGGGCTGGTGGACTTCTGGGGGCAACGAGTACGCGGCGGAGTTCCATGCAGGCGCTGCTGGTGAGCTTGGTGTGTCATGAGTGCGCTGGATTTGCTTCCCGGCATTGCTGGCGGTAACCCAGGGCGGCGCTCGCTTAGGCTTGCTTGCCCTGGGCTACGTTATGCCGCCCTTTCAGGGCTCAAGAAGATCGAGAAAGGGGGCGCAAAGGTTCGAAACTGCGTCTTAATCAAGTGCCATTCGAGACAGGTACTTTTCGGCAGCATGGGATCCCCCCTCACCCTACCTTTGACTCACTGCGTTCGCCCTTTGGGCTGCCTGCGGCAGTTTACCTTCGCTTCGCTGCGGTTCCCCAAAGAAATCTTGGACATTGCCCTGTCATCGATGGGGAGAGGGGATTCGCTTGATGTCTGCGCTAAGGATTGAGCGACCAAAGCTATGAAACTGCTGAGCGGCTTCCTTTAACAGAAGGTCTCGAGCCTCAAAAAAAAGCGCCGCGCCAGGTGTGAACCGGACGCGGCGTGAGGAATTCAGGATGGAATTAAGCGCTGATGTGATTGGAGACCAGCTTGGTCATCTCGAACATCGACACTTGCTTCTTGCCGCCGAACACCGCCTTCAATGCGTCATCGGCATTGATGTTGCGCTTGTTCTTGGCGTCCTGGAGACCATTCTTTTTGATGTAGTCCCACAGCTTCTTCGTGATCTGGCCACGAGGAGCAGGCTTGTTACCGACGACGGCTCCGAGGATCGCGTCAGGCTGCACTGGCTTCATGAGCGCAGGATTGGGTTTCCGCTTTGCTTTAGCAGCTTTCTTGGCTGCCGGTGCTTTAGCAGCTTTTTTGGCTGCCGGTGCTTTGACAGCTTTCTTGGCTGCCGGTGCTTTGGCAGCCTTCTTGGCTGCTGGTTTTGCTTTGGTTGCTTTCTTGGCCATAGTGTTGTTGGCGGCGATTGCCGTAGACGCAGGTTATGAGAGCGCCCTGCGGAGCGTCAACGCAAATTTCATCAATATTTGAGGTTGTTTCCCTGCGTACAGCCACTCCGTCCCCTACGCAGATGAGGTTCGGCTAAGGTCGGTGACGCCCTTTTTTTCACAGTTGCCTTTGTTCATCAATGGCGCTGCACTTCGACACTCAATTCAGCAACAGCAGTGTGGTCAGAACTCCTTCAACAGCGATAGGGATGCATGAGCGAAGCGTCATGCACGATGAAGAGTTTCAAACGCGCAAGCTGCTAGACCTTCGCCCGGCTTTCCACCCATTGCACGGCGTAGCGCACCAAGGCGGCACCGTCTGTCATGCCGAGTTTTTCTTTGATGTGAGCACGGTGAGCTTCGACGGTTCTAGCGCTGATGCTGAGCTGAGCTGCGATGATTTTGGTGGCGACGCCTTTGCCGATGAGCGCAAGAATTTCGAGTTCACGATCTGTGAGGGCGTCCATGCCAGTGGCCTTGGAACGTGCAGCGCCGGTGACCTGCTCAAGCATGCGTGCGTTGAGAGATTCACTGACATAGAGACCGCCACCGATGATTTTATGAATGGCTGTGACGAGGTGATCAGCGGCCTCCTCCTTCATCACATAACCACGGGCACCGGCACGGAGCGCGCGCTCGCCATAGAGTGCCTCATCGTGCATGGAGAGAACGATGGACAGAGTGGAAGGATGCAGAGCACGGATGTCTTTGACGAGTTCGAGGCCGTTCTTGTCAGGCAGGGTGAGATCAATGACCGCGAGATCGGGCTTGAGATTGCCGACGACTTCGAGCCCTTCACGCGCGCTACCGGCCTCACCGATGACATCGAGCCCATCCTCCGCACGGATCAACTGCGCGAGGCCATGGCGCATGATTGGGTGATCGTCGATGAGGACGATTCGTTTCACGGATTTTTCGCTGGTGCGGGTACGCTGCATGTGACCTGTGTGCCACCGCCTTGACGCGGCTCGATTTTAAGGGTGCCTCCCATCATCTGGGCGCGATGGCTCATGGTCAAGAGGCCCATGCCGGTTCCTTTGGCGGGTGACGCGGGAATGCCGACGCCGTTGTCGCGAATGGTGAGGACAATATTGCCGCTCAGACGGGCGAGATGAATGTCCACCCGGCCAGCCTGGCCATGCTTCACCGCATTGGAAACAGCCTCCTGGGCGATGCGGAAAATCTGCACGGACAAATTGTTGTCGCTCACCTGCACCGGATTGTCGTAGCGGAAATCACAAGCCACCTCAAAGGCACGAGAGGTGCTTTCCGCGAGCTCCTCCAACGCGGCCATGAGACCGCCGGAGTCGATGACAACCGGCATGAGGCCGCGTGACGTTTCACGTGCCCGCGTGTTGGCCTTGCTGACTAGCTGGACGATTTCCGCGAGGCTCTGAGCTTCGGCGCTGCCGGCCTTAGTGAGTTTTTTTTGGGCCACCTTCGCGAGGCAGCCGATGGCGGCGAGTTGCTGGCAGAGATCGTCGTGAATGTCCTGGCCGATGCGCGCCTGCTCTTCTTCGCTGATGTGGAGAATCTTGTCCTCAAGCGCCTTGCGTTCGGTGAGGTCACGGATGATGCCGGTGAAAATGCGGCGGCCGCTGGGCAGCACGGCTTCGCCGACGGAGAGGTCGATGGGAAATACGGAACCGTCTTTACGCTGCCCGACGACTTCACGTCCGATGCCGATGATGCGCTTCACACCGCTGTCCAGGTAGTTCTGCACATAGCCGTCATGCCGGTCACGATAGGGCTGCGGCATGAGCATGCTGATGTTACGGCCGATGATCTCGGTGCGCTTGTAGCCAAAGAGACGCTCAGTGGCGGTATTGGCGGTTTCGATGATGCCACTGGCGTCGATCGTAATGATCGCATTGACGGCGGTCTCGACGATGGCGCTGGAGATTTGTTCGCTGGCCTGGAGAGCTGCCTGGAGCTGCGCAATGCTGGGCTCTTCAGGCGCTGAATGCTTCATTGGCATATGAGAAATCAGTCTGCGACGATGACGAAACCATCCGGTTTCACGGCGAGGATCGAGCAGGCAGCATGCTGCACGATTTTTTCCGCCGTGGTGCCGATGAGCATCTCGCGCAGGCCGGTTTTGCCATTCGTTCCGAGCACCACGAGGGTGGCGTGTACCTCGTTGACGTGATCGAGAATGGCTTCACGGATATTTACGCGTTCGGTGACGTGCTGAGCGACGGCCACAGTACCTGCATCCCGAGCCAGGGGCTCAAGGAAGGAAGCCAGATCCTTGCGCCAGTTCGCGACAGCTTCAGGGTCGTACGTGGCGGGCAGTGAGGGAGCAAAGCCGCCGTAATCGAGCGACATGGCGAGTGCGCTTTGAAACACATGCAGGCAGTCGAGCGAACCACCATCCTGCTGCGCGATATGCAGCGCGCATTGCACCGCCTTGGCGGAGTTTTCGGAAAAATCGACGCAGGCGACGATCTTTTTGAAGGGCCCCTGGGCATCTTCGCGCACCACGAGAACATCGACGGGAGCTTTTCGCACGCACTTGGCGGTGATGACTCCGATGCGGTGCGGTTCATTGCGCGATCCCTTGGCCCCCATGACGAGCAGATCGGCGCTGTGATCGCGGCAGGCTTCGACCAATTCGGTGAACGGGTTGCCGATGCGCACCTCGGCATTCACTCCTGCACCCACTTCAGCGTCGTCCACAAACTTCTTGAGCCGCTCCACCCATTCGGCACGAATCGTGGCCTGATCGGCAGAAAGCGCGCTTTTGAGTTCATGCACCAGAAACTCGTCCATGACGTGCACGGCGGTGATGGCAGCGCCGTCGAGAGAGGCGCGGTGCACAGCTTCGCGCAGGGCAATGCGGCAGGACGAGGTGAAGTCGATGGCGGCGATGACGTGATGAAGCTTTTTCATGGTGGTGTGTGGTTGCGACTTATTTCACCATAGCCATTTGGAAAAGGCAATGCCGCGCCGAGTTTGCGACGTAGTGGGCAGAGCTTGTGCTCACAGCCCGGCTTCTTCCTGAGCCTGCTCGATGGCGGCCTCTAGAGTCCACAGGGTTTTATCAAAGCTCTTCTGACGTGCGCGAAACTGAGCCTCGTCGGTGATGGCGGTGAGAGTTTCGAGTTCCTTGACCGCGAAGGCATGATGCTGCTCCAGGGCAGAAACGCGTGTTTTGAAATAATCGCGACCGCCCTGATCCTTGAGGACATCGATGTCGGCCTTCCAACCGGTGAGCGCAGCACCGGCCTGCTGGAGATACTCCGCACGGCTGGTGGTCACATGGTCCTTGGCTTTTTTGTACCACTCGCGGCCTTTGACTTCGGTCTGCTCCTTCACTTTGGAGAATTCGTTTTTCAGCTTTTCCGCCGCACGGCGGAGCTGGTCATTGAGGCTGTCTTCTGCGCGCAAAGAATGAACGCAAAGGCTGAGGGCGAGGCAGGTGAGAATGGCTTTTTTCATGATCGACGAGGGATACGGCTGGAAGCGGCTAACCATGCATGCTCTTTTCCTTGGCGAAAGAATTTCCAATCAGCACCGTCAACTTCAAGACCATGATCCGCACGACCGCCCTCTCCGCCCTCTCCATTTCCCTGCTGACTGTTCTTTCGAGCGCGCAGCCCGCCACCAAGCCCGTGTACTGGCCTGCGAAAGGCGGGCCGACGCAGGACGGCATCTTACCTGCAGCGGATGTGGCCCGCATTCCATTGGCGTGGGACTGGGCCTCTGGCAAAAACATTGCTTGGCGCACGCCGCTGGAAGGCCTGGGGCATTCATCGCCAGTGATTGGCGGAGACATGATCTGGTTTACCTCCGCCACGGCCGACGGGACAAAACAGTTCGTTTATGGCATCGACCGTCACAGCGGGAAGATCGTGCATCATGAGGTTGTCTTTGAAAACGCTGCTCCTGAGGAGCTTGGCAATCCCATCAACAATTACGCGGCCCCTTCACCTGTGCTGGAAGAGGATGCGCTGTATGTGCACTTCGGCACCTATGGCACGGCGCGCATTGACCCTGCGACGGGCAAGAAAGTATGGGAGCGCCGCGACATCAACGCCCGACACTTCCGTGGGCCGGGTTCATCGCCAATCATTTATGGCGACCTGATCATTCTGACTTTTGACGGTATTGACCAGCAGTACGTCACCGCGCTGGACAAGAAGACGGGCAAGAGCATCTGGAAAACCGCGCGCACCACGGACTACGGGGATCTGGACAAAGAAGGCAAGCCGACCCGGGATGGGGACATGCGCAAGGCTTACCACACACCGGGGGTGTTTGAGATGGGTGGAAAGCAGGTGCTCGTTTCCATTGGCTCTCGTGCGGCTTTTGGGTACGAGCTTTCCACGGGCAAGGAACTGTGGACGATCCGTCATGGTGGCTTCAATGCTGCGATTCCACCCCTGCGCTTTCAGGACATGCTGATTCTGAACACGGGATCAGAGCGTGCCCACACGATCTGCGTCCGCATTGACGACAAGATGAGCGGGGACATTACTGACAGTCATGTGCTGTGGGACCGGGAGAAGCGGAATGCCAGCGAGGCGGCCCCGGTGGTGGTGAATGGCACCCTGTATCAGACCACGCGCGGCGGCATCGTGAGCGCGGTGGATGTCAAATCGGGCAAGGATCTCTGGGATGACCGGCTGGCGGGAAAACACGTCCCTGCCCCGCTGGTGCTGGGTGACAAGATGCTGTTTTGCAATGACCGCGGGGAGTGCTTTCTGGTCCGTGCCTCACCAGAAAAATTTGAAATCCTCGGTCAAAATCAACTTGGAGAGCAGATCACAGCATCTCCCGCCGAGGCAGACGGAGCCCTGTATATTCGCAGCAGTGGTGCTCTTTACAAGATTGCCACCAAGTAGCTGGGAGCGGCCAGATTTGGGGTCAACAGCCTTTAAGTCACTAAAATTTGACCATCCCATGTAAATACATAATGGGAAGGCTAGCTGGATGAAACGTGATTGATCGATCTCTTCTTTCACTGCGCAGGCGGCGTAGGGGGAAAATCCTCCTGTGCTCACAAAACCGTCGCAAAGCGACCAAGGATGTGCTAGGTTGAAAGTCCATATGCCTACCACCACACCGACACGTAAGACACGCTTCTCCCGCCGAGTCCCTGATCATGTCACTGACGAGCTAGTCAATGTTCTCTCAAAGCCAGAGACTTATGAATTTAACACTCTGTTTGGATTGGTGTATGACAATCTCAAGCTGAAAAATGCCGTGAGCGGTGGCGAAGAAATGCTGCGCCTGCGCTCCTATGAGAAGCTGCAGAATCTCGTGAGCCGCGGCCTTTGCGCCAAGGTTGGCAAGACCTACCGCGGCCTCGACGGCCTGCGTGCCGCCCACAATGCCGCGATCGCTGCCCGCAGCGCCGCTGTTGTGGCTCGTACCACGGCTGCTGCGGCTGCCCGGGGCTAATGCTTCCGTCGATTTTGGGCCGTTCTGCCATCGTGCAGGGCGGCCCTTTTTGTTTCCGGGTTTGACGCTGCGCTGCCTCTCGCTAACCATTTGGCATCATTCACCCCCATGTTTGAGAATTACATCCCAGTCCTGCTCCAGATTGTCATCGCCGGTGGTTTCGCCGTGGTGACCCTCATCGCGTCTGCGCTTCTCGGCAAATCAGCCAAGCGCAGTGCGATCAAAGACTCCGCCTATGAGTGCGGCATGCTTCCTGTGGGCGACAGCCAGCCACGATTCAGCGTGAAGTTCTACATCGTCGCGATGCTCTTCGTACTCTTCGACATCGAAGTCGTGTTCCTCTATCCCTGGGCCATCATTTACAAGGACTACCTCGCCGCCTTTGGCCCTTCGATCCTCGCGGTGGCCACTGGTTTTGTTGCCATCCTGCTGGTCGCGTTTGTTTATGCCTGGAAGAAGGGCGTCCTGGACTGGAAGTCCTAGTCTGCCAGCCAGCCGCTTCAGGCCCCCCTTACTGCCTCCATGATCGCTTACCTCAGCCTGTTTCAGCTCAAGCCCCAGGTCACGGAGGAGAAACTGGAGCAAATGATGTCCCAGACCCGCGTCATGCTGCTACGGGTTCCCGAGGTGCTGACGGTCAAAACAGGCAAGCGTGTCAATCCTTCCGAGCCCTACCCGTGGTTCGTTTACATTGAGGTCGAGACCATGGACAAGCTGGCTATTTGCCAGGATGACCCGCACTACTTCAAGTTTCGTGAGGAGGTGCTGAAGCCTAACATCTCAGAGCAGGAGTCCACGGCATTTGAGATGGAGCCGCGCAAGGACGTGAAGTACTCTTAGGCCAAGTGGAAACGAGGCAGTGCGGCACTTCGGGGTAGCGGAGTCAGAGACCCCGAGGGCTTGGCAAAGGGCGGTTCACTTTGCCTTGGGTGACAGATGCCCGGTGAGATCGCCTGCGTAGCCTGCCAGTTCCAAGAAAGCCCGGCCTGTGATCTGTCCGCGTGAA
Source organism: Verrucomicrobiaceae bacterium (assembly GCA_027490195.1). Lineage (GTDB taxonomy): Bacteria > Verrucomicrobiota > Verrucomicrobiia > Verrucomicrobiales > Verrucomicrobiaceae > Prosthecobacter. Next base: position 158,814 of record JAIXYN010000024.1, on the reverse strand, counting down.
TCGTGCACATCGCAGGCACCTTCCCAATAGGGCAACTGTGTGATGCCGCCGTCCTGCTCCTGATCTGTGGCTAGCGGCTTCAGTTCCAGCGATTCGCCCTCAAAGCGAAGACGGACACGGTTTGGATACTCCGCGCCACTGCGCTGACTTTTCCACGTACCCAGGACCTCCCATGCAAAGGCATTGCTGGCGAGATGGCGGACCTTACCGTCACGCTCCACCACCGCCAGCGTCGAGGCGGCATCAAGTGTTCCATCTTTTCTGCGCATGCGATAGACCATGATCTCGCGGCCATCCTTGAGCTGCAGGGCCGCCCAATCCCAGCCCACCTGCCCTGCCTCCAACTGGCTGCTGCTGAACTCGTGATCCATCCAGGCCTCTCCGTTCACAGTGTGCTCCGATGCGCCCAGTTTGACGGTGCCGCTGGTCTTCAAGCGTGGCCATGTGAGGTAGTGGCTCGCTGCTGTTTCGGAAGCGCCTTTGCGTGAGACGCCGTCTTTGCCAAAGATGACCAAGGGCTTAGCGGCTTCGAGTTCGAGCTGCAGCAGGGCCTCGTTGTTCACTGTCGCTGCGATGTGCAGGTGCTGGGTTGTTTCATCGAGCTTGAGTGACCAGTTGCCATTCCGCACGGCGAGTGTGGACTCGGATGAGGTGGCGTCCCAGCCTGAGCGGTTCAGGCGTTCCTGATGCAAAAAGCGGCCTGTTTTTGCATCCAGCAGCGCGGCATGGGCGAGATAGAGTTGCAGGGTTTTGCCGTCGTCGCGCCGGGCCTGGCGAAAGAAGGTGACCTGAAAGCCGAAGCGATGGCCGTCTGTGGAGTCGAGATGGCCGGTGACATACCACCATTCGGTGCGGAAATCAGGATGGCTGCCGTGATCGCGTGGGAAGACAAAGACTTTGCCCGGCTGAGGCAGTGCAAAGCCATCCGTGGTGGTCTGCGCATGCAGCCATGGAGTAAGCAGGAGGAAGAAAAAGATTGTGTGCTTCATGTCATTCCTCGGTGTGTTCTGAAGGCAGCATGGCAGCCCAGCGTCCGACCATGGCAGCGACCAGCATGCCGGTGGCGATCACCGCAGCACCAAGCACGGCGAGATGCCACCACACGGCGTGAAACTGCAGGGTCCAGCCGAAGCATTGTTTGTTGATGCGATAGACGAGCAGCCAGCCGAGCCACAGACCTGCGGCGATACCAGTGAAAGCGCCTGCACAGGCCACGCCGAGGCCTTCCAGTGCGGCTGACTTTGCGATCTCTCGGCGCGACATGCCGAGGGAATGCATCGTGGCCAGAACGGCGCGGCGTTCGAGCAGGAGGCTTGTGAGGGCGAGACCGAGACCCACCATGGCAACGATGACGCCGATGACCTCCAGGGCATGGGTTACAGAAAACGTCTGGCGGAAGATGCGCAGAGCTTCACGGCGGAGATGTGCATTGGTGAACACACTGAGTCCTGGCTGCTTCGCTTCGATGTGGCTGCGCACGGTTTCAGCATCCACGCCGGGTTTCAGCATCAAAGCCACGCGCCAGGCTTCGTCGGTGTCGAACCATGCGCGAAATACTGAAGCGGGCAGGGTGAGTGAGCCGCGCTCATTGCCGTATTCTGCGTTCATTGCCACGACGCGGACCTTGTGACCTGAGAGGTCGATGACATCGCCGACATGCGTGGCGAAGCGTTCGCTCCAGCTTTCGCTGATGATTGCGGGGGTGATGTCATCGTCAGTCTTCCACCACTCTTTGTGCTGCGGAGCCTGCACCCAGGCATAGAGATCATGACTGTCCGCAAAAACGGGATTGGTGCCGAGGATCAACACTTCACCGCCATGCCAGATTAGGGTCTTTGCCTGCACGAAGGCCAGTTCTTCAACTCCTGGCTCCTGCCCAAGCTCTGCGACTTTCTTTGGTGTGATGGCGTGGGTGGAGGAGGCGCTCTGCGCGCCTGCACTGCTGATGTAAATGTCTGCCTTCATGGTGCGATCGATCCAGCCGCGCATGGTGTGGTCAAAGCTCGCGACCATGACTGCCATGCCGGTGGTCATAGCCACGGCGCTGGCCAAGGCGGCGACGGCGAAGCGATGCCGCACGGTGGGACGTCGGAGATGTGACAGAGCAATGCGCCAGACGGCGGAGAATGCTTTTTTGCGCGCGACGAAGCGTAAGACTGTGCTCGCTGCCAATCCGGCACCTACGAGCCAGAGCAAGGCGGCGGTGTAGCCCGCCAGCGGGAGGCGCGTGCCGCTTTCAAAACGGAGCACGGGGAATTGCGCGAGGACAAGTGCTGTGAGCATCATCGCCCAGCCGATCCATTCGACGCGCCAAACCGTGCCACCTTCAAAGGGCGTGGCATGATGACCGAGCATGTGTGCCGGAGGGGTGCGTGCGGCCATGCGCGCCGGCCACCATGCGGCGATGAGACTTGCGAGGATGGAGATCGATAATGCCAGAAGAGCTTCGCTTGTGCTAAGCGAGGCCTGTTGTTCGCTGGTGGCACCATAGAGAGCGTTCATGGTCTTGGTGACACCGCCGACGGCAGCCTGTGCGCCAAGCCAGCCGAGCAGTACGCCCAGACCACCGCCGCAGAGGCCGAGCAAACCTGATTCGAGAAGGAAGGCGATTTGAATGGCGCGATCCGTGACGCCGAGAGATTTCAAAATGCCGATCTCATTTCGGCGTCTGAGCACGACGCCATCCAGTGCCTGGAAGATGAGATAGCCACCGACCAGCAAGGCGAGCAGCGAGAGGATGGTCAAATTTAGACGGAATGCCTGGGTCATGGTGCCTGCGAGCTGGCGACGGTCTGAACCGCCGCGCACCTGCCAGTGAGCCTTGAGCAGACTGCCGGTTTCTTCGCGCAGATTGGGGAACAAGGGGCTGTCTTGTGAAAGCACCTCGACTCGATCTATGCGATCACCGCGCTGCAAGATTGTTTGTGCTTCAGGCAGATCCATCAGGAGCAAATGAGCGGGAAGACTTGGGACTCCGGGCACCTCTGGCGCGACGCCGGCGACCTTGAGTGTGATGACGCGATCATCCACGATGAGGCGCAATTCCTCGCCAGCTTTCGCGCCGAGCTTTGGGCTGACGTAAACTCCTGCATGCATCGACTGCATGTTTGAAGCGCCGAGTCCTGCGGGGGCTTCGCCACGGAGATTGAGCAGTGCGATGAAATCTACACCGAGGAGACGCCATGTGGCGCGTGAGCCGATCTCGCCGTTCCCTTTATCCAATGCAGGTGTCACTGTTTCTTCGACCACGGGGAGCAGGCTAACGGGGCGTGGGCCCAGCGCCTCGCGCATCATGCGCAGATCGGCCTCATGGAGGGAGCCAGTGAGTGGTTGCACTGTCCAGTCAGGCTGCCGGGTGACGCCATCGGTGAAGGTCTCGAAACCTGAGAGGGCGGCATTGCTGGCGAGGCGAACGGCGAGATAGACACTGGAACCGAGCGCCAGGATGAGCATGAGGGCGAGCTGCTGTTTGAAAGCGAGTCGCCAGTGGCGCAAGGCACAGCGCCGCAGGATGAGTAGCACGGTGCTCATGCGCCTTCGACGATTTGACCGTCCTGCATGCGCAGCACACGCTGGCAGTGTTTCACGGCGTCCGGGCTGTGCGTGACGAGAAGGAGGGCGGCCTGAGTTTCCTGCACGATTTCAGCCAGAAGATCGAGGACCTGCGCTCCAGTGATGGTGTCGAGACTGCCGGTGGGTTCGTCGGCCAAAATCAGGGTGGGGCGATGCACCACGGCACGGGCAATGGCCACGCGCTGCATCTCGCCACCGGACAACTGGCCAGGCAATGCGGCAGCGCGGTGAGCGATGCCCACGCGGTCCAGGAGCTGCCGGACGCGTGTTTCGCGCTCGCTGGTTGCCACTCCGAGAAGCTGCAAAGGGAGCTCGATGTTTTCTGCGGCGCTCAAGGTGGGCAGCAGATGATAGAACTGAAAGACGGTGCCGATGTGGCTGCGGCGAAGTTGGGCGAGACCATCTGCGTTTAAATCACTGAGCACCTGGTTTGCAATGGTCACGCTGCCAGTGTCGGCACGATCCACGCCGCCGACGCAGTTTAGCACGGTGGTTTTGCCACTGCCGGAGGGGCCGAGCAGTGCGACACGCTCGCCTTGATTGAGATTGAAAGAGACGCCGCGCAGGATCGGGCGTTCGGCATAGCTTTTGGTGAGAGATTGGACTTCGAGGACCGGCATCGGAATGATAACGGCCTGCCTGGACTCGTGGATGCTCACTTCATGGCGCGCATGAGCTCGCGCACGTATTTGCCGAGCATGTCGAACTCCACATTGAGGCGGTCGTCGGGCTTTTTGGTGTGGAGATTGGTGAGCTGGAAGGTGTGGGGGATGATCCAGCAGACAACGGTTGTGTCTGTCACTTCTGCGGCTGTCAGGGAGATGCCATCGAGGCAGATGGAGCCCTTCGGAATGATGAGGCCACGGTGTTCTGGGGGGAGTTCGACTTCCAGGCGATGGTCCTGGCCGTGTTCGCTCCAATCGAGCACCTTCACGGTGGCATCCACGTGGCCTTGGACGAAGTGACCGCCGAAGCGTGCGCCGATGGACATGGCGCGCTCCAGATTGACCAAGGAGCCGGCTTGAAGTTCACCCAGACTGGTGACCTTCAGGGTTTGCATGAGGAGATCAAAGCAGGCGGTTTGTGCGTTGGTGTCCTTGGTGGTGACGGTGAGGCAGCAGCCATTAACCGCCACGCTTTCGCCGTCGGCCAGTTCGGCTGACATGCTGCCGACGTGCAGGGTGAGCCGCGCGCTTTCGCCGCGAGGTTCCAAGGAGATGACTTTGCCGGTGGTTTCAACGAGGCCTGTGAACATGTGCCGAAATAAACGGGCAAAGCGCGGCTGTCGAATGGAAGGAGACCTCTTTCTCGAAGCGTAGTATGAGCTTCATGCTTCGTTTGCTGGTACAGCTTGTTGTTCTGATGTTCTCCGCCGGTGTGCTCGCTGCGGAGCATTGGGCATTTAAGCCGCTGCGGCCTGGGACAAGCGGGAGCATTGATGAGTTTGTGCGGCGGAAGCTGGCGGAGCAGGGCCTGAAGCCTTCGCCACGAGCGGATGAGCGCACGCTGATCCGCCGGGCCAGCTTTGACCTGACGGGGCTGCCGCCTGTGGGTGCGCAGGAGGGGACTTTTTCGCAGGTCGTGGACAGGTTGCTGGCCTCGCCGCAATACGGGGAGCAGTGGGCCCGGCACTGGCTGGATGTGGCGCGGTATTCGGACATGAAGGGGTATGTGTATGCCCGCGAGGAAAAGCGCTGGGTGCATGCCAGGGCGTATCGAGACTGGGTGGTGCGGGCTTTGAACCATGACATGCCGTATGACCGCTTTCTGCTGCTGCAGATGGCTGCGGACCAGGTGGTGCCAGCCAAGTCACCGGAACTTGCGGCAATGGGGTTTCTCACGCTGGGGCGGCGCTTTCTTGGAGTGTCGCATGACATCATTGATGACCGCATTGATGTGGTGACGCGTGGCACGCTGGGGCTTACCGTAGCGTGCGCGCGCTGCCACGACCACAAGTTCGACCCTATTCCCACACGTGACTACTATGCGCTGTATGGGGTGTTTCAAAGCTGCGCGGAGGCGGTGGTGCCGTGTGCGACGGGGGAAGATCCGAAGCTGGCGGAGCTGGTGAAGAAGAATCATGACCTCATGACGAAGCGCCGTGAGGAGCAGATGGCGCGCACGCGGGCGAGGGTGAAGGATTATCAGAAGGCGCTGACGGAGCTGGACAAGTATCCCGAGCAGGGCTTTGACCAGATCATCGACGAGAAGGATCTCAATCCCTTCATCGTGCATCGCTGGAAAGCGTGGGTGGAGACGCATTCTGGAGTCGAACTGACGGAAGAAGTTCTCAAGAGAACTGATTCACCGGCTTATGTGCCTGACGAACACATCACGAACAATGAGATGTATTTCCCTTCGGGGATCATCACGGAGCTGTGGAAGTCGCAGGGCGAGGTAGATCGTTATCTTCTCGGCAACAGCACCGCACCAGAGCAGGCGACCGTACTGGTGGACCGTGCGCTGCCGAGCACACCGCGTGTGCTGCTACGCGGGAATCCGCTGACGAAGGGCGACGCGGTGCCGAGGCAGTTCTTGAGTTTGTTTGGCACGCAGCAGCCTTTCACGAAGGGGAGCGGGAGGCTTGAGCTTGCACGGGCCATCATTGATCCGCGCAATCCGCTTACGGTGCGCGTGATGGTGAACCGCATCTGGCAGCACCACTTTGGACGTGGGCTGGTGAGCACGCCGAGTGATTTTGGCAAGCAAGGCACAGCGCCGAGCCATCCGGAATTGCTCGATTGGCTTGCGAGGCGTTTTATTGACTCGGGGTGGAGCATCAAGGCGATGCACCGGCTGGTCATGATGTCGGAGACGTATCAGCAGAGCAGCGGTGGCGGAGCGGTGGATCCGGCGCATGCAGATCCGGACAACCGGCTGCTGTGGAGGATGAACCCGCACCGGCTCAGCTTTGAAGAGGCGCGTGATGCGTGGCTGATGGCTGCGGGGCGGTTGGACCTTGAGGTGGGCGGTGCTCCCCTGCCCTTGTTTGCGGCGGGCAATCAACGCCGGACGCTCTACACAATGGTGGACCGCGAAAATGTGCCTGCTGTGATGCGCACCTTTGACTTTGCCAATCCGGATCTTTCCATCCCGCAGCGCACGGAGACCACTGTGCCGCAGCAGGCGCTGTTTGGCATGAACCATCCGTTTGTGGTACAGCAGGCGAAAGCGCTGCTGGGGCGTGCGGACGTCAAAGGAGCTGATGCTGCAACGCGTGTTCGGCGAATTTATGGGCATCTCTTTCAGCGAGCACCGAGGGCGGATGAATTGGACCAGGCGCTGCGCTTTGTGCAGGAGGATGAGCCCAAAGTCATTGCGCAGGCGGACCACTCGAAGGCGTGGCAGTATGGCGTCGGCGAGTGGGATGAGAGCACGGGCAGGGTGAAGGACTTCAAGCCGCTGCCGCACTTCACGGGCAATGCGTGGCAAGGAGATGAGGCATGGCCAAATGCGAAGCTGGGGTGGGCGCAGCTCACCGCGACGGGCGGGCATCCGGGGAATGATCGCAAGCATGCGGTGGTACGGAGATGGGTCGCGCCTGCAGAAGGCACGTATGCGGTGAAGTCCACGCTGCTGCATGAGCCAGCACTAGGGGACGGCATCCGCTCCTTCATCAGCCACAGCCAGCAGGGCCGTCTGCATGCGGGAAGGCTGCATCAAGGCAGTGCCGACCTGAACTTTGACACGCTGGCTTTCAAAGCGGGGGACACGCTCGACTTCGTGGTGGACATCGGCGAAGTGCTGAACAGCGACCAGTTTTTGTGGTCGATGCGGATTCATCAGACTGGCACCGCTGGTGCAGGTGGCGATGACGTGCCCGCGCAGACCTGGGATGCTGAAAAAGATTTTGCCGCGCAGCCGCGCTCGCAGCTCAATGGCTGGGAGCAGTTCGTGCAGGTGCTGATGCTGGCCAACGAGTTTATGTTTGTGGATTGAATCTTATGACACCCATCCTCACCCGCCGTGATTTTTTACGCCGCTCCGGCATGGGTATGGGCATGCTGGGGCTGGCGGATCTGCATGCAGCTGCCAGTGCCAAGAGCAGTGCTCACTTTGCGCCGAAGGCGAAGCGGGTGATCCACTTCTTTCTCAATGGCGGGCCCTCGCATGTGGACACGTTTGATTACAAGCCGGCGTTGGCGCGGTATGAGGGCAAGGCGGTGCCGAGCCATCGGCTGACGGAGCGGAAGACGGGCGCGGCGTTTCCTTCGCCATTCAAGTTTCAGCGTTATGGGCAGAGCGGGATCGAGGTAAGCGAGCTGTTTGCTAAAACGGCGGCGCACATCGATGACATCGCGGTGATTCGATCCATGCAGGCGCAGGTGCCGAACCATGAGCCTTCGTTGATGCTCATGAATTGTGGCGACTCGGTGCAGCCGCGGCCGAGCCTGGGATCGTGGCTGACGTATGGGCTGGGCAGCGCGAATGAGAACCTGCCGGGGTTCATTGCGATGTGTCCAGGCGGCATGCCGATCAAGGGTGCAGAGAACTGGCAGTCGGCGTTTTTGCCGGGGGCGTTTCAGGGTACGTATGTGGACTCGAAGCACCAGCAGGTGGACCGATTGATTGAAAACATCCGCAGCCCGCATGCGGACGCGCGAGTGCAGATGCGACAGCTGGAGCTGATGCGGAGCATCAATGAGGCACACCGGCAGGATCGTGGAGACCCACGGCTGGAGGCGCGCATCCAGAGCTTTGAGCTAGCGTTTCGCATGCAGATTGAGGCGGCGGATGCGTTTGATGTGACGCAGGAGCCCGCGCATATCCGGGCGATGTATGGCGAAGGCGTGCATGGACGACAGACTCTCATTGCCCGGCGGTTGCTCGAGCGTGGCGTGCGCATGGTGCAGCTCTGGCATGGCGCCGGCCAGCCGTGGGACAACCATGACAACATCGCGACCAATCACCGCAGGCTCGCGGGGGAAATCGATCAACCCATCGCGGCGCTGCTGCATGACCTGAAGCAGCGTGGCATGCTGGAAGACACGCTGGTCATCTGGGGCGGGGAGTTTGGCCGTACTCCCACGGTGGAGCTGAGCGGGGGCAAATCGAAGCTGGGTCGCGACCACAACCACTATGGGTTCAGCGTGTGGATGGCCGGGGGAGGCGTGAAAGGCGGCACCGTTTATGGCAGCACGGATGAGCTTGGTTTTGCTGCGGAGCAGGACCCGGTGAGCGTGCATGATCTGCATGCCACCATTCTGCATCTGCTGGGTGTGAACCACGAGGAGCTGACGTACCGCTACGCGGGACGGGATTTCCGGCTGACGGATGTGCATGGGGAGGTGCTGCGGCGGGTGCTGGCTTGATTTGTCTGCGGTCCGCGAATGCATGACCGGGTGCGTTTGCGTCGCCACACTGACTGAGGCGCATGGTCAGGCTGGGTATCATGGACATGGCCTTGCGCTGGTGGACGGGCGGGCTGTCGCCACGCCCATCCTACGTCAGCTCATGCGCCAATGAGGTGGCCCCCCCTATTTGAAAACAAGTTTACTGTTTCAAGTACGCGATCAGATCTGCCATCTGCTGAGGTGTGATGGCGGCTTCGAGCCCTTCGGGCATGAGGGAGATGCCGGGGCTGGTGAGGGATTTGATTTCGCTGCGGAGGACGGTGTCGGTGCCGCCGTCGGCGCGTTTGAGGGTGAGGTTGCCAGCGGTCTCGCTGGTGATGAGGCCGGAGAGGGTGCGGCCGTCGTTGGTTTCGACGATGTAGAGAGCGAAGTTGGGTGAGACTTCGCGATTGGGGTCGAGAACGTTGGTGAGGATTTGTTCGGCGGTCCAGGCTTTGATGGTGCCGAGGTTGGGGCCGACGTCGTTGCCGCGATCGAGATGGCGGTGGCAGACCATGCAGAGGGTTTCGTAGATTTTGGCGCCACGGGTGGTGTCTCCGGTCATGGAGAGCACGGGCTCATAGTTGGTGATGACTTCCTTGCGATTTGAGGAGCCGGAGTCGCCTATGAGTTTTGTGATGCGCTCGGCGAGGGCGGGTGTTTTTTGGCGGGCTAGCGTGGCTTTTGAGGCGGCGCTGAGTTGTGAGGGGAGGATTTTTTTCGCTTCGATGGCGTCAAGCAGTTTCGTGATGCGGTCGGTGCGGGAAAGGAGGAGAGAGGCGGCTTTGTCGCGGAGGGCGGGAGTGAGCTTGGGCCACGCATCCAACACAATGCGAGCAATGTCAGCGTCCTTGCTGTTGTTTAACGCCTCCATGACGGCAATTTGAAGATCCATGGGCTGGCCCGGAGTCAGTAGATTTTCGAGCACTGGTTTCATGAACTCCAATCCTCGAAACCAGGCGAGATAGAGCGCTTCGATGCGCTTGGGAGAAGTTTGATCCGGATCTCGAAGCAGTTCCAGGCTCTCATCAGCTTTTGCAGACCACCATTTCGCTACCTCAGCATCCACCGACAGCGTGGAAACGCTCAATCCACGAATGAACGCACCTTTGGCAATTCCATTCACCAGAGCATTAATGCCTTCTTGCGTTATCACAGGATGCCAGTCTGTAGCATTGCTTTCATTTGCTGCCTTGAGACTTGGCAAAGCTTTGGCCGCATCAGACACCTGAGCAGGACTCCCTTTGCTGGCTATCAACTCGCCTAGTGCGAAAACATATTTATGATTTCTGATCGAACGCGAATTGATTCGAGGGTTGCGATTGCTGCGTGGGTCGGCGAGTGCGGTTGCCAGATGAAGCGGATATCCGTTCATGGCCGCGTGCAGAATCATGGGCTTGAGCCAGGGGTCGTCACCAAATATACCCACAAGGTTTGAAAGCGAATTTACAAGGGAACCCTTTGCCTGGACAGTTGTCAGGGCAGTCGCAAGTCCGACACTGGCCGTGTCACTCTCACTAAGTTCTTCAATCGCCCGAAGCACTCCATGGCGCAAAGAAGCAGTTTGCTGCTGCGGCTGAGTTTCGAGAAAATCATCTGCCAACGCAGCTGCACATCGGCGTGCCATCAATGATGAATCATGCCGAAGCGCGTTTTCGATCAAACCCATGTTCGAATAAAATTCATCTCGTCCATTCAGGCTCCAAAGTGCATGCATTCGTCCTTGTGGCGTCTTGCCTCCATTTACCATCAGTCGCAGGGGTTCCACCGCTGCTTTATCCTTTCGTTCGAAGAGCAGGCGCTGGGCGGTTTCGCGGTGCCAGGCGTTGGGGTGGTCGAGGAGGGAGACGAGGTCGGCGGTGCTGAAGGTGCTGAGTTTGGGGCTGGAGCGGGGTTTGAAAGCTTTTGCGGGCGCGTTTCCAGAACCGCCTGAAGGCGGGAATGCAATACGGGGAGCGAGGCGGTAGAGGCGGCCTTTGTCGCGGCCGCGGAGGAGGTCGACGGCGGAGTGGATGTCGTCGGGGATGCTCCAGGGGTGCTCGATGACTTCGCGGTACATGTCGCAGACGTGGAGGCAGCCGTCGGGGGCGTTGACGAAGTTGACGGGGCGGCACCAGAGGTCGTCGCTGGTGCAGAAGTTTTTTGTTCCATCCACCTGCACGGCTTTGAAGGTGACGCCGTCGGGGACGAGCTTCATGCGGTAGAAGAGATTGCCAGCTACGTCGGCGACGAAGACGAAGTCGCGGTACTCGGGAGGATAGGCATCGCCACGATAGACGGTGATGCCGGAGGAGGAAGTGACGACACCAGCGCCGACGAGTTCGCTCTTGGGGAGGGTGCTGCCTTCCTGCACCCAGCGTTTTGCGCGGAACTCGCGCCAGGGCTCGGGCGGGCTGGTGCGATAGACGGGGAGCTGATCGCCGGCTTCGGCGCAGTCATTGAGGGCGCTGGGGACAACGAGGTAGGGATTGCGTGCGAGGTAGCGGTAGGGCAGGACGACGTGCTGGCAGGGATTGCGGATGTTGCAGAGGAAGCGGTTGCCCCAGTCGTCGAAGGTGTTGCCGAAGCGAGCGCCGCCGCTTTCGAGGCGGACGTCTCCGGCGCTGGGATCGAAGCTGAAGTCGTTGCGCTTGATGGAGAGGGGTTTGAAGTCTGCGGGGAGCGGCATGACGGACTCGCTGCCGGGGGCGCGCTGGATTTCGTCGCCGTTGCTTCCGCCGGCGACGTAGATGCGGTGATCGAGGCCCCAGATGGGATTGTTCATCACGGCCTGGACGTTGAGTTTTTTGAAGCCGGTGAAGACTTTCTGCCGAATGTCGGCGACGCCGTCGCCATTGGTGTCTTTTAGGTAACAGACGTCGGGGGTGGCGGTGACAAAGATGCCGCCCTTCCAGCAGGCGGCACCGGTGGGCCAGGAGAGGCCTTCGGCGAAGATGGTGGCCTTGTCGAAGACGCCGTCGCCATCAGTGTCGGTGAGGAGGCGGACTTTGCCGATGGACTGATCGGTGGGGTTTTCCTGGGCGTGCTTGTGGTGCTCCTTGTCCGTGTAGGGGTAGTCGTTCATCTCGCACACGTAGGCGCGGCCATCTTCATCATAGGTGATGGCGACGGGATCGGTGACTAGGGGCTCGGCGGCGATGAGCTGCATCTCGAAGCCATCGAGGACATGGAAGGTCTTCGCGGCGTTTTGCGGCGCGGTGGGCGGCGTTGTGGGGAACTTCAGCTCCTCAGCGGAGTTGCCGGGCAGATGGATGCACAGAGCCAGGCATGCGATCAACGGACGTTGCATGCAGTGAGGACGGTGCCAAGGGGCCTGTTCTTGCCTTGCATCCTGCGTCCACACCTTGATGAAGATGCCTTTTCTTCATGGTAGGTTGAGATTCGACGTCCTTGCATCCCCGCTACGACTCGCCACATTTCCCGCCCCTTTCCCCTGCCATGGCCTACATCAACGAAAACTACAACAAGCTCAAAGCCGGTTACCTCTTCCCTGAAATCGCCCGTCGCGTGAAGGTCTTCACGGAGGCCAACGCCGAAGCGGCCAAGCGCCTGATCCGCTGCGGGATCGGCGATGTGACCGAAGCGCTGCCAGAGGCGGTGCGCACGGCGATGCACAAGGCGGTGGATGAAATGGGCGACCGGGCAACCTTCCGTGGCTACGGCCCGGAGCAGGGCTACGATTTCCTGCGCAACGCCATCGCCGAGCACGATTTCAAGGCACGCGGCATCCAGGTGGAGGCCGATGAGATTTTCATCTCCGACGGCAGCAAGTGCGACACCGGCAACATCCTCGACATCTTCGGCGCCGGGAACAAGATCGCCATCACCGACCCGGTGTACCCTGTGTACGTGGATACCAACGTCATGGCAGGCAACACGGGTGATGCCGATGAAAGCGGTGCCTACGCAGGCCTGCACTACCTCAAATGCACGCCTGCAAACGGCTTCGTGCCGGAGATCCCGAATGAGCCGGTGGATCTGGCCTACCTGTGCTACCCGAACAATCCGACGGGGGCGGTGGCCACGCGTGCGCAGCTGGAAGCCTGGGTGAAATATGCCCTAGCCAACGGCACCACACTTCTCTACGACGCCGCCTACGAGGCCTTCATCCGCGATCCTGATCTGCCGCGCTCGATCTATGAAATCGAAGGTGCGCGCGATTGCGCCATCGAATTTCGCAGCTTCTCCAAGAACGGTGGCTTCACCGGTGTGCGTTGCGGCATCGTCATCATTCCGAAGGGGCTCATGGGCAAGACCCAAGCCGGTGGCAAGCAAGCGATCCATCCGCTGTGGAGCCGCCGCCACAGCACGAAGTTCAACGGAGCCTGCTACATCGTCCAGCGCGGTGCGGAGGCGATCTACTCGGCCGAAGGAAAGGAACAGGTCAAAGCACTCATCGAACATTACATGGGCAATGCCGCGCTGCTGGTCGAGGCCTGCAAGAAGGCCGGGCTGCAGGTCTTTGGCGGGGTCAATGCACCTTATGTCTGGGTCGGCTGCCCGAGCGGCGTGACGAGCTGGCAGATGTTCGACAAGATGCTCAACGAAGCGAACGTTGTGATCACCCCTGGCAGCGGCTTCGGCAGCGCTGGTGAGGGCTACTTCCGCATCAGCGCGTTCAACAGCCGCGCGAATGTGGAGGAAGTGTGCCGGCGGATTGCGAAGCTGTGATTTACAACAGCCGCATCTGACACTAAATTTCGTCATGCCAGTCCTTGAGTCCATCGAGAATGACATCAAACAACTCCCGCGTGACGCAGCGCTGGAGTTGCAAGACTGGCTGGCGGATTATCTCGACGATCAGGAGGAGCTTTCTCCTGAGTTCGTGGATGCAATCGAACGTGGAAAATGCGATCTTGAAGAAGGCCGTGTGCGTGTCCTTCGCTCAGACAATTCTTGAGCGAAGATGCATCAAGCCACTGAGGTTTAAGCCAAGGAGTTTGATCAAGTGTATCTCTCATTGCCTACGACAATCAGGCAACGCATCGAAGCCCGGATCCGCGAACTCGGCAGCAGGTTGGAAAGTTATCCTCACATCAGGCTACAAGGCAGGGACGAGTTCAAACTGCGCGTGGGCGATTATCGCATCATCTATGATTTCGACCTTGGGCGAAATGAAATCTATCTGATAGCGATGGGACACCGCCGAGAAGTCTATCGATGACTACTCACACAAAATCCGTTATCGAGCCGAAGTCGGCGTCGAAGAGGCGGCGGTAGGTGCGGAAAGCGAAGTGGTCGGTCATGTTGGCAATCCAGTCGCAGACGAGACGGGCGCGGGCGGGTGCATCGGGGGCGGCTTGGATTTCCTTTTCAATGGCGGCTGGGATCAGATGCAGACCTCTAGGCTGCACGGTGTCGATGTAACGATCCCGGAGAACGCCGAAGACGCGGGTGAGGATGAAGTCCGCCTTGTGGTCGAGCTGCTGGAGCTGCGGGCTGAGGAAGACGAGTTCGAGGGCGATCTTTTTGTGGAGATCTGCGCGCCGACGCTGTACCGGATCAATTTCCAGAGCATATTGGTGTCTGCGGGTGCTCTGGCTGAGGAAGTTCGCGGCAGGCACGAGTTTCGTGGCGCGGATGCATTCACCGATGAGGCGGTTCAGGCGGCCTTCGACGCGGTTTTCACGCACTGCTTTGCACAGAAAGGCCACATCGGCTTTGTCGGCTTCGGTAAGGTCATCCTGCTCTTCTGCCCAGCGCTCCAGGCGCTGCACGTTGACAAATCCGGCGTGGATGCCGTCGGCAATGTCATTGAGCGAGTAGGCGGTGTCATCCGCCCAGTCCATGATCTGGCACTCGATGCTGCGGAAGGCATTGCGCACTTTGCCGGGCGTGAGTTCCACCGGAAAGGCCTGGCCGCCGAGGGTGAAATCGAGCCAGCGTTCCTGTTCGTCGTAAAGGTAGTGGTTCTTCGCCTGCGGCGTCTCGGTTTGGAGCGTTTTGTATTTCAGCACGCCGTCCAGCAAAGCGCGGGTGGGGTTCATGCCGCTGCGGCCTTCGCTGAAGAGTGTCTGTGTCAGAATGCGGAGTGTCTGCGCATTGCCCTCGAAGCCGCCGTACGGTGCCATCAAATGGTGCAGCGTGCGCTCACCGGCATGGCCGAAGGGCGGGTGGCCGAGGTCGTGGCTGAGGCAGGCGCTTTCGACGAGATCGGAGTCGATGAAGCACTCATCATCCAGGCACTGACTCTGCTGGGTAAGCCAGCCGCAGATGCTGCGCCCGATCTGCGCCACCTCAATGCTGTGAGTCAGCCGCGTGCGGTAGAAATCGTATTCGCCGGACAAGAACACCTGGGTCTTGTTTTGCAGACGGCGGAAGGCGCTGCTGTGGATGATGCGATCACGGTCGATCTGGAAGGAACTCCGATACTCGCCGGCATGCACTGGGCGCGGATCGAGCGTTTCGAAATCAAAGGAAGAGTAAAAGCGGTTCGCGGGCATGCGGTGGGTACCGCGATGCTAGCAGGTCGTGGCGGGCGGGCAAGGCCGCTGCTTCAGCGTTCCCTGCGGAAGGCAAACTGACCTGTGGGCACCTGATCCTCATCAATCACCTCTCTTGGCCGACGTTTTCCGTCCACGAAGGCGGGTTTGAAAGGCAGGTGCTGCACCCTTTCGATTTCATCATCGGCCACGCCACTGGCCCGCAAACGAGTGCGTTCATAGATCCGGGCTTTTTGAATTTCGAGCATATCGTTGAAGCTTGAGACTTTCAGGCAGGGGACTGTGTTCAAAACTGCCCCGTATTTAGCAGCACCAAGGTGCAGGCATTCTCACAGGCAATTCCGGCTTTTTGCAAAGCATCTGCTAAAGAAGCATTTTCAGCGCCAGGATTGAAAATGACCCTGCCAGGCTTCAGCGCGACCAGGTTGTCTTGCATTCCTGATGAGATAGCCGTGCCTACATACATCGTCACGGTATCTACCGGACCCGAGATCAAGCCCACATCCGCCACCACGGGGATGCCCTCAATCTCCGAAAACTTGGGATGTACGGGTACGACCTCATGCCCATGCTTGTGAAGGAGGAGCAGGGCGCGATGGCTGTAGCGCTCGGGATTGTTGCTGGCGCCCATGATGACGACTCTTTCTTTATTCATGGTTTTTGATCCTCCTCTTCCAGATGAAACAAATGCAGAGCACGATGCGCCGCCGGAGCGAGCACGATGCCCATGACCGAAATGAACACCAAGCCGCTGAAGAGGGCATAGATGGAGGCGAAAACCTTGGCGGCATCGTTTGGCAGATCACCTATGGGCCCCATGCCACCCAGGATCATTGAGGCGTTCAACAGGCTGTCAATCCAACTGAATCTGGCGATGTAATGATAGCCCAGAATACCGATGCCTAGCGCCACACCGATCACGAGCAACGCCAAGGTGGAATGCTTGAGCAGCCGCCAGGCAAAAACCAAGTGCGAGGCAAGAGGAGCGGTGCGTGTTTCAAACATGACGCATTACCATCCCGGCGAAGCGAGAAATTGCAACACCGGCTGAGCCTTACCGATTTCGTGGATGCGCACTTTGCCGTCATGACAGACGGTGATGATCCGCACGGTTTTGCCGTAGCGCTGCAGCAGCAGGGCGTTCACGCGGTCCTCGTATCGAGTGATCTGGTCCTTCGTCTTACGGCCTTTCGCGTCCATTGAAACAACCGCTCCACTGCCCATGGCTACTAGGGGTGTCTCGGCATCCAGAAAGCCAAGCACGAGCATTTCGGTGCGGCCACCCGGCTTGAGCGTGCCGTCCTTTTTCGCATCGCCGCTGCTATCCCAGCGGCGGATCTCGCCCTCAACATCGCCGCTGATGGTTTCCTTGCTGTCTGGGGAGAAGGCGACGCTGAGCACCGCGCAGGTATGGCCAGTGAATGTGGCCATGATTTCCCCCTTTGAAGCGTCGATGCGCTTGGCCGTGCGATCACGGCTGGCGGTGGCGAGATGCTGGCTGTCGGGAGAGAATGCCATGCCCATGATCCAGTCTGCATGGGGTTCGATCTGCCATTTCAGTTTACCGGAGGGCAGTTCAAAACAACGCACCTGATTGTCCGCGCCACCACAGGCCAGCAGCTTGCCATCGGGACTGGCCACCATGGCCAGCAGGCAGTCGCGTGCACTGACCAGACGCTTGCGTTCGGTCGGCTTCATGGGATTCACCAGCCAAACTTCGCCCGAGCGCCCCGGGACCCCGCCTGCGACGGCGAGTTGCGTTTTGGAGATCCAGGCCAGCGCGAGAACACGTTCGGGCATGCCGCCAATGCGGGCCTGGAGTTTCCCGGTGGCCGCATCCCACAGGGTTGTTTCGAAATAGCCACTGCATGCCAGCGTGGTGCCGGTGGGATTTAGAGCGAGGGCGGTGACCGGCAAAGGGTGCGGATATTTCTCTGGAGCCTGGGCTTTTTCCTGTTCAGGAACGATGGAGCGGAGGGCGGCTTTTTTATCCGCCACGTCAATTTTTGCACCGCTCGCGATCCACTCATGGATCAGCTTCATTTCCTTTTCGGGCAGTGCATCGGCCTTCTTGGGCATGCGGTCGTCTTCCTCATGGGTGGCGATGAGACGGTAGAGCTCGCTTTCATCCGGCTTACTGGCCACCAGCGGGGAGGTTTTGCTGTCACCCGCCTTGAGCATCTGTTCGATGATGTCCAGACGGTAGCCTCCCTTGGCCTTGCCCGAGCGATGACACTCGACGCACTGATCGATCAAAATCGGTGCGATCTGCCGGGAGAAGGAAATCTCGGCAGCGGAGGCAAGGGCTGTCAGGGAAAGAAAAAGCAGCGTGCGAAGCATGGGGCGAAGAGAAACGTTCCTTGTGGCCGAGTTTGTCGGACGTTGCATCCAGCGTTTGCCTCTTTTACATGCGCCCATGAGCCCGAGACCTTGGATCATTGCCGAAACGAACTGGAAAAACGTCAAAGCCACGCGCTATGAGGCGGCGGTGCTGCCATGGGGAGCCACGGAGGCGCACAACTGGCACCTGCCCTACGCGACTGATTCACTGCAGAACGATGCCATCGCCGCCGAGGCGGGACGCATCGCGTGGGAGGCGGGAGCCAAGGTGGCCATCCTGCCAAACATGCCCTTTGGTGTGCAGACGGGACAGCTCGATGTGCCCTTTTGTATCAACATGAATCCCACCACGCAGATGATGGTGCTCGAAGATGTCATCAGCAGCCTCGAAGGCGTGGGTGTGATGAAATTCGTGATCCTCAACGGGCATGGAGGCAATGACTTCCGCCAGATGCTGCGTGAGCTGCAGGCGAAGCACCCGAAGATGTTTCTATCCACGGTTTCCTGGTTCAATGCGGTGAAGGGTGATGACATCTTTAACATTGTGGGTGATCACGCCGACGAACGTGAGACCAGCCTCATGCTGCACTTCCATCCCCATCTGGTGCTGCCGAAAGAGGAATGGGGCCCGGGCACTGACAACCGGTGGAAGCTGAAGGCGATCAACGAAAAATGGGCCTGGGCGCAACGAGCCTGGAGCAAGGCTACTAATGACACGGGTTCGGGTGATCCGCAGCACAGCACTGCCGAGAAAGGGCGCCGCTACTTCGAACAGCTGGGCACCAAGATCGCGACTTATCTGATCGAACTCGCTGCCGCTGACATCAGCGATCTCTACGAGAAATCGAAATGATCCGCTTCATCGTCAGCCGCGCCGTGCAGGGCATCATCGTGATTTTCGCGGTGATCACTATCACGTTTACGCTGTCGAAAATGGTTCCCGGAGGAGGAGTGCGGAATGAGCGATTCATCAGCAAAGAAGCTCAGAAAGCGCAGGACGAATACTATGGCCGGAACAAACCATGGCTAGTGCAGCTAGGCCTACAGTTCAAACACTATGCCACGCTGAACCTGCCAGAATCCGAGCACTACAAGGGACGGGGGGTAGATGAGATCATCGCCTCTGGTTTTCCGGTGTCAGCCACAGTGGGTGGTGCTGCGCTGCTGATTGCGCTGGCGATGGGCGTGCCGCTCGGAGCCTTCGCGGCGCTACGGCCCAACACGCTGGAAGATCGTTCGAGCACGTTGGCGGCCACACTGGGCATTTGCGCACCCAGCATGGTGCTTGCTCCGCTCATCGCGCTGCTTTTTGGCCTCAAGCTGCGCTGGTTCAATGCCTCGGGTTGGTTTGATGAATCGGACTGGGTGCTGCCCGCGATGACGCTGGGCATTATTTACAGCGCCTACATTGCGAGGCTCACGCGCGGCAGCCTGCGAGAGACGCTTGCGCAGGAGTTCATCCGCACCGCACGTGCTAAGGGTGCAAGCGAGACTTCGGTGGTGTTTCTGCATGCGATGAAACTTGCCAGCCTGCCGGTGCTCAATTACCTCGGCCCTGCCGCTGCGGGAATGCTCACTGGTTCATTCATTGTGGAAACTGTTTTCCAGCTGCCTGGCCTCGGTCAGTTTTTCATCGCCGCAGCGATTAACCAAGACATCCCACTCACGATTGCCCTCTCCACTTTCTACGCCGCTCTCATCGTCAGCTTCAATTTGATGGTGGACATATTGCAGGCGGCGCTCAACCCACGCATCCGACTCCAAGCATGAGCGGCAGCACAAGCCAGAATCTTTCTCCGATGCGTGCTGCGTGGCAGCGACTCATGCGGAACCGCATGAATGCCTGGGCACTGGGCTTTTTAGCCGCACTGGTAGTGCTATGTGCCATTGGTCCGACATTATCACCTTACGATCAGTCGCAGCAGAATCTCGAACTCAAGGCCACGAATCCCAGCATGGATCACTGGCTGGGCACAGACTCACTGGGGCGTGACATGCTCACGCGCATCTTGTTCGGAGGGCGTGTGTCGCTGGAGGTCGGACTGCTCGCCACAGCGGTCGCTGCGATCATCGGTGTGTTTTATGGCATGGTCTCCGGACTCGCCGGTGGCCGGACGGATGCGGCAATGATGCGCATCGTGGACATCCTGTATGCTTTCCCCTTTATCAATTTCGTCATCCTGCTCATGGCCATCGTGGGACGAGAGTTCTGGCTCATCTTTGTGGCCATCGGTGCGGTGGAATGGCTCACGATGGCGCGAGTTGTACGCGGGCAGGTGCTGGCGCTGAAGAATCTTGAGTTCATCGTTGCAGCGAGGGCGTGTGGCGCGGGGTTTTGGCACATTGTCTGGCGACACCTACTACCGAATGTGATGGGGCCGATCATCATCTACGCCAGTCTCACTGTGCCGGGAGTCATGCTGCTGGAGGCAGCGCTGAGTTTCCTCGGTCTCGGCATTCAGCCACCGGACGCAAGCTGGGGCGTACTGATCCAGGAGGGTGCTAAATCAGTGGAGAGCTATCCCTGGCTGCTGCTCTACCCTTGCATCTTTTTTTCCACCACGCTGCTCGCACTGAATCTGCTGGGTGATGGTCTGCGTGATGCCTTCGATCCCAAGTCGATGTCACAGCAGTAAGTGAAAATATATTTTCCTGCAGGCTGAATAGTCTCTAAGCAGTCACGTCAGAGAGTGTGGATACAAATTCCACACTTCAATGAAAACACTCTTCTCTGTCCTCGCTGCAGCCGCTGTTCTTGGTTTTGCAGCTCCCTCCAATGCCAAGGCCGAATGCCAGGGTCAAACCCGTGTCGTAGGTTACACTTCCTGCGGCACACCCATCGTCGCCGTTTACCAGATCGTCGGTTACGACGGCTGCGGACGTCCGATCGGGCGGTGGGTGACTCAGGGGGTGCAGGGTGGCTACGGCTACCGTGCTGTGCAGCGCCCTGTCATTGTTCGGCCTAGCATCAGTTTTGGCTTTGGTGGTTTCAACCCCGGCTGCAATACCGGCTATGGCTACCAACACGGTTCCAGCCATCATCATGGTTTCCGCAGGTAGTAGCGCGGAAAACTGACTGAGAACTGGCCGACGCGGCCTCGCCTGTAAACGGCGAGGCCGTTTTGTTGACGCCTTCGTTGCATGAATGACATGCCTCGTGTCATGTTTGTGCATGCGTTGGCTTTTTCGTTTCCTCATTCTCGCCGTCTGCCTCGGCGGCATCGCGTGGTTCCATCACGTCCGCACTCATCGGCCCACGCGTGTCGAGGCAGCGAATCGTGCTGGCATTTTGCTGGCCGGCAACGGCAGCGAACCCGCCACACTTGATCCTCAGCTCGCCAGTGGTCAGCCAGAGCATATGATTTTTCATGCGCTCTTCGAGGGCCTCATCGCCCCGGCACCTGCCAATCCTGATGGGGACGCACCCGGGGCCGCCGTCTCATGGAGCGCCGAAAATTTCACTATCTGGACCTTCAAGCTCCAACCTCAGGGGAGATGGAGTGATGGCACGCCTGTGACTGCTGATGATTTCCTCTACGCTTACCAGCGCATGCTCACTGCGCAGCTTGGAGCTGATTATGCGAGCATGCTCTACCCGATGCTCAATGCCGAAGAATATCACACCGGCAAGATCAAGGACTTCTCCATGGTCGGGGTGAAAGCGCTAGATCCGCTCACACTGCAGATCACGCTGAAAGGACCCGCGCCTTATCTGCCGAGCATGCTCAAGCACTACTCGTGGTTTCCTGTGCCAAAGCAGGCCATTGAAAAATTTGGCAAGATGACCGACCGCAACACTCGCTGGACACGCCCAGCGAATATGGTCTGCAACGGCCCTTTCAAACTCAAAAGCTGGCAGGTCAATCAGGCCCTGGAAGTCGAACGGAATCCGCACTACTGGGACGCCGCCGCCGTGAAGCTCAACGGCATCGTCTTCCTCCCCATCTCCAGCGACACCACCGAGGAACTCGCCTTTAACGACGGCCAACTCCACGTGACACTGACAATGCCACTGTCCAAGATCCCCGCTTATCGCGAGAGCAAGTCACCCTACTATCACAATGATCCGCTGCTCAGCGTTTACATGTACCGCTGCAACACCAAGAAAAAGCCGTTCGACAATCCGCTGGTACGTCGTGCGCTTGCCTTGGCGATCGATCGTGAGAGCATCACACGGAACATTCTCCGCGCCGGTCAGCAGCCCGCCACAGGCCTTACTCCGCCAGGTTGCAATCCTGACTACCATGTCCCCAATATCATGCGCTTCGACCCCGCTGAAGCACGACGGCTCCTGGCCGAAGCTGGCTTTCCCGATGGCAAAGGATTTCCCCCGTTCGACATCCTGATCAACACCAGCGAGTCACATCGCGCGCTCGCCGAGGCGGTGCAGGCCATGTGGAAAGAGCATCTCCACATTCCTGCCGGGGTGCTGAATCAGGACTGGGGCGTGTATCTCGAATCCCAGCGCAGGTTTGATTATCAAATCGCCCGATTTGGCTGGGTGGGTGACTATCTCGATCCCTCAACGTTCCTCTCCATCTGGCAGACTGGCGACGGCAACAACAACACCGGCTGGGGCAGCAGACCCTACGACGAACTGATCCATCAAAGCTTTCAGGAAGGCGACGCCGCCAAACGCCTAAAACTCATGAGCGAAGCGGAAACTATTTTGCTCAATGAGGCCCCCATGCTGCCAGTGTATTGGTACACGCATTCGTATCTGATGCGCACGGAGGTTAAAGGCCTGCTCCCCTCCTTGCTGGAGCATCGCTGCTATAAGGCGGTGGAATTGAGGCCGTGAACAGAAAGCAAAAAGGGCGCAGGATCATCTCCTGCGCCCTTTTTGTTTTTAAATGAGATGTTGGATCACCCGGGCTTGCGCCAGATCGTCGTCAGTGTGCCGCGAAAGGTGATTTTCACCGCGTGGGTTGTAACGAGCTCTCTAAAGTGTGGCGAAGCCTCGCACTCCACGATCTCCCACTGTTCGATGGTGTCACCATTCAACGTCGCATGCACAGGAATGGAATCGGCATGATGGCAGACGAAGCCATTCTTGCGCTCCTGCTCGACGTGCCAGCCCGGCGCGAGCTGCCAGGTCACGACATGGGATGTCTCGGGGCCTACATCGTCGCATATTTCCACATAATCCTGCATCACATGCACGGCACGCTTTAACAGGCATCCGTCACCGCCAAAGCTCATCACGCAAATGTCATTGTGGATCTCGAGTCCCGGCTTGTCATGGTGCTTTGCCCACAAAAATGCCCCCATGCGCCTCGGAGTGGAACGGCCGGTGACTGGTACGGGACCATTGTGTGCCTCCCATGAGGCGAGTTGCTCACGCAATGCCGGATTGCTGTAGTAGGCGCCTGTTCCTGGATCAATGATGAGGGCGTGTTGCTCAAACCACAGTGACACGTGCATAGCATCCAGATGACCATGCGCGGCCATGCTTCCAAGGCCGAGGGGGGAAGCATCTGTGCGCACAGTCCAGCGTGCGTCACGCCAGATAGCCTGTCCGCTTTGCTCATGCGTCAGCCACTTGCTGCGCATGGCCGGCTTGATTCCTTTGGGCGGTTCACCAAGCCAGAAACGCAGCACCGCGCCATCTGCTCTGCTTAACAGCCAGCCGCGAAATTCGGTTGCTGCATTTGAGCGTTTGAGCGGTAGAGGGAGCACCTGCGCGTCATCGGAATCGCCAAAGTCCCAGCACTCCGGTGCTTCAACGACATCGACAAAGTACTGTGCCGCAAGGGCAAGCCGCTCCTGCACTTCAGCATTAAACCCACCTGCCGCCATGCCTGCGTGCCAGCACATTTCCCAGGCGAACTGGTGGTAGTGCAAAGCCTGCTCTTTGTTGCCGCCATCGGTGGCGAACTGCTGCAAAATCTCACGCTCCAGCAGCTTCACCACTTGATGCGCTGGGCAGATCAGGCGCGCGAGTTCCGGCCAGCGGGCAATGGCCATCACCAATGCGCTGAGTTCGCCGATGAGGTGATTGTTTGCCGAGGAACCGAACGAACGGCGACGCCAGATCCACCACGCATGCACGGGAACGATGCGTGCGGTCAGTTCATCCTGTCTGCGGGCGAGTTCAGGATCATTGCAGCCGCGCACCAGCGCATCGAACCAGCAGAAATTCATGAGCCGCAGCCCCGCTTCTAGGGGGCTGGTCCAGTTGATGCCCAGTCCCGGCGGGTTGCGGTCACACCAATCCTCCAGCCAGAGCTGTGAAACTCGGATCGCGTGCACATCGCCATTTAGGGCGCTGTGCATGGCCATCCGTGTCATTTCGCTCCAGCGATTGATCTCCCAGATGGCCCGCGCATCGGCGTCGTGCTCGAGGTGGCGATGATCCAGCTTTCGAGCAGGAATGTCTGGATCAATCACGACTCCCAGAGTTGCATCGCGGTGCCAGCATGGTGGCGCCCCGACCTCGACACACTTCCAGCCGAAAAGCTCCCATTCGCCACACATCAGCTTCTCCGCATCCACGGCCAACTGCTTGCGTAACTCGGGCGGCACACGGTCGCGCCATGGAAGCTTTGGCACCTCTGTAAAGGTGGCGTCCCATGGTTTGCTAGAGACGCGCCGCAGATTGGCGATCTCGTTTCGCCGACCGAGACGCTCCGTCACGCGACGAGCGATCTCGCTCATGCTCATCGCTCGCAAGCGCTGCATGTACCAGCCTAGGCTCATCGCAAGTCGATGCTTCTCCCTTCACGAATCGACTCCAGCACCGCAAAAGTCAGTTGCATGCTCTGCCGCGCTTGTGGGTAGGGCAGCGGATGCGCCGCTCCGCCGTTCAAGAAGGCCAGCCATGCAGTCATTTCTTCTGCATGCCCTTTTGATGCGAACTTTTTCACGGTCACTTTGCGCTGTTTAAAAATGGACAGCTTCATGAAGTTCTCGCATTCGCATATAAGACCGCTAGCGAACACGCGGAATGTTTCCTTTGGAAAGGCTGAGTCGCCTTCGGCGGAGTAAATGATTTGAGCTGATGAGCCATCGGCAAACTCGATCTGTGCCGTGACTGAGTCTGGCACCTTGGGACGGCCCACCGTCTGCGCGGTGACTTTCACCGGTTTGCCGAGGACATGGCAGGCGAAGTCAAAGAAGTGACATGCCTCTCCTAGTACACGTCCACCGCTTTCTGAGACGTTTGCATACCAGTGATCCGGCGCGAGAACGCCTGCATTCACCTGAAAGGCCAGTGTTTTCGGTCCTAGAACGGTTTTCAGGACTTCCATCATAGCCACCGTCGCTGGTGCAAAGCGACGGTTGAAACCCACCATTACACTGCCCTTTGATTTGAGCATGGCGGTGTCGATCTGCGCCAGTTCTTCAGGTGTCAGGCAGAGCGGCTTTTCCACGAATACCTGTTTCCCGGCTTTGAGAGCCTTCAGCACCAGCGGTGCGTGCAGGTGATGGCGGGTCCCGATCATAGCAGCTGATGCTTCGTGATCCAACACCTTTGCCGCGTCCGTCTCTGCATGTGCAAAACCAAACTTTTCTTTCACATGCCGCGCTGAGAGACCTGTCGCATTCACGATGGTAAGGAGGGTGATTTTTCCCTTCAGATGGGGCAGTAGCATCGTGCGGGCGAAGTTGCCGGCGCCGATGACATCGAGTGATCCTATGCTATTCTGTAGTTCTGCCTTGAGGCAGTCTGGGAACTCCGGGGCTGATTCGAGCTTTCCGCCTCCAGACCGGCTAAAGCCGGGACTACAATACTCGATCAGTACGCCGAGTTCGTTCTCGAGCTTGTCGTAAACCTCCAGCACGTTTCCAAAGTCCTCGCGGCGTGTGGTGACTGGATTCAAATTGAGCTGCCCTGTGCGCATGAGTTCCAGGCAGGCCTCGAAGTTGCGGTTCTCGGTCCAGCGCACGTGGCCGATGGGATAATCCTGCCCGCCCCATTCATACTGCGGATCGTAGCGCCCCGGACCGTAGCTGCGTGAGTAACGCACTTGAATGTCCTTCATGTAGGCGGTTTTCCACGACAGCTCAGCATCGTAGATGCCCACAATCACCATCACTCCGCGATCACGCAGGCAGGAGATGGCGGTGTCTGCCGTGTCGCGGCCTTTACCGCCCACGCAAAGCAGAACTGCGTCCACGCCGTGGCCGTCTGTCCATGCGCGCACCTCGTCTTCGAGTTTTGATTGCGACGGATTCACCACGCGCTCTGCGCCCATGGCGAGGGAGGCTTGTAAGCGATCGGCGACAAAGTCCACGCCCATCACCCGTGCACCGGAAGCTTTGAGCAGACTCGTCGCCAACAGACCCACGAGCCCCTGCCCCATCACAAGGACACGCTCGCCGAGTCGTGCGCCGCTTTGGCGCACAGCTTCCATGGAGATTGAGGCCAACGTCGTGTAGGCTGCCTGCCAGTCTTTCACGCCTTCGGGAATCCGAGATGCAAGCAGGTCCGGCACGGCGATCATCTCCGCGTGAAATGCACACTCCGCACCACCGCAGGCCACTCGATCGCCCACATGGAAACGTGAGTTCAATTCATCCACTGCAACAACGATACCCGCAGCAGAGTATCCCAGCGGTGTTGGTGATTCGAGCCGGTTGCGCACCTTTTGCAGGGCGGCTTTCCAGCCAAGGGTTTTCGCAGTATCGATCACCTTTTTGACCTGATCCGGCCGCGCCTTGGCCTTTTGCAGCAGTGACATTCGCGCCTGCTCCACTTTCATCCGTTCTGTGCCCGGCGAGATCACCGAACAGGTTGTCTGAACCAAGATGCCGCCAGGCGGCGGCACGGGTGCAGGGACCTCCTGCAGTTCAAGGCGTCCGTCTTGGTATTGGGCGAGTTGTTTCATCAATGGGTGCTATTAAAATTCAGTGATCGCCACCTGAATAAATCCACATGGACTGCGTTTGGCCGGCTTTTTCAAAGCCACACTTCTCGTAAAACTCGATTGCTCTGCCATCGGCGGTGAGCATGTGCATGTGGAATCCAGCATGAATATTTTTGAGAACCTCAACAATACTCGTTCCAATGCCTTTGCCTTGGTAATCAGGCAACACGAGAAGGTGAGGATAATAGACAACCAGATATCCGTCTGAAATGGCATTACCCAGACCCACCAGTTTGGACCCGTCCCACGCAGAGACCAACGCATGAGAGTTTTTCAATGCTTTCATCAGTAATTCAGGCTTCTCAGCCGAAGACCAGTTATTGGCCCTATAAAGCTCTATGACTTGGTCGGTCGGAAGTTCTCGTTCCTCGCTGTAGGTTATATTCATTGAACAAAGTTAGAAGGGTAGTTTTGACACCAGCCACTTGTGCTTGCCCGCGCTGGTCTTCTCTACTTCCGGCACCTGCCGCAAGGTGAGTGTGAAGTCATCTCCCAGCTTTTTCAGCAAGCCAGCTTCCATTGCCTCCCCCCGACTGCTTTGCCATTTTGGTCCGGCCTGAAAGCGGCATTCGACCACGCCTGCGTGTTCTTGAAAGAACTGCACGGCGAGCAGGTCGTCGAAAATACGGTCATGCATGTTGATCGCGGTAAGTGAGATGCGGCGACCGGTGGCGCTGACGAGGTATTCGTAATCGCGACCCACGATTTCCGAGACCTCCCCATCTGTTATTTTCGCATAGTCTCCTGTGCGGTACCGGATCAACGGCATGACGTGATTGTGAAACGAGGTGCCGATGATTTCGCAGTTTCCAGCGGAATCTGGTTCACCGAATTCGGCGAAGCCATAGGTGGGCCAGAAATGCAGGTGATTTGATGTGCGGCCCTGCGCGGCGAGCACGACGCGCTCGCTGTGGCCGTACCAGTGCAGGACCTTTGCCCCGAAGAAATTCTCAAGGTATTGCTGCGATTCTGCGGTGAGTTTTTCCGAGCCGCAAAGGAGTGAGGTCAGCTTGAAGTTAAATTTAAATCCGCTGTGCTCCAGCCCGCGTGCCAACATCAGGGCTGCGCTGGGATAGGCATGCAGGTGATGTGGGCGGAAGCGGTTTAATGCAGCCACATACTCGGGCAGGCGCTCTAGTGTGAGATGATAGGATGAGAGAATAAGCCAGTTTCGTGTGGGATCGTAATAACTGATGGCACCACCGGCTTTGCTGGAGGTGACGCTCCCGCGAATGACGGCCACACGGTCTCCGATCCGATAACCACGCCGCGACCACTGCGCCTCCAGATAGGCCTGCTCCTTCGGACGACTCACACCTTTGTGCAGATAGAATCCTACGGGTACGCCACTTGATCCGCCGGTGGTGATGTAGAGACGCTGCTTCGCATCGAACTCTGGATTGACCATCTGCTCGCGCTGCAAAATCATATCCTGCTTTGTCAGCAGTGGATAGTCAGGCAGTTGTTCAAGCGACTCAAATTTTAACGGATCAACGCCACATGCTGCAAAGCGTTCTGCATAAAACGGCGCTTTTGCAGCAGCCATCAAGGAATCTCTCAATGCTGTGATTTGATAGAGCCGGATGGTCTCTGCATCCCATGTATCCACCGCGCTCGCTTCGTTTTGAAAACGAGTGTAGGCCGGACCGTATCGCAGAGAAGACGGAATCGCCCGATACGCCCGTCCTGCCAGTGACTTGACGGGCTGCGGTGCTGCCTCATACAGTTTGAGCAAAGGATATAGAGTGTCTTCGAGAGACATGGTTCAAACCTTCGACTGCAAGTTTAGAATGCGCAACGCCGCCATCGCTGCGCCGAAGCCGTTGTCGATGTTGGCGACGGTGAGGCCGCTGGCGCAGGAGTTGAGCATGGTGAGCAGGGCGGAGATGCCATGCAGATTTGCACCATAGCCTACGCTGGTTGGAACGGCGATCACCGGAGCCGCGACGAGACCGCCAAGGACGCTGGGCAGCGCGCCTTCCATGCCGGCGACGGCGATGACGATGCTCGCGGCGCGTAAATCGTCGAGGCGGGCCAGCAGACGATGGAGACCCGCGACACCGACATCGGTGATGCGGTTTACACGTGCACCGGCAAATTCGAGGGTCTGCGCGGCTTCTTCGGCCACAGGTAGATCGGAGGTGCCAGCGCACACCACTGCAACAGGTACTAATGGAAAAGAGCCATTCATCTGCCCGATGCGAAACAAGCGCGAAACGTTGTCGTAGATGCCCGTGGGAAAGGTCTGCTGCAGCAGAACGGCGGCTTCGGGCTTCACTCGGGTGGCGAGGGCACTGCCATGTGCTGCGACGAGTGCGGTAAGAGCGTCCGAGGTTTGGGTGAGCGTTTTTCCTTCGGCATACACGGCTTCTGGAAAGCCTTGGCGAATCATGCGATGCGTGTCGGCCAGCACCTGGCCGGCCTCGGCAAAGGGCAGGGTGCGGAGAAGTTCCAGCGCTTGGCCAGGAGGCACTGCACCAGAGCTGACTTGAGCGAGCAGATCACGGAGATTTGATTCGTTCATGCGGAGCGGGCTTTGAGCACTTCGTTCATGCTGCCGGAGCGAAGTCCTGCGAGATCAAGGGTTATGTAAGTGTAGCCCGTGGCACGCAACGCTTTGGTGATGGCTTGACGCTGCTGAAAGGCGCGCAGCAGATCGACTTCGGGAACTTCAAGGCGGGCGACATCGCCATGATGACGCACGCGGAGTTCACGGAAGCCGAGATCAAACAGCGCGGCCTCGGCGCGCTCGATCTGTGAGAGCAGTTTAGGAGTCACGCTGGTGCCATAGGGCACGCGGGAGGCGAGGCATGCAGCGGCGGGCTTGTCCCAGTTTGACAAGCCCAAGGCTTTGGCGGCTTCCCTCACGTCTTGTTTGCTGAAACCGAGGTCATGCAACGGACTGAGGATTTTTAATTCACGAGCAGCGGCGCGTCCGGGGCGTACATCGAGCGTGTCCTCGGCATTCATGCCATCAAGCACATGCTCGACACCGTTTTTCTCAGCGAACTGACGCAGGGCACGATAGACGTGGTCTTTGCAAAAGTAGCAGCGATTTGGCGCGTTTGCCTGATACGCGGGGTCATTCACCTCATCTGTTGGCAGCAGCTCAAGACGTGCACCAAGCTGTTTGGCGAGTGTCATGGCTTCGTCTTTTTCGCTTTGAGGCAGGCTGGGGGAGACGGCAAGGAGGGCGATCACATTTTCGATACCCAAGGCATCGAGTGCGACTTTCAGAACAACTGTGCTATCCACGCCGCCTGAGTAGGCTACCGCGACGCGTCCCAGCAGCTGAAGCTGAGATTTGAGTTTTTGAATCATAAGGTAGTCATCAGGTCTTTTTGGAACCTTGGCGCAAGACTGCGGATGAGGGAGAGAATCATTGTCACCGTCTCTGTATCGTCACGACGACGTTCACCAGTCAGTTGAGGCGTGAGATTGTCCGTGACATACGCCATGACGGAGGGGTAGGCCCAGCGGTGATTCACGTTACGCAGCACGCTGTCTCTAAGGCTGAGCATCTGACGCTCCAAATTGCTGGGTGTGCTGATGTCGCTGCCCACGAACCAGTAAATGTAGTGCGCACGCAACAGCAGCTTGGACCGGTCCGGCCTGAGTTCTTCGCGCTGGATGGCCAGATCACGAACGCGAAGAACCGCGCCCGAGATCATCTTTACCTCACGCACGGTTGAACTCGTGATGGTCCAGCCCTGACCATCGAGGCAGACTTCGGGGCGGTGAATGCTGCGGGTATCATTGCCAGCGATGACGAGCGAGGCATGCGCAAAATCGCGAGCATCGAGGGATCTGCCGGGCGTGTGATACTTGCGTTTCTTGAGGATGGTGTCTGCGGGGAGCAGATCGCGCTCCCTGCCTCTGGGATCTTCGCTTTCGCCGACAAAGCCACCCGCCACCATGGGCAACTCCTCCAACACGCCTGCGGCATCCCCGCCTTTGGGCTGGGGCGAAAACTGGCAGAGCAACAACGTCATGCCGCAGAGCAGCAGGAGAATGAAGGCACGAGCGATCATATGACAGGGGCAACTACCTGACGCGAGACGGTGCGGGAGGGCTTGAAGCTGGGGCCGCCGAATAAACGATCCAGCAACCATGAGGCGAACTGCAGCAGCAGCAGCGCCACGAGGAAAACCACAATGCCGGTGAATTCGTGGAAGATGGACACTTCCTTCTCGGTATCGCCAATGGCCCACTGCTGACCGAAGGCCATGGCCGTGAAGATCAAGACGAGAATGCGCGCCATGTTTGCCACGATGGCAATGGGCAGGATCATGCTAAACAGCGCAAGCCTGCGCCACATGACACGCTGACGAAAATAGCTGAACAAAGCGCCGACGACGAGCAGCGCAAACAACGAGCGCATGCCAGAGCAGGGCGCAGCGATACCCACGCTGAACAAGTCGCCCGCCTTGCGGCCTAGCTCGATATTTGGCATGGATTGCAGCGCGGTGCCAGAGACCAGGGAATCGACGCCCACGGCATTGAGGACGAAGCCTGTCGTCTTGACCATGAGAAGCCGCATCTGGTAGCCGATGCCCTCTTCCAGAAACGGCAATGGCCACATGAAGCCGAGCATCAGCCAGGCGAACAATTTTGCGCGACTGCGCTGAACGCCTTCGAGCCACAGCGATGCGCCCGCGATTAAAGTCATGATGCCCAAGTAGCCGCAGTAGAAGTTGTTGGCGCGAAATCCGGCGAAGTAGAGGAATAAAGCGACGATGATCAGCGCAACACCCCAGCGATTGGAGGAGACTGGAAGCTGCGCGACCTCATTTTGACGCCGCCAGAGCAGGAAGCCGACAATGAACGGCAGAAGCGCGCCGTGCTGCCAGGTGGGGTCCTTCCACTGCATGAGCAGTTCGGCGAGTATCGTCCGGCGGAAATGGCCGTAACCTGCTGCGTAGGGCTGAATGGCTATCAAGAGCAACCCACTGGCAAACAGCAGCGCCAGAACGAGCCATGCTGATGTGCGTAAACGACTCATGATGATTGCTTGAGGAAGGAACCGTGAAAAGAATCGTCAATGCCCGACATGATCAGCGTTTTCTTTAGCTGCTCCTTCCATCCTTGAATTTCATTGAAGGCAAAAGTCAGCAGTGCGATACGTGGAGGCCACGTTGGCCATGGGGTCGCATCTATAATGCAGAAAGACTGAATCTTTGGGATGAGATTCAAAGACAAGCATATCAAAACATTCAATGCTCAAGACGCTGCTCATATCCAAAGTGAACCAACTCGGCGACAACGTCGTTTACCTGCCCGTTGTGCAGGCACTTGTGGCAGCGCATCCGGACTGGCGCATTGTGGTGCTGACGAGTCCGACGGCGACGCGCTTGTATGAAGTCTGCTGTCCCGAAGTGGAAGTCATCTCTTATGAGACGGCGAAGTTTAATGGTGCATGGCGGCAGCCCACGCGGCTGTGGCATTTTTGGCGGGATATTCGAAGCATCAGGCCGGACGCATGCTTGCTCGGCAGTGATCAGGGAAGTGTGGCGCACTTCCTCGCAAGGTTCAGCGGCGCCCGTGCTGTAGTCGGACCGCTGTCCGACCGGGTAAAGCTGAATGCGCTTCTGAATCTCCGTCTGCCTTCCGAAGGTGAGGACCATGTGGCGATCCATAACTGGCGCATCGCCCAGGCGCTGATCCGCCATTTGGGTCTGCCGGCTTTGCCAGAAATAATGCCTGCACCCGACTTGAGCGCGTTTGGCCGTGAGGACCACGGATCGGTGGTGTTGCATGCGGGGGCGAGCCGCGCCTACAAGCGGTGGCCGTTGGAACGCGGCATCGAACTGGCGAACCGGTTGTCTGCCCAGCATGCTGTGACTTGGTTTGAACAGGGTGAAGCTGGGGAGGACTTGCTGAAGCCGCAGGTGCGAAGGATGAAACCTGGGTCTCTGGATGAACTGGTGCGCGTGATGGCGGGCGCGAAATACTTTATCGGCAACAATTCGGGGCCGATGAACGTCGCCTCGGCACTGGGTATTCCAGGAACAATCTTCAACGGACCTTCGACCTCCAACTGGGATCCGCCCTGGCATACGGGTGGTTTTGACATTCTGCGTGATCCCAAGCTGGCCTGCCAACCGTGTGACCTGCTTTCGCACCCGGTGAATGCCTGCCAGAACAAGGAGCGGCCGATGGCCTGCATGGACCGCTGGAGCGTGGACGAGGTGCATCGGAGGATCGAAACGCGGCTAGCTACGGCTTGAATCAGTCCATCGGCTATTGACGAACAGATGAACGTCATCGCAGGACGAGGATGTCTTGATGCGTTCAAAACCCTGGGTCGTGAGCTTTTTGAGGAGCGAGTCCTGCTGCGTTGGCTCTGCGGCATGAATTTCGATGACGAGATAATGGACATGACGCAGGCTAGCGGAGGAGTCCCCGAGCAAGACTTCGTACTCAGCGCCCTCGACGTCCATTTTGCAAAGGTCCACGGACCCATCAC
Source organism: Verrucomicrobiaceae bacterium (assembly GCA_027490195.1). Classification (GTDB taxonomy): domain Bacteria; phylum Verrucomicrobiota; class Verrucomicrobiia; order Verrucomicrobiales; family Verrucomicrobiaceae; genus Prosthecobacter. The sequence goes on along the minus strand of JAIXYN010000024.1, from coordinate 125,789 downwards.
CGAAGCCGCGACACATAATTTCATCAAAGGTAAGCACCTCAATGATGGCATCCTCGCTCGCGGTGCCCTCTGCTGCACCATAGATGGAAAAGCCGGTACCGCCTGATGGAAATGAAAGTGCGAGTTCACGCGAATGGCCGCCAATGGCGACGTTTAGGAGATTTGCCCGAAGCCCGATGTTTTGCCTGATATTGAGAGAGAGCCGGGAATGAGTGAAGGGATTGACCTCGACGCAGGTGAGCGCTGAGAATTCAAAACCAAGATCGCGGCATAGCAGCGGGAAACCGCCTCCATTGGCACCGAGGTCCAGCAATCGCAACTGCCGAGGCAACCGCATTTCCTTGAAAAGTTCCCGATACATGGGGCCCGCGATGCAGTCGCGAGTTCCGCTTTGATCACCCGCGAGATGATCGACCAGGAATTTAAGTCGGCCCTTCGAATAAATCGTCCAGCCAAGCTGACGGCCGAGAATTCGCTGGCAGAGCGTAAAAAGCACCCCATCGAACTGGGTGATGGCACGCAGGCCGCTGAGGGCGTTGGAGATTCTTTGAAACATGCGATCAGGCTTTCGCCGCTTCGACCAAGAGATCTGGACTGGCCGTCATGCGGTCAATACCAGGACTCAGAGATTGTTTGCCAATTAAAAGCTGGATGAGCGCACGGCAACGGACATAAACCAAGGGGCCGTGCAAGGCTGCTGGGCGTGCGGTATTCCGCCAGATTTCAGTGTTCATGTGCCATGCAGGAAGCCCGCTGACCAAGGGTAGTGTTGCGCCGCCTTTTAAGCAGACAGGCACGCCATCTTAGAATCCATGCCTCCAGCGGCATGCCTGCGCACCCCATGCATGCCATGACGAAACCACCAAGTATGACACATGCCTCCGCAAAACCCAGATGCATGCCGCGTGCATGCACAGCCGCGACAACGGTGTCCAGCAGCGGCTGATGCAGAATATAAAGAGGATAGCTCAGCATCCCGAGCCATCCCGCCACTGGCTTCAGTGCCAGCAGGCCCGGCCAGCGCGTGCTGCCCAGCACCAAGCCCAGCCAGCCAGGCAGCACTAGCCAGCCCAGCAGTACCAGCACCGAGACCGGAACATGACGCCCAAGCAGCCAGACGTGGGCGACGTAAGCGCCGATGATCCAGAAAACTGACGCGGGCAAGAGCCACGGGCGGGCGCGAGGTGCCCATGCCTCCCAGCACTGGGCCAGCAGCGCACCTCCCAGCCACAATGGAAACTGCGCGGCGATCAATGCCATCGGCAGAGCAGGGGCATGCACGTCCCCCATAAAAAAGCGTTTCCATGCCACAAACAACGCCCCCGCCAGCAACAGTGTGCCGACGAGCGAGACCCCAAAAGCCCGGCCAGGCCGCCAGCAACAGCATGCAAGCACCAGTGGCCAAGCCACATAATAAGCAGCCTCATAGGTCAGGCTCCAAGCCGGCTTGATCACCGGCATCACACCGGTGATGCCCTGCAGCATGAGCAGATGGGAAAGGAAATGTCTGAAGCCCGGCCAGCCCGACACCAATATTCCCAGCACCAATGCCACCAGGTAAAGGGGGTAAAGGCGCGTCACACGGGCCAGAAAATAAGAGCTGCCAAAATTCCCGCCCTTTCTGCGCAAGCTGAGAATCGCCTGATGAATGCAAAAGCCTGACAGCACAAAAAAGCCGTTCACCCAAAACCCACCGTTTTCAAACACGGCTTCCAACCATGGCGGCACCGAGGCATCTGTGATGATGAGCCGGGCTGATTCAATGACGTGAGAGGCCAGAACCATGACGGCCAGCAGACCGCGCATGAGGTCAACAGCCGTGCCTGCAGGCCCGGTTTTCAACATGGCAGCCCCTTCACTCATGATGTTCTGAGTGGTTTTGTCCCTGCCCTGCCGAAAAGGTCAGGCAAGGTGGAGTGGAGGTCGACACTGGCATTTTGCGTGCCGTTACCATGGCGGACCCTCAGCAGCAGACTCGCGAATCCAAAAATGAGCCTTCCAAGTAAACGCCGAAGGCGGCCGCCGACAGAGCCCGAGCAGTAATGCCCCCCCCGCACCAAAACACTCATGAAACCACAGGCGCGGAGGCATTGGGCCATGCTGGCAGGTGTGAGACCGATTTCATGCGTAAAGTCGCCGTAACGTGTGGCTGAGGACATGGGGCTCTGAGCGTTGAATGTGAGCATCCACAGCTCTCCACCCGGCTTGAGCGCATTTTTGGCAGCACTGAGAAAGCGGATGAACTCGTCCTTGGTGAAGTGCTCGATGATGTCCTTCGCGTGCAGGAGATCAAACGCAGCGACGTGGGATTCGAGGAAGGTGATGACGTTTTCCTCGACCCACTTGCGGTCGGGCGCGTTTTGCCGGGCGATGGCGAGGTCGGAGGGCGAAAGATCAACCCCGGTGAGCTGAGTGAAGCCCTTGGATGAAATCCACGCCATCCACTCGCCTTTGCCACAGCCGAGATCGACGATGCTGGAACTGCGATCCGAAGGTAAGTGAGCGTAGGTCGCCTCGTATTGCGCATGCTGCATATCGGCATCGAGCGCCTTTTGACCTTCGAATGAGGCGGAATAGTTGCGATAGAGGATGTCGCGATAACTGCTCATGCGGCGAGTTGGTGCTGGATGAATGTGGCCCACTGTATAGCAACGGCCTCATGGGTGTAGAGCCTGCGAGTGCGATCGAGCTGGCTCTGCACGAGGGAGGAGTCATGCATCACGCCGCGAATGCGCGAGGCAAGAGCTTCGGCATCGCCATGAGGAAATACGGCTTCCTCGTTGCCGATGACCTCGGGGATGGCACCGCTGCTAGAACCGATAGTGGCAACGCCGCAGGCCATGGCCTCGATGAGGACATGGCCGAACTGCTCTTCCCAGCAAAGGTGCATCGTACGCACTGGTTTGCTGGCGAGCACGAAGACATTCAGGCAGCGCAGGAAAGAGGGAATTTCGAAGTGCGGACGCGGCGGCAGCAAGTGCAGCCAAGGCCGCGTTTGCCGCTGTTCTTTGAGCCAGGATTCGAGCCTGCCGGAACCGAGAATGGCAAGATGAACGTTTTGCAGTGCATCGCAGGCCTGGAGCAATTCGTGCAGGCCTTTCTCTTCCGTCAATCGACCGCAGTAGCCGACGATAAATGCGTCTGCTGGCAAGCCGCAGTCCTGACGCAGCACTGTGCGCTCGGCAGAAGAAGCTGGCTGATGATTGTCGAGATCGACGCCGAGCTGCGGAGAGACGAGCACTTCGTCTGGGCGTGCGCCATGCTTTTGCACGAGCTGTGAGGCGGCTTGATTGCCTGCGATGAAGAAGTCAGTCGTGGCGGTCATGGCACGATAGATGGGAGCGAGCATGACTCCCTTCCACCCGGGGCGCTCAACGTTTTCCCAGGTGAACTCACCGAACAGTGAGCGCGTTTGAAACAGGGCCTTGAACAATCGTGCCTGCCAGCAGACACGGGCCCAGGGCTCATTTTCAACGAGCACCGCATCGAAGCGGCGCGAACGCATGACGGCGGCGAGTCCGGAGTAGTGAAAGGTGGTGCTGGTTTTACCCGAGCGCGGCAGACGGATGAGCTGGTAGTTGCGCGTGGGGGCGTCGGAGTCGTTGTCGAAATCGGACGAGCGTCGTCCAAGCACTAGGCACTGCTCGGGAGTGGAGGTGACGCAGACGAGTTCGAAATGCGTGGCGAGCGCCTGCAGCTTTTTGCGATTTTCGAGAGCGGCGTAGGTGTGGCCGATGAGCAGCAGGCAGGGTCTCATGCGGGGGATGAGGCTGCGCCAAAGTCTGCTTCACAGACGGCTGGATCAGCAGCACATGCTTCGGCAAAAATTTGCAGCCAATCTTCGCCCGCAGGCAGGATGCTGTGACGTTTGAGAAGCAGCTGACGTGAATTTTCCAGAGCGGACAGGAAGTCGGGAGAGTCGCGCTGATCGTCGATTTGATGACAGGCCCGAGCCCAGTCATCTGGATCGAGATTGTGGAGCATCGGCACGGGGTAGCGGCATTCTGAAAACAGCTCGGTAAGGCCCATGCTGTGATTGGCGAGCACAGGGACTCCTGCGGAGATGGCTTCCATTGCGGCAGTTAGGCCCGCAGGATTGTCGCAGGGCATGATGGGGAGCAGCACCATGGGAGCAGCATGCAAATATTCCAGGTACTCACGATGTGAGGCATTTACGACGAGTTCAAAGCGCGGATTGGCAATCTCGGAGGCAAAGCGGGTGTGCACCGACGGAATGCGTGCAATGCGTGTGATGGAAAGACCGCTGTGAAGCAGTGGAGCAACGATGGATTCGTCTCGACTGATGTTGCCGGGCAAAAGGGCGCGGGTTTTCGGCACATCATCCGCAGGCTGGAACCAGTCAGTGTCAATTTTCCATGGGCGTAAAATCACCCGATGGGGACCCAACTGCTGCGATGTGGCGGCGAACTGCTCGTTCGTGATGCACTCGACCTGAAAAGCAGGCGCTGCAGTTTGCAGACTGGTTGCGAGCCTCTGCAGAGCGGTGTCATGATAAGCGACACGCCGAATGATTTTCCCTTCGGTTCGGAACAGCCCGCAGCGGGAGAGAAGGAGCAGAACCGTGTAGTCCATGCCATTGAGGCAATAGATCATGCGCGCCTGGCGAAGGGTGGCGTAGTTTTTCCAGACAAGACGGAATGCAGCGCTGAGCCTGCGGAGAGTACCGCACCGTTTGCGGCTATAATCGCATTCGAGCTGCTCATCATTCTGAAACCATGCGCCGATCACCGCCTTGCCTTGGGCCGGCATCGGCACCGCGTCCATGAAGCGACGCGGCCTGCCGGTGTAATCGTATAGGCCATGGGGCCCCAGGACGACCAGTGGTGACGAATCAGCCATAGGGGAGATTTCGATTGAACGGCACCGTGGCAGCATGCGCGAAGAATGGGCGCTGCATCTGTGGTGACGACTGATCCGGCAGCTGCTGTTTCACCCGCAGATCTTCCTGATGAATGATGCAAGTATTGAGCGCGCCAGCGATGAACCAGCAGAAAAAATTCACCGGGAAGGTGGAGGTCACACTCCCGGCAAAAATATTGTGAACGAGGAGACCAAACAAGATGCCAACCATCCACAGGCAGATGCTGAAGACGGGAGTGCCGCGCAATCCGAGCACGCTGCGGTGAAATGAATGCAATGCCAGTGCCGCAATGATGAGCAGGATGCCGAGCGGCAGCCAGCCTATTTCAAGCAGCAGATTGGATATGAGATCATGGCTAGCGACCATGTGTGCCTCATTCATGTCGGCCGCGGTTTTGGATCCGTAGCCAAACATTGTCCACATGAGAGGGTTGTGCGCGAGATCGTGCATGCCGTCGAGGCGTGCGCAGATGGTCCAGAAGCGTGAAAACTGCTCGCCGATGGCGGTGCCGCCAAAGTTTTCGAGTGCCCAGAGCGTGAGCCTAGTGACGGCATTGCTCAGTTCCTGAGCAAAAATGCAGGCAGTGACAAACATGCTGACAACGGTGGTGTAGAGCGTTGCAGTCCCGCGTGCGCTGCGAAGCACCGGGAGAAGCAGGATGGGCAGGACCCAATTGATGGTGGTAATACGCGCCATGCTGGCGGTACAGGCGACCACGAAGAGTGTGAAAAGCACGAAACCCATCCCCCCCCAGGCGCGGGTACCGGTGTCCCGATGATGGCGGCGAACCATGAGTGCCAAGCAGGCGCAGACTGCGCATGTCGTGCCGAAGGGTGAGCTGTCCACCAAGGTGGAGAAGGGGCGAGGGCGGACGTCATCGAGATGCTTGGAGAGTACCGTGAGACCGGACTGCAGGTATTCGATTTCGAAGTCGCTGAGGCCGAAGATCTGCTGCTTGATGCCATAGAGCGCGACGGGGATGAAGACGATGAGGCAGTATTTGATGAAGGCGATGATCTGCGCCGGAGTGCGGAAGATGCAGGGAACCACAAAGAGCAGGAACATGTAGGCCGCACCGTCTGCGAGCTGCGTGGCGGCCGCATTGAAACCACCGCCACTGCGCAATGCGGATACACCTGAAACGATGAAGCCTAGGAAGCAGACGAGCAATGAAACCAACTTGCGCTTGTGATGCAGGCTGCCGTCATGAAGTGAACGCACCAAGGTGCCTATGCAGATGCCGGCCAGCGTCAGCGGGCAGAGCGCGCGCACCCACATGATGTCGTTCATGGTGACGTGGCCGTCGAAGACCATCATGCGCTTGAGCAGATCGCTATAGCCCGCATAAAGCACCATGAGATAGAGTGCCAGGCGCGGCTGAAGCACCGCAAGGATGAAAGAGCCGATGGAGAGAAACTGCGCCAGTGCGCCGATGGTGTTGCCACCACCGAGCAGCACTGACAGCATGACGTAAACGGCACCGATGCCGCCAAGGAAGATGATGAATGCCCTGCTTTGCATACAAAAATCAGGAGTGCAGCAGCGACCGCACGCGCAGCACCGTGAAGCGCGGCAGTCCCATGAACGCACGAGTCATGAGGCCAGAGACGTTCTGTCGGAGCCAAGGCGAGAGATAGGTCCACACCACCCAGGCCATCGTGTAGGACACCAGCGTGGCCCATGCCGCGCCGACACCACCATGAGTGGGAATCCACAGCATGTTCAGCGAGGCGTTTACTGCGACGGCTACGATGACGGAGGGGAGATTTGCGACCAGCTTGTCTTCCACAGTCAGAACCTGTGTGCGGGCGATGCCGATGGCGTATGGAATAAAGGCCCATGCATGCACACGCAGCATTTCAGAACTGCGGGCGAATTCAGCGCCGAATGCAAACGGCATCCAAGGTGAGAGCAGCAGCAGCCCAGCCGCTACGGCAAAGGCGAGCACGACTGATGCTGAAAAGTAATCGACCACGCTTTTTTCAAAGTGCGCAGCCGTGTGCAGGCGATGCTGCATCAGCCGTGGCAGAAACAGCGTGGCAAGGATGCCCGGCATGAAGTAGGCCATTTCAGAAACGCGCACGGCCGCACCGTAGATGCCAGCCTCTTCAGCGCCACGCAGCCATTCGATCATCATGGTATCGAGACGGAACAACAGGATCAACGCAGCCTGGGAGGCAAGCTCTGGCCAGGAACGGCTGACGAGTGCGAACGCACGTAAGAATTGAAAGGCGCCCCATTTGACGCTGCCGCCGCACTGATGGAACACGACTGCGCATAGCGAGATGAAGATCCAGCCTTCCAGCGCATACGTCAGGGCAAAAAACCACAGCGGAGCCCGATACCAAATGCCAGCTGCAATGCAGGCGGCGCTGACGATGAAGCCGGTAAACTGGGCGATGACGGACTGGGATACACGCTCATGAGCCTCCAGCCATGAGAGGATTTCGGTGCCGGGATTGGTGAGCAACTGCGTGCCATACACGACGAGCAGCAGTGTGCCTTCCGGTTTGCGCCAGCCGATCCATGCGATCAAACCGGCGAAGAGAAATGCAGACACAATGAACCGGGCCGTGATCGTGATGCCGAGCACTGCGGACTGATCTGCGCCCTGTTTCATCAGTTCGCGCACGGTGTACCGGGCGAAGCCGAGTTCGCCAATGCTCAGGAGAACTGACACGACGGCCATGGCGACGGCGATCTGGCCGAAGCCACTGCCGCCAAGATAACGCGCAAGGGCACACGTGAGCGCGAAGCTCAGTGCAAGGCGCACCACGCGAAGCGTCGTCGCCAGCGAGAACGTTTTGAGGATGTGACTGCCAGCGGCCATGAAGGACGCGAAATGCGGGCTTTAAGCCGCCGCGAAGCTTTGCTCCGCAACATCGCAGAGGAGATGCCCGATGAGAAGGTGGCATTCCTGAACGCGTGCGGTGATGGCGGAGGGGGCTTTGAAGCTCAGCTTGGCTTCAGCCGCGCAATCCGCGCCTTTTTCACCGGTAAAGGCGATGGTGACACAGCCGCGTTTGTTCGCAGCCTGAAGGCCGAGGAGAACGTTTTTGCTGGTGCCTGAAGTGGAGATACCGAGGACCACATCACCCGGCTGAGCGAGCGCTTCGATCTGACGCGAGAAAACGGTGTCATAGCCGAAATCGTTGCTGTTAGCCGTGAGGATCGAGGTGTCGGTGGTCAAGGCAAGACCCGCTAGTGCCGGGCGGTCGATGCGATAACGCACGACAAGTTCGGCAGCGAGATGCTGCGCATCAGCGGCGCTGCCACCGTTGCCGAAAAAGATGATTTTCTTCCCTTCTTTCAATGCGGAGAGCCAGGCGGCGGCCAGCGGAGCAATCTGATCACTCATCGCATTCAGCTTGGCGATGGCGTCCTGATGCTCGCTGAGATGGGTTTTAAATAGAGAGGCAAAATCGGTGCTCATTTGGATGCGAAGGCTGCCAGCAACTCGTCTGGCGTCAAAGTGGCGGTGCCGAGCTTGCCAACGACGATGCCGCTGGCGTGGTTCGAAATATCAGCGGCTTCGCGCAGGCTGTGGCCGCTGGCGAGAGCGAGTGTGAGCAGGGCGATGGCGGTGTCTCCAGCGCCAGAAACATCAAAGACTTCACGCGCACGCGTCGGGATGTGATGCGGAGGCTGACCGCGCTCAAACAGCATCATGCCCTGCTCCCCAAGAGTAACGAGAACACTGGCGACGTTCCATTTGGCGAGGAGAACACGGCCCACTTCGAGGAGTTCCTGGTTTTCGAGCGGGGCTTCGCTCAGAAGATGATCTTCGAGACCAGCAGCGGCAAAGGCTTCGAGACGGTTGGGTTTCACCAGCGAAACGCCGGCCCAGGGCAATGGATTGCGCGGAGATGGATCGACGGTGACGATAAGTTTGTGCTCGGCGGCGATCTTCGCGACGAGTTGCATAAGCTGCTCGGTCATGAAGCCTTTGCCGTAGTCTTCCAAGATGATGGCGTCGAGATTCGGAGCGAGATCACGCAGGCGCCGCTCCACCTCGATGAGTTCAGCATCGGTCAGCGGCAGCAGTTTTTCGCGATCAACACGGACGATCTGCTGCTGGCGTGCGGACACACGTGCTTTCGATATGGTGGGCAGTGTGGGGTGAACGAGGAGTGGAGCAGGATCAACCTTGTCTTCGATGAGGAGTGCGCGGAGCTTGTCTGCGGCCATGTCCTTGCCAACGCGGCCCATGAGATGGGTGTTCGGCGAGAAAGGCGAGATATTGCGGGCGACATTGGCGGCACCACCGGGATAGAATTCCTCACGCGTGACTTCCACGATGGGCACGGGTGCCTCCGGAGAAATGCGGCGGACATGGCCCCAGATGAAGTGATCGAGCATGACATCTCCCACCACGAGGATGCGGCCTTGCGCTAGGCGCTGGAGATGATCGCGGGTGAAGGTCATTTACTGCGGCGTGCGCGGACGGCGGCGGCGAGTTCGTCGAGCATGCCGGTGGTGGTCTCCCAGGAGACACAGGCATCGGTGATACTCTGGCCATACGTGAGCTGCTGACCGGGCTTGGTGTCCTGGCGGCCTTCGACGAGATGGCTTTCGATCATGACACCGGTGATGGCTTTGCTGCCTGCGGCGATTTGTTCCGAGAGAGAGGCGGAGGCGATGGGCTGCTTGCGGTAGTCCTTGAGGCTGTTGCCGTGGCTGCAGTCCACCATGACACTGGCGGGCAGGCCACGGGCGGCAAGCTGGTCCGCGACTGTCTTGATGGAGGCCGCATCGAAATTCGTACCGGCTTTGCCTCCGCGCAGGATGACGTGGCAGGCGTTATTGCCCTTGGTGTTTACGATGGCGGCGACGCCGTCCTTGGTCACGGAGAGGAAGCAATGCTGGCCTTTGGCGGCTTCGATGGCATCAAGCGCGACCTGAATGCCGCCGTCGGTGCCGTTTTTGAAACCCACTGGCATGGACAGACCGGAGGCGAGCTGGCGATGTACCTGGCTCTCCGTGGTGCGTGCCCCGATGGCACCCCAGGCAACCACATCGGCAATGTACTGCGGGGTGATCACGTCGAGAAATTCGGTGCCCGCAGGAACGCCACGCTTGGTGAGCTTGATCAGAAGATCTCGTGCTCCACGGAGACCACCATTGATGTCGAAGCTGCCGTCGAGATGCGGATCATTGATGAAGCCCTTCCAGCCGACGGTGGTGCGCGGCTTTTCAAAATAGACGCGCATCACGATCTCCAGATCAGCGGCATATTTCGCCCGAGCCTGAATGATGTGCTGAGCGTATTCGAGCGCCGACTTGGTGTCGTGGATTGAGCAGGGCCCGACGACGACGAGCAGGCGGTCATCCTTCAAGGTCAGAATGGCTTCGGCGCGTTTGCGCGAGTCTTCGATGAAGGCGGATTCCAGCTCTCCAAGACGGAACTCATGCATGAGCAGAGCAGGCTGGATGAGGGGAAGGATTTCAGCGACGCGAAGGTCGTCAGTGGGGTGGGTTTGGCTCACGGGCAAAAGAGGGCAAAAAGCGGGCGCGCAGAATGGAGGAATCTGGCGAAGGAGGAAACCGAAAGTTCAGGGAAGATGCGAATTCTCCGTCCTGCGGCAAGCTACCGCCCGTGGTGCCCATCACTCAGGCACCACCGCAGGTCGATGGAATTGGGGTGCGCACAGGACGCAGGCATGTGAGGCCAAGTTGTGGGGTGCCACTCATAGCAAATATGCCAATTACGGAAATTTTGCACGGGTTGAGTATTTTGGCAAAGCTAAATATCCAGCAATCCTTCATGAAATACCTTGGCGATGCTCTTGGATTTGCTGCGCGATCAAGAAAAAAGGCGGTCGTTGCCGACCGCCTTTCGTGAGTTTGTTAACGAACGAGTGTCTTAGAGGTCTTCGCCCACAGCGTAACGCACGAAGCGGCGAACGATGAGGTTTTCGCCCAGCTCGGTGATCTTGCCCTTGATCAGATTCGCGATGGTGAGTTCGGGATCTTTGATGAAGGCTTGTTCGAGAAGGCAGTTGTCGGCATAGAATTTCTCCATTTTGCCGTCCACGATTTTGTCCACGATGTTCGCGGGCTTGCCTTTGACCAGTTCGGCGCCGATCTCACGCTCCTTGGCGACGAGGTTCGCAGGGACGTCTTCGCGCTGGAGGTAGCGAGGGTTCGAGGCAGCGATGTGAAGGGAGATGTCCTTCACCATGGCCTGGAAGTTGTCATTGCGGGCGACGAAGTCGGTCTCGCAGTTCACTTCGATGAGCACGCCGATGCGGCCAGCCATGTGGATGTAGGAGGCGATGATGCCTTCCTTCGTCTGGCGGTCGGCCTTTTTCTCGGCCTTGATGGTGCCGCTTTTGCGGAGGATGGTTTCAGCCTTCTCAAGGTCGCCGGCGGCTTCCGTGAGAGCTTTTTTGCATTCCATCATGCCTGCGTTGGTCTTTTCACGCAGGGTCATGACGAGTTTAGCGGAGATTTCAGCCATGTGTCGGTTGGGGGGTGAAATGGGTTACTGCTTGGCTTCGGCGGTGGCGACGATGACGGGATCAATCAGCTTCTGCAGGATGATGCGGATGGAGCGGATGGCGTCGTCGTTGGCGGCGATTGGGTAGTCGATGATGTTCGGGTCGGCGTTCGTGTCCACGAGGGCAACGATCGGGATCTTCAGGCGGCGGGACTCATGGACGGCGATGTGCTCGCGGGCGGAGTCAACGATGACAACAGCGTCAGGGATTTTGCCCATGTGACGGATGCCGCGAAGATTGCGCTCCAGCTTGATACGCTCGCGGTTAAGACCGGCGAGTTCCTTCTTGGACATAAGCTTGAACTCAGGCTTGCTCTCGATGTCTTCGAGGTAGTTGAGACGGGCGATGCTTTTCTTGATCGTCTCCATGTTGGTGAGCGTGCCGCCCAACCAGCGATGATTGACGTAGAACTGTCCGCAAGCTTCGGAGGCCTGCTTCACGGCTTCCTGAGCCTGGCGTTTGCAGCCGACGAAGAGGATTTTTTTGCCGCGGCGAGCGAGGTCGGCCAGGAATTCAGCGGCCGTGTCGATCTGCTTGACGGTTTCCTCGATGTTGAGGATGTGAATCTGGTTTTTGGTGCCCATGATGAAATTCTTCATCTTGGGGTTCCAGCGCTTGGTTTGATGTCCGAAATGGACTCCGGCTTCGACGAGTTCGGCGAGGATCTGTGTTGACATGTATTTAGTATGAGGTGCCTGTCTTCCGCACGTTTTGGGTGCAAAACGCTCAACCACAAGGGTTGATCCGGTCGAATGGGCTTCGAGTTGAACCCTTTGGCCTGACCAAAATAGCCCGGCAAAAGGGGGTGAGATGTTAACGGCATCCCCTGCCACGGCAAGTGGTTTTTCTCCCTCGAAAGTGTCACACGGAAGCTATTCCCCGCCCCGCCATGCCGACAATCCCACCTCGAAGCGGGACTGAGGCCTGCCCAGCGATTTAAACCAGCTTCGCAAGGGCGTCCGGCAGAGGCAAAACGAAATCCATTTTTTCCTCGGTCGCGGGATGGATGAAACGGAGTTCGCTGGAGTGCAGGCCCAGACGACGGGCGGGATCGGTGGTGGCACCGTAGGGCTTGTCTCCAATGATGGGATGACCCATGTCGGAAAGGTGGACGCGGATTTGGTGACGCCTGCCGGTTTCAAGCTTCAGCTCGACAAGCGTGGTGTGATGTGTGCGCTTGAGCACCTTGAAGTGAGTGATGGCCTCGCGGGTGTCTTCATCCGGCGGGACACTGCGGACGCGGAGGGAGAACTCTTCATTGAGATGGCAGCGCAGGGTGCCGGAATCCCGTTTGATGACGCCTTCGGTGATGGCGAGGTAGGTTTTGTCAAAAAGGTGCCAATTCTGCTGCAGGATGCGCTTGAAAGGCTCGGTTTTGGCAAAAACGATGAGGCCGGAGGTGTCTCGGTCCAGACGGTGGACGATCCAGACGCGATTGCGGACATCGGTGCCACGCACATGATCGGTGAGTGCGGCATAGGCGGTGCGGCCACTGCCGGAATCCGTGGCCACGGTGAGCCAGCCGGCACCTTTGTTCAGCACGATAATGGCCTCGTCTTCATACACTATGCTGAGACCGGCAGGCATGGGCTTCACGTCAGCACGTGGGGCGCGCTCCACTTTAATGGTGATTTTGTCGCCGGGCTTGAGCTTGTGGTCGTGGCGGCTTACGGCGTGGTCATTCACTCGGACGCTGCCGTATTTGAGCCACTGCTTGAGGCGAGTGCGCTTCATGTCCGGCCAGTTCTCAAAAAGAAAAGGCAGAAGTTCGGAGGCTGTGGTGACGGTGCGTTGCTCAGGCATGGGGTCTCATGCCACGGAAAAAAGATGCTGGCTAAGGAAAAGCGGCATTGCACGTTCTCTCCCCCAATCCCTACGCGCCCATGTCTCTGCCTCGTTTCATCCTCATTATGCCCCTCCTTTCTGTCGCCGTCACTGCGGCAGACTTTAAAAAGGACATCCAGCCCATTCTGGAGCGAAATTGCTATGAGTGCCACAGCCTGAAGACCGGCAAGAAGAAGGCCGGATTTGTCTTTGATGACCTGGAGACTTTCAAGCTGGACATCAAGGACAACGACGTTGCACAAATCCGTCCTGGCAAACCGGCGGAGAGCCACTTTTTGGAAATCCTGGTCAACGACGGCAAAAATCACATGCCGCCCAATGAGCAACTCTCCGGCACGGATATCAAAAAGATCACCGAATGGATCAGCGAAGGAGCCAGCTTTGACAAGGATGCGCCCAAGATGGCCCCCGTGGCCGCCAAAAAGTCGCTGCCTCCGATCATGAGCTGGACCAGTGCCGATGGCAAAACGATCAAGGCGGGGTTTGTGCGCCTGGAGGGCGAAAACGTGGTGCTGCGCCTGCCTGCCAACGGCAAAGAGGCGTCTGTGGCGCTGACGAGGCTGTCCGAGGCCAGCCAGAAGCTGGCACGTGATTGCGCGGCGCCTTGAGGTCACATCTCTGCCAGCGCGTCACTGACTGCAGCTTCCAGAGGACGAGAGCCGCTGCCACCGAGCCGTTCGTCCAGAGCTTCAAGACGCTGGATGAGATCTGCAACATGCTTGCGTGGATACATGCCCCCGGCTTCGGCACAAAAGTGGGTGCGGCAGCCGAAAGGTCGGTTTTTGTAAATGGTGCAGCGGCCATCACGCCCCAAAAGAGGGCAGGCTCCGTCAGGATGAGGCTTGAGCACCTTGCGACCGCTGGCGCGGACTCCCTGGGCGGCATATAAAGCTTCTCCCCGGGTGAGCATGGGGGTGTGACCTGCCAGCCGGAAGTGGCAGCAACCAGTTCGCATCTCACACTGGCGTGGCAGCGGCCGGCGCTCAAGTTCGGCATAAATCGCCTCTATTTCATGGCGGTGATCTGGCTTTGGAGATTTCATGCGGTGTTCATTGAGCATGGATGCGCTGGTTTGAGTGGCACGCGATTTTTGCAAAGCATCATTTTGAGATTTGAGATTTCCCATTCCGACCCCATCGTACGAGCCCGTGATGCAACCACCGACCAGTTTCCGCGTCCTCCGGGATCAACCACCACCTCCTAGAGACACCTGAAGCACGCATGAGTCTGCCTGAAATCGCCGGACATGAATTGCAGGACTTGGTCGGCAGTGGGCGCTGTGGTGCCGTGTACCGGGCGGTGTCCACCAACGGCAAAGCCTGTGCGGTTAAGGTGTTCAGTTCGATGGCGATCAACCGCAAGGCGCTTTCCACTGCGTTCCGTGCTTTGCAGCAGATGCCGCACCACCGCGGTGTGCTGCCGGTGGAGAGCTACAGTTTTGACAAAACGCCGTATTTTTGCGTGATGCCGCTGGTCGGCGTGATGACGAAGGACAACCATGGCCGCCGTCAGTGGCAGACGCCAACGCTGGAATCCGCCTGCAACGGCCTGCCACCGGAGCAGGCATGGCGCCACATTTATGAGGTCGCGGATGCACTTTCCTGGCTGCATAAGCACGGCATTCCGCATGGCAACCTGCGCCCGTCGAACATTCTGCTGGAGGACGATGCGGAATCTTCGATCCGTCTCACGGACATCGCGCAAGGCTGGGTGGGGGGCATTCATCACCTTGAACTGACGGATCACTTTGTGCATCTCTGCCCGGAGCAGGCGGAAAACCCAGATGGTGTATTCGCGGGTTATGGGCCTTCGTGGGATGTTTACAGCTTTGGTGTGCTGGCGTATCGCCTGCTCAACGGAGCACTGCCACGCGGTGCTGACATGTGGGCTAGCGAGGTCGAGCGTGCCCGGCAGCAGGCAGCGGCGGGTCTGGCGGTGCAGGTGGACAGCAATGCGCTGCTGGCTGCCGTCAAAGCGCAGCCGAAAATCTACTGGCCACAGGCAGCGCAGTCCAAATGGGAGGAGCGCCGCCGCAACATCATCGAGAGAGCCATGGATCTGAACCCGGCGGCGCGCTGGGCTGACATGCGCGAAATTGTACGCGAGTTTGAGGTGCTCGAAAGCGACTACCTGCTTGAGGAATCACGTGATCAAACCGTCCGCGAGCGTCAGAAGCAAGCGAAGAAGGTGCTGTCGCTGCAAACCACGGCCATTTCACTGCTGACCATTTTCGTGCTCTGCTTTATTTACGCCTTCAAGACCCAGAGAAACCTGAACACGGCGGAGAACACCATCTCCAACATTCATGAGGTTAATAAGGTGAAAAATGATGCGCTCCAAAGCCGCATCGACCTGCTGACAAGTGAGCGCGACAACGAGCGCAGCGCGAAGGCTGTGGCAGATCAAAACCTGCAGAACTCGCAGAACGCGGTGGACCAGTTCCTCACGCAGCTACTGCAGACGCCCACGGGTAATGAGATGGAGGCTGGATTTCAGAAGGAGCAGCTCAAAGATGCGCTGGCCTACTGCATGCGGGGCCTGCCTGCGCTGGAACAATCACCTGCACTCGGTGTCGAACGTCTGCGTGCGTATGGCAATATCGGTCAGCTTCACCTCAAGCTGCGTAACAGCACGCAGGCGGTGGTTTACCTCATGAAGGCACGTGATCAGGCCTCTGAATTGATCCGCAATGGGACCGGTGAAGGTGCTCAGATCGCGCTGTACCAGCAGTGGCTGGGCCGCTACAGCCTGCTCCTCTCCGACATCCGCGGACGCGAAGGGCGCCATGTGGAATCCCTTACCCTGCTTAAGGAAGCCACGGTCAATCTCGATAAGGGCCTGGCGGCGGACCCGAAAAACCGCCTTGCGCGGAACGAATGCGCCCGTGCATGGCTCGAATACGGCCTGCGGACATTACGCAACGGTGATGTGTCGGATTCGGAAATCGCGCTTGCGCGCGTGCCGACGATTCTCGATGCCAAGCTGATCGGTCACGAGCTGATCAACGACGAAAAATTCATCCTCGCGCGAGCCAAGTTTGCCAAAGGCATCAGCCAGCGTGATGCGGGCAAGGCCGAGGAGGCGCTCAACACGCTGATCGATTCCGTGAAGGACATGGGCGAGCTCGTTCTCGGCAGCAGCCCGCGCAATCAAGATCAGGCATTGCTGCTGGCCGAGGCATATACCGAACTGGCAGAATTGATCGGGCGACATTTCAGTGGTTCGGATGCCAAGGAGGCGCACAATCAGGCCGTCCCGATCCTTCTGGAACTCAACCGTCTGCTGCCTGAGTGGGGCGAAGTGAAGTACCTGCTCGCCCGTAACTACGGCGCTCTTGCTTCGCTATCACGTGATGCCGGCAACCCGGCTGAGGCAAGCAAGAAGAAGCAAGACGCCATCGAACTGGTGAACGAGATCCTCGCGGATGATAAAGAGAATGTGCGCTACGGCTTTCTGCTGGCCAAACTGCGCGGTGAATACGCCGAACTGCTCGCTGATACCGGCAAGACTTCCGCCTCACTTCCGATTGCGAAGCAGGCCGTGGAATCGCTCGAAGCACTCATCAAGGCGCAGCCTGCCAATGACAAGCTAACGCCGGAGCGGCGCATGTGGTCCAGCCAGCTGGCGCAGCTCTATGGCTCGCTGGGTCATACCAGCGAAAGTGCCGGCAAGAAGTCCGAAGCCAAGGCTGCCTTTTCCAATGCCGTGGCCATCTGGGAGAAACTTGCCGCAGCCATCGCCAATGACGAGGTCATCCAGACGGGTCTCAACTGGAGCAAGGGCCGTCTCGCGAAGTTGAAATGAACCTTGATGAAAAACAGCAGTCGCTCATTGACGACCTGAACATCATCCATGACCCGCATGAGCGCCTGAACGCGATCGTGTCACGCGGGCATGCGCTGAAGCTGGATGATGCGCACAAAATTGAAGCGAATCTTGTACCCGGCTGTGTCTCCCGCGTCTGGCTGCATGGTGAACTCGTCGATGGCCGCACGCGCTTCGTTTGTGATGCCGAATCACCGATGGTCAAGGGGCTCGCCACTTTGTTATGCGAGTTGTACAGCGATGCTGACCTAGCCGAAGTCGCCGCAGTCGAGCCACGAGTGTGGGATGCCTGCGGCTTTACCAAAATGCTGTCCCCCACACGCCTGAATGGTCTGGGCAACATGCGCCTCAAAATTCGCGACATGGCGAAACAGTTCATCACCTCCCATCCGTCCCCTTGACCATGCTCCGTCTGCAAAACTTCCATGGCGCTGAACTGGCACCGCATCTCGATGCGCTGGGCGAACTGCGCATCGCGGTGTTTCACGAATATCCCTATCTGTATGCCGGCACACTGGAGCATGAGCGCGAATATCTGAGCACCTACCTGCATTCGAGCGGCAGTCTTGTGGTTTTGGTGTTTGATGATGACCGGGTCGTGGGTGCCACGACCTGTCTGCCCATGGCCGATGAAGGGCCTGAGTTTCAAGCGGCGTTCGTGCAGGCCGGGCACGATCTCTCCACCATCTGCTACTTCGGCGAATCGATCCTTCTACCTACCTATCGCGGCCAGGGCATGGGGAAAGAATTCTTCGTGCGGCGTGAAGAGCATGTTCGAAAGCTGGGCATGAAACTCAGTACGTTCTGCGCGGTGGACCGCCCTGCCGAGCATGTGCTGCGTCCGCAAGGCTACCGACCGCTGGATGATTTTTGGCGCAGCCAGGGCTATGTGAAACGGCCGGAACTGCAGGCTACTTTTGTCTGGAAGGAGATCGGAGAGGAAACTGAATCCCCGAAGACGCTGACGTTTTGGACAAAGGAACATGAGTGACGGAACGGGCTACCGCTTGGGCCAGTTCAGATGCTTGTGCAGGAAGTCGAAGGTGCCTTGGCCGTTGATCGTATGGCCGCCGTTGAAGAACTCGATCTCGGTACGATCTTCCATGCCAAACTGCGCGTAGAGCCAGCGCGTCTTGGCATATTCGTAGGCGACCCAGGGGTCGATGGAGACGCCGTCGTGATGGCCACGCTCGACCATGAAAGGGCGTGGAAACATGAGGTAGGTGAGTTCGGCGTAGCTGAAAGTGCTGCCCATGTTGAAGTAAGGCATCTCCCACTCGTCCGTGAACATGAAGCTGTGCTTGTTCTCGGTGGTGGCAACCTTGCGGGTCCAGTCGTTGAAGTCACCGGAGCAGATGGAAAGGCAGTAGCCGTCGAGCAGTGGCGGAATGCGCACAGCGGACTCCCCACCGTAGCTGAGACCATAAAAACCGATGCGTTTGGCATCCACCTGCGGGAGATCAGCGAGCCATTTGAGCCATTGCTCGTGATGGCGGAGCATGACTGAAAACATGGAGGCCTTCACCGTGTTGCCTTTGCGTGAGAGCGTGCGGTATTGCTCCTCTTTTTTGTACAAGTTGTGCGGAGCGAGGGCGATGAAGCCGCGCTCGGCCAGATGAGCGGCGAAGTCATGATAGGCAGGTTTGTCGCCTTCGATCACATCCGCCGGAACCCCATGGCGCCCATGCTGGCAGACAACGACGGGGCGCTTCTCTCCGGGCTGCAAGTCTTTGGGCAGCAGCAACACCCCCCAGGCAAAACCTTCGCCGCCGACATCCAGCACGACTTCGTAGCCGGTCCATTTTGGTTTGTCGTAAATCTTGCGTGAGCGCGGCTTCGGCGTGGGCAGCGGCGTGTCAATTTTGCCAAGCACTTCGTCCCAGAATGTTTTGCGGAAGTCTTTGGCCGCAGCAATGAACTTGTCGGGCTTCTTGTCGGCAAACTGCGCGTAGGTCCAGGCATCATTGCGGAACTCCGGCATGGCCTTATAGAGGAAGAAATCGTTTCTGACCTGATCCGATCCACGAATCAAGCGCTGCACATGAGCCTCGATTTCCTTCATCTGCGCCAACTGACGGACGGACGGCAGGTAGGTCTGGCGGAGGTTGTGCGGCTGCTCTTTGGACAGCGCCATGCTCGTCTCGGTCTTGAGCAGTTTCGCGAGAGCGATGGCGGCCGCGGCGTCACTGCGCACGAGGGAGCGGCGCTGAAAGCTGGGCGGCACCAGGGAATCAATGCGCAGGTATTCCTCCTCCACCTCATCAAACTCGGGCGTGCTGAGCCTGCCGGGTGCAGCCTGGCCTTTCTTGCCCTTGGGTTCTGGTGGACCATCCACTTTTGGTTCCTCCGCATACTGAATGACGAGTCCACGCGGGGCGATGAGGGAGGCGATTTCTGCATCGCCAAATTCGGCGAGCAAGCCCCAGACATTGCGATAGAGCGGCTCGCGCCAGGTGCGCTGGCGTGATTTGAAATAACCGCTCACCAGCGTAGCATCAATGCGAGGTTCGACGGCGGCCGCATACATGGCGATGAGCCCGCCTTCGCCATAGCCTGCGACACCGATCTGCTCAATACGATGAATGTTGATCCAGTCCACCAGAGCCAGAACCTTATGCACTTCGTAGCCGATGATATGTCTGCCCATCATGTATGCCTGCCGGTGAATCCACTCACGATGCGGCATGTTGGTCATGAGGATCTCTGGATTGCCCGAGCCGACATCGCTGCGATTGATCAAGACCGGCACGATGACCGCGAAGCCATTTTCCACGAAGCGCCGGGCGATCTGCGCCTCCGGCGCCACTCCAGAAGCCAGACCGGCAATCTGCTCAGGTGTCTGATCCGCGTCTGGCAGTGCGATGATGTAGCCACGCGGCTTGCCTTTTGGCTCCAGCAGCAGGCCTTCACCTGAAACTTGTTCCAGCACCGGCCAGCGGACCTGATAGATGCGGTACGTCTTTGTCTTGCCCACCAGCGCCAGATTCGTCTCATCACCGTAGCGCTCCAGCGCCACCGGCACGCGCTTGTCTCTCAAGCCAATGATGTGCTTGAAGCGCTCACGATTTTCATGGACTGACTCCGCATAGGCGTGCGGTGAGGACGGATTGCGGTGCCAGTGTTTTTCGCGCGTCTTCAGCGAGTCTGCAATCATCTGGTCCATGTCTTCCAGCGCCGCCGCGTGCATCTGCTCGGAGATGTCGCCGTCTTTGATCAGCGGCTGCGTGTCTGGCAGCGTTTCCGGCTGCTGGGCCAATGCATGCGCGCCCAGCAGAAGGGTGGCAAGAACGAGCGAAAGTTTCATGAAGATGAATCAACGCTCAGCATGCCAGTCTTGCAATTTCGTCGGAATTGCGACGGACATGAATTATGGTCACAATACCCCCGGTTAGGCCCGATGGTGAGGGTGTAGAACTGCAGATGTCCACGCCGTCATTGATAGCGTAGGCGTCGCCCTATGTTTAGGCGGGCGTTTTTGAACACATCGATTCTTGTCCGGGTTCGGAACGAGCGAAATCATACTCCGCACCCCAACAGGAACGAGCCTTTGTTGCCTATCGTCGGCCTGGCCCCGCTGCCATAGACCAGGAGGGCAGCCGGTGGGACGGAAACCTGCTGTAGTGCTGTGAATACCATCCCCAAGCACCTGCAAGGCAAGCTCGGATGAGGATCAATGCAAAGAACAGACTGAGCCTCCTGGTCGATGACTTTATCAGACCAAGATATGAGATCCCGGTTTCAATCAAGCCGCAGCAGAAGATGCCGCACCTGTTGTATGCCGGTCCAGTTCATACTTGCCGAGCGCAAGTGCTCCTAGCAGGCCCGAGCGAGCGCCGAGACCGGGAGCGACGATGAAGTCGTCGATGCCGTGGCCGAGTTCGGGTACGCGGAGGTAGCCGTTATTAAGCTTGTGAAGCTGGCCGCGAATGAGCGGCAGGATGTGCTCCTGACTCATGACACCGCCCCCGAGAATGATGCGCTTGGGGCAGATGCTGAGAGTGAGATTCATGAGGGCGTGCGCCATGACATCGGCGACTTCCTCCCAAGCAGGATGGTCGGGCGGAAGGGCATCCGCCTTGACACCCCAGCGCGAAGCAAGGGCGGTGCCGCTGATGTAACCTTCAACGCAGCTTTTGTGAAAAGGACAGTGGCAGGCCTGCTGAATCGCCACAGAGTTCTGCGGCGGCGGCACGAGAAGATGACCAATTTCGGGGTGAAGCAGGCCGTGCAGCAACTGGCCGTTGATGAGCACTCCGCCACCAACACCGGTGCCGACGGTGATGTAAATGAGCGGATCTGTGTCCTGCCCGGCGCCCCAGAGGTATTCAGCGAGCACTGCGGCATTCACATCCGTGTCCCATGCGATAGGCACGTGATAGCGATCATGCAGCTTCTGCACGATGTTGGTGAACTGCCAGCCGGGTTTTGGCGTGGAAGTGATGTAACCGTAGGTCTCGCTTTTTTTGTCGAGATCGATCGGGCCGAAGGAACCGATGCCGATGGCGGCGATGGAGCCGTACTTCGCCTTGGCCATCGCGAGGAACCGCGTCACTCCACCGAGGGTTTCTTCGGGCGTGGTGGTGGCAATGCGGGTGACATCACGCAAATCGTGCGGACCGGTGCCGACTGCGCAGACGAACTTGGTGCCGCCTGCCTCAATGGCAGCGATGAGGGGAGCTTCGTCGCTCATGATTGCGGACGCACGGCTGCTGAGTCACGGATGCCAAGGCTGGAGTAGATCTCGCGCGTGGCGTGGGATTTGTTCAGGGTGTAGAAATGGATGCCATCCACGCCGTGATCGAGCAGATCGTGGCACTGCTCGGTGGCGTAGTGGATACCGACCTTCTGCACGGCGGCTTCATCCCCACCGCAGCGCTGGATGGCGCGGAGGAGCTTGGCGGGGTAACGAGCACCGGCGGCGAGCTCGGCCATGCGGCGCATGCCGGAGGCGCTGGTGATGGGCATGATGCCAGCGATGATCGGGATGTTGATCCCGGCAAGCTGGCAGCGCTCACGGAAGTCGTAGAAGTCGTGATTGTCAAAGAAGAGCTGGGTACAGATGTAGTCCGCACCGGCATCGACCTTGGCCTTGAGGTGGTCCATTTCCAAAACGCGGTTTGGCGTGGTGGGATGGCCTTCGGGGAATCCGGCGACGCCGATGCCGAAGCCGCGCTTGTCGGGATGCGCGCCGCTGTCATTGAACTTTTTGATGAAGGCGACGAGATCGGCGGCGTGCTGGAAGGCGTCTTTGGCGCGATCGTAGTTGGCGAGATTCTTCGGAGGATCACCGCCGAGGGCGAGGATGTTGCTCACACCGGCCTTCGCGTAGCGCTCCAGGATGGCGTGAATGTCAGCCTCGCTGTGGCACACGCAGGTGAGATGCGGGACGGCATCGAGGCTGGTGGTGGTTTTGATGCGCACCACGAGATCATGCGTGAGCTCACGTGTGGAACCGCCGGCGCCGTAGGTGACACTGACGAAGGAGGGCTTGAAGGCCTCGAGCTCGCCGATGGCCTCATAAAGCGCCTCGAAGGCCTCGGCGCTCTTCGGCGGAAAGAACTCAAACGAGAGCGTGGGACGCTGGTCTTGAAGGATATCGGCGATGTGCATCGTGTGGGTGCGCGTAAAAAATCAGGCGATGTGTTCGCCTTTGAGGACGTCTTCGAGGGTCTGGCGTTCACGCACGACGGTGGCCTTTTCATCATCGACCATGATTTCAGCAGGCATTGGGCGTGTGTTGTAGTTCGAAGCCATGGTGAAACCATAAGCTCCAGCGCTGAGCACGGCGAGGTATTCGCCTTCTTTGACGAGAGGGAGTTCGCGGTTCTGAGCGAGGAAGTCGCCGGATTCACAGATCGGACCGACCACATCGACTTTTTCGACGGTGGCGTTCGTTGGCTGCTTCAGGGGCACGATCTGATGCCAGCCCTCGTAAAGGGTTGGACGAATGAGGTCATTCATGCCGGCATCGACGATTTTGAAGATCTTGGCGGAGCCGCGCTTCTCGTAGAGCACTTTGGTGAGCATGACCCCGGCGTTGCCGACCATGAAGCGGCCGGGTTCGCAAAGAATGCGGAGGCCGAGCGGTTCGAGGTGCGGCACCACGGCTTCGGCATAGGCCTGAATCGTGAGCGGATGGACCTCGGCATTTTCCTGCCACCAGGCGGAGTCACCGGAATCGAGGCTCTGCTTGTAGTTGATGCCGATCCCACCGCCGATGCTGAAGAATTCAATGCCGTAGCTCTTTTTGACCTGAGTCACGAGCGGGATAACCTTCTGCACCGCTTCCAGGAAAGGATCCACATTGGTGAGCTGCGAACCGATGTGCATCTGCAGACCTTTGATGATCAGGTTTGGGCAGTCGGCGGCTACACGGGCATAGACGTCGAGGATTTGGTCGAAATCGATGCCGAATTTGTTTTCGCTCTTGCCAGTGGTGATCTTGGCGTGCGTCTTCGCATCGACATTGGGATTCACGCGGACGGCCACGGGGGCCTGCATGCCGAGGTCGCCGGCGACCTGGTTGATGTAGTGAAGTTCCGCCTCTGATTCGGCATTGAAGCAGTAGATGCCCTGCTTGAGGGCGTATTCGATTTCGTCGCGGGTTTTGCCGACGCCAGCAAAGGTGCATTTGGCGGGATCGCCACCGGCCTTGATGACGCGGTAGAGTTCGCCAGCGGAGACGATGTCAAAACCGCCACCGAGCTTGGCGATGGTGTTGAGCACAGCGATATTCGAATTTGCCTTCACGGCAAAGCAGATCAGGTGATCCAGCTTGGTCAGCGCCGCGTCCAAACGCGTGTAGTGACCGGCGATGGTGCTCTTGGAATAGACATAGAGCGGTGTGCCGTGTTTCTCGGCAAGGGATTGAAGCGAGACGTTTTCGGCAAATAACTGACCTTGGTGGTAGCGGAAGCTGTGCATAAGCGGGTCGCGTAGATAGGCGGGATTCACGCGTGCGCAACCTCGCGACGGTTCAACCTTGGTGCATTTCCACGAGTTTTCTTCCGGAGGATAGCATCTCCACAAGCCACAGACGTATGGACTTGAAGCCGCGGAGGAGCGCCCCATCCATGACTTCCTGGCAACCGAAGTGCTGGGCGATCGTGTCTTCCAGCCTGCGGTAACGTGGGAGCAGAATGAGGGTGCTGCGGATGGAGGCAGGTGCTGGCGCATGGCGCTGCGCCAGCGCGGGATGCAGCAGGCCTTTGCAGATGACCATCTCGGCATCCGCCACAGCGATGCGGCGCTCGGGCAGCACCAGCCATGGGTGATAGCTGAGGACGGGGCGGCCAGCAGCATCCTGCTTCAGCCTGACTAGGGTGCGCACGGGAACGCCCTCGGTACGGCGTGCCAGGAAGCCTTTCACGCCGGTTTCCAGGTCGGTGGCAGTGGCGCGCTTGTTGAGCAAAAAGTCACTGCCCATGAGCGTGCCGAACAGGGTGAGACGAAACGACCAGCCCGCGAAAAGCAGGCCGATGAGGATCAGCAGAAGGGAGACCGCCGCACCGGCATAGGGATGAATCAGTGTGCTACCGGCAACTAGCGCCATAAGCCCGAGTTTGAGGAGTTTGAGACCTGCATCAACGATGCCAAAGGGAGAGAGCGCGATGAGTACATTGATGGCGTGCGAACTGAGCCAGACGACGCCGAAGGCGACTATGGCGACCGGAATGGAAATCCAGGGCGTATGGACGCCAAAGTCGATGACGCTGGCTAGTGGCACCACGGCCAATCCTGAGTCTGCCAACTCTTTCATGGCCTGCGGCGGCTGGACCTTGTTAAAGTGGGCCATGGCGAGGGCCACCAGAGGAACGAAACCGACACTGGCAACGAGAGCACTGAGCTTATTTTCGAACAGCTCAAGGAAATCGAGCGGTTTTTTGACCAGCGGTGGAGCAGCGGTGCCTAGGAAGTCTTTGAGAAAGCAGACAAGGATCAGCGCCAGCCCGGTGCCCCATACACCTGGGTAGCAGTACCAAGGCAGGCGATGGCGCAAATGGGGCTCGGTCTTGTAGTACGTCCACACACCCATGACGCTAACCCCCAGAAGCGGGCTGATGGCGACGCCGGTGATTTCAGAGACGCCCTGTGACAAACTCACGCCGGGCAGCAGCATGGATTCACGCAACTTGTCCGGCACGCTGCTGGGTGGAGAATCCGCAGCAAGGAGCGGAGAAGTGCTCACTAAGGCAATAAGTGCCAGGATGAACAGGCGGCGCAGAAACAGGAGGTTCATGACTCTGCCATGATGCACTGGAATCCACGGCAGGCGCTGACAAAAAATCACGCAAAGTGGACTGGCCAACCGCCAGCCTGTCTCACTTGGTCAACGCCTTGCCGATTTCCTCGGCGACCTGTTTGGCCAGATATTCACTGCCAGCAGAGGTGTAATGCACATCGCGCGGATTCTGCATCGTGGCGAGCTGGGGAGTAATGCGGGAGTTCAGGTCATCAATGGCGACGCCGTTTTCCGCCATCACCCGGGCGGCGATGTCATTATATTCCTTCACCTGGCCGAATTTACGGGGTGGATTGAGCTCGCCATCGGGAATCGGCGTGGTTGTGGCCCAGATCAGCTTGGCCCCGGTCGCCTTGAGGGTGGCGACGAGACTGCGCAGGTTGGCCTCGTAGTCGGCGGGTTCGACCTGGCGCTTGCCATCGGGCATGTATTTGAGGTCGTGGATGCCCCAATTAAAGTGAATCGCGTCCCATTTGCTGGTTCCAAGCCATTTGGCGATGTTGGCGACGCCGTTTTTGGTCGGTCCGCCGTTGGTGGGGATGCGGTGGACGTTGGCCTTGCCCTCCAGCAGTTTCCGCACGGGCAGCGTGTAGCCGATGGAAATGGAATCGCCGATCAGCAGAACCCGTGGCAGGCCCGCGACATCCTGAATCGGGTCCATGGCCGGATTCGGGAGACGTTTGGCCTTGGCGGCGGGCGCAGGCTGCTGAGCGGTGGCGCTCAGCAGGACGAAAAGGAATGCGAGGGCAGGCAGGAGGCGGTTCATAGAACTCCCCTTCACTGCGGAAAAAGCGGAATCTTTCAGACGATCTCCACGCTGACCTGGGCGCTGGTGTCCATCTCGCCAATGATTTTGGCGTCTTTGCCGCAGGTGAGGGCTTTGTCAGCATCTGCCGATGAGACGATGGCGACCCAGCCGAGGCCCATGTTGAAGGTGTCGATGGCGTCTTTCTGGTCTGCATGACGCAGCACTTTTTGCACTACATCGTTCTGCCAGAATGGAATACGTAGATTTGCGCCCAGACCACGTTTCAGGAACATGCGGCCGAGGTTTTCCGGCAGACCACCACCGGTGATGTGGGCCATGGCCTTTGGACGGATTCCTGCAGCTTTGAGAGCAGCCGTCTGCTCATGATAGAGAAGCGTAGGCAGAAGCAGGGTGCGCATCTCGTCCTCGCTGAACTGGATGTTCTCCTTTTCAATGATACGCCGGACAAGGCTGAAGCCATTTGCGTGGAAACCTGCACTGGGCCAGCCGATGAGCACGTCGCCGGCAGCGATGGTGCCGGGATCGAGCATATCTTCTTTTTCGCAGGCGCCGATGGCAAAGCCGCTGAGCTCGACCATGCCCTCGGGCACCATGCCGGGCATCTCGGCAGTCTCGCCGCCGGCGAGGATGCAATTGCAAGCCTCCAAGTATTCAGTCATGCCGGCGATAATCCGGGTGATCTGCGTCTTCTGGATCTTGGGGATACCCACGTAATCGAGGAACATGATGGGATCAGCTCCGGTGGTGAGCACGTCGTTCACATTCATGGCCACGAGGTCTTTACCTGCGGCTTCGAGCTGATCATGCTTGAGCAGAAGCTCAATCTTTGTGCCGACCCCGTCACAGCCCGTGAGAATCATGGGATGCTTGTAGCCGCTGAGGTCGTAGGCGGCGGCGAACAGGCCAAAGGGATTTGCCAGCTTCCGCTTCTGCTGGGTGCGCCGCACCAGTACGCCGATGTCATCGACCAGCGATGCTGCTTCGTGAATATCGACGCCTGCTTCTTTGTACGTGTGTGCGGAGGGGCTGCTCATGGAAAATAGATGGCTGGTTGCCTAGCCCGAAAGCCGGGGCGGCTCAAACGGAAACTCACCATTGCGGACTGCCGACGCTGTTTCTCCCCTTGCCGCTGGAACGATTTGCCCGCCTGAAGCAAGGCTGACCATCCCGCGACGTAGGTTCTTCAGCCATCTTCCCTCTCAAGCATGAAAACCACTGCCACTCCCTCAACGAGCATTCCGCAGACGTTTAGCCCTGCAGGCGGCGATTTGCTGCGCATCGGCTCGACCCGCCGTGGCTTTTTGCAGACCGGACTTGCGGGACTGGCGGGCATTTCAGTCCCATCGCTGTTCCAGCAGCAGGCCTTCGCCGCAGCGGCGGGACAGGCCACGCGAAAGACGAATGTGGTGCTGTTTTGGCTCTCGGGTGGCCCAAGCCACATCGACATGTGGGATCCAAAGCCCAATGCGCCGAGCGAGATTCGCGGCCCCTTTGGCCACATCCCGACGAAAGTACCGGGCATCCATGTGTGCGAGCATCTGCCGCTGACCGCGAAGATCATGGACCGGCTCACGCTGGTTCGCTCGGTTGATTGCAGCGCTAGTGATCACACACCCATCACCATGCAGGCGTGCAATCCGCTCGCACGGCGCACGAACGATGGTCGTGATGGTGGCGGCTATCCATCCATGGGTTCCATCGCCGCGAAGTTTCGCGGTGCCAATGCCCCGGGCATTCCGGGTTACGTGGCGCTCGCAGATTCGCTGCCCGCCGACATCTGGGGCGCGGGCCACATGGGCAATGATTTTAACCCGGTCAGCGGCAAGGATTTGTCTGGCCGCCTTAAACTTGTCGAGGGTCTCAGCATTGAGCGGCTCGGCACCCGCCGTGCGCTGGCCGAGCAAATGGACGAGTGGAAGCGTGGCATTGGCACGAACGAATCCATCACCTCGGCGGATCATTTCACGCAGCAGGCCTATGAGGTGCTCATGACCGGCAGCGCGCAGCGTGCGCTCAATCTGGATGAAGAATCATCCGCGATGCGGGATAGATACGGTCGCGACAGCATTGGCGAGAAGGCACTGCTCGCGCGCCGGCTCATCGAGGCCGGCTCCACTTTTGTCACCGTGAGCGGTGCCTGGGGTTACTTTGATCATCACGGTGATGAAGTGAAGTGGGGCGGCATCAAAAAAGGCCTCACTCCGCTGCTGCCGAGTGTGGACCGCACCTTGCACGCCATCGTCACCGATCTCGAAGACCGTGGGCTGCTGGACAGCACGTTGATTTTGATGATGGGCGAGTTTGGCCGCAGTCCCGTTATCAATAAGAATGCTGGTCGCGATCACTGGCCGCGTGTGATGTCCATGGTCATGGCGGGCGGTGGTCTGCGCCACGGTCAGGTCATTGGCAGCACCGACAAGCATGGCGGAGAGATCGAGACCCGCCGCGTGGCGCCGGGTGATCTCGCCGCCACAGTGTTTCATCACCTTGGCATCGAACAGAACACCAACTGGATCGACCCGCAGGGCCGCCCGCGCCCGATCGTGCATGAAGGCGGCAAGGTGATGACCGAGTTGCTGTAGAGCTACTGCATTCCGATGCCGGAGGGCGAACGAGTCTCGATCGCGCTCACCATCTGGCGGATGTGGGGTTTGATCCCTACGCGCGGTTTCATGATCGCAAGACTCTGGTCAAAAGAACCCCATTTGAGCACCTTGATGTTTACATTACGGGCGCACCGTTGGTTCATGGAAGCCTTGGAGCGGCGGTAGAGATCGATGGTCTTGGTGCTGACGAGCGCGGAGCCATAGTCGTCCACTTGGTAAACATAAGACTCGCCCTCGAATCTTTCTGCCCCCAACTGGATGCACGAATGCAGGCGTGAATCCAGGTTGTAGAAAATGTCCGCAACCCCGTAAGAGTACCAACATGAAACATTTCATCCTGCTGCCCCTCCTTTGGACCACCTTGCTCGCAGCCGAGGTGCCGCAGTGGCGTGATCTTTTCAATGGAAAGGATCTCAGCGGCTGGGTGGATGTGAACACCAGCCCTGAAACCTGGGGTGTTAAAGACGGCATGCTCGTCTGCAAAGGCAAGCCCATCGGTGTGATGCGCAGCGAGAAGCAGTATGAGAATTTCATCCTTCACATTGAATGGATGCACATGGAAGCAGGCGGAAATTCCGGGGTGTTTGTCTGGAGCGAAGGAACGGCAGCGCCAGGAAAAGATCTGCCGAAGGGCATGGAGGTGCAGATGCTCGAACTCGAATGGCCGAATCTGCATCCCGGCAAAGACGGGCTGCCGAACCATCCCGGGTACGTCTCAGGTGAACTCTTTGGCGCGAATGGACTCGAAGGAATTCCGGACAATCCGCGCGGCAAAAGAAGCATGTCCTGGGAAATGCGCTGCAAGGGCAAAGGCGAATGGAACACCTACGATGTGGTCTGTGTGGATGGCACGGTGAAGCTCTCGATCAACGGCAAGTTTGTGAATGGCATCAGCCAATCCACCGTGCGCAAAGGCTACCTTTGTCTTGAGTCTGAAGGTGCGGAGATTCATTTCAAAAACATCCGCATTCTGGAACTGCCAGGCGGCCGGGTAACGCCGGAACAGACGGCACCCGTTGTGGGAAACTAGTCACTTCGCCTGCTTCATCAATTCCTCGACCTTGGCTGTGATAAGCTCCTCCACGGTCTCGGTATATGGCGCACGATGTCCGTATTCAAACATGCCGGTCACGCCTTCGTAGCCACCTTCTTTGAGCACACGCAGACTGGGCACATAGCTCGTGAGATCATTGTTGTAACCACAGACCCAGGTGCTGTTCCAGCCGTAGGTGGCTTTGAATTTGAGTGAGTAGTCCACCACCGTCTCACCGGTCAGTGCGATGAAGGTGAAGTCTGTGCCGATGCGCCAGACCTGAATGGGATACTTCACCCGATCCGGCGGCGAACCGAGTGTCTCGTATTGACGGATGAAGTGCTCGAACTCGCGTTTCGGCATGCCGCTGAGGTTCGGGAGGCGTTGTTTGAGTTCTTCGAGCGGGATGCCGGGCTGAAGCAACAGTTCCGTCTCGCCCATCGCCGCATGAATCGGCCCGTTGAGTGGCGGCATCTTGGTGGCGATCACCTGGAGCACCGCCTCGGCCAAGACTTTTCCATACATGTTCGCGAGTTCGGTTGCTTCGGAATCTTTGCCGCGAATGCGCGGCAGCGGATTCGCATCGCCACCGCAGTTCTGCACAAACATGGCCACAGAGCCAGGGAACGATTTTTCCAGTTCAAGCTGCGCGAAGCCTGCGTAATCGCCATTGATGCTCAAGCCGCCAAGAGCGGTGGTGTGGCAGGAATAGCCGAAGACGATGGCCTTGAGGTCGTTGCCAGTCTTCACAGTGATGACCGGCACATCCTGATCCACCTGCCCGCCGAGTGCGCGGCTCTCCGGGCCGCGTGAGCGCCGCCGATTGACCGCCACACCAGCGAGACCTTGATCAAACGCCAGCTCTGCAGGCGCGAGATTGGCGATAGCCGCAGTGATCACTTCATCATACTTTGCGTAGACCATTGCGGTGTAGCGATCCTTCACCGCCGCTTCTTCCGGCGTGAATTCGTAGTACAGCCACAGCACATCCTCTGTCACTGGGCATGAGTGATTGTGCGAGGTGTTCAGGATCAGCCGCTCTCTCACGATGCCGTGTTTTTCCAGCGCGGCCTTCGTGATGATGGCTATCATCTTGTCGCTCAATCCCACCAAATCTGCGGTCACCAGCACCGACGTTGCGCCCGAGTCATCCTTGAGCGCGAGCGCCTTCAGCCAGATGGGATGCTCCACCCGCTGCGACATGCGCGTCTTGCCGCCGTAGCCTGCGAGGGGCACTGGTTCCGTGGGCGTGATGTCCACTTTGGCTGCACCTGCCTGCCATGCGGCGGAGGCGACGGCGGCATGAAGGGTGAAGAGCAGCAGGCCAATGTGTAAACGTGTGGTCATGGATGTGGGCTACTTCAACTCCGCCGCCATCTCCAGCAGGGCATCCATCATTTTCACGGATGCCTGGGGTTCAAGGTTGTTCGTGCCGGGCCAGGTTTCGTAGCCGCCGAGTTCAAAGTGACGCGGGGTGGGCATGTAGCCGTAGTAGCCGTTTGCCAGCTCGACCATGAAGGACTTGGCAAAGGGACTGCGCTTGCGGAATTCGACACCGGTTTCGGCGAAGGTCTCCGTCGGAGTCGTGCTGATGCAGATGTCTCCGATGCGGAGGATCTGCACGGGGGCCTTGGTGGCAGGGCTGGCCTGTGCGAGGCGCTGAATGCGCCCGGCATAGGCGAGCGGCAGATCGGCCTTGCCCTGGATACGCGGGGTCTTGGCCTCGGTTTCTTTGGCCCAGGCGATGAGTTCGGGATCGATCTTGCGCCAGGCGATGTCCAGTTCGCGATAGCGTGCGGCGAGAGGGGCGCTATTTTGCCAGGTCACCCCGGCCAGGGCGGTGTTTACTTTTGCCGCGACGTCTTCGGCGACATAGCGCATCTGTTCATAGGGCTTTTTGCGGGGCTGCGGGTTGCGGAAGTTGATGTTGTTCGCGTCACCGCTGGTGCCGTTTGCCATCATCGCGACGAAGGGTGGATCATCAGAGCCTCCGGCTTGCAGGCGCTTCAGGGCTTCGCAATACATGCCGTAGTAGTCTGCGGAGATATCCGCGCCATTCACGCCGCCAACATAATGCAGGGAATACGCGGAATAGACTGAGATGAGTCGACCGCCGGGCTCACGCAGGGAGATGAATGAAACAATGGGATCGGGCTCGCCCGCAGGCTCGACGAGTGCGGGATTGCCTGCTCCGGGGTTCATCTTCACCTTGTCTATTTTGCCGAAGGGATTGGGCGGCATGGTGCCCTCCTTGAGGAACCAGCGGCGAATGTGCACATGCTCCGGCACCGCCACCGTACCAAAGGCGATCTCCGCCGGACGTAGCACATAGAGCGCACGCCGCACTCCGTCTGCAATGCGGCGAACGACGAACTTTTGGTAGTCCGTGAGTTCCAGATCCGAAAAATAACCCCGAACCGAACCACCCAGGGCATTCACCGCCGAATGGGTGTGGGTGCCGGAGATCACCACATTGGCCGCAGGGATGCCGGTTTCTTTTTCAATCAACTCCCGTGCAGCCACACAAACGCTGCGGTGGATTCCAAGCAGATCACACACGACGAGGGCGAGCTTTGTTTTGCCGTCATCAAGCACGAGGCAGCGTGCGTGAAGTTCATCGTGAATGTTGGTGCAGGGATAGGGCAGGAAACCGCCCACGACCTCGCCGCCGAGATCCGGCGTGATGTTGCTGGTGGCGGCACCCGCCATCAAAGGAGCCTTGGGCGTGTCCGCAGCATGAAGGGTGGCAACAGCAAAGAGAGCGAGAAGAATCGAGCGCATAAATCCTATACAGCGCTGAAGAGCCGGTTTTGTCACGGCTTCCAATCCACCGGCAGACTAAGCGACCACACTTCATTTGAAAGCGGGCGCGCGTGCCCGCCCGCGAGCCAGAGTTTGTCCTGGAACACGAAC
Organism: Verrucomicrobiaceae bacterium; assembly: GCA_027490195.1. Taxonomy (GTDB): domain Bacteria; phylum Verrucomicrobiota; class Verrucomicrobiia; order Verrucomicrobiales; family Verrucomicrobiaceae; genus Prosthecobacter. The sequence continues at coordinate 93,174 of JAIXYN010000024.1, read as the reverse complement.
ACCGAGTGCTCATGCCGCGCCTTCCAGCAGATCTTTGTTTCCAAGCGTTGCCAGTTCTTGCCATCCGCGCTGTGCCAGACATCGGCAAAGTTGTCTTTTTCCTTCGACCAGCCGCCAAGCACCCACATGCGCCCACGATAAACAGTCGCGCTGAACCACATCCGTGGCGCCCATGGTGCCGACTCCGTTTCGCAGGTCCAGTTCACTCCATCGCTGGATGACCACACGTCGTTCTTTGCGTGATAACCCGGCACGTAATTGCCGCCGCCGAGCACGTAGATTTTGTCTTTCAGCACCAACGCCTGGTGGTACGCACGCGGCGACCACGCCGCCTTTGCAGTCTCAAGCTTCCATTCTTTGCCATCCGCAGACGACCAGACATCGTTCTTCAGGCTCGCATCATCGCCAAAGTAATAGTTCTCCGTGCCGCCAAGCATCCACATACGGCCGCGATGCTCCACCAGACCCGCAGCAAGCCGTGGAGTCCAGCTTGCACTCGCGGTGACTTGATCCCACTTCGAGCCATCAGTGGATGACCACACCTGATGGCTCGCCGAATGACCCGGCAGACGGCCTTTGTGCCACCCGCCCATGACCCACATGCGGTCTTGAAAGGTGATGCTCATCGCGAGATCGCTATGCAGCCACGGAGCATTCGGGGCGATCAACTTCCATGCTTTGCCATCGCTGGAGGCCCAGACATCCCGTGGTGGTTCCTCGAACGACTGAAACCAGCCTCCGCCGATCCAAAGCTGATCTTTGAACACCCACTCCGCCTGCGAATCCCGCGCCTGCCAAGCTGCTTTGGATTCAAGCACCCAGTCGATCTCGGCAGCAGAAATCTTCAGGCTGATGAACCCGATCAGGAAAAGCAGGAGAGGCCGCATAAATCAGATCTCCGACTCCTTTGGCAGCAGGAAAGGCGCGCGATACTCACGGCCGAGGAGGTCGTTGGCAGGCGCGTTGTCGAGGAAGGATTCCTTGCCGCCATCCACGCGAAGATGCTGACCGAGGGTGAGTTTTGTCTTGTCCAGATCGACACCCGCATCGCTGAGATAATGGCGGGTGCGCTCCAGCGTCTCTTGCACGTCGTCGTGGACCTTGATTTCGCCGAGGCTCTTCGCGATGTCGTTCACCGAAGTATGTGAGCCGAGCCGGTATGAAATGTTGGCGATGTGGCAGAGCGCGCTGCTTTGATGGCCCTCCTCGATCTCCGCTTTCAGATCGCCTTGCTTGCGGCTGCGCACGGCATTGAGGAAATTGGCGAAATGGTTCTCGGACTTGCCCTCGAAAGCGCGGACGAGATTACCCTTCGGATCGTAGAGATTTGTGTCGGCAATGATGCCTTCGCTGCCGTAGAAGAACCACATCGACTTGATCGTCGGATGAAACGGTGCGGATTTAAGGCCACGCGTTTCGGAGATGATCGTTTTGTCGCCGAAATCGAAGATGCCTACCTGCGAGTTTGGCGTCTCCGCGACATCAGTGTAGCCGAGACGGCCACCGTAACTCAGCACGCTGCGGCCCAGGCCGGTCACGCCTAGGCCCCAGCGGCAGATGTCGAGTGAGTGGACGTTGTTGTTGCCGATCTCGCCGCTGCCGGTGTTCCAGAACCAATGCCAGTCGTAGTGAAACTTGGGCCGGTTGAGTTTCGGCATCGCCGCAGGTCCGGCCCAGAGGTCGTAGTCGCAGCGCGGCGGCATGGCGCATTCGGCTGGCCCACCGATGGAACCACGCCCGCCGTAGATGATGCTTTTCGCCAGCTTCACCTCGCCGAGTTTGCCCTCGCGCATGTATTTGACCGCCTCGGCCAAAGCACCCCGCGAACGATTCTGAGTCCCACCCTGGCAGATGCGGCCCAGCTTTCGCGCCGCCTGCACCATGCGCCTGCCCTCGATGACGTTATGGCTCACCGGCTTTTCCACATACACATCCTTGCCCGCCTGCATGGCCCAGATTGCAGACAGTGAATGCCAGTGATTCGGCGACGCGATGAACACCACATCCACCGACTTGTCCTCCAGCACCTTTCGCAAGTCCTGCACCTTCTTCGGCATCGATCGTTTCAATTCGACGAGCAATGCGCCCAGCTCATCCGCGCGGTCGAGGTCCGGGTCACATACATAAGCGACATCGCAGTCCGCGAGTCGCGCCAGTTCCCGCGCATGCGCCTTGCCACGAATGCCGCAGCCGATGATCGCAGCGGTGATTTTTCCATTGGCGCTGACCGGCTTGGTCTCAGCAGCAAACAAGGGCGCTGGCAGGCTGACTGCGGTGGCAGCCATGAGGGAGTCTTCAAAGAAACGGCGGCGAGTGAGAGAACGCATGGTGGGAAATTCATACGAGGCAAGAAGTGCCAAGCTTGCTATTTCACCCAAATGAACCGGTGCCTTCAAGAGTGCGGAAGCGTGCCGCGCCGCAGAGAAGAGGTGATCGGCTGCGAGTTCTGGCTGTTGGAGGCGTATTCACCCGTCATGATTCGTTTCCTTGTCCTCATCACCTTCGTTTGGATATTGAATGCCTCCGCCGAGGACTGGCCGCAGTTCATGTTCAACTCGGCGCATTCCGGCAATGCGGTGGCTCGTGACATCAATGCGGAAAAGCTGCACCTGCAGGGTGCGTTGTCGATGACGGACGGCATCTACACCTCTCCAGTGATTGCGGAGGGCAAGGTGTATGTCGTGGATGGGTCGGGTTACGCCGCGTGCTTCGATGCGGCGACGTTGAAGGAGGTGTGGCATTTTCAAAGCAAAGGAGGGAAGCAGAACGTGAACAATGTGAGTTCACCGGCCATCGTGGGCAGGCACCTGCACTTTGGCACCGCAGCGGGGATCTATTACGTACTGGACAGCAGCACCGGCGCGGTGGTGAAGGAGATCGACTGCGGCGAGCCGATCTTTAGCACGCCGGTCATCGGCAAGGACCGTGTCTATTTTGCCACGCTCGGCGCGCAGGTTTATGCGATCACAAACGAGGGAGAGGTGAAGTGGAAATGGGACTTCGTGAAAGAGGTGGTCGGATTCGACGGCAACCGCTGGAGCGGAGAGGAGTGGGCGAAGTTTTGTGAGAAGCGGATGCTGGCAACGCTGAAGCCGGGAAGCAAGCCCACGTCCAGCGACGGGCGCGTGACGTGGAAAGATCACTTCGTCTGCTCGCGCGACATCTGCCTCATCCGAGGGAACACCGTGGTCATGCCAGCGGGAGGGCGCACGCTGTTCATCGAAGACACGGGCGACGCGCCAAAGCTGAAAGCCACGGGCGAGATTCCGGAGTGGTCAGGCAAAGAATTTCCCGCGACCTTTGGGCAGAGCGCGGATGATGAAGGCAACGTGTATGTGCAGTGGCACCGCCGCGACAATGCGGGCCGCGTGGACATCATGCGGCTGGAGGGTGACACGCTGACCACCGGCGACTTTGTGCCGGGCACGGACACGAACATCCGCATGGATGGTCTGCTGAGCTTTGCACCTGTGGCGATTCGCGGGAAGGACGTTTACCGGGTGCGTCCGGAAAGTGAACGGGGAGTCATGCGTCACCGGTTGGGTGCCAAAGATGACAGAGGCGAAGTGCTGACGATGGGGGGATATATAGCCCCACCTGTGCTCACCAAGAATCACCTCATCGTGGGCGATCTTGATGGCTGGCTACATATTGAGCCCATTGCAGAACATCTTGCGCGCGCCAGCTCCATCGAGGTCTCGGATGCAGCGATCTCCGCCCCTGTGGCTGTGGCTGATGGCAGGATCTATGTGCCCAGCGAGGACGGACGGGTCTATGTCTTTGGTTCCAAGAAAGTCGAGACTGGAAAACGTGACCGGGACGACATCGCCAAAATACGTAGCCCGCTCACCGGCAAGCTGGCCGCAGCCGAGTACGACTGGTACACGAACTACGGCAACTTCGCGGGGCAGAACTCAAACAACCAGGGCATTGCGCCACCACTGCGCATGCGCTGGGCGCGGCGTCTCGAAGGAACAGTGAAGCATCTGCCAGTGTGCGGAGGGGGACGAATCTACACGCACACCGCCGAGGGCCAGATCATCGTCTGCGAGCAGGACACGGGTAGGCTGCTGTGGCGGCGCTGGTGGCCAGATGTGTACTTGTCTTTCACGTCGCCGCTGTACATCGACGGCAAGCTCCTCATCCCACAGGCAGGCATTAAAAAATCCTTTGTACGCTGTCTGGATGCCGCGACGGGGCAGATGCTCTGGGAGGCACCCTTCACCGGTTCCCCGAGCTGGAGCCGGCAGTTTCCACCGGTCGTCTCCGGGAAGATCGCGATCTATGCGAGCGGCACCGGCGACTACGCACCGCAAGGAAGCGAGAAGCCATGGACTTTTGGCGGAGCACCAGTCAAACCCGCCGACGGGCATGATGTGATGAGCTTCATCTATTCCAATGACAATCCGTACTACCCGACCAACCACCACCCGCGTGTCTGGGCCTGGGATCTCGACACCGGCAAGGTGGTGTGGGAGAAAGATTTTTCCGATCAAGGACGCGGCGGCAATGACTGCGGCATCTGCATCCTCGACGGCAAGCTGTATTACTCCGTGTTCTTCGGCTATGACGCCGAGCAGCGCGCGCGCCGGGGGCAGCCGGTGGGAAATAACGGGCTCACGGTGTGCGTCGAGCCGAAGTCCGGCAAAATCCTGTGGCAGACGAATGATTATTACGTCACCGCCAAATGCACGCTGAGCGCACGTGATGGCAGGCTCTACATCGGCGGGTACAACAAGGCGGACGCAGGCACGGAAGACCGCTTCGTCTGGTGCCTCGATGCGAACACCGGCAAGCTCATCTGGAAATCCGATGCCGTGACTTCGGCGCTGAACGTGGTCAGCGTCGGCGAGAAATTCATCTTCTCCAACGCGCTGCGCGGCAAGGGCAACATCTTTGACCGCAACACCGGCAAAGTCACCTACAGCATCCTCACGAACTATGCCTGCTGCCGCTTCACAATGAGCGAGCCGTATGTTCTGGGAGCAAACATGGACATGATCGACCTTTCGCAGGAGGGCAAACTCGTCTCCACCGGCCCGGCAATTGATTCACGCGAGTGTCTCGGCGCGGTGGTGAGCAACGGGCGTATTTTCTACACCTCGCAGGCGAGTGGATTTGTTGTGTCGCAGACCTACGGGCCGGAATCGAAGGAACTCCCGCCTGCATGGGAAGTGCGAAGCGCGGTCAAGCCATGATGAGGATGAGTGCGACGTTTACTTTACCCAACGAATGCATGATGGCATCGGCATCTCGACCGGAGTGCCGCTGGCGGTGATCTTCCCGCTCGTAGAATCAATCCGAAATACGACCACGCTGTTTCCCGGCATGTTCGCACAGAGGAGCCATCGGCCATCCGGGGTGATGAGCAGGTTCTGCGGCCCTTTGCCGAGGCTGGGATCGATGGAGAGCAGCGTGAGTCTGCCATCGTCACCGATGCGATACGACGCGATGCTGTCATGGCCCCGGTTTGTGCCGTAGAGAAACTTGCCGTCTGGGGTGATTTTCAAATCAGCCGTGTAGCTCTTGCCACCGAATCCGTCGGGAAGTGTGGTGAGGGTCTGCCGCTCGGTGAGCGTGCCGGATGCGGGGGTATAATCAAAACACGTCACTGTGTTTGCCAGTTCGTTGATCACATACACATGCCTGCCGTTTGGATGAAAGGTGATGTGACGGGGACCCGAGCCGGGCTGCATCTTCGCAAATGGCTGGGCCTCATTCGGCGTGAGCTTGGCTGTGGCCGCATCAAGTTGATAAATCAGGATCTTGTCGATGCCCAGATCGGCAGCGAGTGCGAAACGGTTGTCCGGACTGATGACGATGCTGTGGGCATTGGGTCCCTTCTGGCGTTCGGAGTCGATGCTGGAGCCGGTGTGCTGCACAAACGTGGCAGCTTCTCCCAGCATACCATCCTCTTTCACCGGCAGCGACGCCACACTTCCTGACGCGTAATTTGCCACCACCACGGTCTTGCCCGTGGCATCGACATCAAGATAACACGAAGCCGTTCCGCGCGCAGACTGCTGATTCAGCTTCTTCAGCCGACCTGTGCGGTCTTGAAGAGCGTAGGCTGCCACAAATTCATCATCCGCCCCACCGAACTTCTCGGCATTGATCGCATAAAGGAAGCGTTGATCGGGCGAAACCGAGAGGAAGAACGGATTCTGAATGTCTGTGGTGCGATGCAACGGCTGCAAAGCGCCGTTCTCAGAATCAAAGCGAAATGCATGAATGCCAGCTTTGTCTCCTGAAGCAAAAGCGGAGATAAACACCACGGGTTCGGCAGCCGAATGCGTGACGGAAGCTATGCAAAGAGAGGCCAGAAGGAATGAAGTGAGACTGCGCATGGTGGAATGAGGGATGTCACGCAAGGATGCCACGCACGACGTCACCGTACACATCGGTGAGGCGGAAATCGCGACCGGCGTAGCGGTAGGTGAGCTGCTCGTGATCGAGTCCGAGCTGATGCAGAATGGTGGCGTGCAGATCGTGCACATGAACCTTTTTTTCGATGGCATTCATGCCGAGTTCGTCAGAGGCACCGTAGGCTAGGCCACCTTTGATGCCGCCACCGGCGAGCAGGGTGCTGAAGGCGGTGTGGTGATGATCTCGCCCGCGCTTCATCGGATCTGTCTTCTTGTTCTTGTCCGTGTTTTCCTGTGAGTAGGGCGTACGGCCAAACTCACCGGTCCAGACGACGAGTGTGTCATCAAGCAGGCCGCGCTGCTTGAGATCGCTGATGAGCGCGGCGGAGGCGCGGTCGCTGTCGGCGCAGAGTTCGGGGTGGCGCTTGTAGTGATCGCTGTGCGTGTCCCAGGGCTGGTTGTTGCTGCTGGTGTAGTAAACGCTGATGTAGCGCACGCCGGACTCGGCAAGACGGCGCGCGAGGAGGCAGGAGCGGCCAAAGGGAGTATCGCCATACAGCTCGCGCATCTTCGCGGGCTCGCGGCTGATGTCGAAGGCATCGCTGGCGGCGCTCTGCATGCGGTAGGCGGTTTCCATGGCCTTGATTTGGCCTTCGAGCGCCTGGTCCTGCTCGCGCTTGGCGGCGTGCAGGTGGTTGAGCTTTTGAATGAGATCGATCTGCCGCCGCTGCTGCGCAGGGGCGAGCACGGAGTTGCGCACGTTGGCGACGAGCTTGTCCACGCTCATGTCAGAGGTGATGACGCCCGTGGCTTGGTACTCCGAAGGCAGGAAGGAATTGCTCCACAGAGCGGGGCCTACCACGATATTGGGAGTAGGCCGCAGCACGACGAAGCCGGGTAGGTTTTCATTTTCACTGCCCAGGCCATACAGCACCCACGAACCCAAAGACGGGCGGATAGGCTGGAGGTTGCCGGTGTTCATCATGAGCAGCGCAGGCTCATGATTCGGCACATTGGTGTGCATGGAGCGGATGACGCAGCAGTCGTCAATGATGCTGCCCAGCGCGGGCAGGCTCTCGCTGACTTCGATGCCGCTCTGCCCGCATTTGTGAAACTGCAGCGGGGAAGACATGAAGCCGCTGGTCTTCGGCGCTTTGTAGAGCTTGCCGGAAGGCTGCTGGCCTTCGTATTTTTTCAGCGCCGGCTTAGGGTCAAAGGTGTCGATGTGCGAAGGCGCACCGTTCATGAAGAGGAAGATGACCCGCTTGGCGCGCGGAGTGATCTGCTGCTTCACAGCGGCCTGCGCCTGCGCGCCCATCATGCCCGCAAGGCCGATGGCACCGAAGCCTGCCGAGAGGCGGTGCAGGGCTTCACGCCGAGTCATTTGCGCGGGGTTGGAGTCAGTCCACATAGAGCATTTCGTTGGTGGCGAGAAGCGCCTGCGCGAGCTGCTCCCAGGCGTTGGGCCCGGCCTCAGTGGCGGGCTGTTGCAAAAACTCCATGGCGATGGCGAGTTCCTCCGCCTCGGGCTCGCGCGCAAACAGCAGTGCGTAGGCATGACGGATGTGGGCAGCATCATCGCCGCTGCTTTGTTGAATGCGCCGGGCGAGTTGTTTTGACTGCTCGATGATGAAAGGGCTGTTCATCACATAGAGTTTCTGCGTGGGCGTGGTGCTGTTGCTGCGGCGTGCGGCATGGACGTTGGCATCCGGGTAATCAAACAGCATGAGCGTCTTGTTCAGCTCACGGCGGCTGACCTGGGAGTAGATGGTGCGCTTGTGGTGTGTGGGTGCGTCAAGATTCTGCGACTTGCCACCCTCGGGCGTGAGCGTGCCCGCAGTGGCCATGATGGCATCGCGCCAGGACTCGATGCCGAGCTGGCGGCGGTTCATGCGCCAGAGGTGATCGTTGGCTTCATCGAGCTGTGCATTCGCCGCGCTGCCGCTGCTGCCCTGACGGTAGGTGGCGGACAAAACGAGCTCGCGCATGAGGCGCTTCACGGACCAGCCGTTTTGCATGAAACGCAGCGCGAGATCATCCAGCAGTTCTGGATGCGTAGGCTTGTCTCCGGTGGTGCCAAAGTTGCTCGGGGTGCGCACCAGCGGCCTGCCGAAGAGCAGATCCCAGACGCGGTTCACCATAACGCGGGCGGTGAGTGTGTTGGTGGGATCGGTGATCTGGCGGGCCAACTCGGCGCGGCCGCTGCCTTGCTGAAACTTCACCGGCTCATCCTTGCTGAGCACCTGCAGCCAGCCACGCGGGACATTGGGGCCGGGCGTCTTCACATCGCCGCGATCATACACCGGCAGGTCATGCGGATTCACATCGCGCACGATGTGCACCGTGCCGGGGTCCATCTTGTCGGCGAGCGTTTTGCCGTCCTCATCCTTGCCATCAGGCCGCAGGTTCACCATCTGCATGGAGGCAAAGACGCCGGCCATGGCGTAGTAATCACGCGCGGTGATGGGGTCGAACTTGTGATCATGGCAGCGTGCGCAGGCCACGGTGAGGCCGAGGAAGGTCTGCGACACGGTGTCCACCTGCTCCGACCATTCCTCCGCCTGCACATCAAGCTGGCCGCGTGCATACAGCTTGTGCCCGAGGCCGAGAAAGCCGAGCGCGGCGAGATCCGCTTTGTTTTGCGGCTCCATCAAATCCACCGCGAGCTGCTTCTGCACGAAGGCATCGTAAGGCAGGTCGGCATTGAAGGCGGCGATAACCCAGTCGCGATAGCGCCATGCGTTCGGATAGGCGAAGGAGGAATTGTTGCCCACCTGATGCGCCTGATCTTCGGCATAGCGTGCGAGGTTCAGCCACATGGCAGCCATGCGTTCGCCAAAGGCGCGGCGGCTGAGCAGACCATCCACGAGACGGGCATAGGCATCCGGGCGTTTGTCATTCACAAAGTCCTGCACTTCCCCCGGCGTGGGTGGCAGGCCGGTGAGGTCAAAGGTGGCACGGCGGATCAAGGTGCGCGCATCGGCCTCGCGAGTGGGCGTGAGGTCTGCGGCCTCCATGCTGGCGAGGATGAAGCGATCCACGCGCTCGCGCGGCCAGGAGGTTTCCTTCACCTGCGGCAGGGGCTGTTTCTTCGGCGGCACAAAGGACCAATGCTGGCGCGCCTTGGCCCAGTCAATCGGCGCAGGCTCCGCCGCCTGCGAGACAACGCAGAGCAGCAGCAGGGTGGCGGTGATATGAAACGGGGCGTTTGGCACCCGGATATTACGCACACAGGAGCCCTGTTTTACGCTCGATCATCGCAGCTAGGCAATGAGCCCCTTCACCACCTTGGCCGGATTCACTCCCGTGAGGCGGAAGTCGAGGCCCTGGAAGCGGTAGCTGAGCTTGTTGTGATCGAGCCCGAAGAGGTGCAAAATTGTGGCGTGGAAGTCGTGCATGGACACGGGATCGCGCGCGACGTGCCAGGCGAAGTCGTCCGTCTCACCATAGACCTGACCGCCTTTGATGCCGCCGCCGGCCATCCACAGACTGAAGGCATTCGGATGATGATCGCGGCCCGTGACCTTCTTGAAGCCCTTGCGGTTTTCGCCGAGCGCCGTGCGGCCGAACTCACTGCCCCAAACGACGAGCGTGGTGTCCAGCAGTCCACGTTGCTTCAGGTCCTTCAGCAGCGCCGCGATGGGCTGGTCCACCATCTGGCAATTGTGCGCGAGCTGCGGATCGAGGGCGCTGTGGTGATCCCATGAGGCGTGGATGATGTTCACAAAGCGCACACCTCGCTCCACCATCCGCCGCGCGTTAAGGCACTGCCGCGAAAAAGTCTGGTAGTTGCCGATGCCGCCGAGATTGCTCTTGATCGGCGGCTCGATGCGGTTGACGCCATACGCATCCAGCGTGGCCTGCGATTCACCGCTCAGGTCCACCAGCTCCGGCGCGGAACTTTGCATGCGGAAGGCGAGTTCATAGCTGTTGATTCGCGCGGCGATCTCAGGATCGCCGATGTGTTTGTGCTGGAGGCGGTTGAGGTCATTCAGAGCGCGAATGCTCGCAGACTGCATGTCCGGTGTGATGCCATCAGGATTATTCAGGTTCAAAACAGGCGAGGCACCGTTGCGAAACATCACCCCGCTGTAGGACGAGGGCAGAAATCCGCTCGACCACGTTGAGCTGCCCCCCGGAAGCCCACGTCCTTTGCTGACCATCACGACATAGGACGGCAGTTCCTGCGACAGATTGCCAAGACCATACGTCACCCACGAGCCCACGCTGGGACGTCCAAGACGAGATTCGCCGCAGTTCAGCATGAGCTGGCCGGGCAGGTGATTGAACTGCGTGGTGTGCATGGAGCGCACCAGTGCGATGTCATCCGCACAGGTGGCGATTTGCGGCAGCAGATCACTGATCTCCATGCCGCACTGGCCGTGCTTCTTGAACACACGCTTCGTGCCCATCACCGTGGCGCTGTCCTTTTGCAGGAAGGCAAACTTGGCATCTCCCACGATGGAGTCTGGCAGCGGCTGCCCATCGTATTTGTTGAGCAGCGGCTTCGGATCAAAGAGATCCATCTGCGAAGGCCCGCCTTCGAGGAAGATGAAGATGCAGCGCTCCGCCTTTGGCGCGAAGTGCGAGAGCCGCGTGGAAAGCGGATTCGCCGGAATGCTCGCATCATCGGCCAGCAGCCCATCCTGTTTCAGCAGCGAGGCCAGTGCCAGCGTGCCCAGCCCGCAGGAACTCGTCGCGAGAAAATCGCGGCGTGTTTGCGTGAGGTGCTGTTCAAAGGGGGACACGCAGGTTACGCCAGCTCCTTGATCGACTGAAATTCGTTATCGACCAGATAGTGCGGGCGACCAGAGAAGTCCGAAACCGTGCTGGTGTGCGGATTGATGCCCAGGTTGTTGTACAGCGTGGCGAAGATCTCTTGGAAATGCACCGGGCGGTCTGAGGCCTCGCCGCCGAGACGGTCGGTGGCGCCGATGACCTGCCCATTCTGCATGCCACCACCCGCGAGCAGCGCGCAGGACACGTTGGGCCAGTGGTCGCGCCCGCCTTTGTCATTCACGCGCGGCGTGCGGCCAAACTCGCCCCAGGCCAGCACAGTCACATCCTTGTCCATGCCGCGCTCATGCAGATCCTGCACGAGGGCGGAGATGGCCTGATCAAAGTCGGGCAGGTTCTCCTGGGCGTTTTTGAAGTTCTGTCCGTGCCAATCCCAGAAACTGTAGCTGAGTGTCACCACTCGCACGCCGGCTTCGACCAGCCGACGCGCCAGCAGGAACTGCTCGTTGAGCCGCGGCGCGGCATCACCCTGGATTTTTTCAGTGCCTTTGCCGTAACGCTCGCGGACTTTGGGAGATTCTTTGGAAAGGTCGAGCGCATCGACCAGCTGCGAGGAGGTCAGAATGCCGTAGGCCTGCTGCCGAAACACATCAATGCCCGCCATCGTGCCCGAGGCATCCGTCTCGCGGCGGAAGGTGTCAAAGGCGGAGAGCAGTCCGCGTCGGTCTCCCAAGCGCTCCAGCGTCACGCCATTGAGAGACATGTCCTCCTTGCCGCGCTCCAGCGGCATGAAAGGCGCATGCGCCACGCCGAGGAAACTCGGCCGCCCCTGGTTGTAAGGCGTGTGCTTCATCTGCTGCGAGAGATTCACATAACCAGGCACCGTGGGTGCGCCGCCTTTGAGCTTGGACACCACGCTGCCGATCTCCGGCCAGCCGCCTGGAGGCGCGTTGTTGCTGAGGCGGCCCGTCACACACTGAAAGCTCTCATGCCGGTCCTTCGCGCCCACGACGCTGCGGATGAAGCTGAACTTGTCCGCCATTTTGGCCATGCGCGGCAGGTGCTCGCTGATCTGGATGCCCGGCACATTCGTGCCGATGGGCTTGAACGGACCCCGCACCTCCGAAGGTGCATTCATTTTCAAGTCATACATGTCTTGATGCGGGGGGCCACCAGGCAGGTAGACCAGGATGAGCGCCTTCTGCGATTTGCCCACTCCCTGCTCCGCCTCTGCACGCAGCAGATCAGGAAAGCTCAACCCACCAAGCCCGAGTCCGCCGATGCGGAGAAATGAACGGCGCGAAAGGCCGTCGCAGTAGCGGTTGGCGGACTGTTTGGAGAAGAGAGAGAGCATGGGGTCTAAACGGCGGCAGGGGGGATGGTGTTGCGATGGCGAGACGAGGAAACGAGACTATTCACGATTGATGAACTCATCCAGGTTCATGAGCACCCGCGCGACAGCGACGAGCGTGGCGGCTTCATTTTGATCGGCCAGGGGCACAAAGGCCCTGGTGCTGCCAAGGATCTGCAGAGCTGCGGCGCCACCGTTTTGAACGCGAGCCTGCTGTCCGGAGTGAAAGACGGTGAGCCGCCTCAGTTCTTCCGCACGCGGCGGTCGGTTGAGCGTCGATTCGAAGAGGCGCCGCAGACGGCTGGTCGTATCATGAGGGGATTCTCGTAGCGCTCGCAAGGCAAGCGCCTGTGCGGCTTCCACGAAGACGCTATCGTTCATCATAGCGAGAGCCTGGAGTGGTGTGTTGCTGCGTTCCCGGCGCACACAGGCGTCAGCGGCATCGGGCGAATCGAAAGTGGTTAGCGTGGGATACAACACGCTGCGCAGAGTGATGATATACAGACTGCGACGATAGATTTCACCGCCAGGACTGGCCTGCCAGTTTGATGAGCGACCCACATCAAACACATCTTCTGGCAGTGGAGGCCTGAAGCTGGGGCCCCCGAGTGTGCGCTTCAGCAAGCCGCTGATGGCGAGCGCCGAGTCGCGAAGAATTTCGGCATCCAGCCGAACGCGATTCTGGCGGGCGAGGAGGCAGTTGAGCGGATCGAGTTCTACGATGTCTTCGCGATGTGCCGAGGACTGGCGGTAGGTGGCACTCATCACGATGAGCTTGATGAGTTGCTTTCGGCTCCAGCCATTGCGCATGAATTCGGTGGCCAGCCAGTCGAGCAGATCGGGATGCGAAGGAGACTCACCAGCGGTGCCGAAGTCATCCGGCGTGCGCACAAAGCCAAAGCCGAAGAGCTTGCTCCAGATGTGATTCACCGCGACGCGACTGGTCAGCGGATGCTGCGGCGACACGAGCCAACGCGCAAGATCGAGGCGGTTGGGCTCCGGCTGAACGGGCCTGCTCATCGGCGGCAGCGCAGACAAGCTGGCGGGAATGACATCGGGGCCGCGCCGTGTGTAGTCGCCTGCCAAATGGACATAGGTCTGACGGCGATCCTTGCTCACCTCGGCCAGCGTCTGCGCCTTGATCTTCGAATCGCTCCGATCCTCGGTGTTGTCGAAGAAGGCGTAGAGGCTGTAGTAGTCACGGATGGTGATGGGATCGTATTTGTGCGTGTGGCATTGCGCGCAACCGACGGTGAGTCCCATCCAGACGCGCCCGGTGGTGTTGACGCGATCAACGATATTTTGATACCGCGCCTCCTCCTTGTCCACGCCAGCCTCAGTGTTGAGTGCGGCGTTGCGGTGAAAGCCGGTTGCTGTGAGTTGATCAAGCGCGGGATCAGGCAGCAAGTCGCCAGCGATTTGCTGAACGGTAAACTGATCAAAAGGGAGGTCTGAATTGAAGGCTTGAATAACCCAGTCACGATACAGATAGGCGTTCGGGCGCAGGCCGTCGCCGAGGAAGCCGTTTGAATCCGCGTAGCGTGCCATATCCAGCCAGTGCCGCGCCCAGCGCTCGCCAAAATTCGGTGAGGCGAGCAGGCGGTCCACGATCTGCTCGTATTTTTGATCCGACCAATTGGGTAAAACGGCGAGATCGGATGGAGATGGCGGCAGGCCGGTAAGGTCGAGATAAACGCGGCGAATCAGTGTGACGGCATCGGCTGTAGGTGCAGGCTTGAGGCCGTGCGTGCGAAGTTTGGCCTCAATGAAGGCATCAATGGGGCTTTTGCTGTCCGATTTCGGCACGGCAGGACGAGTGATCGGCTCGAAGGCCCAATGATTTTGGTATTCCGCTCCCTCGGAAATCCAGCGTCGGAAAAGGTCACGCTCGACGCTGGTGAGCTGCTTCGGCGACGAAGGCGGCGGCATCACGTCAGCGGGATCGGTGTGGGTGATGCGTTTCCACAGTTCGCTGGCCTCGGGTTTGCCGGGCTTGATGGCCGCCTTCAATGCCTCAGCACGCACGTCTAGGCGCAGGTCTGCCTCGCGCTTGTCTTCGTCCGGGCCATGGCAGGCATAGCATTTCGCGGCGAGAACGGGCCGGATGTCACGATTGAATTCAACGCGAGCTTCTGCCGTGAAAGCAGCGCATGAAGCAAGGAGCGTGAATGGAATAACGAGGCGCATGCGCTAACCGATTTGCAATTCACGAAATGACAAGGTCTGCTTAATCTTCGTGCCGCCGTCTTCACCGAGAACCTTTGTCGTGATCGTGGCAGCGGACCAGTCGATGCTCAGATGGCCGACGTTTGGCAGGTGATAGGTGATGGGCATGCATCGATTCTTGTTCGGCGTGGGGGTGCCGCGCGGATGCTTCTGCGTCATCGAGCTGGTGGTGAAGTCGAACACGCCATTGTGCGAAAACTCGCACCAGTGGCGGTCGCCGCTCAAAACAACCGCAGTCTGCCCCCGCAGGAGTTTCAGCAGCCGCTGTTGCTCGTGCGGCATGTTGGCCCAGCATTCGCCGCCGTGTGCCTGAGGGGCAAACTGGATGCTGGATACGATCAGGCGGAGTTCCGCAGGCTGCTGGAGCACTTGCTCAAGCCAGCTCCATTGCTCTGCGCCAAGCATGGTGGCGGCAGTGTCATCGGTGGGCACGTAAGCACCACCGAGCATGGCCTTGTCTTTTGCCACCTTTTTGAGCGGACTGCGAAAGTAGCGTGTGTCCAGCATGACAACCTGCACGCGCCGGCCGGCCGGGCCGAAGGTCTGCGCGTGATACACGCCCTCCTGCTGACGGCGTGGCGACGTGGTGGGCTCGTCCAGCCAGTTCCAAAACTCGACCTGCGCCTCCTTTTTGTGTAGGTAGCTCCCGCCGCCATCGTTTTCGCCAAAGTCGTGATCGTCCCATGTGGCGAGGATGGGCTTGTTTTGCAGGCCTTTAAAAAAGCGGCTGTGTTTGAGCAGCGCGTACTTTTCCTGCATCATCAGGATGCCGCCTTTGTCAGCATAGATGTTGTCCCCCATGAAGATGAACAGATCACGCGGCAGCGTGAGCGTGCGATCAAGCATCGGGTGATCATGCGTGTCGAGGCAGGAACCGAAAACGATGTCCTGCAAAGCTGGCTGCTCGGCGGCATGAGTTGTGATCAAACCTATGGCAGGAAGACCCGCGAGAAAGCGGCGGCGGCTGTTGAGTTTGGGCATCAAAGGAGGCGTTGGGTTCATGGCACAAGTTTCGCCGCCTCTTCTTTCGCCTTCGCCAGCACATCCGCCAACGCGACGGGTTTGCCGCCTTGGCGCAGGCTTTCATCTGCCGCCTCCATGAAGGTGAATATTTCGATCGTCTCGGCTTCGCTCACCGGCGGCTCACCTGTACGGAAGAATTTGCCGATCTGGCGGCACAGCGCCTCATAACTGATGGTTTTGGCCCCCTGTCGCACGCCTTTGCTGCCATACACAATGGCACCGAATTCGGACTTTCCCTTCACAATGCCGCGATAGGTGCCAATCCGCCCATCCTTCCATACCCCAGTGACTTGATCAGTGATGGGGCCTTTGCTTCGTGAAACGATTTCGCAGCCGGTGCCCATGAGCGTGAAGAGCGATTCGATGCCGTGAATGGCGTAGAAAAACAAGTCCGGTGTGCCGCTCTGATAGGAACACGGCCCCCAAGTCGTGACGCCGAGGATGTCGCCAATTTCCTCGTTGCCTTTCAGAGCAAGAAGGTCGGCCCCGAAGCGTGAGGATGAACTCGACCAGGTCTTTACGTGATGCTTCTTCGCGAGCTCAAACAGAGCGATGGTCTCTGGAAGTGTTCCAGCGATGGGTTTGTCGATATAAACGAGCTTGCCCGACTGGAAGACCTCACGCGCCTCTTTCAAATGGATGCGGCCATCGACACTCTCAATCAGCACGACATCGACCTTTTCGAGCAGCTTCGGAATGGAATCCACAATCTCCACGCCCATGCCGCGCACCTGCTCGGTGAATTTCGCCACGCGGTCTTTGCTGGCAGGCATGTCGGTGCCACCGGGATAACCTGCCACCACTTTGATGCCTGCGAGATCACCATCGGCCTTCGGATTGTTGAAGAGCTTGGTGAACGCTGGCACATGCGAGGTATCTAGGCCGATGATGCCGGCACAAAGCGGCTTGAGCGTGTCTTGGGAGAATGCGGAGCCTGCCAGACTGAGGAAGAGAGCGGCGGCTAGAGTGAGGACCTGTTTCATCATGGCTTACACCTACGCAGCGAAGTCCTGCGATTGATCAGGTCATCAGTCCCTGAATGTCGATGAGATGCAACTGCCTGCCTTGATCGGCATGAGGAGCGTCGATGCACACCCGGCGCTCGTCACGGCTGGAGCGTGGATGATTGTCCACACGCCATTCGCCGGAGTATTCGCGGGGTAAGTGGAACTCGCCGAGGTCGATGCGTTTGTTGGTGGCGATGTGATACAGGTGTGGGGTCTGGATGCGACGCACGCTTTTGGGATAGGTGTCGTTCAGAATCCACTCGTTGCGATGCAGGTAAGTCAGGTGGCCGCCACTGTCGAGCACACCATGACCGATCTCCTCGACGATGCCGCTGTCTTTGTCCTCGAATAGGAAGTCGCCCCACTCCTTGTTGCCGAGCCAGTCCTTGGCCTGCGAGAGGATGTGCGTGGCATCCCGCCAGATGAAGTGAGAGGCATAGCCATTGGGAATGACGATGCGAAGATCGCTGCCGTCCATGTTCGCCGTGATCAGGCGGGTCAGATGTCCACCTTTCGGCTGCGTCCAGCGATGCAGCATGATGAAGCGTTTGCCATTGGGGCCGACGAGAAGGTGGTAAGCGTGATGCTTGGAGTCAGGATGATTGTCCACGACCACTCCGGTCTTGGCGAGCAGCTCGTGCGAGACGATAAGCTTCTCCGCGCCGGTTTCGAGATTCACGTGAGTGACGCCGCTTCCTGCTGGTGCCATATCATCGAAAAAGCGGTCCTTGATGCCTGCGTAGCCGTAGCCGGGCCGGCAGTCGGCCACGCGCGCGAAATCGCAGCTCACGGCTTCTTTGCCGTTTGGAGCTAGAGCGTAGACGGGACTGGGGATCGTGTTCTTCTCACCCGTCTTCACATCGAGGATATGGCTGACGAAGCGATCCTTCTCACGGTCGTTCCAGATCACCTTGGATTCGGTGCCGGGAATCCATTGCAGCATGCAGCCCTGCTGCCAGCACCACGCACGCGACTTGCCAAGCGGAATCCACTTGTCTTTCTCCTGAAGATCGACCATGCCGACCTCGATTTCGTCATCGGCGGTGGGAGAGCGATGCTCAAAGCTGACCTTGTTGCTGAGCACAAAGCGGTTGTCCGGCGAGAACTGGAGCTTGTCATAGTAGGCGAACCAATGGAACCCGGGGCCTTTTGTGATGACCCGCGTTGGTGGAAACTTGAGTGCCGCCTGCCCGCGTGCAGCGAGCGACCCAAGAGCGAGCGTGGAAAGAAACTGACGGCGGTTGGGGGATGAAGTCATAGCTGTAAAAATTGACGATCCGTTATTTGGTGGCCTTTGCATCGAGCTCGGGCAGTTTGAAACGTACGCTCACGATGTAGGGAGCCTCGCCTTCCGTCCAGTGACCATACGTGGTGGTGACAATGGTGCCGTCTGGCAGCACCTCAATGCCAGGGTAGGTGCAGTCAGCGCCTTTGGTGTTGTCCATGATGCGCACGCGATACTGTCCTTCAGTGCCATTGACGATGTCCTCGTATTTGCCCACCCAGCCGACCCAGTCTCCCTTGGTCGGGGTAACGTGTGTGGTGTCACGGAAGCTGATGAACAGGCGGCCATCAGGCGTGTATTTGGCGACATGCCGATCTCCCGTGAGCGCAGCAGGCAGTTCCTTCGGCTCACTCCATGTCTGGCCTTCGTCGTTCGAGAAGATGACGCACGAATTGTACTTTCGTGAGTTTTCGCGCAGCAACACGGCGATCTGTTTGCCATCTGGCGAGCGCAACGCGCCCGGCTCGCACAAGTTCGCATTTGGCAGCATGGCGATGGGCGTAGGCGCACTCCAGGTGAGGCCGCCGTCTTTGGAAAGCGTGGTGTAAACCCAGAAGCGCCATGCTTTGGCTGGTGCGCCGCGAATGTAGCGGCCATCGTCATGGAAGAATGCGAGGTAATGCCCCGGTGTTTTCAAGTCAATCACCGTACCCATAGTGACAATGCCGCCGAAGTTGCCGATGGGTGCCAGCTCGCTCCAGTTCGCGCCATCATCCTCGGTCACGGCCATGCGAATGGGATGAAGGCCACTGAACATGATGATGCGCGTCTTGCCGCTGGCATCCACGACGCGGTGCAGCGTCGGCACCTCCAGGGATGTCTCCCACGATTTTGGCGTCGGCAGCCGCTCGCTCCACGTCAGGCCCGTGTCGTTGCTGCGCTTGTAAACGATGGGGCCACGTCCATGTCCTTTCGGATAGACAATGAGCATGGTCTTGTTGTCTTCGAGCAGCAGCGTGGTCGGGTGGCCGAGATATTGGCCTTTCTCCCGATCGACGATGACCTGGCGCTCCTTCTCACCACTGATATCGACGATGGGAATCTTGTAACCCGGCGCCAGCTTCGTTTTGAGATTCTTCGGCGGCACCAGAGTGACGTCCGTCTTTTGCAGTCCGGTTTGGGCTAGAACAGAAGTGAGCAGCAGGGGGAAAAGGAGGGCGAGGAAACGAAGGTGCATGCAAAGCAAACGGTCAACCTCTCGAAGGCTTTGCAAAGGAATCATCTTGGTGAAGCGGACTCACCGCCCGCCACGATCAAGCGCCCAGCAGTTTGGTCATCGGGTGTCCCTCATTCTGGTCAATGCGTTCGGGACGGCCTTTGTGGTTATAGACGATTTTCGTGTGATCGAGACCCATCAAATAGAGGATGGTCGAATGGATGTCATGCACATGCAGGCGGTCTTCGACGGCGTAAAGACCAAGGTCGTCGGTGGCTCCGTAGGTCTGGCCGCCTTTCACGCCGCCACCGGCCATCCACATGGTGAAACCGGTGGGGTTGTGGTCACGACCGTCTCCCTGCTCACTCATCGGAGTACGGCCAAATTCACCGCCCCAGATGACGAGGGTTTCGTCGAGCAAACCGCGTGCTTTCAGATCTGCGAGCAAACCTGCGATGGGACGATCGACGGCATTGCAGAGCTTGGAGTGATTCACCTCGATGCCTTTATGGCTGTCCCACTTGCTGCCGGCACCGCTGTAGAGCTGGATGAAGCGCACACCGTTTTCGACGAGGCGACGCGCAAGCAGGCAGTTGCGGCCAAACACAGCGGTGGCCTCGTTGTCCATGCCGTAGAGCTGCTTGGTGGCCTCGGTTTCTTTGCTGAGATCAACTGCTTGCGGTGCCTCGGCCTGCATCTTGTAGGCGAGTTCATAGCCACGAATGCGGGCATCGAGCTCGGTGTTGCTGGCACGAGTTGCACCGTAGTCACGGTTCAAGGCACCGAGCAGGTCAAGCTTGTCACGCTGACGCTTGCGATCCACGCCTTTGGGATTGTCGAGGTATTTGATCGGTACGCCATCGGAGTTGAACTCGACGCCCTGATAGACAGCGGGCATGAAGCCATTGCCCCAGTTGCGCACGCCATTGACCACGGTGGCTTCGCTGTCTTTGATGACCACAAAGCCGGGCAGATTTTGGTTTTCAGAGCCAAGCCCATACGAGGCCCAAGCGCCGAGCGAAGGGCGTCCACCAAAGACGGAGCCGGTGTTCATGGAACAAACACCGCCCGCATGATTGATGCCGCTCGAAGCGCAGGAATGGATTACCGCGAGGTCATCCGCATGCTGCGCCACGTTTTGAAACCAGTCCGAGATCCACAGGCCACCCTGGCCGTATTGCTTCCAAGTGCGTTTGCATTCGAGCAGCGGCGACTTGGTTTCACCCATGGCGGTAATCGGCGGCTTGAAGCTCGCAGGCAGAGACTGACCGGCGAGCTTGTTCAACAGCGGCTTGTAATCAAAGGTGTCGAGGTGGCTGGGGCCGCCTTCCATGAACAGGAAGATCACGCTCTTGGCCTTCGCGGCACGCTGTGGCAGCGTGGTGGCAGCAGAGGCACTTTGTTCACCCAGCAAACCGGCCAGCGCCACGGCTCCAAAGCCGCAACCGGCCGTTTGAAGAAACTCGCGCCGTGTATTGGGAAATTCGAATCGATTGCAGCTCATGGCATTAGTGAAGGTAAAAGAACTCGTTCGTATTCAGCAGAACCTGGCAGAGATCATTCATGGCCTGATGAAATGGATCATTAGCTTCGACGCTCTTGGCATCCGAACCCGTCCAAGCAAGCTGCGAAGTCAGTGGATCCGCAGCGCGCCAGGTGAAAAGACCGGCGGACCATTTCTCCGCATCGATGTTGAGAGACTTGTCATCAAGAAGACCACTGGCCACGCGCAGCGCCTCGATCCGGCCATCCCACTGATGTGTGGGCGCACGCTTGTTCAAACCTCCAATCACAAGCTGCGAAGTGCCCATGCTGAGTTTCGAACGAATGTCCATGGGAACCACGACGGATTCCGATGCGGCTCCCGTTGTGTCGAGATCACGCACCGTGAAAGTGACGGTGTGACCGGTGCAGGAAACACGTGCGACGATATGATAACGCCGGCCCAGTTCGATATGAATGTCCGACGGCACCACTTGATAGCCGATGTTCGAGTTTTCATCCTCTCCAACGACCTGCATGATGACATTGCGCGGCTTGAACCGTGATTTCACGCCCGTCACGCCGAGGCTCCAGCCGAAGGACTCCAGACTGTCTTTTCCGCCATTCCAGCGGGAGGCGATGGTCCGCACCGAGGCGTTAACATCGACGCTGTTGAGGCTTGCGACGGCCTCCACGGTGAATTCATCCCCTTCCTTCTCGCCGTTTTGGACCACGAGGCGCTCATGCGGTGAGTTCTCCTTGAATGCGCCACTGCTTTCATCCGCGTCATTCGCCGCCACCGGCGCAGTCGCAGTCCCAGCGCGTTTCTTCAAAAAGGATTCCGCTTTCTCGCGCTCGAGTTTCGTTGGCAACCGGCCCAGTACGGCGAGCCAGACATCGTCGATATTTTCCACGCGTTCAGCCAGCTTGCGCGCACGGGCCAACAGCCAGTCGCCATTGAGAAGTTGCAGGGCCTGCGTTGGGGTCGTGGTGCTTTGACGTTCGGCGGTGCTGGCAAATCCGGCGGGTGCATCAAGCGCGCGAAGCAGCTCGTTCTGATTGTTGCGCTTCTTCATTGTGTAGATGGAGCGGCGGGTGCCGTTGCCATCTTCGGCGGGACCGCCTGATTTTGCGTCGAGTTCCCCACTGGCAGCCAACAGCGCGTCGCGCACCTGCTCTGCATCAAGACGGCGGGGATTGAAGTGCCACAGGTAATGGTTGGATGGATCGATCTGAGCGATGGCGGAGGTCGGTTCGCGTCGTGCCGTCTGGCGATACGTTGCGGAGAGCATGATCTCACGGTGCAGCGGCTTCAAATGCCAGCCATTCGCAACGAACTTGGTGGCAAGGTAGTCGAGTAGTTCGGGATGCGTGGGTTTCTCGCCCAGTTTCCCAAAATCGCTCGCGGTAGCGACGATGCCGCGGCCGAAATGATACTGCCAAACACGATTCACGATGACGCGTGTCGAGAGCCGGTTGTCTGGGCGTGTGATCCAGTTTGCCAGCACGGTACGGCGACCGGTGGAATTGCCGATGGGTTTGATCTCGGGTTCCTTCGGCTCCAGCAAGGTGAGGAAACCCGGCGCGATTTCCTGCTCACCCTTGCGCGTCTTAAGCGCTACTGAGGGTGCTTTCGTCCCGGCATCCGTTGCCACAAAAGCATCCAGCAAAGGTTTCGGCTTTAGTTCGTCAAATTTCTTCAACTCATCCGCCAATGCCTTGTATTCCGCCTTTTTTTCATCCGTTTTGAGACTCTTCATCGGATCAAAGGTCTTGCGCTCGCGCTGCAATTGCCGCTCACACAATCCGGCGAGCTGTTTTTCCAAAGCCTCACGCTTCTCATCCGGCTTGCGCACCATTTCCTGCAGGTCTTCTGTGAAACGCGTCAGAGCGCGCTCCACTTTGGGCTCGACCAGAGGCTTGGTCAGCGCGTCCATCTTGGCGCGAATGTCAGCGGTGGCGGTTTCCCACTTGGCCTGCTGTTCATCGAAAGCTTTCTTTTCAGCAGGAGTCGCCAGCTTCATGTCATCACGCCATTGCACCGGAGCCAGGAAGGCACGCAGGCGATAGTAGTCCTTCTGCAGGATGGGATCGAACTTGTGATTGTGGCAGTGAGCGCAGCCCATGCTCAGGCCGAGGAAGAGCTCACCGGTGGTGTCTGTCATGTCAGTGAGAATGATGTCCCACTGACCCTTCACATCGCGCTGATTCCATTCGTACACCGGATTGCGCAGGAAGCAGGTGGCGATGAGCACATTCGGGTCATTCGGCGCGATCTCATCGCCCGCGAGCTGCTCGCGAACGAATTGGTCGTAGGGTTTGTCGTCGTTGAACGATTTGATGACGTAGTCGCGGTAGGGCCACACGGATGGGCGATACTCATCTGCATTGTAACCGTCGCTCTCCGCATAGCGCACGAGGTCGAGCCAATGCTGGGCCCAACGCTCGCCGTATTGCGGGCTGGCCAGCAGCTCATCCACTAGCTTTTCATAAGCACGCGGGTCCTTGTCTTTCACAAACGAGTCGATCTGCTCGCGGGTCGGCGGCAGGCCCTGTAGATCGAAGTACACGCGCCGTACCAGTTCATTCCGGTCCGCTGCCGCCGCCGGGTCGAGCTTCATCTCCATCTGCTTCGCCAAGACGAACCGATCGATGTCATTGCGCACCCATGAGCTCTTCACTTTGGGCGGGGCAACCTTCGCCACCGGTTTGAAGAACCAGTAATTGCGCTGCTCTTCGGTGAAGCCGCCTTCCGTTACGACGACCTTCTCCGCCGCATCCTGCGGCCATGGCGCGCCAAGTTTGATCCACTTTTCCAAAACCGCGATCTCAGCGTCGGGCATCTTGCCACCGTTGTTCTTGGGCGGCATCTGAAACTCCTCGTCCGCATAATGAATCGCCTCGATCAATGCCGACTTCTCAGGATGGCCAGGAATCAGGGCGGGGCCGGTGTCTCCGCCCGTCTTCAAATAGCCGATGTTGTCCACCCGCAGGCCGCCCTTCTGCTTGGTCTTGCTGTGGCAGTCGTAACAGCGTTTTACCAGAATGGGACGCACCTCGTTTTCGAAGAATTTCATCGCCGAACGCGCTGCATCGTCGTCGGCAGCAAATGACACTCCCGCAGTGTGGCAGGTGAGAAGGAAAAGGAAGGCTGGAAGGCTGGACCGTGTCATGTCGATAGTAAAAGGCCCAAGAAATACGCTTTTGGACACGAAAATTGGCAAAATCCCTGCCTAATTGATGACCCATGTGAAAAGAGTGCTTCTCTGAGAGCTCACATGCCCCCCTCCCAATGCAAGTCTCTGGCATCCATTCTGCTGCTCGTGGTGGGAATGGCCGATGTAAGGCCCGCAACCGAGCCGCCCACAGTGGATCGCTTCAACTACATCCTCGGCACCCAGGCCATCGGCGGCAAATACCAGTTCACCAGCCAGGATCCTCTCGTGGAGTCCGCCGAGGTCATCCGTGCCATGGGGGCGAGCTGCATGAAGTTCGACCTCCGGCCCAAACCGAAGCAGTACCCAACTGTCCATTCGCTGGTGGAACTGGCACGCGACGAGCCTAGCCATCGCAAGGTGCTGGACATGCACTTTTCCAATTTCCAGCTCTGGGCGGAGCCTTTCGCGAACACTTCATGGAAGCAAGGTTTCTCCAAAGCCCATGCTGAGCTGGAATATCAGGAGCTGTACGCCCTCGTGGTGCATCTGCTGAAAACCTACAGCGGCACCGGCAAGACCTTCTACCTCGGGCATTGGGAGGGCGACAACCTCCTGCGTGGCAGCATCAGCAAAAACGCCGATGCCCAAATGACACCTGAAAAAGTGCAGGGCATGATCGACTGGCTGACCACCCGCCAGCGTGCCGTGGACGACGCCAAACGCGACACGCCCCATCAGGGAGTCCAGGTCTGGCACTACACCGAAGTCAATCATCCCACGATCTCCCTGCGTGAAGGCCGCCCTTCATTGGTTAATCAGGTACTCCCCAAGGTGCCGGTGGATTTTGTCTCCTACTCAGCCTACGACGTCACGAACGAGCCCAAGCCGGAGGAAATCAAAACTGTGCTCAGCTACATCGAGTCTCAGCTCATGCCAAAGGCTGGCATTTCAGGCAGGCGTGTCTTCATCGGTGAATACGGTTATTCTGTCTTTCACAATGGCAAGCCACACCATTCGCCGCAGGAACAGGACCGCCTTTCACGCATCACCATCCAAGCGGCGTTGGAATGGGGCTGCCCATTCGTCCTCTATTGGGAATTGTACAACAATGAGCTAGAGCCCAACGGCCAGCAAGGTGGCTTCTGGATGATCGACGACAAGGGCGTCAAACAGCCGATCTATGAAACCCACCGCCTCTACTACCAGTGGGCGCGGCAGTTCGTCGCGGCATGCATCAAGCGCACCGGCAAAACTCCCGACGAAGCCGAATTCCGCGCAGCTGCGGCTGATTATTTCAAATCGTTGCACTAGAAACTCATGGCACGGCCTTCACCAAGGCTGCTGCAATGGCCGCCATGCCTTTGTCCCCAGGATGATTCGCCACACCTGCGTGTTTGAAGGGGCGCTCGGAGCGCGCGTAGTTCGCCTCGTCTTTGCTCAGGCTGCCGATGTTGACGTAAATGCCACCCACGGCGGCGCAGGCCTGCTGGAGTGCCTCGTCTTTAGCGGCATTGGCCCAAAAGCAACTGCGCACGAGAATCGTGGTCTTGTGCTCGCCTTTGAGGGTTTGCAGCAGCGTAGTCACACTGGCCTGGAACTTGGTTTTGTCCTCAGCCGTCTTCAATTCCCTGACATTCTCGCTGATGGCGAGGATGATTAGGTCCGCGTGAAAATCGACCGCGTCTTTCAGTTTGGCCGCCACATCATAGCCTGCGTAGGCACGCTCAAAGTCGGCGATGTTTTTGACCATCGCTTCGGGATCTTTGCCCGCTTTTTCCGTCAGGGCCTTGGTAACGAGGTGCACATAGTCATTGGCCTCCGTGCTCGCCGCCATGCCCCAGTTGCCCGACCAGTCGATGTCGGCCTTCGGTCCATGTTTGGTGATGCTGTTGCCGAGGAAGAGCACCTTGCGATAGCTGGTTTGCGCAGAGGCTTGCATCGACATGCAGGCAAAGGCGAGAACAGCGAGAATGGTATGGCGTAGTGTTGTCATAAAGAGGTGTGTCAAAGCTCAAGCGAGGCCCACGTGCTTCAGCGCCTCAATGGGAGGCCCTTCGAAAGTGCCTGAAGGCATGTTGCCCACATAGCCGATGGCCTTCATGCCATCGGGCGTGGTATAGTAGCCGCCGGCGGTCAGATCACGAAAGCGTTTGAAAAAAGTTGCGGCCTTCTTGTGTGCAGGCTGCGGTTTGGCGGCGGCGAGATCACTGCAGATCGCCGTTTGTTGTTCCAGCGTGAGATCGGCGAAGGCTTTGCCAAAACGGGTCTTTGATTCCTGATCGATCCATTGCAGGCCTTCGAGCACGAGACGTCGATCTCCTGCCTGTGCAGGATAGGGCGAGCTGATCCATTCGTCGATGAAGTCTGGCACACCGAGAGTCGAGGCGCTGGGTGAAGTTTCATCCGCAGGCATGATGACATCGCACAGGGCGCGTGTGGTGCGGCGCTGAGGTACGGCAAGCGTCAGCGGCCACACCTCACCGGGCTTGTAAATCTTCACCATGACGGGATCAGGCCCGTAGCCCTGGGCTTTGATGGGACCTGGGTCAGCCGCGAAGAGACTGGGATCACGCACAGTCATGGTCGCCGTGGCGCTGAGCATCCATTGCAGCGCCTTGCGGCGGTCCATGCGTGGGAGGTCGTCGGGAGTGCTCATCAGATGTTTCCTTTCTTCATTTCGTCCATCAGATGGTCGGCCATGCGCCATGCCAGCGCCATGATGGTGAGCGTGGGGTTCTTGTCCGCCGTGCTGGCAAAGGGGGCACCATCGGCCATGAAGAGATTCTTCACATCCCAGGTCTGGCTCCACTGATTCGTCACCGAGGTTTCGCGATCAGCGCCCATGATCGCACCACCGACCTCATGGATCACCTCGCCACCGCGCTTGATCAACTTCGAAACATCCGCCTCAGCTTTCGCCGCCACCTTGCCACCCATCGCTTCGAGCAGTTCACGGATGTGCTGCTGCTGATGTCGCACCTGGTTGAGTTCGAACTCCGTCCACTTCCAGTGGAAGCGCAGCACGGGAATGCCCCACTGATCCTTCAACTCGGGATCGAGTTCGCAGAAGGAGCCGTCATTGGGCAACATGGTGCCTTGCGCGCCAAAGCCCAAACTGCTGCCATAGTAGCGCCGTGCTTCCTGTTTAAGCTTTGCGCCAAACAAAACGCCTTCGTGCCCTAGCTTGCTCTCGATGCCGTTCAGCACCGTCAGTGATGGCATCTGCCGGCCACTGGTGAACTCCAGATGATAACCTCCGGGAAAACCCAGTTCGCCTTTGCCATTCTGCGCATGCCGCGTCCACGGCACATAGGCGTGCGGACCACCAGCACCATCCTCATTGTGAATCGGCATACCTTCGAAGGCCGGAATGTAGGCACTGAGACTGCTCGACACCGAATCCGTGACGTATTTGCCCACCTTGCCGCTGGAATTCGCGAGTCCCTGCGGGAACGCATTCGACTTCGAGTTCAGCAGCAATCGCACTGACTCCTGTGAACTCGCAGCGAGCACCACGGCACGTCCTTTGGCATGACCTTCGCTGCCATTTGTCTTGTTGATGAACGTGATGCCAGTGGCCTTGCCCTGCTTGTCGAGCGTGACCTCACGAGCCATCGCGTTTGGCAGGATGTCGAGGTTCCCCGTGGCAAGCGCGGGCCGCAGATGCACTGTCTGGGAATCGTAGTTCGCCCGGATCGCGCAGCCGCGATGACAGTCCGTCGCCCAAAAGCAGGGTGACCTTGTGCGCATGGAGTCCGCCAGGATGCTTTGAGCCTTCGCATTCCCGGGGTGCAGCTTGACTGGGAGAGTGTCTGCATCCTGCGGTTTCGTCAGCACCGCACGATGAATCGAAGCCACATGCGCGCCGACCTTCTTGCCATGCTTCTGCGCATAGAGTTCTCCAACGCGTAACTTGGGCGCTGGTTGCAATACACCCGGCGATGAATTCGGCGAGTTTTCCAAGCCTTCATTCGTGCCGAAGACGCCGATCAGCATCTCCACCTTGTCGTAGTAAGGCGCTATATCCTCATACCCGATCGGCCAGTCGAAGCCGAGGCCAAAGCGCGTGCGTGGTTTGAAATCATACGGCCCGTTGCGCAATGCGATGCGCCCCCAATGATTGGTGCGCCCGCCCATCATGCGCTGCCGCCACCAGCGAAACTGGTCTGCTGGCTCCTTGCTCGCATTCGTGTAGGGCTCGCCCGGAATTTCCCAGCCGCTGTTGATCGAGCAATCGTGGAAGCCGTACTGCTTGTCCGGCGTTTTCTCTCCGCGCAGCGGGGCCTGACTTGGCAGTTGCAGCATCGCCACTTCGGACGGCACATCAAACGAACGTCCTGCCTCCAGAATGAGAACCTTCAGGCCCTCCATCGTCAGCGTATAAGCCGTCTGCCCTCCCCCTGCCCCCGAACCAACGATGACCACGTCATAGGAAGCCTGGAGTTTCTCTGCGGTGATGGTGGGCATAGGGTGGGATCAGGACTGGAAAGCGAAACGCGCGTTATTCAAACCTCTTCCAGCATGATTTTAGCATCGCCAAAAAATCTTCGGGTACTGCCACCATCGACATGAAGAGGCGGCACATCTGGCGCTCGGGCTTGTCTTTGCAGTCGTGGGTACGTCCACCATGGAGCCTCGAGTAGTTTTTGTGCACCGACGCGTTCGATTTTTCACACGCAAGCACAAGAGTGGACACCTGGTCGAATATTCCCCTTCCCTGCGCCATTGGCCCACCACACTTTCGAATGGAAGCCATTGCCTGAAAAGGTCACTGACAGACGAACCGCCGCCTCACTGGCAGGCTTGTCACGCTTTGGTTCATCTCCCCAAACACTGAAAGACTCCAGTCAAGGCAGGGCCATTGGAACGCCGGTTCCCCGCAAGAAGGCGCGACATGAGTAATGGCGTGTATTCATGAAATGATTTATGCGATGATTTTCTTCGCCACGCTGCCTTTCACATCGGTGAGCCTGAAGTCCCGGCCGGCGTAGCGATAGGTCAGCCGCTCATGATCGAGACCGAGCAGGTGCAGGATCGTGGCGTGGAGATCATGAGTGTGCATTTTGTCCTCCACCGCCTCGTAACCCAGATCATCCGTGCTGCCGTAGCGCATGCCGCCTTTGACACCACCACCGGCCATCCATGCCGTGAAACCTTTACTGTTATGATCGCGACCGTCGGCACCTTGGCCATGCGGGGTGCGCCCAAATTCACCGGACCATACGACAAGCGTGTCCTTGAGCAGGCCACGGGATTGCAAATCCGCCAGCAGCGCGGCAATCGGCTGATCCACCGCCTCACAGGTAGCGGGCAGGTCTTTGGAGATTTTGAAATGATGATCCCAATCGCTGTGGGTGACCTCCACGAAGCGTACACCCGCCTCCACCATGCGCCGTGCGAGCAGGCATTTGCGGCCAAAGTCATCCGTAGCATTGCCTTCGCCGATGCCGTAGGCGGACAGTGTCTGTTTAGTTTCTTTCGTCAGATCCATCACCTTCGGCATCTCGCTCTGCATCTTGAATGCGAGCTCGAAGGATTCGATGGTGCCCTCGATCTCAGGATTAACCTGGTCGCGCTGCAGCTTTTCGCGATTCAATGCCTGCACAAGCTCGATCTCCTTGCGCTGCTCCGTGCTGCTGACGGGCGGCGCGATATTGCGCACCTGCGCATTCGCAATCGGACGTGCATCGACACCGATGCGTGTGCCTTGATAAATCGCGGGTAGGAAGGCACTGCCGTAATTCTGCGCACCGCCGAACAACGACGGCGGCGCTATGGTGACAAAACCTGGGAGGTTCTCATTCACTGTGCCGAGACCGTAGAGAGCCCAGGCACCCAGCGAGGGCCGCACAAACTGCGCATTGCCAGTGTGCAGCTTCAAAAACGACTGCGCATGCGCGGGCAGCTCGGTGTGCATCGAATTGATGAGACACAGATCATCCGCACGCTTTGAAAGATGCGGAAACAGCTCGCTGATCGGCAGCCCACTTCGACCCTGTGGTGCAAACTTCCACTGTGAGCCATGCAGCTTGGTGCCCGGTGCGCGGCCATCTTTACCAGACGCAGCCGTGAGCTTCGGCTTGTAATCAAAGGTGTCCACATGCGATGGCGCACCGCGCATGCAGAGGAAGATCACGCGCTTGGCAGTCGCGTTGAAATGCGGCTGCTTCACGGACAGTGGAGTTCCAGGCTCCGCCTCAGCCAGAGCTTGAAACGCGAGCCAGCCGAAGCCGACACCGCTGGTTTGGAGAAAGTTGCGTCGAGTGTTCATGACATCAGTCAATGGAGCGGAATTCAGCACTGCCGAACAGGGCACGGCAGAAGCTCGTCAGCACGTCGTTGTCGAGCCGAGGGTAGTCGGCGAAGAAGCGTTGCGCGGCCTTGACCTCATTGGCCGTGGGTGCTCGCGCAAATGCAAGTTTGAAGGCAGCAGTGGCACGCTGGTTTTCCGGCAACAAACGGAGTTTATCAGCAAAGCGCTTGGCCTGTTTGGCGACGAAGTCATTGTTCAGCAGATACAAGGCCTGCGACGGCACCGTGGTCACTTCGCGGCTGCCGTTCACGGCACTGGGTTCGGCGAAATCGAAGACCGTAAGAGCGTCGGGCACCGCATTGCGAGGAACAGGCAGATAGACACTACGGAAGTCACTGCTCGCAGTGAGAAAGGGCTCATCACTGAGTGGCGCGCGCAGGCTCTTGATGGGATATCCCCCGATTACACCATCACCGTACTGGGCAACGGCAGAGCCAACGGGCACCTCGAGGTTCAGACCACCGCTGACGGCCAGCATCGCATCTCGAATGCATTCGGCGTCTAGTCGGCGCGGAGTCATGCGCCAGACAAGCGTGTTTTCTGGATCAGCCTCGAAATTCTTCGCATCGTGCGTGGCAGCCAACTGATAGGCGTGACTCATGACGATTTCCTTGATGAGCGACTTCATCGACCATCCGCCGCTTTGCAGCCGCAGGGCCAGATGATCGAGCAGTGCTGGATTGGATGGCGGCTGGCCCATTGCGCCAAAGTTATCCACCGTGGAGACGATACCCCGGCCAAAGAGCCAGTGCCAGACGCGGTTGGCAAACACACGCGCCGTGAGCGGGTTGGTATCTGCCACAAGCCAGTCGGCCAGTTCGCGGCGTCCGCTTTCTTTTGCAGGAATGGAGGGCGTTTTCGAAGCGATCACGCTGACAAATCCACGTGGTACTCTGGCCCCGGGTTTATCCACATCACCACGGGCAAAGAACGGGCTGTCATTGATCGAACTGAACTGTGCAGGACGACCCGCGATCATCTGAAACGTCTCCTCCACCGATTTCGGTTTGGTGGGTGGTCCGCTCGATGGAGTGGAAGGATAATCACGCACGCCCATCGCGAGCAGTTTCTGGCGGCCCTCGCTGTCGTAGGAGGCGAGCTCCGTTTTGCACTCGCCGATCTTCGCATTGATGCCGACGAACATGACCAGCTTTTGCGGGTCGTTGTTCACGTTGAAGCCTTTGCCTGTAAGCAGCGCCTTCGCTGCAGTGGCATAAAATTGCACCGCTCCATAGCGCTCGGTTTTCGTGAGCTCCTTTTCGACCTCGGCACGACGCTCCAGTGTGAGCATCAAAGGCATGCGCGGCAGTCCGCAGTCTGTGGACAGATTGATCAGCGGCGCGGCCTTGAGATTTTGGAAATTGGGTGAGGTGCCATACAAGGTTTCCGTGCTGAGGAAGACGCCCGCGAGCGCGTAATAATCCTTCTGCGATATTGGATCGAACTTGTGATCATGGCAGCGTGCACACGCAACGGTGAGGCCGAGCACCGCCTGCGACATGGCATCTATCTGCTCATCGGCAGTGTCCAGCGCATACTGCTTCGGACTGCGTTCATTCAGGCTGCGCGAGCCGATGGCGAGGAAGCCTGTCGCGATCTGTTTCAAGGCGCGGTCGCGGCTGTCTTTGGCCTGCATCAGGTCACCGGCAATCTGCTCGCGGATGAATTCGTTGAAGGGCTTGTCCTTGTTGAAGGATTCGATGACATAATCGCGAAAGCGCCATGCATGGGGAAGCAGGCAGTTCACGTCTTTACCGGTGGACTCAGCATACCGCGCGACATCTAACCAATGACGACCCCAGCGCTCGCCAAAGCGTGGTGAATTCAGCAGTGCATCGACGATCTTTTCGAATTCATGCGGATCATGATTTGCCAAAAAGGAATCCACCTGCTGCGGCGTTGGCGGCAGGCCAGTCAGATCAAAACAAACACGGCGCAGCAGCGCTTCCGGCTGAGCATCACCGACAGGCTTGAGGCCTTTTTTCTCCAATCCGGCGAGGATGAAACGATCAAGGTTGTTCCTCGGCCAAGCACTGTCTTTTACAGCGGGCACGCCAGTCCTTTTCACCGGCTGATAGGCCCAGTGGTTCTTCGCCTTCTCAGTGTCCCAATCGGATTTCACCACGCTGGCTTTGCCATCACGCGGATCAGGCGCACCCATGCGCACCCATTGCTCAAAGTCGGCAATGACCGAGTCCGGCAGCTTTCCGCCGTTTTTTTCCGGCGGCATCTGCATGTCCTTGTTGGTGTAATGCAGGGATTCAATGACGAGGCTCTTGACGAGATCGCCCGGCACGACGCCCGGACCGCTTTCACCGCCACGGCGAATGCCCTCGCGTGTATCAAGCACGAAGCCGCCTTTGATTTTTTCCGCATTCTCCGCATGGCACTTGTAGCATTTTTCGGCAAGCACGGGACGGATCTTCTTTTCGAAAAACGCGATCTGTTCCGCAGCACTCTGGGTTTCGATGATTACCGGCTTCTCAGGAGAAGGTTTTGCACCGCCGCTGATCGCCAGAATGTTCATGTACTCCTCATGCGAGAGCTTGCCGTCACTATTGGCGTCAAGCGTGTGAAACAGGTAATCCACCACCTGCGGCTTGCCCTTCAGTTTCGGCGAGTATTCGCCCAGCGTCTTGAACTCGGCAGAGCTGAGGGCTGAATCGTGGTTCAGGTCGAAAGTGGTGAAACCCTGCGCGATTTTCTTTTGCAGACCAGCATCTTGCGCCGATGCCTCGACGAGAAGGACGGAGATCAGCATCCATTGGCATGTTTTCATGGCTTCATGAATTTATCAAATTTCACCCGTCGCTCGTCGCCGAGTTTCTTTAACTCTTCGATCTGCTCGGGTGTGAGCAATCCGGCCAGTTCGGTGGACTGACGGATCGAAGCCTGGGCAATGGACGTCAGAGTGTCGGTTTTGATTTTCGCGAGGTCCTGTCTAAGTTGGTCGTAGATCGGCTTTGATTTTTCCACCTGCTCCGGCGTGAGCTTGAGGCGTTTTACCTCTTCGGCCGTGCGCTGCTTAACGAAGTGATCTTCACTGAGAAGTTTCTTCGCAAAAGGAAACGCGAGACCGATGCCACATAAAACGCCGAGGCCGAAGAGGCCGAAGAGGGTGCAGATGATGAAGAACTTTTTCATGGAAAGAGCGGTGATTGAATGAAGACCTGTGCAAGATCGTGCGCATCAGCGCTCATGGCGCTGGCAGACCACCAAAGGCAGGCGGCAGTCGCCACGGTGGCCACTGGCAGTGCGGCGAGTGAAAACCGTGTCCATAAGGCAGAGGTATCCGAAGCCGAACGCGCGGAGGCAATGGCGCGTGTGGCGAATCCTAGAGGAGGCTCCGCTGGCGGAGGTGCAGTCGCATTTCTCGCGCGGGCGGCGAGTTGTTCGAGACGTTGGTCGATTTCGTTCATGAGTGGGATGCTTCGAGTTGTTCAAAGGTCGCCCGCAGTCTGCGGCGGGCACGGAAGGCGCGCACTTTCACCAGCGTGCGGCTCCAACCGGTGAGCGTGGCGATTTCGTCCGTCGATTTGCCATCGAGGTGCAGCAGGCTGAGCACCATGCGGTCGTCCGCGCTCAAAGTTTCCAGCAGGCGCAGAATGAGGGAGCGTGATTCGTCGTTCAGGGCGTCCGCTTTCGGTTCTGCGGCGGTCAGCGTTGCCTGCATAGCCTCCTGCTCTCCTTCCGTGAGATCGCCCCACCGCAACTCCGGCCTCACACGCCGTGCCCGGTAGTGATCGCGGCACTGATTGATCGCGATGCGCGCCAGCCACGGCTCCAGTGGCTTTGACGCGTCCCACTGAGCGGCGCTGGCAAAGCAACGCGCAAATGTCTGCTGCGCCAGATCCTCCACGCAGCCCGCGTCCGCGACGTGGCGACGGATCACCGTGGCCACGAAAGGGTAGAACGCCTCCACCAGAGCCCGTGCCGCGCCCTCGTCGCTGCATCGCAGCCACGCTGCCATGCAGGCACGGGATTCGCTGTCGGTCAAAATCATGGAAGCTGGGAATCACGATGACACATCCTTTCCCGGCTTCTACGGGCAGGATGCGTTTCGGTTACAGCTTCAGGCGGATTTATTTGGCGTTCTTCTCAATGAACTCGACTATCGGAGTCGAGTCATCCAGCCCGTGCGGATGGTGGCCCACACCGGGTTTACGAATCAGCGTGATACTGCCGCCGAGCGCCTTGTAGCGTATTTCGATCAAACCGGTGTTTTCGTCCCAGGGCACCACATCATCGGCATCGCCAAAGACATGGAGGAGTGGCACTTGGTTCTGGGCCAAGGGTGCAAGGCTGTCCACAGGATTGCCTTTGTAAGCGAGCGCTTCAGCCTCGTCTTTGAAACCCCAGAGCTTGAGCACGAAGCCCCAGTTTTTCGGATCGCCCTTGCCTTTCCCCTTGCCGCCGGGCCAGCTTTTGAAGTCACACACCGGTGCATCGCCGTAGATGCAGGAGACTTTGGAGGGATTCGCCGTGGCCCAGTTGTAGCAGTACAAACCACCGCGGCTGAGACCGACGAGGGAGGGCTTGGTGCTCAGGCCATATTTCATGGTGAGTTCCGCGTAGCAATCGTTCCACAGCTTCACGGCATCAGGACACCCAAGCATGTCATTGATCTTCACATAAACGATGTGGAAGCCTTTGCCGAGCAGAGCGATGTCCGGCGCGGGTTTGTGGCCGAAGAACTCGCCATGCCAGACCCAAGGACGGCCTACAGCGACAGTTTTCGGCGCAACAACAGTCACGGATTTCCCCGCGATGGTGAGTTCGTGCTTCGCGTAGCCGTTCCACTCACCGGCTTGATTAGGGAACACGATCTCCTTGGAGTTAGCCAGCTTGCGGGCCTCGACATCGAGTTCTGCGACCTTCGCCTTGGCCTCTTCAATTGGCAGACCGGGCGCATTACCAGGGCGCTTGTGCCCCACGTAACTCAGCCAGGCGCGACGCAGGATGTCGTGCTTTTTTTTCACCAGAGCAAGGATCGCTGCACCATTGGGATGATCGGGTGTGCCATCAGGCTTTACCTTGAGACCCCAGGCATCGAGCACGGCATGCGCCATGAGCAGATGACCTTCCGGCCCTGGATGCACGCCGTCTTTGGAAAAGGTGAACTCAGGATCGGTCTTCCGCTTTTCAGCAATGGCGGCATTCATCGGGCCATGGATGTCCAGCACCTCCCAGCCTTTCTGCCGCATGTCGATCAGCCAGTCGCTGTAAAAGTCGAGCACCTCATTGTAGCCCTGGTAAAACTGCCCCGGCTTGACTTGGTCGCCAGGAACGACACGCTGCTTGATTGGCACCGGATCAAACACCGGCGGCGTGAGATGCACGATCCGCGCTCCGGTGGCAGCAACTTTGTCATGCAGCTTTTTCATACCATCCTGAAACGCCTTGGTCCGCACCGCGCCAAGGGGCAGGTAAATGCCGTCGTTCATGCCGTAGCAGGCAAAGACGAGCTCAGGCTTCGCCTTTTCCAGAGCACGATCAAGACGCTCATGCAGATCCGGGCGCGGAAATTTGCCACCCGCATGGCCGTCTTCACTCAAACCGCTCACCGTTTCGCTGCTAAGGCCGAGCGGGATGATCTCCTTGGTGACATCTGGATGCTGGGCAATCAAGGCGGCATCAATGAATTCGATGTAGCCCCCTCCCTGCGTGATGCTGTCGCCGAGAAAGACGATGCGCTGTTCTTTGGGGAGTTTCGCCGCAAAGGCGGTGCAGGAGAGGAGCAGGGAGAGGATGAGAGGTCGCATGTAGTGGAAAGATTAAACGCCGACGAGTTCGCGCAGCGGCACGCCGCTGTCTGTGACAGTGCGCGGGCGCTGCAGCGCGTCCATGAATTCGTGATTGGGATGAATGCCCAGCAGGTGGAAAATCGTCGCGGCAAGGTCCGGCGGACGCACGGGCTGATCCGATGGAGAACCACCAGTCTTGTCGCTCGCGCCGATGATTTGGCCACCGGCGATGCCCGCACCAGCCATGGCGACTGAGAACACATTGCCCCAGTGATCGCGCCCGCCGCTTTTGTTGATGATGGGCGAGCGACCAAACTCGCCCATGACGACGACGAGTGTTTCATCCAGCAAACCACGCGAATGCAGATCTTGAATGAGCGTGGAGTAAGCGATGTCGAACTGCGGACACAATACCTCGCGCACACGCGGGCCGTTGCGCTGGTGCGTGTCCCACAGCGGACTGCCTTCTTTGTCATCACCAGGCTCGCGCGGCCAGTTCACCTGCACCAGCCGCACTCCGGCCTCCACCAGACGACGCGCCAGCAGCACGCTCTGGCCGAATTTATGTCTGCCGTAGCGATCCCGCATCGCCACCGGCTCGCGCTCGATTTCCAACGCGGAGCGGCTGGCCTCCGAGTGAATCAAATCAAAAGCACGATGTTGCATCGCATCCGTCTCCTCCATGAGCGGATTCGCCAGTGAGCGGCGAAATTGCACGTCCAACTGCCGCAGCAGGCTGCCGCGTTCGGAAAAACGCAAATCCGTCATGCCGTCCGTCAAACTCATGCCTTCGATGCGCAGACGCTCGGCGCTGGGATTGCACTTGATAAGCTGCGGATGCCACGGCGCTCCCATGAAGCCGCCGTTCTGGCCGGGCCACACGACGTTGCCATTGTTTTCGAGACGTTCCGGCAAAACGACCGACGACAGCGGCGATCGCACACTCGGTTTCAGCGCGCCGACCACGGACGCGATGCTCGGCCAGTCATTCGCACTCGGCGGAACGTTTTCAGCTTTCGACGCCGGTGCATAGCCCGTGAGCATGAAGCAGCCGCTGGTCGAATGCGCGTTGATGCCCGTGGTCATCGAGCGGATCACCGCGAGGTGCTGCATCAGCTTGGCCGTGCGCGGCAGCGTCTCGGAGAAATGAATCCCAGGCACCGAGGTCGGGATCGACTTGAAATCACCGCGAATCTCCAGCGGTGCGTCCGGCTTCGGATCAAACGTCTCATGCTGCGGTGGCCCGCCGCTGAGAAACAGAATGATGCAGCTTTTTGCCCGGCCATATGACGCGTCCTTGCTGCGAGAACTCGCATTCAGCACGGATGGCAGCGACAGCCCCAAACAACCCAACCCACCAACGCGCAGCCATTCGCGGCGATTGAAAGCAGTGGTTGGAAGATGTGGCTGCATGGACGCCATCAACTACGCCCAGCAGGCGTGGCTCTATCACACCCGATGGAGCTTGTACGGATACACCTGATCCGCGTTCCACTGGCAGCCATAAAGATCGCCCGCGTCATCGACACACACGTCATGCACATTTCGGAACACCGGCTGGTCCTGCAACAGCAGACCAACCTGATCGCCCTCGTATTTCGGTTGCTGACCGCCCGGAGCGGAAATGACACGGTTGTTCTTGTCGAGAATGATGATGAACCCCCGCTCACGCCACATGCGGTAATCGTTCGGTTTCATGCCGAAGCACACGCCGGAGAGCAGCAGATCACCCGCAATAACCGGCCGACTCATGAAGGCACCGGGCAAATACACGGAATGCGAATAGGTGCCGTCGAGCTGA
The DNA here is from genome assembly GCA_027490195.1 of Verrucomicrobiaceae bacterium. Taxonomy (GTDB): domain Bacteria; phylum Verrucomicrobiota; class Verrucomicrobiia; order Verrucomicrobiales; family Verrucomicrobiaceae; genus Prosthecobacter. Next base: position 55,526 of record JAIXYN010000024.1, on the reverse strand, counting down.
TACCAGTGGAACTCATTGCGAATGCGTTCTGTGCATAGCACCAGCGGTGTAGGACCGCGTGTGTCGATGGTAACACCATGCGCCTGCATGAATTTGCCAGCGTTCATCGCCTGCGTACTGTTGCCGCCGAATTTACGGATGAATTTTCCTGTGGCGTCAAACTGCAGGATGAACTGTGAGCCGTAGCCGTCGGCCACATAGATGTCGCCATTCGGCCCTGCCACTGCTTCTGTGGGCGCATACTTGGTCACAGCGTCATACGCGCCGCAGTCCTTGGCATGTGGCAGTTCCAGCACGACCTCGCCAGTCAGCGTGGTTTTCACCACGCGGCCAGCGCCCGGATCGCACAGCAGCAGGTGCTCCTTGCCATCCCGCACATCCAGACTCAGGCCGTGGCCGCCGCGCAGCTTCAGCGTCCACGCATCGAGCACCTTCCCCTCCTTGTCGAAGATTAGGACGTTGTTCTTCGCCTCGTCAGTGATCATGATCAGACGCTTCTGCGCATCCATGACCATTTCATGGCAGTTCTTCACCGGATGCACCTCGCGCTTCGCCTTGCACCACTCCAGATCAACTCGATACCGATGCTCCCCATGCCCAATGATGGCACCCTGAAGCGAGGTTTTACTCTGCGCCCGCACAAACGGGGCGGAAAGAGCGGTAGCGGCGGCAGTGGTGATGAAATGGCGGCGGTTCATAGCTCATTGAAAACAGCCCATCCTCCCCGTGCCTTTCGAGAAGCTTAATTTACGGTGCGGAAATCCGGCTCCGATACGCCGGCAAACGCAGCTTCCAGCGCATCGCGGCAAGGCGCAGCACAAGAATGACAGCCATGCCGATGTAGCGGTGACTTTCCGAAGCTGGCAGCCACACACGCAGCAGTACAAACACCAACGCCCCGGCGAAAACAGCCGTTGCATACAGATTCACATCGGGCTGGAAAACGAGCGGCAACTCGCCGCGCAGCACATCACGCAGAATGCCACCTGCGACACCGGTGACGATGCCCAGCAGGACTGCCACAATGCCGGACGTGCCAAGCGTGAGCGCCTTTTCAGTGCCTGCGATGCCAAACAATGCCAGCCCAAACGCATCCGCAACGGCGAGCAGCCGGTGCGGAGGATGAATGAAGCGTACCGTCACAAACGTCGCCATCGCAGCAATCAAAGCTGTCCATAAGTACATAGGTTGCTCGATCCAGATCAATGGACGCACACCAAGGCATAAATCACGAATCGTCCCACCCCCTACCGCCGTCACCAGCGCCAAGACCATCACGCCGAACAAATCCATTCGTTTCCCTTCCGCTGCCAGCACGGCAGTGATCGCGCAGACAGTGACGGCAAAGTATTCGATCCAGGGCGGCATGGTTCAGTACTTCCTATATTCCCCACTTCCAATGATGTCTCGAGCAAGAACGAACAGGCATATTGACGACAAAGGTGCTCACACTCCAAGCGCCTGCTTCACTCCAACAAACGCCTGCACCGCGTGCTCCAAATCCGCCCGAGTATGTGCGGAGCTTATCTGCGTGCGGATTCGCGCCTTGCCTTGGGGTACCACAGGATAACTGAAGCCGATGACGTAAACGCCTCGCTCCAGCATCGCGTCGGCAAATTTGGAAGCCAGCGCCGCATCGCCAAGCATCACGGGGACGATGGGGTGCTCGCCGGGCACGATGTCAAATCCTGCGGCGCTCATCTGCTCGCGGAAAAAGCGCGTGTTGGCTTCAAGCTGATCGCGCAAACAAGTGGACTGCTTCAGCATTTCTAGCGCCGCAATAGACGCACCCGCGATGCTGGGACAGAGCGTGTTGGAAAAAAGGTAAGGCCGCGAACGCTGCCGCAGCAGTTCGATGATTTCCTTTTTCCCGCTGGTGTACCCGCCACTCGCGCCACCGAGGGCTTTGCCCAGCGTCCCCGTGAGAATGTCAATGCGTCCCATGACATCTTCATGCTCATGGGTGCCACGGCCTGTTTTGCCCATGAACCCGACGGCATGGGAGTCGTCCACCATCACCATCGCTTGGTATTTGTCCGCCAGATCACAGATCGCTTTTAACGGAGCAATGAAACCGTCCATGGAAAACACGCCATCGGTGGCGATCAGTTTAAAACGAGCGCCTTTCTCATCCGCCACAATCAACTGCGCCTCCAGATCGGCCATGTCGCAGTTTTTGTATCGATAGCGCTGCGCTTTGCACAAACGCACGCCATCAATAATGGAGGCGTGGTTCAGTTCATCGCTGATGATCGCATCTTCGGGGCCGAGGATCGTCTCAAACAGACCTCCATTGGCATCGAAGCAGGAACCGTAAAGGATGGTGTCCTCCGTGCCGAGGAAGTCCGACAACGAAGCCTCCAGTTCCTTGTGCACTCCCTGCGTACCGCAGATGAAACGCACGCTCGCCAGTCCGTAGCCCCAGTGCTCCAGCGCCTCATGCGCTGCCTGCCGCACCTGCGGGTTCTGCGCGAGGCCGAGGTAGTTATTCGCACACATGTTCAGCACCGCCTTGCCGCCATTCGCCCGCACCAGCGTGCCCTGGGGTGTGGAAAGCACGCGCTCCCTCTTGTAAGTGCCAGCAGCGCGTATGGCCTCGATCTGCGCAACGAGGTGAGTCGAAAAGGTCGGATTCATGTCTGCCGGTATATTGGACACTCATCCTGTATTTTGGCAACTAGGATTTTGCTGAGCAAATCACACCTTCACAGACCATTCCTCTTCACCGAATGATGCTGCTTCAGCTTTAAAAGGCCTTCACCACCAGCTCTCGAAAAGCTCGGACATGCGCTGGTTCAAAACGGCCCTTGCGTTGCACCAGAAAGACTTCCTCATGGCCAAACAATGCAGCAACTTCGCGCACGACGACCTCAGCCTCTCCGGCCCCGCGTTTCGGTGGCTTCACACTGGCGGCGCTGGTGCCAATGGCAATGCCGAACCCGATGGCGACATAGTTCAGCAGCAAAGCGCGGTTCGTGGCCGTCATTGTCACATTCATGCGGTCGCCCAGCCCGGCTTGGGCAAACACCTGCCGAATCTGCCGGTGGGAACTGCTTTCCACCGGAGCCAGCACCAATGGCTGGCTGACGATGTTTGCCAGGGTGAGCTGACGCGCACGCGTCAGCTCATGATTCGCAGGACACATGAGATAAAAGGCATAGCGCGCCAGCTGCTGGTATTGGAACTGCGGCATTACCTCGTCACCCGTGGCCATGCCCATGATTGCCAAATCTGCCTCATCCTGCTCGATCACCTTCCTGGCCAGGTAGGAGGGACGGTCCAGCAGGACGAGTTTCACCTTCGGGTGATTCTGACGATACAGAATGATGGGCTTCCGAAGTGCCCCAGTGAGCATGGCCGATGGCGCTACGACCGTCAATGTACGCACTGCGGTGCTCCGCTGATCCTCAAACATCGCCCGCAAGCCGTCAAAGGACTCAACCAACGGCGCCGCCAGATCCACCAGCGCACGGCCATCGTCGGTGAGTGATACTTTGGAGCCTTCCGCGACGACAAACTGCACGCCGTACTCATCTTCCAACGCTCGAATCTGCTGCCATACCGAAGGCACGGCCAGATCCATCGCCGCCGCAGTCGCCGCAAAGCTGCCCTGTCGTGACAACTCCACCAGCGCGCGTATCTGCCGAAACCGCACCTCTTTGAAGTAACGGCGCGCTGGGGTATCGGCGGAGGCGCCGATTCTTTGAGAAGCGTTGGGTTTGGCTTTCATCGTTAGGTCTTTCCTAACGAATACCAAAGATAATAGCAAGAACCGAAACTCTAAGCAGACCAGTCCAGCACCACTTTGCCGCAGTTGCCGGACTCCATGGCGTCGAATCCCTGCTCAAATTCGGTATAGTGGAAGCGATGCGTGATCACGGGCTTGATGTTGAGGCCGCTTTCTAGCATCACACTCATCTGATACCAGGTCTCGTACATCTCACGGCCATAGATGCCGTGGATGGTGAGCATGTTAAAGATCACCTTGTTCCAGTCGATCGCGATCTGCTCGCTGGGAATGCCAAGCATGGCAATCTTGCCGCCGTGGCACATGCTGTCGATCATGCTGCGGAAGGCGGCGGCATTGCCGCTCATTTCGAGACCTACATCGAAGCCTTCCTTCATGCCTAGCTGCTTCTGCACATCCTCGATCTTTTCGGTCGTCACATTCACCGCACGCGTCGCGCCCATCTGGCGCGCCAAGTTGAGACGATACTCGTTCACGTCCGTGATGACGACGTGGCGTGCCCCGGCATGTTTCACGACCGGAATCGCCATGATGCCGATGGGCCCCGCCCCCGTGATGAGCACATCCTCGCCGAGGCATTCAAACGCCAGCGCCGTGTGCACAGCATTGCCAAAGGGATCGAAAATGCTCGCGACTTCTTCATCCACACCGTCACGATGATGCCAGACATTGGTCATCGGCACGCTGATGTACTCTGCAAAAGCTCCTGTGCGGTTAACACCGATTCCCACAGTGTCTTTGCAAAGGTGACGCCTACCCGCGAGGCAGTTGCGACAACGCCCGCACACCACATGCCCCTCAGCACTGACGATCTCGCCGGCATGGAAGTCATTCACGTTCGAACCGACCGCGACGACCTCCCCCACAAACTCATGCCCCACGACCATCGGCACCGGGATCGTCTTCTGCGCCCAGGCGTCCCATTTGTAGATGTGCAGGTCCGTGCCGCAGATGCCCGTTTTGCGAACCTTGATGAGGACATCATTGATGCCCACTTGCGGCTCCGGGACATCCTGGAGCCAGAGACCGCGTTCTGGCCGTGCCTTGACGAGTGCTTTCATAGTGGCTGCTTATGTCGATATATTGGACACACCTCCATTAAATCGGCAACCGATATTTTCACCTCACGCCAGGATCTGCGGAATCACCTTGCCGAAATCCCGCTCCAGCCGCTTGCGGCCGGGGATCTCCAGGCGATGCGGATCCAGCCCAAGCTGATGAAGAATGGTGGCATGCACATCCGTCACATAGTGCGGGTGCTCAACGGGGTGAAAACCGAGCTCATCGGTGCCGCCATGGATCATACCGCCCTTAATGCCCCCACCCGCCATCCACACGCTGAAGCCATACGGATGATGATCGCGGCCATCACTGCCCTGCGTGCCCGGCGTGCGGCCAAATTCGGTGGCAAAAACGACGAGCGTGTCATCCAGCATCCCGCGCTGTTTGAGATCCTTCAGCAGTCCGGAGATCGGCTTGTCCACCTGCTGCGCGAGGCTGGAGTGGTTCTTCTTCAGCCCGGAATGCGAGTCCCACGCACCGGCGGCACCATCGCCATGCTGAAGCTGGATGAAGCGTACGCCCCGCTCTGCAAGACGACGCGCCACAATGAGCTGCCGCGCAAACGGTTCCGCCACCTTGTCATCCATGCCATAGAGCTTCTTGGTTTCCGCACTCTCAGCATCGAGGTTCATCGTCTCCGGCACGGCGGTCTGCATGTTGTAGGCCAGTTGGTAGCTCTTCATGCGCGCGACGAGCGTCTTGTCGCCAGGATACTGCTCGGCATTCAGTCCATTGAGCCGGTGGATGAGATCAAATTGAGCCTCCTGCTGCGGCTTACCGATTTGAAACTCCGGCGCGGCATAGGTGAGCGGGTTCTTCGGGTCCACCTTCAAGTTCACCGCGTCATAGGCAGGGCCAAGATAGTGGCCGTCCCGCACATCGAAAAAGCGCGGTCCCATGTTGATGAAGGACGGCAGATTGTCCGTCATCGAGCCAAGGCCATAGGTCACCCAGGCACCGAGCGTCGGCACCCGTGGCTCCAGCATGTGCCTTCCACTGTGAAACTGCACCTGCGCCCCGTGGTTGTCATCCGTGGTCCACATGCTGCGGATGAAGGCGATCTCGTCCGCGCAGGAGCCAATGTTCGGAAACCAGTCGCTGATCTCCACCCCGCACTGCCCGTAGCGCTTGTAGCCGGTTTGCAGTGGATAAATGACATTGCGCTGCTGGCCATTCGCATCGTTCACCACCACCACGCGCACCTTTTTGAGCTTTTCCGGATTCTGCACGTCCTTGTAAGGCGTCTCGCCAATGGACTTGCCCGCATACTTGGTGAGCATCGGCTTGGGGTCAAAGCTCTCCATGTGACTCACCCCACCGCGCATGAAGAGCCAGATCACACGCTTGGCCCGCTGGGGAATCATCGGCAAGCCATCGGGCGGCAGCCATGCTTCCTCACCTCGAAGCATGGACGCGACGGCGATGCTGCCGAGTCCACCAAGGATGTCGCGGCGCAGGAAAGGCGTGGGTGGAAGGCGCGGTATCATCGCAGAGTGACGAAATCGTTGTGGTTGATGAGAGCCTGAAGAAACAGACTGCGGTCCTCGTTCAAGGCGTGGAAGCCTTCGAGGCTGGCCTGTCGCTCCGCCTCCAGCGGCTGGCGGCCCAGGATGGCAAGGAACGACTGATCGATAAACATGGGCGCATCCAGTTTGGTCATCGACGCAGCCAGCGCATTCGCACACTCACGGCTGAGCCCGCTGTTCGTCAGCGCCAGCGCCTGCTGCGGCACCACACTTTCGTTGCGGCGGTAGCACTCCAGCACGTTGCTGTTGTCAAAGACTGCCAGAAAGCGGTGCTCCACATCGGCGTTTTGAATGAAATACAACGAGCGCCGGGGACTGGTCTCCGCTTTGGCGGGATCGAGGCTCGGACCGCCTAGGGTGAGATCCAACCGACCGGAGAGATGCAGCAGGCTGTCGCGCACGAGCTGGCTTTCCATGCGTCGCGGATTCATGCGCCAGAGAAAGTGATTGTCCGGATCAGCGGCAAGAGTTTGGGGATCAGCCCCCGCATTGGAGGAGCTGCGCCGATACAAATCCGATAGCACCAGAGTGCGATGCAGCCACTTCATGCTCCAGCCGTTCTCCATGAAGCCGGTCGTCAGATTGTCGAGCACATCCTGGTGTAAAGGCGATAAGGAGCGGCGGCCCAAGTCGCCCACATCTGCAACCAACGGCACGCCAAAATGCCGTGCCCACACGTGATTCACCAGCACCCGCGCAGTGAGCGGATTGCGCTTGTCGGCAATCCATCGCGCCAACGCCAGCCGGCGCCCCGTGCTGGTCTCAGGATAGGTTTGCACTTTGGCATTGCCAGCTTCCCCAGGGCCTTCCTGCGCTTTGAAACTCGCAGGCAGCGAGGTGTAAACGTCTCCTGGAGCGCCCACTTTCTTGCGGGCTTTCTCCAGCGCTTCCCGCGCAGCCTTGATCTTCTTGTCTGCCTCCTTGGCCTTGGGCGCGGCCTCTGCTTTGGCAAGATCATCCTCCGCCTTGGCTTCGCCATAACGCGCCTCGGCCAGCGCCGCCGCCTGCGCGATGGCCTTGTCACCCTTGGCCAGATCTGCGGCATACACCGCCCGAATCATGGAGAGTCGGAGCCCCGCCAGCTTCACGGCTCCAGCATCCGCGGCCTTCTGCGCTTGTGCTAGCTGCTGATCCGCCGCCGCAAGATGATCTTTCAAGACAAACGGCAGCAGCACCGGACGAGACGACGCCGGCGGCAGCTTCACCGCCTTGGGCTCATACGACGCAAACTCCAGCACACGCGGCACACCGGGCGGCATCGGCTTGGACTTGTCCTCATTCTTTTCATCGCCACGCACATGGCGGTAGGTCAGCTGATCGAGATGCAGGTCAAACACACGCGGCAGCCCGTTCTTCTCCAAATCAGCTTCCCCTTCCCAAGGATCAAGCCGCACATGCAAAGGCTCGAAGATGGCACGCATGCGGTAGTAGTCCGCCTGCTCGATGGGATCATACTTGTGGTCGTGGCACTTCACGCACTGCATCGTCAGACCGAGGAAGGCGCGGCAGGTGTGCTCAATGGTCTCGTCCAGCCAGGTTGTCCGGTTAAAGAGAAAATAGCTTCGGGCTAGGAAGCCTGTGGCGCGCAGATTAGAGCGGTCCTCCGGCGCAAGTTCGTCAGCAGCCAGCATCTGCACAATCATCTGGTCGTACCCCTTGTCGGCATTGAGCGATTCCACTATCCAGTCGCGCCAGTGCCAGATGTGCTTTTGACTGTGGCGAAGCTGGGCGCCGAGACCGTACCAGTCGCAGTAGCGCCAGATGTCCATGAAGTGACGCGCCCAGCGCTCGCCGTATTGAGGCGTGGCCAGGAGCTGATCCACCAGCCGCAAGCGCGCTGGGGCCGAAGTATCCTTCAAAAAGGAATAAATCTGCGCGGGCGTGGGAGGCAGACCGATGAGATCCAGATAAACGCGGCGCAGCCAAAGCTCTGGCGCGGCCTCCGGCTGCGGCTTCAATCCTTTCGCTGCAAGGCGCGCGGCCAGTAGCGCATCCATGGAATGGCCTGATGAATGGGGCGGCTGGTAGGCCCAGTGCGCACGCGGGTCATCCTCGGACTTTTCCTGCGCGGGAGCCGAAGCCCCGGCGGAAACCCAGGCCTGCAACTTGGCCACCTGCTCCGCTGTGAACATGGAGCCCTCGCCTTCCGGCGGCATGCGGTCATCTTTGTCAGCGGTTGTCACGCGCTCCAGCAGCAGCACAGGATCGCCGGAGAGAATATTGCCATTGTCACCGCCCTTGCGCATGGCGGTGGCGGTGTCCAGCCTCAGCCCTGCCTTCTGCTTCAAAGCCCCGTGGCAGGCATAACAGCGCTCCTTCAGCAGAGGCTTGATCTCCTTCTCATAGTCCACTGCCGAGACAGGCACTGTGATCAACGCCACGCATGCCACCACGGCCATTCCGTGCAGAGGAACGACGTGTCGGAGTGACTGAAGCGGGGTCTTTTGCATGAGCAGAGCGATCCAAACATTACGCCGCCCGCCACGGAACTCTTTAGGGTCCAACCAATGTATCCGTTTATTCCAGCGGCTCATTGAACGGATTTCACGCCGATCACATTGGGAATCGGCCAATATTCTTTGTTGTCGTAGTTCTCATTGAAGCCGGTTTCATAACTGCCAACGCAGTCGATTTTGAAGCCGCCACATTGGATGTGAAGCGACGCCTCGGGTCCGCCTTCGAGATGCTGCGCAGCAACCATATGGATCGGGAGCTTGAGCAGGCGTTCGTTGAAATCATACATGGAGAGACCCGCTCCACAGAAGATCAGCAGCGCGCGCCCCTTGTCGTCCTCACCTAGCGCCGCTTCACTCCAAGCCTTCGGCTGGGGCTTCCAGCGGTTTTCACCCGGCCTTTTTATCAGCCGCAGGTTTTGCAGGACACACTTGTAGCTTGGTACGGCAGTTTCCTGCAGGCCGGCAATGTCCTCCTCAGCATCGGCATCAAAGATGTGAAACACCGGATCTTTGCTGTCAGTGGGAGCAAACATCGCAAAGGATGAGTAGAGCTTATTCAGTTTGCCGCTGATACCGGCCTCTGCACTTTTCATCAGACCGGTATGCGTCACATGATCGGGTTCGAACATGCCCGCATTGATCACCACGTTCAGGTCATGTTGTTTCGCCCATTCATTCGCAGGCAGCGCAGGGTGCTTTTGCTCAGCAGCGGCGAGCAACTGGAGCCTGGCGACCTTCGGGTCAATACGTACGATGACAAATTCATGCGGTGCGGCATCCGCCATGGGAAACCGGGCAAGTTCGATTCCCCTTTGCGAGTTCCCGCCAGCCTGCGGAAGCCTCGGCCGAAGCTGGTGCCTTGGCTGGCTCCGCAACCTGAGCCCAGGTTGCCTGGCCAAAGATCAAAAATCCAAGACAGGGCTGAATAAGTCGGTTCATGTTTTTAAAGCACCGTAGTTTTCATCGTGAGCGGGGCCAATTGGAAGACTACGCGCCAGGTATCGAACTCTTTGTCGTCCAAAAACATCTTTCCCAAGCCTTGATGTGTCTGTCATTCTCCAACCACCCCTCTCATGCGCACCTTGCTACCCACATTCTTCGCCACCTCACTTGCATTTTCAGCCTTTGCCGGTGACGCAAGCGTCATCGAAAAAACACCCGGCCTCGTCGGTTTCTGGACCTTTGGAGAGGAGGCTGGGCAGAAACGTGTCTCGCAAGGCACCCAGGAAAAACACCCGCTCAGCGAGGTGAGCGGCCCCATCAAGCGCGTGGCGGGCGGTCCTTTCTCCGGTTACTCGGCGGACTTGAATGGCCATCAGTATTTCGAAATCAAGCATGCCGAGACGGGTGACTTGAACATCTCCGGCAAGGACGCACAGGTAACTCTCTTCGCCGTCGTTCGCATCGCCAATCTCAAAAAGAGCCGCACCATCGCCGGCATGTGGAGCGAGGGCAAAGGTGCCAAAGACGACACAGGCACGCGTCAGTACGCACTGCTCATGAACATGCCCACCTACGGCGGCCCCCGCAATCTGGTGCCACACATCAGCAGCGAAGGCGGCGTGACCATGCGTGCCGACGGCAGCAAGTTCCCCTGGTGCGCCGACTACGCAGCCACCAAACTCGAAGTCCCCGAAGAACAGTGGTGCACACTGGCCTTCACCTACGACTCGAAATACATCCGCGCCTACATCAACGGCGTTCTCGACCTGCGGCAGCTCGATGCCGTCAAAGACAAGCGCAACGATCCTTACTTCATCAAGGAGGGCCCGGACGGCAAAGATCGCGGCATGAACCCCTACTACCATGGCCGCGGCATCTTCAAATACGATCCCGCCTTGCACGCACAGTCCAAGATCTCCCCGTCCGACTTCACCGTCGGTGCACGCATGGCCGTCGGTTCCATGACCGGAGAGGCCACCATCGGCAAATTCGGCGGCCTCGCAGTCTTCAACCGCGCCTTGAGCGATGCGGAGATGCAGAAGCTGCATCAAGCCGCAGATGTCGGATCAATTCAACCCTGAGCGCGATGACCTGGCTTTTCTCAATCCACCTCGCAGTCACTTGGATGCTGGTCGGCCTGATCTGGGTTGTGCAGATCCTCGTCTACCCCCAGTTTCGGCGCGTAGCCCCGGCGGAGTTTCGAGATTATCATTTTTCTCACTGCTTCCGCATCGGCCTCATCGTCGCGCCGCTGCTGTTCGTCGAGATCGCCAGTGCAGCATGGTTGCTGTATGAAGGCAGGCAGACGCAGCCATTCATCATCAGCACGGGCCTGATCCCCATCATCTGGCTCACCACGGCGGTGTTTCAGGCCCCCATTCACACCCGGCTCGGGCGCGGTTTCAATGCTCCTCTTATCGAGCGGCTCATTCTCACCAACTGGATCCGCACGCTCGCATGGACAGCACGCGGCATTCTCGTTAGTCTCACACTTCTATGAGCAAACACCTGCTTCTCTCCCTGCTTGTTTTCTGCACCCAGCTCTGCGCTCAGACCGCGCTGCAACTCGCGCCACCTACCATCCAGCGCAGTGCAAGCACAACCGGCATGGTGACGCTGGAGAGCACCACGCCGGACTCCACTATTCTCTACACGCTTGACGGGGCGGATCCCACATCAAAATCGAATCCCTACCTCGCCCCCATCGATCTGATCCGCGGTGGCACCGTGAAAGCACGCACCTTTTCCAAAGATCGGAAAAGCATGAGTGAAGCCACCGAACAGATGTTTCCTCCGGTACCGAGTTTTGTCGTTCCGGTGCCTAGCACCGTCGTCGCCACGACTCAGGACCGTAGCTGGCCCAGCTACGACTGGGCCAAGCGTCACGAACTCACCAGCGCCGCCGTGAAAAAGGCCAAGCCGCAGATTCTATTCATCGGCGATTCCATCACGCATTTCTTCGGCGGTGAGCAGTTCGACAGCTACGCCATGCGCGGCCAGCAAACCTGGGGCGAATTCTATGCACCGCGCAATGCCGGCAATCTCGGCTTCGGCTGGGATAAGACGGAAAACGTGCTCTGGCGGCTCCAGCATGGTGCCATCGACGGCATCGCCCCCAAACTCGTCGTCATCATGATCGGCACCAACAACACGGGGACCTGTTCCGCATCCGACATCGCAATCGGCATCAGGTCCATCGCGCTAGAGTTCAATCAGCGTCTGCCACAGTCCAAAATCCTCCTGCTGGGCATCTTCCCGCGTGGCGAAAAACCCAACCCGCAGCGCGAGAAGATCGCCGAGGTCAATGGCATCATCTCCAAGCTCAACGGCACCCACAACGTCACCTATCTCGACATCGGAACGAAGTTCCTCACGCCGGAAGGTTTGATCACCAAGGACATCATGCCCGACTTCCTCCACCCGAACGAAAAAGGCTACCGCATCTGGGCCGAGGCCATCGAGCCCACGGTCAAGCAACTGATGGGCGAGACCAAGTAGGCACAAAAAAAGCAGGGGACCACAGTCCCCTGCTTCTCAGAAAAATCGTTTACCTCACTTAGCAGGCTTCCAGTTGCGCACGAAGTCCAGGCACTGGGTGATCTCAGGCACGCTGGTCTCCCAGTTGTGCTCGTATTCACAGTGCAGAGGGCCGGGATAGCCTTGGGCGGCGTATTCAGCAAGGATGGCGGGGATGTCACTCTTGCCGTTGCCAAAGGGAAGGTCGTGGGCCTTGACGTCACCGAAGGCCGTGAGGTCCTTCATGTGGCTGTCAAAAATGCGGCCCTTGAGAATCTTGATGCAATCCACAGGATTCAGCCCGCTGCGCACCCAGTGGCCCACGTCAGCGCAGGAGCCCATGCGAGGATCACGGTTTTTAACGAGATCGAGCACGTAGTTCGGGTCCCAGAACATGTAAGCGCGGTCCAGCGGGCGCTTGGGATGGTTGTGGATGGCCATCTTGATGTCGAATTCCTTCACAAGCACTTCGATCTTGTCGAGCGCGGTCACATCAGGCTCGGTGACGATGACGCCAATGCCCAGCTTTTTGCAGAATTCGAAAATCTTGCGGTTGGACGCGTCATCCTGGCCGAGCTTGACCACCCCATAGCCGACGGCGGTGAGTCCCTTGGCTTCGAGGTGCTTCATGACTTCATCGATCATTTCCGGCGTGGCATTATGGTCCCACTTCGCATCCGGCTTGGTGGTGGAAAATTTCTGACCGGGGTAGAATTCGATGGTCTTGCCGCCGCACTGCGCGGTCTTGTCGATGGCCTCAAACACATTGTACATGCGGAAGCTGTAGGCCTGGCAGCCAGCATAGAACTGGCCGACTTTGGCGGCTTCGGGGATCGTGGCCGCAAAGGATGCGGTGGCGAGGAGGAGTGAAAGAAGGATGTGCTTCATGGTTGGGTGGAGGCGGAAGTTTGGCGAGTTCTTGGCGAAAGGGAAGAACTGAGAATGGAAAAGGGCACCTTGGAGCAGCGTTGTGATAAGATGCTTAAACAAGCCATTCTGTTTTTAACATCGGCGACGGTCGCCCTGGCACAACTGCCCTCAGCGAAGCCCATCCCACGCGTGCAGGCCGTTCCGCTGCCGCATCACATCACCTCGTTTCAGCTCGATGGTCGTGAACTGACCGCCATGCATTTCGATCCTCAGGACATGCGCCCATTCTGGCACCCAATCCGGGCCTCCAAGGATGTCAGCCTCACACGCATGGGTCATCCGCATGATCCACTGACGCATTCGCACCACAACAGCGTGTGGGTGACGCACAACATGGTGAACGACCTTGATTTCTGGGGTGACTACGCCAAAAAGCAGGGCCGCATCGTCAACGTGGAGGTTTCGCGTGAAGGCTACGAAGACACCGATGAGTTTGCCTCCATGCGCATGGTGAACCACTGGATCAGCGAAGCGGACAAGTCGGTTCAACTAACCGAGGTACGTCGTACAGAAATCCGCCCCATCGACGGGGCCAAAAGCTGGTTCATGATCATCGACCTTGAGTTTTCACCACCGAAGGGGAAGACAGCGACCTTTGGTGCCACCGGCTTCGGGCTCGTGGCGGTGCGGATGGCAAAAAGCATCGGGGTGCACGACGGCGGTGGCCGCATTTTGAACTCCGAAGGCCAGCTCAATGAAGAGGCCATCTTCCGCAAACCAGCGCGCTGGTGCGACTACAGCGGGAGGATCACCAACGACACGGACGGCTTCGGCGGCATCACCTTGATGAATCATCCGATGAATCCGCACAACCCGACAGCCTTCCATGTGCGCAGTGACGGCTGGATGGGCTGCTGCCTGAGCCTGGACACCCCCGTGCAAGTCACCGAACAGAAAAAATTGCGCGTGCGCTACGCCCTGTGGGTGCACGACGGCGTTGCCTCGCAGGCCGAGAGCGAAGCGCACTGGCAAAAATTCATCGCCATGCCCGTGGTGGATTTGGCGCTCAAACCGGTCAAGAAGTGACCATGGCCGAATACCCCGCCGCCTTGGGCGAACTGATTTCCTTTTTTGAATCGCTGCCGGAAGGCGAGCGACGGGAGAATTTGATCGATCTGGCGGCTGCCGCTGCGATCCACGCGCCGAAGGAGGGCGAAATGTTCGATCTAGAGGACGTTCGGCACGATGCGGAATGCTCGGACACCGTCGGGGTACATGCCCGGCTTGAAAACGGGGACCACATTCATTTTGCCATCAGTCTGGGGCCCAAAGTGCAGACACTGACCAAAGCGATGACCACTATCCTATGCCGGGGACTGAATGGATCAACGCTTTCTGAGGTCCTGGCAGTGCCGCAGGATTTTGTGCCTCGCATCATCGGCGCTGATCTCGTCCGGCTGCGCAGCCAGACCGTGTATTACGTCCTAGGCCGCATGAAACAGGCGGCCCAGACGCTGCAAACGCGCGCAAGCTAGGACAGCCTCGTGGTCTGCCCCGTGCGCAGTTCCTCGGGAATCTGACCCACAAAACGAGGCTGGAGGTCGATGGCGTCAAAGATCTGGTGAATTTCCATCTGGCTGATGTCTCCGGGCTTGTCGATCTCGAAATAGACCAGGTCATGGCGGGCATCCACCTTGTAGCGGACCTTGGGAAAGTGGTCCATCTGGTTGCGGAGTTGCATCACAATGGACTCTGAGCGGAGGCCTGGGGCGTAGATTTCGACTTCGATCATGGTGGTTGGGAAAATGTTCTACCGGAATTGCCCACCGGAGCCAAGTAAAACCTGCCGGGTTGTGCACAGACAGGATTCCAGTTTGACAGGAGGGGGGTGTCGTCCTATTCTCGTCGCCCCTTTCCCCAGCTCCTTTATGGCCAACATCCGCTCCGCAGAAAAAGACATCCGCAAAACGACGGTCCGCACCGCTCACAACCAGACGGTCAAAAGCCGTATCCGCACCCTGCGCAAGAAGGTGATCGCCGCTCTGGACAAGAAGGACGCCGTCGAAGCCGCAGCCTGCCTCAGCGCATTCTCTTCCGCCACCGACAAGGCCGCCAAGACCAACGTTCTCAAGAAGAACACCTCTTCCCGTCTGAAGAGCCGCCTCGCCGTCAAGGTCAGCGCTCTGACGAAGTAAACGGTCCACTCGGCCCGCCCCTGATTTCCATACGGCATCTCGCAAGAGATGCCGTTTTTTGTTTGTCGGACGAGGCAAGGCCAGCAAAGATCGCCCACCCATGATCACTCGCCATAAAATCGCCCCCAACGGCCCTGAGTTCTCCCGCCTCGTCTACGGTACCTGGCGCATCCTCGACGAGGCAGACCCGGCCAACTGCACCCCACAGGCGCTGCTCAGCCGTTTCAAGGCCTGTGCCGACATGGGCATCACCACGCTCGACACCGCCGAAATTTACGGTGTTTACAAGGTCGAGGAAGCCATCGGCGGCGCGCTGAAACTCGACCCCTCCTTCCGTAGCAAGATCGAGATCGTCACCAAATGCGGCATCTACATTCCCTGCGAATACCATCCTAACCGTAAAGTCGCCCACTACAACGTCACCGCCGCCCGCATCATCAAAAGCGCAGAGAAATCCCTCCATTTCATGGGCATTGATGAAATCGACCTGCTGCTCGTACATCGCCCCGACTGGCTGACCAGCGCCGACGAAACCGCCGAGGGCCTGAACAAACTTCTCAAAGACGGCAAAATCCGCAGCGCCGGCGTCTCAAACTACAATGTGCATCAGTTCGATCTGCTGAACTCGCGCATGGACCAGCCTCTGGTGACCAATCAAGTCGAGTTCAGCCTGCTGCACATGGACCCGATCTACGACGGCACGGCGGACCAATGCCAGCGCCACCGCATTCTGCCCATGGCATGGTCACCGCTGGCCAAAGGTGCCCTGATGGACACCCAAGACCCCGCCGCAGTCCGTCTTCATGCGAAGGCCGCCGAGCTTTCCGCCAAATACAACGGGGCCACGCTCGACCAACTCGCCTACGCCTGGATCATGGCCCACCCCTCCTGCCCGTTGCCGATCATCGGCACCAACAAGCTGGAACGCATCCAGGCCGTGGTCAAAGCGGCGGACATCAAGCTGGATCGCGAAGACTGGTATGGCCTCTGGGAAGCGGCCAAGGGCCACGGCGTGCCGTAAGCCCTGCTCAGCAGAGCTATTCTTGTGGGGGTATCACGAGCTGATCGTGGTGGATCAGGGTCACCTGCCAGTTCCATGGCCAGCGGCCCGGATTGCTCCAGTGGAAAGCCCACGGCTCGGTGAACTGGTTCACATACCCCACGAGCATATGGCTGTAACCCACGCCATTGCCTTCCAGACGGAGCATTGTGGTCACCAGTCCCTGCCCTTTCGTGGCCCGGATCGTGGTCTTGTCCGCCTTCAAGGTCAGGGTGAAGAACCCGCTGAGATATTTGCGCCCATCTTGAATCGCCGTGTCGCGGTTGTGGCCATAGGCATCCGTGTAGCTTGGTGCCATCAACCTCTCCAGTTTCTTCCAGTCACGCTTTTCCACCGCCTCGATCAGATTCGCCTGCGCAGCGCTCACCTGGGCCTCCGGAGAACGCCCAAATACCCACCATGCCAGCCATAGGCCTTCAATGAGAAACAGGACCAGCAGACCGCGAAGAATGATCTTTTTCATGTTAAAAAAGAGCCAACTGCCCGGTGGAATCCGCTGAAGCCGCCACACAGAAGCTCACCGGACTGCTGCTGCGACGGCGCACGACTTCGATGGTCGGCGTAGGCTTGTGACGTTCGGCACAGACGACCCGGGCCTCAGTGGCTCCTGCGCTGTCAAGCGCCTGCCGGATGTGCCGCGCAGCGGTGACAGGATCATTGCAGTCATCACTCAAATGCCCCAGCACAACGTGGCTCAGGCCGGGATGCGCGATTTCACGGACGAGTTCGGCCGCCTGTTCATTTGAAAGGTGGCCATGGCGCGAACTGATTCGCTGCTTCGTAGCCCAGGGGCGTTTGGTGTCGTTTTCGAGCAGCTGAGTGTCGTAATTGGCCTCGATGAAGAGGCTGTCGGAATTCCTCAGACGGTCTTTGATCAGATTGGTCACGAAACCGACATCACTGAGCACCCCGAGGCGGGATTCCTCGTCAGCGATCACAAAACCGACCGGATCCACCGCATCATGGGGAACAGGAAAAGATTCGATCCGCAGGTCCTGAAACTCAAAAGCCGCCCCCGTGGTCATGAGCCGCCAGGTGGGCGGTTTGCGGAATCCGAGACTGCCAGCCAGGGTTTCCTGCGTCAGAGCGGTGCAAAAGAGCGGCACTGGGCGCTTGCGGCTCAAAACCTCAATCCCGCCCGT
The DNA here is from genome assembly GCA_027490195.1 of Verrucomicrobiaceae bacterium. Lineage (GTDB taxonomy): Bacteria > Verrucomicrobiota > Verrucomicrobiia > Verrucomicrobiales > Verrucomicrobiaceae > Prosthecobacter. The sequence goes on along the minus strand of JAIXYN010000024.1, from coordinate 38,008 downwards.
GTGATCCTGGTGCTCATGGGTCAGGAGGATGCCGTCCAGCATGTCTAGCGAAAAGCCGCAGGCGTCCAGACGGAGGCAGATCTGCTTGGCGCTCAATCCGGCATCGAGGAGCAGCGTGGTGCGTTCAGTCGAAATGACGGCGCAGTTCCCCGAACTGCCGCTGCCGAGAATTGTGAGACGCACCATGGGCTGTTTTTAGCGGCTGGCCCGGAAAGATGCAAGGCGGATGAGCTGGACAGCGCAGGGATGCCCCCCAGTTTGGCGGGCAGCTTTCAAAAAAAGCGACATCTTGGCCGATAGAATGCTGGTTGATTTACTTCCCTGCATGGCCTAATTGCCGACCCCTTTTGACGCAAAAATGAGAAACCACGGACTCCCCCCGAAACAAGGCCTTTATGACCCGCAATTCGAACACGATGCCTGCGGCGTTGGGTTCATTTGTCAGATGAAAGGCAAACGATCTCACTCCATCGTCCAGCAGGGGCTCACTATCCTGATCAACCTTGACCATCGCGGTGCGGTGGGCAGTGAGAAGAACACCGGAGACGGCGCTGGCATCCTGATGCAGGTGCCCGACAAATTTTTGCGCAAAGTGGCCGCCAAAGAAGGCTTCACCCTGCCTGCCGAAGGACAATACGGAGTCGCCATGGCCTACTGCTCACCAGATGCAGCGGAGCGCGCTGCCGCAGCCCGTGCCTTTGAGAAAGTGGCAGAAGAAGAGGGACAGAAGGTACTCGGCTGGCGCGACGTGCCGGTGGACAATTCCATGATCGGCATCACAGCGAAGGCCAGCGAGCCCTTCATGCGCATGGCCTTCGTTCAGCGCGGCGAAAACTGCCCGGATCAGCAGACCTTCGAGCGTAAGCTCTACATCATCCGCAAGCGTGCGGTGACCGCCATTCGCACCGCAGAGGCGGACAGCTTCTGGTACTGCTCCAGTCTGTCCTCCCGCACCATGGTTTACAAAGGCATGCTCATGCCCGAGCAGGTGGGTCAGTATTTCCTCGATTTGCAGGACCCGGACATGGAATCCGCCCTGGCGCTGGTCCATTCCCGTTTCTCGACCAACACCTTCCCAAGCTGGGAGCGCTCGCATCCGTATCGCTACATCGCCCACAACGGCGAAATCAACACGCTGCGTGGCAACATCAGCTGGATGAAGGCCCGTCAGTCCCTGCTGGCCAGCCCGCTGTTCCCAGACGTCAAAAAACTTTTCCCCATCGTCAACGAAAGCGGCTCCGACTCCGCCATGTTCGACAACGTTCTCGAACTCCTCGTCATGGGCGGCCGCTCTCTGCCGCATGCCATGATGATGATGATTCCTGAACCCTGGAGCGGCCATGAGTCCATGGATGACCAGCGCAAGGCCTTCTACGAATACCATTCCTGCCTGATGGAACCCTGGGACGGCCCGGCCTCCGTAGCCTTCACCGACGGCACCATGATGGGCGCCACCCTGGACCGCAACGGTCTGCGCCCCTCCCGCTACTACGTCACCAAGGACGATCTCGTCATCATGGCTTCCGAAGCCGGTGTCCTGCCCATCGCTCCTGAAAATGTGAAGCTCAAAGGCCGTCTCCAGCCCGGCAAGATGTTCATCGTGAACATGGAAGAAGGCCGCATCGTCCCCGACGACGAGATCAAGGCAAAGATCGCCGCTGAGAAGCCCTACCGCGAGTGGCTGGACAAGCACCTCGTGCACCTCGCTGACATCAAGGAAGGTGAGCCTGTGGCCCCGCCTGACCACGAGACCATGCTGCAGCGTCAGCAGGCCTTTGGTTACAGCTTTGAAGACCTCCGCAAGCTCATGGTTCCCATGGGCAGAGAAGGCGTGGAAGCCATCGGCTCCATGGGCACCGACATCCCTCTCGCCGTGCTCTCGAACAAATCGAAGCTGCTCTACGATTATTTCAAACAGCTCTTCGCCCAGGTCACCAATCCGCCGATCGACTGTATCCGCGAAGAAATCGTCACCTCGCCGATCACCACCATCGGTGCGGAAGGCAATCTGCTCGATCCGACACCAGAGAGCTGCCATTTGATCGAACTCAAGACGCCGATCCTCAGCAATGAAGATCTGGCCAAGCTCAAGAGCGTGGCCCAGGGCCAGTTCAAAGCCGCCACCATCAACATCCTCTTTGATCCCAAAGAGGGCGCTGTCGGTCTCGAAAAAGCCATGGCGAGCATCTGCGCCAAAGCTGACGAACTGGTCACCCAGGGCTGGAACATCCTCATCCTTTCCGACCGTGGCGTCTGCGCTGACAAGGCGGCCATCCCGGCCCTGCTCGCTGTCGGCGGCCTGCACCACCACCTCATCCGCAAAGGCACCCGCACCCAGTGCGATCTCGTGCTGGAATCCGGCGAACCCCGCGAAGTGCACCACTTCTGCACGCTCATCGGTTACGGCTGCGGCGCCATCAATCCTTACCTCGCCTTCGAAACGCTCGATGACATGATCCGTCAGGGCCTGCTGGTCAAAGTTGACCACAAGACGGCGGTGTACAACTTCATCAAGGCCGCCACCAAGGGCGTTATCAAGGTCGCCTCGAAGATCGGCATCTCCACAATGCAGAGCTATCGCGGTGCGCAGATCTTTGAAGCCGTCGGTCTCAGCCAGAGCGTGGTCGACAAATACTTCACATGGACCGCCACCCGTATTGAAGGCAGCGACATCAAGGTCATCGCCGAAGAAGCCATCCAGCGCCATCTGCGCGGCTTCCCAGAGCGCGATTCCCAGGTCCACGCCCTCGACGTCGGTGGTGATTACCAGTGGCGCAAGGAAGGTGAGGCGCATCTTTTCAATCCGCTCACCATCCACACGTTGCAAAAGGCAGTCCGCACCGGCAGCTACGAAACCTTCCAGCAGTACACCGCCTTGGTGAACACGCAGGTAAAGCAGTTCTACACCCTGCGCGGATTGCTGGACTTCAAGCCACGCAAAGCAGTGCCAATCGAGGAAGTCGAATCCGTCGACTCCATCATGAAGCGCTTCAAGACGGGCGCGATGAGCTACGGCTCCATCTCCAGCGAAGCACACGAAGCGCTCGCCATCGCCATGAACCGTGTCGGCGGCAAGTCGAACACCGGTGAAGGCGGTGAAGATGAGGCACGTTACACCTGGACCAATGAGAAGGGTGACTCCAAGAACAGCGCCATTAAGCAGGTCGCTTCCGGTCGTTTCGGCGTCACCAGCCTCTACCTTTCCCAGGCACGCGAAATTCAGATCAAGATGGCTCAGGGCGCAAAGCCCGGTGAAGGCGGTCAGCTTCCTGGAACGAAGGTGTATCCTTGGATCGCCAAGGTGCGTGGCTCCACGCCGGGTGTCGGCCTCATCTCCCCACCTCCGCATCATGACATTTACTCCATCGAGGATCTGGCCCAGCTCATCCACGACTTGAAAAATGCGAACCGTGCCGCACGCGTCAGCGTGAAGCTCGTCTCCGAAGTCGGTGTCGGCACCATCGCCGCCGGTGTGGCCAAGGCTCACTCCGACGTCGTTCTCATCTCCGGTTTCGACGGCGGCACCGGTGCCTCCCCGCAGACCTCCGTGAAACACGCCGGCCTGCCATGGGAACTCGGCCTCGCCGAAACTCATCAGACCCTCGTCCTCAACAATCTGCGCAGCCGCATCGTCGTCGAGGCCGACGGCCAGATGAAAACCGGCCGGGATGTCATCATCGCTGCGCTGCTGGGCGCTGAGGAGTTCGGTTTCGCCACCGCTCCGCTCGTCACCTTGGGCTGTATCATGATGCGCGTCTGCCATCTGAACACCTGCCCCGTCGGTGTCGCCACCCAGGATCCTCAGCTGCGCGCCAAGTTCAGCGGTGATCCTGAGCATGCCGCCAACTTCATGCGCTTCATCGCCATGGAAGTGCGCGAGCTCATGGCCAAGCTTGGCTTCCGCACGCTGCAGGAAATGGTGGGCCGCACGGAAGTGCTTGAGGCCCGCGAAGCGATCGATCACTGGAAGGCACGCGGCATTGACCTTTCCAACCTGCTTTATCAGCCGGACGTCGGCCCCGAAGTCGGACGCTTCTGCACTGAGGTGCAGGATCACGGCATCGACCGCTCGCTCGACATCACCACCCTCTTGGACCTGTGCAAACCGGCCATCGAGAAGGGTGAAAAAGTCACCGCCACCGTCGCCATCCGCAACGTCAACCGCACCGTCGGCACGATCCTCGGCAACGAGATCACCAAGCGCCACTGGCACGGTCTGCCAGACGACACCGTGCACATCAAGTTCAACGGCACCGCCGGTCAGAGCTTCGGTGCCTTTGTTCCCAAAGGTGTCACCCTCGAACTCGAAGGCGATGGCAATGACTACATCGGCAAGGGTCTTAGCGGCGGCCGCATCATCATTTATCCGCCGGAAGGTTCCGACTTTGCCGCTGAAGACAACATCATCGCCGGCAACACCGCGCTCTATGGCGCGACGAGCGGCGAACTCTTCCTGCGTGGCAGGGCGGGTGAACGCTTCGCAGTGCGCAACTCGGGTGTCGATACTGTTGTCGAAGGCGTGGGTGACCACGGCTGCGAATACATGACCGGCGGCCGCGTGGTCGTGCTCGGCACCACCGGACGCAACTTCGCCGCAGGCATGAGCGGTGGCGAGGCCTACGTTCTGGATGAAGAGGGCGATTTCGCCACCCGCTGCAATACGCAGATGGCCGGACTCGAAAAACTCGAAGACAAGGCTGAGATCGACAGCCTCTACGAACTTATCAAAAAGCACGCTGACCTCACCAAGAGCCAGAAAGCCTTCAAGGTTCTCGCCCTCTGGGAGCAGATGGTTCCCAAGTTTGTCAAAGTGATGCCCAAAGACTACAAGCGAGTGCTTCAGGCCATCAAGAAGGCCAAGGACGACGGCCTCACCGGCGACGACGCCCTCAACGCCGCCTTTGAAGCCAACGCCCGCGACGTCGCCCGTATCGGCGGCAGCTAGTATCGACATCAAGCGCCACAAACCAACAGACATCACCTTTTCACAGACAAGAGACCATGGGAAAACCAACCGGCTTCATCGAATTCGAACGCGAAATCCCCGCTGACCGCGACCCGCTTGAGCGTGTCAAAGATTGGAAGGAGTTCCACCTGCACCTGCCAGAGGACCGCCTGAAGAATCAAGGCGCCCGCTGCATGGACTGCGGCATTCCTTTCTGCCACAGCGGCACCATGATCAGCGGCATGGCCAGCGGCTGCCCGATCAACAACATCATCCCTGAATGGAATGATCTTGTTTTCCGTGGCCTCTGGAAAGAGGCGCTCGACCGCCTGCACAAGACGAACAACTTCCCGGAATTCACCGGCCGCGTCTGCCCCGCTCCTTGCGAAGGCTCCTGCGTGCTCGGCATTCACGAACCGCCGGTAACGATCAAAAACATCGAGGTCAGCATCATCGACAAGGGCTGGGAAGAAGGCTGGGTGAAACCCGACCTGCCAGACAAGCGCACCGGCAAGAAAGTGGCCGTCATTGGCTCCGGTCCTGCAGGTCTCAGCGCCGCCGCCCAGCTCAACAAGGCCGGACACACCGTCACCGTCTTTGAACGTGCCGACCGCCCCGGCGGCCTGCTCATGTATGGCATCCCCAACATGAAGCTCGACAAAAACGAGGTCGTCCTCCGTCGTGTGAAACTGCTCGAAGACAGCGGCGTCATCTTCAAGTGCAACATCAATGTGGGCACCGACATCACCGCCGAACAGCTCACCAAGGATTTCGACGCCACCGTGATCTGCACCGGTGCCACCAAACCACGCGATCTGCCAATTCCTGGCCGCGAATTGAAGGGCATCCACTTCGCCATGGACTTCCTCACGGCGAACACGAAAGCCGTGCTCGACCCCTCCGGCAAATTCATCACTGCAGACGGCAAGGATGTCGTCATCATCGGTGGTGGTGACACCGGCACCGACTGCGTGGGCACCAGCGTGCGCCACGGCTGCACCACCGTCACTCAGCTCGAAATCATGGCCAAGCCGCCGCTCAAACGCGCTGCGAACAATCCATGGCCCGAATGGCCCAAGACCTACAAGATGGACTACGGCCAGGAAGAAGCCGCCGCCAAGTTCGGCGACGATCCCCGCGTCTATCTCACCACCGCCACCCATTTCGAAGGGGATGCCGATGGCAACGTCAAAGCCGTCCACGTCGTCAACGTCGAGTGGAAGAAGGACGAAAAGGGCAATTTCGGCCCGCAGAAGATCCCCGGCACCGAAAAAGTCCTCCCCGCGCAGCTCGTCCTGCTCGCCATGGGCTTCCTTGGGCCTGAGCAGCCTCTTCTCGACGCCCTCAACATCGAGCGCGACCAGCGCAGCAATGTGAAAGCTGAGCACGAGAAATACACCACCAGCATCCCCGGCGTCTTTGCCGCCGGTGACTGCCGCCGTGGCCAGTCCCTCGTAGTCTGGGCCTTCAACGAAGGCCGTGGAGCCGCCCGCGAGTGCGACCGCTTCCTGATGGGCGAGACGGCCCTGCCGTAATGGATTGAGACATCCCTTCGCAAAGCGCCTTCAGCAATGAAGGCGCTTTTTTGTGCCTGCCAGACACTATATTTCTAGCCTTGCGGAGTAAATCTGAGCATCGTTTCCTGCTTTTTGTCCCCGTCCTGATGCGCATTCTCATTCTCTTCCTATTGCTGGCCGCAAGCAGCCTGCTGCATGGGCAGATCGTGGTCGCCGGCAAACAGTTTGAGAGGGCCCCAACAGAAACCGGCCCGAAGGGCGAATGGGTGATGTATGAGAAAGGCGCGCCACATAATGATGGAACGCGACGCTGGCTGACAAAGCGAGTGCTCGTCGAACTGGCTCCAGGCACCCAGGCAGCCTCGCTGGCGCAGGTGGCTGGGGTCACGCAGAGTTCTGCAAGAGGCAAATATGCCGTCGTGGAATTTGCCGGAAATTCGGACGCGGCCATTGCGGGAGCCGCCAAGCTCCTCAAGGCACCCGGAGTGAGGTCGGCGACACCGATGCTCTCGCACCAACTGTTTCACCGCTTTGTGCCCAATGACCCCTACTTCGCCTACAATGCCGCAAATCCGGGCTACCAGTGGCATTTGAGCAACACCGGGCAAGGCGGTGCCACCGCAGGCTCAGATATGAATGTGCGCAGCGCTTGGGACAGCTACAAAGGCACAGGCGTGCGCATCGCCATCGTGGACGACGGCTTGGAAGTCGGACATCCGGATCTCGCGCCGAACGTGGATCTGGCCAACAGCTTCGACTTCAATGACAATGACAGCGATCCCTCGCCAGGGGCCACCGACTTCCACGGCACCTCCTGTGCGGGCGTGGCGGCAGCACGCGGGAACAACGGCATTGGTGGCTCGGGCGTCGCACCAGAGGCGGCGCTGGTGGGCCTGCGTCTGATCGCTGCGCCCACCACCGACCAGCAGGAGGCGGACGCCTTTGGCTACCTAAAGGATCTCATCGCGGTGAAGAGCAATAGCTGGGGTCCGTATGACAGTGCGTTCGGCTCCAGCGGCCCGGATGTACTGAGCGCGCAAGCCCTGGAGGATGCTGCCACGACGGGCCGCAACGGCAAAGGCACCGTTTTCCTCTGGGCGGCAGGCAATGGCAACGGCAGCGGAGATGATTCGAACTATGACGGCTGGGCCAATTCGATCCATTCCATCGCCGTTTCGGCCATGAACGACAAAGGCAGGTCCGCCTATTACAGCGAACCGGGAGCGAACATTCTGGTCTGCGCTCCCTCCAGCGGCGGCAAGCAAGGCATCACCACCACGGATCGCTCGGGCTCGGTGGGCTACAATGAAGACGGCGGTACGGTCGAATACCCCGACTTTGCCGACACCAACTACACGAATACCTTTGGCGGCACCTCCTCGGCCACGCCAGCGGTGGCGGGCGTGGTGGCGCTCATGCTGCAGGCAAATCCGAATCTCACCGCGCGCGATGTGCGTGAAATTCTCGTGCGGAGCGCCACGCAGAATGACTTTTTCGACGGTGATTGGATCACCAACGGGGCAGGATTTCACTTCAACATCAAATACGGGGCCGGTCTGGTGAACGCGCAGCAGGCCACTTCGCTGGCCTCCACCTGGACCAATGTCGCCGCGCGCCAGTCACATGCCTATGCGGCCACGGCGCTGAATCTCGCCATCCCGGACTACAACGCCAACGGCGTCTCCAAAACCTTCACCGTGCCGATCAGTGATAATCTGCGGCTGGAACACGTCACCGTGCATGTCAAAGCCACGCACGCGAATCGCGGCAATCTGGAGTGGCGCCTCATCTCCCCCAGCGGCATCTCGGTGCGCCTGGCCCGCTCGCGCTTCAATGACAATGGTGCCGATTTGGACTGGACCTTCATGACCACGCATTGCTGGGGTGAGCGCTCTGTAGGCGACTGGAAGCTGCAGGCCATCGACCAAGTGGTGGGGGATGTCGGCACGCTGACTGACGCCACCATCACATTTTACGGCACGCCGACGGACAGCGCGCTGCCGCTGCCGGTCATCACCTCCAACTGGATTGTCGTGGGCCGCGAAGGCTGGGCCATGAACCAGCAGATGACCGCCTCCAATTTCACCACCAGCTTCGATGCGGGAACCTATGCCACTGGCACGCTGCCAGCAGGTCTCTCTCTCAATCCCACCACGGGCCTCATCACGGGCACACCGCAGGTGACCGGTCTATTCGAAGGCTGGCAAAGCGCGACCAACGCCACCGGCACCACCTCCAGCTTTGCCTATTTTTACATCCTAGCCGCGACACCTTCCCTGTCTGATGCGGTGGATCAGCTGACCAGCCTCAAGATCGTGCCATTTGGGTTTGGTGATCCTTACATCCAGACCGCCATAACCCGTGATGGCTTGGATGCGGTGCAGACTGCTGCGGTCAATGACGAGGAGTACTCCGGCATGGAGTTCACCGTGAACGGCCCGTCGCGGCTGGAGTTCCAATGGAAGGTTTCTTCCGAAAAGAACTACGACTACCTCGTGCTCACTGTGGACGGTTACGTGCGCGACTACATCACGGGGGAGATCGACTGGAAAGCGTCCACGACCGATGTCGGGCCCGGCCCCCACAACATCAATATCTATTACATCAAAGATCAGGCAACGGCCAAAGGGCAGGACTCAGGCTGGATTGATCAAGTCGTAATCACACCGACAACCATGACACCGGTGATCACTACTGACACTGTGGTCGCCTACGAAGGCGTTTACTTCCGGCAGACCATCTTGGCCTCAAATGCACCTGCGACTTACGCCTCCGAAGGCCTGCCCGGTGGGCTGACACTGGATGCCACGACGGGTCTGCTCTATGGCAGTGTCACGACGCCCGGAACTTACCAGATCACGGTTCACGCCACGAATTCATTTGGCACGACCACCAAGACCATCACCCTCCAGGTTGGCACCGTAGAGCAGGGCCTCGCGGAGGCCCTGGATGTGCCTCTACAAGCCATCGCGAGTTCGGGTAATTTGAAATGGGTCCCGCAGTGGACTTACGCTAATGACGGCAGTGACGCAGCCCGCAGTGGTGCCATCGCCGATCTCCAGCAGAGTGTGATGACCACCCAGGTCACGGGACCGTGCAAAGTCACTTTCTACTGGGGCGTCTCGTCCGAGCCCAACTATGACTTCCTGCGCTTTTACATCGACGACCTTGAGAAGAAAGCCATCAGTGGAGAGGTCGGCTGGACCCGCCAAGGCTATCTGATTCCCGCCGGAGAGCACACTCTGAAATGGGCCTACATCAAAGACGAGTTCACCGCCTCCGGCCTCGACTCTGGCCTGGTTGATCAATTTGGCATCCACGACGACAACGATGGCGATGGTGTACATTCCGATCTTGAAACTTGGTTCGGCACCAGCGATTCCGATCCCCGCAGCTTCCCGCAAACGGTTCTCTCCCGCACCACAAGCACCGTGCTGCAATTCCCTTCCATTTCAGGCGCCGACTACCTCATCGAATACAGCGATGACTTGCAGACATGGACGCGTGAAATTTTCACGGCCACGGGAGCATCCTCCACATGGACGGATTTGAATGCGGTCAAGAAAACCCGCCGCTTCTACCGGGTGGGCATTCCGTGATCACTTCAAACCCGCCAGGAAACGACGAAAGAACGCCACACCGGCTTCCAAATCGCTCACGGCAATAAACTCGTCTTTCGTGTGAGCTTGCGCGATGGAACCAGGACCGATTGCAATGGCAGGAGTGCCTGCGACGGAAAGGAAGGCGGCATCGCAGAACCAGGGAGCGCCGGTCAGTTCGGAGCCAGCGGCGAGTAATTTCTGCACTAGGGGATTTGAAGGATCCGTATCGAGATGAAATGCCTCACTGGCGACTGTGATGCAGGCTGTTGCGTCAATTTGCTGCACGAAGTCCTTCAGCAATGCAAAAGCACCGCCAGCGCGCTGCAATCCCGGGGTGGTGCGGATGTCCACGCGCAGTTTGCATGAATCAGCGACAATGTTGCTGCGGGTGCCGCCCTGAATCATGCCGAGATTGATGGTGCTGACTCCGAGCCATTCGTCCTCGCCACTGGCATCGGCCAGAGTTTTGCAGAAGTCCGTGTCCAGCGCAGAGACCAGCTTTGCCATTTTCACGATCGCATTTACCCCCAGGTGCGGCGTGGCACCATGCACTGCAACGCCAGTGGTGTGCACGTCAGCCCAGAGGCAGCCTTTGTGGCGAAACACGGTCTTCAGGCTCGTGGGCTCACCGATGATGGCGAGGTCATAGCGCCCGTGGTTCTTCGCAAAGTGTTGAGAACCAAGCTGTGCGCTCTCCTCCGACATGAAGCCGACGAAGTGGACTTCGACGGGCAGGGAGGGGATTTCTTCGCGCATCTCGTACAGTGCCCAGAGCATGGAGGCCATGGGGCCCTTGGTGTCGGAGGCGCCGCGGCCCCAGATTTTGCCGTCGCGGAGTTCGCCGCCGAAGGGGGGGATGGTCATGCCGCCGACGCTGACGGTGTCGGTGTGGGGGGCGAAGAGGATGCGGGGCTTGGGAGTGCCATCGGCACTCGGGTTTGTGGGAAAGCGACCGATGACATTGGGTCTGCCAGGTTCCACTTCCTGCAACGTCACGCCTGCTCCTGCAGCGTGGAGGAACTCGGCGACGTAGCGGGCGCATTGTTCTTCGCCGATGCCGTCGGTACCAGGATCGCCGTCAGGATTCACCGAGGGGATGCGCACGAGGGCCTGGGTAAGTTCGACGACGTTCGCTGGAAGTGAGGCCATGGGGCAAAAAGGCACAGCCAGGTTAGGCGCGCAAGCAGGACAAAATTGTCATGGAGTGTGTCGGATTTGGCAAAGAAGGGGGTGTTTGCCGCATTGTTGTAACCCATGTGCAACTTATGGCGTTTTTTGGGCCATGAAGACTTTCCACAGCCAACTCGCAGTCATGCTACTCAGCATCGGCGGAGTGGTGCATGCCGCTGATCCGGTGATCACTACCAAGGCTGCGGATGGGAAGACGATTTTCCAGACTGTGTGTGCGCAATGCCATGGCACGGCTGGTGAAGGCAAGGTGGAGCTCAAATCGCCCTCTATTGCCGGGATGCCATCATGGTATGTGAACACGCAGTTTGCGAATTTGCGGGAAGGCAGGCGGGGACATGATGCGGCGGATCCGCAGTCGTTCATGATGGCGGCGGTCGCGAAAGGGCTGCAGCCGGAGCAGGTCAAGGCCGTGGTGGCCCATGTTGAAAAGATGCCCATCAAGGTGCCGGTGGGCAAGGACCGGGAAATGGCGAACACGAATCCGCAGGAGGGCATGCGTCTGTTTCAGGAGAGGTGCATGGAGTGCCATCGGTATAACGCGAGCGGGGAGATGGCGTTTGGGAGTCCGCCGCTGATTGGGCGTCAGGGCTGGTATCTGGAGGAGCAGCTGAAGAAGTTTAAGTCTGGGAAGCGTGGTGCGGTGAAGAATGATGTGAACGGAGCGAAGATGGTGCAGATGACGACGCTGTTCATTGAAGACGAGCAGATGCTGCGGGATGTGGTGGCGTATATCATGACGCTGAATCCTGATCCGGCGGCCACTCAGGAAGAACAGAAAAAGCAGATCATTGAAGGCAGTCCGTTTGAGAGCGCGGGAAGGTGAGTTTGAGCGGGAAGGTTTTGGGGTCGTGATTTCGCAGGTGGGCTCTCTTTTACACCCACTGTGACTTGAACTGCAGAAATTGGGTAAAATGATTGAGGGTAAAATGATTCAGACGCAGATGCTGTGCCGTTCTTGGGAAGCGTTGATTTTGCACTGCAGAGATTTGGAGAACGCAGAGGCTGCATGATGGTCATGACCGAGTCTGGTTTTACTTTACTGAGCTATCCTCCGACGGTTCGGCAGGCAGTCTGAGGCACTGTTGGCACATTGGACACCGCGGACATTCTCTGGTGATTTCCAGCTTTTTAGATGCGGCCCAACGTGCCGCCCCACTCGCACAGCAAGAAGCGGCTGAAATTTTCAACCGGCGCTGTGAGTTGCATGCCGAGGATGAGGCGGGGTGGTCTGTGATAGCGACGCAGATGAGGCGTGAGTTCGAGAGCATTGAGCCGCTTGGAGATGCTGAGACGGCGCTGTGGAGCGCGACGGTGAATGACACGGAGGGCGGGCTGCTGAGTTTGTGTTGATGGAGAAGCGGTCGCTGGCTTGGGAGCTTTGGAACTGCATTTGTGCATGGCGATGTGCAGAGACTGCATCGGCAGGACGGGGAGACGCTGCTGGAGGGCACGGTGTATGAAGAAGGCGATGGGTTTGCTTTTCGGAGGGCACCCGTTTATCCAGGGATGGCGCTCGCTACGCGAGCTTATCCCTGGCTACCAGCTGTGATCCCTCCGGGATCAAATCAAGGACCACGATGCTCACATGGTTGGCGCGGTTCCGTGGGCTGGCGCCCACGGCTACCGTTACGTCAGCGCTACGCGCTTCAAAACGGGGGAGCCTGCGAAGAAAGGTATCGATGGTCTTGTACGCTAGGTGAGCAGGTGTGTGCGCTGGGAACCGCACTCGGAGAGTGTGGACTACTTCACGTTGTGTCCTCATGGAGGGGGCATGGGATTGATACGCTTATTGGCAACGCTCGGTCGGGGAGCCGTTGAAAGCAGTCACGACCTTCTTTCGTTCTGCGGAAAAGGATTCTTTTGCAGTCTTGCTACTTAAAATGGGCTGGCTGGCGCTGGGAGGGCGGCGTTTCCAGAACGAGCTAAAGCTCGATAGTACTTTAATAAATCCGTGCTTGTCGGGGATGCGGCTTGCGGCATTCATCCCGGCCCGAATGAACTGGCTCACTGAACATACGCTGCTGCCCGCTGACACCTGGATGCTTGTGCTCGCGGCGCTGGGGGCGATGTGCATCGGGATGTCGAAGGCGGGACTGGCAGGGACTTCGACGCTGAACGTGGTGCTGATGGCGCAGATCTTTGGGGCGAAGCAGTCGGTGGGGGTGATCTTGCCGATGTTGATCGCGGCGGATTTCATGGGCTACATCATCAACCGCAAGGGGGGGAGCTGGAGGCGCATTGTGCCGATGGTGCCGCCGGCGATTGCGGGGGTGGTGGTGGGGTGGTTTCTGCTCGGCAAGTTTGACAACTCGATGGCGCGCGTGGTGATCGGCTGGATCATCATTGTGCTGCTGATCTTTAACTGGGTGCTGAACAAGAGGAGGGAGGACTTCCTGGCTCTGACGGAGCACAAGGTGTTCACCTGGGGAATGGGGTTTCTGGCGGGGGTGGTGACGATGCTGGCGAATGCGGCGGGGCCGGTGATGACGGTGTATCTGCTGGCGCAGCATCTGGAGAAGAAGGAGCACCTGGGGGTGTTCAGCCGGTTCTTCCTGTTTATTAATTTGTTCAAGGTGCCGTTCAGCACGGATCTGGGGATCATCAATCCGAGGTCGCTGATGACGAATCTGACACTGATGCCGTGTGTGGTGCTGGGGGTGCTGCTGGGGTGGTGGATTTTGAAGCGGCTGCCGCAGAAGGTGTTTGAGAATGTGCTGTTTTGGCTGACGGCGTTTGCGGCGGTGTGGTTGATCCGGGGGTGAGACGGCAATGTCGAAACCAGAATGAGGAATGACGAAATAATGCCCAATGAATGAGGCATACGTGGTGTCGTGTGTGTAAGGGGTGGCGGGTGCTGGCATTAGGCCGGATTAATAATTTGTGGAGGGTCTTGTCAGAGTATCAGTTCGCCATAGGCTTTGGATTCCATGAAGCCTGCATTGCTTGCCCTTGTTTTTTCGTCGTTTGCCGCTGCTGCGGAGTTTCCTGCGCTGTACAACAGTGATCCGGGGAATCCGCAGCCGACGCCGGCGAAGGAGGCGCTGAAGATGCTGAAGGTGCCGAAGGGGTTTAAGGCGACGCTGTTTGCGGCGGAGCCGGAGGTGCAGAATCCGATCGGCATGGCGTGGGATGCGCGTGGGAGGATGTGGGTGGCGGAGAACTACACGTATGCGGAAAGGGCGAAGCGGTTTGATCTGGGGCTGAAGGACCGGGTGATCATTCTCGAAGACAAGGACTGGGATGGGGTGGCGGAGACGCGCAAGGTTTTCACGGAGGACGTGCAGATGCTGACGAGCGTGGAGGTGGGTCGTGACGGGGTATGGCTGATGTGCCCGCCGCAGGTGCTTTTTATTCCGGACCGCAACCATGATGACATTCCGGATGGTGAGCCGGAGGTGGTGATGGACGGATTCACCGTGGCAAAGGACAACTACCACAACTTTGCCAATGGGTTGCGCTTTAGCCCGGATGGGTGGCTGTATGGGCGCTGCGGGCACTCATGCCCTGGCAGGCTGGGGGTGCCGGGAACGCCGGATGAGAAGCGTGTGCCGATGAAGGGGGGGATCTGGCGCTATCACCCTGAGAAGAAGATCGTGGAGGTGCTGACGCACGGAACGACGAACCCCTGGGGGCATGACTGGGATGCGAATGGTGAGATGTTTTTCATCAACACTGTGACGGGGCATCTGTGGCATCTGATGCATGGGGCGCATCTGGTGGACTCCAGTAAAGAGAATCCCTTTGTGTATGAGAAGCTGGATACCATCGCGGATCATTACCACTACGACCGGAGTGGAAGCTGGACGGAATCCCGAGGAGGCAAGGCGAACAGCCTGGGTGGTGGGCATGCGCACATTGGGATGATGATTTATCAAGGGGAGCAGTGGCCGGTGGAATATCGTGGCAAGCTTTTCACGCTGAACATGCATGGGCGCCGTGCGAATGTGGAACGGCTGGAGCGCAACGGGAGCGGCTATGTGGGCAGGCATGAGCCGGATGTGTTTCTGAGTGATGATCCGTGGTTTCGCGGCATTGAGATCAGCACGGGGCCGGATGGCAGCGGGTTCATTTTGGACTGGAGCGACACGGGGGAATGCCATGACTCGACGGGTGTGCACCGCACGAGCGGGAGGATTTTCCGAGTGAGCTATGGTGAGGTGAAGAAGCCGGAGGTGCCGTTTGCGTGGCGCAAGGCGTGGCCGAAGGCGGATCTGAATTCGGCTGACGAGCATGCGCGTACTTTGGCGATCCGTGAGCTGACGCAGTTCTCGCCGATTGATGCGATCACGGGGCCGATGGCGCACGCGGTTTATCCTGAACTGATGTTTGATGCGGTCAAACTGGCCAAGGATGAAAAGTCGTCCTTTGTCCGCCTTACGCTCGCTTCCACGCTCCAGCGCCTGCCGGTGGCGAAGCGAGCTGAACTGGGTGCGGCGCTGCTGGCCCATGCGGAAGATGCGAATGACCCGTTTTTGCCCTACTTGGTGTGGTATGGGATCAGCCCGCTGGCGAAGGAAGACCCTTCAGCGCTGGTGAAGCTGGCGAAGGATTGCACGTGGCCGAAGACGCTGAGGTGGGTGGCGCGGAGTCTGGCTACGCAGCCGGAGGCGCTGAATTCGTTGCTGGCGCAAGCTAAGGCTGGGCAGGTGGAAGATATTTTGGGTGGCATGGCGGATGCGTTTAAGGGCATCCGCAAGGCGGCGAAGCCGGAGGCGTGGGATGGGTTTGTAAAGCTGGCGGCAGGCGCACCAGAACCGGCTAAAGCCGGGACTACAATACACACAACGGATCCAGAACGGGCTAAAGCCCGAACAACGTACATTCAGGAGCTTAGCATCTTGTTTGGGGATGGGAGGGCGCTGGATGATGTGAAGAAGCTGGCGCTGGATGAGAAGGGTGATTTGTCTGCGAGGGAGTCGGCGCTGAAGACGCTGATTGAAAACAAGCCGGATGATCTGCGGGCGATCTGCACGCAACTGCTGGAGGTGCGCGGACTAAACGTGATCGCGGTGCGTGGGCTGGCGCTGTTTGATGATCCTGAGATCGGGCAGAAGCTCGCCGCCACGTATCGCAAATTCTCCCCGGGTGACCGACCAACTGTCATTGATGCATTGGTCTCGCGCCCGGCCTTTGCGAAAGTGCTGCTCAAAGAAATGGCCGCTGGCAGAATACCACGGGCTGACTTGAGCGCGTTTCACGCACGGCAGATCAATGCCTTTAAAGATGAGGCGCTGTCCAAGGAACTGGTGGAAGTGTGGGGTGAACTGAGGGAGTCGGCGGCGGACAAGAAGGAACTGATCGAGAAGGTGAAGAAGCAGCTCACTCCGGCCACGCTGGCGAAGGCGAATCTGAGCCAGGGGCGGATGCTTTTCACGGCGGTGTGCGGCTCGTGCCATATGATGTACGGACAGGGCGGTAAGATCGGGCCGGATCTGACGGGCTCAGGACGAGCCAACCTGGACTACCTGCTGGAAAACATTGCGGATCCGAGCGGGGTGGTGAGTGCGGACTTCCGCATGAGCCTGCTGACGCACAAGGATGGCCGTTTGCTGAATGGTGTCGTCACGGAATCGAACGCGCGCACGCTGACGCTGCGCACGATGACTGAAACGCTGACCCTGGACCGCGCGGACATCGTGAAGCAGCAGACGTCGCCGATGTCGATGATGCCCGAGGGTTTGCTGCTGGCCTTTCAGCCTGATCAAGTGCGCGATCTCATTGCCTATTTGATGCATCCGGTGCAAGTTTCACTGCCCAAAGCGCCATGAGCACCTCAACTCCCAGTCGTAAATTCCTGCCCGGCCCGGGCTGGCTGCTGTTTATCGGCATGATCGTGCTGGTGCTTTTCAACAAGAACAGCCGTGATGTCTTGAAAACACTGAAGGAGCGGGTGAATGGACAGACGCAACGGATGCGCACGGAAATGGAGGGTTTGAAGGCGACCCTGGAAAATAAGCAGCAGGAAGAAAAGTAGGCCCTGGCCATTTACTCAGGGAAATTTAAGACAATCTTTGTTTGGCAGCGGCCTCTACGACTGCTGTATTTCCCCAATGTCACAAGGAACTCTTCTCATCACTGGCGGCGCAGGATATATCGGCTCGCATACCGTACGTTATTTGCTGGAACAAAACGAACGTGTGGTGGTGCTCGACAATCTTGTCTTTGGACATCGTGAAGCGCTGCCGATGGACCGCGTGACCTTTGTGGAAGGCGACATGGCCGATGCTGCACTGATGGAAAAACTTTTCGCTGAACATAAGCCGGAAGCGGTGCTGCATTTCGCCGCTTTTGCGTATGTGGGGGAGTCAGTGACTGATCCGCTCAAGTATTACCGGAACAATCTTGCGGCACCGCTGACGCTTCTCGAAGCCATGCAGCGCCATGGCTGCAAGCGCTTCATCTTTTCCTCCACCTGCGCGACCTATGGCGACCCGGTGCGCATTCCTATTGATGAAACACATCCGCAGGCACCTGTGAATCCGTATGGTGCCAGCAAATGGATGCTGGAGCGCGTGCTGCGTGACTGCGGAAACGCCTGGGGCCTGAAGTCTGTCTTCCTGAGATACTTCAATGCGAGTGGCTGCCATCCCAGCGGCGAAATTGGTGAGGATCACAATCCCGAGACGCATTTGATCCCGCGTATTTTGATGGCCGCTGCAGGTGAGATCGAGAACATCACCGTCTTTGGCACCGACTATGCGACGCCCGATGGCACCTGCATCCGTGATTATATCCATGTCTGCGATCTCGCGTCGGCGCATGCGCTGGCATTGAAATACTTGCGCAATGGCGGCGAAACAGTCGCCGTGAATCTCGGCACGGGCCGGGGCTTCAGCGTGAAGGAGATCATCACGACGGCCGAAGCCGTCACCGGGAAAAAGATTCCTGTGATCTATGGCGAGCGCCGAGCGGGTGATCCCTCAGAACTCATTGCAGAACCTCAATTGGCTAAAGATATCCTTCAGTGGCAGGCTGCGCATACTGATCCACGAGAGCATATTGAGTCTGCATGGAGATGGATGAGTGGAGAGCGGCATGGGCGGTATTCAGATTGAGTTTCAGGGAGTACAGTGCCCAATGGCGAACCTGCCGCAAGACACTGGCGCCCATCGGTAGTAAGCATCCGGCTTATACCGAATAAATAAACCTTTAGCTTAGTGCAGTTCATGTAGAACTGACGGAGTGTGTTGACTCATCCTTGCGATGAGCGCATGGAGAATGTCATATGAGCCATGCCATTTGAACGTTCTTCACTTAAGACTGTCACACTATAGATGCATTTGGTTTTACACTTTTTATGAGAGCTATTTTTCAATGGTTGGTCTGCGTCATCGCGTGTCTTCACGGCACGCAGCTTCATGCTGTTGAATTGATCGGGGAAGCGCGGACAACGACCACAGCCAATACGGCCATCATTCAATGGCGCACGGATGTGGAATGCGGCACACGATTGCAATATGGACTGAACGCAGCGGTGCTCGACCGCAAAGCCGAAGGTGCGGTGACTCGTGAGCATAGCATCCGGCTGGAAGAGCTGACCCCTGCCACCACGTATTATTTCAGTGCTGGGAGTGCGCGCACGAAACTGGCGACCGGCACCTTCACCACTGCAGGCGGTGCCTCTGCCGCCGCACCGCAGCCTTCACTCATAAGACGTGTGCTGGATGTCATCACACCGGGTAAAACAAATGCATCTACAGCAGAAGTTCCCACCCAAGCACCACCCACGCGCCAGACGTGGGGCCGGCTCGATTCATTGCAGGATCACTTTGACCGTCATGGCCGCGACTTCTCCAGCAAATCGCCGGATGACTACGCGGCACAGGCCTGGCTCTTCCTGCAGCGCGCCCGTGCTGAGAATCTGCCCATGAAGCTGGATGAAACTGACGGCACACTGCGCGTCTTTGATCCCGCGACACGCGTATTTGCTGCATACAACGGTGCCGGCAGGACCAAGACCTTTTTTAAACCGGACAATCCCACCTACTGGCAACGTCAGCCGGGCCGCGTGGTGAAATCCGCCGACCTCCGTTTTTCCACGCGCTGAAAATGCCCCGCCAACCTTCCAAAAAACCAACCATGAAAGCAACCCTCAACTTCTGCCCCGTCTGCGGCTACGACAAGCTCGCAGAACCGCCGCGCAACCGCACCGGCGGCGCCTCCCTGGAAATCTGCACCTGCTGCGGATTTCAATTTGGAGTCACTGACGATGACAAGTCCATCAGCTACGATGATTATCGCCAGCAATGGATCAGCGATGGCATGCCTTGGACCAGTACTGGGAAAAAGGCCCCCAAAGGCTGGAACCCGCAGACGCAGCTGGGCTCACTGGCGCTGCGCGCCACGCTCAGCCGTGTGAAGGGCCGCCCGCCACGCATGGCGATCGGCGGCACGCAGATGGTCTAGACCAGTCTCAAAAATCTTGCCCCATTGCCCGGACGGCAGAGCGGCCCCATTGGCTGCGTTGGTCGTTTGCCTGTTATTGTTCCATAGCAGGCGGCTCTCCCTCCTTGCCAATGGGGCCGCTGCGCTCGCCGGTTCAATTGGACCCTCTTTTCGAGAACTGGTCTAACTTCATGCCGCGCCTTTGAGGAGACTTAACGCATGCACGCGTGCGCTGTCGGCACTGCCGCCGAGCATGCGTGCGAGTTCATCCACACGCTGATCGTCGATCACCGCCTGAATCTGTGAGCGGGTGGTGTTGCCGGTGATTTCCTTGGTGACGACGAAGTGGCTCTTTGCCAGTGAGGCCACCTGCGGGAAGTGGGTGATGGCGATGACTTGATGCGTGGTGCCAAGTGCGGCCATCTTGCGGCCGACGGCCTCGGCGATGTTGCCGCCGACGTTGGCATCAATTTCGTCGAAGACGAGAAGGGGGACGGCGTCTTGTTTTGCGAGGGCGCTTTTGACGGCGAGGAGGACGCGGGACATTTCGCCACTGGAGGCAGTGAGGCGGAGAGGCTTGGAGGGCTCGCCGGGATTGGGTGCGAAGTGGAAATCGACTTCTTCGAGGCCGTTGCGTTCTGGTGATGGGAGCAGGGCAAGCTGGGCCTCGAACACGCTGCGCTTGAAGCCGAGATCGGTGAGATGTGAAGCGACTTCTTTGGCGAGCTTTGGGGCGGCCTCTGCGCGCTTCTTGGAGATTTGTTTGCCGAGTTTCGTTACATCGGCCCCGCGCTCTTTGACGAGCTTTTGCAGCTTGGCGATTTCTTCGCCACGGTTTTCCATTCTGGCGAGTTTGCGTTCGGTTTCGGCGAGGAACTCGAGGACCTCGGCGATGGTGCGGCCGTACTTGCGCTTCAGGGTCTGAATGGTGTGGATGCGGCTTTCGAGCTTGTCGAGTTCGGCGGCGTCTATCTCCAGGTCATCGGCGTAGTCCTGCACGCTGCTTTCGAGCTCTGTGAGTTCGATTTGGGCTGACTTGAAGCCTTCGAACATTGTCGCCGTGGCGGGATCGATCTTTTCCAGCTCGTGGATGCTGCGACTGATCTCGCGCAGGCCGTCGATCACGCTGCCTTCGCCCTCGCTGAGGCGGCCGGTGATGCTGCCGCAGAGTTCGGCGAGGCGGGCGCCGTTTGCGGCGATCCGATGGCGGGATTCGATTTCTTCTTCTTCGCCGGGTTTCAAGCTGGCGGCGGCGATTTCGGTCGCCTGGAATTTGAGCATGTCGATCTGCTGGCTGCTGGCGCGTTCGGAATTTTCGAGTTCGTCCAGCTCGGTGACAGCGGCGCGCCAGAGCTTCCATGAGTCGTGGTATTTGCCGAGCGGCTCTTCAACACCGGCATACTTGTCGAGCATTTCGAGCTGGCGGTCTTTTGAATTGAGCGACTGATGGTCGTGGGGTCCGTGGAGATCGACGAGGAATTCGCCGAGGCTTTTCAGTACCTGGATGGTCACTGGGGAGCAGTTGACGAACTGCTTGTTGGCTCCGCTGGTGCTGATTGTGCGTTTGATGAGGAGTTCGCCATCCTGGCAGGGGTCGAGGCCGGCTTCTTCCAGGACTGCATCGATGGCCCGGGTGTCCTTCAGGTGAAAACCTGCCTCCACGGTGCAGGCATCCTGGCCATTGCGGATGAGGCTGCGGTCGGCTCTTTCGCCGAGGATGAGCTTCAAAGCGCCTACGATGATCGATTTTCCAGCGCCGGTTTCGCCTGTCACGCCGATCAGACCGGCCGCGAGTTCCCAAGTCACGTCTTCGACGAGGGCAAGATGGCGGATTTTGAGGAAGGAAAGCATGGGGGATTAAATAGTGGGCAAATGAACATGCATTGGTCTTTTCTCATTTCAACCACCGCGAGGAGATCTTCCACTCCAGGCTTTGAAGGCGCGCGAAAAATGTGCGGCGGATTTGTAACCGAGTTCGGCAGCGACGCCTTTTACCAGGGCATCGGGCTGACGCAGTTTGATGGCGGCTTGGGAGAGCTTGAGACGGGTGAGGCAGGCAAGCGGGGTTTCGGTGTCGTAGCGCTGGAAGAGGCGGGTGAAGTAAGCGGCGGAGACGAAGCAGGCTTTGGCGGCCTGCTCGATGCTGTTGAGGACGGGGTAATTGCGCAGGAGGTGGCCGCGGCAGCGCAGGTAGGTGGCGTAGGCGGGGTCCATTTTGGTGGTGGCGGGCTGGCGAGAGTCCGCGCAGAGCACCATGGCGTGCTCCATTGCGGAACAGGCAGCGCGCAGGCCGAAGCGGCCGCCGCGCAGAGCGTGGTCGATCACTTCTTCCAATAATGAGTCAATGCGCGAGGCATCCGTGACACGCAGCACGCTGCCAGGGACGAGATCAAGGTCGCTCATCAGCTTTGCGGCGCGCGAGCCGGCGAAATTGAAGAAATATTTTACCATGGGCTCCTCGGCTGAGCTGCGGATGACCTGCGGCGTGGTGGAGTCGAAGACGAAGGCGTGTCCGGCTTCGATGGCGTGTGTCTGATTTGCGAGCGTGACACTGCCGTGGCCTTTGGAGACGAACTCGAAGGCCAGAAAGGGGAACTTCTGCCGGTCCACGACGAAATCTGGTGCACACCATTCGCAGCCACCGCCTACGAGGCACAGAGACGTCGAATCGCGCTGACGGTTCTCCCACTCTGGGAGGAAGAAGCGGCGGGTGCGTACGACTTGCTTCGAAAAATAGTCAGCCTGGTCGGTGGCGGGCATGGTGGTGGGACAGCTTCAAAGTTTCCAACCGGGTGAATCTTGCGGCGAAGGGTCAAGAATCGTCATTTGACCGGCAAACAATCGACGCACTGGTGGGTTGCATATTGGGGACCTCCGAAGTCCCTTGTTGAACATGTCCCAACCACTCTCAGGCATCATTCCGCCACTCGTCACACCCTTGCGTGATCGCGATTTGCTCGACCACGCGGGATTGGAGCGCTTGATCGAGCATCTGATCGGTGGTGGCGTGTCAGGACTGTTTATTCTGGGAACCACGGGAGAAGGGCCAAGCCTGAGCTATCGACTGCGGCGTGAATTGATAGAGCGCACCTGCAAGCAAACGGCGGGGCGTGTGCCGGTGCTGGTGGGGATTACGGATACGTCGTTCACTGAGAGTGTGAATCTGGCTAGGCATAGCGCCGAGGCGGGTGCCACGCATGTGGTGACTGCGCCGCCGTATTACTTCCCTGCTGCGCCGCCGGAGTTGCAGGAATACATTCAGGATCTCGTCGCGGAAATGCCGCTACCGATGTTTCTGTACAACATGCCGGGGCTGACGAAAGTGAGCTTTGAGATTGATCTGGTGCGGCGTGCGCTGGACATGCCGGGTATCTGCGGTGTGAAGGACAGCTCGTGTGACATGATTTATTTTCACCGTTTGATGGAAGTGGCGAAGCAACGTGCTGACTGGAGCGTGCTTGTGGGGCCTGAGGAACTCACGGCTGAGGCTGTGCTGCTGGGAGGACATGGCGGCATCAATGGCGGTGCTAATTTGCACCCGAAGCTTTACGTGGAGATGTATCAGGCCGCTGCGGCGCAGGATTTGCAGCGCACGCGTGAGCTGCATGCGAGGGTGATGCAGCTTGCCGGTAGTATCTACACCGTGGGTCGGCACAAATCGGCCATCATCAAGGGGATCAAGTGTGGGCTCTCGCTGCTGGGTATTTGTGAAGACCACATGGCGGAGCCGTTTCATCGTTTCCGGGAGCCGGAGCGTGCGCTCATTCGTGAAAGACTGGCGGGGCTTGGGTTGATCAAGGCCTGAATGGTTGCCTACGGAACACACAGAATACACGGAAACCAGACCGTTTTAGGATCGTTTTCAACTCTACTTATCCAATTATGAAATCTACTTCACTGCTCTGCCTCGCATCTGCCCTGATGTTTACATGCCATCTTTCCGCGCAGATTGCGGGAGGATTCAGCGCTGTTTCACCAACGGACAAGGAAGCGCTGGCGGCGGCGGAGTTTGCGGTGAAAGCGCGTGACCCGAAGCTAAAGCTGGAAAGCATAGAAAGCGGGCAGAGCCAGGTGGTGGCGGGGATGAACTACAAGCTGGTGCTCAATGTCATGGATGCAACGGCTGCGCGACAGGCGGCGGTGGTGGTTTGGCACAAGATTGATAAAAGCCGTGAGCTGACTGCCTGGGAGTGGCTGAAGGCCAAAGAAGCGCAGCCTGGGATTTTAAAATCCGAATACATTTATGATACGGGGCCTTATCCGTCGATCCATGCGACGACGATTGTGGAGACGCCGACGGGGATGGTTTCGGCGTGGTTTGGAGGAACTGCGGAGAGAAACCCGGATGTGTGCATCTGGGTGTCAAGACTGGTGGATGGGAAATGGACGGAGAGTGTGGAGACGGCCAATGGCGTGCAGGCGGACGGGACGCGGCATCCGACATGGAACCCGGTGCTGTTTCAGCCGCGTGGGGCACCGCTGATGCTGTTTTACAAAGTGGGGCCTTCGCCAAGCACGTGGTGGGGGGAGCTCAAGAGTTCGACTGATGGTGGCAAGACGTGGTCGGCGGCGCAGAAGCTGCCGCAGGGGATCTTTGGGCCGATCAAGAACAAGCCGGTACAACTTCCTAATGGTGACATCCTCTGCCCGACGAGCAATGAGACGGACAAGAAGCCGAGCGCGTGGGCGATTTACTTTGAGCGCACGAACGATCTGGGCAAAACCTGGGAGCGCACGAAGCTGCTGCATGATGGTTTGAAGGTGAGCGCGATTCAGCCGAGCATCCTTGATCTTGGTGGTGACAAGCTTCAGGCCGTGGGGCGTACGCGCCAGGGGAAGGTGTTTCAAATCACCTCCCCTGATGCGGGGCGGACTTGGGGAGAGATATCGCTGACGGAGCTGCCGAATCCGAACTCGGGCACCGACGCTGTCACGCTCAACGACGGCCGCCACCTGCTCATTTACAATCATACTGCGAAAGGCCGCAGCCCGCTGAATCTCGCGGTCAGCAAGGATGGCAAGGTGTGGGAGGCAGCTCTGGTGCTGGAAGACGAGCCGAAGAGGGAGTTCAGCTATCCGGCGATCATTCAGACGAGCGATGGTCTGGTGCACATCACCTACACCTGGAAGCGCCAGAAGGCTAAGCATGTGGTGATTGATCCGGCGAAACTGGTGCTCAAGCCGATGGTGGGCGGACAGTGGCCCTAACAAATGACGAAATCAGAATGAGGAATGACGAATGAGGGAATCCATGGTGCGCGTGTTGCAGCGATCAGTTCTGCTTTTCGCACTCGCCGCGATTGCTTCGGCCCGATCGTTCGCGCAAACGCAGGCGGACTCAGTGCTGGCGAGCAAGATCGGTGAGGCGTGGGAGGTGACGTGGGGGCGTTTTTACCTGCCTCAGGTGCAGACCTTTGGGGATTACCTTAGCAGCTATGAGCAGGGCAAGGAGCAGGGGCATTTGCCGACTGCGGAGGAGGTGAAACGGCAGTATCCGAATCCGTGTGGCTATAGCACGGGCATGGAGGACGGCGCGATTCTGGGCGGTGCGATGCTGAGTGTGCTTTGTGACCGGTTTGCGGTGACTGGCGAAGAGGCTTTGCGCGAGAAAGCGGCGAGTGTTTTCGCGGGACTGAAGCGCTGCGTGACGGTGCATGGGGTGCGTGGATTTGTGGCGCGGAATGTGTGCCCAGAGGATGGGAGGAGTGTTTACACAAACTCCTCGCGCGATCAGGTGACCCACTTTGTGCATGGGTTGTGGCAGTATTATCGGAGTCCATTGGCGGATGAGGAAACGAAGAATGTCATTCGCCTTGTACTGGCGGATGTGGCGGAGCGGATGATTGCGTTTGTGACACCGGAGAATGATTTTGATTTCTGTCGTGCGGATGGGGAACGATGCCCGCTGGGCATCTGCCGGATGTGGAAGGTGCAGGCGCATGAGGCAGCACGGTTGCCGATGATTTACGCGGCGGCATGGGATGTGACGCGCGATGAACGCTACCGTACGCAATGGCGGCGATATGCGGCGGAGGCCATCGCGCAGTCGGCGAGTCCGGATGAGCACAAGCCTGCTTACGCGCTGCTGCAAATGCAATGCTCGCTGGAGGTGCTGCATGAGCTGGAGCCGGATGCTGAGGTGAAGAAAACGATCCATGAGCGCATGGCGCATGTGCGTGATCTGGCGGTGAAGCGTTTTTCGTGGGTGCTCTCACAGCTTGCAAAGAAGAGCGCGGAAGAGATGCGGATGATGGGGCCGGACTGGCGGAAGGTGGCGGTGTGGAAGAATCAGAAGGGGTATATGAATCCGCAATGGGGTGCGTATCGGGAAGTGTGGCATCTCACGCGTGAGGCGGGGGAGTCGGCGCTGGTTGTACTAATGATTGATGCAGACTCGATTTCTGCTGAGCAGCAGAAGGCCCTGGCGGATTTGATCCGGGGCTTTGATTACACTCATAATTCCAGTTGTGGCATTATCTACCATCTGGCGGCGCACTGGAAGGCGCGCCGGAATCATCTGCTAATCCCTTGAGTTCTTTCTTCATGAAATCGCTGCTGTTCCGCCCTGCCCTGTTCGCCTTGTCTGCCGTCTTTGCGGCGGATGCAAAGCTGGAGATCGCCACTGATAAGGAAGCCAAGGCCAAGGCACCGAAGCTGAAGCCTGCGACGGACGAGAATGTGATCTTTTACAGCGTCATCATGCCACGGATGGCGATTCCGAATGATGGTGGACGTATTGCGATCATCAAAGATCCGCAGGGCGTGGCGACAGGTCTGGCGCAGCACACGAAAAAAGGCTGACCGAATCGCGTTTCATTCCCTCTTTTTTCGCCATTCTCCCCTCCACATGACATCTCTCGCAATCCTCCGCTGCTCGTTCGTGGCAGCTGCCATTGGTTTAACCACACAGCTTTCTGCCGAGGACTGGGGAGCGTATGTCATCGCGCCTGTGAGTGCTCCGGCGATGGTGCTGGAGGCTGTGGACGCGGGAACGACGGAAGGGACGCGGGTGTCGATTGGTAATCCGGCGGGGAAGCCGAATCAGAAGTGGTTCATCGTGCCGAAGGGCGATGGGTTTTATGCGATCAAGCCGTCTTACAGCACGACATTGACGCTGGCTGCGGCCGAAGGTGGGGAGAAGAATGGAACGAGCATTGTGCTGGAAACGGACAGCGGCAAACCGTGGCAGCAGTGGCAGATTGAGAAGAACGATGCGGGTTCATACTCGATCACTCCGCGGCATGCGCCGACGCAGGGGATGGATGATCTGGGCGGCAAGAAGGAGCCGGGCGCGAAGATTGATCTGTGGCAGCACAATCCGAATGACCCGCATCTGCAATGGCTTATCAAGCCGCTGGCGGGGAGTGCGATTGCCAGTGCTGAAGCCGCTGCTGCTGCGCCAACGTATGTGGCGCCGGTGATCAAGCCGGAAGACATTTTGCCGGGGACGATCAAGCAGACGCAGTTTAACCAGAGCAAGGTTTTCCCAGGGACGGTGAGGGATGTGACGGTTTTTATTCCGGCGCAGTATGATGGCAGCAAGCCGGTGTGTGTGTATGTGAAGACGGATGGCTACAATGCGCGGGAGAAGACTTTCCTGGAGACGCTGATCGCCACGAAGGAGATGCCGGTGACCATTGGTGTGTTTGTGAAGCCGGGCACGCTGCCTGCGCCGATGAAGGGCACGATGGACCGGCGGAATCGTGATCTGGAGTATGATGGTGTGGGCGATGAGAATGTGCGATTCCTCAATGATGAGCTGCTGCCGTTTGTAGCGAAGGATTTTGATTTGAAGCTGTCCACGGATGGCAATGACCGGTGCATTTCGGGCGGGAGCAGTGGTGGCATTGCGGCTTTCACGGCGGCATGGCACCGGCCTGAGGCCTTCAGCCGGGTGTATGCGGCGAGCGGAAGCTGGGTGGCGTTTCGTGGGGGGCATGAGTTTCCGACGATGGTGCGCAAGTTTGAGGCGAAGCCGATCCGCGCCTACCTGACCACGGCGACGCATGACATGGAGAACTGCGCGGGTGACTGGTATCTGATTGATCTGGAGATGGACAAGGCGCTGAAGTTCTCGGGCTATGACTACCAGTTTCGCAGCATCGAGGGACGGCATGTGGCGGGGTATGCGGAGAACTATCTGGAGGCGATGGCTTTCCTGTGGAAGGGCTGGCCGGAGCGTGTGAAGGCGGGGCCGAGCGCGCCGCGTGCGCAGGAAGTCATTGTTCCCGGAGAAGCATGGGAGCTGCTGGCGGAGGGCTTTAAAAGCACGCGCGGGGCGACGTGCAGTTCGAGCGGTGAGGTGTTCTTTGCAGACACGTCGAACAACAAGATTCACCGCATCGGGCTGGATGGGAAGGTGAGCGAGTTTGCGGGTGATACGAATGCGCATTGTGTGACGATGGGTGCAGACGGGAAGATTTACACGATCTCCGAAAAGTCGGGGAAGCTGATGAGCTTTGATACCAGTGGTGCGGGTAGCGTGGTGATGGAGGGCATTCTGGGGCACTCGATTCTGGCGATGCCGAATGGCGCTCTGTATGTGACCACCAATGGCGAAAAGCCGAAGGAGGAGGGCACGGTGTGGCTGATCAAGGAGGGCAAGAAGACGCAGGTGGGTAAAGGGATCAAGTTTGCGACGGGGATGGCGTATCGGCCGGATCAATGGCTGCTGACTGTGGCGGAAGGGCACTCGAAGTGGGCATACAGCTATCAGATTGATGAAGATGGCACGCTGAAAAATAAGGAGCGCTTTTTCCATCTGTATGTGGCGGATTGGGAAGATGACGCGGGGCCTGAGTGTGTGTGCTACTCGCTGGAAGGACGGCAGTTCATCGCCACAAAGAGCGGGGTGCAGATCAGCGCGGATGACGGCCCTACGCAGATCATTCTGCCGGTGCCGGACCGCAGCCGTGTGACGGCGGTGGCAATTGGCGGGAAGGACAAGGACACGCTGTATGCGTTGTGCGGGAACAAGATCTGGAAGCGAAAGATCCTGCAGCATGCGATGGGGGCGTGGAGTCCTTGGACGAAGATGACGGGATCGAAGCTGTAGCTGAAATTTTTATTCTAGATCACTCTACTTCAAGACTGGGAATCGACTCATGACACGCACTCTATCACTACTTAGCCTTGCCCTGCTGACGTCCCTGCACGCTGCCGAGCCCATCACCAACTCGATCGGCATGAAGTTCGTTCGCATCGAGCCGGGCTCGTTTACGATGGGGCAGGACGGTCCGGCGGCGGATTACAAGATCGCGAAGCATCCGGCAAAGTTTGATGATGCGGACTGGGACGAGAAGCCAGCGCACCGTGTCGCGATCACGCAGGCGTTTCATATGGGGTCGACGGAAGTGACCTTGGGGCAGTATCGGCAGTTCAAGCCGGCGTTTCGTCAGGGCAATGGCAAGGATGACGATGCGCTGAATGGTGTGAGCTGGGATCAGGCGCAGCAGTTTTGTGAATGGCTGTCCAAAAAGGAGGGGAAGACCTACCGCCTGCCGACTGAAGCGGAATGGGAGTATGCCTGTAGGGCCGGGACGACGACTTTGTTTTACACCGGCGATGCCTTGCCTGAGGGCTTCCAGCCATGGCCAGACAAGGCGGGGATGCGTGCGCGCTTCTTCGCTGATGCACCGCTGCCCAAGGAGTACCGAGATGAGAAGATCAAGAATCTGCAGGTGGCACAATCGGCACCGAATCCGTGGGGGCTCTATGACATGCACAGCAACGTGGCCGAGTGGTGTCTGGACTGGTATGGGCCGTATGAATCTGGTGAGCAGACTGATCCGCTGGGCCGCAGTGCGGGGGACTTTCGAGTGATTCGTGGCGGGCATCACTCGATGTTTGCGCGCCTGCTGCGCTCGGCGAACCGCACGGCCTGGCTGCCACAGACCAAGACTGACAAGGTGGGATTTCGCGTGGTGCTGGGCGATCTGCCTTCAGGCAAAGCGCTGCCACCTGCAGCGCTGCCATTGAACGCGCAGCAGGTGAAACAGGAGAGCGTCAAGATGGAACGAGGACCGCAGGATGTGCCGGTGTTTATTGCGCCGAAGCCTTTTGTGAAGATTGCGCCGGATTCTTTTGGCCCGCTGTTTTCCGCGCACAATCACAGCCCGGGCATCGCGGAATGCCCGAACGGTGATCTGCTCGCGGTGTGGTACTCCTGCGTGGATGAGGGTGGCAGCGAGCTGTGTAACGTGGCGAGCCGGCTGCGACTTGGCGCGAGCGAGTGGGAACAGGCATCGACTTTCTGGGATGGTGCCGACGTGAATGATCATGGCCCGAAGATCTGGTGGGATGGAAAGGCAACTTTGTTTCACTTTGCACGTGGCCGGGATGAGAATCTTGTGCGCACTTCCACTGACAATGGTGTGACGTGGAGCAAGTCGCTGGTCATGCAGCCGGTGGGCGAGTTTGGGAATCAACCGATCCGTCTCGCGGATGGCACGCTGGTCATCACGAATGACTCACGGCAGTGCAGCCTTGCCTTCAGCCATGACGATGGCAAGACGTGGGCCTTCAATGATGTGAAGCAACAGCCGAGTGATTTTCGGCCCGGTGGCACGGGGTTTCGTCATCCGGGCATTCATGCGCCGATCGTACAGCTGGCGGATGGACGACTCATGGCCTTCAGCCGCAATGATCCGCCTGAGGATCAGGCGAAGTTTGATCTCAAAACTCCGATCAGTTACAGCAGTGATCTGGGCAAGACGTGGACCTACGCTGCCAGTGAGTTTCCAGCCATCAGCAGCGTGCAGCGTGCGGCGATGATCCGCCTAAATGGAGGTGGCATTCTGCTTTGCAGCTTCACCGATCAGTGGAGAGATTGGAAAAATAAGAAAGGCATGCGCTTTAAGTCGAAGAGCGGAGAGTTCACCGGCTATGGGATGTTTGCAGCGGTGTCTTTTGATGAGGGCAAGACCTGGCCGGTGCGCCGTCTGATCACGCCTGGGGCAAGCAGCAGTCCATCAACATGATCGACCGGGGCATCTGTGTGCTCAGTGACACGATGGCGGAGCCTTGTGGCTATCTTTCCGCGACGCAAACGCGGGATGGGAACATCCAGCTCATCACGAGCAAGAACCATTATGTTTTCAATCTGGCGTGGCTGAAACAGCTGCCGGCCGTGCCGTGAACTTTGGGTGTTCCGTTCTTTGAAAAGGCGATGCCTGCTTTGGTGATGCCCAACAAATCTAGTTGAGCCGCTCGGGCTCGCATATGAAAAGAGGTGAAACAGCAGCAGCCCGAAACACCATGCCGACCTCCGACACACCCGCAGAACTACTCACCCGCCTCGCGGAGGCTCCACCGCGTCCGTACCCTGACAGCATCATCAAGGAGATGATCGACAGAATGGAGGAGATGACACTCCCACTGCTGGAGGTGCTGACAGATGCGGCCCAGCGGCCTAAACACTATGTGAAAGCAGGCAACTGGAAGCAGGTGGTCTTTGCCTCCTACCTGCTGGCGCAGTTTCGTGTGACGGCAGCCTTCCAGCCACTTTGCACTTTGCTTGGGGGGCCTGAGGAGGATCTCGATGCGATTTTTTCGGACATGATCACGGAGGACATGGGCAACATCCTGGCCAGCGTTTATGACGGCGATGATAGACCGCTGCGAGCGCTGGTGGAAAACCAAAACGCCGCTGACTATGTACGCGGCTGCACTGTGACCAGATGTTACCAGTGCATGCTGGTGGAGGGGAAAATAACCCGCGATGTTTTGGAAACCTACGTCACTGAACTGCTTGGCGGCAAGCTGGAACGTGTGCCCGGGATCATCTGGGACTGCTGGACGGTGTTCTGCGCCGAGCTCGGATTTGCCAGTACGATACCGCTGATTCAAAAAGCGATTGATGATGACTTGTGCGATCCCTATTACTATGGTTTTGACGAAATCCTCCGAGCTGCCAGCAACGGAGACGATGATGACTGGAAAAAGTCCACAGGGCTGATTCAAGACACCGTCAAAGAGACGTCATGGTGGGCCAATTGGACGGAAACCGATGAGCAGGAGGAGGGGGAAGATGACGAAGACGAGGTCGGTGACGAAGACGAAGAAGTGGATTGGGAATCTTATCTTCTGGATTCTACCATGACGGAGCCGAGCACTGTCGTCCGTGACGCACCCAAAGTGGGCCGCAATGACCCCTGTCCCTGTGGCTCTGAAAAGAAGTTCAAAAAGTGCTGCGGTGCGGTGTAGCTTCGACTGGCAATTGAAGCCGGGCCTCACACACTGAGGGTGCCTTTACCATGAGCTACGCCGACCTCGCCCCGCTGCTGAAGCAAACCTTTGGCTATGACAGCTTCCGCCCGCTGCAGCGGGAGATCATGGACGCCTCACTGGCGGGACGGGATGTGGTGGCGATCCTGCCCACGGGCGCGGGAAAGTCGCTGTGCTTTCAACTTCCTGCGCTGGCGCGTGAGGGGCTGACGCTGGTGATTTCACCGCTGATCGCGCTGATGAAGGACCAGGTGGATGCGCTGGTGGCGAGCGGCGTGGCGGCGACGTTCATCAATTCCTCCATCCAGGGCAGCGAGGCGCAGAGACGGCGCGCGGGGCTGGATGATGGATATTACAAGCTGCTGTATGTGGCACCGGAGCGGGTGATGCTGCCGGACTTTATCAGCGATCTGCAGCGCTGGAACGTCAGCGCCGTCGCGGTGGATGAAGCGCACTGCATCAGTCAGTGGGGACATGATTTCAGACCGGAGTATCGCGCGCTGGGGCAGCTGCGCGACGCTCTTCCGGGCGTGCCGTTTTTGGCGCTCACGGCCACAGCGACTGAGCAGGTGCGTGACGACATCATCGGCCAGCTGCATCTGCATGAGCCGGAAGTTTTCCTGGCGAGCTTTAACCGGCCGAATCTGAGCTATACCGTGCTGCCAAAGGTCAAGGCGACGAGCCAGATATATGATTTTGTGCGGCAGCGGCCGAATGAGGCGGGCATCGTCTATGTGCAGTCGCGCAAAAGCGCGGAGAGTCTGGCTGCGGCGCTTGCTGCGGAGGGAGTGAAGGCGGTGGCCTACCATGCGGGATTGCAACCGGAGGAGAGGGCGGCGAACCAGGAGGCCTTCATCCGTGATGAGGCGCACGTGGTGTGCGCCACGATTGCCTTTGGCATGGGCATCAACAAGCCGGACGTGCGCTATGTCATTCATGGTGATCTGCCAAAGAATATTGAAGGCTACTATCAGGAGACAGGCCGGGCCGGACGCGACAGCCTGCCGAGCGAGTGCGTGCTGCTGTACTCGCGCGGCGATCTGGTGAGAAACCTGAAGTTCCTCGATGAAATGACGGATGCGCAGGCTGCGGAGGTGGCCGCGCAGCAGATGCGGATGATGGCGGACTTTGCTGAAGGCACGGAATGCCGCCGTGTGGCGCTGCTGGACTACTTCGGCGAGCAGTGGCCGGGCGACAACTGCGGCGGGTGCGACATCTGCCTGCAACCGCGTGAGAGCTGGGATGCCACCACGCAGACCCAAAAGCTGCTGAGCTGCATCTTCCGCATTCGGCAGAAGAGCGGCTTCAGCACCGGGCTGAACCATGTGGTCGAAGTGCTCGTGGGCGCGAACACGGAGAAGATCCGCAAATGGTATCACGACCAACTCACCACGTATGGCATCGGCAAGGACATGCCGCGTGAGGAATGGGCCGCGCTGGGGCGTCAGCTCATCCGACTGGGGCATATCGAAGCCACTGCTGATTCCTTTCAGACACTGAACCTGTCCAAGAAGGGGCTGGCCACGCTCATGAACCGCACGCCGGTCATGCTGACGCGCGTGCCCGTGGCGGTGAAAGCCGGCACGAGCACGGCGAAAGTCGCCAAGGCGGGCAGCATCGCCTGTGACGAGGCGCTATTCGAGGAACTGCGCGCGCTGCGCAAAAGGCTTGCCGATGAGCACGGAGTGCCACCCTATGTCGTCTTTGGGGATGCCAGCCTGCGTCACATGTGCCGTCAGTACCCGCAAACAGAACAGAGTTTTCTTGCCATCCCCGGCGTGGGCAACCAGAAGCTCGCCGACTATGGAGCGGCATTTATTGGGGTGATCCAACAGTGGCTGAAAACGCATGCAGCACTCACTTTTGCCGAGGAGGCTCCGCCGCCACCGCCGCCAAAGATGAAGAGCGAGGACGGACTCACCGGCACCGTGCTGGAAACTCTGCGCCTGCACCGCCAAGGGCACGGTGCGGAAAGGATTGCCTCTTTGCGAAGTCTTGTCGTCAGCACCATTCACAATCACTTGGCACAGGCCATTCAGCAGGGCGAGCTGAAGGCAAATCCGCGCGACTACTTCACTGCCGAAGAAGAGGACGAACTACGTGCGGCAGCGGCTGAACATGGCCTGGAAAGCCTTAGCAAGCTCAAGGAGGCACTCGGCAATCGATACGACTACCCGGTGCTGCATTACTTCCGGGCGTTTGAAACCAGGAAATAAAAAGGAGGCGGCCGATTCAATGATGACTCGGAAACAAGATGCTCGTTAACTCCATTCATGAATATCTGTACCCTCCTCATTCTTAACGCCAGTCTGACACTGTCCGTCATCGCCCAGGAAGTTCTGCCGAAAACGGCGGAGGTTTTTGAGATCGACGGGCACAAGGCTTTTCTTTATGCCGCGCCCAAGCCTGCGGCAGGCAAGCCGTGGCTTTGGTATGCACCGACCTTGAATGGTGTCTCGCTCTTTGGGCGGAAGATGTATTCCGTGGCTTTCATGAAAGCGGGCATTAGTATTGCGGGATACGATCTGGGCGAAGTGCGCGGCGCACCGGCGAGCACGGCAAAGTTCACGCTGTTTTATGAGGAGATGGTTAAACGCGGCTATTCGACGAATCCGATCCTACTGGGGCAGAGCCGGGGCGGGATGATGACTCTGGCGTGGGCGTTTCGGCATCCTGAGAAGGTGCGTGCGTGGGTGGGGATCTATCCCGTGTGCAATCTGGCGAGCTGGCCGCTGAAGAATTCCAAGGCGCAGACTCTGGCTGACTTTGGCATGCCGGAAAATGAGCTCGTAGCGAAACTGAGTGAGTTCAATCCAGTGGACAATCTGAAGGGGCTGCTGGAGAAAAAGGTGCCGATGTTTGTGGTGCATGGCGACTCCGATGTCGTGGTGCCGTATGAGTTGAACACTGGGCTGCTCAAAGAACGCTACGCTGCTGGTGGCGGGCAGATCGAGGTGAAGGTCGTCCCTGGCGAAGGGCATAAGGTGGGGCCGTCGTTCTTCGAGTGCCAGGAGCTGGTGGATTTTGTGCTGAAGCAGGCCGCCCAATGACAAGGTGTCTTACCTCATTACACTTCTTCCTGCCTGCCATGCTCCGAGCTCTCCTTGTTACTTCCGCCGTTCTACTGGCGTCATTTGCTGACAAGGCAGAGGCGCAGCAAATCATCCTGCTGAAACTGGATGATGTCATCGCACGACGCGTGGGAGCGAAGCCGGAAGACATCATCGAGACGACCACCGACGCCAAGGGGAAGAAGTCCGAAAAGCGTGTCACCATCGGGCAAGGCAACTACGACCTGTACTCTCCTGCATGGGCAGTGGGTTTTCAGAAGCTTGCGCTTGCAACGGGGGCCACCTGCCATGTGAAGTATCCGGGTCAACCCACCGAGGGTTATGATGACATCTGGAATTTTATTGTTAAACAACTGACTGCTATAACACCTGCTCCATGAAAACACTGCTCACCTCCCTGATCTGCCTCGTCAGCTTCATCGCCTTCGCCGAGGACGCCCCCCTTGCCGCTGTCAAGGCGGCGGATGATGCCCGAGTCACCGCGATGAAATCGCCTGACCGCGACAAGCTCAGCGCGATATTCTCCGATGAGCTGCGCTATGCGCACTCCTCCGGGGTGGTGGACACGAAGACTTCGTTCATTGATGCGCTGCTCAAAGGCACCACGAAGTATCAGGCGATCGACTATGTGGAGCGCAACTTCACCTTCCCCGCACCGGGCATCGCACTGATGACAGGCAGCGCCAATCTGAAGATCGGCACACCCACAGGCACCATCGAGCCCACGCTGGCCTTTTTGGCTGTGTGGCGTCTGGAGAGCGGGCAGTGGCGCTTTCTGGCCTGGCAGTCGTGCAAGCTGACTCCGCCACCAGCGAAGTGATTTCCCTGCATGAAAGCGAAGATCACTCTCAGCATTGTTTTCTTCGCTGCGACTGGCTTTGCAGCTGAACCCCATCTGCCGCCGGACACGCGGGCCCTGCCGTCAGCAGCAGCGAACGGACGAGGGCCGCTGGCCTTGGTGAATCTGAATCATCATGTGCTCGGGCATGCGCGGGTGTTTGCAGGCAAGGAGGACGATTTGTTTGTGGCGGGTTATGGAGGGCCGCAGGCGGTGCATTTGTTTCGGTGGGTGGATACGGCAGAAACTGGTGCGCCGGTGTTTGCGCAGCCGGTGGAGGTGAAATGCGCGTTTAAGGACAAGGGCAGTGTGTTTCAGCGGAAGGACGGGGCCATCATCGGCCTTTGGATCGACAAAGAAGAACTAGTGACGACCGAGTTTGATCGGGAGAAGCTGGAGTTTCGTGAAACGAAGCGGGCGAAACTGCCGAAGACGGTGAAGTCACCCGGAAGTCTGGGAGTGCTGCTCAATGATGACGGCAGCTATGATTTGGCCTTCGAAATGTCGAATGGTGGCAAAGGGGCAGAGGGCAGTCCGAACACGGAGGAATGGCGGCCCTACAACTCATCGGGCATCGCGGTGGGAGAGTTGCGTTATCGTTACCTCATGGGCGTCACGGCCCAAGGGGAGGCGAAGCAGATCACGAAGACGAAGAATGAGGTGTATTTCTCCATGCACGGCATTACAGGCGTGAACCTCGGCGAAGGCCATGAGCGCGAGCTGGTGACGGGATCACGACAGGGAAATCTGGTGTTTTACCACAACAAGGCAGAGAGCGGTTTTGATCTGGAAGCGAAGCGACTCATAGCGGGCGAGGATGGCAATGCGCTGCGGCATCCGAGCATCAATCCGAGCGTGAGTGCGTATGGTGGCGGGCTGATCGCGTGTGGTGAAGGGTCGCTCTACTACTACAGATTCACCGGGAGGTACACGAAGGCGGGTGCGCCGGTGTATGCTGAGCCGTTTTCCGTGCTGCAGGAGCATGCAGACCTTTATGCAGGCACTCTGCCTTCACCGGCGACGGTGGACTGGGATGGTGATGGGGTGCTGGACATTCTGGCGGGCAATTCAGAGGGTTTTGTGCTGTTCTTCAAAAACATAGGCAGCACTGACGAGCCGAAGTTTCTGCCTGCGACACGGGTGCGAGCCGCTGGGAGTGAGATTCAGGTGCAGGCGGGCTATGCCGGGAGCTTGCAGGGATTGCAGGAGGCACGATGGGGGTATCTCTCGCCGAATGTGATCGACTGGAATGGAGATGCGCTGCCAGACCTCGTTACTGGCGACATCACGGGCAATTACCTGATCTATCTCAATCGTGGCAGCAAGACGGAGCCAAAGCTGGATGCAGCGCATCCCTTGTACTGTGATGGCATTGACCTGCATGGCATGTGGCGCTGCAGGCCTGCGCTGGCGAAGATCGGCGAACGTGTGGCGCTGGCCATTGTGGATGGTGACGATCACTTCCATCTCTACTGGCGCATTGATGACTGCAACGTGGAGGATGGTGGCAAGCTGCTGCTTGAAGACGGCAAACCGATTGGCGCGAGCGGCGGAGTTGGTGGCATGAGCGGGCGCTGCAAGCTGGACTTCTTTGACTGGAACCAGGATGGGAAGCTGGATTTTGTCATTGGCACCGGGCGGGTGTGTTCGATTCCAGATCGCACCACGGGCTATCCGATGGCGGCGCTGGGACAAAATCCAGTTGTGGGAGGATTGATCGGCCGACTGGTGGATTCTGCGCTGCCGACCAAGCTGAAGAAGACGCTAGGGACGCCGCTGGTGATGCTGAACACGGGCACGAATGCGAAGATGAAGTTCGCGAGGCCGCTGACTTTTCAGGATGAGAATGGGAAAGTCATTCAACCCGGTGGCGCGCATGAAACGGGTGCGGTGGGGACGATGCTCGGTGGGAACGGGCCGAATCTGCTGATCTGCAATGAGGCTGGGCGCATGTTTCTGCTGCCGGGGAAAAAGCTGCAAACCTTTCCCTGAGATACTGCTGCTTTTTGATGACGCTGTTTACTGCGGGCGATGTAGTCCTATATCTGGCTCTGGGTGACGCGCCTGGAACCTGCTGAAGCAGGTACTGCAATACATGCGGTGTGGACTGTGGTGATACCCAGGACAGTTGAAAATGAGTCTGAAGGAACAGGTCTGTTTTCCAAGCAGAGCATCAGGCCCGGCGCTCCATGCTGGGACGTAGGATGGACGTGGCGATAGCCCGTCCGTCCATG
>JAIXYN010000010.1 GCA_027490195.1 Verrucomicrobiaceae bacterium | reverse complement strand
GTATGCAAGCGACAGCGGCACTGCGAAGAATGCGCCGCAGACACAGAATCCTCACCGCCTGCTTCGCCCAAGCCGAACTTTGGCCTTAACGTCAGTCTATTATACAAGTCTCAATAATAAATTGAGAAGGGCGCTCACCCAAACTTGGCTCGCGGAGAAGTACCATCTCCGTGCCGCCGTGGGAGTGGCGAGCGGGGATCCGCTGCGCGAGCTTTTCAAAGCGCTGTGCTGCATCGTGCGTTGCCGCTGCCAGTGGTGCATGACGGCCCATGCTTGGTGCGGTCGAATAGATGTTATGCGTGTTCTTCAATATCGTGGTGGTATTATTCATTTCATAAAAATGGGTTACTCCAAAAATTAAAAAGCATGTCGAATGTTCAGCCAAAAGTAGATCTAAAGTAAGCTGAGCAGAGGGTGTAGAATAAGTTATATGCGTGTTCTTCAATATCGCGGTGTATTTATCCTTTTGCTTACAATTGGGTTACTCCAAGAATGTCGCACATGTTTGTGTAAGTCTTGCTGAGGTAAGGCAAAAGTTGGGAGGCGGCACGCAGCCGAAATGCGGCTGTGCTCACGACTCATTTCATGCCGCTTAACTCCCGACTGAGCGACCACTTTGCGGTGGCCTCCATAGCCCTTTTGCACACTGCCCGTTGGACCCGCTACACGGGGGCAGGGGGCTTCATTACCGCCGATGAGTGCGCTGCGACTCTACTGCAAACACGCAGCGCTTTATTGCCGGGTTAATAAAAGAGTCTCGCTGAGTTGAACGAGCAAACAGCGAAAGAACGCCTCCACATGCCCCCCAGGTAAGGCGGGTAAAGAAACGCAGCCAGTCGCACTTCAGCGTGTTGCTTCTTGCTTGATCATCACGCTGGCATCGCCGGTAAAGGCTTTGAGCGTGAATAACCCCTTTTGTTCGAAGGCATCCACCTTGAACTTGACCGTGAAGTCGTCATAGGCCACGCCACCATGATTACGATGACCCCTTTTTGCATAGGATGACACCTTGCAGGTTCCCTCCGAGAGTTGGTGACTTGATGTCGGCTCGGGAACCTCGGGGAAAAGTCCGTCTGAATGCTTGTTGTTGATCCATTGATCAAGTTTTTCGGCGTCCACGCTTTCCGCAAACAGGTGGACGGTCGCCGTGACGGGGAATTTCTCCGACTGGTTGCCTATCCGCAGCGCCAGGACCGCATGTTGCGCGGCGAACCGGTAGAACACGAGGGTGTCACGCGGCCCCATCATGGAGTCACTGACCATCGTGCGGCTCACCTCCTTGGCCGTTGCATCGAGAGTCTGGACCTTGGCGTGGGTGGGGCCATCAGCGCGAGCTGGGTTTGCCCCAAGGGTGAACAAGGCGCAGAGGCAGAGGATGGGTATCGATTTCATGAGTTGGGTTGGCTGGGAAAGTCCCACAATGCGAACCTTCATTCATGGTGACACACGAAGTGGACAATTCTTTGAAAAATCCGCCTGAATGCTGTCAGCCGGAAGGGTTACCTCATCGCAAAAAATAACATCATTGCCTTTCATTTAGCAATTTTGTTTACTTATTTTTTATGAATAATATCAAGCTATTCAACGCCCTTGTTTTGTCGGCCTGCTGCATCACTGCATCGCTCCAAGCCCAAACGAATCATCGTGGCGAATCGTTTCCGGCACAGAACCTGAATCAAAATGGTCGTTCTCAGCAGATCCCTGCACTGCTCGGCGCCAGGCTCAATGAGGTGGCTGCTTGGTATGATCGCAGCGCTGCCGAACTGACAGCGATCTGCCAGAAGGAGAAATCCCTGCGGTCTGACCGCCAGGGGCGACTGCATTTCGTTTGCGAGGGACTCCTGCCGCTGCAGGCGGCTGCAGCCAGTGCGGCAACGGCCTCCGGCGGCACCACGGCGACGGCGATCACGGTCACGAATGCCTTTTCCCTGCACAGCAAGGCTGGGGCCTCCAAGGTGATTTATCTGGATTTCGACGGCCACACGACCAGCGGCACCTCGTGGAATACCAGCTATACCGGCGGAGCGAACATCGTCACGCCGCCCTACACGACCGACGCCACGGTGAGCACCGCCTTTTCGCAGACGGAACTCGACAACATCTATTCGATCTGGCAGCGCGTGGCCGAGGATTACGCGGCATTTGATGTGGACGTGACCACCCAGGACCCTGGCCTG
Source organism: Verrucomicrobiaceae bacterium (assembly GCA_027490195.1). GTDB lineage: Bacteria > Verrucomicrobiota > Verrucomicrobiia > Verrucomicrobiales > Verrucomicrobiaceae > Prosthecobacter. The sequence continues at coordinate 14,513 of JAIXYN010000010.1, read as the reverse complement.
GAGGCTCTGCGCAAGACGACTTCCACGGACACCCAGTTCGGAGTGCGGGTGTGCATCGGCGGCAGCAGCAATGACTGGTTTGGAGCGGGCGCGGGCGGTGTGGCTTATTTGAACTCGTTCTCCTGGAACTCGGACACGCCTTGCTTCGTTTTCACCGCCCAGCTTGGGAATGGCAATGCGAAATACACCGCCGAGGCTACCAGCCATGAGGCTGGACACACCTTCAACCTGAGCCACGACGGACAGGTGGCGCACGACACCGTGGCGGCCGTGGGATACTACGAAGGGCACGCGAACTGGGCACCCATCATGGGTGTGGGCTACTACAAGGACGTCGTCCAATGGAGCAAAGGCAACTACCCCTTTGCCAACAATCTGCAGGATGACACGGCCATCATCGCTGGCGTTGTGGGCTACCGGGCGGATGCTCATGGGGACAGCACCGTGAATGCCACGGCACTTTCCGGCACGGCTTTGAGCGCTAGCGGCATCATCGAGCGGCGCACGGATGCGGACTTGTTCTCCTTCACCACGGGCGCGGGACTGGTTAGCTTCACGGCCGCGCCAGCGGCACCGTCTCCCAATCTCGACATCCAGCTCGCTCTCTATGATGGGCTTGGCAATTTGGTCAGCTCGGCCAATCCCACCACGATGGATGCATCCCTGAGCACCACGCTCCCGCAGGGCACCTATTACCTGGCAGTGGATGGCATCGGCACGGGCGATTCCCTCACGGCCTACGACGATTACAGCAGCATTGGCCAGTTCAACCTCACGGGTACCGTTGTGCCGGTGAATGGCATGGCACCGATCGCGGTGGCCGATGCCTCCGCGCCCACCTCCGGCACGTCGCCTCTCGCCGTGAATTTCTCAAGCGCAGGCAGTTATGATCCAGATGGCACGATCGTGGCCTACGACTGGGATTTCGGTGATGGCACCACTTCCACGCTGGCCAATCCGGTGAAATCCTACACCACGCCCGGCACCTACACGGCGTCACTCGTCGTGGTGGACAACAGCGGCCTCTCCTCCGTCGCTGATACCGTCACCATCATCGTGCAGAACAACAACGTCATTTATGTGGCGGCCATAACGATGAGCCTCAGCAGTTCAAGGCAGGGTTATGCCGCCACCGCCACCGTCACGGTGCGCAATCAAAACGGTGCACTCATGCCCAATGCCACCGTCACCGGGCAATGGAGCGGCCTCACCACCGGAACGGCATCCAGAACCACCGGGCGCAATGGCACAGTCGCCTTCACCTCCACACGCACTACGAGGCGCGGCACCTTCACTTTCACCGTCACCGGCCTGACACTGTCGGGCTACAGTTACGCGCCTCTCCGCAATGTGACCACCAGTCGTAGCATTTCGACGCCTTAGTGGAGTCTCAGCCGTGAGGGCACATTCCTGCCCGGCGCGATCCGAGACTTCAAACGGGGAGTGAACTAGACTGACTCAATGGTGGTGGAGAGATCATTGTGTCGGGCGAAGCACATCGTGCTAAGTCTGAATGGCACAGTGAAAGCCGTGCTTGTTCAGCCACAGGGGCATTGGTTGGCTCGTTCCTCGCAGCCATGCTCTCTTGGATGTTCGGCTCCTCTTGGTTTAGTCGTGGAGATGTTGCAGGAATCAATCGGTGGCTATGAATGTTCGTTCTCCCGAAAGGGTGGGGTTCCTGCGCGCTTCACGGCTGCGTCACTCGCAGCCGCATGAACAAGTGCGGCGTCACGCTCAGCGGCTGTAGCAACTGCACAGTGACCGTCTCCGTGATGCCGTTGCCGTCATCGACGGTGCTCACCACCTGCGTGTAAAGACTGCCGGAGTTCCACGTCTGGAGGTCCTGGGATGCCTCCACGATGTAGCTGATGCCGGTGCCATTCAGCAGATGGGTGTAGGACACCGTCAGGAAGGTGCTGCCGTTGTTCGTTAGCCAGCCGATGCTAATTGGCGGGGAGAAATTGGCGGCCTTCGGGTTCCGGTTCAGCGCATACTCAATTAAATTTGGCAGGCCGTTGTGGTTCGGGTCCGCCAGAATGCCGCTAATCATTGGGGCTGCCTGCTCGGCCACCGTGAAATGGGTCGTCGTCCATACCTCGAGCGGCGTTTGAATCGTCAAACTGTAGGATTGCTGGGCGGTCAGTGCGACGGCATCCGTCGCCTGCACGGTGAACGAAAAAGTCCCCGCTGCAGTCGGCGTCCCGCTCAGGATTCCCGCACTGCTGAGGCTGAGTCCTGCCGGCAACGAGCCACTGCCGATCACGTAACTGTAAGGTGCCGTGCCACCAGCTGTCGCAAAGGTCTGGCTATAGGTTGCTCCAGTCATCCCGTTGGCCAATGGCGATGCGGTCGTCAGGGCAGGGAAGAGCGAGCTCAAATACTCATACCAGTCCGCCACGCTGTTCTGATTGGCATCCACCACGCGTAGCAGGTTCAACCGTCCGCCCGTGGCCACTTTGCCGCTGAGCCCGGCCTTGGCATCCACAGCAGCTAGAATGCGCTGGCGGCGCTGCGTCATGGTTTCCTCCGGGTTGTTCGTCGCCGCCAGGGCTGCGGCCCCCGTCACATGCGGCGTGGCCATGGAGGTGCCATCGAGAAACTGGTAGTTGCCCGTGATGGAAAGCGTCCCTGTTTTCGGCAGAGCCGCCTTGATCGCCAGGCCATCCGCTTGTGAAATGGCATGCACTGGTAGCCACGCCCCCGCGCCGCCCAGCGTGCCGTTGATGCTTCCTGTGGCGTTGTTATAAATGATCACCGCCGTGGCACCCGCTACCTTTGCATTCGCCGCTTTGGTGGCAAAGGTCAGCGTGCCACGGGCAATCAGGGCGATGTTGCCGCGCACCGCCGATGGGAAATCGGCAGGGTTGCCGATACCACAATCCACCAGGCTGCCGCTCACGCCCGGCGCCAGGCCTGTGTAAAGGAAGGGCGCCGTGGCATACGTCGTGCCCCCGGCCTGAAACGTCACCGTCGATGGCTGCAACGAAAGGATGTTCGACCCCGGTGCCGCCAGGTCCACATTCGTGGCTCCATAGTTCGAGTAGCTGGCCAGCGCATCATTCTGGTCGGTTGCCGCCACCACGATCATGTTTGCCAGCCGGTAGTTGCCGGGGTAATCCGCCGTCGTGTCGTTGTTAGCACCGGCGTTCCCTGCAGCTGCGCAGAACAGGATGCCCACATCCGACAGAGCCTGGATCGCCGCGCTTTCGGCACTGCTGCTATTGCTCCCGCCGTAGGAGGCATTCACCGCCACAATGTTCACGCCCCGGCCTTTCATCTGCGCGATGTACTGCAACGCCGCGATTTCCGCCGCAGTGCTGATCGTGTTCCCGTCTGAGGACACTTTGCAGGCCATGATCTGCGCCCGCTCATTCACGCCTACGGTGCCCAGCGCATTGTTCCCCACCGCCGCAATCGTGCCCGCCACATGCGTGCCATGGTTGCCGGAGTCCGTCGGCGCACCGGTGCTGCCCACGAAGTCAAAGCCGTTCACATCATCAATGAAGCCATTGCCGTCATCATCAATCCCGTTGCCTGCTATCTCACCACTGTTCACCCACAAGTTTGCGGCCAGGTCAGGATGTACGTAATCCGCGCCCGTGTCCACCACCGCTACCACCACCTGCGCGGGGTTGATCGTCCGCACCATCGCGCGTGCGGGCAGGAACTTCACATCTGCCCCCGCCGTCCCCAGTGTCCCATTCACGCTCTGTCCGGTGTTTTGCAGACTCCACATCTCCGCAAAGCGCGTGTCGTTCGGGTTGGCGGAGACATGGCGCAGGTAGTTCGGCTCCACTGTCTCCACCTCCGGGTCGTTTTTCAGCTCTGCGATCAGCGCCGCCGTCGTCCTGGTCCCATTCCGCACCAGGCCCGTCTGGCGGTGGCGCTTGCCGGAAAGCCACGCAAAATGCCGCGCGAAGCCTAGCGACTTTTTGTTCAGCCTCGCCGTCGCACTGGCGAGCGTGGCCGTGGCCTTGAAAGTAACGATGACCTCGCCCTCCACATAATCCGGTGCCGCCTGCCCCGCCGCCGTCAGCCGCAGCAACGCACCCACCAGCAGCACGGCGAGCGTGCGCGTGGGGAATCTGCGTGAGCGGTTCAGCCGGAAAACCAAGTGCATCGGGTGGGAATTACGACTCCAGGCACCCTGGAACGTTCACTTATCCCTCTCCCCGCACGTTTTGTCGAGAGGCAGCGGGAGGCACTCTGGTCTTCCGCTCCTAAAGAGGTGATGCGAAAGTGCGTTTTTGCGCTACACCCTCTGATTTACAAGGGTTCCAGCCGTTTTCCGGCTGGTGCGCCCGCCAGGAATCGAACCTGGATATGCGGCTTCGGAGACCACCATTCTATCCGTTGAACTACGGGCGCGTTGTTCGGGGTGCGATGCTTCGCATGGGCACCGAAGGGCAGCAAGTCGTTTTCAGGGGGGCGTGCGGTCCTTTTTCACAGCAACTCGTGCTTGTGGGTGCCTGCTTTGGCGGAGGACTGAAATTTATGCCAGCGGAAAGGCTCCACCACCTGACCCCAGAAGGTGCGGGGCATGGCGGACTTGATGCCGATCTCCACCGGCGGGCGGCGGTTGGCGTCGTCATAGAAGGTGCCGAAGATGAGATCCCAGAGCATGAGGTTCTCGCCGTAGTTTTTGTTCCCCTCGCGCAGGTCCATGGAGTGGTGCCAGCGGTGCAGTCCGGGGGTGTTAAAGATGTAGTTCAGCCAGCCAAAGCGCATCTGGATGTTGGCGTGCGTGAGAAAGCCGATGTAGGCGGTGATGGCCCCGAACCACAGCACCACGCTCTGGGGTGCCCCGGCCAGCGCCAGCAGCGGGGCGGAGAAGATGGCGCTCTTGAGCGTATCGACGATGTGGAAGCGCCCGGTGTTGAAGAACCACAGCTTTTTGGAACTGTGATGCACCGCGTGGAACCACCACAGCGGCATCCATTCATGGGCGATGCGGTGCGCCCAGTACAGCCCAAACTCGGCGATGACGAGGCCGAGCACGACCTGGAAGAACATGGGCCAGTGATTCGGCCAGTACCCCGTGCCCAGATCCCCGCCTACCACGGAGGCAAGGCCCAGCCAGGTGGCTGAAATGATGAGCAACTGCACGAAGGATTTGGTGAAGGCGGTGTGCGCAAAGTCCTGCACTTCCTGCCCGTCAGAATCCAGCCAGCGCTTCTCATGCGGATACACGCGCTCCAGCACATACAGCAGCGCCGCGAGGCTGAAGTAGGTGATGTTGAAGGCCAGCGGGCCGTGACCACTGGCGATGCCGATCCCGGTAGGGATCACTGCGGCGGTGAGGATCAGGGGCCAGAGGAGGTATTCGAAGATCGTGCGGAGCATGGGGGCTCTTTACAAAGCAAGAAACGGGCAGATTTCCAGTGCGGAAGTGGGGAGAGACTGCGCATGGATTGCGGGGGGAAGGGGAAGGCAGATCGGCGCGCAGGGCGGACTTGGGCTTGATCCCGGGTTGAAGTTTTTCGCATCCTGCTCAGTTTTTCACCATGCTTCCTGCTTCGTTCAATACACCCGCCGTCTGGAGCAATCAGCCTATCATCCTTTATCATGGCACGCTTCAGCAGCACAAGGCTTCGCTGGCCAGTGGAATCAAGCCTTCGTATGGACGCAGCAACACAGATTTTGGTATCGGCTTTTACACCACCACCTTGTTGGATCAGGCCAAGTCATGGGCCTGGCAGGCTGCTCAAGTAGAAATCGCGCGGGGAAACTCGAAGGCTCAAGGGTGCGTGCTGGCTTATACGCTGGACAGAGATCGGGCAGCACAGTTGGAATCGCTTTCATTTGTCCGTGGAGATCGGGATGCAGAGGACTTCTGGAGTCTTGTGTTCCACTGCCGCCAGGGGCTTGACGGACACGGGCGCTCTGGACCGAATTCATTCTACGATCTGGTCTGCGGGCCGGTGGCGGCCTTCTGGCAGCAGCGCGTTGCCATGGCTGATGCGGACCAGATCAGCATCCATTCCGCAACAGCAGCGCGCTTGCTTAAGCCTGCACCTGCGCTTAACATCGACTTATGACAAGCAGCTTCACCGCCTACTGGCATATCCTGCTGAAATGCCTCACTCACCTCTGCGAGGTGGGTCCGGTCGAGGCGCGCTTCTTGATTCTTCGTTATCGAAGCCGCCTGCTGAATGCTCCTGACTATTGGCGTAAGGACAGCGTTTATCACATGGAGCCCTGGCAGCTTGCGCAAAGGCTGACTGGACAGGAAGAACGGCAGCTCACAGCCGAAGAGCAGGCTTGGTATGAGAAAATCGTCGGCGAGTCCACGGCTGAAGCTGCCATCCTCGGCACAGAAGATGAGGTTCGGGAGTTCCAAGTGGCCTAGCGCACTCTGGCCCGCCTGCGCGGGGTGGGGCAGTCGCGGTCTGCCTGTCAGTCTCTGGTAAGGAAAAAGCGCGGGCGCTTACTCGCAATTTTTGGTTTGCCTTATTTCCCGCGATTACGATAGGCTGGCGCGCTTTGAGCCAATACCAACCGACCTTTGCCATGAATTCACCTGCCGCCAGCCTGCTGCTGTCCATGTTCCGCGCCCTCTTGATCCTTGCTCTGGGCATCAGCCCGGGCTTCAGCGCGGATGAGCCCGTCTTCAAGTCTCCCTCAGCCGCCAGAGCCCAGGCGCGCTATCAGCAGAGCCGTGCTGCGGCCTCCAAGCGCTTGTTGGATGAATTGGATCGCACTCTTGCCTATGCCATCAAGGCGGGCGCACTCGAAGAGGCCAATCAGATCAACGAGGCGAAAAAGCTGGCGGCCAGTGGCGCAGCCGTCACCGTGGATTTCAAACGGCAAAACCTCATCACCGCGCGGACCATGCACCGGGACGCCCTTGCGGCAGCCAAGGGCCAGTATTTCCGTGATCTGGAGCCAGCCCTGAAGGAAGCCACCAAAGCGGGTGACCTTCCTGAGGCCAACGCCATCGACGCTCTGCGCAAGACTTTGGAAAGCGAACTGGCCGATGGAAAAATCACCGGCAAGATCGAAAACGGACTGCTTCTGACTTTGGGGGACAAGCACACTGTGTGGGACAACAAACCCATCACTCTCCCATCCAACAAAACCGCCGTCACTCTCGAAGGCGTACTGCAGTTAACCGGAAAAGTCCGCAGTGTGAAACTGCGTTCCGCCAAGGCCAGCGGCAGCGAGCGCCTGAAATTCACCGTGGACGGGAAGCTTTGCGAATTCCAAACCGAAGGCAGCAACCGCCACAGCTACGTCGTCGTCACCCCGCAGCCGGGCTCAGACAAACTGCGCCTGCGGCTGGGCGACTCCATCGCTGCGAATGAGTGGGTGTTTGGCCCGTTGGAATGGGCCATCAACGATGGTAAGTGGCGCGAGATCCCGCGGCACAGCATGATCGCGGTGGATTAAGTGCGCTTGACGGCGCACGCTGTCACAGACGACAGCAGGGTATCCATGAGCCGACTGCTGAACCTCCTACGCGCCTCCAGGGCTGTGAAGAAAGCCCATTTCATGAGCCGTGCGGACGTGCTCAGGCTGCAGGAGCGCCGCTGGCGGGCCATGGCGCGCTATGCGCTGGAGGTCAGCCCTTTTTACCGGCGGCACCTCGCGGGCGTCGATGTGGGGCGCTGCCAGATCACGGACATCCCGCCGCTGACGAAGGAGCTGCTGGTGGAGAACTGGGATGAGATGGTGCCGGACAAGCGACTGCGCCGCGCTGCGCTGGAGGCCTTTCTCAACGAGCCGCAAAACTGGGGCAAGCTGCTGCATGGCCGCTGGATGGTGAGCATGACGTCCGGCACCACGGGGGCAGCGCTGGCGATCCCGCATGACATCGCCGCTGTCGACTGGGGGCATGCCTGCCAAAATCTGCGCAATTCCGCCTCCCCGCACAGTGCCTCTCAGCCGCCGCTGCCGTTGTTTCGCAGGCGTCTCAAGGCCATCGCTTTCGTCACCGCGACAGCGCCGTCCATCTCTGCCGCGATGCTGGCCACGCGGCCTTGGGTGGGCGAGTTGTTCTGCGGTTATCACAAGATCAATGTCACCTCTCCATGGCATGAGATCCTGCAGGAAGTGCAGCGCATTCAGCCAGACGTGCTGATGGGCTACGCCTCCGTGATGGGGCGTCTGGCGCAGTCGCAGCTCAATGGGGAGCTCAACCTTCAGCTACCGCAGGATCGTGGCTGCATCTGGGCCGGCGGGGATGCCCTGACACCTGGCATTCGGGATCTCTGCCGCAGAGCCTTTGGCCTCGAAGTTTTCAACATGTATGGCTGCGGCGAAACCCTGGGCATCGCCCGCCAGTGGCGCGGCATGGAGCACCTGCACAGCCATGATGACATGATGGTCTTTGAGGCCGTGGATGCCGCCGACCAGCCGGTGCCGGATGGCGTGCTCTCAGACCACGCGCTGGCCACGCCGCTGATCAACAAGGCGCTGCCGCTGCTGCGCTACCGCATCAATGACCGCGTGAGCTTTGGCCCTGTGCATGAGCATTGGCCGTTCAAGCGCGTGGAGCAGATCTACGGACGCAGCACCATGACCTATGTGTTCAAGGCACCGGAGCGCCGTGTGTTTGTGGGCACCCGCTTTCTCTTTGTGATGGAGCACCGGTCCGATATGGCGGCCTTTCAGTTTCGGCAGACCGCAGCGGATGCCGTGGAGTGCCTGCTCATCCCCAAGCCGGGTGCCGATGAAGCCACGCTGCTCCATGAGCTGCTGGCTGCCATGCGCAGCAGCCTGGATGAAAGCGGCTGCCAGGGCGTGAAATGCACGGCACGCATCGTGGCGCAGCTTGTCCCCAGCCTACGCACCGGCAAGGTGGAACAAAATGTGCCGCTGCCGGATGAGACGGAGTGAGTTTTGAAGCTCGCAGCGCGTGGAATGGGAGGCGCGGTGAAACGCTGTGGACGCCAAACACGGCCCACTTACGGACCCGAGCGCCGGGCCATGCCCCTGCTGGGGAAGAGGTTTTCGCTGCGTCCTGAAGACAGCCCCGTTTTTAGTTGTGCGTGTTTTTACTTCCCCCTTTTCACGTCTCCATCCCTTTTTAGTTTCCGCGCCTCATGAAGTCCGTCATTGCCATCTCGCCGGGAGAACTCGCCATCCTCGACACACCGCAGCCGAAACCGGGCCCCTACCAGGCGCTGGTGCGCACGGAATGCGCCTGCCTGTGCAATCGCACGGATTCGGAACTGCTCGCCGGCAAATTTCCCGGCATGGAGGACAAGTTTCCCTTTGCCCTCGGGCATGAGAGCGTGGGCATCGTGGTGGAGGTGGGTGCGAAGGTGAAAAACTTCCAGGTGGGTGACCGCGCTGTGGGCGGGCTTGTGTTTGATCTGCAAAAGGAAGGCGTTGATTCCGGCTGGGGCGGCTTTGGTGAGTTCACGCTGGCCAATGACCATGACGCCATGGTGGCTGACGGCGTGGCGGATGAGGCTCATGGCTGGGTGGAGGTCTTCGAGATTCAGACTCGGGTGGATGCCGACATCCCACCGGAGGAAGCCGTGCTGCTGTGCACCTGGCGCGAGGTGCTGGGTGCCTTTCGTGATTTCCACCTCCAGCCCGGAGACGATGTGCTGATCTATGGCGCAGGTCCGGTGGGCCTCAGCTTTGTGAAGCTCGGCCGTCTCTTTGGCCTTGGCTGGATCGGCATCGTGGACCGGCATGCGGACAAGCAGGCCAAGGCGCTGGCCTTTGGTGCGGATGCCGCCTTTGCCCCCGGAGACCTGGAGATCGGAGAGCTTTCCAAGATTCGTGGCAAGAAGCTTGATGCCGTCATCGATGCCGTGGGCCACCCGGACATCGTGCAGCAGGGGCTGCCGTTGCTGCGCCGTGGGGGCTCGCACTGCATCTACGGTGTGCTCACGCATGGCGTGCTGCACATCGACAAAGCGAAGGCGGATTTCAACTTCAACCTCTTCGTGCATCAGTGGCCCACACGCCGCTATGAGAAGGAATCCCAGGCTGCTCTCTGCCAGTGGATTAGAGAGGGCAGGCTCACCTCGGCGGACTTCATCACGCACCGCTTTTCGGTGGATGAAATCACCGCCGCATTCAAGGCCGTGGCTGAGCGCAAGGTCATCAAAGCGCTGCTGGCCTACGCATGAGGCGGCTCCTCAAATGAAATGGCAGACCTTGCTGCGCTGGTGCATGCGGATCGTGCAGTTGCGCTTTGGCATGAAGCACTCACTTAATGGCAGAGCTTATGTCTCGTTATGATTGAGGAGATTGACTTCCACGAACACCGCGACGCCATCGCGAAGTTGCGGCGTGAAGTTTACACGTCAGGCCTGATCCATGACATTGATGAATTTGACGAAGCCGCGCATCACTTCGCGCTTTTCAACTCAGCGCGTGAAATCACCGGTGTGATCCGCGTGCTGCGGAGTGATGAGGTGCCGAAGCTGGAGCTGCAAAGTGAATCAGACGCGCAGGAACTGGTGTTTCCGCAGGACGGACTCATCATCGAAGTCTCACGCGGCTGCGCTCGGAAAAGCCTCACTGGCATGCCGATGATGCAACTGGCCATGGCGATGCAGCAATACGCCAAAGAGCAGAAGGCCGCGCACGTCGTCACCAAATCCGGCAAGCGCCTGCTACCGCTTTACAAGTCCATGGGCTTCCGTGTCTTCGGCAAGCCCTTCTACTCAGACTGGTTTGATGATCGCAAAACCGGCCTGATGAGCATCCCCATCATCTACGACTTCGTCAAATCCACCCACGCCGTTCCTGTCGTCCCGCAGCCTGAGGAAGAGGTGCTGGTCTGGTAAACACGCAGAGCGGGCCGCATTCAGTACTGGGAGCGCCGGTTTTTAACCGGCTCTGGGTGCCGCTCCGCAGCACAAGCAAGCGCCGTGTTTCCTGTGAGATTCATTCCGCAGCGAAGGTGCAGGGACGCTCGCCAGAGCCGATAAAATATCGGCGCTCCCAGCACGGAGAACCCATTACGGAGTTCCCACTACAGAACTCCCAGCCATGAGATGCTTCTACTTAAACAGCTTCGAGCCTGCCTTGAGGTGCTCGGCGTGTTCCATCAGGCGCAGTTCCACGCGCTCACGGATCGTGCGTTCGCCGATGCCGTCGTGCTTGGTGGCGACGAGGGCTTTGAGGAGGTCGATCATCGACTTCAAATCATCCGCCATCACATACTCCGGCGCGATCTGGCGTGCGTCGTTGAGGTTGTGGTAGTTGCCCAGCGGAATGGAGATGCCCGCGCTGCGGACGCCTGCGGCCTGGGTGGCGGTGGCTTCGCAGGCACCGGCATCCAGCAGGCAGCGTTGCACGCGGATGCCCTGCTCTTTGGCGGTGGTCATCAGCACGGCCATGGCTTCGCTGTCGAAAATGGAAACACGATCTCCGACGCGGAGGATCGGCCCGCCGCCCATGACCGCACCATTCACGGGGCGGCTGGTTTCGAGGGAAAGGAAAACGCTGTCGTCACCGAAGGGCCAATTTTGCGCGAGGTGCCAGGCTCCGAGCCAGCCGACTTCTTCTGCACGGGTGAAGGCCGCATGCACCGTGGTCTGAATGTTCAGGCGGGCGAGTTCAAGAAAGGTCATCACGATGGCTGCGCAGCCGATGATGTCATCGCAGGCGGTGGCCTCAATGCGTGTGTTGGTGATGTTCACCGGAAAATTCCAGGTGGCAATCTGCCCCTTGGCCTTGCGCAGGCCGCGCTTCACACCGGCTTCCACTTCGAGCTGACCGACTCCGCCGAGGAAGTCCCACTCATCGCGCTTGGTGCTGCCGGGTGGCTTGATGAATGCCGGGTGGTCCATGTGCGCACCGAGCACCCAGGTGGGCTTGCTCTTGGCTTTGCCATTCTTGTACGTGGCCAGCAGGTTGCCGAACTTGTCGTGCTTCAACTTCACATGCGGGCAGTCTTTGAGCAGGGCCTCGATCTCCGCACGGACATGGTATTCATGAAAGGGGGCTGTTGGCTGCTTGAGGAGTCGCTTGAGAATGTTGTTGAGGTTGGGGCTCGGCATGCGCCATCCTAGAGCGAATTTATGCAAACACCAAACGCCACGTGAAGCCGCTTCGATTTTTCTTCGATACTGCCGCATGGATGTGTGCTTGCAGCCATGACTTGGGCCATTCAAGTTGAACGCCCCCATGGGCCGCCGTAACTCGCTGGCTCTCCCTTTATTTATCTGTGAAGAAGCTCCGATATTCTCTTGAGATCAAGCTGCTTGATCTTGCCGTCTGGCTGCTGCCCCAGGTGCCGCGCCATGTGCTCATGGTGCTGTCACGCGTGCTCGGCACGCTGGCCTACTGGCTGGATGCACGCGGGCGTGCCACAGCGCTGGACAATCTGCGCTGCGCTTTTGGTGATCACTACACACCGGCGCAAAGGGCGCAGATCGCCTGCGGCTCCTACCAGGTGTTTGCACGCACCTTCGTCGATTTGTTCTGGTCTCCCCAGCTCAAGGCGGACAACTGGCAGCCGCATTTCGACATCATCACAGACGCCGCCACCGAAGAGAAAGCGCGTGAAACCGGCGCGGTGTGGGTGACGCCGCACTATGGCAATTTTGAGCTCATCAGCCAGATCTGGGGCTTTCGTGGATTTCCCTTCACCGTCGTGGCGCAGGATTTCAAGAACCCCGCCATCACCCACCTTTTTCGCAGGCTGCGGGAGCAGTCAGGGCACACCTTCATCTCGCAGGACAATGCCATGATCAAGCTGATCAAATCCCTCAAGCGCAAAGGGCACGCGGGTCTGCTCACGGACCTCAGCATCGCCCCTGGCAGGGCAGCCACGGCGATCCAGTGCTACGGCATGTGGACCTCCGTGCCCACGCTCCATGTGGTGCTGGCCCAGCGGCTCGGCCTTCCCATCATCACCGGCGTGTGCCGTCCGCTGGACGATGGCCGCTACGAGGCGCATTTGTTTGAAGCCGTTTCCCCCAAGCCTGAGGACGACGTACGCGAGATGACGCAGCGCATCTGGGACCGCTTTGAGCAGGAGATCCGCAAGCACCCTGAATGCTGGCTGTGGATGTACAAGCAGTGGCGCTACCGCCCCGTGGGCGAGCTGAGCGTGCCGCACCCGGACTACCCGCACTATTCCAATCTCAGCGAAGCCCTCATTGGCATGATTCCCGCAGACCTGCGCCCGCAGCCGCTGGCAGGCTGAATGAAGCACTACTCCGGATGGTAGGGATGCGCTGTGCGCGTCCCTAGAATCCTTCGTCCCAGCGCCACCTGCTACCTCATCACACGCCCCCTTTTCAAACGCCTCCGACTCCCGCTATCGAAGGCCCCAAGGACGGCGCACCTTTTTGACTGCCCGCGACACCACAGACCCGAAATCACGGACCCGCACAGCGGTTCCCTACCAGCCTCTCAGTACGCGCCACTCCGGATGGTAGGGATGCGCTGTGCGCGTCCCTAGAATCCTTCGTCCCAGCTCCTCCTGCTGCCTCATCGCACGCCCCCTTTCCAAACGCCTCCGACTTCCGCCATCGAAGGCCCCAAGGACGGCGCACCTTTTTGAGCGCCTGCGGGCAGCACAGACCCGAAATCACGGACCCGCACAGCGTTTCCCTACCAGCCCAGCGGTACGCCCCGCTTTTTCGCGCAAACGTTTCCTTTCTCCATCTTTCCCCTTGTCGCATCAGGCTCTGATTTGCATCTTCGGCGCATGCGGGAAGACCTTGCTGGCCGACACACCCCTGCGCAGGGCGTGCTGCCTACCTACGATGGCGCGACGATCCTCTGGTGTACCGTCTGCACGGAACAGCGCGGCGACTGGTGCGCCCAAGATTCTGTGATGACGCGACTGCTGGAGATCTGGGCTGAGACGGCGAATGCGTGGCTGGTCGGCGATTTTCTCCTCATGCCCGACCACCTTCATTTCTTTGCCACGCCGAAGGAGGGGCCGTGGGTGGATGTGGAACGCTGGACCGCCTACTGGAAAGGTCGCTTTTCGAAAAGCAGCGGAAACCCGGCATGGTGCTGGCAGCGCGGGTTGTTTCACCATCGTATCCGCAGCGAGCGCGACTACGTGGATAAAGGTGTTTACATGCTACAAAACCCCGTGCGGGCAGGCTTAGTGAATGATCCCGCCGCATGGCCATGGAAAGGTCGCATCCACACGATCCGGTGGTAATCCATACCACTCTGGGTGGTAGGGATGCGCTGTGCGCGTCCCTAGAATCCTTCGTCCCAGCGCCACCTGCTACCTCATCAATATCCCCCTTTTTAAACGCCTCCGACTTCCGTCCTCGAAGCCCCCAAGGACGGCGCACCTTTTGGATCGCCTGCGACACCACAGACCCGAAATCACGGACCCGCACAGCGGTTCCCTACCAGCCTCTCAGCACGCGCCACTCTGGACGGTAGGGATGCGCTGTGCGCGTCCCTAAAATCCTTCGTCCCAGCGCGAGCTGCTGCCTCGTCGTTATCCCCCTTTTCAAACGCCTCCGACTTCCGCCATCGAAGCCCCCAAGGACGGCGCACCTTTTGGATCGCCTGCGACACCACAGACCCGAAATCACGGACCCGCACAGCGGTTCCCTACCAGCCCG
>JAIXYN010000046.1 GCA_027490195.1 Verrucomicrobiaceae bacterium | reverse complement strand
TTTTTTTCAGGCCTCCAGTTTGGCGAAGTTTTTAACGAAGGGATTGTCATGTTTGAGGACGCCAAAAGCGACACGGATGATCTTGTGCATGATGGCCCCCAGAGCACACATCTTGGATTTGCCGCGTTCAACAAAGGCGTTGTAGCATGAGTGGAAGGCGTTGTTTGTGCGCTTCACAGCCTGCAGGGCGGCCATGTAGAGCATCTTGCGCAACAGCGCACTGCCCTCCTTGGTCATGGCTCCCCGCCGCTTCACACTGGTGCCTGACTGGCTCAACGACGGCGTCAGGCCTGCGAAGGCCGCGACATCGCGTGCGCGCTCAAAGGCGCTGATCTGAGGCACTTCGGCCAGGATGGTCACGGCCACCAGACGGCCTACGCCGTCGATGGAGCGCAGCAGACGCACGCTCTTCTGCAAGGCCGTGTGCTTGAGCACATGAGCCTCAATGGCCTCGTCGAGCTTGGAGACCTCGGCCTTGAGGTTTTTGATCAGCCGGTCCAGCGATGCGACCACCATCTTGCTGGTGCCTTTCTCCTTGCGGTTACGCTCGGCATTGAGCGAGATGATCACCTGATCACGACGGCGCACCAGGTCCTGCAAGTCTTGCAGCGCCTGCGAGGCCGGCTGCCAGGGCTTGAGGTCTTCACAGGCTCTGAGATAGGCGGCGATGACAGCGGCATCAACAGCGTCGGTTTTGACGCGACGGCCCTGGCTGCGGGCGTAGTCTTTGACGCGGCGGGGATTGAGTTGATAGACGGTGTGTCCCTTGGTGTGCAGGTGCCATAGCAGCAGGACGCCGTAAGGGCCTGTGGCCTCTAGGCCTGCCTGGGTTTTGGCCGCGCGATGCTGCGAGAGCCAGGAGTCGAGCAGCGCGAAGCCCTCCGGGTTGTTGGCAAACTGCGTGCTGTGAGTGCCGCCGCCAGGCTGGCAGAGATGCACGTCGAAGGTGAGCTTGCTGATGTCGATGCCAAGACGTGGCATGGCAGGCAGAGGAGATGAGGCGATCATGGGTGGGATATGGGGTGCAGGGACTGGCCTTGTTGAGCAGGACGAGGGTGGGAAACCCGGCATGAGTTCGAGCTTGTCTGCGGGCTGCCATTGGTGAAAATGGGCACTGGATATGGTTCGGCTTCACGGCCGGGCAGGGACAGACACCAGCGCCTATCTAACTTCAGGATTCTGACTCCTGAGCCCAGGGGCGGTCTGCTGGTGTCTGCTCCCATTCCGAGTCCTTGGCCATCGCTAGCGCGACGGCTCTATCTCTTCAAGGATGGGGAAATATAGAGACAAGCCCAGGGGTGCCGAGCTTTAGCGAGTGCTCCCCTGGGTATGGCAACAAGCGACCAGGAAGCAAACCCACCTCTCCACCACACCCAACAGGTACTAGCAGCGTCTGCAAAACGCCCCGCCGCACATCTGCCCGCGCGTTTGCTCACCATCATCCAAACGTCCCCCATCTGATTGTCCCATGCACGCCCCCCATATCGCCAAACCCCTTTCTCGCCGCCGCTTCTTGCGCGGCGCCGGCGTGACCCTCGCACTCCCGATGCTGGAATGCCTTCGCCCAGTCTTCGGACGCGCCGCACAGGCAAAAGCACCCCAACGCCTCCTCATCATCTCCAACAACCTCGGCTTCCTCCCAAAACCCTTCTTCCCCAAAAATACCGGCCGCGACTACGAGCTCTCTCCCACCCTCGCGCCCCTCGCCGATGTCCGCAACGAGTTCACCCTCTTCAGCGGCCTCTCCCACCCCGACGTCAACGGCGGCCACAGCGCCGAGAACTGCTTCCTCACCGCCGCACGCGGCCCCACCAAAAGCGGCTTCCGCAACCAAATCTCCCTCGATCAATACATCGCCGAAAAACTCGGCCAGCAGACCCGCTATCCAACACTCAACCTCGGCGTCAACATCGACAAAGCCAACCGCAGCCTCTCCTGGACCCGCGACGGCGTCCTCCTTCCCGCCGAAGACAGCGCCCCCGCCCTCTTCCGCCGCATGTTCGTCCAAGGCGATCCCGCCGCCGTCAAAAAACAACTCCAGCAGCTCGACGAACGCGGCAGCATCCTCGACACGCTCATGGATCAAACCAAGCGCCTCAGCCGCGACCTCGGCAGCACCGACCGCGCGCGTCTCGATCAATACCTCACCTCCGTCCGCGAAGTCGAAGAACGTCTTCTCACCGCCCGCGAATGGGAGCTCAAACCCAAGCCCGTCGCTCCTCAGCCAGAGCCCGAAGACATCCGCGACAAAAAACTCATCTTCGAAAAACTCGATCTCATGCTCTCCATGGCGCAGCTCGCGTTTGAGTCCGACTCCACCCGCATCGTCACCCTCATGGTCGATGCCTTCGCCACCCCCGCCTTTCATCTCCACGACAACGAAAACACCACCGAAGGCTACCACGGCCTCAGCCATCACGGTCAGTCCGAAGAAAAAGTACGCCAGCTCGCAGAAGCCGATCGCGAACAAATGCGCCTCTACAAAAAACTCATTCAATCCCTCGCCTCAAAAAAAGAAGACGAAGCCCGCCTCCTCGACCGCACCATGGTCCTCTTCGGCAGCAACATGGGCGACGCCAACACCCACGACAACTACAACCTCCCCATCCTCCTCGCCGGCGGTGGCTTCAAACACGGCCAGCACCTCGCCTTCAAACGCGACAACAACCTCCCCCTCAGCAACCTCTTTGTCTCCCTCCTCCAACGCCTCGGCGTCAACTCCGACCAGTTCGGCTCCAGCACCGGCACCATCACCGGCCTGACCTGACACAGCGACAATCGCACCAGCGCCACCGCATTGAAGTACGATAGACACTCCTGTCTGTCGATCAGCGCTACCTAATCCCCGCAGATCACCGAGTTATCCAGCGCCGTAGTATAATGTCGGCTTTAGCCGGAATCCGGTTCCGAAAATCCTTTTCTAAAACACCGGCGCTCCTCCGGCTTCATGAGCAAGCCTCCCTTCTGTCCCGCCTTCACGTGGGTTGCACTCGTCCCATTGTCAGGAATGGTTCCCCCTTTGAAACCAGCCCTGCTCATCCTCGCGTCCATCTCATGGACGTGGCTGAATCCACAGCTCTCCAGCCTGGACCTCCGCCAGCATGAACTGCATGCGCAGCTGTCAAACCTTCCCGCCCTTCCCCCACCCCAGCCCCAAGAGCACGCCGGATTTCACAGCGGCCTCGCCCCCCACGCCGATTCCGTCCGCTGGGTCCAGATAGACCTCGGTTCCGAGTACCCTCTGGATGCCGTTGTCGTCATCCCCGCCATGCTCGGCGTGGCGGAAGCCTACGGCTTTCCAAAACGCTTCCGCATCGACGCCTCAAACGACCCTCTTTTTGCCGAATCCGACACACTCATGGACCAAAATGTCCTCGATGTTCATCCATCCCTCGCCCCATGGCATGTGGCAACGAAAGGCATCAAAGCCCGCCACATCCGCTTCACCGCCACCCAACTCGCCGCCCAACCCCACCAAACCAAGCGCCACATCTTCTGCCTCGGCGAACTCCTCGTCTTCAGCGGCGGTCGCAACGTTGCCCTCCACGCTCAAGTGCTGGCCCCCAATTCCGTCGAAACCCTCCCCACCTGGTCCCCCCGTCATCTCGTCGATGGCGCTTACGCACTCGGTCTGCCGGTGCATCCAGATGCAATAAATGGCAACGGCTGGCACAGCGGTATCTCCACCACCGCCGACACCACCAAATGGGTGCAGGCCGATCTGGGCACCCCACGCGACATCCAGGAAATCCGCCTCATCCCCTCCCACCCCCGCGACTACCCCGAGCGCTTCGGCTTCGGCTTCCCCCGCCGGTTCAAAGTAGAAGCCGATGGCAAGACGATCTTCGACAGCACCACCGCCGACTTCACCAATCCCGGAGACACCCCCGTAGCCTTTCCCACCCCCGGCCTGCGCGCTCAGACCCTCCGTTGCACCGCTACGCAACTCTGGGAACGCAGCGGCGATTTTGTGTATGCCCTTGCAGAACTGCAGGCCTTCGACGCCGGAAAAAACATCGCCCGTGAGGCTGCCATCACAAGCTCCGACGACACCATCACCTCCTCATGGAGCCGCGCAGGGCTGATTGATGGCCGCAGCAGTTCCGGCGTTCTTCTCGATGAAGCCGCATGGCTCGCCGACCTCTCCCTACGCCGCCAGATCACCGATGAGCTTGCCACGCTGGAAGTTCAGCGCATGACCGCGCTAACCATTGCACAAAAGCGTGCAGCTTGGCTCGGGAGCGCAGTGTTTTGCCTCTCCATCGTCATCGCTTGGCTTGTGGTGCTGCGTTCGCGCCGCTCCCGCCAGCGTGAGATGGAATCATTGCGCCACCGCATCTCCCGAGATCTCCATGACGAAATCGGCAGCCACCTTGGCAGCATCCGCCTCATGTCCGAGTTGGCCCTGCGTGACGGCTCCGCATCCGATTCGCTCGAAGAAATCCATCGCCTCGCCGGCGAAGCCGCCGAATCCATGCGCGGCATCATCTGGCTCGTACGCGAAGGCGATGCGCCGCCTCTGACCAGTCTCGTCGAAGCCATGCGTCAAAGTGCGGCTGCCTTGCTGAAGGACATCGATTGGCAAATGGACGCAACAGAAGGCAATTCCACCACGGCCTCCCTCGAATTTCATCGGCAGGTCTTCTTGCTCTTTCGCGAAGCTGCTCACAACATCGCCCGTCACGCACATGCTGCACAGGTGCGCATTGAAGTGCGCTGGAAAGCAAAACACTTTCATCTCCGCATTGAGGACAACGGCTGCGGTTTTGATGTCGCCGCGATCACCGCTGGCAACGGCCTCGCCAATCTCCAGCACCGCGCCAGTGTGCTCGGCGGCAATTTGCAGATCACCAGCAAGCCCGGCAGCGGCACCCGCATCACCTTGGAGGCTGATTTCTCATGAGCACGCTCTGGATCGTTGAAGACCATGCTGCATTTCGGCGCACGTTGGTGCGCGTTTTGAATGCAGAACCCGACCTCCAATGCCCACGCGATTTCGATTCATGCGAAAAGCTCCTCGCCGCGCTCGCGAAGCCAGAAGTGCCGGATCTGATCCTCCTCGATGTCGGACTGCCCGGCATGAGCGGTCTTGATGGCATTCGCTTGATCAAAGAGCGCGCACCCAAGGCGCTCGTTGTCATCCTCACGGTCTTTGAGGACGATGATAAAGTCTTCCAGGCCATCTGCGCTGGTGCGGCTGGTTACCTTCTCAAAACCAGCAGCGGCGCGGACATCACACAGGCGGTCCGCGATGCGCTGGCCGGTGGATCGCCAATGAATCCGCGCATCGCCCGCCGGGTGCTCGAGATGTTTTCGAAGTTCGCCCCAAAGCAGAACGACTATGGCCTTAGCGAACGGGAGAAGGAGATCCTCCAGCTCATGACCACTGGGCTGATCAAAAAGGAGATCGCCGACAGGCTCACGCTCAGCGTCCATACGGTCGATACTTACCTTCGACGCATCTACGAGAAACTGGCGGTAAATACGCGCACGGGAGCCGTGGCCAAAGCGCTGAAGGAAGGGCTCGTATGATGTCCCGCGCTCGCGTGGCATGAAAAGCGCGGTTGAGCGCCGTATGAGTGGATCATGCGACTTCCTGTTTTCATCCTCTTCACCGCCGTGCCAGCCTTAGCGGTTGATTTTGTGCGTGAGGTGCAGCCGATTTTCAAACAGCACTGCTATGAGTGCCATGGGGCGAAAAAGCAGAAGAACGACTACCGGCTCGACATCAGAGCCGTCGCGTTGGCGGGGGGAGAGGATCGTGCGCCAAACATTGTTCCGGGCAAAAGTGCCGAGAGCCCGCTATTTCGTTTCGTGAGCGGTGCGGATGAGAAGATCGCGATGCCGCCGAAGGCAAAGCTCAGCAGTGCGGAGGTCGACGTGATCAAGCGCTGGATTGATGAAGGGGCCGTGTGGCCGGAGGGTGTTGACGTGGCCAAGGTGGAGGATCGTCTGGACTGGTGGAGTTTCAAGCCGCTGGCGAAGAAGGATGGAACCATTGATGGATTTATTCGTGCGAAGCTCACGGAGCATGGCCTCAAGCCCGCGACACAGGCCGAGGTGCGCACGCTGATTCGCCGGTTGTACTTCGATCTCACAGGTTTGCCGCCTTCTCCGGTGGAGGTGGAACGATATGCAGCGCTACCATATGAGAGGCTGGTGGATGATCTGCTGGCTTCACCGCGTTATGGAGAGCGATGGGCGCGGCACTGGCTGGACCTTGTGCACTACGGGGAGACACATGGCTATGACAAGGACAAGCCGCGCATGAACGCGTGGCCTTACCGCGACTACGTCATCCGTGCGCTGAACAGCGACAAGCCGTATGCGCGATTCGTTGAGGAACAGATCGCGGGGGATGTGCTGTATCCCGGCACGACGGACGGCATCACGGCGCTGGGGTTCATCTCTGCGGGGCCGTGGGATTTGATCGGACACGCGGAAGTGCCTGAGTCGAAGCTGGATGGCAAAATTGCCCGGCATCTGGATCGCGATGACATGGTGCAAAATACGATGGGTGCGTTTTGCTCGCTCACCGTCGGCTGTGCGCAATGCCACTACCACAAGTTCGATCCCATCTCGCAGGAGGATTATTATTCGCTGCAGGCGGTGTTTGCGGCCATCGACCGCACGGATGTGAACTACTACCCCGATGATGCTTCAATGCAGCGGTTCGTGGGATTGGAAAAGCAGCGTCAGAGAATCGCTGCCAGCATCAAGGCGCTGGAGGAGCCGCTGAAACAGAAAGCGGGGGAAGCCTACATGGCACTCAGCAAGCGCATCGACGGAGCAGCCG
Source organism: Verrucomicrobiaceae bacterium (assembly GCA_027490195.1). GTDB lineage: Bacteria > Verrucomicrobiota > Verrucomicrobiia > Verrucomicrobiales > Verrucomicrobiaceae > Prosthecobacter. The sequence goes on along the minus strand of JAIXYN010000046.1, from coordinate 136,729 downwards.
ACAAGGCGTCCAGCACGAACCCGAATGTGAAGCCGGATTTTGGGTATCACAGCGCCATCGCGATGGATCAAAATACGGTGAAGTGGGTGCAGGTGGATCTTGGCAAGAGCGTGGAGATCCAGCGGATCGTGTTGAAACCCTGCTACGATGACTTTGGCGGCATTGGTGGTGGCTTTGGTTTTCCGGTGCGGTTCAAGGTGGAGGCGAGTGATGATCCTGCGTTCAAGACCGGCGTGACGCTCATCTGGCGCAAGCATGATACGACTTTCATGAACGACTTCAAAAATCCCGGTCTCACCCCCTTTGAAACGGGCACGGCGGGAGATGACGGTGCCAAGGGCAGATATGTTCGTGTCACGGCGGTGAAGCTGGCGGAACGCAAGAACGACTACATCTTGGCGCTGGCCGAGATGGAGGTTTTTGCGGACAAAAATGGTGCTAATCTGGCCGCAGGCAGGCCCGTGACGGCGCTCGACAGCATTGAGGCCGCGCCACGTTGGCAGAAGGAAAATCTGACGGATGGCATAGCGCCCGAGGCACGCACGCAGGAGGACAAGCAGCGGCTCATCAAAGAACGCGATGCGCTCATGCTCGCGCAGGCCGATGCTGCGACGCGTCAGCAGCTCAACGAGGCCCGCAAGCAGCGTGAGGCCATTGATGCGGAGATCGGCAAGCTGCCGAAGCCAGGCAAGGTGTATGCGGGAGCCATTCACACGGGCACGGGAGCCTTCAAAGGAACGGGCAACGAAGGTGGGAAGCCGCGGGTGATTCAGGTGCTCAAACGTGGTGATATGAAACAGCCGGCGAAGGAGGTGGGGCCGCAGACCATCGTGGCGCTAAGCGAAGCTTTTCATGATGAATATAGGCTTGGTGGTGAGGGCGAGTCCGCGCGCCGTGCGGCCTTGGCGAAATGGATCACGGACAAGAACAATGTGCTCACCTGGAGGAGCATTGTGAACCGCATGTGGCAGTATCATTTTGGCCGTGGTCTGGTCGATACGGCGAATGACTTTGGCCGTATGGGCGGCAGTCCGAGTCATCCTGAGTTGCTCGACTGGCTGGCCGTCACCTTCCGTGATGAACTCGGCGGCAGCTTGAAGAAGCTGCACAAGCTGATCGTGATGAGCGAAACGTATCGGCGGTCGTCAGACAAAGCGGAGCCTGCGGATGCGAACAACGTCTTTCTCTCCCACCAAAGCCGCCGCAAACTCGATGCGGAATCGATTCGCGATTCCATCCTTGCCGTGAGCGGCAAGCTGGATCTTGCCATGGGCGGGCCGAGCTTCCAGGACTTCGTCATTGAGAAGCCGCAGCACAGCCCGCATTACGAGTATCAGCTGCACGACCCTGAGGATCCGAAGTCGTGGCGGCGCAGCATTTACCGCTTCATTGTGCGTTCGCAGCAGCAGCCCTTCATGACCACGCTTGATTGTGCCGATCCGTCCATGCGGGTGGAGAAGCGCAATGAATCGCTCAGCCCGCTGCAAGCCCTAGCCATGATGAACAACGGCCTTGTTGTTGCGATGGCGAAGCATTTTGCGGAGCGTGTGACGAAGGAGTCGCAAGGGCTTGATGCACAGACGCGACATGCTTTTGTATTGGCGCTCTCACGCAGTCCGACGGAGGATGAAATCACGCCGCTGCTCGAATACGCGCAGCGGGAAGGCTTGGAGAACACCTGTCGGGTGATTTTGAATCTGAATGAATTCAGCTTTGTGGACTGAGCGGAAAAGATCCGTCATACCACTTTCAGGAGTGACGGTACGCGCTGGCGGGTGAATTGTGCATGGAAGTGAAACATACGGTGCAGATGCCGCGTGATGCACACTCCCATACTCCATGACTTGGTCTCAAAACTACGATCCACTCGGCAATCTTGTTCTTTCATCCTGCATCGCGGCAGTGCCCGTGGTGGTGCTGTTGGGGCTGCTGGCCTTCTGGCATGTGCGGGCACAACTTGCGGCGGGTGCGGGACTGCTGACCGCGATGGGGATCGCAGTGCTGGTTTATGGCATGCCGGCGGGACTTGCAGGAATGGCAGCCGTGAACGGGGCCGTGTTCGGGCTGTTTCCCATCGGATGGATCGTGCTGAACGCGATGTTTGTTTACAACCTGAGCGTGGAGACGGGACAGTTCGCTGTGCTGCAGCGGCAGATTGCGAGCGTGTCGGGCGACCGGCGCATTCAGGCGCTCTTGATCGCGTTCAGCTTTGGCGCGTTCATCGAGGGGGCGGCAGGCTTTGGTGCGCCGGTGGCGATCACGGGGGCACTCATGATCGGGCTTGGTTTCAAACCGCTCGAAGCCGCAAAGCTGGCGCTTATAGGCAACACGGCACCGGTGGCGTTTGGATCACTCGGCACGCCCTTGACGACGCTGGCGGACATCACGCATCTCGATTTGCATCAGCTCAGTGCGATGGTCGGCAGGCAGCTGCCGATTTTCTCGCTGGTAGTGCCGTTCTGGCTGGTCGCGGCCCAGGTTGGCTGGCGTGGCATGCTGGGTGTGTGGCCGGCGTGTTTTGTGACGGGGTTGAGTTTTGGCGTGATGCAGTTCCTTGTGAGCAACTACCATGGCCCGTGGCTGGTGGATATCATCAGTGCGGTGGTGGCGATGGTGGTGCTGGTGCTGTTCATGAAAGTGTGGAAACCGAAAGACGTGAAGGAATCAAGCAAGCCAGGCCTAGAAGAAGCAGCGGGTGAGTTCATCGGAACGTTGGGCGTTGCCATTCCCGCCATTGCTCTTGTGGCTGTGATTGCGGACATGTTTCGTGTGGGAAAAAAGAAGACAGCGAAAAAGCCGATGCCCAAACGGTCTGCACACCCTCCTGGCGCGTGGAAGGCATGGCTGCCGTGGGTGTTTCTGACTGCGCTGGTGTTTGCCTGGGGCATGCCGGCGGTTAAGAACGGGCTGAACGGTGTGTTCAATGCGGAGATCAAGGTGCCGATGCTGCATCTGGCGGTGGAGCGTGTGCCGCCCGTGGTGGAGCATGCAGAGCTGGAGAAGGCGGTGTTCAAATTCAATGCCCTTTCGGCCACCGGTACGGCGGCGATGCTCGCGGGAATGCTGGCGGGGCTTTGTCTCGGACTGTCGCCGATGCGTATCGCAAAATTGTACGGCACGACGATCTGGAAACTGCGCGTGCCGTTGCTGACCATCGCGCTGATGCTCGCGCTGGGGTATGTGACGCGCTACAGCGGCACAGACACGACGATGGGCCTCATGATGGCCGGCACCGGCATGATGTTTCCATTTTTCTCGCCCTTGATCGGCTGGCTGGGAGTCACGCTCACGGGAAGTGACACGGCTTCGAATGTGCTGTTTGGCAATCTGCAGCAGGTCACGGCGAACCAACTCCATCTCTCGCCCATTCACATGGCGGCGTCGAACAGTTCTGGTGGGGTGATGGGCAAGATGATCGATGCTCAGAGCATCGTGGTGGCTGCGGTGGCGACGGGCGGTCAGCCGGACAGTCCTGACGCGGGCACGGTGCTGCGCAGTGTTTTCTGGCATAGCATCGCGCTGGCGCTGCTCATGGGCGTGCTGGTGATGGTGCAGGCGTACTGGATGCCGTGGATCATCGTCGGCGGCAAATGAGCCGCAGGGTCAGGGCTTCATATCGCGCAGATTGACCATGAGAAGATGACGAACGCGGGGTGGTTCGGTGCCCCGATGGAAGTTCTGCACTGAGCGCTCGATGCGCTGGTCTTCCATGGTGGCGCGCTCGTGCTGCCGCAGGTGCTCCGCCCAGGAGCCGACGAGAAAGGTTTCACGGTAGTGGGTGGGGTCTTCCAGATCTGCGAAGAGGGAGCAACGGAATGCGCCGTCGCGCAGGCGGACCTCGCGCAGCTGCAGCATGGCGGCGCGGAATGCGGGGGCTTCTTGGGGATCGATGTGATACTCAAGGGTGATGAGCACCGGGCCGTCGCTGGGGGCGGGTTCGGTGGTCATCGCGCTGTGAGGCAGCATGTGGCCGGAAGGAGAGAGGTCCAGCTTTTCCACATGACTGATGGGCAGCAGACGTGCGAGCAGGGCGCTGATGAGCAGGCAGCCAGCGGCAATGCCGAGCGTGATGGGCGCATTGAGATGGCTGGTGAGCTGCCCCCAGGTCAGGGCACCGATGGCAAAGGCGCCCTGCATCACGACGAGATAAATCGCGGAGCTGCGTGCGCGCACCCAGTTGGGAAACACGCTTTGCGAAGCGACGCTGAAGGTGTTCATGCCGCTGATCCATGCCGCACCTGTGACCACGAGGACGAGGCCCATGGCGATTTTTCCAGGGACCAGTGCGAGGATGGCCGTCATGGCTGCTGACACCACGCTGGCTCCGAACAGCACTTGATCGAAGGTGAAGCGCGCGCGCAGTTTGGGCAGCCACACCAGGGCCATGAGGATGGCACCGCCGCCGTAGCAGCCCATGAGGATGCCGAAATCTGCGGCGGTCCATTGGCGTGAATGAACGATGATGGGCAGCAGCACCACGGGTGCCACGGCGGCAAACATGTGGATGCCGCCACGGCAGAGGACGGCCTGCATGGAGCGGGCATGGCGCACGTAGCGGATGGCGGCGGCCATGGCACCGAGCATCTGCTCCTGCTGAGCGCTGCGTGGGGTAGCTATGTAGCTGCCGGTGCACATCACGCCGATCACTGCGACAAAGGACAGGGCGTTCAATGCGAATACTGGTGCCGGGCCCAGGGCCGCGAGCAGCAGGCCGCCGAGGATGGGGCCGAGTGAACGAGCGATATTGAAGCCCACGCCGTTGAGAGCAATGGCTGGGGACAGTTGTTCGCGCCCCACGACTTCCGGGATCAGGGCCTGCCAGGCGGGCATGGTGAAGGCTGCGGCGACGCCGAGCTGAAAGGTGGCGAGCAGCAGCAGGGTCTGAGTGAGAGCGCCATACCATGCCAGGAGCGCCATGCCGACGGCGGTAAGAAGGGCGCCGGTTTGCGCGATCAGGATCAAGCGCCTGCGGTCCACCAGATCTGCAAGGGCTCCGGCGGGCAGGGCCAGGAGGAAGAGCGGCAGGCTCGACATCGTCTGCATCATGGACACGAGGAAGGGCGAACTCGTCATCGTGGTCATCGTCCAGACGGCGGCCGTGTCATTCATCGTGGTGCCGATGTTTGAGGCAATGCTGCCCAGCCACATGGCACGAAAGACAGAATCGCGGAGCGGGGACCAGGCTGACATGTGTATGAATCATAACGTTTTTGCACGGCTGCGCGACTGTGCAATTCACTTCCTCCCAGAACTCGCGCGAATGCGTGACAAGGGATGGCTCGCCAGTGGCGTATGAATGACTACTCTTCTGCCATGTTCACACGCCGCCAGCTTTTGCAAACCGCCGGACAAGGCTTCGGCGCGCTCGCGTTTCATTCTCTGACCAGCGCAGAGACGGCGCACCGCTCCCAAGTGGTGGTGCCCAAGGCGAAGCGTGTGGTGCAGCTCTTCATGGGCGGGGCGGCGAGTCACATTGACCTGTTTGATTACAAGCCGGCGCTGATCAAGCACCACGGTGAAGACGCTGACTTTGGCGAGAAGGTGGAGGCGTTTCAAAACGGCCTCGGTCCGTGGAAAAAACCGGTGTGGGACTTCAAGCCCTATGGCAAGAGCGGCCGGATGCTGAGCGAAGCTGTAGCGCCGCTGGGTGCCTGTGCGGATGACATGGCCTTTGTGCACAACATGGTGGGCAAGACCGGCGTGCATTCGCAGGGCACGCTGCTGCAGGCCACGGGATTCAATCTGCCGGGCTTTCCGGGTGTGGGCTGCTGGGTGAGCTACGCGCTCGGGTCTATCAGCGACAATCTGCCGACATTTGTCGTGCTGCCGGATCATCGCGGTTTTGCCTCGAACGGGCCCAAGAATTGGGACAGCGCGTTTCTGCCTTCGCAGCATGCGGGGACGATCATTTATCCCGGTGCGGAGACGCCCATCGCCGATCTGTTTCCGCACAAGGCCGGGCGCTACATCAGCGCGAAGTCCGACCGCGAGGGTTTCGCGCTGCTGGAGCAACTCAATCGCAAGCACATGGCAGTGCGCGAGGAGGATTCTCGTTTGGAAAGCCGCATCCAAAGCTACGAACTCGCCGCGAAGATGCAGCTCGCTGCGCCAGAGGCACTGGACATTTCGAAGGAATCCGACGCGATGAAAGCGATGTATGGCATCCAGGAACATCGCAAAGTCTGGCCCACGGAGATCAACCCCGAGGAAGAGGCCGACTACATGGGCCGCAAATGCCTCGCGGCGCGGCGCCTGCTGGAGCGCGGTGTGCGTTTTGTGCAGATCTGGAGCGGCAACGACAACGGCTTCCCGCGTCGCAACTGGGACAGCCACGAAGATGTGGAGCGTGACCATGGCCCGCTCGCCTGGGGCATGGCCAAGGCGGTTTCAGCACTGATTCTCGATTTGAAGCAGCGGGGGCTGCTCGATGACACGATCATCCTATGGACCACCGAGTTTGGCCGCATGCCGAGCACGCAGGGCGGCAAGGGGCGCGATCACAATCCTTATGTGTTTACCAACTGGCTCTGCGGTGGAGGCATCCAGGGCGGCGTCACCGCCGGCGAGAGTGATCAGTGGGGGTATAAGCCGCAGGATCGTGCGAACCCTACCACCTGCTATGATATCCATGCCACGATGATGCATCTGCTCGGTATTGATCACACGCAGCTGACCGTTCGCCATAATGGCATTGATCGGCGGCTGACGGATGTGCATGGGCAGGTGATAAGTGGTTTGGTCGGCTAAAACAGGATGTTATCCACGAACCGCTGTACGTGCTGCGGTTGTTTGCGATGCTTCCTTGTCACAGCAACGACATCGCGTTCAAAGCGTTCGGGAAAAGGAAGCGTGGCGATGGATTCTTTTCTCCGATAGAGAGCAAGAGCACGACGGGGGACGAAGGCGGGGCCGAAACCGGAGGCGACGAGATTGATGATGAGGTCGAAGCTGTCCAGCTCCATTGTGGGCTGGAGGTCGAGGTGCTGGCGTTTCATCCAACGACGGAGGTTTTTGCCGGTCTGCGTGGTGGAGTCGATGTGGAGCCAGGGTTGCTGCGCCAGCCAAAGCCGGAGTCGTTCGGCACGTTTGACGGGTGCCTTGGCGGCCATCGTGGCAGGCGCGATCAATTCGAAGGCGTCTTTGAAACGGTGGGTAACCTTGATGGAGTCTGGCAGCGGTGAGGGCGGGCAGATGACGCCCACGTCGATCTCGCCCGCATCCAGAGCTGTGAGGATGGAACTGCTGGTGTTGTAACTGACACGGCAGACGACTTCGGGATGGCGCTGGTGGTTGGCATGAAACAGTCCGGGCATGTGGGCCATTGCCAGCGTGCGCGAAACGCTGACGCGAACTTCAGGACGGACGGAGCCAAACTCTGCCTGCAATCCATCCAGCGCCGAGGCAACACCGCCAATCAGGCGTGCGGCTTCAGCGGCGAGAAACAGGCCTGCTTCGGTAATTTCGACAGATCGTGTGGTGCGGTTGATCAGAGACAGGCCGAGGCGCTCCTCCAGCGACTGCATCTGCCGTGTGAGTGCGCTTTGCGACAACCCGGCCTCGCGTGCGGCACGCGTGAAACTGCGGTGCTTCACCACGAGATGAAAGAGGTGCAGAGCGTAAAGGTCGAAGGGTTTACTGGCCAGGTATTGTTGCATCTAACACAATAAAATCTGTATTTAATGCATTTCACGCAATTAAACCAATGTGCGAATGCCTGGGCGCGGACAACCCCGCTTTATCCATGCCTAATATTGAAGACCGTCTCCCTCAAAACGCCCCCGGACGTTTCTACGTCGATAACAGCTGCACTGACTGTGATCTGTGCCGAGGTCACGCTCCTGAGTTTTTCCGCCGTGATGACGACTTGGGTTACAGCATCGTTTTCCGTCAGCCGGTAACAGATGCGGAGATTCAGCTCTGCGTGGAAGCCCTCGAAGGCTGCCCTACTGAGTCGATTGGGCAGATCATTCAATGACGAAATCCAGAGTCTGTTTGAGAGCTTGCTGCACGGCCCCCGTAGTGAAGTCATGAACAAGCTTATCACTTTCCTGGCCTTGCTGACATTTCCGGCCTTCGGCGAATCCCTTCGCCTTGCGACGTTTCGCGCAGATGTCACGCCGCTGGTCGGTGCGCCGTTGTGTGGTGGTTTGGTAAAACCGGTGGTGGGGGTGAGTGAGCCGTTGCTGGCGCTGGGGGTGGTGATTTTGAGCGATGACAAGCCGGTGGTGCTGTGTGCGGTGGACTGGTGTGAGATTCGCGCGGGGGATCATGTGCACTGGCGGGAAGTGCTGGCACAGGCGGCGGGGACGACGCCGGAGCGTGTGGCGGTACAGAGCTTGCATCAGCACAATGCGCCGATTGGCGATGCGGCGGCGCACCGGCTGCTGGCGGGGTTTGCTTCGCCGCCGAGTGTGATGGACGTCGAATGGGCCGAGCGTGCGCTGCAGGGTGTTGCGGAAAGTCTTGAGGCGGCCGTGAAGAAGGCTGAGCCGCTGACTCATATAGCGCATGGCGAGGCGGCGGTGGAGAAGGTGGCGTCCAACCGCCGGATCATGGGTGACGATGGAAAGGTGGCGAAGATGCGGCTGAGCTCGACGAAGGATGCGACGCTGCAGGCGCTGCCGGAAGGGCTGGTGGATCCGCTGCTGAAGACGATCAGCTTTTGGAACGGCGAGAAGAAGCTGGCGGTGCTGCACTACTACGCGACGCATCCCATGAGCTACTATGGTGATGGCATGGTGACGTATGACTTCGTGGGCACCGCACGTGAGCGGCGCACGCAGGATGATGGTGTGCCGCATCTGTACTTCACCGGCTGCGGTGGGAACATCGGGGCAGGCAAATACAATGATGCAAGCAAGGAGGCCCGGGTGCGGCTGGGGGAGAACATCCATGCGGCGATGGTGAAGTCTGAGCAGCAGATGAAACGAGTGCCGCTGACGAAGGCCGAGTGGCGTGCGCGTCCGGTGGTGATGAAAGCGAATCCCGAATTTCCTGAAGAGCGCATGCTGAAGGTGTGTGAAAACGCAACGGCTGTGGCCTCGACGCGCATCAGTGCTGCGTTTCGCGTGGGCTTCAGCCGCCAGAGTGCTGCGGGCGTGCCGATTCAGTTTACCAGTCTGAATTTGGGAGATGACGTGTGCCTGCTGCATCTACCGGGCGAGACCTTCATCGAGTATCAGCTTTTTGCGCAGCAGCAGCGGCCCGGCGGCTTTGTCGCCACGGCGAGCTATGGCGACGGCGGGCCGGGGTACATTCCATTGGAAAAATCTTTCGCTGAAGGCGGCTACGAGCCGACGCAGGCCTTTGCAGCGCCGGAGTCAGAAAAGGTGATGCGGGAGACGATTGTCGAGTTGCTCCGCGCGAAGTGACTCGGTAAATATCGGTCTCATGATCCTCGACACTCTCGAAAATTCTGCCCGCTACGAATCCCTGAACTCACGTTTTGCGAAGGCCTTTGCCTATCTCCGTACGGTGGACGGTACGCAGCCGCTGGGGCGGTTTGATCTGGATGGAGATCACTGCTTCGCGCTGGTGCAAACCTATGAGACGAAGCGGATGGAGAAGGCGAAGTTTGAGGCGCATCGGAAGTACATTGATGTGCAGTTCATTTACAGTGGTCGTGAAACCATCCTCTGGGCACCTCTGGCCGCGATGCAGGAGGAGATGATGGCCTACAACGAGGAGAAAGAGGCCGCGCTGTGGAAGCTGATTCCCGATGTGACGCCTTTGCACATGAGCGGCGGTCACTTTGCCATCCTTTACCCGGAGGATGCCCATGCGCCCTGCATTGAGTGGGATAAGCCGGAACAGGTGTTCAAAGTGGTCATCAAAGTGGCGGTGGAGTAATCCGCCGCAAAATCGGGTGTCCTGGGGGCGTAGTTTGCATCTACCCCTGATGAAGCTGACGCCTGCTGTTCTCTTTTGCTCCCTTGCCGTGACCGTTCGCGGCGCGGAGCGCATGCTCACCTTTGAAAAAGACGTGCGGCCCATTGTGAAGGCGCATTGTACGCACTGCCATGGGGAGGAGGAGAAGCCTGAGGGCGGGGTGGATCTGCGGCTGCGGCGTTTCATGGACCTGAAGCTGGAGGGCGGAAGCCATGTCGTGGTGGCAGGGAAACCGGCACAGAGCGAGCTGGTGCGCCTGATCAAAAACGGAGAGATGCCGAAGAAGGGCAAACAGGTATCCGAGAAGGATCTGGCCATCATTGAGCAATGGATCGCTCAAGGAGCCAAGACTGCACGGCCCGAGCCGCTAGCGCTGGCACCGGGACCGATGATTTCAGACGATGACCGCGAGTACTGGGCCTTTCAGCCGGTGAAACGTCCTGCGGTGCCGCTCACGGTGGATGCCAAGAAGGTGCGCACACCGGTGGATGCCTTTCTGCTGAAGTCGATGGCGGAGAAGGGGCTCAGCTTTGCGCCTGAGGCGGATCGGCGGACTTTGATCCGCCGAGTGTCGCTTGATTTGACGGGACTGCTGCCGACGCCGGAGGAAGTGGCGGCGTTTGTGAATGACGAATCACCGCTGGCCTATGAGCAACTGGTGGAGCGCCTGCTGGCCTCGAAAAGCTATGGCGAGCGCTGGGCGCGGCATTGGCTGGATGTGGTGGGCTACGCGGACTCCAACGGCTATTCAGAGGCCGACTCGGTGCGGCCTCAGGCGTGGCGGTATCGGGATTATGTGATCCGCGCGATGAACGCGGACAAACCCTGGGACGAATTCATCCAGGAGCAGCTGGCGGGGGACGAGCTCGCCGGTGCGACGCATGCGGATTTCCAGCAGGCGGTGCTGGATCCGCGGCGCACTGATCAGCTCATTGCCACCGCGTTTCTGCGCATGGCACCCGATGGCACAGGCGATGCACTGGATGATGCGAAGCTCGCAAAGAACCAGGTGATCGCCGAGCAGATGAAGGTGACGACCTCGTCGCTGATGGCCATGACGGTCGCGTGCGCGCAGTGTCATGATCACCGCTACGATCCGATCACGCAGGCTGACTACTACCGGCTGCGCGCGGTGTTTGATCCGGCCTACAACTGGGAGGCCTGGCGTGCACCGGCGCAGAGGCTTTACTCACTTTACACTCCTGAAGAGCGCGCCAAGGCGGCGGAGATTGAAGTCAAGGCCAAGGAGATCGAGGTTGAGGCGCGCGCGATGAGCAAAAAATTTCTCGATGAGATTTTCGAGGTCGAGATCAAGAAGGTGCCTCAGGCGGAGCAGGCGGCCTTCCGCATCGCCCGTGACACACCAGTCGCCAAGCAGACCCCGGAGCAGAAGACTCTCATCAAAAAGTATCCCTCCGCCCTCGCGACCTACTCACTGAATCTCTACGATCAGAAGAAGCAGGACATCGTGGATGCGAAGATGGCTGAGGCCACAAAGCTGCGGGGCACCAAGCCAGTGGAAGGCTTTGTGATGGCGCTGACGGAAGTGAAGGGCCAGGTGCCCGTGACCAAGCTCTTCAATCGCGGTGATCACGATCAGCCAAAGCAGACCTTGACTCCCGGAGAGCTCAGTGTCCTCGCGAGCCCGCAGATCGAGCCTTTCAAGCCTGTGCCGGTGAGCAGCGGGTCCAGCGGCCGCCGCCTTGCCTACGCGCAATGGCTGACGAGTGGCAAACATCCGCTCACGGCGCGAGTGCTGGTGAATCGTTTTTGGATGAACCACATGGGACGCGGCATCGTGAACACCCCAGGTGACTTTGGCCGCCAGGGCGAGCTGCCCACGCATCCGGAAATGCTCGACTACCTCTCCGACGAGTTCGTGAAAAGCGGCTGGAAGCTGAAGTCGCTGCATCGCCTCATCATGCTGAGCAATGCCTATCGTCAGTCATCGGTGAATGACACCTCAATGCAGAGCGATCCTGAAAACAGATTCTATGCGCGGTTCAAACTGCGCCGCATCGATGCTGAGACACTGCGTGACTCCTTGCTGGCCGTCACCGGCACGCTAGTGCAGGCGAGCTACGGCCCGCCAAGCGGCATTGGTCGTGATCCGCAAGGACGTGTCGTCACGGGCATCGACAAAGGCACGATTACGCTGAACAAGGTCGATCCCGCTGGCGCGGACGATTTCCGTCGCTCCATCTACGTGCAGGTTCGCCGCAGCAAGCCCGTGACGGTGCTCGATACTTTTGATGCGCCCATCATGACGCCGAATTGCGAACTGCGCGCGCAGACCACCGTGGCCCCGCAGTCCCTGCTGCTCATGAACGACACCTTCGTCCTCGACAGCTCGCGCCGCCTTGCAGACCGCCTGGAGGTTGCGGCTCCTGGTAATCGCACGGAGCAGATCAAGCGCGCGTGGGAGCTGCTTTTTGGCAAATCGGCGACTCAGGCTGATGTCGCCCGTGGCATTGCGTATCTGGATGAGCAGACCAAGGCGCTGACCCAGTACCACCACGACATCCAGCACGCGAAAGGCGTGGTGCCCAATCCGCCCCAGGAAGCCATGGCCAGCCTGTGCCAGATCCTCTGCAGCTCAAACCGTTTCCTCTACGTCGAATGAACCGCCCCAAGCTTTGCTCCCGCCGTCACTTCCTGCATGCCAATGGCTACAGCCTAGGCACGCTGGCGCTTGCCTCGCTGCTGGAGCGTGATGGACTGCTCGCCGCGCCGGTGAAGCCGGAGAGTGTGACGGGTGAGATACGCTACGATCTGCATCCGAAGAAGCCGCACTTTGAGCCGCAGGCGAAGGCGATGATCTCGATGTTCATGATGGGCGGGCCTTCGCAGATGGACTTGTTTGATCCGAAGCCGATGCTCACGAAGTACGACGGGCAGAAATTTCCCGGTGAGATCAAGTACGACAATCTCGCGCAGGCTTCGTCGAAGTGCTTTGGCTCGCCATGGAAGTTCGCGAAGCACGGCGAGTGCGGCATGGAGATCAGCGAGCTGCTGCCGAATCTGAGCAAGGTGGTGGATGAGATCACGCTGATCCGTTCGATGACTTCCGGTGTGAGCAATCACGCGCAGGGCCTGTATGCGATGAACGGGGGACGTGTCACCGCGGGGCGTCCGGCGCTGGGATCTTGGCTGACCTATGGACTCGGCAGCGAGACGGACGAACTGCCCGCCTACATGGTGCTCTCTCACCCTGGTGGCCTGCCCACTTTTAGCGGCGAGCATTTCACCAATGGCTGGCTGCCATCGCTGTTTCAGGGCACGCTGGTACGCGCTGCGGAGCCGCGCATTCTGAATCTTGATCCGCCGCCTTCGCTCTCCGGTGCGCCGCAGCAGCGCCAACTCGATTTGCTGAAGGCTTTCAACGAAGACCACCTCGCACTGCACCCAGGCGAGCTTGATCTGCAGGCGCGCATTTCCAGCTACGAACTCGCGGCGAAGATGCAGGTCGCTGCCAAGGAGGCGCTGGATATTTCGAAGGAGCCTGAGTACGTCAAAAAACTCTACGGTGTCGATAACCCGATCACCAAAGATTACGCCACGCGCTGCATCATTGCGCGCCGTCTCGTCGAGCGCGGTGTGCGCTACGTGCAGGTGCTCAATGCGGGCCAGTCCTGGGATCAGCATGGCTCTCTCATCACGGCGCTGCCAAAGAACTGCCAGGCCACCGATCAGCCGAGTGCGGCGCTGCTCATCGACCTCAAGCAGCGGGGTCTGCTCGACAGCACCGTCGTCCACTGGGGCGGCGAGATGGGCCGTCTGCCGGTACTGCAAAACGATGCGGGCCGCGACAAGTGGGGCCGCGACCACAACACCTACGGCTTCAGCATGTGGATGGCCGGTGGCGGCTTCAAGAAAGGCTACGTCCACGGCGAGACCGATGAATTTGGCCACAAGGCTGTCATCGACGAAGTGAAGCACTACGACTACCACGCCACGCTGCTGAAGACCTTCGGCCTCGACCACACCAAGCTGACCTACAAGCGCAACGGCCTCGCCGCATCGCTCACGGATAATCAGGGTGCGAAGGTAGTGGATGAGTTGCTGGCTTAACGTTTGACCGCCGCTCATCTGACCTGCCTGCATCTCATCGCGGTGCTGCCGCTGGGGTTGTTTTGGGAAAACAAATCAGATCGCATTCCTTTCTCATGAGCTCATCACCCTGGACCCGCCGCTCCTTTCTTCTGGCAAGCGCCGCCGCTGCTGCCACGACCCACGCCACACCTGCTCCCGCACGTAAAAAGGTCGCGCTCATTGCGACGGTGATGTACAAAAACTCGCATGCGATGCACTTCGTGGACCGGCTTGCCATGGGCTACGCCTGGGCCGGGCAGTGGCTGTCGCCGCAGACGGATTTAGTGTCGCTCTACGTGGCGCAATTTCCTGCGACCGATCTAGCGCGCGGGCGTTCGGAGCGCTACCACATCCCCATTTATCCTAGCATTGCTGAGGCGCTCACGCTGGGCACTGGCAAGCTCGCGGTGGATGGCGTCGTCCTCATTGGTGAGCATGGCGACTACCCTGAAAATGAAAAAGGGCAGACGCTCTACCCGCGCTACGAGTTCTTCAAAGAAATCGTGAAAGTCTTCGAGGCCAGCGGGCGCAGCGTGCCCGTCTTTAACGATAAACATCTCTCCACCAAATGGAGCCAATGCACCGAGATGGTGGCCGATGCGAAACGGCTCGGCTTTCCTTTCCTCGCTGGGTCCTCACTGCCCGTGACGCGTCGTCTGCCTGCGGTGGATCTGCCCTGGGGCACGCCGCTCGCTGAGAGTGTGGCAGTTGGCTACGGGGGTGTCGAAAAATACGACTACCACGGTCTCGAAACCGCGCAGTGCATGTCTGAGCGCCGTCTTGGCGGCGAGGTGGGAATCAAGAGTGTGCTTGCTCTGCGAGGCGCAAAGATGTGGGAGCATGCTGCCACGCGGAAGCACACACAGCGCTTGCTCGGTGCCGCACTCACTCGCAGCCACACTTGGCCGGTGGAAGGTTATCCCTTGGAGCCGGTCAGTTTTGACTGGGCGCGCAAAACCTTCCCCGATGCTTTCGCGTACTTCATCGAACATCGTGACGGCTTCCATACGACGCTGTTCATGCTGCCAGTGAGGGACTTCAACTATGCGGGACTGAACTCCGAGACGGGTGAAATCACCTCCTGCCAGATGTTCTTGCCAATGCCGGGCTCAAGCTCGACCACCGCCGACTTTTTCAATCCGCTCATCCATCACATCGAAGACATGATCCTGCACAACCGTGCGTCCTACCCCGTGCAGCGCACGCTGCTTACCTCCGGCATGCTGATTGCTGCGGTTGAATCGCTCTATCGCAAGGGCGAGGTCATTCAGACACCAGAGATGGCGGTGGCTTACACGGCGCCGAAGGAGTCGTTGTACTGGCGCGAGTGAGGGATGTCACGATCAAGCCGGTGTTGCTGTTGAAGGAAGATACACCACGCACAGCTACAATTTGACCAATCCCGAAAGTCCAGATGGTAAACGGGTGCTGTTTTTCAGCTCCACTGATCCGCAGGGCCATCTGGGAGATGGTCCGCATGCTGGAACGTGCTACAGGGAAGAAAACGATTTTGGCTGACAAGGTGCACACGAAGGATGCGCACTGCGTCGCATGTCAACACTGGCGTTCGTGTTGCAAGTGAGTGGCGTTGCATGAAGTCCAAAGCCAAGCCCGAAGGTGATCGCTGCCGCATGGGCATGGCGGTTTGGGACGCAGCAGTACCCTGAGTTAGCGGGCTCCTGGAAATGCGTTGGCGCTTTCACGTGCCAGCTGCTCCTTCCGCAGTTCCGCTTTGGCTCTGGCTTCATCTTCTTCAAAGACCGCCAGACCGACGACGCCCACATTGCTCGCTCCTCCCTTGGCAGCGGCCTTGGAGCGAGACACACTGCCAAACACAAACGATCTTACGGTCGTACTGTCTTTGCGGAAGCCATCTACATTGTACCAATGCTTGGGTTCCAGCACGAAGCCATGCTGCTGGGGGCTCGCTGCCTTCCCGGTTAGAACGTTCAGACCATCCACGCTAAGTACGATCTCGATTCGTTTTTTGGTGCGGTTTTCGAGCCTGACCTCGTAGTGGGCACCGTTCTCTCCGATCACGATGCGCTTGCCATTGATATCAAAGTGAGGGTAGGCATCTCCATAGCGAACCAGGCCCACCTTCAGGCGTTCTCCCGCCGCTGGGAACAGGCCGCTGCGTTTGGATATGCTGCCACCCAGTACTCCCGCCATGGCTTTCGCTCCCGTTTCGTCATTGTAATGAAACGAGTCCACCGCATCGGGTGTGTCTGATTTGCGGAGCAAGCGTGTGGTCTCCATCTGCGAATACTTTTCCTGACCAGCTGAGGTGCCGAGGCCGGGACGGTCTTGGATTCGTGGGGTCGTAGAACCTGTCGTGAGAAGATTGTCGATCGATGAATTGCTGATCGCGAAACCGCCGGATCGATTGCCTGCGGTGATGGGACCAGCTCCATAAGAAAACGGCATCACCGGATTGAGAGAAGGCGCAGTTTTCGAATTCATCGAAGAACATGACGCCATCAGCGTGATGGCCAATGAGACGGAACAAAAAGCAATCAAACGGCGGAGTTGGGCTGGGTTCATAAATGCAGAAATATCAGCATTTGGATTAATGGCAATATTAAATGCAGAAAAATATGCATTTAACTCGAATGCCTATGTAGAAAACGCTGCGTGCTAACCAGCTGCAATCCGCACTTGCGATCCTCTACAAATGCAGCATTTTCAGCACATGGCAGTCAAAGACGATCAACTTTCCAAACGCGAGCGGCAGGCGATGGACATTGTCTATCGGCTGGGCAAGGCGACAGCGGAGGAGATTCAGGAGGAGATGCCGGACAGCCCGTCGTACTCGGCGGTGCGTGCACTCTTGAGCATTCTGGTGGGCAAGAAGCTGCTGAAGCACACCCGTGAGTCCCGCCGCTATGTTTATGAACTCGCCATTTCCCGCGAAAAGGCGCGAGATACGGCGCTGCGAAAGATCATGCGTACCTTTTTTGACGGCTCTCCCGGCAAGCTGGTGGCGTCACTGCTGGAGACAAAAGACCGCAAGCTGCCACCGGAGGAAATCGCAGCGATCCGGAAATTGCTGGACGAGCAGTCGCCTTCCTGATCCACTTTACCCACACATCATGACCGTCTGCTGGATCGCCATTGCTCTCAAAGCCACGTTGTGGGCTGCACTCACGAGTGCAGCTGCGATAGTTGTGCCGGTGCAGCATCCGCAGGTCAGGCGTCGATTTGCCTTGCTGGGCATGTGGGGGCTGTGGGTGCTTCCCTGGCTGCCTTTGCCATGGGCTGGTCTGCCAACGGCTTCGATTGCTGTTGCGACTGACAGCACCATTCAGTCTGGCTGGTGGTGGCCTGTCCTGACGGCGGTCTGGGCTTGCGGCAGCGTTATACTGCTGCTGCGTGTGCTGCATGATGTCATTGGCATTCTGCGACTGGTGCGTCAGGCCGAGAAGTCCACGCTGAATCCTGGAGGTGCTGTCGAAGTGCGCTTCACGGCGGAAATCGAAGGCCCCTGCATGACAGGGTGGCTAAGGCCCTGTGTGCTGCTGCCACTGTCTGCGGCCTCCTGGCCTGAGGGCACGCTGTGTGCCACACTGCGTCATGAATGTCAGCATGCGCGGCAGATGGACGGGCTGCACCGGTTCTGCGCCGCGCTCGTCCGCGCCTGCTTCTGGTGGAATCCTACAATGCATGTGCTGTGCGGGATCTACGAGGCGGAGTCCGAAGTCTGTTGTGATGAAGAAGCTGCCAGGGCATGCAGCCGTCGTGAGTATGGAGAAATGCTGCTGGCGCATGCCACCCAGATGCCGATGTCGGCATTCGCCATGTCCTTTGCCCGTCGCTCGGGCCTGCGCGTACGCATTCAACGTTTGTTTGCAACCCGCCAGGACTCCCGCTGGATTCTTTCCGCCCGCTGGCTGACGGCATTGGTTCTCATCATCAGTGCGGCTGTTCTCATGGCCTCCATTCAGGTGATGCCGACTGAGATTTCGCATGGAAACTCGCTCAAAAGCGAGGCTCGGCTCCGTTTGGATGCAGATCCGTTTCCCGGCGTTCCCTGATCTTCTCAGACGCGTGATGTCTCTAACCTGACTGCTCTTGCCCTGAGTGGCAATGCCTGCTGTGTTGCAGTATGACCCGTGGCAGCCGTTCGCTCCTTCTTCTGATTCTCGTGATTCTCGCGGGGATCATCGTGCCGTTTGTGATCTGGGGGGCGCAGTTTGACGAGACGCTGAGCCTCGCAGGCGCGCGGAAGTGGATGGAAGGCTATGGCACGTGGGCATGGGCGGCGGGGATAGCGCTGCTGGTGGCTGACATTGTGCTGCCGGTGCCTTCGACGGTGGTCATGTCGGCGCTGGGTTGGATGTATGGCTGGTGGGTGGGCGGCCTCATTTGTGCTGCAGGGTCGATGCTTTCCGGCATCATCGCCTATGCCGTATGCCGGTGGCTGGGGCGCGGTGCGGCGCGGTGGATTGCAGGGGCGGAGGGGCTGCGCCGAGGCGAGGAGATTTTCGAGCAGCGCGGTGGCTGGCTGGTGGCGCTGTCGCGCTGGATGCCGGTGCTGCCGGAGGCGGTGGCCTGCCTCGCAGGGCTTAGCAGGATGCGCTGGCGGGTGTTTTTGCCGGCGCTGGCCTGTGGCTCGGTGCCCACGGGGTTTGTGTTCGCGGCGATCGGTCACCTCGGGCAAAGCGAACCTGGGTGGGCTTTTGCTTTGAGCGCTATTGTTCCAGTTCTGCTGTGGCTGGGCGCGGCGCGTGTGTTGAAGCGCTAACGCATTTCAATCAATCCAGCACTGGCAGCCGCCGAACGTGCGAGTTTGCACATTTCACGGCGAATGATCCACACGCCGAGCGGCACCAGCAGGACGATGGCGGCGACTGCAACCAGGCCCAGCACGAGCAGCATGTGCAAACCTGCCGCCATCAAAATCGAGGTGACGATGAGCCACAGCAGGAGATTCCACCCCAGGCTGCGGCGGATGCGCAGGAGCAACTTCACTCGTGTGAGGCAGCGGCCGTCGGCATGGAATTCCGTGACGCTTAAAAAGGCGCGGGAAATTTCCGACCAGGGCCAGGCCTCGATGTCAAACCAGCGCCAGCCGTCGTCCTCACGAAAGATCATGTGCGCGGAGCGGAGCACCTTGCGAAGCTCCTGCAGCCAGGCATCCCGGGTAGTGCCGGTCTCGCTCCAAAAGCAGAGTGTACCCAGGCAGAGGGTGATTTTGTGCGGCCGTGTGGGTGGCATGATTTCCGGCAGCAACGGATGACGGCTGGGCCGTGCGCCCAATGCCAGCATGCCACGCAGCCGCGCCCACTCACGCACCACGGGCTGCAGGAAGCTCAGCCACCAGAGCAGCAGACGATCCAGCACTCCCCGAATGTTGGCAGAGGCTGCATTGCGTGCGCTGACCTGCCAGGCAGACCCGCACGCAAAGCCCAGCAGCCCCAGGGCGAGCCATGGTTGCTGACAAACCAGCGCGAGCAGCAGCAGCGCCAGCCACAGGAGACCGGTGAACCAATCCCACCAGCGGAAGCTGGAGGTGGAATAGATCACCTGAAAGGCACCGAGCCCCAAAGGACCGTGGAAGATGCTGCCTTCGACTGGATAATCCGCAGGATGCTGATCCCCATAAATACCGCCACGCCAGCGCGCGCCTCCGAGGTAGCCGAAACGGTCGGGATGTGTCTTCATCAGGAGCGCCTCTGCGCGGCCATAGCCCAACTGCTGCGTCAAATACGCCCGGATGGTGAAGCGACGATGGTGCCAGACCATTGCTCCGGGAACAAAGAGCAGCCGCCTGCCGGTTGCACGCAGCCGCCAGCAAATGTCCACATCATCACCCGCAGTTTTAAATTCCACGCGAAAGCCGCCGATTTGTTCGAGCGCGTCTCTCCGAACGGCGAGATTGCAGCCCGGCAGGTGCTCGGCCTCGGTGTCATTGAGCAGCACATGCGCTGGAGCACCCGGAGCGGCAGCCACCACGTGCTCGATCCGATTGCGTGGTGGAGGCGGGATGTTGGGACCTCCGGCGGCGGCGACGGTGTCATCAAGGAAGGCATGGCTCAGGTGCAAAAGCCAGTCCGGGTGAGCGATGCAGTCATCATCGGTGTAGGCGATGATGGAACCGGTGGCGAGTCGGGCACCGAGATTGCGGGCGGCACTGAGCCCGGCGTGTTCCTGAAACTGGTAACGCACCTGCGGATAGCCTTTTGCGATCTCGGCGATTTGCGGGCGGGAGCCATCGTCAATCAGCAGGATCTCGAAATCGGGGTAGCGCAACGCAATCAACGAATCCAGGCATTGACTCAGCGTGGCGGCACCATTGTGAGTGCAGACTACGACGGAGACACGTGGCGCTGCGGCGGGAGGCTGCCAAGTAAGAGGCAGTTCACGTTGTAGGGCGCAGGCAGGGCGTTCTTTTCTTTCGCGATCCACGAGGCCAAATTGCCAGTCTGTGATTTCCCTGCCGCCCCGGTGCCATTCATCCGTGTAGGCAAACCAAACTCCGCCCGCACAGCCGCCGCTCAGCAGGCAGTCATGCTGCCAGCGCATGGCCTCCACCTGCCGCTGGGGTCCGTGGGTGGCCACATCGAGACCGAACTCGGTGATGATCAGCGGCTTGTTGCCTGCGAGATTCTGCCATTGAGCCAGGCAGGCGCTGAAAGCGGCCGCTGATTCCAGGTAAACATTCACCGCGATGAAGTCGGCATTGCGTGGCACGAGATAGCCGGTGGACGGATACGTGGCGTAGCTGACGAGCGTCTGCGGTGCATTGCGGCGAGCGATTGCGATCAGTTTTTCGATGAATGCCCGCACGCGCCGGGGCTTCATCCAGCGTACCAGGGTTTTCTCGATCTCATTGCCGACGAGGAATGCGGTGATGCAAGAGTGATTACTCAGTCTGGCGCATGTGGTGGCGATCTGGGTTTCAATCTCACGGCAGAGAGAGCGGCTGGCGAGGAAATCGACATGTTCACTCCAGGGGATGCCAATGATCAGGCGCAGCCTGAGGGCTTCGACTTCGCGTAGCACGGCTGCCGTTGGTGGCTCGTATAGCCGCACGGTATTGAAGCCCAGCGCAGCCATGTGGCGCAGGTCGGTGGCCAGTCGTTCGTCCTCGGGGAAGGGTTCACCACGAGAGTTCGGTTTGAATGGGCCGTAGGTGACGCCACGCACGAAATGGGGGGCGCCATCGGCCAGTTGCAGGAACTTTCCTGCCGCCACCACACGCGTCCCGTGACTCACGGGCGGAAGGGTGGCAGGAGGGGTGGCGGAAGTCATGCGGGCGGCAGGTTCACATTCGGCGGGCCGAAGGTTGAAACAGGTACGTGCCGAAGGCCAGTCAGACTTCAGACCTTGGAAGCATTGTCACTGGGCGTTTGACCTTTGCTGAGGTCTTCCTGCAGCGCAGGGTCGGTGATCTCCATTTCCACCCAGCCATCGCCTTCGCGTTCGAGACGGCGGGCATTGATGAACATCACGATGCAGAAGCCGACAAATGCCGTGCTGGTCTCCAGCACGAACGGGGTGGAGAAGAAGGTGAAGAAATAGGCCAGCCCCTGGGTCAAGATCTCGCGTGCGGTTTCATTCACATAAGCGGCAATGCCAGCGCCGATGATGATGGCAGCAGACCACAGCAGTGATTCAAGCCACCAGAGGGATTTTTGGGGAATGGTTTCAGGTGCAGGCATTCGCAGATCAGTTTGCACGGGCAGCTTTATGGGCGGTAACCGGAAAATCCACCTGTTTTGTTGTGACATTCGCCGCACCGATCGTGGCTGGAGTCACGTCATTGTTTTCGATAGGGAGGGCCTTCAGTGCGGCCGGTTCCACCTTGCTACGCATGTCAGCCACATGCTTTCCCCACATGGCGGCGCCAGCGAGAACGAACATAAAGACGGCGAGGGCCGCTGGCAGCGGAGATTTAATGGAGCGAACCTGGCCTGCAGCGGGTGAGGTGATGCGCTCGTTGCGAGTGGCAGGCTCACGCAGCCACGGGCCCTGAGACTGCGTTAGATAACGATAGTCGCGCTCTCCGCCCAGGGCACCTTCGGGCAGTTCCTCCAGCATGGACGATGCGTCCACTTCGAGAAAATCGCTGTATTGGCGCATGAATGAACGGGCATACGTCAGGCTGCCGAACGCCGCGATGTTGCCAGACTCCAAATAGCGCAGACGCTGCGCCGGAATGCGTGTTTCATGCGCTGCGTCCTCAATGGACAAGCCGCGCTTTTCACGCGCTGCGATGAGCGTCTGGCCGAAGGTAGCAGTCATGGTTTGGTTGGAATACGTTGAATGTGACATCGCAGGACGTGGAAGCGATGAAATTTTTTATGTTCGACATGCTTGCAAATGCAGAAAAACAACGCGGGACTATTCCCGGTGCACTTGTAATCAAAGCAAGGAATACTCAAATCGCGCCATGAAAGCTCTCCGCGAGACCCGCCTGAGCAAGATCTTTGGCACCCACCCCATGCCGGAAAACGGCCGCTTGCCTGAAAGCTATGGCATTGGCGGTCATCCGGTGCCCAAAGGCTACTGGCAGCAGTTTCTTCATCCGTTCCGGCAGAAGAAAAAGCAATCACTCATATTGCAGCTGCGCCGTCGCTGTGCAGGCGGCATCTGCCGTGACACGGAGCCAGCGCGCCTGCACGGCAGGTTCGAACTCGATGCTGAGCTGCGCGCCAGCTTTCAGTTTGGCTTCTTTGTAGGTCACCCATAAGCCGGTGCCGGTCAGATCGAGCTCGACCTTCAGGTTCACTTCTTGCGCATCATCAAGGCTCAGAGTCAGCGTGCGTTTGTCGTAGCCCCACATGAGGTAAGGGTCGCTCGGCTGGCCTGCTTTGACCTTCGTGTTCTTCCATGGACCGCCTTTGCCGCGTGGTTTGCCGAGCTTCCACAGATCATCAATGGCACCCGCCCAGAGCGCGGCCTTGCCATCGTCACTGCGGATGATGTGTTCACCGGCAGGCGCATCTGGTTGGATACCGCTCATGAGAAACAGGCCGCGATAGCCGCCGAAGTCTGTCACACGCAGATTATGCGAGGCGACGGGGCGGATCTTCGCGAAGCCGTCGGCATTTTCGGCGGGCAGCTCGAAGAACGTGCCGCAGGCGCTCAGCATGTCGCGTTCTGTCGCCACTTCTCGGCAGATGCGCAGTTCACCAGCGTTCGTGGCGGCATCCAAAGCCGTGACGGCGCGTGGCAGACGCCAGCGGCGGCCGCGATCATCAATGATCAGCACACTCGCTTCATCCAGCGTGATGACGTTCTGAGGAATCGCGATCTTCGTCTTCACAAACTGTTCTGCCTTCGCGTCGTCGATCCGTCGCAGCTTCAAAGCGGCGTCCAGTTCGTAATACCCCGCATCGGCTGCCAAACTGAGAGTGCGCTTGTTTTCGCCACGAGCGCGGAAGATGCCGGTCTGAGCTTTCGTGTCATCGATACGGGCCACACCGTCGAATATGGCATCGGCTACAGTGCCCCGTGATTCGCCATTCGTGAGGGTGATGATCACGCTCACATCCTTGCCATCCTGGTCGGCCTTCACTGTCAGCCATTCGGCGTCATCGCTGATGTCCTCGCGCTTCGCGGTGCCAGCAGTGTGATCAATCCGCCAGAGGCTGCGGTGCTTCCAGCCTGCGACGAGAAAAGGATCCGCCACATCGCCCGCCTTCACGCTCTCATGCAGCCACACCGCGCCACTGGCATGTGCGGGGCCGAGTTTGCCGGGTGTCTCAGGGCTGGTGAACCACAGATTCGACTGCGACTGGCCCACGCTGTCGATGCTGCCTTTGACTTTGCGTTTGTTGAGAAACTCCGACTTCGCCGAATCATCGCAGCCGAAGACGAGGCGATCATTCCAGCGGCAGAAGTCGCCGATCACCTTCATGTAGGCGCTGCGGACACGGATGCCGTTTGTATTGGCGGCGGAGAAGGTGCGCGGGAAACGCCAGAAGGCGCCGTGCATGGTCATGAGCAGATCGTCTTCGCCAATGTCACGAATGCGCGGCCATTCGGTGTTCCAGCCATGCGCACCGTCGTAACTGTGGCTGACTTTTGGCAGACGAAACGACTGCCACTTACCGCCGTCCAGCAGCATCAGAATAAGCGATTTCGCATCCCAGCCGATACTCCACACCGGCGCGTTCGTAGCGCTGCCTTGAATGCCGCCAGGGCCGGTGACTTCGGTGAATTGATTGCGGCGCACGAGCTGCCAGTCGTCACCAGGCTTGCGCCATTCTCCGAGCGCGCCGCTGGGGGTGGTGGGGTCCGTGAGCACGCGTTTGTCGCGGTCGCCGTTGTTGGCATAAATCAGGCGACCCTGGGAGGAGTAGAGTCCTTTGCCATGATAGCCGGGCAGTTGTGATTCCAGTTTTGTGAGGGGTGTCGTTACTTCGAAGCCTTTCTTCAATGGATTGCCATCACGGATCAGTGAAGTGACTGCCAGTGATTTCACGTCCACCTCGTAGAGGCCTTCCTCCATCGTCGCGTAATAGATTTTGCCTGCGGGATCGCTCAGGTGTCGCGCATTGCCAGTGAGACGGCCGGGCATCCTGTTCGGTGGAATCACCCGCAAGTGACATTCAGAGTCGATCACATAAGGCCCTATGAAAAGCTGCTGTGACTCGGGATGGATCATCCGGTTCGCGGGGGTGCCGCCCACGCTTTCGGGGCGCACGATTTGTTTCAAATCCGGCGTGATCTCATAGAGCTTGTCGCTAGAGCCAAAGGGAAGGTGTGGGCCGTAGGTGATGACCCAGAGGCGGTCCGCCCAAGGGACTACGGCACCGGTGCCGCATTCGCCTTCGTTGTTGAACATGGCTAGGCCGGGGTAGATGCCGCTAATATGACGCGGTTCCTCGGCGGCGAGGACGCCTGTGAATGCCGCGAGCAGCAAGAGGTTGGATTTCATGCTTGGATCAAAGCCATGCATGTGGCGCTGGCAACCGGGGTGAATTATGCCGGATTGAAATCGCTTACATCCCCCGCATAGCTGGGTAATGCCGAAAATGAAGGTCAACCAACTCCCTGCCGAAGTCTGGCGCAGTCTGCGCCATGAGTGGCTGTGGGTGTATCGTGGCCCCGTGCCGCAGTGTGGGGTGTGGTCCGCTGAGATCCCAGTGCCAGCCGGTGTCTTCTTTGTGGAGAGTGGTGAAGTGCGCATCCGGGCAGATGGCAAAGAGACCCTCGTGCCGCGCGGTCAGGCGTTTTTCTCATCGCCAAAGCTGCGGAGGCATTGGTTTGCGGCGAACACCTGCCTGCTCTCGGTCGGCTTTCGCAGCCAGTGGCCGGATGGCACGGCGTTGTTTCGTGACGCGCTCAATTTCGCTGCGGACGCCCCCGCATTGCGCAAAGCCACACGGCAGCTTTTTGCCAGCATTTACGGTGCGCAGAAAGTCGTCTCTTATCGGCAGGCCATTGAGGCAGCCAAGTATTCCGCGAGTGAGTGGGCCGTGCGTGAGGCGGCATTCGCCGCATGGTTTGTGGTGTGGATGGAAACTTTGCAGGAGCTCGGCGTGCAGCCTGAGCCCCAGAGACGCGCGCGCCGACGCCGTGTGGATCAACTGGTTGCGTGGTTGCAGGCGTTGCCCCTGGATCAAACAACTCCCAGCTTGCCCCCGGATTTCCCCATAGGCAGCCGTCGTGCGGAACAATTGATGCAGGAGCAGTTCGGCATCGGGCTGCGCATGTTTTTGGAACGCCGGCGGCTCGATGTCGCACGCGAGCGCATTGTGGCCGATCATGAAACACTCAAGGAAATCGCCTTTGCGCTGGGCTTTCGTCATGCGTCCCACTTCACCGCCTGGTTTCGCCGCCAAACAGGAGTCTCGCCCTCTGAGTATCGACAGAGCGGGGTTGAGCAGGCCGCGTGAACAGTAAAGTCGATTGCTGGATGGGCCCTCTTGGACTCTTTTAGCTCCCCATTCTCCATGCAACCCGACGTCTCACTCATCATTCCCGTTTTTAACAACGAGCTGTATTTGGATGAATCCCTGACGGCAGCGTGTGCGCAGGCGGATCTCCTGTTGGAGATCATCATCATTGACGACGGGTCCACGGACGGGTCCCTTAGCAAGATCAAAGCCCACGCGGAGCGTGACCCCAGGATCATTGTGATCGAGCAGGCCAATCAGGGTGTGTCAGCGGCGCGGAACGCCGGGCTGGACCGTGCATCGGGAAAATGGTTGGCCTTTCTCGATGGTGATGACTGGATCTCTCCGGGCTCTTTGGCGGCGTGGCATCAGCAGGCGGAGCAGGGGAACCTGGATTGTCTGCTCTGCAATGGTTTCAGCTTCAGGTCTGATCCGCAGACGGTCCTTGATTCGAAGCCGCCAGCCATTCTGAGTCGCCAGCCATGGGAAACCATTGTGACTGGATCTGACTGGATGGTGCAGGGTGTCAAGCAGCGCGAGTGGCCCCACTACGTGTGGCTGCAGTTTTGCCGGCGCAGTGTTATTGAAGAGGCGCAGATGCGGTTCAGACGTGACATGATCCATGAAGACATTCCATGGACGGTGCAGCTGGCGCTGGCGGTCAAACGCATGGGGTTTTCAAAGCCACCACGCTACGGCTACCGGAGCAATCCAGCCTCCCTGACGCAATCGCGCGATGCTGGCAAAGTGCATCATCGCATCGCCAGTTATCTCAAAGTCGCCGCGCTGTTGAAAGATTTTGCCCATGGGCAGACGGCTGCAGTGCGCAAGGCCTTGCAGAAGCAGGTCGTGCGTGAGATGGGGCATTTTCTCGGCAAGATGCGCAAAGGAAATGTTTCACGCGCTGACCGCAGCCAGTTTGCGGCTGAGTTTCTGGCTGCAGGTTTTGCCGGCACAATGCTCAAAGGCTGTTCCAATTACCGTGAACTGGCGGCCACATTCAAAGCCTGGTACAAGTGCCAGATCTGGAAACGGCAAAAAGCTTAGAAGCTGCTATTTTGTGCCGCCCTTGATGAATTCGTCACGGCTCAGCGTGCCGTTGCCATCTGCGTCGAATTTGGTGAAGCGTTTCGGCGTATCATCGGGGTCGGGTTGGTTGAACAGAAACTCTTCCTGAGTGAGCTGGCCGTCTTTGTCCTTGTCGCGTTGATCAAACATCTTGCCGCGATCCTTCACAGGCTTTTTGCCTTCCGCCGGTTTCGGTTCCGGCTTGCTGGCGATTTGTGGCTTGGCTTCAGCATGCTGAGCAAGGAACTGGCGCAGTACCGTGACAATGGCAGGCTGCTCGAGAGCGAGATTCTTCGTTTCCGCAGGATCAGCTTCGTAGTCGTACAGTTCCAGGATGGCCGTATCCGGCGCAGCGCCGGGCTTCTTCCATTCCACGAGGCGGTGGCGCTGGGTGCGGACGGCACGACCGATCAAACCGCCGCGTGGGTAGACGTGGATGGCATGATCGCGCACGGAGCTGGCGGGATCTTTGAGCACTCTGGCAAAACTGCGGCCATCACCCTGCGGCGGGGCGGGGAGCTGCGCGAGTTCGGCCAGGGTGGGGTAGATGTCACACGATTCGATGAGAGCCTGCGTACGCGCCGGCTTGATGCCCGGCGCCGCGACGATGACGGGAATGCGCGCGGCCTGCTCGTAGTTCGTGTGTTTGCACCACATGCCGTGGTCGCCGAGGTGCCAGCCGTGATCGCCCCAGAGGACAATGATCGTATTGTCAGCCAAGCCGCTCGCGTCGAGGGCATCGAGTACTTTGCCAAGCTGCGCGTCCATGTAACTCGTGGCGGCATAGTAGCCGTGGATGAGGTGAATGGCCTGCTCCTGCGTCAGCGGGCCTTGCTCCGGCATGTCCCGGTATTGGCGCAGTTCACCCCAGGTGGATGGCGCGAATTCAGGCGCGCCTTCGGGGGCGGATTGCAGCGCGGGCAGCTTGAAGGATGCGGGGTCGTAGAGGTCCCAGTATTTCTTCGGCGCCACAAAGGGCAGGTGGGGTTTTAAAAAGCCGACGGCGAGGAAAAACGGCTCGTCAGGTTTCTGCTTCGCGGCTTCGAGACGCTTGATGGCTTCGTCGGCGATCATGCCGTCGCCATAGCGATTGTCAGGCACGTCGGCTGACTCCGTGGGCGCGCCGCGCGGCAGCTTCCAGGCCTCCTTCTTGTTTTCAAACAGCGCTTGTTCGCGCGTGGACTCAGGTGGGTTGTTTTCTTTCAGCGCGTAGCTGATCGTCTTCGGCGTGAAATGCGGCACGCTCCAGGAAGCTGCGTCATTCACATTGCCATGCCCCACATGGAAGATCTTGCCCAGTCCTTCTGCGCGGTAGCCATTGGCCTTGAAGTGCTGCGGCAGCGTCACGGCATCTGGCGCGGCTTTGCGGAAGTTGGTGCTCAGCTCATAGATCCCCAGAGATTGTGGGCGCAATCCCGTCAGCAGCGCATTGCGTGAAGGCGAGCACACCGCCTGATTGCAAAATGCCTTTTCAAACAGCACCCCACGCGCCGCCAACCGGTCAATGTTCGGCGACTTCACCACCTTGTCCCCATAGCATCCCAGCAGCGGCTTCAGGTCATCCACGCAGATCAGCAGCACATTGGGTTTGGCTGCGGCGAGAAGTGCAGGACATAGGACGCAGAGGAAAAGTGTGAGGCGGAACATGGAACTGCGAGAACGTCAGGTTTGCCCGCAATGATTCACGCGCCTGACATTTTCCGGCACACTGGCGGTACCGTGCTGCATTGGCTCGGTGCAGACTTGCGCATGCGGTGCGCAGAGGTTTCACTCCATCGCTTTGCAAACAGGACCTTCTTGCATTTTCAAGACCTTCTTCGCCTGCCTCGTTCTCAACGTGGGCGTGTTTCTGATGCTACAGCTCGTCCTGGGCTACACATCGTTTGATGATAACGTCGGCTTCCTGCGGGAGAAGCAGGCGTATCTGCATCTGCACGTGTGGAAGGTAGCCTTTTATATTCATGTCTTCACGAGCATCCTGACACTGCTCGCCGGGTTCACCCAGTTTTCCACTGGCTTGCTGGCGCGTCACAGGCGGCTGCATCGCATTCTCGGCAGGGTCTATGTCTTCAATATTCTGTCCATCAATTTCCCTGCGGGCCTCGTCATGGCCGTTTATGCCAATGGGCATCTGCCCTCCAAGATCGCCTTCACCCTTCTCGACAGCCTCTGGTTCTGGTTCACCCTGAAAGCGGTGCTGGAAGCACGGCGCGGCAGAATCCAGCAGCATAGCGACTACATGCTGCGCAGCTACGCCCTGACTTTGTCCGCGCTCACGCTGCGCACCTGGAATATCGTGCTGATAAACACCACCAGTTTGTCGCCGGAAGTAATCTACATGATGAATGCCTGGCTAGGGTTTGTCCCAAACTGGCTGTGTGCGGAGTGGCTTATCTGGCGGCGGAGGCGCCGGTCCTCGTCCAAAAAATACGCCAAAGACCATAACCATGCCCACGGTGAAGACGGCAAAACTAACGATGAAAGCCACGATGCTGCACGTCCAGCCCCCCTTGCTTCCAAATTTCACGCTCGCCGCGATCCGCACTGATCTTGACACACGATAGGCGCTGAATCCCGCGAGACCAAGCACGCAGGCCAGGAGCAGGTAGATAATAGCGTCTTCAGACATGATCTTAATTTGATGGCATCAGGCATTCCGGGCAATCTGGAATCACCAAAAATGAACTTCTCCCGCTCACTCCGGCAGCTTATCGAAATGAAACTGGCAGCAGCCGAGGTCGAGCGTGTTGGAATCGCGCGCGATTTTTTCGCTGAACGCTTTGGCCAGAGCGTAGATGCGTTGCTGGCCCTGCTTTTCGACTTCCAGCAGCCCCGCCTCCTTGAGCACACGCAGGTGCTTGGAGACGTTGTAGGGCGTGACGTGCAGCGCTTCACACAACTCCGTCACCGGCTTCGCGCCTGCGATGAGGAGACGCACCAGACGGAGGCGTGTCGGCTCTGCCAGCGCGCGCATGGCGGTGAGGCAGTCGAATGAACGTGGCCCGGTGCGTGATGGCATGCAGGGATGTTTAGCAGATCGCCATGCCCCCGCAAGAATCCCAAATCAAGCCATGCGAAATAATAATTGCCAATAGGTGCAAATAAGATATGACCCGGCGTCGTTAATTGAGTTGTTGCAGCCACTTGTCGAAACTCCCAACGTTCCAAACAACCCCATGTCCTCCAAAGCACGTTACATCATGATCGGCGGTTTCCTCGGCGCCGGAAAAACGACCACCGTCGGTCGTCTGGCCAAGCATCTCAGCGATCAAGGACTTCGAGTCGGCCTCATCACCAACGATCAGGCCGGTGGTCTCGTTGATACCAAGCTGCTGCGCGGTCAGGGTTATGCCACGGAGGAGATCGCGGGCGGATGCTTCTGCTGCCGTTTCAACACGCTGGTCGATGCGGCGAGCAAGCTGGCGAATGACGCGAAGCCGGATGTGTTCATTGCTGAGCCGGTGGGAAGCTGCACCGATCTTGTGGCCACGGTGACGTATCCGCTGCGTCGCATGTACGGAGACGCTTTTACCGTCGCGCCACTCAGTGTGCTGGTGGATCCCATCCGAGCACGCCGTGTCTTCGGACTGGATCAAGGCGGTACTTTTTCCGCCAAGGTGGCTTACATCTTCAAGAAGCAGCTCGAAGAAGCGGACATCATCGTCATCAGCAAAAGCGACCTCATTGAGGACGCGCAGCGCGAGGAACTGCGAGCGGTGCTCGCGAAGGAATTTCCGTTGGCCAAGATTGTCACTGCCTCACCACGGCAGGAAACCGGGCTTGATGAACTGTTCGCAAGCCTGATGACAGACGAGCAGGCGCGGCGCAACCCGATGGCAGTTGATTACGAAGTCTATGCCGACGGCGAAGCGTTGCTGGGCTGGTTGAATGCCACGGTGACACTGAAGGCGGATGACGAGTTTGATGCGAATGCGTTTCTCAAGCAGCTCGCCTTAATCGTGCAGGCACGTCTCCAGCAGAATGGTGCTGAGATTGCTCATTTCAAAATGACCTTCAGTCCTGACGACGGCATCGCGGGAGAACTGGCCAGCATCAATCTCGTGCGGAGTGACTATGTGGCCGAGCTCGGCATGGAGCTGGACGAGCCGACCACGGGCGGGCAGTTGATCGTCAACCTGCGTGCCGAGGCTGATCCCGCCTCGCTGATGGCAGCGGTGAAGGACGGGCTGGATGAAGCCACGCTGAATTTCTTTGGCCTGAAGGCCACGCTGGATCACGAAGAGCACTTCCGCCCAGGCAAACCAACCCCAACGCATCGCGATGGCGAGGTGCTGATGGAAACCAAAGGCGGCTGTCAACCAGGCAGCGGCTGCTGCTAACAGCTCTCCCTCTCCCCGCCCCTGACTCACGAGGATTACGACTGTTTTACTTCGGGGAGAGGGCTGGGGTGAGGGGAAACGGGAAGCCTTCGCAAGCCTTTCTTCGGCCTTCGATAGCATAAGCTGAACCCTCACCCGACCTCTCCCCGAAGGGTATCTTTGGCAGGGCCTCATTCTCGGCGTGGAGAGGGGATTTGCTTTTTGCCTGCGCGATGTGCTGAGCCGGGAGGACGATCAAATTCGTTCCAATGCTCAAGGCTTCCAGGCCTTGCTCCACAGCACATAGATTTCGTGCATGGCCCGCTGCTCCAGCGGGGTCCATTCGAGGGTGCGTTCCAGCAGTGTTTTATAGCTGCCGAGGCGGGGGTCTTTTTCCACGGCAAGCTGGTAGTTCTCGATGGCCTTCTGGGTGTCTCCGGTGCCCCAGTAGCCGAGGACGAAGGAGTAGTAGTCGTAGTGAGCCTGAAAGCCGCTGAGCTTTGAGGAGATCTCGAATTCGCGCACGGCATCGGCGTAGTCGCCGAGGTTGAAGTAGGCCCAGCCAGCGCGGTTGTGCATGGGGGCCTTGTCATTGAGAGACAGTGCTTTTTTCAGGTCTGCGCGCGCCTCATCTTTGCGTCCTAGCAGCGTCAGCACATAAGCGCGATTTGAATAGGCCTGGGCGTTTTCTGCATTTTCGGCGATCTGTTTGTTCAGGTTCTCCAGCTTGGGCGTGGTCTGGACAGGTGCGGGTGCATCTGCGGCAGCAGCGGACATGACCAGGGCAAGGTAGAGGCAGGCAAAACGGGAGTGAGTCATAGAAGTGGTGAAGCAAAGAACGCTCGAGATGCCGGGTACATTCCAGAGAACGAAACATGCGGGTGCGAGCGTTCTGGCGTAGTTAGCTGTCGTCATCTGCTACTTTCACCTTTCCGCATTCCATGAGCTGGTTCCAACTTGATCCCCAAAGCATTGCCGAACGCGCTCGTGCGGCAGGTTCTCCCGTGCCAACACTCGGGGCTTCGCTCATACGGGGTATGATTGGGTTCACCGTTGTCAGTGTGGCTGGATTTGTACCATGGGCCGTGTTTGGCAAATGGCTCCACATGCAGGTGGGGGAGGCGGGCATGTATGCGGTCTGTGCAGTGGTGTTTCTCGCTCTGACCGCGCCGCTGCTGCACCAGCTCATCATCGGGCCGGGTTCGGTATCGCGATTCTACAAGCTCTTTGGCCTTTCGTTCACCGCGTATTCCGTGGCATGGATCGCGGGCTGGATGCTGTTGCGGGGTCATCCCGGCAGCATCGCCGGTTTGCTCGCCGGTACGATGGTGATGGCCTGCATGCTTGTGGCCGCCTTTGATGCACTGCGCGTGGTGGTCAAAGTCTTCTTGGTCCTGTTCGTGCTGAACGCGATCGGTTACTTCGTGGGTGGGCTATCTGAGGCAGCCCTCATCAAGGAGCATCCGTTGGCCGCGAAGCTCAGCTGGGGTGTTTTTTACGGCCTCGGTCTCGGTGCCGGTCTGGGCCTAGCGTTTCACTTCTGCCAGGAGCGCGCGCGGAAGCTACTTACAGGAGGGTGATTTTAACCCGTCGATCTCGCGCTGCCTGAGGGGGTAAGACGAGCGCCACACCGGCAAGAGGATCACGGTTTGAAGGGTGGGGGAGTTTGAGGTTGTCGGCGGTAGTTTGCAGTTGTCCTGAGATCAGCGGCAAAGCTGCTTTCAACCGTTTGGAAATCACCGCCAACAATTGCCAACTCAGCCTTCAGGGAGCGGTCGGCTTCATCGAGACCAGGCGGGTGGTGACCTGCTGGTGGACGGGCATCGGCTTGCCCTCCACTTTGAGCTGAATGGCGGCGGAAAAGACGGCCAGGGAGATGGTTTTGCGCTCCAGATCATAGAAGATGTGGCCGTTGACCTTGGAATTGTCGCCAAAGGTCACGGAGCGCTCGGTGTCGAGTTCGCGGCCAGTGCTGTCTTTGTCGGGCTTGGATTTCATGGTGCCTTCGAAGGCGATCTGGGCCTGCCGACGGCCTTCGCGGTCAACGACGCCGTCGAATTTGGCGTTCAGCTTCACTTGAACCGTGCCGGCCTGGGGGAAGGGAACGAGTTCGTCGGAGATCCATTTGTCACCTGGGCTGACCGGGATTTTGGGCAGGCCCATTTCCAGAGAGCGGCGATAAAGCGTGGCGAGCTGGCGGGCGGTGGCGATGGAGTTCAGATCGGGTTCGACACCTCCTGTGACCATGGAGCCGGTGTCTTTGGCATCGACGAATTCACCCTTTTCATCATAGACGAGGGTGAAGCCTTTGCCGGCAGTCCCGCCGAGAGTCTGCTGCAACTGGGGGCTGGAGGAGCCGGGATTTCTCGAATCAAAGACATAGCTTTTGCCCTCGAAGCTCATTTCGCCAAGGAGGGCTGTGATCAGTACCTTGGCTTCGGTCTGGCCTGCGGGCGTCTTGCTGACGGTGATGGCAGTGGTCTGATGCAGGCGCAGCTTCTGGTCGGTGGTCTTGCCGAGAGCGGTCAGGAAATTCGTCGTGTCGGTGTCTGATTCCTGGAGGTAAGTCACGCCGGGCTCCCAATACAGCTTCAATTCCACCGGGGAATCCTGGGCGGGGCATGAGAGTCGGAGGCAGAGAACTAGGGTGGCCAGAAGCGCGGCGGTGCGGAGCATGGCCCGAGGTAAGCGAAAGCCCATGGGTTTGCAATCCGGCACTCCTTTAAGAGATGATGGCTTTTGGCGTGAGAAAGAAATCAGCCGCGAAGTTGGCACGCTTCTGGCTAAGACTTGTATTCGCAAAAGATTGGGCCAGGAAAATCATCTTCCGACGGTTCTGATCGTTGCAATTCGTGAACCACACTACTAATTGCCGTTAACCATGAAAAAAGTCGAAGCGATCATCAAGCCGTTCAAACTGGAGGATGTCAAAGAAGCCCTCTCCGAAGTCGGAGTCGAGGGTATGACCGTTGTGGAGGTCAAGGGATTTGGCCGCCAAAAGGGCCATACCGAGATCTACCGTGGAAGTGAATACACCGTCGATTTCCTCCCGAAGGTCAAGATTGAGGTCGTCGTTGACGACAGCCGTGCCGACGCAGTGGTTGATGCCATCGTCAAGGCGGCAAACACTGGTAAAATCGGCGACGGTAAGGTCTTCGTGAGTGCTGTGCTCGATGCCATCCGCATCCGCACCGGCGAGCGTGGTGCTGATGCTGTTTCCAGCAGCTAGTTTCCGCCCTAAAGCTCTGAATTTACAAATGAACCCATCTGCGGCATGCTGCGGGTGGGTTTTTTGTTGTTATGGAACTTGAGTGTACTTGTGTCTGTTTCGTCACACTGACATAGTCTGGTTGCCTTGACAGCCCCCATGCTGCTCGCTCTAACTGGCTGCCCCGTCCACTGACGGATTCTCCCCATGATTTCCTTCCAAAAGATTTTCGGCAAATCAGATGTGTTTTATGATCTGCTCGAATCCAGCGCCAGTCACGCTAGGCAGAGCGTCCAGTCTCTGCACAAGCTGCTCTCTGATCCCGCCGCGCCGCAAAACCTCGACGCCTTCATCGCGGCACGCCGGGAGGACAAGAAGATCACCCAGCAAATCGACGAGGCGCTGTGCAAAACCTTTGTCACTGAGCTTGAGCGTGAGGACATTGAGTCGCTGGCCAATGCACTTTACAAGATTCCCAAGACGGTCGAGAAAATCGCCGAACGCCTCCTGATCTGCAGTGAGCGCTTGGCTGGAGTGGATTTTTCCCGGCAGGTCAAATTCATGGACGCCGCCGCCGAGGTGGTTCTCACCATGGTGGTCGAGCTGCGCAAAAAGATCCATCTCGAACGGGTGAAGGATTTGAATGACCAGATTCAGCAGGTCGAAGGAGAGGCTGACAAGCTTATGATCGAGTGCCTGCGGGTGCTGTACAACGCTGAGAAGGACGCTGTGATGGTCGTCATCCTCAAGGATCTCTACGACCTGATGGAAAAGGTCGTGGACCGCTGCCGCGACGCGGGCAACGTCGTCGCGCACATCGTTTTGAAGAACTCCTGAACGCCCACCGCGCATGACACTCGTTCTTACCGTGGTGGTGGTGGCGTTGATTTTTGAATACATCAACGGCTTTCACGACACCGCCAATTCCATCGCGACCGTGGTGTCCACGAAGGTGCTCACGCCGCGCATGGCGATCATTCTGGCGGCCATGACCAATCTGGTTGGGGCGATGTTTGGCACGGCGGTGGCGAAGACCATCTCTTCGGGTCTGGTGGATTCGGCGTTTGTCACCACGCAGACCATCATTTGTGCGTTGCTGGGCGGCATCGTCTGGAATCTGATCACCTGGTGGTTTGGTCTGCCTTCGAGTTCAAGCCATGCCTTGGTCGGCGGGCTCACCGGGGCCACCCTGGCTACAGCCAGTGGCAACTGGTCGGTGCTCATCTGGTCCAAGGCTCCCGCAGCCGGGAAGCCATGGTTTGAAGGCGGCGGCCTGCTCTACAAAGTTGTCTTGCCGATGATCAGTTCACCGATTGCCGGGTTGTTGCTCGGATTTCTGGTGATGACGTTTCTCTATCTGCTGATCTCGACCTTGAACCATCTGTTTGGCATTCTCAAGCCGCGCATGGTCAGCGGCGTGTTCGGCAAACTTCAGATCTTAAGCGCGGGCTTCATGGGGTTCAGCCATGGTTCGAATGACGCGCAGAAAACGATGGGCATCATCGCCCTCGCCTTGCTCGCAGGGACAAAGTCCGGCGATCTGGCCCAGATTCCCGACTGGCTCAGCTTCCTGCGCATCGAGTCGCTGGGTGAAAAAAGCGATCAGATCCCTCTCTGGATCAAAATCGCCTGCGCCCTGACGATGGCTGCCGGTACGGCAGCCGGGGGCTGGCGCATCATCAAGACGCTTGGTCACAAGCTGGTGAAACTGCAGCCGGTGCATGGTTTCGCGGCTGAGACGACTGCCGCTACGGTGCTGCTTACAGCCGCGCATTTCGGCATGCCTGTTTCCACCACACACGCCATCACCACCAGCATCATGGGGGTCGGCACGGCAAAGCGGTTCAACGCCATCAAGTGGGGAGTCGTGAAGCGCATCATTTGGGCCTGGGTGCTGACCATTCCAGTCACGGGGCTGCTGAGTTACGCGCTCTTCAAGTTGTTCGGCACGCCGGTTACGTGACCTCATTCAAAGCGGCTTTGAGCGCGGCCACCATGCGCTCGAGTTCTTCCAGTGTGACGCAGAGCGGCGGCATCAGCACGATGGTGTTGCCGATGGGGCGCGTCAGCAGGCCGTGTTTACGGGCGGCGAGGCAGACTTTTGAGCCAAGGCTCAGATCGGACGAATCAATCGTCATGGCCGCGATCATGCCACACTGACGGAAGCCGGGAAGGTCCGCCATCAGTTCGCCTAAACGGGCGATTTTGGCCGGCATCTGCTCCAGCACGCGTTCGTCACGGAACACCTGCAGACTGGCGAGTGCAGCAGCACAGCCGAGCTGGCTGCCGGCGAAGCTGTGACCATAGAAGAACGTGCGGCCTTCGTGCGGTTCCCCCAGGAAACCCTCAAACACGCGCTCCGTCGTCAAAGTCACCGCTAGGGGCAGATAGCCGCCGGTGAGGCCCTTCGCGAGGCAGAGGA
The DNA here is from genome assembly GCA_027490195.1 of Verrucomicrobiaceae bacterium. Classification (GTDB taxonomy): domain Bacteria; phylum Verrucomicrobiota; class Verrucomicrobiia; order Verrucomicrobiales; family Verrucomicrobiaceae; genus Prosthecobacter. The sequence continues at coordinate 99,883 of JAIXYN010000046.1, read as the reverse complement.
AATCTGGCACGACGCCTTCATGCTCGCAGGCAAACATTTTGCCGGTGCGGCCAAAGCCAGTCATGACCTCGTCGAGGATCAGAAAGATGTCCTGTTCGGAGCACCAGGAATCCAGCTTCTGGAGCATGCCCTTGGGCCAGAGGCGCATGCCAGCGGCACCTTGGATGAGAGGCTCGATCACCACCGCGGCAATGCGCTGGCGTTCTTCCGCATTCAAGGAATCAAGAGCCTCAAGGCTCGGGACCGTGATCACTCGATAGCCGAAATCATTCCCACTGCCCTTGAACAGCGGAATGCCGCCCAAGCTTGCAGCGCCGAGGGTGTCGCCATGGTAGGCGCGGTCAAAGGCGATGAGCGTGTCACGCTCCGGCCTGCCGTTTTGCTTCCAGAACTGCAGGGACATCCGCACGGCGGACTCGATGGCGGTGGAGCCGTTGTCGGTGAAAAAGGCGCGGGTGATTTTGCCGCCGGGCAGCAGGTCAACGAGTTCCTTGGCCAGGCGGATGGCCGGTTCATGGGTGAAACCGAGGAAGGAGGTATGAGCCACCTTGCCGAGTTGCTCGATGATGGCTGCATTGATGGCCGGATGCGTGTGGCCATGGGCGTTCGTCCAGATGGATGCGTTGCCGTCGAGATACTCGTTGCCGAACTGGTCGCGCAATGTGCAGCCTTTTCCCTCCACCAGCATCAGAGGTGTGTGATCCGGCGCACACCACTGCCGCATGGGGGTGAATGGGTGCCAGAGGTGTTGCTGGTCGAGGGAGGTCAGGTCTGGAAGGTGTGGCATGAGGCTTGCGTTCTTTTTACAGCAAAGAACTTTTTCTTGTGCGTATGCTATTCTATCTGTGAAGCATTTAGTATCAGAACTTTATGAAGGCATGAGGTGCTCAAAAACAATCACAAATAATCACTCAAATTCAGTGGTTGTTCCAGCAGGTAACAGCGGTTTGTTTCCTGCCACTCTGTGGTCAATGATCCAGGCGGCCAAAGAAGAGGAGGAAGTCCTGACTGGGCTGGAGCGTCTGGCCAGGGCCTATTGGCGGCCCTTATATGTGTTTGCGAGGCAGCGTGGATCATCCCACGAGTCAGCCTCGGATGAAGTGCAGGGATTTTTTGAGCACCTGCTCTCGTCTGACATGCTGAAGAATGTGCAGCGCGGCGAAGTGCGGTTCCGCAGCTTTCTGCTGCGGTGCTTCACCAACTGGCTTCACAATCAGCATCACCGCAATCATGCGGCGAAGCGTGGTGGCGGAGCAGTTCTGCTGGCCTTGGATGAAATGGATTCGCGGATTGACGAGCCAGCTTTGATCGAAGGGCAGTCACCGGACAGGGCTTTTGACCACGGCTGGGCGCGCGCCTTGGTGGATCGTGCGATGCATCGGTTGGAGGAGGAGCTTGAGCAGCGCGAGCGCAGCGAGTTTCTTCAGGAACTGCGCCAGCGCACCTTTGCCAGCGGTGGTGCGGGACCGGACTGGGAGGAGTTGGCCAGGCGCCATGGCATGTCGCACGGTGCGGTGCGCAAAGCAGCCACCGATTTGCGCCGGCGGTTTGGCATCCTGCTGCGCACGGAGGTGAGAACCATTGTTTCACAGGATGAAGAGGTGGACGACGAACTGCGCTACTTGGTGGGCCTGTTGTCCATGGCGGCATGAAGCGTGTCTGAACCAGGTATTCACCTCCCGCATGACTCCTGCCGTCAACGAGCCATCCACATGTCCAGTCTGCTCTGGAAGGCTGGAGCGCGACGGCGTGTGTTTGGTCTGCCTGCTGCAGGAAGGGCTGGAGGTGGATCATGTGACCGGGCAGCAGGGCCCGGTGGCCGCGCTGCCCATGCGTGTTTTGATGCTACCCTGTGAGTTTGCGGGCTACCGGCTGGTGCGTGAGATCGCCAGCGGTGGAATGGGCATCGTGTATGAGGCGGAGGACGTGAAGCTGAAGCGCGTGGTGGCGCTGAAGGTGGTGCGTAATGCGCACTTCGCGACCCGCGAGGAGGCGGCGCGGTTCCGGGCGGAGACGCAGGCCATCGCGCAACTGGACCATCCGGACATCGTGCCGATCTACGAGAGCGGCGAAGAAGACGGCATGCCCTACTTCACCATGCGCCTAGCGGAGGGAGGATCACTGGCAGATCGTTTGAAAAAGCGTGGGATCATGCCGGACCACGAGGCGGCCACGTTCATGAGCCGTATAGCGCGAGCAGTGCAGTATGCTCATGAGCATGGGGTGCTGCACCGGGATCTGAAGCCAGCGAACATTTTGCTGGATGTCAGCGGGAAGCCGATGCTGTCAGACTTTGGGCTGGCGAAGCTGCTGGATGCGGAGTTTCAGCTCACGCGAAGCAACGCGTATGTGGGCACGCCGCACTACATGAGTCCAGAGCAGGCGGCGGGGAAGTCCAAGGAAGTGACGATGGCAAGCGATGTGTGGGCGCTGGGGGTGATGCTGTTTCAGATGCTGACGGACAAGCTGCCTTTCACCGGAGGCAGTGCCGTGGAGGTGATGAGACGAATCACGCAGGAGGAGCCGGAGATCAGCTCATCAGGAAAACTGACGGTGAGAAAGGAGACGAAGGAGGAAAAGGGAAGGCCTGAGAATGTGTCGGCTGCATCGCTGCAACGATTGCAGCCGGATCTGGCGACATTGATTTTGCGCTGCCTGGAAAAGCAGCCTGCAAGGCGGCTGCCGAGCGCGGGATTTTTGGCGGATGAACTGGACCGGTTTCTGAATGGGGAGCTGATTCAATCAAGAGCGGTGGGCTCACGTGAGCGGCTGTGGAAGCTGGCGCGGCGGAACAAGGCGGCGACTCTGGGCATTGTCGGCATCGCGGCATCGCTGATCATAGGGACGGGGGTGTCGGTTTACCAGGCGGTGAAAGCGCGTGCCGCAGAGTTTGTGGCGCTGCAGCATAAGCAGGAGTCAGACGAGATCGCATCCATCATCCTGGAGACGGTGCATGGCATGGATGAGTATTTGGTAGGACGGGAAGTGGATCCTGAGCAAATGCTGCGGGAGCTGCTGCGGCGGGTGCGCGATTTTCAAGGCGATCCAAGACGCAAAGCATTCATGCTGCAGGAGCTGTCCACGCTGCTGAACAAACCGGTAGATCTGAAGTTGTACCGTGAGGTGTTGGCAGAAGTGGAGCCTCAGTTGGACGCAAATGATCCACTGCTTTGGAGCATGCGTTACAGGGTGGTGTTGAAAGAGATGCACTTTTCAAGTGCGGCAGGCATGAAGGGCCGCGAAACACGCGATGAACTACGCAGGATCATGATCTGGCAGGAGGCGCATCTGGCACCAGAGGATGCACAGATTTACAAAACCAAGTACGCGCTGGCGGAGGAACTCGTTCAGGAGGTGAAGGGCAAGCACGCCCTCCGTGAGGCCGAGACGCTGCTGCGCTCATGCCTTGCCCACTACGAAGCGAAGGCAGACCACTTCGACATCATCGTGGCGCGCATCGAGTTGATGACGGCGATTTTTGGTCTCGGACAGAAAGAGGAAGCTTTGAAGCTCGGACGTGAAACCTGTGACTATGCCATGGAGAAGTACGGCGAGAGACATTCGATCACGGCTCGTGTGATTGGACGTCTGGCGAAACACTGCCGCGAGGCCGGGCGGGTGGAAGAGTCGATCAAGTGCGGGCGCCGGGCGCTGGACATTTATTGGCACACAGTGGGACCCGAATATTCGAAGGCAAAGGCCACTCTCAAGGCCTTGAGCCATACGCTGGTGAAGTCCGGAGATTTCGCCGGCAATCTGGCACTGCTGCGTACCGAGCTGAAGGTGTGCGATCAGCAGCTTGGACCGGCGCATGGCTACACGCTGCTCAGGGTGGAGTCATTGATCGCCACACTGCGCGACATGAATCAGCCCGAGGAAGCGCGAGTGTTGGGCGACGCTTGGCTGGATCGAGTGCGGCTGATCGATGGGCTGCTGCCTTCCGATGCGGCAGGGCTGCTGGTCCAGCAGTCGCTCACACTTCTCAAGATGCAAAGTGCCGCAGAAGCCGACATCCTGCTGCAACAGCTCCCGGCGTTGTTGAATCAACTGACGGGTGAGGTAGCATCACTGGCCCGGTTTCTACCGCTGGCGGATAACCTGCAGGAAAGTGGACGGCCTCAGGAAGCGAGGGCTATTTTAGAGCACGTCATCACCACCTGCGAACAGCGGAAGAATGAAGAACCGACATTGGCGTCGCAAGTATTGCTCAAGGCGAAACAGCGGCAGCAGCAGGTCGCGCAAAAAACTGCCGGTAAGTAAATTTATATTCAATAATGGGGTAACACGCGAGTCAGTAAGTTGTGGATGGCGCTTGCACGAAACCGTGCATACCCATGAAAACACAACATACCCTACTCCGAAAAGTGCCGCACGCGGCGCTCGCAGCGATCATGTCGCTGTCTCTTGTTCTAAGGCCTGCCTATGCGGCGGCTCCAACGACGAACTCCGTCCTCAATGGCAGCTTCTCCTACGATGGAGGAGGCACCATCATCAACGGCAGCAGTAGCAACGGCTTTTTCCTGCAATCCGGCAGCCTGACGCTGAGCAACCTAACGCTGCAAAATTTCTCTGTGCATGGCGGAGACGGTAGCGGAGGTGGCGCAGCACTGGGCGGGGCTCTTTTCATCAACAGCGGTACGACCGTGACGCTGAACAATGTGAATTTCATTTCTAACAATGTGCAGGGAGGCAATGGTGGTGTCGGTCTGACAGGCGGCTCACTCAACAACCTGTTTAACACCGGCAGCACAGCAGCGTCCGGCAGAGGTGCATATACCCCACCGTACAACATGCTGGCTGACATCAACGGCGCAAGCGGAACAAAGGGGGGAAATGGAACGAACAGCTCAACCGGCTTCGGCGGAGCAGGAGCGGCAGGCGGCGATGGCACGAATGGCGGGAGCAGTTTTCCAATCTTGTATGCAACGGCCATAACGTCCGGCGTGGAATTAGCAACAGCGATTGCAGAGCTTAACGCAGATGGATCCAACCCATTGACTGCGAACGTGGCTGCTGGCAAGGTAGGAGATGTGGTGCTGAAAGGCGTTAACTTTGCCGCTGCGTTGGCCGATGTTATCTCGTCTGATACGGCACTGGCCCTGGGCCAGGTGGGCGTGGGCGGCGGTGGCGGCTCAGGCGGTCAAGGTGGAAACAGCGGATTTGGCTATGGTGGAGCGGCCGGCGGTGTTGGCGGCGATGGTGGAGATGGCGGCCAGCCCGCCTCACCCTCCATTCTGGCTGGCATTGGTGGAGCTGCAGGTGGTGACGCCGGTTCCGGGGGGTCCGGCGGCATGGGCGGCTTTGGTGCCGGTGGTGGCAGAGGCGGGGATGGTGGCATCGGTGGAGCTGGCGCGAGCTGGAGCCTCGTCACTGCCTTGGCACCTGTAACAGCAGTTGCAGCCTCCGTGACGTACACACCGGGTTACTATGACCAGGTGGAACGTTTTCCGGGGCAGAATGATGCTGGCAACCCGGTGCAGAGAACGGATGTGCTTGCACCTAACTATGATGCGACTCCTTCATTTTACACCACTCGAACGGTGAACGGAACCTGGCACCCGGCTGTGACCACCACAACGGATCCAGTAAGCGGATTTACCGGCTGGGATGCCCTAACAGGCAGCCGTCCAAACGGACTCGATGGCAGCGGTGGAGCTGGTGGCAATGGAGGGTTTGGTGGTGGTGTAGGCGCGACAGGTGTCGGCTACAGCACATTGGCAGGTGGTGGTGCAGGTGGCAACGGCTACGGTGGTGCCATCTTTGTGCGCTCCGGAGCCACGCTTCACATCACCGGTGACGCATTGTTTGATGGCAACGGAGTACGTGGAGGACAGGGACAGACCGCCAATCCCGGCACCAACACGGTGGCTGGCGCGAGCGGCATCGGCGTAGGCACGGACATCTTCCTGATGACCGGAGCGACGCTGCTGCTGGATCCAGGAGCAGGACACACGATCACCTTCAACGGCAACGCTTACAACACCGGCATTGCTGATGACAGCGCTGCTTCGATCATTCCATCGGGTGGATTCAACTACATCCCCTCCGGTTCCGGAGCGGACGTGCACATTCAGAGCGGGCTTGTCGTGTTCAACGGCAATAACGTGTATTCCGGCCAAACAATTCTGGAAGGCGGCACACTACAGGCGCAGGATGCAGCAGGCATCTACTGGGACAGCAACATCAACTTCAAAGGTACAACTACTTCCAACGCAGTGCTGATGTCCAACGGCCTCTTCAACCGTTATGTCGGCACATTGAGCAACCGTGTGCAGTGGACTGGAAGCGGTGGTTTTGCCGCAGTGGCGGGCGACCTGAACGTGAATCTTAGCAACGGACAGACCATGAGCTGGAACATTGGCGGCTTTGTGAAAAATGGCGACGCGCTTATTTTTGGAGCCGACCAAGCCACAGATAATGTGTACTTCCAAAACGCGATTGATCTTCGCGGGGGCAGCCGGACGGTTCTTTCAACGACATCCAGCGCTGCATCCGGTACAAACACTGATGGCACGCCACAGGGCTCGACGGTTTACATGAGCGGACGCATCATGGACACAACTGGTGGCGGTTCTCTTAACATCAACGACGCCAATCATGATGGCACCGTGGTTCTTGATGGCGCCAGCACCTACACCGGCACCACCAACATCAATGCCGGCACGGTATTGCTGAACGGCAGCCTCGCCAGCAACAGTGTCAATGTCTCATCGAACGCGACGCTCAACAGCATCAATGGCGGTCTGGCCGGTGTTTCCACCGTGACCAACGCGGGTACACTGAATCTGGGATCCACCAACGACACGATCACCACGCTGAACAACACCGGCAACATCAAAGGCTCGGCAACGCTGACCGCAACGACCTACAACCTCAACAACGGCAGCGTTCTCGATGCCAAACTTGGCACCGGCACCATCGTTGTTAACGGGAATGTGACACTGAACCAATCTGCGGAAGCGAGCTTGATCACGGTGAATGGCGGCGGCACTTTGAACCTCGGCGGTGCCGATTTGCTCTCCCACACGGCGGCAGTCACCGTCAATGGGACTCTCAACCTCAACGGCGGGGCCGCAACCTTCCAGACTCTGTTGGGCAACGGCACCATCCGCACCAATGGCAACGCTCTTAACTTTGCCAATGGCGGCAACTTCACTGGCACTCTGGACGCACCAGGCTCCTCTCTCACCACGGGCGGCGGCAGTGGCGGTGGTGGCGGCGGCGGTGGTTTGACTCTGGGCGGTGGCACCACCACCACACAGAGCACCAATATCGACAGCGGTCTCACTGTCGGTAGCGGAGCCACGCTGAATAGCACCACGATCACCATTGCCAACGGCAGCACGCTGGATCTCAGCGGCGGCGGCACGATCATCTTCACCACCCTGACCAGCAAGGATGCTACGGGTGGCATCATCAACATCGGCAGCAATGATTTCATTGTGCCGGTGGGTTCCACGATTGCCGGTAACATCAAGTTCGTCGGCACAGGCAATGTCATCATTCTAGGCACCATCGCTCCAGGCTTCTCTCCTGGTGTGACGGATCTTACGGGTGCTGGCGCCAATCCCGTCTTCGGCGGCGCGTTCAAAGCTGAACTTGCCGGACTCGGCGGAGTGGGTGGCACTGACTTTGACCAAATTCAGCTGGCCCCGGGAGCAACCCTCGCGATCAGCAACGCACTGAACGTGGCCACATTTGCCGGGTTCACGGCGGTTCAAGGCAACCAGTTCCAGATCATCTCCGGTCCTGGCGGCGCAGTACCGATCAATCACCTCATCGGCACCTTCTCGTCTGTGACTTTTGATGCCGATGGCATCCTCGGCGTCAATCCTGCCGTGACCAACGCCGCTGTTGTCTTTGACGTGAATACCGGTGCCCTCACCGCCACCGGTCTCAACGGCCCTACCAGCACCTTTGCTGATCTGGGAAGCAATGCCAACCAGCGCGCTGCTGCTGCGTCGATCTTCAACGCGGCCTTCGTGGGCCAGAACCAGATCGACTCCTCCACCACGGCCGGAAAGCTGGCCTTGCAGATCACCGATGCCACCGGCGGCTCCGCAGCGGACCTCGCCAAGTACACGCCAGACTACTACGGTTCGCTGGCAGACTACGCCTTCATGGGCAACCAGGTGCTGGCACGCAGCATCCAGGACCGTGTGTCACCGATGAACTACATCTCCAGCCAGATTGACGAAGACAGTCTGAGCCAGGTGCCGGAGACGATGTCGGTATTCATTGGCTACACCTATGCCAACCTCAATACGGCGGACTCGGCCAGAGCCACACGCAACGACTACTATGCCGGGGTCAACCTGTTGGCATCGGAAGACTATGTGTTCGGCATCGCCGGCAGCATGAGCCAGGGCAGCATCAGCGCCGCACTGGGCAGCGCCAACTCCGATGGTTGGGGCGCCATGGTCTTTGGTCGCTACACACTGGCGAAGAGCTTCACGTTCTTCGGCAGCTTTGCACTCAATCAGCAGAACATGGACCTGCGCCGTCAGACGGTGAACGGCACAGTCACTGGCTCCACAGATGTGAGCAGCTACGTGGGCTTCCTCGGGGTGCAGTACAAAGGCTGGCGCGTGGGCGGAGTGTCCATCGCCCCGCGGCTGTCGTTGAGCTACTCAAACTCCCAGGTCGGGGGCTTCAGTGAAACAGGAGCGATTGATGCGCTCAATGTCGGCGGTTACCACAACAACCGGTTCATGGGAGAGGCGGGCGTGTCCGCGCTGTGGAGCACGGATATTGCGGGCCATGGGCTGAACCTGGAACTTGCAGCCTCGGTGCAGCAATACTTCCAAAACACGAAGAACCAGATGGCGGTGAACGTGGCATCAGTGCCATCAGCGAGCTACGGCGTGAACTTTGCCCAAATGGGCAACACGCAGGCGGTGATCCAGTTCAACGCCGGCTACGAACTGTTCAAAGCAGTGACGAGCTACGTGGGCTACGAAGGACACTTCGGCAACCAGAGCACGCAGTACGCCAAAGCGGGCATCCGCGTCAACTTCTAAGCGGTTTGGAACCTTCCCGCTGTCAGCCTGGATGATTTGATGATCATTCACCCGGCGGCGGGAAGTGACTCAGACAGCTTTGACCAACGCAGGCGCGATCTTTTCATGGGGGTCGCGCCTGTTTCTTTTTTTGAAGTGTTACCGGTCACATTTTGCGGCAATTCACAGACCAACCAGCACAGAGCCGACGTGCAATAACAAAGGAAGCTGAATGAGCTCTTGTCGGTTTGAACGGCGCGTAAGCAAGATCACTTCTTCATCAGCTTCTGCACCATCTCCGCGACTTCCTTTGCTCCATTGGGCTCATACCCAGACTTCACATACGCGACCTTTCCATCCTTGCCGATGACGACGGTATGGGGAATGCCTTCGACACCGAAGTTCTGGCCAACGCGCTGATTGGCGTCCAGGGCGACTTCGAATTTCCAGCCACGGGCTTCGAGGAAGGTTTTTACGGTGTCCTTGTCCTCGGCCTGATTGATGCCGATGAAGCGTACTTTCTTCGGATCAAAGGTCGCCATTTCATCGATCATCTGCGGCAGTGATTTGATGCAGGGCCCGCACCAGGTGGCCCAGAAGTCGAGGACGATGACTTTGCCTTTCTCTTGGGTCAGATCAAAGTCGCCACCAGCGAGCAGTGGCAGTTTGAAAGGCTTCGCGTCTTGATTGAGCAGCGGCGAGCTTTGACCGCCGGATTCGGGGAGCACGGGTTCGGGGGCGAACTTCAGTTTCCATTCACGCAGGGCCAGCATGGTGGCGCTCTCCGGCGGCGAGGTAGTCCGAATCATATAAATCTGCGGCAGCGGCACGCGGCAGTTGCCGAGGAGCGGGCTGGTGCCGAACACCGCATCTTCGGCGAAACGATCCACCTTCAAGCCAAGGCGTCCGCCGTTGTTCAACTGCAACCAGTGTGTGATGACTGGCGGCACACCGGCTTTGTCCTGGGCCTCGAAGGCGGCGCTGACGGCGTCTGCCGGTTTGATCAACCACACGGCCGCCTTCACGCGGTCACGTGGCACTTGGATTGTTTCCATACCTGAACGGATGGCAAAGTGATTTGCCGTGGCCGCCTCAATCACGCCGCGCAGCAGATCACCGTTGGCAGCGAGCAGCGCATGCCGTGGCGGATCTTCTTTGCGGAAACGCGGAACCGTGAGTGCATTCTCCTTGGCCCGTGCATCCACGAGCGGCACCGCCACACGTCCGGGAGCGATGCGTGCACTGAAGGCATTGATCTTGACCACGCGCTCGCCATTTCCCCACAGGCTAAAGGGCTCGATGATGATGCCGCTGCCTGAGCGCATTTTCGGAGTGAAGATGATTTTACGCGCGGAGACGCCATTGAAGAATACTTCGAGGGTGTTCTCCGCGATGGCGATGCGGACAGGCATGGAATCGATCGAACGCAGGCGAAACTGCCGGTCCATCTGCTCATCGCTGGCTTCCATGCCGAAGCACACCTCGCTACCCATGTGGCCAAACAGGAGGTTCGTGCTCGGCGCGGCGGGATTGATGCCTTCGCAGAACAAACGCATCCTCAAGGCGGAGAAGCCGTTGTTGATCAGCGTGAAGTTGATTTCATTCACCTGCATAAAGGCAGGATGTCCCCATGAGCCGCCGGCGTTGAGGGTGAGCTCCGCCTTGTCGTTCCGTTTCACCAGCTCGGTGCTGCCACGCACCCGCTGCCAGCCTGGATCTTCGAATCCGTCGAGATTCAAAGCGGCACCACCAAACTGAACTGCCTGGATTTTGTCGGCGGGCAGTTGCTTGACCGCAGCCACGTCGGATTCCAGATCCACCTGTTTCGCGTCAATGGCCCGCAGCTTGCCGGGGAGCACATCACCCTCCTGAAGATAAAACAACGCCTCGCTGCGCATGCCCGCCGGCTGGTCTGTCACCGCGCGGGTGATTTCCATCTCGCCAGCACTTGCCATGGCCACCGGCTTGATCGCACCGACCGGTTTCCATAGCGGCTGCGCCTCGCCGTCGGCAGCGAGTGTGCCGTGCAGTATGTTTTTGTTGATGGTCAGCATGTCGAGCATCGCTAGGTCAACCTTCTTCTCGGTCTCGAATCCTTTGAACTCCAGATGATGCAGCGTGGTGATCTTGAAGTTCACCGGTGCCTCAGAAAAAGTGGTTTTGAACGTGGCCACTTCATTGCGCACCTGCACCAGCGTACCGTTCACCCACTCACCATCCGTGAACCACATCTCCGTGAGCGGCGGCGCGGCTTGGAAAAACGGTGAAACCTCGGGCATCATCTCCGCAGCCAGCACCTTGTTCCACGGCAGGCTGGTCTCCTTCCCATCCAAAGCACGCACGGTAAGAGACGTGGCGTCGGCGCGCAGGGCTTTCGCTTTGAGATAGCGCCCGTCAGTCAGTTCAATGCGTGGCCGCACATCGGTGATGTCTTCGGGCAGTTTGCCATCCCATTCACGAATGCGAAGCGCCTCCAAAGTCAGATCGGGCCCCTTGTTTAACAGCGTCAGGCCGGTGGGGCTCACATCTGCAACGCCGCTGGCAGCGGTTGATTGAGCCTGCGCCACAGCTTCCGCCCGGACCTGGACCGCGCCTTGCACGGCACCAATCAGCGCACCAAAAAGTCCACCACCCCCGTCGGCTCGCGCGGCCGGTTTTTTTTCTTCGGTCTTAGCTTCAGCCGCAGGCTCGGCTGCATCCACCGGCGGCTTGGTTGTTTGCGCCAGCATTTTGCCATCAGCTCCATATATTGAGCACAGGCCGGTTTTACGATTCCAGAACAGCGTCAGCGTGACACGCCGTGCGTCATCGCCGAGCTTTTGCACACTTTCAAATACGCGGCCTTGCAGCACGACATCATCCGCCCAGGTCTCCACGATCACACGCTCTTCAGCCGCAGCCTTCAGCTCAATTTTAAATTCCGGCCTGACAGTCGAGCTTAGCGTGAACTGCATTTCCACCTGCTCAGGAGATTCGAGCGGAAGACTGGCGCGGTGATTCCAGCCCACCTGCTTCAAAGCCGCGCCCGGCACCATGCGCCAAAGCTTCTCCTTGGTTTGCGCACTGCCTTCAGAACCGGATTCGATCCAGCCGCTGGTGCCTGCCAGTGCGGGAAGGGGCATGCCTTCGGCTTTCAGTCGCTGCACACTCACCACCGAGTCACGCAGCACCTGGATGCTGCCAAAGCGTGCGGATTTCACACTCCATGTCTTCGCATCCAGCCCGGTGACCGAGCCATACAGGCGGCTGCCGTCGGCGAGTCGAAAACTGAACGCCTCTTCTGTTTTGGCATCCGTCTTGAACCGGTTCACACGCTTGAGCACGTTCATGCTCACCCGGAAATCCTCGCTGAACATGGGAGTACGCCAGATCACATGACCGTCTTCGGCTCCCACGAAGTGACCGCCGACCCACTCGCCGTTTTGCCAGTGCAGCTCGGAAGCACGGCTGCCACCGCCTAGCAGCACCAGCGCTGTGATGTAGTGTTTAGCGTTCATAGATCGGCAGGAAACGGTAGTTTAAAGCCAGCGCCAGAAGGGACATGCCGGTCTCATAGGCACCATTGCCAAAACTGCCGTCCGCAGCCTGGGTCTCGCCAAGCGCACGTGCGGTGGCGGCATTCCATTTTTGCCAGGAGGCGTAGTCACCTTGAAACAAGGCCTGCGCCATGTAGTAGCGAAAGTATTCCTTGTAGCTGCCCTCACTGTGCTCCAGTCGCTCGGTGATGTGCTTGAGCGTGGCTTTGAATTCCTCGCTCTCCTTGTGCTTCGAAACGGCCGCCACCAGCGTGGCGATGGCGCTGCGGTTCATGGACTCGCCAAAACCACCGAATCCACCGGTATAGGCCACGCTGCCATCCTTGCCGGTGCTGCGCTTCATGTAGTTCAGCGCATTGTCGATGACTTCATCAGGGACTGCCATGCCAGCGTTGCGCGCAGCGAGCAGTCCCATCAGCACGGCTCCGGTCACCGAAGTGTCCGCGTCCGTCGAGTTTGGCATGTACCGCCAACCGCCCCAGCGGTTCGCTTTTTGCGCAGTGCCTGCGCAGCGGATCGCGAGATCGAGCGCCTGCCCGATCGTGCGCACCGGCTTGCCGCCTTCCCACAGCAGGGATTCGTCCACCGCACCATAGGCTTCAGAGAGCGAGAGCATGGCAAAACCATGATGATACATGCTGTTCGGCAGGTAGCCGCTGTCCGCCTCCTGGCTGCGGATGATGGCACGTAGTGCGCGGCGGATGTTGGGCGCATAACGGCCGAAGTTCGGATCTTCACCACTCGCAAGAAAAGCCATGAGGCAGATGCCATCAATCCCGGCACCATCCTGGCCGCCCTGCCAGCCTCCCGCGTCACTTTGCTTGGAGGCCAGCCAGGCCAGACCGCGCTCATAGACAGTGTCCACTTCCTGGGGGATCGCGCTGCCAAAACGCAGGGCGGGGTCTTGTGAGAAAACATTCGAAGTGACAAGCAGGCAGCAGAGCAGGAATGACGAAGTCAGAATGCCGAATGATGAAGATCCGCGCAAGCAAGGCTGGGTATCGCCGCCGCGTGCGGCAGTCGGTGAGGTTTTCATCATGGATGGTTCGATTTTCGTCATTTGGGTTTCTTCATTGATCAATCATGAGCCCGCCGTTGAATAACATCTTGTTGCCGTTGGCCTGCGCACCTTGCTTCTTGCGCTGTTCGTGATTGTTCTTGATGCCCTCCCAGTACTGCAGCGCGTCGGGCAGGTCGCGTTCCTTGCACAGCTTCCACTGCTCTGGAGTGAGGATTGCTTGCATGTCTTTTTCCGCCACGCCCGCTAGTGGGACCAAAGCGTAGTAGTATTGCAAGAACCATTGGGCAGACATGTAGCGTTCGATGTCCGGCAGATATTCTGCCAGCACCTGCTGGACGGCCGTTTCGACTCTAGCGCATTGATCGGCTGAAAGCCTGCGGCGGCGGTCCAGTTCGGAGGTGCACATCGCCGCCATGGACTTCAGCCGGTAGTCCTGTCGCTCATCCGCCACGTGCTGGAGTTTTTTCAGCTGGGCTTCATTCAGTGTGGTTTTCAGCGCTGTTTTCCACACGTCGGTGTTTTGCGGCTTGGTTTCCTGGTGGCTGATGTTCGCGCGCGTCGTTCCTGCCAGGGTCTGCATGAGGTTTTCGGGTGTGGCGCTCTGCACGGTCTGGCGTACGAAGTTTTCGGTGAACTGACGCCAGTAGTCCAGGCTGTTCTCCACGGCTCCTTTCGCCGCTGTGGTGAGTCTTGCGACGGCCGGTTCAGGAAGGGAAAGAAGGCGTGAGGCCTCCTCGACCCGTGGCATCATCGCTGCCATTGTTCTGCTCCTCTCCGCGACAAACATTTTGTATAGGTGCTGCGAAATCGCCGCCTCCATGTCCGGAGCCACGGGGAAGGTGGCGTTCATGTCCGGCATGGTGTTGCGCGATGAACTGCTGTTCGAGACGATCAACTCCTTCCAGCGCTTCCACTGTACATCGTCCAGTATGGCGCGCGCCATCTCCTCCTTCAGTTTGCCCGCGTTCTGAAACAGCTGGGTGACATTGTAACTCCAGTACTGCTGCCTGCGCTGATCCATGAGCGGCTGCATCAGCTCCACCAGCAGCGGTTCCAGCTGCGTGCGCTGCTCCTGGGAAAGGGCGAGCATTTTGTCCATTTCCGCGAGGCAGACGCGTGAAACTGCCAGGCTGGCGCGCTGCTCACGCTGCTTGTTTTCGGCTGCCATGCGCGTGCGTTCCTCTTCAGTCAGCAGCTTCTTGATCCCCTCGGTCCAAATTGGCAGCTTGATGGCCTGGAGATCTTCATTGACGCCAAAATACACGTTGCCTCGTATGCGCTTGCGCTCCGTGACCGAATAATTCCTTGCCTGCTGCAGCCAGCCTTTGCGTGCCTGCTTCAGCGATTCTTGAATCGCTTCTTTCGACAGCTGCTCCAGCGCCTTCTGGCGTTCCTTGTTCAAATTCAGCGCCATGACAATGCCGTCGATCTCCGTGCCCATGGAAATCTCCATCTGCTGCTCTGCCTGCTGTTCGGAAGGCTTGATCATGTCGGCCACTTCGGATTCCGCCTTGCTGCGTTCCTCCTTTTCGGTCTTTTGCCATTGGGCGATCTGTTCCGCAGGCAGCACGCCGGCCGCTGCTTCCTCCCAGGCCTTGTCCCAAGCTTCGCCACGTGGACGATCAAAGCGGGTGTAGAAGTAGTTGCGGTTCATCAGGTTCTCACGGGCGGCGGGCGGCAGTGTGCGCAGCATCTCGGTGGCCCGTTTTCTCTCCGCGCTGCTGAGCCGGTCTAGCAGACTCTCCGCCGCCTTGTTCAAGGCCGTGGTATTCGCGTCCGAGAGTTCGAGCTTCTTCTTCATCAGCTCGATCTTGGCCTTCAGGTCTTCATGCATCGGTCCGCATGATTCACGCACCCAGCGTTCGAGATAGGCTGAGATCTTCTTTTCCACCTCCTGCCGGTCCTTCACATTCGCCTCGTGCCAGGTGGCGTACCGCCCTTCACCGAGTGTTGCTTTCAAAGCGGCAAGCCATGCCGCCTCTTCATCGGGTGGCGTCCAGTCTTCGATGGGCTCGTTGGGGCCTGCCACGTCCGGTTTCCACATGCCGATGTGCCGGATCGCCGCCGAGTCAGACGTGCGTGACAGATAGGTGCGCATCATCATCACAGCAAGCGGCTGCCAGGATTTCACCGCCGCCTCCACCGTTTTTTTGGACTCTTCCTGCAGCTTTGTTTTTTCCTCCGGCGAAAGTTTGACCTCTGCGTCGATGGTTTTGACCACTTCCTCCATGTGGGCGGCGAGCTGTTTCTGCTTTTCCGGGACGCACGATTGTACAAAGTCTGCCAGCACCTTCTCGACCGCTTCTGAAAGCGGCTTCTTTAGGTCGGCACGCGACGGCGTCTGTGCCTGCGCTCCACCGGAACTGGTGAGAACAACTGCCAGCAGCATCAGCTTGATCATTTCGCCCCGCCTCCTGCTTCCAGCTTGTTGAAATACGCATCCAGTCCGGACTTGAATTCTTCCGGCAGCTCACGTCCTGACTTGCCCGTCGCTTGGCCCACTGGACGTGCATTGACATTCGCTTCTGAATCCGAGCCAGGGCCCAGATCCGCCAGTGCTGCCTCGGCAGTTTCTGCGCCTGAGCCGCCGCCACCTCCGGGATTCGATCCGCCACCGCCGCCCCCTTTGCCCTGGCGTTTCGCCTGTAGCAGCAGTTCAATGGCTTCTGTCTCCGCAGCTATCGCCGGTGCTCCTGTGTCCGGTTTGTCGAGAATGCCCGCCGCCTCATCCATCACCGTCATCACCGCGCTGAGCAGCTTCAGTTCCTTGCCAAATTTTTCATTCCCCTGCGGCAGATGCAGGATGTCATCAAAGGCACCGCGTGTGTTGGCCTGGATGCCAAACTGCTTCGAGGCAAGCATGGCCGATTTTTTGCCATGCTCTCCTTCTTTGAGTGCGGCCTTCGAATTTTCCAGCTCACGTGTTTCGTCACGCAGCTTCATCTCATCGCGCAGGGACTTCATCACCTTGAGCACGATCTCCGGTGGCAAACTGTCCGCGCTGCAGCTGCTGCATGATTTGCACTCACTCGCAGCCACCATCTCCTCAGCCCAGCGGTCCAGCGTGTCTGCCCAAAACTCCGCGCCGGCCATGCTGTTGCCACTCAGATTCACTGCGGCCTGATCGCCGAGATACGTCAGCATCCTCACCACTTGGGTCTCTTTCATCTGACCGATGATGTTCTTGAAGTGCATGTCCGGCTTGCGGGCAAAGTAGGCTTCCAGATCACTTTGGATCACCCGGACGGTTTCGCTCTGCGCCTTTTCATTCTCGGCTATCGCCGCCGCATCCTGCACCGGTTTGTGCTCCAGGCCAAAGGCGCTGAGAGTCTTCGTGTTCAAATCCTTCGCCACGACGAGCTGCTGACGTGACGCGGCCTTGAGCCGCTTCACAAACGTGCTGGCCTCCAGGCTTGCCAGGATCGCGCTCAGTTCATCCGAAACATGCGCAAACTCAGCCAGCAGCAGCTTCTGCTCATCGAGAGCATCCTGCATTTTTTTCTGTGCCTGTGACGCCGGCTGCTCCTGCGGTTTCTCATCTGCCTTGTCATCCTTCTTTTTTCCCGGAGCTGCTGCCATCTGCGTCGTCGGCAGTTTCATGGTGCTGGGCTTCGGTGGCGAAGGCTTGGCATTGGGGTCGGCAGGCTGCTTCTCGGCCTTGCTCATCGAGCCCTCCTTGTCGGTGATGCTTGGCATGTTGTCCTTCTTCTGTTCCTCTGTAGAGGCCTTGCCGCCCTGAGAGGCTTTAGGGAGGTCTGGACCGTTGGCAATCTGGGGTGCACTGGGCTTGCTTTGGCCGGCCTTGCCTTCACCCGGCTCGCCTGGCTTTGATGGTTGCTGGGATGAATTCGACGGCGGATTCGCAGCCGTGGACTGACCTGGCTTTCCACTCTGCGCATTCGAGCTCTGCTTCAACAAATCCGCCACGCTGGGCATCCGTTTGGCCGCGATGTCCTGCAGCGATTTCAGCATCGTGGCCCATGATTCGAGACGCTTGGCATCAAATTCGTCATTCCGCGTCGCCTGCTCCACCAGACTGCGCCCGCTTTGATTCAGCATGCCCAGTCGTGCCGCATTGGCATTTTCCGCGCTGGCCTGCTGCGCGATCTTCCGCCGGTTTTCCGGGCGGTCGAGTTCGGCGGGAGTCAGAGCGCGCAGTTCCTTGTTCGTCGCATGCAGTTGCTGCTCGCGCTCATAGCTTTCGCGAGCTGCTTCGAGCCATTTGCCAAACTGCTCCGTCAGCCACAGCGCGTGGTCGGACTTGTTCAGCACATGCAGCAGGAATGCCGTTGAGTAGGCCCGCTTGCGCTTTGGCAGGTAATCCTCCGCCCAGGCGCGGATCTCCAGCGTCTGCGGCTCCACGCCGTCGCGGCTCGCGCAAAAGGTGGCCTTGGCTGCCAGTGTCTTTTTCTCGGGCTCTCCTGCCGCCGCGATCTTGTCGCCCTTCGTCTTGTCATCATTCACGCTGCGCCATTCGAGGCCCGTACGTTGGATGCCGAAGTCATCCTGCACATCCACATCAAACACGACGACTTCCGAATCGAGCACCACCTGCTCCTGCGTCTCGCGTCGTGCCGCCAGTCGTGGGGCCTCGTCTTCGATCGCGTTGATCTTCAAGACCAGCGGCTCGCGCGGTGTCAGGCCATCGCGATCCTGCCACATCACATGCTTTTCAGCGTCTGCCGTGATTGGATGGAAGGGCGTCGTCACCTTCGTGCCGGAAACTTTTTCTGCTTCGCCATCCACTTCCGCCGAGGCCAGTTCACGCGACGCAGTGGCTTCCAGCGATGCCTGCGCTCCTTTCAGCACGCTTACCGAACCCCCGCGCACTTCGGTCATCGGCTCCTTTTGGTACTTCAAATACTCCGGCAGGCGTGTGCGCACGGAAAGCGCCGTCAATTCTGGTCGGGTACGTGGCAACACGTTGACCGTCTTGCGCACATCTCCGAGTGACAGGGACAGTGCCGCATCTTCCTTCTGCGGCGGAAACGCCAGCGGATAGGCACCCGACTGCAGGGCGCTCATCACGGCAGGCTGATCGCTGATCTGTGCCTTGGCGGAAGCAGGCGACCAGCGTGTGTCTTTGTTGAGCAGCACCTTCAGATCAAAGGGCTCCGCATACGGAACCACGAGCCGGTTTGGCAGCGTTTCGATCTTCGCGAAGGTAAAGCGCTCCACATCACGCCACGGCGTCGCCCAGCGTGCCAGGGCATTCCACGCGGCATCGGGAACCAAGGTCAGGGCCGCCACGGCGAGCAGCGCCGTCACGCCCGCTGCCCAGCCCCATTGATAATGCTTCGCCTCCGGCACTGCATGCGAGAAGTCCTTGTCCTTCACCGCCTCCGCCGCCTGCTCCATCGCGGCCTGAACCAGCCGCTCGCTGCGACCTGCCGAACCCGCCTCCATATGAGCTAGCTCTACGATGCCGAGCAATTGATCCCCAAGCCTTGGAAAGGTGCGCTTCAGCAGCCGCGCCGCATCTTCCAGACTGCGCTGACGCCACACCCAGCGGTGCCACTTCAGCGGCAGCCCTAGACCTAGAACCGCTGCTCCAGCAACCAACAGCGTCGCACGCAGCCACACCGGCGTCTCCATGAAGCGATCCAGCGCGAATACCAGAATGTAGGAGAACACGATCCCGAAGGCTGCTGCGAGCAGGCCCTCGGTGAGCTTGACGATCCAGACTCGCTTGCGGAAATCCGCGAGCTTTGATTCGAGGATGACAGGCAGTGCTGTTTTCATAATACGCGAATGTTATCCTGATGAAACGTCTCTGACGAGCATTTGATTGGGTGTTTAGAACGTTCTGATCACTCTGTTTCCCCACATTTTCTCAAGGCCTCTGCCACCAAAGCAGGAGAAAGCCAAAAACCCGCTTCTGCCGCCAACCGTTGCAGCACTGGCTTGATCGCAAGCAGTAGGCCCGATCTGCGGGCCTGGAGCAACACCCCAAGGACACCAATCACCGGCAGACCGAGCAGTTGCGCGGCGCGTCGGCCAGCAGTTTCATCCATGAGCACGGCGTCCGCATGCCCGTTCACAGCTAGCGCCAGTGCGGCCGTTTCGCCTGCATGAAGATTCGCCATCGCGGCCAAGGCCGCAGAAACCGGAGCCGCAGGCTTGATGAGAGCCCAGTCTGGCAGGCGTAGGTCATGGAAACGCGGCTGGTGCAGGCTTAAACGCTCGAACTCCATTCTTACCTCGTCAGGAATCCACACCTCATGAAACAAAGCAGGCAGCAGATGATCCTGCTCCACACAGCAGAGGTTTAAAATCACGGAAGTATCCGCAACGACAATCATGCGGGGAACAGTTTGTCCAGTGCCGCCATATCATCGTCCAGATCCGCCGCAGAATACTGTCTTGGAATTTCTCTCTCACGGAGTGCGGCTTGAAATGTCAGCAGGTCCAAGCCCGACAAATCCGCCCCTGAAACCGCACTCACTCTTCCCCGTGCATACAATGCGCAGGCCAGTTCCAAGCGCAGATCATCTGCACTAAAACGCTGGATGGCATCGATTTCGGGAAGCTCCAAAGTCATGGCTTAAGTCTATTCATGGGTGCAGAAGCTGACAAGTTGGGAATTGCTGCCCATTAGAACGTTCCGGCGGCCTTTCTTCCGATCCAAAAAAGGCTCATCAGCACCACCAGCAGCCCCGCCCAGGCGGGATGCGACCAGATTTGCAGCCGGCGCTCCTGCACTGCCGGCTCCGGAATGGCGGAGATCGCGGCCAGGATCGCGGCAGGATTGCTCGCATCGAGCACTTCGCCTTTGGTGAAACGAGCGATCTCATGCATCACGTCAAGCCGCGCAGGCTGGCCGCGCTTTTCACGGCTGGTGCCTTGAATCGAAATCTTCGTTTCGAGCGACGAGCCTGCCTCTGCGCAACTGAGTTGCACCACATGCTCGCCCGGTTCCACAGGGCTGAAGACGCCGTTGAACAGACCCCAGGCTTCTTCACCGGCAGGCATGAGGCGCACGCTGCTCACTTTGCCACTAGGCGCGGCGATTTGCGCCATGACGACGCCGTCGCGCAGCGGTTCGCCGGTGACGCTCATGACGTTCGCGTTCAGAGTCAGCACATCGCCCGTGCGCGGGCGGTCAGGGGAGTAAAAGAGGCGCATCTTGTCGCCGCTGCTCATGTTGCGCTGGTAGGCCATCCAGCGCACCACCTGGCCCCAGAAGCGGTAGTGGTATTTGTCCTCCACGCCTTTGCGCCAGCGCCACGCTCCATCGGTGCCCATGAAGAGGATTTTGCCCGCGCCATAGGTCTTCGTCACGATCAGCGGCACGCGGCCAAACTGATTCGACTCCGTGGCATGCGTGGCCAGCACCTCGCTGCCCGCTTTGGCACGCTGTGCGGGGGCATACCACTGAAAGCCAGGCAGATTGCCCCACACGCGGGCGCTGGCCTCGTCGCCGTCTTCGAGCTTGGTCAAAAGGCTGCGCGTGCCCGCTTCGGTGAGGGCAAACTTGCCCGGCGCGGACGAGCCCCAACCGCGTGGCTGTGCGGTATCCCAGACCACCGGCAGGAGATCGGCCAGCGGTGTCTCCTGCAGCGTCGATTGGAAACCATGGAAGCCCGGCATGAAGACGAGGCCGCCCGCCTGATCGCGCACGAGCTTTTGCAGTGAAATGCATTGGTCTGCGGTGAGCTGGCCTTTCGCCAGACCGACATCGCCGAGGAACACGACATCGTATTTCGTCAGTTCCTCATCCTTCGGAAAGGCTTTCAAATAGCCACGGCCATCCCCCACTTTGCCAAGGCCGGGATGCAGCAGCAAGCAGCTCACGTCCACACCCGGATCTCGTTCCAAGGCATTGCGCAGATAGCGGTACTCCCAGCGCGGGAACGATTCGATCACCAGCACGCGGAGCTGCTCCTTGCGGATCGAAAGCGGCGCCTCCTGCGCGTTGTTTTCGGGGTAGCGTTCGCTGGATGTCTTCGGGATCGTCAGCGTGAGCTTCACCTCACCAGCTTTGTCCGGCTTCCAGCCAATGACGTCCTGGTAGCGGCTCATGGCGGGCAGCGTGACTTCTTTGGTGATGATTTCTCCGCTCGATGACTTCATCTCCAGCACCACGACTTCATCACGCGGTAGCGAGCTCTCGATGGTGAAGGGAATGCGCAACGGCTTGCCCGCCACCGCGAAGGTCGGCACATCGAAACTGCTCAGCTCGACATCCGGCAGCCGCGTCTCCGCACCCGTGGGTATGGCAAACACGGGCACCTCGCGCATGCGCAACCGCGTAGTGGCCTGCGATGGAGCGGCCCCCGTGTTCCAGTCGCCGTCACTGATCAGCACGACTGCCTTGAGATTCGGCTGCTGCTCCAGAACCGAAGCCAGCGCCGCATGAATGTCCGTCCCTTCCGTGGGTGGTGTCTGCGCGGATGAAAACGGCTCGATCACCACATCCATGCGCTGCTTCACCGGTTCCCATAGCTTTGCATCGATCAAAGGTTTGGCCATCTCTTCACGCGACTTCGGCTCTGCGTTCGGCTTCGCCTTGTCGATGACATCCTTGGTGGTCATGCTGCCCGAGACATCATGCAGCACCGCCAGTGTGGGCTTTGTCTCCGGCTTGAAGGTCTCCAGCCACTCGGGTTGCAAAAGAGTGATGGCGATGCCGATGGCGATGACAACACGCAGCAACTCCAACCAGCCCATGACCTTTCGATAACCGCTGCGCCGCCATGCCATGAACGCGAGGCCCCCCATCGCCACGACAAACGCCACCCCGACACCGAAGGCGACCGGCGTGGGATTGAAGACGAGCTGTGAGGTGGTGGGTGTCATCGGGCAGGAGAAACTTGGGTGTCGCGCTTAGCCGGCATGCACAGCAGCGCCTCGCCCATTAGCGCGAGCGCCATCACAAAGAGGAACGTGCGCCAGATTTCGCTGGCAAGGCTGGCGTCATTTTCGACATGGTCTTCGATGACGTGATAGTCGAGACCAGCGAACAGCTCTGCGAGGGCCGCTTTGCCCAGCGTGTCGGGTTGGTCTTCTCGCAGCGGTCGATTAAGCGCGACAAGCCGGGTGCCGTTTTCCACAATGCCGGCGCGCAGCGGCTGCTCAGAGCTGAGGATCGCTGGGCCGTTGCGTTTCCACACACTCAGATCGCTGCTGCCCAGAGCAGTAGCACTGGCCTCACGCTGCTGCGCTTTGCCTAGGCTGCGTGCACCTTCATTCAGCGCGCGGTGCAGCATGGCAAACATCACCACGCCATCGCGGGCCAGGCTTGAGGAGCCGGAACCGGGCAGCGCGCCGAGGAACCACGCATTGCCATCACCTGGAATGTCAGCGCGCATGAGCAGCGGCAGATTGCCTGTGAGACGTGCCAGCGGTGTGCCGTCACCTAGGATCTCGCAGCGGCGGCTCACTTCCAGATCGCCCACAGGCAGAGCGGTGCCGCTGCGGGTGTTGGCCAGCAGTCCCGCATCATTTCTCCACCACTCGACGCTGGACGGTTTGCTCTCGCTGCTCCATGCACCCCAGTGCAGCCCACCAAAGGCTTCCGCATTGGCTGACTCAGTGGGCAGGAAAAGAACACTGCGACCCGAACTCAAATGATTCATGAGCTGTTTGCCAATCAAGTCATCCGCCTTCGGCAGCGCCGCATGCCAGACTATCAAAGCGACATCGTCCCACGCAATCTCCGCTGCACGCGAAGGCGGCAGCACCGTGGCGGCATATTTACGCGTGGGATCAGCCGCGGCCTCCAGCGCCGCCTGCAGCGGTCCAGCCTCGGCTTCATCATCGCTGAAGATCACCGACTGCAGCACTGCCGGTTCATCAAACACGAAATGGTACACGTTGTCAGACGGCGAAGCATCGGCCGGCAGTTCGACCCGACCCGCGCCACGTTTGGTCGCTTTGTCGATGGGGATGGCATAGCCTTGCATCACAAGCTGCGAGTCCTTCATCTCCACTTTGATCGTAGTGCTCACATCATTGATCACAAACCGCAGCGGCAGCTCCAGTGGCTCGCGCGAGGACGCATCTCGCGTCACGCGCAGATCCAGTAGCAGCTCGGCCTTGCCCGCGGTTTCGTTGCGCACGACACGCTGCACCGAGACGGCGAGGTTTTGTGTTGCAGGCTGCGCATAGCTCAGCAGATGCAGGCGCAGGCCCTTCAAGGTGGCGAAGGCACTGCGCAGCGCCTGCCAGCGCCCGCTGCCGGCATCCCAGTCGCTTTGGCGCAGATCACTCAGCACCCAGACATCGGTGCGGCCAGTTTGATTCGTGGTGATGTAATCCAGCGCACCTTGCAGCAACGCGGGCACATCTGCCGTGGTGTCCGTGGGTCCGGTAAGCGGCAGATCGATCAGCGACTCCGGCTTGTCGAGCAACTGCGGCTGCAGGTGCGCATTTTCGATCAGCACCAGCTTCGAGCGCACCCCCACCGTATCACGCAAAGCCTGTGCGAGTTTGGTAATGCCCGCCGCACGCTTGCTCGTGCCACTGGCAAGGTTCTGCTGCTCCATGCTGGCCGAGCGGTCCAGCAGAATAATCACCGTGTCCGGCACACCTCCCGTAAGGCCAAGCAGACCGCCCGCCATCGGTCTCGTGATCACAAACAAAATCGCCGCCACCGCCAGCACACGAAACGCCAGGATCAAAATCTGCCGCAGCCGCGACAATCCCTTGTTCATCCTCTGCGCCATCTGCAGAAACATCATCGCCGCCCACTTCACCTGCCTCCGCCGGTACAGATGGATCAAATGAATGACCACCGGCAGCAGCGCGAGCGGCAGGGCGAAGAGCAGCGCTGGGATGAGGAAGGTCACGAGGGCGTCAGGAAGCGCTGACCAAAAGCTTCCGGCGTGAGCGCGGCTACTGGTGAGCCATTAAAATCAGCCACGTTTCTGGTCACAATAAAAGAGGCTCCAGCGACCTCGGCGGTTATTGCCACCCCGGCATCCTCCAGATCAGTCATCTGCAGTTTCCTGGCCTTCTGCCACTCCTGGGTATGAATGCCCACCACTTCGAAATGCGCCAGAACTTCATCAATCGCAGTCTCCGCATCGGCGGTGGCCGCTGCTTTTTCGATCAAGTAAAACAGGGTGGCCAGCCCATGGCTCGGACATACGCCCTTCAATGATCCGGTCATCACCTCGTTCATCACGGCCAGTGAGTGGACATAAAAGGGCTGGCGTCTTTGAAAGACATCCAGCAGCACATTGATGTCCACAAGGATGGTCATGAATGTTTTTTTGCCATGTGCTCCAGATAGGCCTGCCGGCCGTCAACGTCGTCCCTGATCACACCTGTGGCACGAATCAGCGCAGGATGGATGGGCCGGCCTTCCTGCCTGCGCAAAGACTCCACCTGGGCGCTAAAGTAACTCTCCGGCGTCATGCCATTGGCCTTGGTCCAAGTCTGAAGGAACTCCAGATTTTCATCGGATATGGGGACGATCACAGTGCTCATATTAAAAGTGTAACAATTGTTTGAAGGCGAATCAATCGCCGGATTAGGCGGTTGGGCAATGTGTCTTCATGGGGTGTCGATATGCGTGAAGCGGGGGGCTGCCTTCGCATGAAGTTGGGTTGCCAGATCCTCTTCCAGCTTTTTAGCAACACCCGGGGCACGCCAAACCTGCCTTGCGATGTAGGGCAGCAGAACTGCAAAAACACACGTGGAAAGAAGCAATTCGCTGTTGGGATGATTCATCTGATTATAAATCAGATGAATTGTCTGTGGGATTAAGACGCTCAGCAAGAGTTCTCCTGAATCGGCACAAAGGTTTCTGCGCTTGGAGCGTATCCAGGCATACCAGGCAGTCGCTCCTGGCATGATCACCATCATAACGGGCCATGCCTGAAAATGAGTTTTCAAAGGCCATAGGCTGACAAGTATCCATGCATTCGCTATCAGCAAAAAAACGAACCACGCGAAATCCATTGGGCGCATGAAGCTGTAATGCGGCTGGCGTCTGAAGGTGTGAAGTGTGGCCTGTTCAGGCAAATCAGGACTCCGTTCTTCGCCATGAGAAATCACTGGGGTTTCGAAAGGAGATGTAGACGGTTGCTCCGGTGCAAAGGGCTTCAGATCATAGGCTGCCTCCAAGGCGAGGAATTTTCGATGAGTGATTTCCTCCGAGGTCATGACCCACAGCAAAAATGCAACCAAGAGACCATTGACCACTGTCAAAACCGGACCCTCTTCCCCTGCCTGCCATTTGAGAATGTGCTCGACTAGGATGGATGAGTTCAAAACCAACATGATGGGAAGGAGTGAGGAGCGCTGTGTCCCCCGCCTTTTCCAGATTACCCATGCACAAGCCATGCTGCCGATCATTGAGACTGTCGCGCTTGGTATCCAACCCACATGGCGCGGATTGTTCCAGGCCGTGTACATCTGCCATCCACCTATGGCCAACAGAGCGAGCACCAGCAGTACATCAATGTATTCAAATTCAGATTTGGATCTCTTTGTGAGCATCACCTTCCCCCCTTCTTCTGAATGCGCGCCAGCAGAAACTTCGCGAGCACATCATCATACTTCTCGTGCAGCTTGACGCGGTGGTAGTCGATGGCGGTCGTGCGGACGAGTTCGTCAATCTCGTGCATGTACTGGCGGACGGCTTCGCGGTAGTTGCGGGCGATGAGGCTGGGGTCGGCGAGGATGGCTTCGCCGCCTTCCATGTCGATGAAGCGGGCGGGGCGGTCGAAGTCGAAGTCGAGTTCCTGCTGGTCGAGGAGATGGAAGACGGCGACATCGTGCTTGCGAAAGCGCAGGTGCTGAACGGCGGACTTCAGTTCGGCAGGCGGCACAAAGAGATCTGAGAAGATGATGACGAGAGCTCGCTGGCGGATCTTTTCAGCAGCATCATGCAAGGCCGTGAGCAGCGTGGTGCCACCGACAGGTTGGATACCAGCCATTTGATCGAGCACGAGTCCGAGATGCGAAGCACCGCGCTTGGCGGGGATCTCCACGGGCTTCTCCGCGAGACTCCACAGCCCCACCGCATCGCCCTGCTGCGCGGCCACGTAGCCGAGCGTGCCGGCGAGCTTGCGCGCGTAGTCAAAGCGGGTGCTGCCTGCGGGGCCGTAGTTCATGCTGCCGCTGGTGTCCATCAGCAGGCAGAGACGCAGGTTGGTGTCGGCTTCGAATTCCTTGATGTAAAACCGGTCACTGCGGCCCCAGGTGCGCCAGTCGAGACGGCGGGTGTCATCGCCGGGGACGTACTTGCGGTACTGGGCGAATTCGAGGGACGAGCCGCGCACGGGGCTGCGATGCTTGCCGGAAACTCCGCCGAGCATGGCGTGACGGGCGTTCAGCGGGAGCGCCATGAGTCGCGAGAGGACCGCGGGGTCTAAAAAGGAGCGAGTTTCAGAGGGCATACGTTTCGAGAATAAATCCTCCTCTTCCTCCTACTCCGTCTCCTCCTCCCGGAAGGATTGGGGTGAGGATTTTTTCCGCGCCCCAGCCGCCGAAGCACTGCGATGAGATGATTTCACGGAAGTTCCTTCAAAACGAATGATGAGTGCGCTCAATATCGAAACCACACTTAGCAGCATGTCTTTCCCACTCAGAACTCTTTCCTTCCTGCATGCCTTCTTCGCGACAATTGCATCCAGGCAAGCGGCGCACTCAGTAGCTGAGCCACGTGCGTCATCGAAGAAGCGCACACGCTGCTGGGTGGCGCGGCGACCATTGCCTTCCGCTGTGTTTAAGAGTGCGGAAAGGCTGGCGCGATCAAGTTGATCCAGGACTTCGGCAAGCCGTGGAGTTTTGGACGCTTGCACTTCGACAAACAGGTCAGTGAGCCAACCGATAAATTCGAGTTCAAGCTGGTAAACCTGGAGTTTTTCATGATCGAACTGGCGGGTATCGGGCATGGAATGGAGAGTTTGGTGAAGAAGGAACAACTGAAAGGGGAGGACGAGTTCGAGTAGGAGGACGAGGACGATCCGGAAACAAAATCACCCAGCCTTCGCCAATTCCTCCACCAATCTCTTCGCCACATCCCTGCTGCTGATGCCATCGCTCTCCGCAGTAAACGTCGTCATCACGCGGTGCCTCAGCACCGGCTCAGCCACCTCCATAATATCCTCCATTCGCACCATGTAGCTGCCATATAGCGCAGCGCGGGCCTTCGCACCCAGGATCAAATACTGCACGGCACGTGGCCCAGCACCCCAGCTGACCAGTGGCTTCAGCCACGCGGGCGCTTCACTGCTGGCAGGGCGTGTCTTGCGCACAAGATCAACCGCAAACTCATAGATATGATCCGGCACGGGCACGCGGCGCACGAGCTCCTGGAAGGCGATGACCTTCGGGCCGTCGAGGATGTGTTCGAGTTTCGGCAGGCTCGCGCCGGTGGTGCTGCGGGCGATGGCGATCTCCTCATCGCGGCTCGGATATTCGACCCCGATCATGAACATGAAACGGTCCAGCTGCGCTTCGGGCAGCGGGTAAGTGCCTTCCTGCTCGATGGGATTCTGCGTGGCGAGGACGAAGAACGGCGAATCAAGCGTGTACGTGCGGCCGGCGACGGTGACCTTGTGCTCCTGCATGGCCTCCAGCATGGCCGCCTGGGTCTTGGCGGGGGCGCGGTTGATTTCATCGGCGAGGACGATGTTGGCAAACACCGGGCCCTTGGCGAATTCAAAGGCGCGTTTGCCACCGGGTAGTTCCTGCAAGATGTCGGTGCCGGTGATGTCCATGGGCATTAGGTCAGGCGTGAACTGAATGCGGCTGAAGCTGAGCGACATCGTTTCCGCGAGCCGTGAGATCAGCAGCGTCTTGGCCAGACCAGGCACGCCCATCAGCAGCGCATGCCCGCGGGCAAAGAGGCAGATGGCAAGCTGCTCAACGACCTTCTCCTGGCCGACGATGATCTTCTTGAGCTCGTCGCAGAGCTGGACGTAAACTTTGCGAAGCTCATCAATGGCGGCGACGTCGTCTTGCGGAAGCGGAGAGTTGGACATAGGTGATTTTAGGAATGCTGCCACATGGCACCAGAAAACGGGCGTCCTGACAAGGGCGGTGTGTGTAAATAAACTGTCAACGCCACAGAAACTTGGGTTTGCTTATCCAAGCAGCGTCCGCACGTGATGCGTCACGGCGCTGGCGAGGCCCTGAAGGTTGTAACCGCCTTCGAGGATGGAGACGAGACGGCTTTGGCAGTGAGTTTTCGCGGATTCGAGCAAGAGCTTGGTCAGCGCAACGAAATCATCATCGGTGAGGCGGAACTGGCCGAGCGGATCATCGATGCGGGAGTCAAAGCCGGCGGAGATGAGGATCAGGTCCGGTTTGAACTTGTCGATGGCAGGCAGCAAACGGTCTGTGAAGGCGGCACCAAGGGTGCTCATGCCAGTGCGGGCGGGGAAGGGGAGGTTCAGCGTGCTTCCCAGGCCCTTGCCCTTACCAGTCTCGTTGGCATGGCCGGTAAAGGGGTAGAGCGGGCTCTGGTGCGTGCTGCAAAACAGCACGCTCCCGTCCTCATAAAAGATGTCCTGCGTGCCGTTGCCGTGATGGACGTCCCAATCGACGATGGCGACTTTTTGCGCGCCATGCTTCTGCTGCGCATGACGCGCGGCAATGGCGATGTTGTTGAATAGGCAGAAGCCCATGCCCTGCGCGGGTCGTGCATGATGTCCGGGCGGGCGCACGGCACAGAAGGCGTTTTTGACCTTCCCGGCGAAAACGGCATCAACGGCATTCAAAACACCGCCGACAGCCTGAACCGCCACGTCATAGGATCTGTCGCAGATGGCAGTGTCGCCAGTGCTGAGGTCATCAAGGCCCGATTCAACATCCTGCCTGGCCATGGCGATGTAACCGCGATCATGGCAGAGCGCGAGTTCATCCAGCGTCGCCGCACGAGGCGCGATGACCTGTGTTTTGCCAACGAGGCCGGAATCCGTCAGCGCCTGCGTGATCGCCACATGGCGCTTAACGCTCTCAGGATGCCCCGGCCCCGGGTCATGCTGCTGGTAGATGGGATCAAGAAGCAGTGCAGTCATGCAGAGTTACGGTGGTCAACTGTAGTATACGATCAGTTGCAATGGTTTGGTCAAACCACTGCAAACTACCGTAAACCATCGCAAACCACTGCAAACTTCTGCAATCAGCGTTTGCCGAAGAATTCCGCCAGCTTTTGCAGGTCTTTGCCTTCCGCGGGTTTCATGGCGCTAGCGATGGCTTCGTCCTGGATGACAAGGAGCTCCTTGATGCCTTTGCGACCGTATTCGAGCATGGAATGCAGTTGCGCCTCGGTGAAGGTGGCTTCTTCGCCGCTGCCCTGAATTTCGACGAACTCGCCGTCTTCAGTAAGGACAATGTTGCTGTCCACATCGGCGGCGGCGTCTTCCTTGTAGCAGAGGTCGAGAAGGGTTTCTCCGTTGACGATGCCCACGCTGACGGCGGCGATCTTCTTCTTGAGCGGCTGGCGGGTGATCTTGCCTTTTTCAAGGAGGCGGTTGAAGGCCACGGCGACGGCGATGCACGCGCCAGTGATGGCGGCGGTACGGGTGCCGCCATCGGCCTGCAGCACGTCACAGTCCACGCAGAGAGTGCGTTGGCCCAGTTTTTCGAGGTCCACGGCGGCACGCAGGCTGCGGCCGATGAGGCGCTGAATTTCCGTGCTGCGGCCATCCGGCCTGCCACGTGAGCTTTCACGGTCTTTGCGCTCCAGCGTGGAGTAGGGGAGCATGGAGTACTCGGCGGTGAGCCAGCCACCTTTGACGTTTTGCACCTTCATCCAGCGTGGCACCTCTTCATTGATGCAGGCCGTGCAGATGACGCGGGTGTTGCCAAAGGCGATGAGGACGGAGCCCGCAGCGTGCGGGGCCACGTCGAGGACGTATTCGATTTTGCGGAGTTGGTCGGGAGTGCGGCCGTCGGTTCTGGACATGACCGTGCTTAGCACGAAGCGCGGGCGCGCCAAAGCCTTTTATAAGGTTGTTAGGATGCATTTGAACAAAGCTCCAAAACGCGCCGTCCAAAGCTTCAACTTAACTGGCATTCGTTATGCTAAAGATAGCTGACAGTTCAAACCTAATCTCTATGACGCGCTTTCCACGCCCGGGTTGCTGGTTCCGTTTTACCCCAACGGATTGGAATTTCATTCGTGACACCCTGGCGCCTACTGAGCGCGGTAAGGAGGGCTTCAATGCGATGATGGACGATCCGGACGCGGTGCCAATCATCCTCGACAACGACAAGCTCTTTGATGCGGCGGTCATATCACGCAAGGCGGCGATGCTCTCGCCGGAGCTGTTTTTCTTCCTCGTGGTGCGGCATTCACTCAAGGAGTTTGGCATCAAGGAGATAGCGGTGGCAGACTACATGGCCGTGGTGTGCGCGGACTTCGGCTGCTCGCCGACAAAAGGGCCGGAGGACATCAATCACAGCATCGACAGTCTTTACAGCGTGGACTATCTGGAGGCGATCGAGAACGCCAGCCGGCATCACAAGTTCTTCCTACATGTGCAGTGCGCGAACCAGTTTCTGGTACTCACCTGCCTGTATCCTGACTTCCTGCACCGCCGTGCCGCACGGCGTGGCGCACCGGATGTGGACTACTACGAGCAGGTGGTGGTGAGTCATCTCGATGCGGCCCGTAAGCACGTGCTGGCGGATGAGTTTGACATGGAGGAGACCTTCGAAAAGGTCGCGCAGTGTTTCCCGCCTGCTCGCCGGGCCATGAACCACACCGTGCGCGAGTATTTGAGTCTGGGGCAGTAAACGTCGCTTACAAAGAAGTGGTGCGTGTGGGCTCGACTCTTGGCGGAGTCGGGGACGCAGTGAGCATGATCGCGATGTCCTCACGTCCTCTCCACGCGCGGCGGCACCATTTGTTCTCCATGCCACGCATGATTTCGCCTGCCAGCTCACGGCGGCCAATGGTGACGGCAAGCAGGCCGAGATCGCTGCGCAGTTCATAACTGTCAGGCCATTGCACCACGGCGGCGCGAATGGCGAGTTCGACAGTGTCCAGATTCACACGCGGCTGGATGTCAGGAAAATCACCGTCGAAGTAGATTTTTCGCAGCATCTGCGCCGCCAGTCCTCCTTGCTTGCTGCTTTGCAGTTCTTCGAGAATCTCGGCACAGATCTGTCGGCCAGTTTCACCGCCTTTGACGAAGCACTGTCCGAGGACGATGGCGAGCGGTGCGTAGTCAGGGTACTTGCGCAGCCCTTCCTGGAATACGGGTGCGATTTCATCGGGTGGCCGTCCGGTGATGGATTGCAGGCGGAGCATGGTGTCATACCATGCCGGGCTGGTCTTGGGAATGTCCTGCATCAGTTCGAGGCCGCGTTCAGATGCTTGGCGGATTGTCGCAAATGACCCGTCATTCTGTGCCTCGAAGATCGAGTAATGGAAGAGGTAGCGTGCTTCGGCGAGGCGGGCAAAAACGGAGTTCGGCAACTGCTTCTGCCAGATCTTGATGGCGTCGTGAATCTCGCGCCAGGAAGCTTCGGTTTGAGAATCTTGATCCAGCGGCCGCATCGCATCCATGATGATGTCGAGTGCCCAGTCGCCGCCGGAAGTTTGCAGTTCGCTGTGGTTGATGGCATTGAAGAAATGCTCCAGCCGTTCAATGTTGCCCTCACGCAGGCGAAGCACGGCCATGTGTTCGATGGCCTTGCGCTGCTTCGGGCCGTCAAATTCGTCACGTTCATGGGGGAAATGGATTTTGCCGACCACCTTCAGACTCATCGCGGCATAAAGCATGCAGCAGTGCTCATGGTAGCGCAGGGCCTCGCGGACCCAGAGAACCTCACGGTTTTCCGCCAGCGTCATCGCATAGGGAAACTTGGTTTCGATGAGTTCGATGGCGGGCTCGGCTTTCTTCACTTCGCCGTAGTAAAGATAGGTGTAAGCTTTCGCGAGCAGGATGGCTCCTGCATCATGATAGGCCTTGTACTTCTGTGCGGTTTCCCAGGATTGGAAATTCGTTATGACCGGTGACAGACGCAAGGCTGCGGGCATCACGCTTTTGAGGGCCGCGTCCATGTCTTCCACATGTTTCGGATTGCGACTGGCATACCAGTATTTGGCCGCTGCCTGGAAGTTGTCGTGTTTGGCTCGTTGATCCAATGACCGGGATTCTCGCAGTGCCTGTTCGACAATCTGAGGTGGCAGTTGCTGGGAAAACGCCAGCGGCGCTGCGCACAGAAGGAGTAGCAGCCAGCCGCATGAAAGCAGTCTCGCAAGAGCAGGGGAAAGAACCGAAGTGCGCATTATAGTAATTATAACGCTCAGGCAACAGAGGTGTCAATCGGGGGAAGGGTTCAGAACCTCACTACGGGGTCATTTTTTCACGCTGTGCAGCCAGTTTGGCCTGAAGTGTGGCCAGTTCTTCTTCGAGATCAGCGATCTTCTTTTCCAAGGATGCGCAATACTTGGCAGGGTCTCGCTGCTGGAGACGGTCGAGGAGATTGAAGAGCAGCGCCAGCCGCCACAGCCGCGTCCAGAGCCCACGGAGGCGGTAGGCCCGGAGCAGCTTTCCGGCGCGCAGCATGCGTGTGAAGCGGAAAATGTTCAGCACGCGCAGGAAGGCGACGAGCGGCAGCAGGATGATGACGAGATTGATCCAGTTTTTGAGGCAGTAG
Organism: Verrucomicrobiaceae bacterium; assembly: GCA_027490195.1. Classification (GTDB taxonomy): domain Bacteria; phylum Verrucomicrobiota; class Verrucomicrobiia; order Verrucomicrobiales; family Verrucomicrobiaceae; genus Prosthecobacter. The sequence continues at coordinate 66,755 of JAIXYN010000046.1, read as the reverse complement.
GTCAGTTTGACGGGCGCGGCCGCAAACATCCAGAGGAACTCCATCGTAAACCCGATCCAGATGACGCAGGTGGTCAGGTGCGTCGCCAGCGCCATGCGTGGATGATTGTCCAACGTTTCACCGCCCGTGAGTTCGGCTCCCAGCACCGGCAGCACCAGCAGGGTGAGAATGACCATCGGCAGGGCCAGCTTTTGCTCGAGCTGTTCGGAAGTTTCCTCCCCCACCGGCTTCCAGCCAATGCCGGGCAGCCAGAGCCAGCCATGCGGCTTGCTGCTGGCAGTGACCATGCGCAAGGGGGGGAGCAATGCGGTGAGCAGCAGGCGTTTGAGACGTGCAGGCCAGGCATCATTCGTGATAAACAATCCCACGATTCCTTCGATGATCACGACTGCCCACAAGGCAATGATGAGCGGACGGAAAAGCGCCTGCGCCATGAACCACTCACGAAACGCCTCCCCGCTGTCGCCATGCGGAAGTACGATTCCGACCATGGTGAGAAAAGCGATGGCGACGGCAAGCATCAGGCCTTGGCGGATGGTGCCACCTTGGGGGCTCGGGCCGGAAGTGCTCATCATGGATGGCAAGTTAGAGGCAGGCTGTGGGGGTTGGCAATCACGGGATTTCGTCCGGCCAGATTCCAGGGCGGGCTCAACTTTCGCCCAGCGCATAACCCACGCCACGCACCGTGCGGATGAGCTTCTTCACGTGGTCTTTGTCGATCTTTGCACGCAGGCGCTGGATGTACACCTCCACGAGGTTGGTCTCGGGGTCCATGTTGTAACCCCAGACATGCTCATAGATCTGCATGCGGCCAAACACGCGGCGGGGGCTGCGCATAAGGTGCTCCAGCAGCTCAAACTCACGCGTGCTCAAGTCGATGTTCACACCACTACGGCTGACTTTGCGCTCAAGGAGGTTGATACATAGATCATCGAAACGCAGTAGATGGCTGGAATCTCCCGCCTTGCGGCGCACCACGGTGTGCAGGCGCGCGGCCAGTTCCTCGACGAAGAACGGCTTCGTCATGTAATCATCCGCGCCGAGGTTCAGACCTTCGATTTTTTCCGGCAGCGTGGAGCGCGCGGTGAGCAGGATGACCGGCACATTGTTGCGCTTTTCGCGCAGGCCGCGCAGGATGCTCAGGCCGTCCCGACCCGGCACCATGATGTCGAGCACCAGCGCGTCGTAGGGTACCGTCGTGGCCATTTCCCAGGCTTCATCGCCATCGCTGATGGCGTCCACCTGAATGCCCTGCTCCTCCAGCCCCTTCTTGGCAAAGGAAAGCAGTTTGGCCTGGTCTTCGACGAGGAGAATACGCATGCGCCGAACGATGCGGCGAGATGCATGCTTGTCCACCAGCACCTGTCGAAATGACGGCGGCAGTCTTCATCTTCCAGTTTTATTTTGTCATTCGGGTTTCGTCATTCGTCATTTTTCTGTTACTCATCTCTCATGAGGCCCCTGCTGGCATTTCTGCATTTTTTCTCGCTCTCGCCTGCGGCGGAGACGCTGCCAGCGCAGGGCATTCAGGCAGTGGCCGCCTATTCGGCTGCGCATGGCGGCCACGCCCTGCTGATCAAGCAGAATGGCAAAATCCTCCACGAATCGTACACCAACGACCACACGAAATCTCAGCCGCATCGCATCTACAGCGGCACGAAGGCCTTCTGGGGTCTCACCGCCTTCGCGGCGGAAAAAGACGGACTGTTTACCTTCGACGAACTCGTGGCCGACACGATCACCGAATGGCAGGGCGACAAGCGCAAGAGTCAGATCACCGTGCGCCAGTTGCTCGATTTCAGCCACGGACTGGAGCCGATGTTCGGACTCCACGAAAATACCTTTCCTGACCGCACCGCCGCCGCACTGAAGGCCGGGGCGGTGGCAGCACCGGGCAAATCATTCATCTACGGCCCCGCCGCGTTGCAGGTATTTCACGAACTTCTTGCTCGCAAGCTGCAGCGGAAGCAGACACCCACGCGCTACCTTGAGCGCAAGGTGCTCGGTCCACTCGGACTCGGCTCGCAGCGCTACCTGCCCGATCAGCTCGGCGCACCACTGCTCGCCGCCGGCTTCATGCAGACCGCACGCCAGTGGTCAGAGCTGGGCACGTGGATGCTCAAACACGAAGACCTCCTCATGAAGCTCCAGGGCAGCAGCGCCAATGCCGCCTTTGCCTTCGGCTTCTGGAACAATCACGCCGCCGAATCCAAAGCCGCCCGTGAGGTGGATGCCGAGGCCACGCTTGATAAAAAATGGCAGCAGCAGTCCTGGCGCAACGCCTGCCTTAGCCGCTCGGCTCCCGCCGATCTCATCGCCTGCATCGGCTCCTACGGCCAGCGTCTGTACATCGTGCCTTCAATGAAGCTCGTCATCGTGCGCCTAGCGAAGGATCCAAAGCCGAACGACGCGGAGATGCTGCGGCTGCTATTTGCTCCCAAAAGTTGAACGCCTCATGGCGGCACAGGCAAAGCTTTCGGTGCCGGGGCTGGAGGCGGTACACTGAGTGCTCCAGGGGCCGCTGCGGGCTTCTCCTCCACCACAGGGATCGCCTTGCGCACCATCATCTTGGACACTCCATAGATGAGCGTGCTCTGCTTGGGCCGCCACTGGTAGCCGATGCCAAACGGGATCACGGGGACTTCGGTGGTGCGATAATACTCGGCCAGATCAGCCTGGTAGTGCTGCTTAAAAAGGGGAATCGGGCCGGGATACCAGCCGTAGGCTTTCACGTCCCATGATTCACGCGGAAAGTCCTTCCACAGGATGCCTGAGTCATCCTGCGTCATGGTATGACAATGAGTGAGGAGGTAGTCGCGGATCGCGTGAAACTCACTCATGTGCATGAGGTAGGAGGCAGATTTGGTGAAGCCGTTCATCACACCAAGCCCGTCACAGAAGCGCAGGAAAGAGGCGTCCTGCTTGAGCGCCCAGCTCGCGATGTTGGTGGAGAAGTAATACAGCGTCTGCTGCTTGCCCTGGGCACCAAGGAAGGTGATGCGTGCACCGGGAGTCTTGGTTTCCTTGTCGGTCAGAACTTTTCCTTCGGCATCCAGCCAAATGTTTTCCACGTTTTGAATATGGCAGCCGCAGCGGGCCAGGAAGACATAGAGCACCGGCAATGTGCCCGTGAGCTTGGTGGCCTGCAGATCCTTCTTCATGTCCGCCGTAATGAAGAAGCTGAAGCTCAGCGAAGCATTGAGCGTGTTGCGCAGATTGCGCAGCGATGAGCCCAGCTCGCCCTCGCTGAGTTTCGTCACATCCGGCGGCAGGCCCACGGGCTCCACCGCAGCCAGCACGTAGGTGGAGGCATTCGGGAAAAACGTATACGCATGCAGAAAATCAGGACCGCTAAAGACATAGAGCAACGGCGAGGTATCGCTCACAGCCTCCGGCAGACCCAGCGGTGCCCAGGCACGGATCGGGCCCAGCTGCCGCTCCTCCGCATCCGCCCAGGCGGCGTCCAGTTCTTTGGCATGAGAGTTGAACTCGCCCCGCTGCGCCAGTCCGGCCAGAGATGACCCTTCCTGCGGCATGCCGGCGAGAAAGCGCGCCTGCTCATTGGGCGTGGGCGGTTCCGCGAAGGCGGTTTGGGCCAGGACAAGCAGCAGAATGAGTGTGTTCTTCATGGGGTGCGTGGAGTACGCGGTGAGATGAAATAAATGATCCAACCCAGCAAAATGAGCGCCATGCCGGCCAGCGTTTCATCCGGATGCTTCTTGGCGACGAACACCATCATCCATAAGCTGATGCCAAGGAACAGGATCGGCGTCACCGGATAACCCCAGCAGCGGTAGGGGCGCGGCAGGTCGGGTTGCCGGATGCGCAGCACGATCAATCCCACCACGGTGGCAAAGGAGCCGAGCTGAATGCTGAACTGCACGCAGGTGAGCACCGTTTCAAAACTGGCGGTAAGCAGCAGTGTCACGACGATGGAAAGCTGCACAAACAAACCGACCACCGGCACGCCACGGTCATCGCTCACTGCCAGCGGGGCAAGGATGCGCAGATCCTGCCCCATGGTTTTCATCACTCGCGGTCCCACCCAGGTCATGGCGCTGATGCTGGAAACGAGACCCAGACAGATCAGCCCAGACATGATCTTGCCACCCGTTTCACCGAAGATGCGGACGGCTGCGACGTGGCCGACATCCAGCTTGCCATCCAGCTCGCTCATGGGTGCCACATTCAAGAACACCGCATTAAGCGCGAGATACAGCCCCGCCACAAGCAGCGTTCCCAGAGCGATCGCCAGCGGCACGTTCTTCTGCGGATCACGAATATCACCGACGATGTAAGTGGCGGCATTCCAGCCCGCGTAGGCATACATCACATAGACCAGGCTCACCGCGAAGGGCGTGCTGCCTATCAAATCCAGATCACCGGACACCGGCAGAAAGTGCACAGGCTGCGCTTTGCCAAACCAAAATCCCGCACCGATGAAGACGAGGATCAGCGCCACCTTGAGCCAAGTGGCCGTGTTTTGAAACCCGGCAGCCACATGGACGCCACCCACATGGATCAAAGTCACGATCCACACCATGACGAGGGACCAAGTCGTCGCCGGTGCATGGGGAAAGATGCCTGAGAAATATTTGCCAAAGGCCATGGCCGCTAGCGCGATGGGAGCGGCAAACCCCACCGTCACCGAAAGCCAGCCGGAGAGAAACCCCACGGCCGGATGAAAAATCTTGGAGAGAAAGTGGTACTCACCCCCAGAGCGCGGCAGTGCCGCCGCCAGCTCTCCGTAGCACACAGCACCGCAGAAGGCGCACACACCACCCACGACCCACAGCATCAGCAGGACAAAACCCGAGGGCAAGGAGCCCACCTGAAATCCCAGCGAAGTGAAGACCCCGGTGCCGATCATATTGGCCACCACCACCGCTGTGGCTGTGATCAGCGAAATGCCCTGTGCGCGTGTGGTGCTCATAGGGGACGATGGCTACGCGCTCGGTGGCGTGGCGTCAACTCTCCTTCTAAAGCAGGGCTTGCAGGGCACGAAAAGCGGCGCAGCACCTGGAACGCGCCCACGGATCTGGACCTTGTCTGGCACGGCCAGCGTCGGCAGGCGCACGAAATGCTCATCAAGCTCAATGCGACAAATCATAAGCACCTCAAAAGTGCGCCGCCTGACCGCAGCCCTGCTCGGTAATGGCAAAAATAAACGCATATTCATCTTGGCCCCTGCCGTGGTGTTAACCGGCCGGGTTTCTATGGGGTGTAATTCAATCAACCACCACCATGAAACTCGCGTCCCTCCCAACCCTGATTCGCCACAGCAGCCAGCCGCACGAACTGGCTCATGCTCCGGCCTCCACCGCCGCTTCAGCCTCCTTCGATTTTCACACCGTCAACTGGCAGCCCGACGGTTTTGGCTTTGACGCCACCAGTGGCGAATTTTTCACCGCCAGCCCGACGGCCCTCATCGTCATGCAGGCCTTGAGCGAGGGCATGCTGCGCCAGCAGATCCTCGACCGCCTCACGGCGCGCTTCGAAGTCGCTCGCAGCACAGCGGAGCGCGATCTGGAATCCTTCCTCGCCGAGCTCGTCCACATCGGCCTGACCCCAGAATCAAACTGAGCCCCATCCACCCCTAACCCCGCTTCATCCTCCCATGAATGCTTCCCCTGTCATCGCCGTCACCGGCCTTCATCGCGGTGAAAATCCCCAGCCCGGATCCGCCGTCATTCGCAGCCTGCGCCGCGTCTATCCCGAACTGCGCATCATCGGTCTCGTTTACGATTCACTCGAAAGCGGCCTCTTCAGTGAAGAAGACGCACCTGATGCCGCCTTCACCATGTCCTACCCCGGCGCTGGTGAAGAAGCCTTCTGGCAGCGCCTCGATGCGATTCGCGAGATCGAACGCTTCGACGTCTTGATTCCCTGCCTCGATGCCGAAATGGGGCCGCTGGTCGATTCACCCGAAAAACTTCGCGAGCGCGGCATTCACGCCTGCCTGCCGACTGCTGCGAGTTTCAAATGCCGCGACAAATCGAAGCTGGCCGATCTGTGCGAGCGCACGCACTGCCACACGCCGCAGACCGTGGCCGTGAGCGATGTGAACTCTCTCCATCAGGCCGCAGCGTCGCTGGGAGGCAACGTCTTCGTGAAAGGCCGTTTTTATGAGGCACGTCACGCCCTCACCCCTGCCGCCCGCGAAGCCGCCTACTGGCACATGCTGGAGCAATGGGGGGCGCCGGTTCTCGTGCAGGAAAATGTGCAGGGAGAGGAATACAACGTCGTTGGCCTTGGCGACGGTCGCGGCCACATCCTCGGCTCCTGCTCCATTCGCAAGATGCTCCGCACCGCTAGCGGCAAAGGCTTCGGCGGCATGGTGGTGCGCGATCCACAGCTCGATGCCGTTGCTCAATCTCTCATCGCCGAACTGCGCTGGCACGGCCCGTTTGAACTCGAGTTCGTCAAATCCGAAGGCCCCAATGGCGAATATTGCCTCATCGAGATCAATCCGCGCTTCCCCGCCTGGTGTGATTTCCCCTCCACGCTGAACTGCAATCTCCCCGCTGCTGCGCTGGAGCTCGCCCTGGGCTGGCAGCCGCGCGAGCCGCTGCGCCACGCCAGCCCCGGCAAGTTCTTCATCCGCCATGCCATCGACATGACCGGAGACATTCGTGATCTCGCCGCCCTCACCACCAGCGGTCAGTTCTTCCGTCAGCCGCGCGAAATCATCCCGCACCCAGCCTCTTCTCGCAGTCTTTAATTTCAACCTTCCACCGCATCCTCCCATGCAAACACTCCTGCCCTACTCACCACCGACGATCACTCGTCATCTCAGCGGCCAAAACAGCGCCGCCAATCGCAACCGCCATGCCCATGGCCTCAACAGCAACGTCTGCGAACGCATCGACGGCGTCCCCGTGGCGGATCTCGCCGCACGTTTCGGTTCGCCGCTCTTCGTTTTCTCCGAGCGCACGCTGCGTGAGAAAATTCAGCGCGCACGTGAAGCCTTCGAAAGCCGCTATCCCAACACACGCTTCGCCTGGAGCTACAAAACAAATTACCTCAACGCCATCTGCCGCGTCTTTCACAGCGAAGGCTCCATCGCCGAAGTGGTGAGTGAGTTCGAGTATGAGAAAGCCCGCCGCAATGGCGTGTCCGGTCGCGACATCATTTTCAACGGGCCGCATAAAACACGCGCAGGTCTCGAACTCGCCGTCAGTGAAGGCGCGATGATTCAGGTCGATAACTGGGACGAACTCCTGCTGCTCGACACCATCGCAAAGGAGCAAAATCGCAGCATCGATCTCGCCATCCGTTGCTGGCTTGACGCCGGCATTCAGCCGGTGTGGAGCAAGTTTGGCTTTGGTGTCGAAAACGGCGAAGCCTGGCGTGCGATCCGCCGCATCGCTGAGAGCAAAGGCCGCCTCCGTTTGCAGGGGCTGCACACGCACATCGGCACCTACATCCTCGAACCCAACGCCTACAAGGTCGCAGCAGAGAAGCTCATCACTCTCATGGAGCGCTGCCGCGAGAGCTACGGCTGGTCCTTGCGCTACCTGAACCTCGGTGGCGGCTTCCCATCGCTCAGCACGCTGCATTACTCCTATCAGCCTGCAGAGCAGGTGGTTCCGCCGATCGAAAAATACGCCGAAGCCATCGCCAGTGCGTTGAACACGCTGCCGCGTGATCGCCGCCCGCGTCTTTATCTGGAAAGTGGCCGTGCCCTTGTCGATGAAGCCGGCTATCTCATCAGCAGCATCGTCGCCGTGAAGCAAACCGGTGCGTCTGGGCCGATCACACTCGCCGGCAAGGCGGCAAAGGCGCCCGCCTACATGCCAGAATCAACAGGAGCCGCCTATGTCATCGATGCCGGCATCAACATTCTCTACAGCGGCAACTGGTATCGTTTCAACGTGAAGCCCGCCAAAGCGCAGCGTGAGAGCGCCCAGCACCCCATCAAACTCTACGGCTGCCTGTGCATGAACATCGACGTCATCCGTGAGCAGGTCTCCCTGCCGGCGATGACCACCGGCGATCATCTCGTCATGCATCCCGTGGGCGCTTACAACATCACGCAGAGCATGCAGTTCATCACCTATCGTCCCGCAGTGGTCATGATCGGTCTGGATGGCCGCGTCGATGTTATCCGCGAACGCGAAGACCTCGACTACGTGCAGCGCCTTGAACGCGTCCCCCATCATCTGCTGGCTCCCTCCAACGCTTAAACCTTCGCCACCGCGCCAGCGTCCACGGAGTGCGGCGCTTCAGCGCCGCTTTCGCCAGCCCCCACGCTCTCTCCCACCCCACCCATCTCTGCAGCCAAAGTCAGCTACTCAAGAGCCCCACCTCCACCCATGAACCCAGAAGCCCCATCCACCCTCCCTGCGATGGCCATTCTCGAAGATGCCGTCCTATACCCTCCCTCCTTAAAGGAGCGGGCGGTCGCCACGGCCGCAGCCTTCGCCCGAACGCTGCGCCCTCATCTTCAGATTGTCACGACACCGCTGCTTGAAGTCGCGCGTGCTGCCAGCTCCGTCTTCCTCTGCGGCAGTTGGAAAATAGGTGCGCTGCTGTGCGCCGCGCTGCTGTTCATGCCGCGCTATTTCGCCTTTGCCGTCAGCGCCTGCCTGCTCGGGGGCTTCGTCGCAAAGCTCCTGCATCTGCCTGCAGCGATGCGGAAGGATGGCACCCTGCTCTACAATGTTTTCCTGAGTGCTCTTGCCGTCGCATGGATCACCCGTGGTTCAGCGCTCGCTGCTCCAGCCATCTGGGGCATGCTGGCCATTGTCACGGTTTACACGCTGCTGCTGTCTGCGGCCTTGTGGCATTGGTTTCCGCTGCGCGCCGGTCTGCCGCCACTTAGCGTCGCCTTTGTCGTCGTCTTCGGCTCGCTGCTGACGTTTTTCCCGCACTGGGCGGCTGGCACCACCTTGCTCGACATGGGTCTGCCAGAAGAGCCCGCGCTGCCGTTCATCGTCACTGCGTTCCTGCGCAGCATGGGCACGATTTTATTTCTGCCAAACGTGTGGGCCGGTCTCGCCGTGATACTGGCAATCCTCGTCTGGTCCCGCGTCGCCATGATCAATGCCATCGCAGGTTATGCTGGCGGCATCCTCATCGTGAAGTTGCTCGAAGCCTGCGGTCTGCACTGGCTCGGCTGGTTTGCGGGGCACAACTACCTGCTCGCCGGCATGGCGCTTGGCGCCATCTATTTCGTTCCGTCCTGGAGTAGCTTGGCGCTCGCCTTCGTTGCCGGTTCCGTCGCCGCATTGCACGTTGCCGCAGTGCAGCACTTTTTGCGCGGCTCGGGCTGGGAATACCTGCCGCTGCCTTATCTGCTCACCATCTGGAGCATGCTCTGCTGCCTGCGCCTGCGTGAGAAACCGGGTTCCCTGCTGCCTGCCACAGGCATCTTCGACAATCCCGAAGCCGCTGCGGCTTCACTGGCTTTCGCGAACGCTCGCTTTCCGCATCGCAACGAAACCCATGTGCTCCTTCCCACCGCACGCGAAGTCACCGTGACGCAGGGTTTCGACGACAAGCTCAGCCACCGCGGCGACTGGAAGCACGCGCTCGATTTTGAAGTGCATGACGCTGCTGACCACGCCTGCCCTCCCGGCTGGGATGACGATCTGAGCCGCTACTACACTCAGGGCCTCGAAGTGCGCGCTCCTGGTACTGGCGAAATCATCCGTGTCATCGACGGCGTGGCCGACAATGCGCCCGGCGGCTGCAACTTTGCCAACAACTGGGGCAACCACCTCATCTTGCGTCTTGATTACGGCGGCATCGTGAAGCTCGCGCACTTCATGAAAAACGGCATCGTCGTGAAAACCGGCCAGCGTGTCGGTGCAGGCGACCTCCTCGGCTACTGCGGCAATTCTGGCCGCAGCCCTGTGCCGCACATTCATCTGCACAATCAAGCCACCAACGAGACCGGCGCACCTACCACGCCCTTCTGTCTCACGAACTTCTTCACGCGCACCTCCGAGGGTGTCCGTTGGAATTTTGCCAGCGTGCCCAAATTGGGAGACCGCATCGCCCCGGCGACAGTATCCTCCACCGTGCTGGGCACGCTGGCCCATTTTGCCCCGGGCGTGGCCACCTATCGCGTTTGCACGAATGGATCTGTTTCATACGAAACGATCACCACCACGCTCGATGAATCCGGCCGCTACCTGTTCCGCAGTGGCAAAGAATCATTCATAGCGGTGCTCGGTCTGCACGCCCTGCAGATCACGCAGAGCAGTCTTAGCGGTCACTCGCATCTCCTGCGTTTCCTTTCGTTCGCCATGCCCACCGTGCCATTCGCTTATCAGAGCGGCATGATCTGGGAGGATAGTGTTGCTTTGCAGTCAAAGCCGCACGGTCGGGCATTGGCGGGCGTTTTCGCGCCCTATGTGGGCTATCCCACCCAGCGTGTCATCACCCGCCACTCGCTGCACCCCACCACGCAGCGCCTTCACCTTGCCACGACCATCGCAAATCCTGCGGGTGATCTCCCACGTGAGATTGACTTCACCCTCGAACCCATTCGCGGTCTCTCCCAGCTCATCGCGCATTTCAAAACCCACGACATCACCTTCACACAAACCAGCTTCACGCCCACCCTGCCCAACGGCGACGCCGAATAAACCACTCTCCTCTCAACCATGAAAACACACCTCCTCATCCTCGCCTTCGCCTGCGTCACCGCTGCGAACGCCGCCGACAAACTCCCTGCCATCGCCGAAGCCTGGCAGAAATCTCTCACCGAGGAATCCAACAATGATTATGCTGCTGCTATTGAAAGCGTCCTCGCCTTCAAAAATGCTGGCGGTGAAACCTATCTTGCGGCGGTGCGTGCCGGCTGGCTCTCCTACCTCAACAAGGACTACACCAAGGCCGTCCAGTATTACACCACCGCCGCCAAACAGGAGCCACGCGCCCTCACGCCTCACCTTGGCATGATGAATGTGTATCAGGCACAGACCCAGCCCGAGGACACTCTCCGTGCCGCACGCGAAGTCCTGAAAATCGACCAGTTCCATCGTCCGACGCTGCTCATCGCCGGAGAGATTCTCTTCAATCAGCATGAGTATCGCAAAGCTGAAGTTTACTTTGAGCGTGCTCACAAGCTGCAGCCTGAAGACCCCATCGCTATGAGCTGGTTTGGCTGGTCGCAGATCAATCAGGGGCAGGCCCGGCTTGCCGCGCCTTTGTTTTCAAAGCTCATGCAGATCAATCCAGAGGGCTACATGGTGCATGACGGATTTGCCATCACGCGCGCTGGTCCTCCAGGGCCTCCTCCGGGCCAGCGTTGATGATACTGTCGCGCATCACAAACTTTCATTTTGAGAAGATGCTCCTCCAACTGCTGTCTTGCCTCCCGGCGCGGCTGGGACGCCCGCCCAGAGCCGATGTGGCGAAGCCGCTGATCGACACATCAGCGCTCCCAGCAAAGAACTGCGCGCGGCACGGGAGTCCGGGCTGGGAGCGCTGGTTTTTAACCGGCTCTGGGAGCTCCGCGACACGAACACTCGCCGCATTTTCAATCATACCGGCATGCATCAGCACTTCCATTTGGGGAGGCACCCTTTTGAAAATTGGTGATGCGGGTCAGTATAAACTCACGAAAGCTCCTTTCTTGAAGGCCACCGGCCTTCCGTATCATAGCCCAGGGATGCCGAGCCTTGGCGAGCGCTTCCCTGGGTTGCAAGCATCAGGCCGCGAAGCAAACCGGGCGCTTCGTCACACCCAGGGGCCACCAGCAGCGTCTGCAAAGAGCCCCGCCACAAATGGGCGCGGACCCTTCCCAAAATAAAAACTTGTGATGCGCATCAGTAGAATGAGGACCCCATGAACTCTCCCTCCCAGATTCGCGCCCGTGGCCATCGTCTCCATGCCGCGCTTGATCAAGTGATCGAACAACGCGGGTGGAGCACTCCGAAGCGCCGGGCGCATCAATGGCGCACATTGCGTTCACTGGTGCAGCATGCCCACGCAAACATCCCGCTCTATCAGCGGCTGTTTGCGGAAGCAGGATTCACCCCTGCGATGCTCAATGACTGGGAAGATCTTTCCAAGCTCCCCATCCTTACCAAGGCCGGCCTGCGCACCGCCACGCGGACGGATTTGATTGCTCAGGACAACCAGAGTGACATCCGCTGGCTGGCTTCCTCCGGCTCCACCGGCATCCCCGCCTGCATGGCACGCACGGAGGAGTCACTCTGGCATTACATGGCCTGCAACACGGCCTTGTACTATGACTGGTGCCATGGCAAGCCTCTCAGCAATGGCCTCTATCTGGTCGATATGGCTCCCGACAGCATCGACTTTGCCACCGCAGATCTCCTGCGCACCACCGTGCCGGATTCACGCATCTTCTCCGTTCATGATCCCGTCGCCAAGCTCACGCGCGAACTCCTGAGCATCGCACCTGAATTCATTTCATCCTACCCATCGACGCTCCGCGCTATAGCACTGGATCTGCGCTCGCAAAATCGCGTCATAAAAAAAACACGGCTCATTCATCTCACCTCCGAAATGCTGGATGCCCATACGCGGCATCTGTTGGGACAGGTGTTCCCGAACGCACGTCTCATTGAGACATACACCAGCACTGAAGGCGGGCTCGTCGCCTGGCAGTGCATGAGTGGCTCGCGCTGGCACATTGCCGAGACCAATGTGCTCTGTGAGATCGTCGATGACAACGGCCTGCCCACCACCGGTCTCGGACACATCGTCATCACCGACCTCACCAACACCGCCACACCGATCCTGCGCTATCGCGGGCTCGGGGATCTGGCCAGTTGGGAGCCCGAGCCCTGCTCATGCGGCAGCAGTGCGCGCAGCATCCGCCACATGGAAGGCCGCAGCGCCGCCATGCTGCGCACTCGTGGCGGCACCTTGATTTCGCCTTATGTCATCACCAATGCCATAGAGGAGGTGCCCGGCCTCGCGCAGTATCAGGTCGTGCAAAAGCAGCCCGGCATGCTCGAAGTCCGCGTCGTGGCCGAAACCAACGCATCGCACAATCGCATCGAAAAAGGGGTGCAAACGGCACTTGAAGCCGCTTTGTTCAATGCCGCCGATTTGCAAATCACCTTTGTTTCCAAGATTGCCGCGCCTGCAGGATCACATAAAGTGCCGCTAGTGATTTCAGAACTTCCCCTCGCCGCATGAAACGCCTGCTCGACCACACCCTCCGTGGTTACGGGCAGATGCTTGTGGCGAACAGTCGCATCACCGGCTTGTGCGTGCTCATCGGCTTGTTTGTCCTTTCCATCGACGCCGCGCTCATGAGCCTGGGCGGGGCGCTGCTCATCACCGCAATCGCACAGTGGCGTGCGCAGGATGACAGCGTGCTCAAAACCGGCCTCTTCAGCGTGAACGGCGCCTTGCTCGGTGCCTTATGGTATCTTTTTCCGCAGGTGCCTCTGTGGACGCAGGCGCTCGCCACCGCGCTCGGTTGTGCAGCCATGGCTTATGTCTTCGTGCCCATCGCCGAGCGCATGCACGAGAGAAAGTCACCCTATGTCCTCTTCAGCCTGCCCTATATCGCCGCTGCGTGGGCTGCGCTGATGGCGCTGATATTTTTCGGCGTGCATGACGCCGAACTCACGCGCGGCTGGCGCGCACTGCTCACCAACAACTTTGAAAAAGCCGAGAAGCATTTCCTCAACACGGAAGTCAGCACCGACATGGCGGAGGCCTATCGCTGCGCGGGCCTTGGCTGGAGTTTGTACCGCCGTGGCGACCAAACCGGCGCACAGACAGCCTTCTCACGCGTGCTCTCACTCAAGATCGGAGTCCCAGATGCCTATGATGGTCTGGGCTGGAGCCGTCTCCGCCAGGGACGCTATGAAGATGCTGCGCTGGCGTTTCGGCGTGCCGTCGCACTGGATTCCTTTTTCGCCGACTCCTGGGACGGCCTCGGCTGGTGTGCCCTGCAGGCCGGTAAACCAGATGAAGCTCGCCACCATTTCACCACGGCTGCCTTGTGCGCTCCCTTGTTTGCGGATGCGTACACCGGCTTCGCAGCCACCCTGTCTGGAGGCACGGCCCAGCAATACGCAAAGTCATGGGGTGAATTTCTTGCCAGTCACCTCAGCCTGACCGCGCAGTTCACCTCGACCCGGGTGCTGTTCTGCTGGGTCTGGTTTTTCATCGGCATTCTCTGGCATTCACGCACCAGCGCTCTTGTGGCTCTGTCGGCTCTCCTCGTCTGCATGGTGGGTTCTGCATGGAAGCCGGTCTTTGGAGATCCCTCTTTCGCCATGAACGTCATCGTTCTCGCTCTGGCCCTCGGTGGCCACTACTTGCGGCTGAATGTGAAGACCATCGCGTGGATGCTGTTCGTCGCGCTGGTAATGGCCCTGCTTTGGGAACCACTCTCGGAAGCCCTGCTGCGTCTGGCCTTGTTGCCGCTCTGTCTCTCCTTCAATTTCGCCCTTCTTGGCAGCATCGCTTTTTTTGGCTGGCTGCATCGCCGAGGTCTGCGTGATGAGCGCATCCCCATAGACTGGGCCTCCAGCACGCCCGAGCAGATCCGCGTCTTCTCTGCACAAAAAGAAGTCGCCGACGGCTGCTGGGCCAAGCTCAAAAAAGCAGACCCTGAACAGCCGCAGCCGCTCACCGATCAGTCACTTCAGCTTCCGGCCAAAGTGAACCTCAAAGTAAACGCCGAGTGAATCTGCCAGCGCTATGGCAAAGCGGCGCTGATTTTCCGGGACGTCACGCACGTTGTTCCAGGGGCACTCGATCTGGATGGCACTCAAGGTGCCGCTGGTGCGTGAACCATGCGCAGCGACGTCATACACACCACTGAAGTACCCCGCCATGAAGGTCGGATTCGCTTTGGACGGACTCGGCAGGCAGCGGAAACCTCGAAACTCAAGCAAGCCGCCCAGGCTCTGCGGCCCGCGTACCAGTTCTGCAAAGGTCTGGGGTGAACGCTTGTCCAAATCACGGATGCATGTGGAGGCGATCAGCGCCGCATCTGCATTCAGTTCAGCGTCGGAGTGCTTGAGAACGTCCCCCTTGATCAGATATCCCAGTTCGACGCGCTGATCCAGGTGGCGGTGGCCGTGAATGTCCAGCAGCAGTCCCATGCCGCTCTTCTTCATCACATTGTCACAGGCCTTTTGCGTGCTGTCATGGAAGCGGTGCCAGGCCGCCACTGCGATGGGATCACCTTGCGCCGCCTCTTCGAGATCGCGGTTTGGATCAAGCTTCGTGCGGTGCAGATTCGAGATGATGACATGCGGTTTGCCGCCATAGCGTGTCTCCAGTTCCTCGATGATCAGTTCGGCCAGCGGCACCGTGTTGGCATCGGTGCCCGTGACACCATAGCGCCGTGCCAGCACGTTCGCCGGTTTCAAGCTGCCGCCGTGAGGAACCGTTAGAATGATGGGCAGCGTGCCTGAGCGCACCTCGATGTAGGTTTCGAGCTCCGTAGTCTGTGCCTGCAATGCAGCGGCGAATACAAATAGAAAAAACGGGATGCGCATGATCAATCCCACTGAAAGACAGTTACCCTCTGCATGCCACGTTTTTTCTCGCTCATGATTCACCGCATTCTACTCCCGCTCTTGGCTCTCGCCTCCGCCTCTCACGCCGGCAACTGGCCCGAATGGCGCGGCCCCTCCGCCCAAGGGCACGCCACCGCCTCCGGCCTGCCTGAAACGTGGAGCGAGACAAGCAACATCGCCTGGAAAACGGAGCTTCCGGGGCGCGGTCACTCGACACCCGTCATGTGGGGCGACCAAATCTGGCTCACCACCGCCTTTGAAAAAGTGGCGACTCCCGAGGAAGCCAAACGCCGTCTCGAATCCAACACCAGCGATCAGCCGCTCACCATCCTCGGTTCCGTGAGCCTGCATGCCCTGTGTGTGGATCGCAGCAGCGGCAAAATCCTCCATGACATCGAGTTGCTCAACGTGAAGGACCCGCAGTGGGCCCACGAGCTCAACAGCTATGCCTCACCGTCGCCCATTCTGGCGGAGGGTCGGCTCTACGCGCACTTCGGTTCCTTTGGCACCGTGGCCCTTGATACAAAAACCTTGAAGGTGCTTTGGAAAAATGAGGAACTCCACGTCATGCACGAAAACGGCCCCGGCTCCACCGCCGTGCTTTATGGAGACCGATTGATCGCGCATTTCGACGGCAGCGATCAGCAGTTCATTGCCGGATTCGACACAAATTCCGGCAAAGTGTCTTGGAAAACACCCCGCAGTGGCGACATGGATCCGCGCCCACAGCAGCGCAAAGCCTATGGCACGCCGCTGGTCTTGACGATCAACGGTCAGCCACAGCTCGTCAGCTCCGCCGCCAACAACGTCTATGGCTACAATCCCCAGACTGGCCAGGAACTTTGGAAGATTCACTACGGCGAACTCGGCTTCTCCATGTCCACCGTGCCCGTGGCCGACGACCAGCAGATCTTTTTCAGCACCGCTTTTGGAAAATCGGCGGTCATCGCCCTCAAATACGCCGACCTCAAGACACCTGAGGTTACCTGGCGCAACAACAAGAACGCGCCCAAGATGTGCTCTCCCGTGCTGCACAACGGCCTTCTCTTCTACGTCGATGACGGTGGCATCGTCAGCTGCGTGGACACGAAAACCGGCGAGGCCTTTTACCGCGAGCGCATCGGCGGCAAGTTCAGCGCCTCGCCGATTCTCGCAGATGGCAAACTCTACTTCTGCAGCCGCGAAGGTGTCGTCACGATCATCAATGCCGCCAAGGAATTCAAAATCCTCGCCCAGAACACCCTCGACGGCCCGATCATGGCCAGCCCCATCGCCGACGGCAGCGCCCTGTTCATCCGCACGGACAAGGCGCTCTATAAGATCGGGAAGTAAGCCACTGCATCGTGGGGCTTGCGCTGTCGCTGGTGATGAATAAGTTTTAGTATGCCAACGATTGCCGAAATTGAAGACTCGATCCGTGCGCTGCCGGCATCCGGTTTCAGAGAACTGTTCGACTGGATGAATGAACGCCAGTTGGAGGTGCTGGAGGAAGACGGATATGAGTCTCCAGAACTCGAAGCTGCCATGCTCAAGGCATTGGACAGTCCACGATATCCGCTGGATGAGGCATTTTTGGATTCAATTCGCAAAGGCAGGCCTTCGAGCAAAGCCGCCATGGAATCTGCGTCATGCCAAGTCTGACGATTCAGCGCACAGAAGAAGCGTCACTTGATATACGACTTCAGTCCGATTGGTATGACGTGCATGCCGGTGCAGACATCTCCGAAAGGTACCTGATGTCTTTGGTTGAAACTCTCAATGACCTGGCCGTTCAGCCTGACCTTGGCCGCGTCCGTAAATTCCGAAATCGACGTCTTGCGGGGCTGCGGTCCTTTCAGATTCAAGGCTCATTTCACAAGCACCTCATTTTCTACCGCATCGAGGACGACACGCTGGTCGTCTTTCGCGTGCTGCAAGGCATGCGGGACCTGCCCCGGCGACTGCTGGAACCGCCGGGGTCGGAGTGAGACAGGCTATTTCAGCGCCTTACGCAGCACAGGCTCAAAAATCTCCGCCTGACGCAGGAAACCGAGGTCGGTGCCGTGGGAGGCGTCGTTGGAGCCTTCAGTATCAGTGCCATAAAGCGCATCACCGCCGATGTAGTGGAGGTTGACTACTTTCTCCTTCTTGAGCTGCTCGTAGGCGGCCTTGAGGGCTGCGTGGTTGTCGTCATGGAACTTGGTCTTGGCGGGGGTTATCCAGGAGTTTGTATAGCGGCGGTCTTCGACGAGGATGATCGGCGTGGTGGCGTGC
The DNA here is from genome assembly GCA_027490195.1 of Verrucomicrobiaceae bacterium. Taxonomy (GTDB): domain Bacteria; phylum Verrucomicrobiota; class Verrucomicrobiia; order Verrucomicrobiales; family Verrucomicrobiaceae; genus Prosthecobacter. The sequence continues at coordinate 49,029 of JAIXYN010000046.1, read as the reverse complement.
TTGGAGCGCAGTTGTTTCACCAGTGGCACGCATTTGGCGGTGACGTCGGCGGGTCCCATGTTGGGCAGGCAGTCGATGACAATGACGGCAGGATCGAGTTCATTGATGAGATCGCCCACAGCTGCGTCCATGCGGCCATTGCCGGAGAAGCCGATATTGATGACAGGGTGGTCCAGGTGGCGGCCCAAGATAGCGGTATGAACCATGCCGGGGCGGGAGGCGTTCGCACCATGGGTGATGGACGTGCCATAGAAAACGATGGGCTTCTCACGTGGCTTCAATCCTTCAAACTTTGCGCCCGCAGGCACGCCGATCTCCAGCTTTTCGATGCCATTGTAGAGCGGTAGATAGGCAGCGAATTCATGCTCGCCGGGCGCGAGATCGCTGATCACCACGGCCTCCACATGCTGGCTAGCGGGCTTCGTGCAGTTGACCCATTTCCATTGGCCTTTTGCATCACGCGCGTAGAGATCGAGTCCGCTCACGCCGGTGGCAGGCATGGCTGGCAGCGCCAAGTTGGCTTTGGAAAGATCGTAGCGTGTGTAGATCGCCTTCGCGTTTGTCTTAAAGCGCACCATCATGCCCGCGCTGTCACGGCTGAGGCCCCACACTGCAGGTGTGACGGTTTTTTCCGCTTTTGCCGGGAGACGGTCAAACCAGCGTTTCCGCTCCTGGTCTCCCCAGCCGCGTCCCTCTACACCCCATGTCGTCACATCATGCCACTGCGCATCCGCAGGAATGGTCGGGCCTTTGGCTTTGGCCGCAGGTGCGGGCGCTTTGGGTGCGGCAGTTTGGGCGAGCAGCGAAGTGCTGACGAAAAGGGCGAGGAGGATGGCTGGTTTCATGAGGCGCATCAGTACGTCAGGCAGCGGCTCGTTCTCACGTCAATTGCGAGACACAGAGGGAATCAACAAAGACAAATCATCAGGCGTTTTAGCCGTGCACACTAGAGAGGTCCTTTCTGTGGATCTGCTTCTTCTGGGCAAAGGGCGCATAGCTGAAGGCATTGCTATCATCCACCGCACGCGCAGCTCTTCTTATCCAGACACAATGCTGTGCAGTTATCTGGCGAGGAGAAACTCCTTCGCGTTCAGCAAGCTCCAGGCAATGTCTTCAAGTGCGAGGCGGCGGTCTTTGGCGGAGGCGAGGAGGGCTTCCATGACTTTGGCTTCGTCGGCGGTGGGGGCACGGGTCAGGAGGGCCCAGTAGAGATCGCGAGTGACAGCGCCGTTGTCAGGGTTCTTGAGCAGCGAGCCGAGGCGGTTGTATTTTTGGGAGACGACGTTGCTGACGATGGGGCCGCTGATGAATTGGAAAATCTGGCCGATGGAGGTGTCGACACCGCGCTCGCACTCGCAGCTCAGCTCACGTTTGGGGCGGCCGAATTGAGCGAGGAAGGCTTCGGGCGACATGGGATTAGGGCTGCCACGGCCATTGTCGGGGCCGGGGATCTGGCTGGCGCGGGTGCCGCGGCTCCAGCCATTGAATTCGGGTGTGACGCGCAGGGCAGAGTGGAGTGAATCGATGAGCTGCTCGGCGCTGAGGCGGCGGGGCAGGTGGTGCGAGTAGTTGATGAGATCGGAGGCGTTCGATTCTTTCGGGGTGCTGTCCAGCTGGTAGGTGCGGCTCAGCATGATGGTGCGAATGAGGTGCCGCAGATCAAAACCGCTGCGGATGAAATCCTGGGCGAGTTCTTCGAGGAGCTGCGGATGGCTGGCGGGATTTGTGAGACGCATGTCATCCACGGGATCGACGAGACCACGCCCCATGAGATGATACCAGATTCGGTTGGCCTGTGCTTTGGCAAACAGAGGATGCTGCGCGCTCGTGAGCCAGTTGGCGGCCGCCTGCAGTTCGTCCTCCTTCTCGGCGAGCTTGGGCATGTCAGCGCCGAGGAAGCGGGCTTTGGCCTTCTCACCCGTGCGCGGGTTTTCGATGTTCAGCTTGGCATTGAGAAAGACGACCTGCTCCCCGTTGAACTCATGCTTGTCGTTTTTATCGCGGGGTTTGATGTCGCCGATGATCTTGTAGTCCACCTGGGCGAAGACGGCGGACCAGTTGTAGTAATCATCCTGCGTCCAGCGGTCAAAGGGGTGGTTGTGGCACTGCGCACACTGCAGGCGCGTGCCGAGAAACACCTGCGCCGCCGTGGTGGCACGCAGCTCCGGGGTGCGGTTGGCACGGTAGAAATTCGTCTCGGGCTCGTGATAGGTGCTGCCACGTGAGGCAAGCATGGCGCGCACCATTTCATTGATGGGGCGGTTTCGCGTGATGCCGTCACGAATCCAGTCGTGAAAGGCCTGGACCCCGGTTTTGTCCAGCGTGCGGGATTCGACCTTGAGGACATCGGACCATTTCAGCGTCCAGTAATCGGCGAACTCCGGCCGCACCATCAGGCGGTCAATCAAGCGCGCGCGTTTGTCGCGGTGTGTGTCGGCCTCAAAGGCGCGCGCTTCATCCGCAGGCGGAATCATGCCGCAAAGATCGAGCCATGCACGGCGAATGAAGACCTCGTCACTGCACACCGCGCTGGGGTTCATGCGCAGGGTCTTGAGCTTGTTGAAGACGTGCGAGTCGATGTAGTTGTCGCGGCGTGGCTTGCTCCACACAAAGGCCGGATTTGCTTTCACAAACGTCAGCCGCACGGGCACCGATTGATTCAGGAAGCGCACCAGCACGCCCGGCTCGCCAAACTGCAGGCGCTTCACCAGCCCGCTCTTGCTCACATCAACGAGTCCGTTTTGCAGTGGCTCATAGATCGCACGGTCAGTGATGTCGCGCTGCGTGCCGTCGGCAAAGGTCGCCTGCACGGTGATCTGAACCTTGTCCTGCGGCTCGTCCAAGACGAGTTCCGTGGGCGTGACGGTGAGCTTGGTGACCTTTGGTGCCGTGCTGTCATCGCGTGGCAAACCAGCAGCGATCCAGTTCCGCAGCACCTGATATTCCCAAGCTTTCGGATCGAGCTTCTTGCCGCCTTCGTGGGCGATCTGATTCGCACCTTTGACCAGGATCAGGCTGCGCTCCGGCGCGAAGACATCCACGCGGCGGCCGGAGGCGTCCCGGGCGAGCGCTTTGAAATCGAGATCAGGATCCTGTCCGCGCAGCGAAAGTTTGAAGCCACCTTTGCCCGTCGCATTGCCATGGCAGGTGCCCAGGTTGCAGCCTGCTTTGGAAATGGCGGCCATCACGTCGTTGCGGAATGACACCGTCTCGGCGGCAGACGCCGACGACAAAGCGACGGCGCTGAGCGCACAAACCAAGCTGAGGACAGAGCAATTCACGGGGCCGCAAATAACGGCTCAGGAGCAGGTTCTCTTCCACTCAGGCAGGGCAAAACGCCGGCTTCAGTTCTCAAAACGGAATGTCGTCGTCTTCCATGCCGTCGGTGATCGGGCCTTCACCGAAGTCATCGTGCTGCTGCGGTGCAGGAGCGGGACGCTGGGCAGGAGGGCGCTGCTGGGCGGGTGCTGGGCGCTGGGCTGGACGGGCTGCTGGGCGATTGTATCCGCCGCCTCCGCCAGAATAGCCTCCACCACCACCACCACCGGAATAGCCACCTTCTTCGTCGTTGCCACCACCGCCGCCAGCGGGAGCGCGGTCGCCACCAGGGCTGCCGAGGAATTGCATCTGCTCACCGACGACGCGCATGCGGGTGCGCTTCTGGCCGGTTTGCTTGTCTTCCCAGGAATCCATCTGCAGTCGGCCCTCAATGAAGACCGGGCGGCCTTTGTGCAGGTATTTGCCGGCGAGCTCGGCCATCTTGGCCCAGAGGACGACATCCACGAAAGTGACTTCCTCCACTTTTTCACCACTGTCAGAAGTGTACACGCGATTCACGGCAAGACCGATGTCGCAGACCGCGCTGCCTTTGGGCGTGTAGCGCACTTCGGGGTCGCGGGTCAGATTGCCGATGAGCATGACTTTGTTGTAGGAGGCCATAATCCGGCATCTTTGCCGCCCCCCGTGCCTGAGGGCAAGAATTTTGTCATTCTCGTGACTCTCAAATCCGTGCCATGCTGTCGGCTGATGCTGGAACTCATTGATGGCTTCATCCTCCACCTGGCGACCGAGCGGGGTCTGTCCACGAACTATCAGCTCCTGGTGCGCCGGGTGCTGGAGGCGTTTGCCTCGTGGTTCCAAACGAAGCACGAGTCTTCCAGCGTGGTGGCCGTAACCACGGAGCACCTGAGCGGTTACCTAGCTCAGAGAAAAAAAGATGGTATCGCAGCGTCCTCGGCCCGCGTCGAACTCATCGCCGTCAAAATCTTCTTCCGCTGGCTTACCGCTCGCAAACACATCCCCGCTGATCCTGCGGACCCCATTCTGCCCCCAAGGCAGGAAAAGCACCTGCCGGACTCCTTGAACGAGCAGGACGTGCGCAAGCTCGTCGAGTCCGTGAACGGCACGGCCCCGCTGGACCGGCGTGACCGGGCCATTCTGGAGCTGTTTTATGCCAGCGGCGTGCGGTTGTCCGAACTGGCCGATGCGCGGCTGGAACACCTCAGCCTCGAAGAGGGCTGGATTCGCGTCACGGGAAAGGGCTCGAAGACCCGTCTCTCACCCGTGGGTGGTGCCGCACGCGAAGCCATTGCGGCGTATGTGGAGCATGCGCGCCCAGAGCTGGTGGGACCGAAATCGCAGAGCCACATCTTCATCTCGCGCAACGGCACACGGCTGACCACGGCACGCATCCAGCAGATCGTGAAGGAGCGCGCCGCACTCTGCGGCATGGACCCTGCCTGCGTGCATCCGCATCTCCTGCGGCACAGTTTTGCCACGCACCTGCTGAACAATGGGGCCGATCTGCGCGTGATCCAGGAGATGCTCGGCCATGCGGACATCTCGACGACGCAAATTTACACCCACGTGGATCAGGCGCGGCTCAAGGAAGTGCACCGGAAATTTCACCCGAGGGCGTGAGCCGCGACATCGCCCATGCGAGCATACACTTCGCGACCTGCCCGGCTGTTTTCGATCAAATCGTCCGAAAACTGGATTTTACCCGGCTCAAAGATTGTGATGAAGCAGGAGCCGCCGAAGCGAAAGTAGCCTTTTTCAGCCCCTTTTTCGACCGCAGCACCCTGCGTGTAGGTTTGCACGATGGAGCCCACGCACGTTGCGCCGACTTCAAGCAGCAGCACATCGCCGAGGTTCTGGGTGCGCAGGAGGGTGACCTCACGTTTATTTTCCCAGTGAATGCTGGCCCGGCGGCGCAGGGCGATGGGACTCACCGAATAAAGCGGGCCATTGATGAGGCGGGGGGCTCCGGGAGTGCCGGTGCAGGGGAAATGAAAACGGTGGTAATCCACCGGGCACAGGCGGGAAATCAGCATGCTGCCGTGGGCAAAGCGTTCGGCGAGGGTGACATCGCGCAGCAGGGCAGCGAGATTGAAGCGAGTGCCTTTGATGAAAAAATCAGCACAATGGGCGATGTCAGGCAGCACGAGATGGCGGCCGTCCGCAGGCAGGGTGATGACGTCCTCCCCCGGGGTAATGGGCCGTGCTTGAGGCTTAAGTTTGCGATAAAAAAACTCGTTGAAGGTGCGGAAGGAGTCCGGCGCATCGGCAAATTCGCTGATATCCACCCCGTAGGTGGCCAGGAAAGGGGCGATTTTGGCCCGGCTGGCCGGGGAGTCCATGCGGCGGCCATACCAGCTAGAAAAAGCTGCCCGCTTTACCAGTGCATGCAGCGGCAGGGCACCCAGCGGGCTCTCGTAGGTGAAGCGCAGAAAACCCTCGCCATAAACCGCCTCCGTTTCGGTCCGATGGGAGGGGCGGTTGAAAAAATTGATGGGTGCTGCTGGCATGGGACTTGTTCACATAATGCCTTGCCAAGAAAACGCCACACGAACAAAACTGGCGACAAAGCTGATTCGAGGCATAGTCGCGGCCCCTTCCAGCCTGAAAAGTATGACCGAACCCGAAGCCAGCACCGACAACCAGCCTACCAAACCAAGTGGCCTGGTTGACCTTTCCGATTTGAAACTGATGCCTGCGTGGGTAGGCGAGTTCGGCAAGGAAGACAAAATCAAACAACGCTATGCCGATTCCGAAGACCGGCCGCAGCGCGGTGGTCGTGATGACCGCCGTGGCGGTGGTGGTGGTGGTGGATTTGGCGGTCGTGATGATCGCCGAGGTCCGCCTCCGCGCCGTGATGGCCCTGGCGGTGGCCCACCTCCTCGTCGTGATGGTCCTGGTGGCGGATTCCGTCCTAGTGGTCAAGGACAAGGCGGCCCGCCACGCCGCGATGGCACTGGTGATGACCGCCGTGGTCCACCGCGCCGTTTTGGTGATCGTGATCGCGCAGGCCCGCCACAGCGTGAGTGGGTTGAGATCCCGAAGGATGTGCAGATCATCATCTTCCCTGAAGACAAGGCGGTGGATGCACTGGCCGCGCATGTGCGCCAGACCGGTCATGCGTTCAGCATGTTTGATGCCTCGCGTCTCGTGCTGGCAGGCGGTGACCGCTTCATGGTTCGTTTCCGCTGCGCCGAAGAACGTCCCACAGGCTTCTACCATGTGCCTGCGGACGGCAGCCTCTTCCTCTCACGCGATGAAGCGCTCACGCATGTGCTGCGCAGTGCAGCCCTGGATGAGTTTTATCGGGCGGAAGAGATCGAACTCGAAGCACCAAAGGGCGAGTTTGCCTCGGTGGCTGTCTGTGGCATGAGCGGCGAGCTCATCGCTCCTCCCAGCCATCACAGCTATCAAACCGGTGTCATCAGGTTGCATCGTGAGCGCTTCTCGAACATGCCGATCGAGGATTTCAAACGCCGCATCCGTGTGGAGTCCAATCCGGAGCTCGTCGCGAAGTGGAAGGAAAACATGAGCAAGGGCCGCCGCTGGGTGTGCCTGAAGGGTGAAGTGCCCGAGGGCGCCGAGCCGCTCTCTCTCAGCTCGCGTGCCGACATGGAGGCGCATTTCCGCCGCACCTTTGGCAACGACGCCGTCATCGAAGTCCGTGACGCCACCGTGCCGGGCAACATCGACAAGCAGAAGCTCGCGCATATCTTTTTCATCATGATGCGCCAGTCCGTGGAAGCGGCGCGGAAGCACCTGTTTGAAATCTCGCAGAAGCTCGGTGCCGGTCTGGAACGCCGTGGCATGAAACTTTTCAAACGCCGCGCAGGCAAGCAGTTCGTCTGCCGCGTCAAGCCACGCGCCATCGAGTCCAGCATGGTCTTCTCAGACCGCCTCGCGCAGGTCGTGGAAAAGCTCAAGGCCAACAACGGCATGCCCATGCAGAAGCTGGTGGAGTCGATTGTGCCCTCACCGGAAGCCCCCGCTGGCACCGCCTCGGATGCGCCGAAGCAACCTACGGAAGAACAGATTGCCGTCATCAAGGACATCCGCTGGCTCGCCAACGAAGGCTACGTCATCGAATACAGCGACGGCATGGTCTTCCTTGGTGTGCAGGGTGAACCGGCTGCTGCCAAGAAGGAAGCTGCCGCAGCCAAGACACCTGCGAAAGCCGCTGCCCCTGACGCAGAAGCTGCCGCCGAAACAACTGCTGAAGCATCTGAACCTTCACTGACAGAAGCCCCCGTGGAAGAATCCATGGCGGAAGCTGAACTGGCAGAGCAGGCCGAAACTGCCCTCGCGGGTTCCTCTGAGGAAGAACCTGCCGCTGAAGCCCCTGTTGAAGAAGCTCCTTCACAGGAAGCTGCTAAAGCTACTGAACCAGAACTGACAGAAGCCCCGGTGGAAGAGTCCATGGCTGAAGCTGAGCTGGCAGAAGAGGCTGAAACCGCCCTGGCAGAATCCTCGGTGGAAGAGCCTGCCAAGCAAGAAGGCGCTGCCTGATCAATGGTCCTCATCAGACTTGTTCTTGAATTAGGCCCCCAAAGCTGATGGGTTTTCTGTCGTCGTAGATGGGTGTGGCGATAGCCCGCCCATTTATGTACTCATGGAAACGCCGCATGGCGCGGTGCCTTCAGAGTCGGGCGGTTTGGTGGAGAGGATGGTGGGTGATGCAAAATCGCAGCGCGCCAAACACATCCAACGTACGTCAGCGGCTGTCCTCGACCGCCCAGAGCATCTTCACCGTCTGCACCGCAGCTTTGACATGGTGAACACGGAAGATCTGCGCACCTCGGTGCATGCCTGCGGCGATGCAGGCCTGGGTTCCCGCATCGCGCTCCAAGGCGGGGATTCCAAGCACATCGCCGATGACCGTCTTGCGTGACACAGGGAGCAGGATCGGCCGCCCGAAGCGGTGGAGACGCTGCATCTCACGATAGATCGTCAGGTTGTCGTCTTTCTGCTTGGCGAAGTCGATGCCTGGATCGAGCACGATGTTTTCACGCGGCAGCCCGACGCTCTCCGCCAGCACGAGGCGCTGCGTGAAGAAGTGGTCCAGCGTGTCCATGATGCTGTCATACTTCACATGCGTATGCGGCACTTTTGGTTGGCCGACGCTGTGCATGATGAGCAGTCCTGCATTGTGCTCCGCGCAAAGCTTCGCATTGAAAGCATCCGGCAGGCCGCTGATATCGTTGATGAGGTCTCCGCCATGGGGCAGCACTTCCGCGATGACATCGCTGCGCCAGGTGTTGATGGAAAGCAGCGGGGCATGGAAGCGGGAACTGAGCTCCGGCCACTTTTCGAGAAACGGCAGCAGGCGGTCGATCTCCTCGGTTATGCTTATCGCCTCGCGATTCGTCCGTGCGCTTTCAGCGCCGATGTCGATGATGTCCGCTCCATCCTGAAGCTGCTGCTTCGCCTGGGCCAGCGCCTTGCCGGGATCCAGCGTGCCGTCGCCGCAGAATGAGTCGTCATTGATGTTCACGATCCCCATCACCAGCGGACGGCGGGGAAATTCGATGCGGTGCTGTCGCGCCTGCCAGATCATAGCGGCCATGCCTCCGGTAGTGGGACCACCTTCCTCTGGCGTTGTTCAAACCGCACCGTGGTCGTGTACCCAACGCTGCGCACGAGATCGAGCGCCTTGTTGAAATCCACACCGACATCCGTGGGCAGATGCGCATCAGAATTGATCACGATGGGCACCTGCGCTGCAAAAGCCATCTCCAGCATCTCGCGCGCAGGGTAGATCTCGCGCACATCCTTGCGCAGGCCGGCGGTGCTGACTTCGAGGATGCCGTTGGTGTCCACGAGCGCCTGGATCACCGGCTCGTAGTAAGGCCGCAGATCACCCTCAGGCCGCAGTCCGAAGCGCTTGGCCAGGTCGGGATGCGCGTGGAAATCGAACTGCTTGGTTCGAATCATCTGCTCATAGAGCTTCCAGTACATGCCCCACATGTGCTCGATATCGGAGGCCGTTTTCCAGCGCGAGACATGCTTCGGATCATCCACCGCGATGCCATCATGGATGTAATGCACGCTGCCGATGAGGTAGTCCCATTCCGCCATGCCCGCCGTCTCATCGATCCACTTTTGATATCCTTCGATGTGGTCGCATTCTAGCGCGAGGCGGATGGGGAAACCCGGCAGCGCCTCACGCGCCTCATTCACCAGCTCAAAGTAGCGCGGCAGGTCCGAGCGCAGCATGCGCCAGTCGTCGAACTTCTCCGGCATCGGGTTGTGATCCGACAGGCCGATCTCAGCGAGGCCGATGCTCTGCGCATGCCGTGCGTAATCGACGGGATTCCCCTCGGCATGCAGGCAAAGCGGCGTGTGCGTGTGGTAGTCGGTGAGCATGTGGCTTTTTCGCTGCATTGGGCGCTCTGGCAAGTTGATCGCAGCGACATTTCGCGGCATGAAGGATTCATGCCCACCCTCAAAGCTTTCATTTTCGACCTCGACGGCACTCTGATCGACTCGCTTGCAGACATCGCCGAGTCGATCAACAGGATGCTGGATGCGCGGGGCTATCCGCGCTGCGAGAAAGAAGTGTTTAAGCAGATGGTGGGAGATGGCATGGAAAAGCTCGTGGAGCGTGCGCTGCCGGAGGCGGTGCGCAGCGACGAACTGATCAAGATATGCACCGAGGAATATCGGGCGCAGTACGACCTGCTCTGGCAGGCAGAGACCCGGCCCTACGAGGGCATTGTTGAGATGCTGGCAGAACTGCAGCGCCGAGGGCTGAAACTCGCCGTGATTTCGAACAAAGCACATCGCTTCACCGTGCCGATGACGGAGCATTTCTTTGGAACTAAGGTGTTTGACCACATCCTAGGCCAGCGCGCCGAGGTGCCGCGCAAACCGGATGCAGCCGGCGCGCATGAGATGGCAGCCTTCCTAGGTTTGCAGACAAATGAGATGGCCTACGTGGGAGATTCGGGCATCGACATGCAGTTTGCGAAGAACAGCGGCATGCGCGCCGTGGGTGTGCGGTGGGGATTTCGCAGCGAAGCAGAGCTGACCGAGTGCGGGGCGGACCTGCTCATTTCGCGCCCTGAGGAATTGTTCGATCTTTCCTGAAAATATTGTTTCCGCTGGTACTTGAGGGCGGGAGGCTGTCCCCTTAGTATCGGTGGCTGTGAATTTAAAAACATCCCTAACTCTGACGCGTGCTGTGCTTATTCCTAGCATGGTGTTGCTGGCCTCCTGTCAGCTCTTCCGCAAAAAGCCACCAGCACCACCACCTGAACCGGTGAAAGAGGTGTGGAAGTACCCGGGTGAATGGACCGGCGGCAACAAGCCCATCACAAGCATGGTCATCAACGTGGATGTGCAGCGTGCCATGTTGTACAACGGCAGAGAGGTCGTTGGCTGGACCTACTTTGCCAGCGGCATCCCCAGCTTCCCAACGCCCACTGGCGAGTTCAAGATCCTCGAAAAAGTGAAGGACAAGGTCTCCAACCTCTACGGTAAAGGCTTCGACAAGGATGGCAAACTGGTGAACTCGGACTTCAAGCAAGGCCGGGATCTGCTGCCTGAAGGCGGCCGTTTTGAAGCAGCCAAGATGACTTACTTCATGCGCCTCACCGGCGACGGCGTCGGCATGCACATCGGGCCGATTCCAAGGCCCGGACGTCGTGCTTCGCATGGCTGCATCCGCCTGCCCACCAAGATGGCACCGATTCTGTTCGCACACACGGCGGTCGGCACCCCGGTGACGATCACGGGCAGCGGCCCCGATTATCAGACCTACCTCAAACAATCCGCTGAAAAGGCGAAAGCCAATGCTGCGAAGCTTGCATCGGCGAAAAAGAAAGCCGGGGAAGCGGCAGCAGCAGCCACGTCGGCAACGACGCTGGCTCCTGACGATCCCAACGGTCCGAAAGGGGGAGTGACTACGCCTCCAGCCACGACTCCTCCGCTTGGAGCCCCTCCCGGCACACCCACTCCAGCGACACCGCCTATCGAAGTCAAACCTGCTGAGCCGGCCAATCCGCCGCCGTCGAATAACTAGGCGAACAACTGAATCATTGAGGAGCGGCCGCAAGGCCGCTTCTTTTTTTTGGCCGCGATTTGTCAGTCGTTAGCGAGTCTGGGGACGTTCGGAGGGCCAAGCGTCCGGGCGCTCAAAAAGGTGCGCCGTCCTCATCATGTGGAGAGGCAGGGGATGCGGGCCGTCGCACAGATAGTCTGCAGGTGTGGAATGCCTCGATCATTGGAAAAAACCTCTGCCTCTCCGCTTGAGGCTGCATCAAGACTCCTTTTCAACTCCTGATGGTACGAGTGGTGGCATGCGCCGCCGTCGAAAATCCTGTGCGAACCGCTTTAAAACAATTGGGCCTGGCACGCGCGAACGCCTGCCAGGCCATGAGTTGTGAGGAACTGCAATCGAGAACCAGGAATGCCCAGTTACTTCTTGCCACCGGCAGCCAACGCCGCAGCGGCGACGGCCTGCTGGGCTTTCATCTGCTCGATCTGCGCATCAAGCACCTGGCGCTTGAGGCTGGTGCCGGTTTTCTTCGCATACCACAGCACCAGCGGGGAGGCGATGAAGATGGAGGAGTAGGTGCCGAGCACCACACCGATGGTGATCGGCATGGCGAACTCAAGCATGGCAGGATTGCCGAGGAAAAGCAGCACGATCATGGGCGCGAGGGCTGTGGGGCCGGTGAGGAGTGTACGTGAGAGGGTCTTGCAGATGGCCTCGTTCATCATGTCGCGCATGCTGCCGCCCGTGCCCTTTTGAATGGTTTCACGGATACGGTCGAACACCACGATGGTATCATTGATGGAGTAACCGGCGATGGTGAGCAGCGCGCCGACGTGGATGATGCTGAGTTCCTGGCCGAACAAAACGCACAGGCCGGGAACCATGAGCACGTCATGGAACAGGGCGACGATGGCACCGACGGCGAAGGCGAACTCGTAGCGCATCAGCAAATACAGGAAGATCGCGATCAGCGCGGCGAACATGGCCCACATGGACTGCTTGGCGAGTTCGGAGCCGATCACGGAGCCCACCGTAGCGATGCTTGTTCCGGCGACGGTGTCTTTGTTCCATTTGCCAGTGATCGCATGCTGGATCACCGCACCGCTGTTCTCTTCGCAGCGGATGCTCAGGTTTTCTGTTCCGCCGGCGCTTTTGCGCTGGATGTAGAAGCTGCCGAGGGGCTTGCCGTCATCCTGCTTGAGTCCTGCGAACAGGGTGCCGAATTCGTCGTCGGTAATGTCCTTGCCCTTGGCCAGCGTCACGTCCACGCGGCTGCCGCCACGGAAGTCGATGCCGAAACCTGCACTGCCCTTGTAAGCCAGCGTGCCAAACGAGATCGCTGTCACGACGAGTGAGGCGATGATGAACTTCGGAGCCGAAGACAGGATGTCGAAAACCTTGTCTGGGATGATCTTCGTCGTGTGAATTTTCTTCAGGATGTTCTTATCTACCACCCACATGAAGATCACGCGGGTGACGATCAGCGCGCCAACCATCGAGGAGATCAGACCGATCATGAGCGTGACGGCGAAGCCTTTGACCAGACCGCCGGAGATGATGAACAAAATCAGTGCAGAGATGAGCGTGGTGATGTTGGAGTCGGCAATGGCAGAAAAAGCCTTGTCATAAGCGGCTTCCAGCGCGGCACCGAAGGTTTTGCCCGCCTCCATTTCCTCGCGCAGTCGTTCATAGATGAGGACGTTCGCATCCACGGCCATGCCGATCGTCAGCACGACACCGGCAATGCCGGGCATGGTGAGGGTGAAACTAAACAAGGCCATCGCACCAAACAGGATCGCAATGTTGATGACTAGGCCGACAATCGCCACAAGACCGGCGAGACGGTAGATGAACATCATGAAGCAGGTGGTGATGAGCAGAGCGGCGACGCCGATCCATTTGCCCTGATCAATAGAAGACTGGCCGTAAGCCGAGGACACCGAGCTCTCGGAAAGGATCTTCATCGGATTCTGCAACGGATTGCTCAGCAGAGTGGCCAAGGAATCGGCCTCCTGCTGGGAAAAGCCCTTGCCGCCACCGCCGGAGATTTCCGCCCTGCCACCGTACTGCTTGGCCCGCAGGCTTGGCGCGGAGTGAATTTGGCCGTCCACAATGATGGCCATTTCTTTCTGGAAATGGATTGCGGCCAGATCATCAAAAAGTTTGGCACCGGCACTGTTGAACTGCAGCGATACTTTATTGCCTTCGGCATCGACGGTGCGGAAGGCGCTGGAGACATATTTACCTTCGATGTCCGCCGAATCGCGGACGAGTTCGGACCGGTTGGTGACCGTGCCATCTTTAGCGGTGATGGGAGTGCTGTAGGGCATTTCGATCCAGCCGGGCTCCTTGATGCCGCCGCGCGCTTTGATCTGTTCCAGCTTGGCCTGGCTGTCAGGGTGAACCCGGCGGAACTCGAGGTGGGCTACGGTTTGGATGGTTATCCGAACATTTTTGATCTCCTCTTCGGTAATGCCGGGCATCTGAATCACGATCCGGTCAGTGCCTTCGGGCTGCAAGGTCAGATCCTTCGAAGCGTCTGGGTTAAGACGCCTTTCCAGAATCGCGATCGCCTGCTGCACATCACTGCTGGTCACTGCTTTGGGAGTGCCGTCTTCATTCTTGCCGGGAGCAAGCTGAACGATGAACTCGCTGCCGCCCTGAAGGTCGATGCCCAGCTGGAGTTTCATCGCCTCAATCGTATAGATAGCTGCGAAGGCGGTTAGAATGATGAGGAGCGTGCCCACGCGGCGCTTGGTCGTATGGACGGCGGTGCCGACATAGACGAGCAACATCATCAACAGGGAGGCACCGACAAAAAAGGTGGCGAAGGGATTCATGGACAGGTTGGCAGGTAGGTTGGGAAAATCAAAAGAGCCACTCAGGCTTCGGTCACTTCAACGACGTCGGACTTTTTCGTCACGGCGGCGATCTTGACGCGTTCGAACTCGACTTTGACGTTGTCGGCGATCTTGACCATGACCGTACGGTCTTTCACGCTGGTGATGATGCCGTGTACGCCGCTTTCCATCACGACGTGGTCGCTTACGCCGACGCTGGCGATCAGCTTTTGGTGCTCCTTCATGCGCTTCTGCTGTGGGCGGAAGATGACGAAATACATCACCACGATCATGAGGATCGGCAGCATCATCGGGCTGCCAAGGAGGCCGCCTTGGGCTCCCGCAGGTGCGGCCTGGGCCAGAAGAAGGGTGTTTTCGAGAGAGATAGAGATCATGATTCTGGAGCTGCAGTGGTGGACTTATATTTCGCGACGACCTCAGCCCGGAACTCGGCGAAACAACCCTGATCGATCGCTTGACGTGCCCTAGAAGTGAGGGACGCGTAGAAATGCAGGTTATGAAGAGAAATCAACCGCAAACCCAGAATCTCCTGTGCCTGCACCAAATGGCGGATGTAAGCCCTAGAAAAGCCCTGGCAGAGCGGGTGGGTGTCTTCGGAGATGGGGCGGAAATCCTTGGCGTAGCAGGCATTTCGCAGGTTCATCAGGCCTTCATGGGTGAAGGCGGCACCATTTCGCGCCAGCCGCGTGGGCAGTACGCAGTCAAACATGTCGATCCCGCGTGCGATCAGCTCGATCACCTGCGGCGGCGTGCCCAGGCCCATGGCGTAGCGGGCCTGATTCGCCGGCAGATGCGGCGTCACCCATTCGGCGATCCTCATCATGTCCTCCTCCGGCTCGCCCACGCTGAGGCCGCCGATGGCGTAGCCGTCAAAACCCATCGCCACCAGCTCCCGGGCGGACTTTTCACGCAGCTCCTTATAGACACTCCCCTGCACGATGCCGAAGTGCTGCTGTGCCCCGCCGCCGGTCTGCGGCCGGTGTTCATCAATCCAGCTACGGCAGCGCTTGGCCCAGCGCAGGGTCAGATCGAGGCTCTTTTCAGCCTCCTTGGCCTCGCAAGGATAGGGCGTGCATTCATCAAACAGCATCGCCACGTCCGAGCCCAAGGTCGCCTGAATCTCCATCGAGGTCTCCGGGCCGATGAACATCGGCGTGCCGTCGAGGTGGTTTTGGAAGTGGCAGCCCTCCTCTTTGATCTTTCGCAGCTTCGCCAGCGAGAAGACCTGGAAGCCGCCGCTGTCCGTCAAAATCGGACGGTCCCAGTTCGCGAACTTATGCAGCCCGCCTGCCGCCTGCATGATCTCCATGCCGGGCCGCACAAAAAGGTGGTAGGTGTTGCCGAGGATGATTTGTGAATTCAGCGCCCTCAGCTCTTCCGGGTGCATGGCCTTCACCGTGCCCTGAGTCCCCACCGGCATGAACACCGGCGTCTCCACCACGCCATGGGGCGTCGTCAGCCTCCCACGGCGAGCGTGGGACGAGGGATCGGTGGCAAGAAGTTCGAAAGACATGAGGGGACCGGAAAAAGGGCGCGGAGTCTCGTCCATGTGGCGGAAAGAGCAAGCAGCACGCGATGTGTCGAATTCGAGCTTGACGAAATAGGTGCAACTTCATAAAAACCGCGCACATGTTTTTAAACAAACCATTTATCGCATTGTTGGTTGTGGCTGGCTGCAGTTTGGCAGGAGCTATTTCTACCATGGCGCAAAGTCCCGCCATGGATCGGGCGGTGGTGGACCAGACCATTCGTGAAGCCCTGCGCACCACGAAACGGGATACGCGCACCAACCAGAGTGCGGTCTCCCCCGCCAGCCAGGAGGAGATCAATCTGCTTGATCGTGAATTTGGCCAGCAAACCATCAGCGGATTGGTGCGTGCGAAACCGAAACAGTTTCTCATGGCGCTGGAAAACAACGGTTTCTTCACCACCAATGCCGCTCTGACTCCCGGCCCGGAAAGTTCAGACTGGGTGGGCCGCACGGGCCTGCGTGGCGCTTGGTTTCCTCAGTTGACCGACAAAATCAACCTGCTGGCGATGTCCTCCTACTCGCTATGGCGTTATGCAAACCTGCAGGAGCTCGATTTCGACGATTTCGGCAGCCAGCTCGGCCTGCAGTATCACTTGGGGCGCGGACAACTTCCGGGGGGCATCTCCCGTTTCAATGTCTGGGCGCAGTATCGCTATCAACGGCTCACTTCGCCGTGGAACTGGGGGGACCGCCTCTATGAAAACCATTTTCTGGAGACAGGTCTGCGCAAAGGCTGGCTGCTCAGCCCGGATATCAGCGTCTGGCTGGGTGGCAATGCTGCCGTAAGCGTAGCGGGAGGGCCCTCCGACTTCCGCCGTCACGAATTCAGCGCCCAGGCCGGGAGCGCGTGGCAGATCACACCACAGTTGGCATTCACGAGCATGTATCGGTTCGCTTGGTTTGATCATGTCCAGGTCAGCCGGAATGACCTCAATCACCTATTTTTTCTAGGGCTGGGCTATCAGGTTACCAACAACCTGCTCGCGCAGATCTACGTCAGCGGCATCTTCAACAATTCCGATGTCAGAGCCTTCGATTACAAGGCCCTAAACACCGGCTTGGGGCTGGTGGTATCTCATGTTTGGTGACATCAGGATTGACGGTTCCCCGGTTTTTCAGGCAACATCCACGCGAACGACTTAAATTCAGAGACTTCTATGAAACAACCCTCTGCCCTCCTTTTCCTGATCGCAGTGATGCAGACCACGGCTCTTACTGCAGGTTCCATCACCATTTCCAGCGGCAACGTGCAAACCACTGGCAATCAGGTGACCACAGGCAGCAATGCCCATGCTCAAGCCACGGTGGATCAGCACGGCAGCGTCGTCCGGCTTGGCTCCAATACATCAGCCCAGGTCGGGGATCGCGGCGATGTTTCGCTCTCCAGAGGCGTGGTGTTGGTCTCGTCTGGAGATGGTTTTCTGCGTCGTTCGGCGGTACAGGTCACCACGCCGCAGGGGGATGTCACCGTGCGTGGCTCCGCCATCGTGGCCGCCATGCCGGACGGTTCGGTGAAAATGACCTGCCTCGAAGGCAGCGTGCGGGGAGATCTGGGCGGTCAGAACATGGCCCTGAACCCTGGCCACCTGATCGTACAGCGTCCCGAAGGCACGCGTGACACCGTGCAGGTGAATCTCGACACCCTCACCCATTCCAGCGCCCTGCTCGACAGCGCAAGCTTCAAGCAGTCTCTGCCTGCCGCGCCAGAAATTCACCAGGAAGTGGCCCAACAGGCCCAGGCGCTCGGTGCTACCTTAACGCTTGCGGGCAACGACAGTGCCAGAACTCAGGGGGTCATTGCTGCTGGCGGAACCGAATTGAGAACGGCTGAGGCGAAAAGTGACAGCCCCGGCTTCCTGACACGCATTTTCGGCGGTGGTTCATCGAGCAGCCAAACCAATGTCAATTCAAACGCCGCTACCATGACCTCGAACTCGCTTCGAGGAAGTCCATTGCTGGCGCAAACCACCAACATTTTGTCTTCGTCAGGATCCAGCGAAATGAGGATTTCCGGCGAGGTTTCTGGCAGCAATGTTTTTCTTGCTGGCACGTCGGGCGTCATTTCCACGGGTGCTGCTTCCATTGCATCGGGGGCTGAGGGACAGTCGCAGCGCATCTTGACACTGACTCCCAATGCGACAACCACCACGCTCTCCAATTCCAGTTCGCAATTGGTGCTGGCCAACGGCAGCACGAATCAGATCGTCAATCAGGGCAGTCTGACCCTTGCTGGAAATACCAATAATGCCAATTCGCTTTCGGGAGCCTCACTGGTCAAATCCGGCTCCGGCATTGTTGCGATCAGCAATGTGCAGACTGTGCAGGGGGCCACCCTCAATAACGGCACTCTGGTGTTGCAAGGCGCGGCTGCCCAGCAGTTCATCAGTGGCAATTTGAGCGTCAGCGGCCCGGGCGGCGCAACACTCACGCCCTCCGGCAGTGGCGGGGTCCTGACCTTTCAAGTGACCAATGGCACTACTGCCCCGGCCAGCGCGCCTTGATTTCGGTCACGATCACAGAACCGGGCTTGCGCTGGCCTGCCATACCGCTAATCTCGCCGCCCTTATGCTCAGAGCCGGTATTGTAGGCCTTCCCAACGTTGGCAAATCCACCCTTTTTAACGCTGTCACCCGCACCCGCAAGGCGGAGGCAGCCAATTATCCCTTCTGCACCATCGAGCCGAACACTGGCGTCGTCACCGTTCCGGATGAGCGACTCGCTGTGCTTTCGAAGCTCTCCGGGTCCTCGAAACTGGTGCCTGCCGCCATCGAATTCGTGGACATCGCCGGCCTCGTCAAAGGTGCCAGCCAAGGCGAAGGCTTGGGCAACAAATTCCTCAGCCACATCCGCGAAGTGGACGCCATCGTCCACGTGGTGCGCTGCTTTGAAGACGGCGACATCACCCACGTCAGCGGCACCATTGACCCTGTGCGTGACATTGAGGTCATCAACACCGAGCTCATTCTCTCCGACATGGACGCCATCCAGCGCCGCAAGGACAAGGCCGAAAAGAATGCGAAAAGAGGCGAAAAAGACGCGAAGGCCGAACTCGCCCTCTGCGAGCGCCTGATCCCGCATTTCGACGCCGGTAAGCCCGCCGTCACCTTGGAATGCACCGAAGAGGAGCGGAAGCTCCTCAAGAGCTTCTTCCTCCTCAGCTCAAAGCCTTGCATCTTCGCCTGCAATGTGTCGGAGTCCGATCTAGCCACGGCCACTAAGAACCCGGACGCTCATGCATTCGTGGGCAAAGTGCGTGAATACGTGAAACACGCGCATGAGGCCAGCGCAGTCGTCGTCAGCGCCGCGATCGAAAGTGAGCTGACCGATCTTTCCGCTGAAGATGCGAAAGCCTACCTCAATGACATCGGTGTCGAGGACAGCGGCGTCTCACTCTTCATCAAGGGCGTCTATGACCTCCTCGGCCTGCAGACTTACCTGACCACCGGCGAAAAGGAAACTCGCGCCTGGACCATCGTCAAAGGCATGAAGGCCCCGCAGGCCGCTGGCGTCATCCATGGCGACTTCGAACGCGGCTTCATCGCCGGCGAGATCGTGCATTACAACGACCTCGTCGAACTCGGCTCCAATGCGAAGGCAAAGGAAAAGGGCAAATGGCGCATCGAAGGCAAGGAATACGTCATGCGCGACGGCGACGTGGTCGAGTGGCGCTTCAACGTCTGAAGTGCTGCGGGCACTCCTGCCCGCAACAAAGTTCTCTCGGCAAGCAGGACTGCCTGCGTCCCCACTATTGCTCCTTCCACACACGGCCCTGTCCGGTGCGGAAGGAACGCTCCAGACTGCCAAAGAGAGAATTGAGTCTTGCCTCCTCCTTCAGCACAAATTCGACCGTGTGCGCATGGGTGGAGACGGGGTAGTTTTTCACCACTTTCGGAGCGGCAAGGTCGGGTGAGACACGTCCGGCTGCCTGTTCGTACAGCCCTTTCGCCTTCTCCAGCGCCTGTGTCGCTGCGCCCACCGTGCTGCTGCCGGATTCAGGCTTGTAGGGCTCCAGAAAGTAAAAGCGGACGATCTGCGCCGAGTTCAGCGTAATGTTCACCTCCACCACACGAGCCACACCGTCCGAGATGTACTCGTGTTTCGACAGGGCGACGATCGCATTGCAGCGTACGATGTAGTTGCCACCCTTCAAACGGGCGTCCCACAGACCGTCCTGCGTCACAGAATCCTGCGGCGTGGTCTGCCCGCTGGGCGCAGTGCTTTGCGCATGAAGAGAGACAGTCAGAAGCAACGAGAGGGTGATGAGGAGTGCTTTCATGGAGATGGAGGAGGGGAGAGTAGCACGGTGGCAGCATGAAAGAACAACCCTTTCTTTGCTGGAAAGTTTCTTCCCAACACGGACGGGAGCCGGAAAGGCCCATCTTCAAAAGTGGCATCATCCATTCAGATTCCTCCTCCAATAGCGTATTAGTAAGCAGTTCAACCCCCACGCGCACCATGTTCAAGTTCTCTGGCCAAGGCTCCATCACCAATTGCGACGGCATTTCGCGCCGTGATTTCCTGCAGGCAGGCGCCCTCGGCGCCATTGGCCTGACAATGCCCGGCTTCGCCAAGCTGAAGGCGGAGGGCAAAGTGGACTCCAAAAAGAGCAACAAGGCCTGCATCATGATCTTCAATCTCGGTGCCCCCAGCCAGCAGGACCTCTGGGACATGAAGCCAGACGCGCCGAGCGAGATTCGCGGCCCTTTCAAACCCATCCGCACCAAGAGCAACGCCTTCGAGATCTCCGAAATCCTGCCCCTGCACGCCAAGATCGCGGACAAGTTCAGCCTCGTCCGCTCCTGCTACCACACCGCCGCTGCGGTCCATGACACAGGACATCAGATGATGCAGACCGGCCGGCTTTTCACCGGCGGCGTGAATACTCCCCACGTCGGCAGCGCTCTCGAATTCCTGCAAGGCCGCCGCAGCGATCTGCCCGCACACGTGATCCTGCCGGAGTCAATGGGCCCCACGGGTGGCAACATGCCGCACGGTCAGGACGCCGGATTCCTCGGCAAAGCCTACGATCCCTTTGTGCTGAATGCCGACCCAGCCGTCAAAGATTTCAAAGTGCCCGATCTCCTGCCACCAAAGGAAATCGGCGAGGTGCGCCTCGAACGCCGCCGCGAACTGCGCGAGCTGGTGGACAGCAGCGTGCGCAATTTCGAATACAGCGAGCAGGCGAAGCTCATGGATTCCAATTTCGAGTCCGCCTATCGCATCATGACCAGCACGCAGGCCCGCGAGGCCTTCGACCTCACCAAGGAGCCGCTCAAAGTGCGCGAACGCTACGGCTTAAACCGCTTTGGCCAGAGTTGCCTGCTCGCCCGCCGCCTCGTCGAGCGCGGTGTTCGCTTCGTGACCGTGAACACCTTCATCACCGTCTTCGGCGAGATCACCTGGGACATCCATGGTTCGAAGCCTTTCACCAGCATCGAAGGCATGCGCGACATCGTCGCCCCCATGTACGATCAGGGCTACAGCGCCCTCATTGAGGATCTGTTCCAGCGCGGCATGCTCGACGACACCATGGTCACCTGCCTCGCGGAATTCGGCCGCACGCCCAAGATCAACCCCGCCGGTGGCCGCGACCATTGGCCAAACTGCTGGACCGTCAATTTCGCCGGCGGCGGCATCAAAGGTGGCGAAGTCATCGGCAAATCCGACGACATCGGCGGCTACCCCACCGAACGCCCCGTCGCCCCAAAAGAAATCGTCGCCACCATTTACCAGGCCCTCGGCATCGATCTCACCACCGAGCTCCCCGGACCCCAGGGCAGACCCTATCCCGTCGTCGATTTCGGCACGCAGGCCATCAAAGAGCTGTTTGCGTAGGCTTAATTGCCGAATGCTTGAATTGTCTTCTCAAATGTCCTTCTCCAAATATTTCATAGGTTCATTTGTCGTCATGATGGCGATGGGAGGTATTACAGCTGTCCATGGCGACGGCATGCCTTACTCCGGCGTTAATGCAAAGCATCGCTCGCTTGGATTCGAATACTTGTCTTTGCAGATGTCGAACTCCCAGGTGGAGGAGGCGGCCAGTAAGGGCGTGATCACGTTCAATCAGTCTCAGCTGAAAAAATTGAGATTATACTACCCCAAATTTCCTCTCAAAGCCGGGCTCTACTCCTCCACTCACAATGATGGATTTGAGCCTGGAGGTCCGGAGGCATACGTGATTTGGTGGCACGCAGATGAGGTGGTGGTGACGTTTGACGAAGTCCAATCTGGGCGGGAGGTTGCCATGCCTTCGGACCAGCCCGTTTCGAGTGCTGAGAGCACCCTCTTCAGATTTTCCCCAGATGGGCGGATCTACCATCAATCAAAAGCCGTGTCATTGAAAGAGGCCTTTAAGGTGGTCGATGTGCTGGCTGAGGCAGCCGCACACGGCAAAAACGAGAAGGAGCCGTATAGCGTGGTGATTCCTCCTCCCCCGCGTAATGAGGTGGATTTGCATGAAAGCATGAGGGGCAGTCTTCCAGCCACTTTCGCCAATGAGGAGACATACAGCACTGTACTCAAGATTGCGGAAGCAGTCCGCGCCTATGCCGGGTCCAAGGGCATTTCTCTTTTTACCAGTTGGTAGCATTTTATGAAGCGGTTCAAGTTTACTCTTTTGATAGTCTCCGCAGCGTCCGTACTTCACGCCGCCGAAGCCCCATCCTTCCGCAACACCATCCAGCCCATCCTCACGCGCTACGGCTGCGCAATGGGGGCCTGTCATGGCGCTGCCGCAGGGCAGGGGGGCTTTCGTCTCTCCTTGCGCGGGTTCGATGACGAAGGGGACTGGATCTCCGTCACGCGCAGCGCGAATGGCCGCCGCCTCACCATGGAAGATCCGGCGCGCAGCCTGTTTTTGCTCAAGGCCGTCAAAGCGGTGCCGCACAAGGGCGATAAACGCTTCGAGGTGAACTCCCCGGAATACAACGCCATCGTCGGATGGATTGCCGCCGGTGCGCCGGGACCGAAGGCCAGCGACCCTCTCATCGTCGCGCTGGATGTGGAGCCGAAGCAACTGGTGACGAAGCCTGGTGTCACCTTGCCGCTCAAAGTCACCGCGAAGTTCAGCGATGGTCATAGCGAGGACGTGACGCGCTGGGCGAAATACAACGGTGTGAACGCCAGCGTCGCCACCGTGGATGAGCAGGGCGTCGTCAAAACCACGGGTCGGGGTGAAACAGTCATCAGCGCGTGGTATCTTAGCCGCCTCGCAGTCTCCACACTGGTGGTGCCGAGCGATGCTGCAGTTGATCAGGCTGCATTTGCGCAGATGAAGCCGCGTAATTTCATCGACGAAAAGGTGCTCACAAAACTGCGCGCCTTGAACATTCCGCCTTCGGGACGCACAGAAGATCACGATTTTTTGCGCCGCGCTTTTCTTGATACCATCGGTGTTTTGCCTTCGCTGGAAGAAACCCGCGCCTTCCTCGCTGACAAATCCGCCGACAAACGTGACCGCCTGATCGAAGCGCTGCTGCAGCGGCCTGAGTTCGTCGATTACTGGTCGCATCGCTGGAGCGATCTGCTCCTCGTCAATGGCGACAAACTCATGCCCCAGGCCATGTGGTCCTACTACAACTGGATCCGCCGCAACGTCGCCGCGAACACCCCCTGGGACGTCATGGTGCGCGATCTCCTCACCGCCACCGGCAGCACGCTTGAAAACGGCGCGGGCAATTTCTTCATCCTGAACGACGAACCCACCAAGTGCGCCGAGACCATCAGCGTCGCTTTCCTTGGCACCTCCATCGCCTGCGCGAAGTGCCACAACCACCCGATGGAGAAGTGGACGAACAACGAGTACTTCGCCTTTGCCAACATGCTCTCCCGCGTGCGCACAAAAAACGGCGCGCAGGCGGATGAACGTGTGCTCTTCTCCGCCGCCGATGGCGAGCTCGTGCAGCCGCTCACCGGCAAGCCGCAGGCACCGCACCCGCTGGATGTCACCACGGCTGTCTCCATGACTTCCACCGAGGACCGCCGCGTGCCGCTCGCAAAGTGGCTCACGGGTGCCGACAACAAACTCTTCCAGCGCGCCATCGTGAACCGCGTGTGGGCCAACTTCTTCGGCTCCGGCCTTGTTGAAGCCGTGGATGATCTGCGTGTCACCAATCCCGCCAGCAACGAACCGCTCTTTGCTGCGGCCTGCGAGCATTTGGTGAAGCAGAAATTCGATCTGAAAGCCCTCATGCGCACCATCCTGCAAAGCGAGACCTACCAGCGCAGCAGCATCAGCCTGCCCGAAAACATCACGGATTTGCGCTACGGCTCGCACTACGTACCGCGTCGCCTGAAAGCAGAAGTCCTGCTCGACACCGTGTCCCAGGTCACCGCCGCACCCACCACCTTCAATATAGACAAACGCAACGCCAACCGTGGCACCAGCGAAACCTACCCCATGGGCTTCCGCGCCCTGCAACTGCCAGACAGCAACATCGCCAGCTACTTCCTCAAGAGCTTCGGTCGTGCCGATCGCGTCGCCACCTGCGAATGCGAACGCACCAACGAACCCAGCATGGCCCAGGCTCTGCACATCTCCAACGGCGACACGCTCAATCAAAAGCTCGCCCAAAAAGACAACCGGCTGGATGCCCTGCTCGCCAGCAAGCTCAGCAACGAGAAGATCATCGAAGAAGCCTACCTCATCGCCCTCGCCCGCCTCCCTACCGAACGCGAAACCACCAAGGCCACCGCGATGCTCGCCACCGCCAAACCCGAAGATCGCCGCACCACCCTGGAAGATATCTTCTGGAGTCTGATGGGGTCGAAGGAGTTTTTGTTTAATCACTAACCTGGAGCATTGCATGATTCCTGTCCGTTCGATCCTTCTCCTCGCGCTTTTCTCGGTCGCTGCCCACGCCCAGACCGTGGACTACACCAAGCAGATCGTCCCTCTCTGGGACACCTACTGCATCGACTGCCATGACGACACCGATGCAGATGGCGAATTCCGCTTGGACACCTTTGCTAACCTGATGAAGGGCGGCAAAGAGGGCGTGGCGATTGTCGCGGGCAAGGCCAATGACAGCATGCTGGTGAAGTTTCTCGAAGGTCATTCGGGCCGTGGCGGCAAGAATGAATTCATGCCACCCGGCAAGCGCGAGAAACTCAAACCCGAGGAGATCGCTCTGATCAAGACCTGGATCGACACCGGTGCCAAGGGGCCGGTCCTCGCCGAGGCAAAGCCGATGCCGCGGGAGGTCATCACGCAGAAAATCATGCCAACGGTGCCGCTGAAACACGCGATCCAAGCCGTGGCATTTTCGCCGAAAGTACAGCTCGTCGCGGTAGGCCGCTACGGCGAGGTCGAGCTGCTCAATCCAGTCACTCGGGCCGTGGTGCGCAAGCTCACGGGCTTCAAGGGCAAGGCCAGTGCAGTCGCGTTTTCCCCCGATGGCGCGACGGTTTACGCGGCAGGCGGCGAGGCAGGAATCGTGGGCATCGTGAAAAGCTGGAAGACGAGCGATGGCACGTCCCTGCAATCATTCGAAGGCCACCTCGATGCCGCCTATGCACTCGCTGTTTCGCCCGATGGCAAGATGATCGCCACCGGCGCCTACGATCAAAAGATCCGTCTGTGGGATGCTGCGACGGGCAAAGAACTCGCCCTGCTCAAAGGCCACAACGGCGCAGTCAATGGCCTCTCATTCCGCGCGGATGGCAAAGTGCTGGCGAGCGCCAGCACCGATCGCACGGTGAAGCTCTGGAGTATTCCTGGCGGTCAACGGCTCGACACACTTTCGCAGCCCACCAAGGAGCAAACCAGCGTCGTTTTCAGCGCCGATGGCAAGCAACTCTTCGCCGCAGGCGGTGACAATCGCATCCGCCTCTGGCAGATCAGCGCTGATGCCAAGGAGGGCACCAACAAGATCATCACCAGCCGTTTCGCCCATGAAGGCGGCATCTTGAATCTTGCGCTCTCCATCGACGGTCAGTTGCTCGCCTCCACCTCCACCGACAAATCGCTCAAGATCTGGAACACCGCCGATCTCACCGAAAAGATCCCGCTGGAAAAACAGCCTGACTGGTCCTCAGCACTCGCCTTCACCGACAAAGCACAACTCGTCGCCGGTCGCGTGGATGGCAGCCTCAGCGTCTATGAATCGACCACTGGCAAGGCGGTGATGGCACCAGCACCTACGAAGCCTGCCATGATCGTGAAGCCCGAACTTACTCGCGTCACCCCACGCGCCGCACACATCGGTGGCGAATTGTTGGTAACCTTTACCGGCAAAGGCTTCACCGCAGACACCCAGGCGCTGTCTTCGCATCCAGGATTGAAAGCTCAGCTCATCAAAACCTCAGTCAAACCCACTGCGGCCCGCGTGCAAATCACCGCCAGCGCCGAAGTGCCACGCGGCGCATATGAGGTCTGGCTCAAGAGCGCCGCTGGCGAATCTGCGCGAATGAAGATCTATGCCGATGATCTCGCCCCCACTATCACACAGGCGGCTGATTTCAAAGCGGCTCCCCTCAGCATCGCATCATTGCCCGCCAGCCTCTGGGGCACCCTCACCGAGATTGGCCAGCATGACGCCTATCGTTTCAAAGCCAAAGCAGGCGAGGAACTCGTTTTTGATCTCGCCGTCGCACAGATCGGTAGCCTGGCAAAATCGCCTGCGGTGGAGATCATGGACACGAACCGAACCGTGCTCGCCGTGAATCGCGGTCTCGACAGCGGCAGCGATCCCTTCCTCGCTTGGAAAGCGCCTGCAGATGGCGAGTACATCGTGCTCGTCAGCAACACCACCATGGATGGCAGCGCGGATCACGCCTACCGCCTCACCCTCGGCGCACTGCCCTACGTCACCGCCTGGTCACCCCTCTTCGCGCAGGCTGGGAAAGAGACGAAGGTCACCCTCATCGGTCATCACCTCGGCGACAAATCCACCGTGATGATGAAGCCTGATAAGGAAGGCATGATGAACGTGCCGCTGGATGCCAAGGCCTTGCGCTTCCGCTCCATGCCCGCGCTCCGCGTGAGCGGCCTAGCGCAAATCGAAGAAGTGGAAAGCAATGACGACACCGCCAAGGCACAAAACGTCACCGCGCCTGTCACGGTGAATGCACTTCTGGCCAAAGCCAGCGACACCGATTGCTTCGCCTTCGATGCCAAAAAAGGCCAGGAGTGGATCATCGAAACCCTGGCCGATCTGGCAGGCTCTCCTGCCGACACGAAACTGGAAGTCGTGCATGCCGACGGCAAACCTGTGCAGCGCATGCTCCTGCAGGCCGTGCGCGACAGCTACAACAACTTCCGCAGCGTGGACGCCAACAATCCCGACATCCGCCTGCAAAACTGGGAGGAGATGGAGCTCAACGAGTTCGCCTACTTCAATGGAGATGTGATGAAAATCATCCGCATGCCGCGTGGCCCGGATGGCGGCTGCTTCTTCTATACCTTGGGCGGTAAACGCCGCGCCTACTTTGACACCACGGCAAATTCGCACTCGCTCGATGAGCCCTGCTACATCGTCGAGCCCAAGTCCATCGGCAGCCACATCGTGCCGAATGGTCTGCCCGTCTTCACCCTGAACTACGCCAATGACGACAGCGGCGACCGCAAGCTCGGCAGCGACTCCCGCCTCACCTTCACCGCGCCAGCGGATGGTCGTTACATCATCAAAGTCTCAGACACCCGAGCCTGGGGTGGCGAGCGCTACGTCTATGCTCTTTCCATTCGCCAGCCGATGCCTGATTTCAGCGTGAAACTCGCCGGCATGAATCCCACCGTCATGCCCGGTGCCTCCGTTGGTTTTTCCTTCCGCGCAGAGCGTACGGATGGCCACGATGACCCCATCCAGATCGAAGTCACCGGCCTGCCCGTCGGTTATTATGCCTCATCACCGCTCCTGATCGAAGCAGGGCATGATTTGATCAGCGGTAGCCTCCACGCCGCGCCTGATGCCGCAGCAAATGCCGACTGGAGCAAGCTCAAGATCACCGCGAAATCCAAAGCCCTCACACATGACGCCGGCACCTTGGGCAAAGTCACTCTCGGTGCAGCGCCGAAGTTCATCATCGTGATGGAGCCAGAGACAGGCGGCAAGCCGGTCATGCGCGAGATCAAAGACGAAACCAAGCCCCTCGAAATCACCCTCGCCCCCGGTCAAACAGTGAAGGCCTGGATTCGCGCCGTGCGCATGGGCAACGATGGCATCCTCAGTCTCGACGTGCATGGCCTACCCCATGGCGTCATCGTCGATGACATCGGCCTCAACGGCGTGCAGATCCGCGAGAAAGAAAACGAGCGCCCTATCTTCTTCCGCGCCGCCAACTGGGTCAAAGACCAGGACAAACTCATCCACGCCGCCCTCAGCTCCGCCCGCAACGAACACGACAGCGCCGGACTGCAGACAAGCTTTCCGATGCTGTTGAAGATCCGGAAGCCGGTGGGTGTTGCTGGGAGGTGACTAGCTTCGTGAATAATATCATTGAGGCTGTTGATTGAAAAGAGGCCTGTTGCATGCGGAGTTAAATGGAGCACTTTTAAAAGTACCGTTCAGCAAGCCATGGTCACTACACTCACCCTTGATTCCTTCATTGCGGAAGCCATGCAATTTGGTCCTGACAGCCGTCTTGAACTAGCCGAGCGTCTCGTGGCCAGCGTCCCTGCCGATGCCGAGATTGAATCCGCTCAGCTTGATGAGGTGCATTGGCGTATGGAAGAGGTTAATGCAGGCCGGATGTCTGTGATTGCCGGTGAGGATGCGCTCCGGCAGGTTCGTGAAGCCGTTCTTGGAAGGGCATGAATTACGTTTTTACCTTGGCGGCTCTGACGGAGTATCATGAAGCCGCAGAATGGTATCGCCAAAGGAGTTTGTTTGCCGCCGACCGGTTTATTGGAGAAGTCGAGGTTGCAGTTGGTGACATTTGCAAAGATCCCCATCGATACCAGAAGGTTCGTGGAGGCTTTCAGGTGTTTCGTCTGCGTCGATTTCCATTCAAAATCATCTATCACCATGCGGATGATCTGGTGACCATTTACGCCGTGTTTCATGAGCGCCGTCGCCCCGATGCCTGGCGTGATCGTTAGCGGGTCTGTGTTCTGGATGCGAGATGATGTCAAACCTCCTCGTTTCTAAAGACTCATGAACCGCCGCCATTTCCTCCAGAAATCCCTCGCCGCCACCGCGTCCATTTCCGCCCCCGCCATCCTGAGCGCGCGGTCCCCGAACTCCATGTTCCAGGTGGCCTCGATCGGAGTCGGCGGGATGGGAGCCGTGACGATGATGAGCGTGCTGCAGCACTCCAAGGTGCGGCTGGTGGGCATGTGCGATGTGGACGACAAGACACTCGAACTCGCTCGCGGCGGCCATGCGACCCGGCGGAAAGAACTTCAAGACCCCGATGCAGCCAAGCGGCTGGAAGGCGCGGCACCCTTTCGTGATTACCGCGAGATGATCGCCAAGCTGGGCGACAGCATTGACGCCGTGACCATCGGCACGCCGGACCACATGCATGCGGCGATGGCAGTCACGGCGATGCGCGCAAAGAAACACGTCTATTTGCAGAAACCGCTCACCCATCACATCCACGAGGCGCGAATTCTCGGCGCAGAGGCTGCGAAGGCCGGAGTCACCACGCAAATGGGCACCCAGGGGCATTCCACCATCGAAACCTCTCTCACGGTGGATCTCATCAAGAGCGGTGCCATCGGCAAGGTGAAGGAAATCATCTGCTGGGAAAACAAAAAAGCCAATTGGTGGCCCAAAGTCACCGAACGCAAAACACAGGCCGATCCGGTGCCGGCGAATCTCGATTGGAACCTGTGGCTTGGCGTGGCCGATGAAGTGCCATTTCTCGAAGGTGCCTATCACCCCTCCATGTGGCGCTCCTGGGCGGATTTCGGCGTCGGCATGATGGGTGACATGGGCTGCCATTATTTCGACGTCGTCTTTGCCTGCCTCGGCCTCGCCGCACCCACCCGCGTGCGCTGCCTCGATGCAGGCAGCAAGGGCGATCTCTATGTGCAGAAACGCCATCTGGAACTCGAGTTCCCCGGCACACCCCTCACAGCGGGCGACAAGATCAAGATGACCTGGACCGACGGCGGCTATCCGTATGACGCCCGCGTCATCAAACCCAGCGTGCTCACCAAAGAAACACCCAGCGGCATCTTCTTCATTGGAGAAAACGGCAGCATCTTCAAGCCACACAGCCAGCGCCCATGGCTGCTGCCAGAGGAGAAATTCACCGGCTTCACCTATCCAAAGACACGCATCGCAAACCATTACACCGACTGGGTGGATGCCTGCATCAAGGGCGAGAAAGCCGCCACCGACCTGCCCACCTACGGCTGTCCTGTGACGGAGGCAGTGCTCCTCGGCGTCCTCGCTGAGCGCAATCCAGGCGGCTGGATCGAATGGGACGCCGCCACTGGCCAGGTGACAAACCAGCCCGCACTCAATGCCCAGCTCACGAGGAAATACCGCGATGGCTGGAGCGTCCCCGGGCTGGGCTGAGGGTGACTCAACAGTTGCAAAGCAAGCACAAAAAGAGTGTAAGTTGTTTATCAGCGGCGTTGCACTCGGCCAATGTCGTCGTAGCATCGCAGGGATACTTAATGAGCGCGCATGAGCACAAACCAGACTCACGTCTGAAACAGGCCGAGAAGATCGCCACCCATCCAGAGCAGTACAAAGTCTGCGAAGGTTGCGGCTCCATCGTGGTCACGCGCGCCATCACCTGCCCGAGCTGCCATGCCTACCTCTTTGACGCCACCTCTGTGCGCGTGATCGCGCAGGCCAAGGAGCTCGCGCTGCGTGCCGCGAATTCGGTGCTGGCATCGGATTTGTCGTAAATCCGGCTCAGCGCTTGGGCATTGCATCCGCCGATTCACCACGCAGCAGTCTGCCCAGCATACCCGTGAGCCAGAGGTAGTGGTCATTCGGCAGCTCAGGCTCTGCGAGGAAGCGGCTTTCACCCACCGGCGGATGATTGTCGGTTTTGAAAATGGCAGTGCCCTCATCCAGTTCATCAAACATGGCCACGTACAGCATCTGAGCCCCGGCCTGCTTGGCCGCGAGCGCCTGTGACCAAAGGAACTGACCGCCAAGACGTGGGATCGCGTCAAATTTCGCCTCCTGATTGCGTGACTTTGAGAGATTCGTCCAGCTGAAGCCCGGGAAGAGGACCGGTAGGTAATCAACCTTGTGCTCAGCACACCACGCGATGTCCGGCTTCAGAATTTTCTCCCCACGGCTCGCGGCGTCCTGCGGCGTGCCGTACCGCCCGACTGCCCATGGGCTGACGATGTCCGCACGGGCAATGAGTGCATGCATCTTGGTATCTTTGATGCAGTCATTGTCGAGCGTGCGCCAGTAGTAAGGCACGCCCAGCATGATGGCACAGCCGCCGAATTCAGGATCATCACGCAGGAAGGTGATCAGGCGCGACCACTCTTCGAGCATCGGCGCACGATCATTAAAACCCAGGCCCCACAGCGCCACGAGGGGCTTGCCATGATGTTTGAAATACGAGGGGCTCGTGCGGTCCAGGCGTTTCTCCGTGATGAGGCGCTTCCAGTCGTCGATCACCAGCTGAATGCCGTCCTCCTTAATGCCGCTGAGGTCATACATCAGCGTCAGTCCGCGCCCGTTGGCGGTGGCGGCGGCCTGACACTGGGCCAGCACCTGATCCATCGGTTCACGGAAACGTTTGTCCCCTGTGGTGGCGGCGAACCGCTGCACAAAGGCACCGTCGATGCCGTAGTCGCGCATCCACTTGAAATGAAGCTGCACGACGGCTGAATGGACGGAGCTGAAAACCTCGGCGGTGCGGCCATCGGCATGCTTGAACGGCGTTGCAACACGAGCCTCCTTGGGCAGTTCACTCACATCCGGCCACAGCTCGATGTGCGAGTGCCCCGGCTCGAATTTCCCGCCCGCCGCGTAATGATGCCAGCCATTGTTGCTGCCATCCCCCTCACACCGGAACCAGCCCTGATAGCCGCAGACGACTTTGCCCGTGAGTGTGCTCGTATCCACGGTCTGGGCATGGGCGCTGAGGGTGAGCAGGACTGGCAGAATGAGAAACCGGAGCATGAAGGATGTCTTCATTGACGGCAGCATGGCGTCAAGGTGTGATGCGGTTCGCATGAAACGACGCTCATTTTTAACGTTGCGCGGATGGACTCGCACGAAAGCTGCAATCGCCACAGCGCCTGACCTGTTTCGCTTTGTCTCGCAGCCGGGCACCAACACCAAACTGGTGGAACTCATGAATGCAATCATCTGCCAGTTTTCGTTTTCCATTTCGTATTCTGCATCCACCTCTCACCTCCACCATGACACCCCAGCAAAAAGCAGAATCCCTCGGTCTTGTTTTCACCAAGCAACCACCCGCCTACCTGAACCTCTGCATCCGCAGCGGCAATCAGCTCCTCACCTCCGGCCATGTGAGCGATCTCAAGGGCAAGCTGGGCGCGGGTGTTTCGACGGAAGACGGCTACCAGGCCGCCAAGAACTGCGCCGAAAAGGTGCTGCGCTCCGTGTGGGACACCCACGGCACGCTCGACGGCCTCAAAGTCCTCAAGGTGCTCGGCTGCGTGAACTCCACCCTGGAATACACCGACCAGCACCTCGTCATCAACGGCTGCTCCGACCTCCTGCACGAAATCTTCGGCAAGGAAGGCGACGGCTACCACGCCCGCAGCGCCCTGGGCTTTGCCCAGCTCCCTACTGGTGCTGCCGTCGAGGTCGAGGCGATCTTCGAGATCAAGGCCTGATGGCAATGACGAAACCAGAATGACGAATGAGCCAAACTTCATTCCGGTTTCATTCGTCATTCTGCATTCGGATTTCGTCATTTGGGGGCTGCTGACAGGGCCAAAGAGCCCCAAAGTTGTCTTTTGGGCAGTTCTGGGTATTCTCCCACCCCCCAATGCCACGCGTCCACATCAAAACCTACGGCTGCCAGATGAACGAACGCGACACCGAACAGGTGTCGCAGATGTTCGTCGAGCGCGGCTACACCATGACGCCGCGTGATGAGGACGCGGACGTGGTGCTGATCAACACCTGCTCCGTCCGTGATCAGGCGGAGCAGAAAGCCCTGGGCAAGATGGGCATGGTGCGCCGCCGTCGTACACCTTTCGTCACCGGATTCATGGGTTGCATGGCGCAGAGCCGCGGCAGCGAGCTGGTGAACAAGGCGAACGTGGATCTCGTCGTCGGCACGCAGAAGTACCATCGCGTGGTCGATTACGTGGACGAGATCATCCGCGCTAAAGAGGCGAAGCAGATGGACGACGAGCGCTTCTCCATCGTCGATGTGGAAGAAGAAGCGGCATCGCAAAACACCATCCGCGACCACACGCTGAAGGAAAAGCAGGCCAGCGCCTTCGTCAGCATCATGCAGGGCTGCAATATGAAGTGCACCTTCTGCATCGTGCCGTACACACGCGGCGGCGAGCGCGGCAGGCCCATCGCTGACATTGTCGAAGAGGTGAAGCGCCTCGCGGACCGTGGCGTGAAGGAAGTCACCCTCCTTGGCCAGATTGTAAATCTCTACGGCAGGCATGAATTCCCGGCGGTGGACGGCAAAAGCCCCTTCGTGCAGTTGCTGGAGGCGGTTCATGAGGTGCCCGGCATCAAGCGCATCCGCTTCACCAGTCCGCACCCGATTGGCTATAAAAAGGATCTCATCGAAGCCTTCACCTACCTGCCGAAACTCGCCGAGCACGTGCACCTGCCCGTGCAAAGCGGCAGCGATGCCATCCTGAAGCGCATGCACCGCCCTTACACGGCGGCCAAGTTCACGGAACTCGTCCAGCGCATTCGCGAGGCGCGCCCAGACATCGCGGTGACGACGGATGTGATCGTCGGCTTCCCCGGCGAAACCGAAGAGAACTACTTGGAAACGCGGCAGATGTTTGAAACCATCGGCTTCGACAACGCCTTCGTGTTTCGTTATTCCAAACGCCGTGGCACACCCGCAGCAGAGATGGAAGAAGCCATTCAGGTGCCGGAACGCGTCAAAGAAGAGCGCAATCAGGATCTCCTGTCGCTCGTAAACCGCATCGCTCTGCCGATGTATGACAAGCTTGTCGGCAAAGAGGTGGAAATCCTCTGCGAAGGCCCCAGCAAGACGAACGACCAGCGCCTCACCGGCCGCACGGGCTCCAACCGAATCGTGGTTTTCGACGGCAATCCCGAACGCCACACGGGCGAAATTTTCAAGGTCCGTATCGCTGAAGCCGGACACTTCACCTTGTTTGGTGATCCCGTGCTGCATGCATGAGCGCAGCACTGCAAATCGAACTGAGTCCGCTCACTCGTGAGCACGCGCCCGCGTTCTGCCAGTTGGTCATTGCCTTGGCGGAATTCGAAAAACTCCCGCCTCCCGACGAGGCTGCTCAGGCACGCCTTGTCGACGATGCCCTGGGCGCAAAGCCCCGCATCGAAGTCTGGCTGGCGTTTGTGAACGAAGACACGGAGCCCTGTGGCTACATGATCCTCGTGGAGACGTATTCGAGTTTCCTCGCGCTGCCGACCCTCTATCTCGAAGACCTCTTTGTCCTGCCCGAGCGGCGCAAAGCCGGCGTCGGCGGTGCTTTGCTCAAAAAAGTGGTGAGCCTCGCGCATGAGCGCGGCTGCGGCCGCGTGGAGTGGACGGCACTCGACTGGAACGTGAACGCCCAACAAGTCTACGAGCAGCGCATCGGTGCCAAACGCATGAGTGAGTGGCTGCTCTACCGCATGACGCGCGCAGACATGCAGCGGCTGCTGGACGGCGAGACGCCCTAGAAGGACATCGTCGGCACGTCGATCAGCGAATAGACTTCCACAGGATCTGGCTGCCCCTTGACCGGATGAATGCCGGCGTTTTGATACAGTTGCAGTCCCTCTGCCCAGCCATTGAGAAACGGCGCGCCAGCTAGAACCGGCACCTGTAGCTTGCGGGTCAGGCTTTCGATACGGAAGGTCACGTTCACGGCTTCGCCCACGGCGGTATTCACTCCACGGCCCATGGCTCCCAGAGCGACATCACCAATGTTCAGGCCGATGTGGCAATGAACCTCCAAGTTCATGTTTTCCTTCAGCCATTTGCGCTTCGGAGACTCACTGGAATCAGGGCTGCTGAGGATTTTGGCAGCCTCAGTGGCCTTGATGCGAGTGGAGAGGTCATCTCCCGGCCAGTAGGCAAAGACACCGTCGCCGATGAACTTGTCGATGATGGCATCACGGGTTTTCAGAACTTTTTCGCACTGTGCATACCACTCGCGCAGCATGGCGGCCACTTCCTCAGCGCTGAGCTGGGATGAAATGGTGGTGAAGTTGCGCAGATCACCGACGAGCAGGGTGGCCCTCACCGTCTTGACCGGAAGGGCGATGGTGTGCAGCGACTGCGTACTGACGTTGCCAGACTCGCTCGGGGGGCGTTCTTCATCTTGGCTGTCAAAAACAAAGGTGCTGGTGCCAAACTGCACCCGATCACCATGTCGCAGAGCCCTCGCCGTGGTCACAGCCACATCGTTGACGAAACTGCCGTTCGCGCTGCCAAGATCGGAAACCCAGAACAACTGCCCGTCACGCCGGATCGTGGCATGCTGGCGCGACACACCACCGTCCACCAGCCGGATGCTGGCATCCGGGCTGCGTCCGACCAGATTGAAGTCCTCAAGAGTGATCTCGAGTTCTTTCTCCAGTGATTTGAGTGTGGCGCCCATGTGAGTAGTTAAAGAAATGCTCTTTTGAAGCAATTTACACGCCTTAAGTCAAGCGCGGTCATCTCCCTGCTACAAGGTTTTTCGCAGGTTCTTTCGAAAGCATTGCGTCATCTTGAAAATCAACTCTTAAATTCTGCCGGGTTTATGGCTTGGCGCGACGATATATTTGCCATTGCCGGAGGCGTCTCCACCATGCGCTATGATGCATCGGTTTTTGAGCAGACGAACCTTAAGTTTCATTTACCTGGCTTTTTTGGCTGTCGCCAGCATCGCGCGTGCCCATGTGGTGCCGAACATGACGGTCGAGGCGGAATTCGACTCCAAAGGTGCCTACACGCTCCGCATCAATGTCGATCCACGCATCTTTCTGGCCTCCGACCCCACTTCCTTGCCGCCAGTTCCGGCCTCGTGGTATTTGGGGCAGACACCCGATCAGGTGGCCGCGACCCATGAAAAGGCGCAGCAATACCTCACCAGCGCACTAGGGGTGCTGTTCAACGAACAAAAAGCACCGCTTCCTGTCTGCAAAATTCAGGCCATGGACGGTTCCGACAACACGCCCCTCAAAGCAGACACCCAGGAAGTCCACCTGCTCGCCACGGCCAGCGGCCAGCTGCCGGCGAAATCCACCATTTTTCAGATCGATTTTGCCAAAGACGCCAATACCAGCTTGATCTTGCTGCACTCGATGGCGGGAAAGACCGAACTTCGTCCTCAGGTGGTGTTCCCCGGAGAGACCAGCCGTCCCTTTCAACTCCAACAGGTCGTAGCAGCAGTCGCGCCAGCAGACGCTCCGGTATCCAACACCAGTAACATCTATTTGATCATCGTTTCCTCCGTGGCCTGCATCGTGGTGATCGTTGGCTGGCTGCTGCTCAGCCACCACCGCCATCACCATCGCGCGCATCGAAAGCCCGGTGCTGGAAAAATGTGAAAAACTACCTCTTTCATGCCTTCGAAGCGGGGTTAATCCTGTCCCCCGCCGCATGTCAGATTCCTTCGTCCATCTCCATCTCCACACCGAATACTCGCTGCTAGACGGCGCTGTGCGCATCGATGCGCTCATGAAACGCGTGAAGGAGTTGGAAATGCCTGCCGTGGCCATGACCGACCATGGCAATCTCTACGGCGCCATCGACTTTTACATGGCCGCAAAAAAGGCCAAAGTGAAGAGCATCATCGGTTGTGAGGCCTACCTGGCTCCCGGCTCCATGATGGACAAAAACGAAGTGACGGGGCGCAAGCGTTCCTCGCACCTCACGCTGCTCGCCTCCAGCAACGAAGGCTTCGAAAATCTCTCCAAGTTGATCACCAAGGGGCACCTCGACGGCCAGTGGTACAAGCCCCGGGTGGACAAAGATGCCCTGCGCGAGCATGCGAAGGGCCTCATCTGCCTCAGCGGCTGCATCAACGGCGAAATCAACGAACTCCTCCTCTCCGACCGAAAGGATGAGGCGGAAAAAAGCCTGCTGGAATTCCGCGACATTTTTGGTCCCGAAAATTTCTACCTCGAAATCCAGGACCATAACATGGAGGCCCAGCGCAAAAGCGCCCGGCAGATGATCGAGTGGGGCAAACAGTACGGCCTAAAGACGGTCGCTACCAACGACGTCCACTTCCTCAATCGCAGCGATCACGAGTCCCACGACATCATGATCTGCATCGGCACGGGCGCGAGCATCTACGATCAGAACCGCATGACCTACTCCCCGGAGGTCTATTTCAAGACCGCCCAGGAAATGCGCGCCTTGTTCTCGGAGGTGCCTGAAGCCTGCGACGCCACGCTCGAAATCGCCGAACGCTGCGATCTGAAAATCCATCTCGATTCCACCAGCATCGACCGCTACCCGCAGTATCCCATGCCCGACGGCGGGGACCGCAATGAATACCTGCGCCGGCTGACCATGAAAGGCCTCGAACGCCGCTATGGCCGCGACCGCGCTCTCAATGACGAGGTGCTCCATGAGCGCATGGAGGTGGAGCTCGCCTTGCTGAAAGAGAAGAACTTCACCAGCTACTTCCTCATCGTCTGGGACTTCATCAACTGGGCCCGTGAGCACGACATCCCTGTCGGTCCTGGTCGTGGTTCCGCCGCCGGTTCGCTCGTCGCCTTCTGTCTCGGCATCACTGACATCGACCCGCTCCGCTTCGAACTCGTGTTCGAACGATTCCTGAACCCCGAGCGTGTCAGCCCTCCCGATATCGACATCGACTTCTGCCAGACGCGTCGTCCAGAGGTCATCCAGTACGTCCGCGAAAAATACGGCGACCTCAGCGTCTGTCATATCATCACCTTCGGCACCATGGGTGCCAAGTCGGTCATCCGCGACGTCGGTCGTGTCATGGGCTGGAGCTACGGCGACAGCGACGCGCTGTCGAAGATGATTCCGAACGAGTTGAACATCGACTTGGAGGAGTCGGTGAAGAAAAATCCCGATCTCGCCGCGAAGCTCGAATCCGACGGCAATGCCCAGGAACTCTGGCGGCACGCCACTTTCCTCGAAGGCCTCACTCGCGGCACCGGAGTTCACGCTGCCGGTGTCGTCATCGGTGATCGCCGGCTCGACAACTTCATCGCCCTCACGCGAGACAAGGAAGACGCCATCCTCTCTCAGTATGCGATGAAGCCGCTCACCGAGCTGGGCATGCTCAAGATGGACTTCCTCGGCCTCAAAACGCTGACGGTGATCCACGAAGCCGAGTTCTGGATCAACAAGCGCGTCCCCGGCTTCAGAGTGGCGGATGCGGCCCTCGAAGACACCAAGACCTTCGATCTTATCAAACGCGGCGAAACGGTCGCCGTCTTCCAGATGGAATCTGGCGGCATGGTCAATACCTGCAAACAGCTTGGCCCTGATACCATCGAGGAAATCATCGCTATTCTGGCCCTGTATCGTCCCGGCCCGATGCAGTTCATTCCAGACTACATCAAGCGTAAGAAGGGTGAGGAGAAGGTGGACTACCCACATCCGCTGCTGGAAAAAATCTCCAAGGAGACCTACGGCATTCTGGTCTATCAGGAGCAGGTCATGCAAGCCGCGAATTTGCTCGCCGGCTTCTCCCTCGGACAAGCCGACTTGCTCCGCCGAGCAATGGGTAAAAAGGACGCCGCCGAGATGGCCCGACAACGCCTCATCTTCGTGGAAGGCTGTCTCAAGACGAACGACATCCAGGCCAAGCTCGCGAACTCCATCTTCGACTTGCTCGAAAAATTCGCGCAGTACGGCTTCAACAAGTCGCACTCCGCTGCCTACGGAATCGTCACGTATCGCACCGCCTTCTTGAAGGCGAACTATCCCGTCGAGTTCATGGCGGCGGTGCTCAGTTTTGAAATCAGCAACCCCGACAAGATTGCCAATTTCGTCAGCGAGTGCTTCGAAATGGGAATCAAGGTGCTGCCGCCGGACGTCAACAAATCGTCGCTCAAGTTCGCTCCTGAACGCTTTGAAACCGAGGAGGACGTGCCAAACGCCATCCGCTACGGCCTCAGCGCCATCAAGAACGTCGGTGAAGGCGCCATGGAGGCAGCTATTGCCGAGCGCGAAAAGAACGGCCTTTTCACCAGCCTCGAAGATTTCGCCGCTCGCCTCGACAACCGTGCCGTGAACAAGAAGCTCATGGAATCCCTCGTCAAAGCGGGAGCCTTTGACTTCACCAAAGAGCCACGCGCCGTGATGTTCGCCAAGCTCGAGCAAGTGCTCGCCTCGGCCGCATCCATGCAGAAGGACAAAAAAGCAGGTCAGGGCGGCCTCTTTGATGACTTCGAACTCGCGCAGCCCAAATCCAAAAAGAACGAGGCTGCAGCTCCCTCCATTGTCTGGAGCACGGATGAGGTTCTCGCCTTTGAAAAAGAATTGCTCGGCTTCTACGTCAGCGGTCATCCGCTGGACAGCTACCGTGGGCATTTCGATTCGCCGAAGCTCATCAAGATCGCCTCCATTGAGGAAATCGACACCAAGGAGAAGCCCAGCTCGCACTCCATCGCTGGTATTCTCAGCCAGCTTGAGGTGCGCTACTCCAAACGCGACAACCGCCCCTTCGCCACCTTCAAGTTTGAAGACTTCACCGGACAGGTGGAGATGATGTGCTGGAGCGATGACTACGAAAAGCTAAAGGACGTGCTCGCCAACGGTGCCGTGCTCTGCCTGCGCATCCGCGTCAGCAAAGATCAAAAGACCGACGGCAACCGCGTCACGATGAACAACGCCCAGGCTCTCAAGCCCAAGGCCGCTAAACCACGCAACGCCACCGACCCCGATCCTTCCGAGCCACCGCCGCCGAAGCCACCTGCTCCGCCCAAACCGTACGTCTTGCGGCTCAACACCAAGCAACACGACGTCACCGACCTTGAACGCATTCAGGAAGTGCTTCTCGCCTATCCCGGCACGCTCCCTGTTTTCCTCGAAATCTCCCAGAACGGCCACAAAGCCCGGCTCGAACTCGATGAAAGCTTCCGCGTCACTCCCGGTCCAGATCTGCGTCGCGCGCTCACCGTCTGGTTGTGAGTCACTCCAGCGGCACGCTCACCTTCTCACCGAGAAACCTCGGCTTGGTGCTGAGCACAGTCACATCCAGCACCGCTTTGACGCAGGCCAGCTTCTCCCGCAGAAACGTCTTCACGGAAAGTACCACCGGCACGTCCTTGGCATCCATGCCGTGCGCTTCGATTCCAAACGCCTGCGCCAGATAAATGGCCCGCTCATTGTGAAATCGCTGTGAAACAAAAATCACGCGCTGCTGACCAAAGACCTCCTTGGCCCGCACCACTGAGTCCAGCGTGCGGAATCCCGCATAGTCGCACACCACCTTCTCTGCTGGCACTCCCATCTGCATCAGCACTCGCTTCATGTCCGTAGGCTCATCGTAGCCTTGTGTGCCGTTGTCACCGCTTACGATCAGCGCCTTCACCCTGCCAGCTTTGAAGAGCGCCGCCGCAGCCTCCATGCGTGGGAGAAAGAACAGATTGGCCCTGCCGTCAGCAAGTCTTGCTGACGTGCCCAACACCACCGCTACAGGAGCCTCAGGCACCCCTTCCACCGCATCAAAGCACCGGCCTTCTGCGCTGCGCCAGACCCACCATTCGCAGCCAGACACGAAACCAAGCCCCGCCACTGCCAAAATGGCGAGCCTCGCCCA
The DNA here is from genome assembly GCA_027490195.1 of Verrucomicrobiaceae bacterium. GTDB lineage: Bacteria > Verrucomicrobiota > Verrucomicrobiia > Verrucomicrobiales > Verrucomicrobiaceae > Prosthecobacter. The sequence goes on along the minus strand of JAIXYN010000046.1, from coordinate 8,533 downwards.
CCGGTGCTTGAGGATTGTCTTCATGCCAAAATCCTCCCGCCACTTCACACAGCCTGCAAGCCGCTGCTTCTATCATTTTGCCAAAACCCCTTTCACGGCACACTGTCGGGAAACACATGCGCCCCAACCGTCCCGAACAACCCGTCGCCCGACAGAACCGCCACTCCCGTTCTGATAACCACGTGCGTGTCTATGAAGAAGGAGACATCCCCGCCATTCTCGAAGGCAAGACCAGCCCGCTCGTGCTGATCCTCGACTGCGTTCAGGACCCGCACAATCTCGGGGCCTGCCTGCGCACCGCCGATGCTGCAGGTGTCTGCGCCGTCATCATGCCCAAGGATAAAACCGCGCCCATCACCGAGACCGTCGTCCGCGTGGCCTGTGGAGGTGCCGAAAACATTCCGCTCATCCGTGTCACCAATTTGGTGCGCGCCATGGACAAGCTCAAAGAACTCGGCATCTGGCTCGTCGGCACCGCGGATGAATCCACCAAGAGCCTCTACGATCTCGATCTCAAAGGTGGCATCGGCATCGTCATGGGGGCTGAAGGCCCTGGCATGCGCCGCCTCACTGGCGAGCACTGCGACTTCCTCGTCAAGATTCCCATGGGCGGAAAAGTCGAATGCCTCAATGTCTCCGTCGCCACCGGTGTGTGTTTGTTTGAATGCGTCCGGCAGCGTCAGCCGAAAAAATGAATGCCGAGCGGAACATCGTTGTGCTCACCGGCGCGGGCATGTCCGCCGAATCCGGCGTGCCGACGTTTCGCGGTGAGGACGGCCTCTGGGAGGGGCACCACATTGAAATGGTGGCTTCTCCCGAAGGCTTCGCGCGCGATCCCGCCCTGGTGCAGCGCTTCTACAATCTGCGCCGTGCTGCGTTGAAAACGGTTGAGCCCAATGCTGGCCATCTTGCGCTGGCGCGTCTGGAGCGTGAGTGGCGTGGCGGCTTCCTGCTGGTCACACAAAATGTGGATGATCTGCATGAACGCGCCGGCAGTGAGAAGCTCATCCACATGCACGGGGAATTGCGAAAGGCGCGCTGCAGAAGTTGTGGCGCGGTTTGTTTCTGGGACGAAGACCTGTCGTCCAGCACATGCTGCACTGCCTGTGGAAAAACTGGGGATATGCGTCCTCATATCGTCTGGTTTGGGGAAATCCCCTTTGAGCTTGAGGTGATCTCTGGCGCGCTGGCCAGCGCCGATCTTTTCCTATGCATCGGCACCTCCGGCGTGGTCTATCCTGCCGCAGGCTTTGCCCAGACGGCTGCACGAAACCGCTCGTGCCGCCTCGTCGAGTTCAACATCGAAAGCACCGAGATCTCACGCCAGTTCCGTGAGCGCGTCATCGGCCCTGTGTCCGTGGAACTGCCCAAGTTCGTTGAGCAGCTTCTGTCAGACACGCACAGGCAGGCTTGGTTAGAACGGTGATAGGCCCAAGATAAGAGTTTCCACATCACCATAGTCTCTGAACCTTTTTCACCAGCTCGGCTTGGCAATCACCGGTTTGTGGCCTGTCGCCTTCACTTCATACCAGCCCGGAAATCCGCGCCATTTCACACGGCCTTTAGCATTCGTTTTCAAAGTGACCTCGGTGTGCCACCTGCGGCCGATCCATTCTTCCAGCACCTCGCCACGCTTACGGATGCTCCAGTCCTTGTTCCAGGACGCGGCCGCAGGTTTCCAGTGGGAGCCTTCCCAAAAACCCCAGAGCAGAAAGCTGGTGTAAGCCGGATGACTGAACACCGCGATGAGCACATCGCGCGTGTAATCTGCCGCCAGCTCCTCATCCTCCGTCGTCACGATGTCATACTCGGTGATGCACTGATGCGGCACCACCTCGGCAAAGCGATCCGTCACCGCCAGTAGATGCTCTGGCGCAGGTAGGTAACTCGCGTCAAAGTGTGCTTGATTGCCAAGACCATACACAGTGAGCCCCGCTTCATTCAGCGCCTGAATGTAGGTAAGTGTGTCGTCACATTGCGGCCCGGGACGGAACACCTGATCCTCGTTCACGCAGAAAGGCAGATGAGTCAGTGATCTTGCCAGCTTGAAAACGTCACGATCAAGCTGCTCCAGACCTGGGCGCTTGTTCAGCATGTCCGCGCCGTTCCAGGCGATGGGATGGTTGATCACGTCCCATTCGATGACCCGGTCTTTCACAAACTCCAGCCGCTCCTTCACACTCGCGAGCGTGCGCTCACGAATGACCGAGCTGTCTTTGATGTCATGGAGATTGAACGGTGTGGCCACCTGCATCAGGTAATGACCCCGCACAGGAATGTGGCGCTCCGCGAGCCAGGCAAAGGCTTGGTCCAGCTCCCCATTTCGCTGGGCTTTGCGTTTCTCATCAAAATCCGGCGGCCAGTTGCCATCCTTCAAATCATTCTCAAACACCACAATGCTGAAGAGACGGTCAATGATTTCGCGGTAGCGCTTGTCATCCTCGCTTTCACCGCTGAAACGCTTGGCCACCACGGCGGAGCCAAACCCGAAAGCATGACGATGCAGGTTGAGCTTCACCTCGGTGTTGGCCGCCGGTTTGCCGTCATCACCCGTGACAATCATGGAGAGATCTGCTTTGCGGTGCTGCTCAATGCGTTCCAGCGCCGCCTTGCGCCAGGGCGCATCCGGTTCACGGCCCGGGTAGGTCCGCTTGGCCATCTTGGCCCGTGGAAAGCTGCTGACATCCGTTGTAACCGGATACTTGAGCACTCGAATGCTTTCGATCTCGATGCTCTGCTCCTTGTGTCCGCACAGTAGCACGACGGCAGCCGTACCAGCCGGAATCGCTTCGCCGGAAACGAAAGTCACCGGCTGCTCGGTCCAGTCACGATGGATGTCCACGCCGGCACTTTCTCCAAACGATGTGTAAGGTGCTTTATGCAGTTGCAACTTCGCCTGGACCTCCCCTGAGACCGCAGTGCCGACGACCCGCGCCTTGATGATCGCAAGCACCCGCTCATCCTTCTTGATACCCTCGGCTACGGACGTCGTAAACTGCGCCGCGTAGGCCTTGGCTGCATCTGGTTGCAGGATGATGATGCGCTTGCCGAGCGCCAGATCCTCTACTTTTCCAACCGCCGCCGATGCAGAAGCCTCCAGAGCAGAGCCTCCACGCACATCCGTACCTCCAGGTGGAACCTCCAGCGCATGCAGCCCGCAGACCGTGGTGAAAAACAAGACCGTCAGGAAACTCAGGCATTTCATCATGAAGGCGCACCTACCTCCGATTGTGCACTATTCAAGCCGTGAGCCGTCTGTCGCGACCACCTGCTACTTTTTGGATTTCTTATGCTCCGGCATCAGGGCACCTTCTTTGCCCTCGGGCCAGTTGGCACCCTCGGTGATCCATTGGCGGATGAGGTTCACTTCATCCTTTGGAATGCGATGTCCGGTGGCTGGCATGGCTTTTACGTCTTTCGGTGGCAGGGTCAGCACGAGATACAGCATGCTTTTTTCTGCATTCTTCGGCACAATCACCGGTCCGGCTTTGCGATTTCTGAAGGCCAGTGCACGTGTTTGCAAATTGAGCTCACCCAGCAGCGTCTCGGAGTTGTGGCACTCGACACAGCGGTCTGCGAGGATCGGTTTGATCTGTTTCACGAAATCCACCGGAGACTCTCCAGCGGCATGAAGGATGCTGGTGATTGCGAGGCTGGCAGCGACTGCGATTTGACATTGAATTTTCATGGCAAAAGCATCCTTGAATTGCGCGAAGGCGTCTCCGCGTGGCTTGCGACTGAATGACCGCATCTTGTCTCCTTCCTGGTTGCTCCTGCCTGCGCGTGCCTGCATCATGCTGCATGAGCATCGAACAAATCACCGCCCGTATCTGTGCGTTTCGTGACGCCCGGGACTGGATGCAGTTTCACAGTCCGAAGGAACTCGCCATCGCCATCACCGCAGAGGCAGGCGAACTTCTACAGCACTTTGTCTGGCAGCAGCCGGAGCAAATCGACCAGCGGGTGAAGGATAAAATGCCGGAACTGAAGGACGAAATGGCCGATGTGGCCATTCTGCTCTTTGAACTTGCACACAATCTTGGCGTCGATCTTGGTCAGGCCATGCTCGACAAGGTCGAGCGCAATGAAACGCGCTATCCCGTGGCGAAGGCACGCGGATCAAACGCCAAATACAACGAGCTGTGAGCGAAGCCGAGGTCCCAACGCCGCACCGCCGTCGCAAGCGTTACTCCGGTAAAAATCCGCAACGCTTCGAGGACAAGTACAAGGAGCTCAATCCTGAGCGCTATGCCGAAACCATCGCCAAGGTTCGTGCCTCCGGCAAAACACCCGCCGGACAGCATGTGCCTATTTTGCTGAGCAAGATTATGCAAATTCTTGCACCTCAGCCCGGCGAACGCGCCGTGGACTGCACGCTGGGCTACGGAGGACATGCTGCAGCTCTGCTCAATGCCGTGCAACCAGGCGGTACACTGTTGGCGCTTGATCAAGATCCTCTAGAAATCGTACGCACTGAGGCGCGCTTGCGTGCCAGCGGTTGCGAAGAATCGGCCCTTGTCGTGAAGCGCATGAACTTTGCTGGACTGCCCCGTGCCCTTGGCGAACTCGGCTGGAGCGATGGCGCTGATGTGCTGCTTGCCGATCTGGGATGCTCTTCCATGCAATTTGACAACCCAGCCCGTGGTTTCAGCTTCAAGCACGACGGCCCGCTCGACATGCGCATGAATCCGCAACGCGGTGTCTCTGCACGCGAATTTCTGCAAAAACTCAGTGCTGAAAAACTCACCGCTATCCTCAGTGACAATGCGGATGAGCCGCACGCGAAACTGCTCGCTCAGGCGCTTGCTGAAACGGATCATGCAACCACGCGGTCACTGGCCGAAGCGGTGCGCCGTGCGCTGCCGCACCGGGTGAATGAGGAGGACCGAGACGCTACGGTGCGCCGCGTTTTCCAGGCCCTGCGCATCGCCGTGAACGAGGAGTTTACCGCGCTTGACACTTTTTTGCGTCAATTGCCCACCTGTTTGCGAAACGGTGCACGTGTTTGCATCCTCACTTTCCATTCGGGCGAGGATCGTCGTGTGAAGCATCTCTTCCGCGAAGGGCTTCGCAGCGGTCTGTTCAGCGCCACCAACGACGAAGTCATTCGCCCCACTTCGCAGGAGACCCGGGATAATCCACGGGCAGCGCCGGCGAAGTTGAGATGGGCGGTGAAGGCGTGAATTGAAGTGCATTCATGAAGCGTATGTGTGAGCCATGTTCCATTCCGTTCGCTTTCTTCTCCTCCTAGGACTTTGTTTTCCATGGGTTGCGCATTCTGCGCTGCAGGAAACCTGGGAGACAGGTTATGCCAAAGAAGACGCTACCGGACCTCATGTGCTGGGTTATTGGAAGTTTGATGGAGAGTCGCAGGATGTGGCACTGCATGGCACGGTGTTGAATCCGAAAGGCAAATTTGGCGGTGCTTTGGAAGCGTTTCCGGGATTTCCTGTCGAGGACAAACGGCATGCGGCAGTGGTGGCGGTGAAGCCGGTCAAAGGGGCGTTTACGCTGGAGATGTGGATCAAGCCGAAGGCGGCGTTTGAACCTAGGCTGCGCTGCTTCCTGATGGACAAGAAGTATGTCGATCACACGGACTACCAGTGGCAGCTTGGAGATGCAGATAAAGGCGGATTGAGGCGAATGTGGGTAACGCTTGGTTTTGGGGCGGAGTCAAAGACGATCTATTCGCTGCCGTTCAAGCTGGAGACGGACGTGTGGCAGCATGTGGCTTTCACGTATGATGGTGCAGGAAAGGGGAGCTTCTTTCGGAACGGTGTGGCAGCGGGTGGTGGGATTTTGGCAGGGTATGGCAATGTGGCACCGGGGATGAAACCGCTGAGCATTGGGGACCGGCTGGGGAGCAATTATGGTGGGTTTCCAGGGTTGATTGATGAGGTGCGGGTTTGTGAGGGGGTGCTGAACTTTGAGCGCGTTTCGATGCAGATTGTGGCAGGACGCAGCGTGTGGCGGCGGATGGAGACGGCAAAGCCGGTGGAGATTGTTTGCACGAATTTGCAAAAAGAGGTGCTGAAGGCGGCGCGGCTCAAGGTGAGTCTGGGTGGGACAAATGAGGAGTTTCTTGTGTCGGATTTGGCAATGGGGAAGAGTTTTACGGCCAAATATTTGCTCAACACGGCGCTCAAGGCGGGTGATTATGAATTGCGGGCTCGGTTTGAAACGGGTGATTATGCGACCGAGCAATCCACTGCTTTGAAAATCGTGGCGCGAGTGCCGGGACGTATGCCGGTGATCATGTGGGGGGCGAGTGGTGAGGAGATGGGGCGGCTGAAGGATCTTGGGTTCACGCACTTCATTGGTCTGGGCGCGGACTACAGTGAGATGTGGCAGCAGAAGAAGATCGTGCCACCGGCGAAGCCTGAGGTGATTGTGAAGAACCGGGCGATGCTGGACAGGGCGCTGGAGAATGGGCTGGAGGTGATGGCGAGTTTGTCTCCGGCTGCAGCGTTGGAGAAGGAGGAGAAGAACTTGCGAGTGGGGCGTGATGGGAAGGCTTATGCGAGACAGGATATTTGTGCGTCACTGCCGGACTTTGCCTCCTTTTTTCAGGTGGTGGGGATGAGTGTGGCGAAGGCTTATGGGGATCATCCGGCGTTCAGCACGGCGCTGATTGATTCGGAGGTGAGGGACAACACGCAGGTGAGTTTTAATTCGGTGGATGTGGAGGCTTATCGGAAGTTTGCGAAGGCGGAGATTCCTGCCGAGGTGACGGCGAAGTGGGGGGTGGACTGGACGAAGATGAAGGACTTTCCGGTGGATCGTGTGATCGCGGATGATCATCCGGTTTTGAAATACCTGCGCTGGTTCTGGACGGTGGGGGATGGCTGGAATGGGCTGCATACGGCGCTGCACCGTGGGGTGAAGAGCAGCAAGGTGTGGACGTTTTTTGATCCGGCGGTGCGGCAGCCGAGCATTGGGGGTGCGGGTGGTGGTGTGGATGTGATCTCGCACTGGACTTATACTTATCCTGATCCGCTGAAGATTGGGATGTGTGCGGATCAGCTTTTCGCGATGAGCGCGGCGACGGGGAAGAACCAGCGGGTGATGAAGATGACGCAGTTGATCTGGTATCGATCCCAGACGGCACCGATTGGAGACAAGGTGCCGGGTGAGGTGGTGGCGTGGCAGGATCATGATCCGGAGGCGGCTTACATCACGATTGCGCCGATGCATTTGAAGGAGGCGCTGTGGACGAAGATCGCGCGGCCGATTCAGGGCATCATGTATCATGGGTGGCAGTCGCTGGTGGAGACTGACAGCCCGAGTGGGTATCGATTTACGAATTCAAACACGGCACCGGTGCTGAAGCAGTTGCTGCATGAGGTGATTGAGCCGCTGGGGCCGTCGCTGATGGCGATTCCGGATGAGCGCAGTGAGGTGGCGTTGTTGGAGAGTTTTACTTCGCAGATGTTCGCGCATCGTGGCAGCTACGGGAGCAATACGGACTGGGCGGCGGATGTGTGGCTGGCGCTGCAGCATGCGCATGTGCAGACGGACATCCTGTTTGAGGAGACCCTGCTCAAGAATGGGCTGAGTGGTCGCAAGGTGCTGGTGATGCCGTATTGCGATGTGCTGACGAAGGGCGTGGTGACGCGGATTCAGGACTGGCAGAAGAGGGGTGGGAAGATTGTGGCGGATGAGTTTCTGTGTCCGGCGCTGAAGGCGGATTTCATGCTGCCGAGCTTCAAACGGGTGAAGAAGGCGGATGAGGACAAGGCGAAGGTGCTGGAAATGGCGAAGGCGGTGGGTGGGTTTGCGCTGCCGCAGAAGGCGATGTGCGACAATCCGGAGATCATCGTGCGCACGCGGAAGTTTGGTGATGCGACGTATGTGTTTGTGGTGAACGACCAACGCGAGTTCGGCCATTACGTGGGTCAGCATGGGCTGGTGATGGAGAACGGGGTGCCATCGAAAGGGATGGTGAGTTTGAAGGCGGAATCGGCGAATGTGTATGAGCTGACGGGGTCGCAGTTCATTGTGCCGAGGCGTGGTGAGGATGGTTTGATGAGCTGGCCGGTGGATCTGGGGCCGTGTGACGGTCGCATCTTCATGGTGCTGCCGAAGCCGTTGTTGGGCTTGAAGCTGGAGGTGCCGGAGAACGCGGTGGTGGGGAACAGCGCGAAGATTGCGGTGAGCATTACGACGACGCAGGAGGCCCCGACGAAGGCGGTGGTTCCTGTGCGGGTGGATGTTCGTGATGCGAGCGGTAAAGCGGCGGAGGGGAGCGGATTTTATGCGGCGGAGAACGGCATTGTTGAGATCAAACTGGACGTTGCGCCGAATGAAGATCCGGGCACTTGGGAAGTGCGGGTGAAGGAGCTGGCGAGCGGAATGGAGGCGCGGAAGTGGATGAGGGTGAGGAGGGAATGACGAAACCAGAATGACGAATGACGAATGAGGTGGACCCCGTTCTTCGGCCAGGATTGCATAAAGTTAAGCTATGATGCTCACGGCTGGGAGTAGTGATTGGTTCGGGGGGCTCGCAGCGCTTTGCAAGGGCTTTGCTCCGCAT
>JAIXYN010000043.1 GCA_027490195.1 Verrucomicrobiaceae bacterium | reverse complement strand
GGCGCTGCTGGTGAGCTTGGTGTGTTACGAGGGCGCTGGGTTTGCTTCCCGATCTTGTTGCCGGAAACCCAGGGCGGCGCTCGCTGAGGCTCGCTTGCCCTGGGCTGAATCCACAGCCCTTTCAGGGCTCAAGAAGGCTGAGACAGAATGGCTGCAAAGGTTCGAAATTGCCTCTTATTTAAGTGCCATTCATGCCTGGCATTTTAATTTTTCATGATCTTGAGAAGCGGGGGCATGGAAGAAGCTACGATGTTCAGTCGAAGAGTCCGCCCTTCAGGTACGAATTTATTCAACCCAAACCGGGGCAGCCGTCAGTGCACAGATCGATTCTCTCACCATCAACGGGACCTTTACAGACTGAAGGGCCGGGAGTATTGCCGTAGCATCATCCCATGATTTCCAGCCTTCGCCGTTGCTGTGTCATCGTCTTTGTCTTCCTTGGCTGCATGGCCCTGCCAGTTGCAGGCAGCGCGCAGAACACGTCTCCCTTCCTGAGCTGGGACGAACTGGCGGCACACGCCGGACTGGTGGGCATCAATGCTAAAACCAAGGATCAGTTAAAAGCCGACGTTCTTTTTCTCGCGACACGAAGCATCTCCGTAGTCAAAGCCGCCATCTTGCTGACTCCCAACGAGTGGGCCTATCTCAACTCCAGCATCCCCAACCATCTGCTTCACCCCTGGAGTTTGGGCAAGGTTGACATCGACACCTGGAAACACACGGTGGATCTTGGGCTTCCCTTCGAGAGCACCGTGAATGTGGACCGCCTCAAGGTCGACGACAAATTCACCATCCTGCGCGGCCCGGACCTGCATACCACACGCCTCTACATGCTCTCCCCCAATGCCGATGGCAAAAGCGGTGTGCTGTATTATTTTTATGTCAGGGATTAGCTGCAGGCGGACGAGCAAAGCGCGATAGACTGCCGCAGGCACTCAGGGACTTGTGGACTTCGAATCTTGCAAGGATGGACTGCCTGTGTGATGCGCGCCTGAGACGTTGCCCCTTTCCTCATTTTCCACTGAACAACCCTGGCGATGGTTAGATCTGGCCAGGAGAATTACAAAGCCGCCCAGCGTTTGTTCTAGGTCGGAAACCGCGTGACGTTCCTATCTCAGCGGTTCATCATGGCCTCTCATCACGTACCTGACCCTGTGCCCGCCATGAAGCCGTTTCTATCCTCTGCGCTCTCCTTTGCCCTGCTCTTCTCCGCCATGAGCATGGAGCTCGCACGCGCGGCGGAGGGCGGCAAGGAGAAAGCGGGGCACAAGAGCCCTGCCGAAGAGGCTGAGGGCAAGGCCTTCGCGGCTGCGGAGGCGCTGTACGCGGAGGCCCAATACGCTGAGGCGGAGAAGGCCGCGCTGGCACTGGTGGCGGCGCGCACGCAGGCGCTAGGCGCGGAGGCCCGGGAGACGCTGAGCGCCCGCCTGCTGCAGGCGGAGGCGCTGCGTATGGTGGGCAAGATGACGGAGTCGGAAGCGCACCTGCGCGAACTGCTGCCAGTGATGGAGAAAGTCTTTGGCGCGGAGGATCGTGAAACGCTGCGCTGCCAGTCCGTCCTGCTGGCTTTCATGATCGAAAAGAACAAACCCGGAGAGACCGAAAAAGAATTCCGTAGCCTCATTGCCACCATGACACGAGTCCTCGGTCCTGAGGATAAAATCACTCTGCTGACGCGCATGCGTCTGGCTGAGACTTGGTACACAATAAAAAAATACGCTGAAGCCGAAGCGGAATACCGGCAGGTGCTGCCCATGTATCAGCGCACGCTCGGGGTCGAGGACAGGAAAACACTGGTCTGCGAATACCTTCTCATCCGTGCCCTGGCTGCCCAGAGCAAGCATGCGGAGGTGGAAGAGCTTTGCCGCAGCGTGCTCCCACACCAGATCAAGGTTCTCGGGGCGGAGGGCAAGCAAACGCTGTATTGCCAGACCTATCTCGTCCAAGCCCTGTCTGCCCAGAGCAAGCACGCGGAAGCGGTGGAGCTTTGCCGCAGCCTGCTCCCAGCCGAACCGAAGCTGTACGCCGCCATGGAGGCTGCAGCGCGCCGCGGCCTGCCTCCCCTCGTTCAAGCCCTGGCCGCCGGGGACCAGGGCGCGGCGGTGGAGATGTTGTGCCGCACGCTGCTACCGCAGCAGATCAAGGAATCCGGCGAGGAGAACAAAGATACCCTGTACTACCAGACACTGCTGCTCCGTGCCCTGGATGCCCAGGACAAGAGCCCAGAGGCGGAGGCACTGTGCCGCAGCCAACTCCCGCTGCTGACCCAAGTCTTCGGAGCCGAAAGCCATGAAGCGCGGTTCTTCCAGTTTCATCTCCTCCGCGCCCTGACCGCCCAGGACAAGGATGCAGAGGTGGAGACAGTGTGCCTCAGCATGCTGCCGCTGCAGATCAAGGCCATCGGAGCCGAGGGCGAGGACACGCTGCACTGCCAGAGCATTCTCCTCCGAGCCCTGGCCGCCCAGGACAAGGACGCGGAGGTGGTGGAGCTGGGCCGCAGCCTGCTGCCGCTGCAGGAGAAGGTGCTCGGCACGGAAAACAAGGACACTTTGGACACACGTAGGCATCTGGCCTATGCCCTGAGCCAGCAGGAGAAATGGGCGGAGGCCGAGGCGGAGTACCGCAGCCTGCTGCCGCTGCAGATCAAGGCGCTGGGAGCAGAAAACAAAAGCGTTCTGGACACACGCAGTGGCTTGGCACGCAGCCTGAGCCAGCAGAAAAAGTGGACGGAGGCCGAGGCGGAATACCGCCAGGTGCTGCAGCTCTGCGAGCGCGTGCTCAAGCGGGAAGACACGCGCATGTTCTCTCTTTACGGGCTGGATGAATTCATCAGAGTCCTGAGCAAGAATGACAAGCTGGAGCTGGCGGAGGAGCTGTGCCGCCGCGTGACCGCTTTTTACTCCAAGCTGCTGGGGCCGGAGAATGAGACGACTTTGGGCCAGCGCGGCACTCTGGCCGGGCTTCTGAGGGACGCGAAAAAATTCACGGAAGCTGAGGCCGAATACCGCGAGCTGCTGCCCCTCTTTGACAAGGTGTGCGGAGCGGAGTCTCCGCGCACGATGAGTCAGCGCTGGTCTCTCACCCAAATGCTGCTGCAGCAGAAAAGATATGAGGAGGCAAACAAGGAGCTGCGCCAGATGATGGACCTGGCCGCACGCGCGCCCGGCACGGCGGATGATTCACCGCTGGAAAAGATCACCTGGCTGATGAGAAGCCTTGAAATGCTGGACCGGCATGCGGATGTGGAGGCGCTGCTGCGCGAGTATCTGCCCGCCTTCATCAAGACCCATGGCCAGGACCACCGCGATGTCGTGGAATTGCAGAGCATCTTCATCGACGCGCTGAAGGAACAGAAGAAAGACACGGAGGCGGAGAAGGAGAGCCGAAGCAGGATCGCCGCTGAGACCCGCGTGCACGGGCCGGAGGCCAAGGAGACCCTGGAGGCCCGCAGCGCGCTGGCAGGCCAGCTCGCTAGAATGGACAGGGATGTGGAGGCCGAAACAGAATACCGCCAGCTTCTGCCACTTTATACCAGGGTGTTTGGCCCGGAGTCAGAGGATACTCTGACGCTGCGCATGCAACTTGCCAACGTGCTGAGAAATCAGGATAAGCATGCGGAGGCGGTCAAGGAGCTGAGCGAGGTGCTGGACATCTCTGTGCGCGTGCTCGGGGCGGAGGATATTTTCACCATGGGCAAGCTCTCCATCCTGCTGCAATGGCTCAAGTCGGAGGACCGGGGTGCGGAAGTGACTGCGCAACTGCGCCTGCACATGCCCGGCTTCATCAAGACCTATGGCCAGGACCACCGCAGGGTGCTGGACCTGCAGCAGGCCATCATCGCCACGCTGGTCACGCTGGAGAAATACGCGGAGGCGGAGAAGGAGAGCCGCAGCCTGATCGCCGCAGAGACCCGCGCCCTCGGGCCGGAGGCCGAAGAGACTCTGAAGTCACGCCGCACGCTGGGAGACCTGCTGGCCAAACAGCACCGAGATGCGGAGGCGGAAAAGGAATGCCGCGCGGTGCTGGCCCTTTCCGAGCGCACCCTCGGCACCGAGCATCCCGAGACGCTGACCACGTGCTACCACCTCGCCATCTACCTCGGCGTGCAGAAGAAGAATCAGGAAGCCCTGAAGTACGCCCAGCGCGCCTACGCAGGCCGGCTGAAGGTGCTGGGCCGGGACCACGAAGACACCCAGGAGACCAATGAACTGGTGGAGCGACTGACGAAGCAGGAGACGAAGGCGTGAGGAAGAGGCCTTGAAATTTCTGGGCTGGGAGCGCTGGTTTTTAACCGGCTCTGGGAAGAGCTCCGCCGCAGAAGGGAGCGCTGTGTTTGCGGCGGACTTCGTGTGGGGGCGGTGTGGTGGGGACGCGCGCCCGGAGCCGATAAAATATCGGCGCTCCCAGTCCAGAGCTGTGCCGTGTGCGGCGCGGGATTCCGGGCTGGGAGCGCTGGTTTTTAACCGGCTCTGGGAAGCTCCGCCGCAGAAGGGTGCGCTGTGTTTACGGCGGACTTCGTGCGGGGGCGGTGTGGCAGGGACGCACGCCCAGAGCCGATAAAATATCGGCGCTCCCAGTCCAGAGCTGTGCCGCGTGCGACGCGGGATTCTGGGCTGGGAGCGCTGGTTTTTAACCGGCTCTGGGAAGGGCTCCGCCGCAGAAGGGAACGCTGTGTTTGCGGAGGACTTCGTGCTGGGGCGGTGTGGTGGGGACGTTCGCCCGGAGCCGATAAAATATCGGCGCTCCCAGTCCAGAGCTTTGCCGCGTGCGACGCGGGATTCCGGGCTGGGAGCGCTGGTTTTTAACCGGCTCTGGGTAGGGCTCCGCCGCATGAGGGAGCGCTGTGTTTGCGGAGGACTTCGTGCAGGGGCGGTGCGGCAGGGACGCACGCCCGGAGCCGATAAAATATCGGCGCTCCCAGTCCAGAGCTGTGCCGCGTGCGACGCGGGATTCTGGGCTGGGGCGGGCTTGATGCGGCCCATATGGGTGTTGACGTGACCGACAGAATTGTTTCTCATGAGGTCCCTTCCATCCACAAAAAATTCGCATGACTTTTCTTCGTCCAATTTTCCTGATGCTGGTGCTGGTTGGTAGCGCTGTTCAGGCTGCTGATCCTGCTCAGATCGCCGCAGATGAGATCAATGCGGAACGAGCCAAGCGTAATCTGGAACATTTCACGGGCTACCTTTCCAAGTGCCCTGAAAATGAGATTCGCTGCCTTTGGTTTTTGGATGATAGCATAAGCGTGGGGATGATCATGCAGATCCAGCTTCAGGTGTCGAAGGTTTACACTGTGAGGGATGTCTTCAATCATGCGCTGCAGATTCAGAAAACGCGGGAGATGAGCCACTACCAGGTGGTGGTAGCGCAGGAACTGCTGCCGGGCCTCCCGGCCAGCGCTCCCGGTGTGCCCTTTGCCGAAGGGTTGCACATTTCGTTCTGGCACGGGAAGAAACTGCACACCGTCACCTACCGCAAGAAGGCGGTGCCGCTGCTGGTGCAGCGCCTTTATGACGTGGGCGGCGGCGACGGCGACTTCACGTATGCGAAGGAGACGCCATGAAGATTCGAAGCTTATTGACCTCGCCAATCCAGCCGAACAATCCCGCTTTTGTTTACGGCTTTCTGGCTGTCATTGTCATGCTGTTGATCGGGGATATTCAGTGGCAGTTGTCTTTGTCACCGTCCTATCCGTACGACCGATATGGGAACCTTGTCGTGTTGCTCATGTTGTTGTTCAATCATCTGGCCTTTCAGTTTCGCTGGCCGCCGGCAGTGATGGCTGCCTTGCGCCTTTTGGCCTTGGGTTGGATTGTCTTTGGCTTGTTTTACATTTGTTATTGGTCGCGTATTCTTTTCCCATTGAATGGGCCACCCTCGTGAAGCCGGAGGCCCGGGTGCGGAACTCAGGACACAGCCACCTGCGGCGCCATGGCGGAGCCAACGCTGCGGGCACTTGGCGTCGTGTGGACGGGTGCTGGGTTTGCTTCCCGGATTGGCCGCCAGAACCCAGGGGAGCACTCGCTAAGGCTCGGCACCGCCTGGGCTGTGTGACGGAAGGCCGTTGGCCTTCTAGACAAGGACGTCAGTCTGTGATGCAGGCCTATTATTTCCTCGCTAATGTTCCGGGCTTTGCTTGGATGGGGGGAGCAGCCTCTCTCTTATGAATTCACCGGCACCGTCTTCGAAGCGCCTCGTGCGCTACTTTGTTTCCTACACGCGCGCGGATGGCGACTTGTCTGAAAAGCTTCTCAAGGAGCTGGACAAGCTCTTCGGCGCGTGCGCGGAGTTTGAGTTTCGGCGCTGGCAGGACACGCACATTCTCCCCGGCGAGAACTGGCACGCGGAGATCCAGGGGGCGATCTCTGAGTGCGACTTCGGCCTGCTGCTGGTGAGCCCGGCGTTTCTGGGGAATGACTACATCAGCACGCATGAGCTGCCGCATTTTGTGAACGGGGAGAAACTCTGCCTGCCCGTGGGCCTGTGCCGCATCAGCCTGGACCTCCATGACCTGAAGGGGCTGAAGGAAACGCAAATCTACCTGCACACGCCCGCACGCAGCAAGCACGGCAAGGCGTATGACCAGTTTGGCAGCGCGAAGACGCAGGCGGCCTTTGCCTACACGCTGCATGAGCGGATCATCGCACGGCTGAAGAAGAGCTTCAGCGAAACAAAGGCTGCGAATGAGGGGACGAAGACCGCCGCCGTAGCGGCAGAAACCACGCGCGACAACCTGCCTCGTCTGACGCATTTCTTTGGGCGCAAGAAGGAGCTGGAGGTCATCGCCAAGGCCTTGCTGCCGCAGACGCGCACCTGGGGCGTGCTGATCGATGGCCCGGGGGGCATGGGCAAGACCTCGCTGGCGGTGCGTGCGGCGGAGCTGGCGCGGGCGCAGTTTGACCGGGTGCTGTTTGTCTCCACGAAAAATCAGAAGCTCACGCCGGAGGGCGCGGTGGCGCTGAGCAACTCCATCGTGCCCGCGTATCCTGAACTCCTGAGCCAGACCGCCCGCCTGCTGGGGCTGGCACACGCCACGGAAAAGCCGGAGGCGGAGCGTGCCCGGCTGATCAAGGTGGCGATGGAAAAGGAAAAGGTGCTGCTCATTTTCGACAACCTGGAGAACCTGGACAAGCCGCAACTGAACCTGCTCTATGAGTTTGTGGCGGATCTCCCGCCCACCTGCAAGGCCATCGTGACCAGCCGCCGCCGCACGGATGTGGAGGCACGCCTCATCCGGCTGGAGAAGCTGGACCAGGAGGCGGCGCTGGAGCTGCTGGAGGAGCTGGCCGTGGACCGCGAGCTGCTGACCAAAGCGAGCGCCGAGCAGCGGGTGAACCTGTATGAAGAGACCGGGGGCAATCCCCTGCTGCTGCGCTGGGTGGTGGGTCAGCTCGGGCGTGGGAGCTGCCGCAGCATCGACGCTGCGCTGGAGCTGTGCCGCAAGGCAGGTGCGGGCAAAGACGACCCGCTGGAGTTCATCTTTGGCGATCTGCTGGAAACCTTCACCCCAGCGGAAACTCAGGTGCTGGTGGCGCTGACCTACTTCACGCGAAAGATCGAGGTGAAGCACATCGCCGAAGTGGCGGAGCTGACAAAGACGGCGGCGCAGACGGCGCTGGGAGATCTGGCCAACCGGGCGCTGGTGATGCCGGATGAAAGGGAGGAGACCTTCGCGCTGGTGCCCATGGTGGCGGATTTTCTGCGCGCCAAGCGCCCCGATGTCGTGAGGGAGACAGGCAGTCGGCTGGAGAAACGCGCCCTGGCGCTCATCCTGGAAAACGGCTACGACAACTACGACCGCTTCCCCGTGCTGGACGCCGCCTGGCCCGGCGTGGCCCCGGCCCTGCCGCTCTTCCTCGCCTGGGACAATGACCGGCTGCAGGGGGGGTGCAATGCGCTTGCTCTTTTTCTCGACTTCACCGGCCGCTCGGATGAATGGCTGGCCCTCAGCCAGCAGGCGGAGGCCCGGGCGGTGACGGCGGGAGATCATAACAAGGCCGGATGGCGGGCCTATGAGGCAGGCTGGGTGAACTACCTACGCGGGCAGGTGGAGGCGGTTCTGGCCTGTGCGGACCGCGCCGCAGCGCACTGGCAGCAGGCCGTTACGCCCGGCAGCGCGGGGCAGGCAGGCGTTCGCGAGCGCGCCACCGCCCTTCGCCTGCGCGGCCTCGGCCACCGATTGCAGAAGGATTACCCCGCCGCCATCTCCGCCCATCGTGAGGCGGTGGAGCTATTGGCCGCCGAGAGCGAGTATGTGGGGCTGGCTCTGAACGATCTCGCCATTGCCGAGCGCGACTCCGGCGATCTCGATGGCGCTGAGCGGGACTACCGTGAGGCCCTGCACATGGCCCGTGCGGTCGGCGACTCCGAAGGCATCACCACCTACACCGGCAATCTGGCCGATTTGGCGCTGGACCGCGAGCACTGGCCGCAGGCCGAGGCTCTGGCCCGCGAGGCGCTGGCCTTGGCCGAGAAGTTGGGACGCCAGCAACTGATAGCCGACGACTGCCACCGCCTCGCCAAGGCCCTGGCACGGCAAGGGCGCGGCGCGGCGGGGCTGCCGCATGCCCAGCGTGCGGTGGAGATCTACACCCGCCTTGGCCCGCGCGAACTCGCCGCAGCGCAGGGGACGCTGAGGGAGTGTGAGGGGAAGAGGAATGAAGTCAGAGTCTGAAGTGATCCTGCTTCGCTCTCCTGCGCCGAGCTACGAAGCCCCTGAACTCAAGGCGGCTGGAGGGTGGAACGGGGAGTCACAGGGGAGTTGATTCGGGAGCCGTTTGCAGGAAGTGAGCTTCCCAGATTCCGGATCATACCAAGGACAGTGGAAAATGAGTCTGAAGGAAGAGGCCTGTTTTCCAAGCAGAGCATCAGACCCGGCGCTTCATGCTGGGACGTAGGATGGACGTGGCGACAGCCCGTCCGTCCATGAGCGTGAGGCAAACGTCTTGAGCCTGCGAGCGTTCGGGCAGCCTTGAGCGCACCGTGAGCGCTGGGGCGTACGAAGGTCCTCGCAGTCGGGCGGTTTGGCGGAGTGGGCGCTGGAGCATGGGCGGTCCTCGACGCCAAACACGACCGACCTACGTTCCAGAAAGCACGCATGTCCTCTCAGCGAACAGACCTTTTTTCAATTGAGCATGGTCTAAAGCCGGGACTGCAATACTTACACTGGCTGTTTTCAGAGCTGGGGCGATGCGGAGCTTCTGGAACGGGCTACGATCCTGAACGACGTACTCCGAGGAGCCGAAGGAGTGCGAGGAAGTGATTCGGGAGTGACCGAACTCCGCTGCGCTGAAGTGTGGAAGAGGGAGTCACTTCGTCGTCACCGCCATGGGCAAGAAAGCCAATCTCGCACCGGTGGCTGCAACGGCCCCAGGCGCGCGGACCTCCGAGTCCGCAGCAGGTGGCTCGCGCTCAGTAGGAGCTTGGCTACCCAGCGGCTGGCAAGCATGAGCGGGTGCTGAGTTTGCGGAGCTGAAGGGGCACCGTGCGGAGCGGTGGATGCTAGCGGAGTGCTGCGGACTCGGAGGTCCGCGCGCCGAGGAGGGTGTGGCCTGCGGCGCTGCTTGGCGTGATCAATCTCGCACCGCTGAGATTTGGATAACGCAGAGATCAGAGGGTTTGCCTCGGCATTCTCCGAATCTCGGCGGTGGCAATCCGTCTGTGCCCACGGGTGTCGCTGCCGAATTCCAGTGGAAGTGATTCGGGAGGGCACGGAAGTGAAATAGGCGGACTCAGGCAGGTGCCATGCCACTCGGCCTGATTTCCCCGGCACGGGCTTGTGCTGGGGCGGGGTGGCGGCTTGCAGGCTCCGAATGGCGGAGGTGATCCGTAACGGGGCGGTGGGTGCGGCTTCTCACTTCAGCACGACTTTCGTGATGTCGTCGTTGGTGATCCAGCGCATCACGGGATTGCTGGGCGTTCCATCTGCGGTGACGAAGACGTCCTTGCAGGCCGCAGCCTTGATGATGGACTGCACCTTGGTCAGATTATCCTCTGGCGACACGGTGCCAAAGCTGGTGGCCGGAACCCATGAGGCGGCGGTGCAAAAGGCTTCAAACGTCGTCGTGTCAAATTGGTCCTGGGTGCCTGCACTGACCAGCTTGCTTTTGAAGGAATCCAGCGTGCTGCGGTGGAGGCAGGCCAGCGGCAGATTGTTACTGTCCAAAATCGGCAGCCGGTTGTATTCCTTTCCATTCTTGGTGTAGGCCGTGATCAGTTGACTCAGCGTCACATTCTTCAGCTCGGTGCCCGCAGGGACCGTGAAGACAGCCAGGTTTGCATCCATGTTCAGGCCCACATCGGTGTCGGAGGCGGTTTTGCTATCGAGCTTTTGCTGCGCGCTGAGCTGCCCGAGCTTGACGCCGGTCTGCATGTTGTCTTTGCCAAAGTAATAGGCCATGACGCCACCGACCCAGGCACCCACGACGGGCAGAATGGTGCCCAGCACCCATTTGGCCATGTCGAAAAACAGCGCGGTCTTCTGCTCATTGTAGGGAGGCAGGGCGGCATTGATGCCGGCAAACAGCAGCGTGCAGACGGAGATGACCACGATGAAGGTCATGGCACCGATGGTCACATCCTGCGCCAGACGCACGCGCGCTGCTGCATCATCCTGCGGAGGTGCGCTGCTGTTGCGCATTTTGAACAGAAAGCCAGCGACGATGCACACCAGCACCACCACCAGAACGATGGCAACAATTCCCATTCCGCTGAGGCCGCCCACGGTTGGCTTGGCTTGCTCTTCGGCTTTTTGCAGACGGAGCAGCTCGCCACGGCTTTGATTGAGTTTCTCGTAAGCGGTGCGGAATTTTTGAGCGATCTCGGTAAACGCCTCGGGGCTAAGCGCTGGCTTCGCACTCAGCGCGTCTTTCAGGGCCTTTTCGGCATCACCGAACTCGGCCTCTTCTTTCGTCACCTGGCCTTCCTTGTCTTCCACGAGCTGCTGCAGTTCCGTTCGTCCAGCGGCTGTGGCTGGAGCAGTCTCGGCACCGGCGGCCGGCCTGAGGCACATGAGACTGAGCATGGCGAGCAGTAGAAACGCTGTTTTCATAGGTCTTGGAGCTTGATGAGATATCTGGTGGCGCAGCTTCACTGCGGGGGGAGCACCGCGGGGCGCTGCCTCTTGGGCGCGATGTTGAAGTGCCGCAGCCGGGAGTCTAGGTGTTTTTAAGTTTTTTACAGAGTCTTGTTTGTCACTTGCCATAGTCGTGGAATCGGATGCCTGGCACGCAGGCAGCTTGGAATCACTAATCCGCAGGCGCATTACGAGTGCTTGAACATTGGCCCATCAACCGTCATCGTTCACGCATGGCAACCGCAGCACAACTCGCGAGACAGAAGGCCTCCAACCGCAAGATGCGGAGCCAGGGCTACCGCATTTTTGAACAGCCGCTGTATGTGAGCGATGATGCGGAGGCGGTGATCC
Source organism: Verrucomicrobiaceae bacterium (assembly GCA_027490195.1). Classification (GTDB taxonomy): domain Bacteria; phylum Verrucomicrobiota; class Verrucomicrobiia; order Verrucomicrobiales; family Verrucomicrobiaceae; genus Prosthecobacter. Next base: position 42,990 of record JAIXYN010000043.1, on the reverse strand, counting down.
GGAGTCCGCATGAAACGCTGCGGCGGGCCATGATCCTGTGGCAGCTGGGCTGCTGCGCGGATGGGACGCCGCATTCGGAGATCCGTGAATCGATGGAGCGCTGCGGACTGATGCCTGACCTGTCGCCTGCCGAGGCGGAGTACATGGCCACGCCGTTTCATGATGAGCAGACGGACACGGACATGAAGTGGAATCTGGAATCGTCCTGGGTGCTGCTGTGGTCGCTGAAACGGCTGTGGTGGCTCAACTCGCCCGATACTCTCTGCGGCTGCGGGCGCATGGCGGGCATTCTGCGCCGGCTGGAGTCCGCCGAGGGCATGCAGCGAACGTTTGCGATGCACTCCAAGGCGCGGATCCTCGACCTGCTGGACCTCACGCTGCGGCAGCACTGGGCCGTGCGGGATGACTACTTGCGCGGCGTCCACGGCATCGCCCCTCTCTTTGGCCGCGTGGTGGAGCGGCGGCATCACGCGCTGCTGTGGCTGACTTCCACGACGCCATGGGGCGAGGTGGAGACGGATACGTAGCGGGATAGGGTGATGGGTGCATGCGCACTTTCTATGGCCGTATGAGGGTGTCTTTTTTTGTCAATTATTTGCATCCTGACCCCATTTTTCCGCACACGCTTGCCCTGGGCTACGTTATTCCGCCCTTTCAGGGCTCAAGAAGACTGAGACAGGACGGCCGCTAAGGTATGACAAAGCGTCTTATTTAAGTACCATTCATGACTGGCATCTTTTTCTTCTCAGCATGCGCCTTCGTATTCCCTGCGTTAGTCGGGTTTGCTTTGGGCTGTCTGCGTGCGGCTAAGCTTTTCAATTTTGCGCGTGACAGCCACTGGCATTTCATGCCACGCTGCGATGCCTCTAACCATGAAGACAACTGCTGCTCCTTTCCTGCTCGCCTTTCTCTTTTCTCTACTGGCCTCGGCGATCCACGCGGAGGGTCGGCTAATACCGATGGATGACTTTCACATCACGGTGCCGGTGTCTCAGGTGCCGAATCCGAAGGGACTGGAGGTGACGGTGTGGGTGCAGCGTCCTGAGATCCCGACGATAGGCGGCACGGGCATCCAAGTGCACTGCATGGCGCTGACAACTCCTGACAAGTCGCTGAATCTGGATGACAGGGCGGCATTCATGGAGGCCTGTGCGGCGGCGCTGAGCGGGAAGGATTTCCGCAAGGAACTCCATGAGGAGTACTGGAAGACGGTGTTTGAGGTGGTGACGGCTGAGGGACAAAAGCGCGTGCGCATCGGCCGTAACGGAGTCTATGGCGGTGGAGATGCCTTCTTGGCCCCGGAGGAGGGTGCCCTGCTAAAGGAGGCACTGGCGCGAGCGGCGGCGGCGGAGGCTTGGTACAAGCTGCTGCTGACGGCAGACGCGCTGCCGACTCAAACAGCGGAGGCGCACCCGCCGAAGGCCAAGGGGTACCTGATGAGCTCGAAGCTGGGCGGTGTCCACGCTGAGGGACTGGACAACATCTTGGTGAAGGGCCTGGACTACGTGGTCTCGCTGCAGAAAATCGGCTACACCAAGGGACCGACATTTCGCGTGGATTACAGCCTGCTGTATGTCACGATGCGTGGCACTCAGAAGGTGAACAATTCCACCTTCGGTCAGTGGGCGACGCACATGATGGAGCAGGTGGTACTGGCGCTGGAGGCGGCGGGAGAGAAGCGGGCCTTCAAGTTTGAGTCGCCAGCGGAACAAAAGGACCACAAGCACACCGTCACAGCGAATGTGGCGGCGCAGAAAGTGGACGTGGCCTTTGATACGACCGAGTTCGATGGGAAACACACGCTGGTGCAGTGCTCCTTTGCGGTGGCGCAGCTAGCGGAGCTCCGCGCGTTGGGCGCGCTGGAGGAGGAGCGGCAGAAGTGGTTCACGGAGCATGAGGGATTATTCTTTGTGGCGGAGTGAGGGGGCCCTTTGCACTGTGGCCATGCCATAGGCGTGGGCCGAAGGTATGGCCGCTAAAAGACGCAAAAACGGAGAGCGTTCGTAGGAGCTGCGGCCGTAGTGAACAAAATGCCTGCCATGAATGACCCTTGATTAAGGGAGGGCTTAAGGGAGCAACCGCTGTGCGGCGGATGTCCATGCAGACGCTGCTGGTGAGCTTGGTGTGTTGCGATTGCGCTGGGTTTGCTTCACGGCATTGCTGGCGGTAACCCAGGGTCGCCTCGCTGAGGCTCGGCTGACCCTGGGCTGAGTCCGCCGCCCTTTCAGGGCTCAAGAAGACTGAGACTGGAAGGCCGCAAAGGTGCGAAACTGCGCCTTAATCAAGTGCCATTCATCACTGGCATCTTATACCGGTGCATAACATCGTGGGCATGAACACGCTCAATCCACTGAGAATTGCAGGGTCTGTGCTTGCAGCGCCGTTGGTGTTCAGCGAGGTTCGGGACTTGAGTCCGCACTCGAAACCGGACGGGCAGGCGAAGAGGCTGGGCCCGGTGTTTCAGTCGCGGCTGTTCCACCCTTTGCTGCCGAGACATTGAACTGCATGAAACGCTGTTTCTCCCCACTCCTCCGCCCGCTGTTTGCGGCTGCGGCCTGCCTGCTGCTGCCGGGCTGCGTGATGATGCTGCTGAACATGGGAAACAAGGACATCTCCAAGGACGCTCGCTTTGCGCAGGTGCTGGGGCGTGAGATCCGCACGAAGGTGGAGATGCGGCTGTATGCGCCTGACAACCGCCGCCCGAATGACATGCGGGAGATCTATGATCTGTCGAATGTGATGAGCGGCCCGGAGAACCGGGTGGCGGTGGTGCCTGCGGGCCACGTGGTGCGGTTTGACCGGGCTGTACGGAAGAATTTCTTCGACGGTTCCTCCGAGTACTTGTTTGGCGAAATCACGATCCACGGGCGTACCTACCCGATGAATTTCTACCTGACCTCTGACGTGTATCCCAATGCGTGGCGGCGGATGTATGAGGTGTTTGCGCTGCGGGAGTGAGGGGACTCACTTCACGGGCGACGCGGCGGGCGCTGATGCTGGGGCGGTGGCGGGGGCATTGAGATCGAGGTGCAGGGGCGGTGCGTCGCTGGGGATGACGAGGTAGGGCGGGGCGGTCTGCTGCACGAGGTAGTCGGAGTCTTCCAGAGCGGGGTATTTTTCGCGCTCGGCGGCGGTGACGGGGCGCAGGGTGAAGCCGGCGGGGAGCGGTGGAAAGGCGATGGCGCTGAGTTCTTGCGGGGTCTTGCCGGGCATGGTCAGGCGCAGCTCGTTCATCTTCACGACGTGGGCGATGGCGGTCTTGCCGTCCTGGCTGATGCTTTCTTCATAGAGCTGCAACTGGCGGTCGGCGTGGACTTTGGCGGCGATGTAAACAAGCGCGGCGGGGACGAGGAGGACGAGGAGAGTGAAAAGGACGTTCGAACGGAGGGTCGATTGTTTCATGCTAGTGGGAGCGAGTGGGAGCGTGGTGTGGGTGCCATGAATGGGGTGTGGGTGATTGTAAACTGGGAACTGAAAACTGAGAATTGAAAATTGACGGGTGCAGGGGAGGCGGTCAGGACATGGGTGGCTCCTGCCCCTGCCCTGGCGGCGCGTCTTTTGCGGGTGTTTGAAACAAATCGGTTGAAATCTCTAAAGTGGGACCCAATCGGTTGTGGTAGGCCGTGGCATGTTTCTTCGGCTACCTGTTCCTACCACCTTCAACCATTCTTGACCATGGCCCGTACTTCTTCGACAACAGCCCGCGCTGGCGGGGGCAGGCAGCGGCGCACGAAGGTGCCGGAGACAGCGGTGGGTGCGGCGGAGGTGGAGAATAGGGCTGATAGGGCTGGCTCAGCGGGGGCGAATGCGGCTGATCTCCCGAGTGCGAATGCGCTGCGGGAATCTTCTGAGAGTGCTGGCGGCATGGGTGCGGCCACGCCAGCGCCGTCCGGTTTGCGCCTTTGGCTGGAGCGTGTGCGGGCGCTGGGGCTGACGCTGCCGCAGATCGTTTTTGAGCTGCATGTGCGCCAGGGGCTGCCGCTGCTGGCGGTGGCGCGGGTGCTGGGGCTGGGCGTGGAGCAGGCGCGTGAGCTGTGGCTGCAAAGCAGAGCGGCACGCGCGGCGCAGGCTCCGCAGTCGGAGTCGGACTTCGCGCTGCTGCGGGAGCACATCAGCGCGGCGCTGTGGCAGACGGTGGAGGCGACGTTCCCGCATGTGATGGCGGAGGCGGAGGACGACGAGGATGCTGAACCGCCTGCGCCGGTGACGCCGCCCATGCTGTCTGTGCGGCTGAAGGCGCTGGATCAGATCGCCAAACTCTATGACCTGAGCGTGGAGCAACGCGCGGCGGGTTTTGCCCCCCTGCCCTACGCGACGCCGGAGGAGATCGCGCTGTCTGTGCGGGAGCGGGTGCTGGAGATGCACCGGAGAGAGTGAGGAGATGGAGGCTGGATACTGGAGGCTGGATACTGGATGCTGGAGGCTGGAGGCTGGATGCTGGGTATCACCTCTTTTGAAAAGCAGTCCATTTTGTTTAACTGAGTGGGCGCTGTGCGCCTGTTGATCGGCCACGACGTGGACGGCGGACCTTTTTGAATGCCTGCGTCGTTGCAGACCCGAAATTACGGACCCGCGCAGCGGTTCCCTACCGGCGCTGGGGTATTGCGGTATGCAGGGTGGATTGGGAGGGGCTGTGGGCTTGTCACTTCTCTATCTCTTTGGGTGTTTCTTAGATTTAATGAGCCTATCCATGGGCGCTGGAAAAGTTTTCACCCATGATTGTTTGACTTTTAACCACATGTGTTTCCTTATGCCATTACCGTCATAATCAGCATTATTGTGACGCCCGCAACGCGTTCGTCACAATTCCTCTTAGCACGCTGTCTGATAACTACAGCCATCCCTCTTGCCAACCATGCCAAGCGCTCCTGTTCCCAGCCAAAAGCCGCTGACTGCCGTGGCTACGTCTGCCTCCACCGTGCCGAGTGACTCCTTTGTGCCGCCTCGGCCTCCGTTTCGCGAGCTGCGGGGCTATACGGTGGATCCCAGCCTGGAGACGAATCTGGATTTGCAGATGGTGAGCCATGTGACGTTCCGTGTGCCGTGGGAAACGCTGGAGAAGGGACCGAAGGGCGAGTATGTGGAGGTCATTGATGTGGACCCGCCCAGCAACTGCTGCTATGAGCCGGTGGATCTGGATCACCCACGCATTCTGGCGCAACGGGGGCTGCCGCCGAGCGAGGGCACGCCGCAGTTTCACCAGCAGATGGTGTATGCGGTGACGAGCCTGACGATCCATAACTTCGAGCACGCACTGGGGCGCCGCACGCTGTGGCGGCATAAGCCGAATCCGGCCAGACCGGCCGATGACACGCAGTTTTGCCAGCGCCTGCTCATCTACCCGCATGCGCTGCGCGAGGCCAATGCCTACTACACACCTGGCCGGGTGGCGCTGCTGTTTGGCTATTTCAATGCGTCTGCGGATGACCCCGGCAATCACATGCCTGGGAGCATGGTATTTAGCTGCCTTTCCCATGACATCGTGGCACATGAGACCACGCATGCGCTGCTGGACGGGATGAACCGTAATTTCCTGAACCCGAGCAACCCGGATGTGCTGGCCTTTCATGAGGCGTTTGCGGACATCGTGGCGGTGTTTCAGCACTTCACTTTCCCGGAGATCTTGTACCACCAGATCATGGCGACGCGCGGGCAGTTAAGCACGCAGGAAAGCCTGCTGAGCCAACTGGCGGGCCAGTTTGGGCGCAGCAGCGGGCGACGTGGTGCGCTGCGCGTTTACATCGGCAAAAAGCCGGATCCATCCGCCTACCAGGACAGTACGAATACTCAGTTTCTGGAGCCGCACAATCGCGGGGCGCTGCTGGTGTCTGCGGTGTTTGATGCTTTCCTGCGCATTTACAATTTCCGCGTGGCGGACCTGCTGCGACTGGCAACGGGGGGGAGCGGCATGCTGAAGCCTGGCGCCATTCATCCTGACCTGGCGCAGCGCCTGGCGGATGAGGCGGCCAAGTCTGCACGCCATGTGCTGACGATGTGTGTGCGTGCCATCGACTACTGCCCGCCGGTGGACATCACCTTTGGGGAGTTTTTGCGCGCGGTGATCACGGCGGATCTGGACATGGTGGCGAATGATTGCCTGAACTACCGGACCGCCTTCATCCAGTCCTTCCGTGAGCGCGGCATCTACCCGCGTGATGTGAGGACGCTGAGTGTGGATAGCCTGCGCTGGTATGGGCCGCAGACTGGTGAGAGTGCCTCCCCTGCACTGAACGATCTGCTGCGGAAGCTGCGCCCAGCAGCGTCAGACACCATTTACGTGAAGTCGCGCAAAGACCTCTTTGATTTGGAAGTCGGCATGCGGCGAGATATTCACCACATGCTGAAGGACCACTTTGCCAACGCCCCGGAAGGAAAGGCGGACGCGAAGTATCTGGGCGTGGACCTGAGCCTATCGTTTGAGGTGCGGACGGCGCGCTTTGCGTTCCGCACGAATCCGGACGGAGGCACCGTGCCGCAGTTGGTCGTGGGGCTCTTCCAGCACCGTGAGGTGCCTGCGGACCCTGACTTCCCAAATGGAGAGCAAATCCGCTTTGAAGGCGGGAGTACGGTGATCGCGGACCTCCACAAGGACGAAATCAGATACTGCGTGCGCAAAGCGCTGACCTCAGGGCGCGAGAACCGCCAGCGGAGCTTTGCGATGTCTGGCACCGAGGGGCTGCGCAATACTTACTTTGGCCAGGGATTCGGTGCCGGGGCTGAAGCCATCGCCGCAGTGCACCGCTGCTAATCAACCCAGATAACCGGAGTTCATCATGCCCACGAAATCTGCCACGAAAAAAGTTGCGAAGAAAGCTGTCACGAAATCTGCTGCGAAGAAAGCTGCGCCCAAAAAAGCTACCGCCAAATCGACCAAGAAATCTGCCCCTGGCGGCCACACGCCGGTGCGGGTGCGGATGTACCGGCAGGGGCTGGGCGACTGCTTTTTGGTGACGTTTGACCCAGGCGGCAAGGAGGTGCACATGCTCATCGACTGCGGCACGCTGGGAGCGGTGACGACGGGCAACAAGATGGATGAAATCGTCGCCCACATTCATAAGACCACGGGTGGGCACATTCACCTGATGATCGCCACGCATGAGCACCAGGACCATGTGAGCGGCTTTCACACGCTGAAGAGTGAATTCCAGAAGATGACGGTGGACCATGTGTGGATGGCGTGGACGGAAAACCCTGAGGATGATCTGGCCAAGTCGCTTGAGAAATACAAAGGCGACCTCGGGCAGGCCGTGGGCCTAGCGGTGCAGCGCCTGGCAAAAACTCCCGGTGAGGCGGCCGCTACAGCGATGGGTGCGGCGATGGGCAGCCTGCTGGAATTTGCTATCGGAGCGGATGGGCTGGCGAATCTGGGCGCGAAGGCCGGGCCAGCCAAGACCGTGGACAGTGGGATGACCTTTGTGCGCACGGGACAGAAGACGCCCAAGGGGGAGAGCGTGAAGGCGGTGTACCACAGTCCAGGCGGCCCTGCGCTGGAGCCGAACTGGGTGCCGGGCTTCCGCTTCTACGTGCTGGGTCCGCCGCGCGACAAGGAAAAGCTCAAGGACATGGGGGAACACGGCAGCCCGGATATTTATGGCATCGCTGACAGCCTGCACGCGGGCGCTGCCGACAGCGACAGTGCGCCGGCAGGAATGGACGAGCCGAATATGCCCTTTGATACGCGCTTTCGCTGCAAGGAAACTGACCCACGGGTGAGCGCCTTTCTCCAGGGGAGCTATCAAAACGCAGACAATGCCTGGCGGCGCGTGGATACAGAGTGGCTCTACGGTGCGACCGACCTGGCGCTGCAACTGGACAACCTGACGAATAACACGAGTCTGGCGCTGGCGATCGAGCGGATCAGCGATGGCAAGGTGCTGCTCTTTCCGGCGGATGCGCAGGAGGGGCACTGGCTTTCCTGGCATGAGCCGAAGGAGCCCTTTACCTATGTGCAGGATGGCACCACGCACACGACGACGGCGGAGAAGCTGCTGAACCAAACGGTGTTTTACAAAGTGGGGCACCACGGCAGCCACAATGCGACGGCAAGCAGGAAGGGCCTGGAAATGATGACGCGCCAGAACGAACTGGTGGCCTTCATTCCGGTGGACCGCCAAGTGGCGCTGACACGGAGCCCGAAAGGCCAGTGGAAAATGCCCGCCAACAAACTGTACCGCACTCTGCTGGAAAAAACCCAGGGGCGCGTGGTGCGGTCTGACATCGGCTGGGCAGACGACCCCGCAAACGCCCAGACTGCGGAGGGTAAGGAGGCGGAGGCCGCCTTCAAAGACACCGCCACCCCGGCGGAGTGGGCGCAGTGGCGGAAGAACCAGGCCGCAGCCTCGGTGACCATTGATCCCACCAAGCCCAAATCGCTGTACATCGACTACAAGCTCGCTTAAAAGGTGGCGAGGCGGCTGAATGATGGCACGTTCTACCACGTGCCAGACTAGCGGCCATGCCATGGCTGGCTCCGCCCTGGAAACCTGAACACCCCTACCCATGAAACTGCTCCTCACATTGATCTGTACCCTGTGGTGCCTTTCCCTGACCGGCCAGGCCATCGCGCAGGCAGCACCTGCACCCGTGGTGGTGCCACCGGCTGTGGCGCCCACTGCGGATGCACCGAATCCGGCCTTGCAGAATCCCCTCATGCTCGGCAATGACAGGATCTACCAGGCCTCCCTCGCTGCGCTGACGAAGTTTTTTGTGGTGGCGGTACTGCTGGAGAGCGGGCTCTCGCTCATCTTCAATTCGACCCTCTTCCTCGCCCTCTTCAACCGGCGTACGATGAAGCCCGTGGTCATGTTTGTCGTCTCTTTCCTGCTCGTCTCAGCCTTCAAACTCGACCTTCTGGCCCAGTTGATCGCCGTCTATAACTCGGAGACGGCCACCTCAGACATTGTATCGAAAGTGATCAGCGCCTTGATCCTGGCGGGAGGCAGTGCCGGAGTCTTCAACATCATGGTGTCCCTCGGCTTCCGCAGTGAGCCTGAGGGAGACAGCGCACCGCAGCTGCCGAGCGCAGACCATGCCTGGGTGTCGGTCCGGCTGGCCAACTTCAAGAAGGCCACTGACAACGTCAAAATCAACATCGAGAAGATCGCCCCACCGGCCGAAAATCCGCCCATGGCCACCGCAGGCACCATCCTGGCCAAGCCGAACGGTGTGCGGCAGCTCATCACGCCGATCAAAGGCCGCTTCCCGCCGGTGGCCGGCTACTCCGTGGAGGCCAATCAATGCTACAAGATCCAGGTCATGGTGAAAGTCCCCGTGACCGACGCGAATCCGACCGGTGAGAAGGATCTGCTGAACGGCACCGGCATCTACAAATTCGCCCCCCGCGCCATCGTGGATCTGGAAGTGCCGTACACTGCCGGAGTCTAGCGCCATGAACAGCCCCCTCCTGTCTGGCATGCCGCAGGAGGGGTGAGCGTGGGCGCTGGGCAGGAAGGATGCCGCGCCGCCTGCAACGCCAATCGTGCTAACTGTCCGCATCAAGGCGCTGGATCAGAACGCGAAGGTCTGCGGCCTCAGTGTGGAGCAGCGGGCGGCGGGTTTTGCCCCCTGCCCTGCGCGACGCCGGATGATTTTGCGGATGAGGGTGGTGGAGATGGATTGGAGGAGGAAAGGTAAAGAGGGTGGGAGCGGGAGATGGGGCTTCGTTCCAGTTTTCGATGCTGGATGCTCGGCTCTTATCATGGCCCCCACGCTCACTTTTATCTCATGTTGCAGGACCTCGCTGTGGTGAGAGCACGGTATCGACCTCGTCATTTACGACCATCCAGTCTGCAAGGGCGAGGGTGAGGGCGAAGCGTTGGGGGAGGTTGACGCTGCTGCCTGTTTTGCGGAGAGCGTCGTGGAGTCTGCGGGGCAGGCGCTCGGGCCACAGGGAGGTGGCTGCGGGCACGATGCCCTGACTGAGTGAGGCGACGATATGGTCCTCCTGAGCGCGCTGGCTTGGCGTGGCGGTGTCTGCGTCGCGGCTAGTCTTGAATATGGCCTGCCAAAGGTGCTGGGTAATGGCGACGGCGGGGGGCTCTGTGATGATGGCGTGGCTGGCGGCTAGAAGGGCGACGAAGATGCCCCAGTTGAGGGCTTTGCCGATGGGGGTTTGGTAGTTGGGCTCGTCCTGGGGGCCCTGCACTGGGAAGTCGAGGAGCTGATGGTAGATGTCTAGCACGTCCTGGTAGAGGCGACGGTTCTGTTTGTTGTCTTCGAAGGGGACTGGTGGTGCGGCGATCCAGCGGGCGAGGCATTGGCGAAAGATGTCCACCTGGGACTGGACGCAGGCGATGAGGGCTTCTTCGCTCATGTGCCAGGGATTTTGGCCGTGCTCGGCGGCTTCGATGAGGCGAAGGGCGATGCGAACGGCGAGCTCGCGAGTAATGCAGAGGAGGCGGTGGGTGCGCTCCATGCGGTGGCTGAGGGGGGCGATGTGCTCGAGGACGTCGTAGATGTGGCGGTCGGAACCGACTTCGGAGCCGTCTTCGGGCCAGTAGGAGTAGCGGTGGCAGAAGAGCTGGGCGGCGACTTCGTCGAGCTGTTCGTACCAATCCCTGGCGGCAAAGGATTGTGGATTGATGAGGGGATCGATACGTTCAGAGAGGAGTTGCTCGATCCACAAGACGGCGGCTGGTGCCCCGGCTGCCGGGTCGAGCGTGACCTGAGGCTCGGGCTCCTGGGTGCCGATGAGATGGCATTTTAACAAGGCTATGTTTTTTTTCCATTCTGTATTGGTGGAAGAGGTGGCGGCAGAGAGGGCTGTGGGCTGATCTGGGAGGCCGGATGCATCTGTTTCTTTGTCACGTGGAAGGAGTTGCTGAATGGCGGCCCAGGCTATCCTGTCTGCCTGGATGCGCAGTCTGCCGCAGTGGAAGACCTCGTGCCCGACTTCGTGGAGGACATAAGAGGAGACGGTGGGGTACCAGATGACCCAGCGTGGGACGCGGATCATGCACAGGGGGGTGATGAGTTCGAAATTGGGGTCGTGGCTGGCGTAGAGGATGGGAGCTTTGAGGTCTTCGAGGGCTTCTTTGAGGAGGCTCCAGTGATCCACCTGCCTGATAGAGTCTGGTATGTGCTGATCTAGATGATGGAGGAGACGGCGGGCGACGGAGCTGGCGGATGCGCCGAGGGCGGAGGTGAGGGTGGTCTCTGAGCCGAAATGGTCTGCGGAGCGGGCCTGGGTAGCGGTGGCGAGCAGGAGAGGGACTGAACCGCGTGCGTGATGCTGCAGGGTGCGGTCGAGGTGCATGCCGGAGGCGATGAATTTTTCATTGCCACGGGCGTCTTCGTTGCTGCGGGCTTGTGCAGGATCGTCGATCTTGGGGTCGGCAGCGCTGCCTTCTCTGACCAGCCGTGCGAGCGCACGGGCGAGGCGGCGGAGGATGAGCCGGGCGAGGCTGCGTAGCTCGCGGGAGAGATCGTGCTGGCGCTGGAGGGTGACGGCGCGCTCCACCATGCGCTCGAGAATGCGGTACTCCTCCCGACGACGGGTGTGGAGCATTTTGGTGAGGAGATTTTTGCAGGTCTCGAGTGCTTCGAGATCTTCGGCTGTGGAATGCTGCTGTACTGGACAGGAGGAGGCAGGCGCGGTGGCGACGACCTGGAGAAGGGCCTGGCGGGTGGGGGCAGGTAGGTGCGAGTGACGGTCAAAGGTGATGACTACAGCAATGCGGCGGGGGAAGTCGGGCTCGAGAGCGTTTTGTGCATCGAGACGGCCGAGAAGGAGGAGGAGATTGGAAAGGGCGTCTGGAGGGGGCTGGCCTGCGCGGTCTTGCGCGGTTGGTGAGGCGGTGCTGACTTCCTCATTGCGACGCAGGAGCATGTCTGCCTCTCCGAGGACTGCCTGGAGGGTCCATTCTGGGGGGGTGATGGCTCCGACGGCGCGGCGGACATCGGTGAGGAAGCTGTGGGTGCGGCGCAGGAAAACGGCGGAACGGAGGCCGCCTTCGAGAAGGGTGTCCAAGCGCTGGCCAAGCTTGAGTTCTGGCTGGTTCAAAGCGTGGCGTGCAAGCTCCTGGGGGGAGCTAGTGTAGGCGGTGGCTGCTGCGGCCTGATGGGTGTGCTTGTAGGTTGGTTGATGATTTTCGATGACCTGACGGGTGACGTGCTGGACTTCGGCGTAGTCGCCCCATGGCACGCCTAGCTCGGTGGTGCTGGAGGCGCAAATGGGGTACCAGAGGGTGAGTTCTGCGACTGCTGCCGGTGGCAGGCCAAGCTCTGCGGCCAGGGAGTCGGTGCCGAGCTGGGCGAGGATGAGAAGAAAGCGATCTAGGGCGGTGCGGCGGCGCACGACTCCGGTGATGATGATGTCGCAGTCGCCGGTGCCCCCGACGATGTGGAAATGCTCGAGTAGATCGGAGTGGGCGCAGAGGTGAGCGGCACGGGTGAGTGTGGCGGCGATGGCCCGCAACACCTGAGTGCGGCTGGGTGGGGAGAGATGGCACTGGGTCCAGACAGCGTGGTCCATGAGTGCGTCCCAATTGAGGCGGACAAAGGTCAGGAAGAGGCAGCCCGGACTGCCGTTTGACTGCTGTAGCTCAAAATCCGGCCAGCCGGAGGCTTTGCCGGGAGATGTGGGTGAGGGGCTATTGTGCAAGCCGAAGCCGAGAATTTCAGCTACGTCTTCCACGCCTTCCATCTGCTGGTCGAGCAGGAAGAGGTCGAGTCCGGTGGTGCGAGTGACGGAGCGCATCGCGATGAGTCCGGGGCGTGCGAGCCGGGCAAAGAGATGCCAGCGCCCGGCGTGCTCGAGTGGTTCTTTTGCATTGGACAGGAGGAGGTGCTCCGCTACTGCGCTTTGTTTTTCAGGATGAACACCCAGGAAGTAAATTTGTTGGAGGGAGTCGGGAATGGTCATTCAAGCAGCGCTGTTAGTACGAGTACGATCTTTCTTTTACACTCTTCGCTTGGCAACGCCTTTCTACGCACTATACAAACAAACTAAGGTTCACTGCATACCATGGATAAAAGCCACTAGAATCCCCCCTTATGTCCGAACGTAAGCCTGAAGACCTCTACCCGGGAACCAAACCTGAAGATCTCCCGCGTTTTCTGACAAAAGCTATCGAGTATTGGTCCAACAACGACCAAAGCCTGCTGCCAGATCTGTGGCAGATCATGACCCTGCACCGGGAGCTGTTTGAGGGCTACCTGAAGGATGGGGTTCCGGGGGAATTGAAAGTTAAAGCCAACTTCGTTCAGACGGAAAAAGGTTTTGTTCACTTTTCCAGCCCGGCTCATGTGAAGGAGGATTACCAGAAGCTGTTTGAGAAGGCACAGGAACTTAAGGCTAAGCTTAACCCACAGCCGGTGCCGGACCCCGACCCGAGCAACCCTGAGCACTGGCCGAGAGATGATGACCATGAGGCATGGATCCGCCGTGCGCACTATGTGGCTTATTTTCATGCGCATCTCATTCACATCCACCCGTTTGAAGATGGGAATGGGCGGGTGACGCGGCTGATTGCCTGGGAGCAGGCGCGCAGGCTCTTCCGTATGGTGAGCCAGGAGGGGTATGACTGGCAGGTGGTGGACGCAAAAGATAACCCGCTGTTTCTATATCGGGATACGGATGGATGCGCGAAGAAGGCCTATCAGAACGCCATGCTCAACTTTGATTACAAGAACCCCAATTACTTCAACCTAATGCGGTATTTCATGTTTCAGCCGGAGGTGCCGATCGTTCCATACTACCAGCCAGAGCCGAGCTTTCGTCTCACTCTGCATCCAGGGCAGGTACGACCAAATGGCGCGCCTGGCCTCCCCCGGCCACCGAGCACAGAATCATCTAAGTAAGGGGGATCGCCGCCAATCTCATTTATTTTCTGACGAAAAGTCTTGTATCCCTGTCTAAAATGATTACAACTGCCCTCTTATGGATCACGCTCCGTCGATGACTGCCCGGCAGACTGCTGTGACTGTGTTCGTCTCGACGGCTTACCGTTTTGAGAGTTTAAGTATTGCTTTTCCTCTCTATGGGAATTATAATTTCCATGCTATGCGTCCCACATCGCTGGTTGACCCTCCCCGATGAGTCTCCACTTTGAACCTTTATTCAAATTAGACTTGATCCTGAGATCAGGCTTGAAAACCAGCGGAAATATTCCCCCTTTGCGAGTTGACTGAAATTGTTGCCCTATGATTGCCACCGCCAACCCTGAAGCTGCGCAACCTGCGGCATTAGAAACTGAAAAGTCAAAGCAGCCCCTACCTCAGAGACCCCTGCGCCAAACAATGCGGCAATTGGATGACAGCATTCACCAGATTGGGATGGCCCCTGGCGCAGATCTCGCATGCCTCAGTGTGGGAGCCAAGATCCGCGACGGACTCCTCGAGCAAGCTTTTGCGCGTGGCGTTAACCTTGAGGAATTCAACGCGAGAGGCCTACGTGAAACAGCTTTGAAGCCAAAGGAGCTTCTTGAGTCTGATGAGAACGAACTGCACACACGGGTGAAGGTGCTGGCTGCCCTGTGCGCCGACCTCGTCAAAGGAGTACAAGTGCGCAGTCCGAAAAGCTGGGCTGGGGAGTTTCTGCATCTGCCAATGAACCCCGATGATATACAGGGCTACTTTGAGCGAGCAAGCCGCAATGCCTACGCCAAAGCACATCCACTGTGTGCTCAGCTTGTCACCGTGGCCGCCGCCTATGCTTGGAAGCTGAGGGAACAGGATCCGAAATTCACGGTGCAAGGCACCCTCAGCCACACACTGCGCCAGCTCCGCACGGCGGATCGTGTGGCCTGGGCACAGCATACAGCTGCCTTTCAGGTACATTCTTATGACTTGGAAAATGAGTCCTTGAGCAGAAAAGAACTCGAGGACGATCTGAAGAGATTGCTGCCTCAATAACCAGGGCCTTACCTTGGTGCAGGTGAACGGATGGGCGAGGCAGATGGTTATGTATTTGCGCAGAGCAAAGTGCGGCCGGTGACGAGGTGTGCGGTCCATTTCCTGGCCGACTACAGGGAAGCCGCGAAGCGAAACCGGGACTGCAATACGAAGAGGCCGCAGAAGGAAATAGACCAACTCTCGAAAATCCAGTCCCATTGCCCGGACGGCGAAGCGGCCCCATTGGCTGCGTTGGTCGTTTGCTTCTTATTGTTCAATAGCAGGCGGCTCTCTCGCCTTGCCACTGGGGCCGCTTCGCTCGCCGGTTCAATAGGCCCCTTTTTTCGAAAACTGGTCTAGCTGTGGAGAAGTCAGCTACAGGACTGAAAAAAAGGAACTGACGGAAACCGGAACGAGCTGCTAAGCAGCCGAGAAGCGAACCCCGAGAGTGCTTTTACTTTTTTTCGCAGGCAGAAAACATTTTCGCTTGCGCTTCGAATTTCAGACCCAAGGAGTTTGAGCAGACAGCCTGACGCAGTGGAGAACTCGGAGGGGGAATTCAAATGATGTTTTGAACCTCGATTTTCCTTTTTCTTCGCATGCCTCTGCTCCCTTCTCCTGCCTCTGCCGCTGGCTCTTCTGCGGCCCTTGGTTCCTCGCCTGCGCGGGGTTCTGCTGCTGACATCTTGGCGGCGCTGCGCGCGAAGGCGGCGCTGGTGCGCAAGCGGAAGAAGACGCCGCTGGAGGATGCGCTGGCGGCGGATGGGGGCACTCGGGCTGTGAGGCTGGTGCAGTGGGCGCGGACGCAGAAGGCGGGCTATGATGCGGGCCTTGTTCAATGGCGGGCGAACCGCCTGAAGTGGAGCCAGGAGGCGCAGGATATTTTTGACCATCGCGCACGGGCCCGGCGTGAGAAGGCGGAGGTGGAGGATGCGGCGAGTATCTTTGAGATGGCGAATGATTCGGTGAATATCGTGGCTTCGCTGGCGGAGTTTGCGGCGGCGCAGGCGGAGCAGGACATCTATGGCGGGGAGCCGTGGTTCGCGGCGAATCCGGTGGGCCAGGCGGATACGAAGCTGGCGGATGACCTGCAGCACCACCTGCAGTGGACGTTTCGCGATGGACGATTTGTGGATGCGCAGTGTCTGGGCATTGACCAGGCGGTGACGCTGGGGGAGTGCTTTATCAAGACGCTGTATGCGACGGATGTGGATGAGCATGAGGCGGCGACGCCGTGCCTGCATGCGGATGGTAAGCCGGTGGTGGATGCGCTGGGTGAGTATGTGACGAACGATGCGCAGGTGAAAAAGATGGGCCGCCGCCTGAAGGGGAAGCTGGAGTGGAAGGAGGTGTATGAGACGCGCCAGACGATCATCCGCCAGGGGGTGGAGGCGGTGCCGATCCACTTCAATGACATTAGCTTTCGTGAGGATGCGCCGGAGCTGGATCTGCGGCATACGAATGTGTATGTGAGCGTGGAGATGAGCACGTTTGAGGCGATGCGGCGCTTTCACCTTTCGAAGGAGGATGCGGTGCGCCTGGCGCGCTGCGCGGAGACGCGGATCTGCAGTGATGAGGAGGCACAGCGTGAGCGCACGGCGGATGCGACGGTGACGTGCGCGCCTGCGGATGAGCCGCTGGGCGAGGTGGAGGCGGAGCAACTGCTGAATACTCGCGTGAGACTGATCGAGGCGTACATCCGTGCGGATGTGACGGGCACGGGCAAGGAGGCGCGGATGTGCATGGTCTTTCCGCCTTACCATGAGGACTGGATCATCTGGGCGGACTACTTGGCGAATGTTTCGCCGAAGGCTGAGCTGCCGATCAAGTGTGATGTGTGGGAGCCTGTGCCGCACCGGCTTTATGGGCGAGGGTTTTTCTCGAAGTATGCATACCTGCAGACGGCAACGGATAACCTGTGGAATCAGGTGAACTTCCGCAATGAGATGCATGCGAATCCGCTGACGGCGGTGCATGAGGAGAATCTGCAAACGGATGAGGACGGCGGAGAGATGGTGATAGGCCCAGGGAAGACGCTGCGCCCGAAGGCGGGGAAGAAGCTGGGGGATTGCATCGAGTTTGCGATGCTGCCGGATGCGGACTCGCGGAGCCTGGAGCTGTTTCAAACGGGGATGCAGCTGGCGCAGTTGCGAAGCGGGATCACGAGTGCGAGCCAGGGTGATCTTTCGAGCGTGCCGGAATCGAACACGGCGACGGGGATCAAGTCTTTGATCAGTCGTGCGGCGGTGCTGCTGAAGAAGCCGATCCGGAGGCTGCGGAGATCGAAGGGGCGTGGCTTTAGCTATGCGGTGAAGCTGCACTATGCGAACTTTGACCGCGCGGAGGCTTTTGTGTGGGGCGAGGGGCACAACAAGGAGCTGGTGACGATCACCCCGGAGCATGTGCGTGACCTGGACATTGATGTGCAGATGCTGCTGACGCAGGAGCAGAACCAGAACAAGCTGCAGGGCGCGCAGGTGATGATGCAGCAGTTGCAGGGCTACTCGGGCATGCCGGAGACGGACAAAGTGGGCGCACGCGTGGGCGTGGTGCAGGCGCTGAAGGCGCTGGAATTCTCCAATGCGGAGGAGATGGTGCGCAAGCCGGTGGTGACGCTGGAGAGCTGCCTGCCGCTGCTGCCGCCTGAGGAGGCGGAGAAGCTGAAGGGCCTGCTGGCTTTGCAACAGCAGCAGGAGCAGGCGGCAGCGCAACAACAGCCGGGGGCGGAGGCTCAGGTGCCGGATCAAGGTGTCGCGCCTGGTGCGCCGCCAATGCCGGGTGCTGGAGCACCTGGGGCGATGCCGCCGGGTGCTGCTATACCACCCGCTGGTATTTCTGGGCAGGCGTGAGCAATTTTTAGAAATACGAGGCGCTAGTCAATACGAACAGATCACCAGACAATGAGACGCTCCGACACTCCAGTTTTCCAATGTACCATGGCTCATCCTGACGGGCCGTGTTTGCGGCACGATGTGTTCGAGGACGAGTTCGAGTAGGAGGACGAGGACGATCACCCGAAAAGCACCGCAACTACCAGCAATCATCATTCTTAATTTATCACTTCCAAATAAACCCATCGCACACCATGCCTGCCTCACAACGCCGCACACCGCTTGATCCCATGTCCATTCCCGGAGCACTCCAGGAGATGGTGCCAAACTCGTCCTTTCGAACGGTCACGCCTTCGGACACCCATCCCATCAAAGGGGGCCCGGCGCGCGCGCTCTATGTGGGTGGCGCGGGAAATGTGGCCGCCATCAATGAGAACGGCGTGGCCGTGACCTTTGTGGCGGTGCCTGCCGGCGCGGTGCTGCCCATCGCGACTACCCGCGTGAACTCCACCCACACCACGGCCTCCAACATCATCGCCCTGTGATTTTATGATCGGACTATCCTTATCCCTGGTTCAACTGAAGCAAACCCCGGGCGATTCCACGCCAGGCGGCGCGGATGATGTGCTGCTGCTGGCAGACGGCACGAGCGGCCTGCTGCTGGCGGATGGGGCGAGCTTCCTGACCCTTTCCACTTAACCTACTCTATCTTATGGCTGACCAAACACTTGCTTCATTGACCGCTGCGACACCCTCCACGGGAGGACTTCTCTATGGTACCCAGAGCGGTGCGGACCGAAAATTCACGCTCTCAGCCGCAGGGGCGGCTCTTGCTGAGGCTGCCAATGCGGCGGCGCAACGAACGGCGCTGGGCCTTGATACGGCTGCGCTGCTGGGAGTCGCGAATAACTTCACGGCTGCGCAGACGATCAGCGGTGCTGCGCTCACTCTCTCTGGCGATCAGTCGGCTCCAGCCTGGACGACTACCGGCATCCGCTTGATGGGTAGTGCGGGGACGCTGACAGATACCACGAGCGCGGGAACTGTCGCTACGGCCTACACGAACAGAATGACAGGAAATACCATTGCGGCGACGAATGCGACGACATTTACCAACTACGTGACGAGTTATCACAACTCGCCAACGGCTGGGACGAATGTGACATTTGGGCAGCGTTGGGGGCTGGGAACGGACTTGATGCTGGTGAATGGGAACGGTGCTGCATCTCAGCCAGCACTGGCTTTGACGGGAACGCCTTTCACGGGTGGGTCTGCGACGACGACGAAGCCGCTGTTTTCCATCGAGCCGACGGGAACGACGAGCACGGGCTGGGCGACGACGGGCACGATGTTTGGGGTGAATGCGGCGAGTGGGTTTGGGGGGAATTTGGTGGATTTTCAGTCCAATGGCGTGACTCGATTTAAGGTGGACTCTACGGGAGTGACAACCATTGGTTCTTCCGTTATTGCTGGAAGTGGGAACGTTCTAAACTTGGTTTCGGCTTTTGGAACATGTCCCATTGTTATAGGCGGGGGTGGGTCATTTGTCGTAGGAGCAACGGTGTCTTGCGGTAATCTATATACAACGGGGCTCACTCTGGGTGCCGATCTATTTTTGAACAGAAAGGGCGCGGCTCAGCTTCAGCTTGGCTATGACGGAGCAGGTGTCATTGACCAGCTATTTACAGCAGCCTCACGTATCACCAGTGACGGTGTGGGCGCCAATCTGACTATCGCTGCTGGAAATGGACGAGGCGGAGCAGGCGGCGAACTAAGACTCTCTCATTATACCACGGCGGGGGCGGCCACTATCGGCACTCTCACAACTGCGCTGCGGCTCACCACGACTGGCGCAATCATTCTCGCCTCTCTTCCAACCTCAGACCCCGGTGTGAGTGGCCAGCTTTACAAGAGTGCCGGAGTCGTTATGCAATCTGCTTAATACACTATGCACATCCTCACCTCCATCCCCCCGACGAAGCCAGACCAGCGTGACAGGCCAGCGTTGATCTATTCAAAGCGAGCAGCGGCAGGCTCAAATCTGGCGCGATGAAGAGACGGCGAATTATGTCGCTATATTGCCAAACCTTAAATCCTAAAACCCATGCACATCCTCAAACTCACCAACGGACTTAGCCTGCTCATTCACAACCTGCTTTTTGTTCCTGACACATTCAAGACCCCCAGTGAGGTACTGATGGCAGGGCTGCTGGTGGAGCGGCTGGGATGCCCTTCTGTCACAGCGCAGATGGCCGAGGACCCCGTCTGGAATGGTGTCAAACTGACCGATTTGGAACTCACTGAAAAACAACGCGACCTGCTGAAGGTGGCGGTGGAGAAGCATGTTTCTAAGCTGCCTCCGAATGTCCACACGGTGTCCCTGCTGAAGCAACTTGGGTTTGAATAAGCTTATCATCAACCGCCTGCCATGAAACTCACGCTCGATCCCTCTCATTTCGAAGTGCCCGTCTCTCTGGCCACATGCATCCTCGGTGCGGCTTTCAGCGCTCTGGGGATTGTAGCCGCCACGGTGGCGGGCTGGTATGTGCGGCTGGCGAACATCGACCCGCAGGAGCTGGCGATCCAGCCGCTGCATGTGGTGCTCATCGGCTTCATCATTGCGCTGGCGGCATTCATCGTGCTGATTTTACGCGCCGTGTGGAGCAAGGGCATCGAGACGGTGAACCGCTTCAGCGATGCACTTAACAATCAGGCACACCAGATCGCGGAATTGATCGAGCTGCAGACAAAGCGGCTGGAGAAGCTTGAGACGCTGAGCTTTGAAGCCCTGCGGGAGGCAGCGGGGAAGGAACATTGAATATTGAACGCTGAATTCCGGAGCCGCCTAAAGGCGGGACTACCATACGAAGAACCTGAAACTTATGAAGAGGACCTGTTACATTGCGATTAATGGTATTCGTGCCAATCCTGGGGATGCGGATGGGTGGACGGACCGGTTTGTGACGTGGATCAACACACGGCTGCCAGACGGCGTGGTGGCGGAGAAGTTTGAGTACTACACAAGCGCGCTGCTGCGTCTCATGCGCCAGCGACAGCGCGCGGATGAGATTTCCAAGAAGGTGGGCTACTACCGGCGGGCGGGCTATCGCCTGGTGCTGGTGGGGCACAGCAACGGGTGCGACCTCATCGCGCGAGTGCTGGAGGCCTGCGGGGCGGAGATCGACGCGGCGCACCTCATCTCTCCCGCTGCTGATGAGGAGGACTTTGCCGAGGCCATCCGCGAAGGGCTGATACGCCGCATTCACATCTACGGCAGTCGGCATGACGGAGCGCTGCGCTTTGCCGCCGCCACACGCCCGCTCATTGGATGGCTGGGCCTGGGCTACGGCTCGCTAGGGCTGCGGGGCCGGGAGTTTGCCGAGCTCTTCCCCGAGGTGGTGCAGGACCACAGCGACGACTCCTGCGGACACTCCACCTGGCTGCAGCGCGGCCCGCGCTTTGAGGCGCTGATGCAGGACATCAGCCGGAATGATCTCGCAGATCATCGAATACCATATACTACCACGTTTATTGGAGAGGAATGGAGGCCGGGAGAGCGTGACGCGAATGACGAATGACGAAACTGAAAACTGAGAACACCGTTCATCACTCACTCCTCCCTGCATCAGCTTTCGTCACCGTAGGATCGAGGACGAGGACGAACCACTGCCCCCGCAATGAACCAAGAACTGAACCCATGAAAAGCTACGCATTCATCGTGATCACCGCCGCCAGCGCGGCACTAGCAGCCATGACCGCGCTGGAAGTGCGGAGCAATCCCTGGGACCAGGAGGGGCTTGCACCGCAGATGTCACCGAAAAAAACCAGCGCTGCAATGACGCCATGAATGTGCTGATCGGCATTGCCGCCGTGGGCCTACTCCTGTGGGGCTTGCACCTGCTGCTGGGCCACAAACCACCGCCCACTGAACACTGAGCATCGTCATCCGGCCAGCTTTACACCTTCACCTCTCAACTCCATGAGCGCCTTATCCGACACCTATGCCGATCAGTTCCACGCCTGCGCCGTCAAGACTGAGCATGCCGCCGAAGTGCAGTCTGAGGCAGAGCGCATCCGCGCGCACCGCCAGCGCTACGCGGCCGTGGCGGCGCATTTTCCCGGCATGCCGTGGTGGGTGGTGGGCATCCTGCACTCGATGGAGTGCGGGCTGAGCTTTCACCAGCACCTCCACCATGGAGAGCCTGTCTCCGCGCGCAGCGTGCAGGTGCCCGGGGTCCGCCCAGAAGAGGACACGCCGCCCTTCACGTGGGAGGAGTCTGCGCGTGCTGCCCTGATGAGCAAAGGGCTGGATCAAATCACCGACTGGAACCCCGGCCAGGCGCTCGCTGCCTTTGAAAACTACAACGGCACCGGCTACCGCAGGCGCGGTGTCCCCTCCCCTTACCTGTGGAGTTTCACCGACCAGTACCGCTGCGGCATGTATGACGCCGACGGCCGCTACGATCCCCTCGCTGTAAGCCGCCAGTGCGGCTGCGCGGCGCTGCTGAAAAATCTTTTCTAATCAGGCTCTTGACTATTCAAATTCGGACCCAATACCATAGTATGCCATCGTTCAATACAGCGCCACAAGCCTTCATCAAGGCCAACGGAGGCATCTGCCATCAGAGCGGCCCTTTTGCCGCCGGAAAGGTACTGGCCCCTGCACAGGAACCTGGATCAACCCAGGAGGTGGGTCACCCGGACAGCCTCACCACACTGATTCCCGCAGCCGCATGATTTTTCACCCGTTTCGTTATACCACTAACTACCACACTATTCACTAACCATGCCTGCTCCCACCTTATCCTCCCTCTCGCCGTCCAGCGGCCCGCTCAGCGGCGGCACCAGCGTGACGATCACCGGCGCAAACTTCACCGGGGCCACCGGCGTCACCATCGGCGGCACGGCGGCCACCAGTGTCACCGTCGTCAGCGACAGCAGCATCACCTGCACCACGCCCACGGGCAGCGCGGGCACTGCGAGCGTGCTGGTCACGAACGCCAGCGGCACCAATGCGGCCAACACCCTCTACACCTACGTGGCCGCACCCACCGTCAGCAGCGTCTCGCCTTCCAGCGGGCCGGTCACCGGCGGCTCCACGTTGACGATCACTGGGACAAATTTCACTGGGGCTACCGGCGTGACCATCGGTGGCACGGCGGCGACGAGCGTCACGGTGGTGAGCAGCACCAGCATCACCTGCACCGCACCCGCTCATAGCGCCGGCAGCGTCAGTGTCCTGGTCACGACGCCTGGCGGCACGAATGCAGCCAACACGCTTTACACTTCCGCTCTGGCTCCCACCGTCACCGGCGTCACGCCTTCCAGCGGACCGATCACCGGCGGCTCCACGCTGACGATCACCGGGACAAATTTCACCGGGGCCACCGCTGTCAGCATCGGCGGCACGGCGGCGACGAGCGTCACCGTGGTCAGCAGCACCAGCATCACTTGCACCGCGCCCGCTCATAGTGCCGGCAGTGCCAGTGTTTTGGTCACCACACCCGGCGGCACGAATGCGGCCAACACCCTCTACACCTATCTGGCGGCACCCACCGTCAGCAGCATCTCTGCCACCAGCGGCACGGCCAATGGCGGGCAGAGTGTGACCCTTACCGGTACAAACTTCACCGGGGCCACGGGTGTCACCATCGGCGGCACGGCGGCCACCGGCCTCACTGTCGTCAGCGGCACCAGCCTCACCTGCATCACCCCTGCGGGCATTGCAGGCACGGCCAGTGTGCTCGTCACCACACCCGGAGGCACCAATGCGGCGAACACGCTCTACACCTATGTGCTGACACCCCCCACCGTCACCAGCATCACGCCTTCCAGCGGCACGTCCGCAGGCGGCACACCGGTGACGCTTACCGGCACCCACTTATCTGCGATCACCAGTGTCACCTTCCGCGGGCTAGCGGCCACAGATGTCACCCTGGTAAGCAGCACCAGCCTCACCTGCACCACACCGGCAGCCAGTATAGGCGCGGCCAGCGTGCAGGTCACCACGCCCAGCGGCACAAATGCGGCCAATTCACTGTACAACTATGTACCTCCGGCACCCACCGTCACCCATACCACCGCAGGCGGCATCTCCCCGGCCAGCGGCTCCACGCTGGGCGGGACTCTGGTCACGATCACCGGCACCAACCTTACGACCGCCGGAGTCGTCACCATCGGCGGCGTGCCCGCGATGAATGTCACGGTGCTCAGCGACACCAGCCTCACCTGCATCGCCCCGGCGGGCAGTGTGGGACCGGCCAGCGTGGTGGTCAGCACGGCTGGCGGTGTTAATGCTGACAACACACTTTTCACCTATGCGCTGACTGCTCCCACCGTCACCAGCATCTCGCCCTCCAGCGGTACGTCAGCAGGCGGCACCACGGTGACTATTTCCGGCACCAGCTTTACCGGTGCCACCGGCGTCACCATCGGCGGCGTGGCGGCCACGCGCATCGTCGTGGTGAATGACACCACTCTCACCTGCACCACCCCGGCGGGCAGCGCAGGCGCGGCCCTGAGCGTCGTCGTCACCACGCCCAATGGCCACAATGCCGACAACAGCCTCTTCACCTATGTGCTGGCGCTACCCACCGTCAGCAGCGTCTCCCCGCCCATGGGCGCGTCCGCAGGCGGCACCAGTGTGACCATCACCGGCACCTACTTCACCGGTGCCACCAGCGTGACCTTTGGCGGCATGGCAGCCACTGGTATCACCGTGGTCAATGATACCACCCTCACCTGCACCACTCCGGCGGGCAGCGCAGGCACGGCCAGCGTGCTCGTCACCGCCGCCGCCGGAACCAGCGCGGCCAACAGCCTCTACTTCTATGTGCTGGGGGTGCCCACAGACACCTACATCTACCTCAAAGGCGGGCGCGGAGACGGATTCGTACCCCTGTGGACCGGGGCGCTGAGCGAAGAGGGCATGGTCAGCGATACCGGCACCACCCTGGGCACGGCAGGCAAGGAGGTGAGCGATCCCTACCGCGACATCTTTCCCTCAACGGCGTTCGCCCAAACCACAGGCGTCCAATATGGCGGCTTTTCCGCGTGGATCGTCCCAGGGCCCGGCAGCGGGGCAAACCTCTACCCGGACGATGGCACGGCGGCGAGCAGCGGCTCCAAGAGCCGCCTCTCCGACGAGGTGGCACACACAAAGCCGCGCCAGTACGCGCGCGTGGCCACCTGGCTCATCTTCACCTCCCAGAGCGGACTGCCCTACAAATTCCGCAAAGACCAGATCGTCGGCTGGGGCTCGAAACCACGCAGCGAATAACCCACCATGCCCTCCATCAACACCAACTTCGACTGGGTGGACACGCCCAATCCCGCCGAGCGCGCCTTCTCCATCACCGCGAAGGAAGGGCCGCAGGATGAGCTGCCGGACTTCAATGCGGGCGTCGTTTACTGGAGCGACTGCCCGAAATGGATCAAGTCGGCTGAAGCAGTGCCGCCTTCGCTGCAGGGCTACACGCTCGTCAATGCCATGAAGGCAGACTACCAGAAGCGCAGCTTCATCTTTGGCAAGACGCGCACCGATCTGGAGCGCAACACCCCCTTCCAAGTCTCGTGGGTAAAGCGCATGCAGTTCTGGCCCACCGTGCTGCTGAAGCTCTGGTTTGAGCAGGGGAATCTCTCCCTGTCATCCACGCCGGCCGATGGCAGCGTGGTGCATACCCGCCGTAAAACACGCGATGGCGCCATGTATCCCACCTGGTTCAAGACCAGCCGCTTTCTTTCTGAGCGCCCCTGGCCGCGCAGCAGCAACAAGTCCCCCACTCCCATCACAGACACCATCCATTGGAGCTTTGACGGGAGCGCAGGAAGCATCCCCGAATGCCTGCATCCCGGCTGCCGTTTCCCACGCTTCCAGAGCAGCGGCAAGGTGCTCTTTGGCGCAGGCACTCCAGAGGTGGAGATCGGCGGCGATGCCATGGCCCAGGAATTTCCCGCTACCCCCATGACCGACTGGGAAGTCTATCCGGTGGAAGACACCACGCAAAACATCGGCGGATTCTGGTTTCGCGAGCTCGTGGAAGCCTACCCACCCATTGACGACCGCGAACACTCCTTATGATTCAGACCTCCATCGGCACCATTCAAGTGGGCAGCCCGTGGCTGTCTCGGCAGTGGATCAACACCATCCCCGGCATCTCAGTGACGCCCGGCATCACGCAAAACAACCTGACCATCCGCGCCGGAAATCACCGGCCCACAGTCATCACCAGCCAGGGCGCGCAGAACAGCCGCAGCGGAGGCCCCGGAGGTCATGGCGGAGGCACGGGAGGAGGCACCGGGGGGAGCGGAGGATCTGGAGGAAGCGGCGGAGGCGGCAGCTATTTTGTATGAAACAAACAAGACCCAACCCACCAGACATCATCGGAGTGACCGTCAGCACTCCGGCATACCGGCATCTTGAGAAGGATGCTGTCAGCCGCTTCAAAAAGCATTCTGGCCTGCGAGTTAAAGTGATTCGCCGGCGAACGGATGTCGAAGGATTCCGAGCCAAACTTCAGCTCGATCTTGAGGTGGGACAGAAACGCATCGTCTTTTTTGATCTCGACTGGTGGGCGCTCAACACCCTGGACTTCATAGCCTGGGACGGGCGAGAGTTCATGGCAGTCCATGATCCCGCCGTGTTTCATCCAGATTCATTCTGTCACAAGGATTGCTTTGAGGGGCCAGCAAGGCTGGATCAGCTCAGGTATTTCAACACAGGCTTTTTTGCGATTGATTTCCGCCGTCCTGAAATGCGCAAAGTGTTCGAGATCGCCCGCAGCGCCGAGCATGATGTCCTAACCGGAAAGCGAGAGAAGCCATACGACCAAACCGACCAGTACTACATCAACCACGGTGCCTTGGCAGCCGGCATCCCCGTGAAGTATCTGCCAGCTTCCTACAACTACTACGACAAGGCGGCGCTGTGGGGATTCATTCCGCACCGTCCGCGCTTTGTCGTGGGGCTGCACGCAGCAGGAGAGAAAGTCGGGGACAAGCTGTCGGCGCTCAAAGCGCAGGAAACGATCTGGGGCCGCGAGCACTCACCGGTGCGTCCAGAGGCCTTGCTTTATCAACATGTCATGTGCCACGAAATACGATGAATGAATTACACGCAGAAATACCTAAAGCTGAGAAGTACCGGTTGGCATGGGCGGCGCTGCAAGGGACTTCCTGTGATAACGTAGCTCATGCAAAGTGCTGGCTCACCTACCGGGCCTTTGATGGCGAGATTACTTTCGATGATTGGAAGAAGCACATTCAACCTATCAAGGTTCCTAATGGAAGCGTTCAAGAAAATGAGCGTTGGGCGGTATCGATCAGCACCGCAACATTCTATCTTTCCGTCATGAGGAATGACCGCCAGCTCATGATGCAGGCAGCAGATCAGGTTATGGCGGCGAATCTTCATCTCTGGCCAGGCGTGATACTCAATTGGTGCCGGGTGAGGACTATTCTTGCCAAGGAAGCACTATTGAATGGCAAAAAAGACACCTGCCGGGACATGATTACACAAACATGGAAGTTATGGCAGTCTGCCATGGCAAATTTTGAACCTGCCGCCCATCCTGTGAGATTTATTGAGGCAGTAGAAGATATGCGAGCACTGCACACATTGATGATCATGGGTCAAGAAGTTGGGATCATTCCAAGCGGATTATTCAACCAGAATTGGCTGAATATTCATGAAACAAACATTAATCAAAGCGGCCTTCCTTGGGTGCAGTGCATGCATCACCTTGAGAATTCAAAAGTAGCGCTACAGAGTCCTAAAGCAGCCGCTCCTCTTCGCCGCGCCGATCTGGGGATACTCGTCCCTCAGGACGGCATTGTTGCTGAGCTTGGCGTCGCTCGCGGCGACTTCTCCGCCGCTTTACTTCGCCAACACGCCCACATCGGCAATCTCTACGCCATCGACAAATGGAACGACGAGAGACACCCTGCGAGTGAGGAGGCGATAGCACGACAAAATCTCTCAGACCCGAGAGCTGTCGTTTTGCGTAAGTCTTTCGAGGAAGCGGCGAAATGCACTGATCTTGGGAGAGTGAAATTCGATTTGATCTACATCGACGGCTACGCGCACACAGGGCAGGATTCAGGCGCTACGCTCGCGCAATGGTGGCCCAAATTGAAGTCCGGCGGCATCTTTGCTGGGCATGACTACGATCCGGCATGGCCTCTCACAATTGATGCAGTGAACAATTTTGCCGCCAAAAACAACCTCATCATCAATACGATCCTTGAAAAGCCATTCAACTCCTGGTGGGTCAAAAAGCCTTAATACTCAAGAGAGCATGCGCAGATATTCGCAGATGGATGAACGCAAAGTGAATTGAACACCGATCAACCGCGTCGGCATTAACTGCATTCCTGAAAAAAACCAGAGCAGGATGAAATTGTGAAGCTGTAATACTAAAATACCGCAAGGACCTAAGTCTTAGGCGCTTTCACCCGCAAATAACGAAGCCCAACATCGGGACGTTCCAGCGTGCCTATGCCGCCTTTGATCTCCATCTTCCATTCGCCGAAGCCCTGCACTTTCAGGGTCAGCTTGTCCCCTTTTTGGTTCGCCTTCCAGGTACCAGTGTGCGGTATCTTAGCATCGCCAAAGTCATTGATGGTCACGGTGCCATCCGGCTGTATGTGAAGCTCGCCATGCGTGGGACCTACGGAGCCATCGGGCTTCTCAGTGGCATGGTAGGTCCACTGAGTGGACATAGAAGGCATCACAGACGTCCCCGCCTTCCCCGCCTCAATCTCCGCACGCACCTTGCCCAGTTCCGTGACAGTTTCGAGTTTGGCTCCACCG
The DNA here is from genome assembly GCA_027490195.1 of Verrucomicrobiaceae bacterium. GTDB lineage: Bacteria > Verrucomicrobiota > Verrucomicrobiia > Verrucomicrobiales > Verrucomicrobiaceae > Prosthecobacter. Next base: position 14,517 of record JAIXYN010000043.1, on the reverse strand, counting down.
GCAGTTTTCAGCAGGCTGTCGATGCGGGCGATGCAAGACTTCTGCACGGGCGCGAGTGCTTTGGCGCGGGCCTCATCGTACAGGGAAAAGAGCTGCACCGCACTGGCTTGAGGTTCTGTTACGGGCTCTCCAGCGACTTTGGCTTTCAACTGGCTAGTCACCAGCTCCGCCCCGGCGGTATCCCCGCTGGAAACAAGCTTGGTGATGATCGGTGTGGCGGCTTTTTCCAGCGACTGGTTCAGGCGCTCCACGGCCTGCGTGGCCTGCTTGCGGTAGTCCTTCAGGATGGCCTCAGGACTGTCAGCAAGAGCGGATGAGGCGGTGAAGGAGACCAGCAGGAGAGCGAGGAGCAGTTGTTTCATGAGCACGTGGGTTGGGTGCGCGAAAGATACGCTTAGGAACATAACCGCAAGCTGAATTGAGATTAATGATGTTCCACCGAACAGATTTCAAGCATCTCGGTGGTCAAAGCCGCCATCTTGCTGACTCCCAGCGAATGGACCTACCTCAACTCCAGCATCCCTAATCATCTCTACCCCTGGAGTTTGGGCAAGGTGGACATCGACACCTGGAAACACACCGTGGATCTTGGACTTCCATTCGAGAGAACCGTGAATATGGACCGCCTCAAGGACGACGACAAATTCTCTATTCTACACGGCCCGGACCTGCGCACCACCCGGCTCTACATGCTCTCCCCCAATGCAGAAGGCAAAACCGGTGTGCTGTATTATTTTTACGTCAGGGACTAGCCGCGAAAATGCTAGTCATTTTTCCCTCACCGAGCTATGGGTAGAAAGGCAACCATCCAACACAAGCCATGAAGTGGTCCAATGTGCTCAAGCTGCTCCTTCTCTTTTGCAGGACATTCTACCGATTGTTTCTTGCCCTGCCGCTCCTCCTCGGGCTGACGGCGTTGGCGTTTGACCGCCTCGTCGCGGCCAAGATCCCTCGCGCATTTCCCATCAGCGTGCCCATTGCGGATGTTCAGATCAGGCGCAGCATCGCTGAGACCTTTGAATTCCGGCCCTTCCATGCCGACGTGGTGCATGAAGTCTTCGCAAAGGAGCATCCCGACCTCGAAGCTTTCCTGGGTCGGGGCATCGCACGAGCGCTGGTAGGCTGGTGCGTGTCTTTGCATGAGTCGTCGCGACTTGAGGCCACGGTGCGGGGCACATCGTTCTTTGACAAAAACGACGAGATCCTTCTGGGTCTGGACGCTGCCAGCCGTCACTGGCACCATCATGGCATCGAGTCAGCTACACCCGATGAGCTTAAAGCCCTCAAAGAGCAGCTCTTCAGCCCCCAGCACCCAGCCTGGCGCAGGTATGTTGCGAAGCACCCAGCAGGCGCGGGCGTCTGAGGGCTGCCGCCTCTTGCATGGCCGGCAAACGGGGGGCTTCAATTGGCTCACATCTTATCTGCCGCCGTCAGGATGCCCGTCCTCTCTCGAAATCCACGCCCGCAGCCACCCAGCGCCGAAAACATGGGGTCAGTGTGCAATTTATTGAAAGTTTTTTGCACTCCATATTCCCACGCTGAGCCCGCATCATAGCCCTTGATGAGATCCACCTCACGCCCCTAAAACGTCACGTTCAGCGACACCGTGCCGAAGAGCTGCGGGGCGATCTGCGCGTTGAACTCCCTGGTGCGATATACCACGGCGTAGGACATCTTGGTGTTGCGCCAGTTGAGGACAAAGCCTGTGCTCAGGTCTGCCACAAAGACATTGTGCCCCACGGAGGGGCTATCGCCAAAGGTGTTGCCGTCCAGAAAGATGTTGTGTGCCAAGGCACGGCCGTCTGCACGTGCAAAGACGTGGAAGCCCAGGGGGGAACCAGGAGCGCTCCGCACCCAGCGGGCCATCCACCGGTGTGGAGGCAGCGGGAGCCTCTAAATGGGGTCAGTGTACAATTTTTTGACAATTTATGCAGCAGCCGTGATGCCGTTTTTTTCAGAAATCCTTCATCCATTTTGGGGCATTCATGGATATAGATGATTTACCGCTAGGAACCCATGCTGATCATCCGCCCATCACCTTCCCCGCCCTCACTCATCCCTCTGTCAGGTCCGCGTAGTCCTCCGGCACATGCCCCAGATAGCCTGGGGGCAGGCTCAGCCCCGCCAGCCAGGGAGACAGCGCCTTCAGCGCCTGTCGCATCTGCTCCAGCGCACTCAGCGGCAGCACGAAAGACACCGACCACGATTCATCATCCTGCCCGATGAGGATGGACAATACCTCGCCGGCGGCGCTCCAAAACACGCCGCTCTCATGGCACCGCCCCAGCCGCAGAGATTGACGGTCCGCCCACTCGCCGGGCTCGCTCTGCTGCAGTCGCTCCACCTCCTCCGCCGTCAGCATTATGATGACCCCGTAGTGATCCGTCATCACGTTCAAAGCCGCGCACCTCAGTCCGGCTTCGTCCGTCGTGGGATTCGCGTAGATCGAGTAGTTGAGCGGGGGATTGGGTGCGTTCATTCTTTGAGTGTCTGACTTTCAACTGCGGCCACGAAAAGAACTTCCACGCCCGTGGGGGCAATCATCTCCCGCACCCGTCGTTCAAAGTCCACCAGCCCGGCAGCCTCGGAAAAGTCGGACTCCTTATAGGACACCGCGAGCTTCACCGGCTTCGGCGCGAGCTTGCGCAGAAAGTCTCCAAGCTCCGCCTCTAGAACCCGGTCTGGCGCGGCTGACTCATCGCGTGGCCTCACGGCAAACGTCTTCCCCGTGGCATCGTAATTCAGCACATAGTCCGCATCTGCAAATCGCTGCGCCGCCTCTTCCAAAGCCCCCACGCCCAGATCAACAAAAGCATGCATTCTCTGTGACATGGCATGGCGCAGGCAGATTGCGGCTGCAAAAGCACCCACCACCGCGACCACGACCAGCACGAGCACCTTCTTGATGATGGAAGTCCGCTTCATAGGTCAAACAGCCTCCACATTTTCAGGCACCTCCACCACGGCAGCCCATCTTTCATTGAGCGCACTCGCCAAGTGCTGTTCGGCCTCCTTTGAATCCAGCCAGTTGAGCGCAATGCAGTGCTTCCTGGCCATCGTCTGCAGTTCCATCAATCTCTGCCCGCTCACCTCAAACACTCTGATCCTTTTGATGTCGCTGAATGGCAACGCGAAGGCCCTTTTCACAGGAAACCCACAGGGAAACGAAATCGATTCAGCAGTCAGGACGATGTCCGGTACGCCATGAAGCAGCGTGATGAAAACAATCCCCACGGTGAGAAGGACAACGAGCGCCAAAAGTCCAGCCATTACCCAGTAGAAAAACGTCGCACCATCCACGTTGAATCGAATCCCTCCGTTGATCACCAGGCCGCGATCATTCGTATGCGCGATCCACCCCAGCACCACCGCGCCCACGCCAAACAGAAGCAATCCCATCAACGGCAGATTGAGGTGTGGCCGACACCGAAAGGAAAGAATCTCTGCGGGCATGGACATGGCAGTCTTCTTTCATAGCCAGACATGGAAGACAAGAAAAAACGCCTCTCACTTCCTCATCTTCTCTTTCGTCCCCATCGTCTTCCCCGCCGCCTTCTTCTCACGGTGCAGCCGCAGCAGCTCGCGCTGCCTTAGCGTCTCCTCCTTGTGCTTCTTCCGGCAAGCACCGCACCGTTTCGCCGTGGCCTGCACCGGCCCTTTGGCGATCTCATAGTACCACCGCTGCTGCGTCGCGCTCCACACCTCATGCTTCCCGCAGTCCTTGCAGTGAAATGAAATGTCCCGGTAAAAGAGCGGAGGCGACCAGGTGCCCTGGGGGGTCTGCAGCTCCAGCGCCGCTGGCAGCGCATCCTCCGGAATCTCAGCCGCCGACTTGATCCTACCAGCTTCCACCAGCCTCGCGATCCGGCTCTCACGCTGCTGGTGAAGATCTCGGGTATGTTTCTTTTCTTTGCGTGTCGTCATGCTGCGAGGTGAACAGATATGGCAGGCCGAAAAGAACGCCAGACTCGAATGGCGCCCGGCTACGGCAGAGCATCGTTTATGTCGTGAGCTACCGTGGTGCAGAGAGCAGCGCCCACTGGGAGCGCCGATATTTTATCGGCTCTGGGCGAACGTCCCTATCGCCCCGACACGGCATGAAGCGAGGCAAATTGGAGACTCGCATCTCAGGGGGGCACACGCCAGAGCCGGTTAAAAACCGGCGCTCCCAGTACCGAGCATCGTTTATGTCGTTGGCTACCGTGGTGCAGAGAGAGGCCCACTGGGAGCGCCGATATTTTATCGGCTCTGGGCGGACGCACCTATCTCCCCGACACGGAATGAAGCGAGGCAAATTGGAGACTCGCATCTCAGGTGGCGCACGCCAGAGCCGGTTAAAAACCGGCGCTCCCAGTACCGAGCATCGTTTATGTCGTGGGCTACCGTGGTGCAGAGAGCCGCGCCCAATGGGAGCGCCGATATTTTATCGACTCTGGGCGGACGTCCCTATCGCCTCGACACGGAATGAAGCGAGGCAAGTTGGAGACTCGCATCTCAGGGGGCACACGCCAGAGCCGGTTAAAAACCGGCGCTCCCAGTACCGAGCATCGTTTATGTCGTGGGCTACCGTGGTGCAGAGAGCAGCGCCCACTGGGAGCGCCGATATTTTATCGGCTCTGGGCGGACGTCCCTATCGCCTCGGCACGGAATGAAGCGAGGCAAGTTGGAGACTCGCATCTCAGGGGGCGCACGCCAGAGCCGGTTAAAAACCGGCGCTCCCAGTACCGAGCATCGTTTATGTCGTGGGCTACCGTGCCGCAGAGAGCAGCGCCCACTGGGAGCGCCGATATTTTCTCGGCTCTGGGCGGACGTCCCTATCGCCCCGGCACGGAATGAAGCGAGGCAAGTTGGAGACTCGCGTCTCAGGAGGCGCACGCCAGAGCCGGTTAAAAACCGGCGCTCCCAGTACAGACTGCCGTGCCGCTCAAGGTTCCAGCCTCCCACGATCAACATTCTCAACCACGTGCATCACTCCTCCCCCTGCCAGTAACTCCACAACGCGAAACCCACAATGGCGAGCGCGAGCGTGAAGTGCAGAATCGTCGATACCATGAACCAATACGGTGCCTTGGAACGGTGGGTGCCTCGATTGCCCGGAGAAAGGTTGCTCACGAGATAGCCGCTGCGCAACTGCGCCACGCCAGCGGCAACAAAGACCAGGCTGAACGACGCCACGCAGATTACCGCTGCAAGGCGCGGCTGTGAAAATTGAACGCGGTAACCCACACAACACAGCACGAACGCGCAAACCCAGCCGAAGATCACAATCCCGCTATTGCTTCGCGGCTTGTCTTTAAAGTTCAGTTTCATGGAACGAATGATTCAATCCCCCCTTACATTACCCCTCACGCGGCCCGGCCTCATCCCGCGCCTCGCGCAGCTTTTTCAGCGTCTCGCCCATTCCGGCCAGATCCAGTTTCGCGGGCTTCTCGGGCGGCACCTCGCGCTCGGCGGCTGTCAGCGGCGTGGCGAGGACGACGTAGGTCTCCTGCCTGTCTAAAGCGCCCCTTGTAGCATCGTAGGCCAGGAGCGCCATGAAGACGGGATTCCCATAGAGCAGGTAGCGCTGCCGCAGAAGATCCTGCAGCACACCGCAAGGCCCGCCGTGCCGGGAGTCGATGACCTTCAGGCCCATGGCACGCTTGCCCAGGCTGGCCCCCTTCATGAGACCGCTGCCGAGAAAGAGATAAATGAAACCCGCCGGCAGCACAACCGCAGCGGCCAAACTCCCTGAGACAGACCGCGCCCCCAGTAGCCAGACCATGTCCAGCATCTGCGCCAGATAATCCCCAGCCAGACTGCCGACCACGATGATGAAAATGAAGTCCAGCACCCGCGCCACCACACGCGGCGGCCATCCCGCCACGCGATACTGCTGACTGCCTGCGGTGATGATATCAGAATCCATAAGTCCCGGAGTTCGACGCTTCCTCCATGCTCAGCCAAACCCAAGCGCCACGCAAGCACCTGCGATACTGCCGCGCATCACCCACTTTCAAAAGAAACCTTTCTGGAACTGAGCCGGTGCTGTGATTCCGTCTATCGGACACGGCAAGGACGGCGGACCTTTTTGAGCGCCTGCGATGCGATAGACCCGAAATCACGGACCCGCGCAGCGGTTCCCTACCAGCCCTGCGGCACACGTTGCTCTGAATGGTAAGGATGCGCTGTGCGCGTCCCTGGAATCCTTCGTCCCAGCGTGGGCTGCTGATTCATCGCATCCCCCCTTTTCAAACGCCTCTGACTTCTGCTGTCGAAGGTGCCAAGGACGGCGGACGTTTTTGAGCGCCTGCGCTGCGACAGACCCGAAATTACGGACCCGCACAGCGGTTCCCTACCAGCGCTGCGGCACGCGCGGCTCTGGGTGGTAGGGATGCGCTGTGCGCGCCCCTGGAATCCTTCTTCCCAGTGTGGGCTGCTGATTCACCTGATGAATAGCTTGATCAACGTCTCATCAGCCCACTCAAGAAACAGCCATCATCTTCTCCCCTGTCACCACCCAGACGCCGTCGATTTTTTGGAGTTGATAGGTGTACGATGCAGCGCGCTCCGGGCTCCGCCACCAGCCGCCGGTCGCCTGGGCCTCGGTGGTGTTTACAAAGGTGATGTCAGTCACGATGAGCACCACACATCCGCCCTCTTCAGTCTTCCGGTCCTTGACGCCTTTCCGGCTGATGATGCATTCAGAGACGCTCGCCACTTTCCGCCCTGCAGCGCGCAATTCCTCAAACAGGGCATCGGGAATGAACACTTCCTCCATCACGGGTGCGCGCGGAGGGTCCGGGATCTGGGAGCCGTTGGAAAAGTGCAGAGGCTCCGGAGGACGGGTGGACTGCGCGCGCAGAAAGCAGCGCTTCTTCCCCTCGGGCTTGGTCTGGTACAAAAACACGGCGCGGCGGATGGCCCATTCCTCCGCCTTCTGGTTCGGCACCGTGACCTTGGGCGCTTGGATCTGGCACCAGACCACGTCGGATTTCTTCACCACTCCCGCCGCTTTGGGCGGTGCCTTGTCACGGCCGCAGGAAAGCAGCAGACAGCAGACCAGTCCGGCCAGCACGCCTGCTTTCATGCCAGTCGGTTCCACGGTTGAATCGAAAGTACAAGCCTCCCGCGCTGAGAATGAGTAACCCATGAAGTCATGGCGCAAGAATGCGGCGCAGCGTGGGATAGATCAAGAAGAGATGCGTGATCCATGTGACACGCAGCGTGGCGAAACCTTGCCCGCCCTCCTCTCCGCACCTTTTGACTTTTCACTTAACTCCTTTTCACCTCTCCCCAAATCATCTTTAATCCAAAACTCGGGTGACACCCGGCCTTTCCACGCTTCTCTCGCGGCCTCGGCCCTATGACGACTACCGAAGCCCTGAGCATACTCGATCTCACTGCCCCCATCACCCGGGCGCAGCTCACCACCGCCTACCAGGATGCCCTCCTCACCTGGTGCGTTGGCCGCTTTGAGGGCCAGCCCGAGCTCATCGCCAAGGCCAACGCCAAAAACGCCGAGATCCAGGCCGCGCATGCCATACTGCAGGCCGTGCCGGACGGAGCCTTCCCATACCAGAAGGCCCAGGCAGCCAGCAGGCACGCGCGGCATTCGCCTTCCTCCCTGCCCCTGCCCGCGCCCAAGCGCCCCGTGGGCTCGCAGCCAGCGCAGCAGACACCTGCCTTCTCTCAGCCGCTTGCGCCTTCAGCCGCGCAGCCACGCGCAGCACAGCCACGCATCGTCTCCCAGCCAGAGCAGCCCCAGCCGCGCCCGAAGAAGCCCGCCAGCACCCTCACACTCGTCCTCACCGGTCTCTCAGCAGTCGTCGCCGTGGTCATGCTGGCCTTTTACCTCCAGCGCCAAGCGAAGGCCCCCGCAGCGGCAGCCACCACCGCAGCCGCAGACAGCCCCCCTGCCCCGCCGACCACCGCCCCCGCCACACTCACGCCCGCCGTCCCGCTGCCAGCCCTCCGCGCACTCGCCGAGCAGGGCGATGCACCCGCGCAGCGACTGCTGGGCCTGCGTTTGCTCAACGGCGAAGGCACCCCCAAGGACGCTACCGAAGCCGTCAAGTGGCTCCGCCTCGCCGCCGACAAGGGCGATGGCGAAGCGCAATACCATCTTGGCGCTGCCTACTTTGAGGGAAACGGCGTACCGAAGGACGAGATCGCCGCGCTCACCTGGGTGCGCAAAGCTGCCGCGCAGGGCTTTGCAGGCGCGCAGTTTGACCTCGGTGAGTTCTACCTTCGCGGCGTGGGCGTGGTGAAGGACTTCGCCGAAGGCATCCGCTGGATGCGCCAGGCCGCCAGCCAGGGCCTCGCCGATGCCGAGTATGAGATGGGCCTCTGCTACCTCAGCGGCGAAGGCGTGGAAAAAAGCTCCACCGAGGCCGTGGCCTGGTTTCGCAAAGCCGCCGCGCAGGGCATGGCGCAGGCCCAGTACTGCCTCGGCAAACATTACAGCACCGGCGATGGCGTGCCGCAGAATGACATCGAAGCCGCCAAGTGGTTCCTCAAAGCCGCCGAGCAAAACGACGCGCCGTCGCAGTATGAACTCGGCATCGCCTTTCAAGACGGCCTCGGCATCCGCCAGGACGACGCCAAGGGCGCGCTCTGGCTGCGCAAAGCCGCCGAACAGGGTCACCCCGAAGCACAGACCCGCTTTGGCCTCGCCTGCCAGTTCGGCTTTGGCATGAATGAGGACCCCGAACAAGCGGTGAGCTGGTATCGCAAAGCCATCGCGCAGGGCAGCGCCGAGGCAGAGGCACGCCTCGGCTTCTGCTACAGCTACGGAATCGGCGTCCCCAAGGATCTCTCCGAAGCCCTGCGCCTCTTTCGCAAATCCGCAGAAGCGGGCAATGCGGAAGGCCAGTACAAGCTCGGCGACTGCACCTTCCGTGGCACCGGCACCGCTCAGAATACCGCCGAAGCCATACGCTGGTACCGCAAAGCCGCCGAGCAGAATCATCCCATCGCCCTCAGTTGCCTCGGCGACTGCTGCTTCACCGGCAACGGCCTCCCGAAGAACATTGACGAAGCCGTGCGCCATTACCGCAAAGCCGCCGACCTCGGAGACGCACAGGCGCAGTTCCACCTCGGCTGCTGCCATCTGGATGTCATCGGCGTCCCCTTTGACTCCGCCGAAGCCGCGCGCCTGTTTCACAAAGCCGCCGAGCAGGGCCATCCCGGAGCGCAGCTCGAGTTTGGCAACATCCTTCTCACCGGCATCAATAGCCACCCCAAGGACGAAGCCACAGCCATACGCTGGATCTCCAGAGCCGCCGAGCTGAACCACACCGGAGCCCAGGTCAAGCTCGCCATCTGCTACCTCAATGGCACCGGCGTCCCCAAGAACGAAGTCGAAGCCCTGCGCCTGGCAGGATTGGCCGTTGAGAAAGGAGACCGGCGGGCGCAGGCGCTCATGGGCGTCTTCTGCTCCAAGGGCATCGGCGTTCCCAAGGATGAAGTCGAAGCATTCCGCTGGATACGCAAAGCCGCCGACCAGGGAGAGCCCGAGTCCCAGGTCGCGATGGGCCTCGCGTGCAAGGAGGGCCATGGCGTGCCCAAAGACACCCAGGCAGCCATGCAGTGGTTTCAAAAAGCCGCCGACCAGGGCCACGACATGGCGCAGTACCAGCTTGGCATCGTCTATCAGCAAGGCCTCTGGCGGCCCATGGACAAAGTGGAAGCCTACGCCTGGTTCACCCTCGCCGCCACCCAGTGGCACAGCGAAGCCAAGGCCCTCATTCAAAAACTGGATCTGGAGTTGGACAGCTCCCAGCTCACCGCCGCGCATGACAGAGTCGCCCAACTGAAAAAGACCATTCCCCCCATGGTCGCCACCCCACGCGGGTGAGCGCGCGGAGATGGAGCTCTCACGCGCACTCCATTCTCGTCCTCCTACTCCTACTCCTACTCCTACTCGTCCTCGATCCTGCCGCTCCGCTTACACGACGACACCCTCCCGTCCACAGCGCCTCCTTCTCGATTTGCCCTCCGTAACTCGCAGACGTACCGCACGACAGCAGAAGTCGAAGGCGTTTAAAAAGGGGGAGAACGCTGAGTCAGCAGCCCACGCTGGGACGAAGGATTCTAGGGACGCGCACAGCGCATCCCTACCACCCAGAGCAGCGCGTGCTGAGAGGCTGGTAGGGAACCGCTGTGCGGGTCCGTGATATCGGGTCTGTCGCAGCGCAGGCTATCCAAAAGGTCCGCCGTCCTTGGCACCTTCGACAGCAGAAGTCAGAAGCGTTTGAAAAGGGGGGATGCGATGAGTCCGCAGCCCGCGCTGGGACGAAGGATTCCAGGGACGCGCACAGCGCATCCCTACCATCCAGAGTAGCGCGTACCGCAGCGCTGGTAGGGAACCGCTGCGCGGGTCCGTAATTTCGGGTCTGTCGCGTCGCAGGCGCTCAAAAACGTCCGCCGTCCTTGAGGCCTTCGACAGCAGAAGTCGGAGGCGTTTGAAAAGGGGGAGAACGCCGAGTCCGCAGCCCACGCTGGGACGAAGGATTCCAAGGACGCGCACAGCGCATCCCTACCACCCAGAGTAGCGCGTGCTGAGAGGCTGGTAGGGAACCGCTGTGCGGGTCCGTGATTTCGGGTCTATCCCATCGCAGGCGCTCAAAAAGGTCCGCCGTCCTTGCCGTGACCGATAAACGAAAGCCCCGCACCCAGTCAGTTCCAGACGGGTTTCTTCTGAAAGTGGGTGATGCGCTGCAGCCCAACGCCGCCACACACAAAGCGCGCCACATGCTCCAAAACTCACGATCAACACTCCTCACCCATCGTCCTTCACCCCCGTCATTGCATCGGGCGGCAAAAACCATTCTTTCTCCGCTCGCAAAAGCCCGCATGCAAACACCCCCGCGCTGCGTAATCCCCCCATTCCATGAAGCCCTTCCTCACGCTCGCCGCCGTCTTGATCCTCACAGCCGCCGCCGCCCTGCTCCTCTTGCCTCTAACCGACCTGCACGCGGCTGACCAGATCACGCTCGCCGTCGATTCCCCCGCCCTGCTTTTCTCCCCCGGCAACTGGACCGGTGACTCCGGCCGCAGCGGCAAGCTCTTCCGCCAGACATGGAACGCCGGCGCCTACTTCCGCGTCACGTGGGAGACCACGAATCCCAAACCCACCGCCAAGCTCCTGCTCGATACCTCCAGCTTTCCGCTCCTCTTCAAAGGACCGCAGATCGCCTACTGCATCGACGGCGTGTGGAAATCCAAGATCCCCTGCGCCAATGAAATCGTCATCGAAGACCTCCAAGGCGCAGGGCCGCATGAGCTCTGTGTCGTCCTCCAGTCATCGCAGCAAAAAGAGCGCTGGGGCAGCGCCGGAAAAAGCGGCCTCAATGTGCTCCGCGTCACCGGCCTGCAGCTCGATGCCGCGAGCCGCCCCGTGCCCAATCCACCCGGCACCAAATGGGCCATGATCATTGGCGACAGCATCACCGAAGGCATCGGCGCCACCGAGCTTTCACCGTACTCCCAGCTCATCGGCCAGGCCCTGCAAACCCAGGGCTACGAATACTGCATCAACGCCTGCGGCTGGAGCGGCTGGATCAATCCCGGCGACAATCCACCCGGCGATGTCCCCGGCTACTACGTCATCACAAATTCCACCAACGGCACCGGCGGACAGTACAACGACGCCGCCAGCCGCTGGAACAAGATCGACGGCAACAACCACTCCCTGCTCGATCCCCAGGGCCACCTCAGCGCCAATGGCCAGCCCGGCCACGAGCCTGCCCTCATCCTCATCAATTACGGCACCAACGACGCCCTCCACAAGTCCAACCCCAGCGACACCCAGGCCAGCATCATCCAAAGCCTCGCCGCCCTCCGCCGCAGCGCCCCCGACGCCCACATCATCCTCCTCATCCCCTTCGGCCAGTACTACGCCAAAGAGCTGAAGCAAGCCGTCGCCACCCATCAGCAAACCCACCCCTCAGACAAAAAACTCTCCCTCATCGACCTCGGCCCCACCGTCGCTAGGTCGCTCGCGGTGAAGAACGGCGTGCTGGGCGGCCTGCATCCGAATGACCGTGGGCATGCCCTCTTCGCCGCGAAGATCATTCCGCAGGTGCTCATGATTTTGAATGTAGCTAAGTGAGGCGCGGCACCGATTTCGAGATTGGGAGGTCAGGCATTCGGCAACGACTTCCGGTTGCCCACAGTGCGGTAGACAATATCGGCAGGAATGGTTTTCATGACATCATTCGCCTAAACCATGAAAGCCGACGTAAACGAGCCAAAAGAAGTCATCGGGGAGTCCTACAAGGTGACCTCTGGCGTCCATCACCGCCCCCGACAATTTCGGCCAGAAAACCGTCGAAGACAAAGACCACTTTTCAGTGTGCAGTAGCAATGGATTCCAGCCGGAGAGAGCTGTCGGGAGCAAAATGGAGGGTCTTTTATAGCACTCAGCTAAGGGGCGGACAACGAGAGCTAGGAGTGCTGTTGATAACTGAATGAATGCGATGCACAGGTCGTTGTAGAATCTTCTGGTGGGAGCGCTGCTGACACGACAAATTTTCTACAAGTCGTTGCCAGCAGCGCCTAATTAGAGTTGTGGACGTCTATTTTTTCTTTTGATTTCTCCGGTTCTTTTCTCCGGCGCTGCGACTCTTGTTGAAGTTCGAGCCAGGCAAAGAAAAGGCATGCTCGCTTAGCGAGCGGTCACGCCTCTGTCCAATGTTGTGCTGCTTGGTTGATAGTGGCTTCTTATCACTCATTGTTTTGTATGGTTATGTGTTTATTAGCTACTTTTTTGGGGGGATTTGATTAGACGCCGCAGTTTGATCCACAGCAGTCGGATATAATTACGCTGTCGTTCGACCAGCGCCACGCTACGGGAATAGTCTTCCGTGGATCAGCGTCTTTTGAAGGAATAAATTCCGTGGACCTTTCGAGGGCAACCATTGTGGTTGGTAGTTCTACAAAGACTCCTTCACGGGGATGCATGTGGGGCATGCATACTCCAAGGTTATAAATCGAAAGTTGCTTAATCAGTTTCTGTACTTCAGGCAGCTGGATTGCCCGTTGGGCGATCTGCATGCTTTCAGGGAGAGCTGCGAAGTGTTGCTTTTCAATGGCATTTGCAGTCAAGGTTGCGGTCATATCGTTGTGGGTGCCGGTGGTGACTGTGCTTCCATCCTGATGACCGGTTACCACAGGGCTGGAGTATATGCCGGGTGTTTCTTCGACTGGCTTCCGCATGTGCTCAGGATTTGCCGGAGCAGCAGCATTGGACAGAAACGAGTAAAACGCCCTGCATCATGACGACACCAGCATTCCAGTGCTGGCGGTAACATCAACAAGCTGGCGATTGCACGAGCGACTCCGAATTCCGTTCTCACAATGCATCAGAAAAATGTGATTGCGGTGCAACTTTTTAACGCTTGACCAAGCTTGAATTTTATGCGTGACAGTGTGCCTTGCATCGCCCATAATGCGAATACCACCTATGCCTCCATCTGATCACCCATTAATTTCACATCATGAAATCACCGATTGCTTGGTCACCGCAAGAGAGTTTTCAAACTGGATGACAGCGCAGAAGTCTTCGGATGGGAGCGATGCGTTGACCTTTCAACTTAAGGTTCTTCATGCATTGATGAGAGCGTTTCGAACCCGCCAACCTCTAATTAGAAAACAAATTATTCCAGGCGGCAGCGCCAAGGATTTCGCCGGCTACGTTAAACGGCTAAACGAAGCTCTCGCGAAGTGGTGCACTACACGAGCCACGGTCATTGAGGTGAAAAGCGATCAAAATAGTTTCTGGTTGAGCTTCAAGATCAACGAAGTTCGTAAACCTGTGCGCCATCGATTCGAATGGTGGCTTGGTTCGTGTAAAAGCCCTCCCGATGTTGCTATTGAAGATCTCCAAGTGGTCAGTGGACATAGGTCTAATTTTGGTAAGCTCGACATTTGTCTCACGCCTAGTCACCCTTGGGAACCTGTGCTTGATCCACCAGATCGTCCGAACCATGAAGGTGACTACAACGTGCGCAAAGCGCGTCATTGGTTGAACTTTGTGAATCACAGGGCAAAGGCAGTGCCGGTTCGCCCAGTTCCCATCAAGTCCTACCTCTGGCACGTCGAACGTTGCTACCCTTACAGTACCAACTATATCACGGGTAGAACCCAAGTGATACTTCTGTTGCGTGGCTGTGGGTTCGAGGATCACGTTGCAACGACTAAACAACTGGATTTGCCATTATGGCCTGGCGCTCCGAAACTTATTAATTGGTTGAAGCAATCGCCGATACCAGGCTTCGTTCCTCACTTCCCGTTGGGCAGTGCAAATCCGTTGAGTGTGGATGTCACCGTGATCACGAAGGATGGTGGAATCATCGTGCGTCAACAAGACAAGGGTGGTCCATTTGAATCGGCAATCTATGGCTATGTCGATGCACTATTGAGACTTGTATAATAGACTGACGTTAAGGCCAAAGTTCGGCTTGGGCGAAGCAGGCAGTTAGGATTCTGTGTCTGCGGCGCATTCTTCGCAGGGCAGCTGTCGCCTGCATGCTC
>JAIXYN010000062.1 GCA_027490195.1 Verrucomicrobiaceae bacterium | reverse complement strand
CCCATCCACGCTGCGATAGAATCTTTCATGCGCGAGTCCTATGGTCAGGCCCTGGCCTGGCTGGCCCCGCGCGCAGGGGGTGACATCGCGGCGGCGGAGGATGCGCTGAGCGAGGGGCTGCTGGCTGCTCTGCGGCAGTGGCCTGAGGAAGGCGTGCCCCAGCAGCCGGTCGCTTGGCTGATCACCGCAGCGAAGCGCCGGCTCATCGATGCGCAGCGGCGCGATGCGACGCGCGAGAAGCATGCAGACGAGGTGCGTGCGGTGCTGGAATCACCGGCGATGCCTACTACGCAAGATGAGCCACGCGGCCTTTTTAGGATCGTTTTTGCGGCCAATCTCCCATCCCACCTCGGCCTCAGATTCTGAATCAGCGTCCATAGCGCCAGCCCCAAATGAAGCGGTAAAAAATGGAGGGTAAAAAAATCAGAAACCCAAAAAAATCAGAAAAATCTTTTACCCAAAATCTTTTACCAGCCCTCTGCCAAACAAGACCGGGGCAGGGGACAAAACATCCCACGAAGATTGATCACCTCGGCCTTCCCCCGTCCGTAGCGCCAGCCCCAAATGAAGCGGTAAAAAATGGAGGGTAAAAAAATCAGAAACCCAAAAAATCCGGAAAAATCTTCTACCCAAAATCTTTTACCAGCCCTCTGCCAAACAAGACCGGGGCAGGGTGCAAAAGGAACAAAACATCCCACGAAGATTGATCACCTCGGCCTTCCCCCGTCCGTAGCGCTAACCCCAAATGAAGCGGTAAAAAATGGAGAGTAAAAAATTCAGAAACCAAAAAAAATCCGGAAAAATCTTTTACCCAAAATCTTTTACCAGCCCTCTTCCAAACAAGACCGGGGCAGGGGACAAAACATCCCACGAGGATCGGTCACCTCGCCTACCCACCACGATCCCACAACTTTAAACCTTCAACTTCAAACTTTAAACTCCTTCCCCCCTCACCGCGGCCTGCCCACCACGATCCCCGCATGGCTCTTCACCGAGTACAAATACTCATGAATCGTCTTATCCACCACGACCTTCTTATACGTCGCCGACGCATGCATGAAATGGCAAGCCCCGTCACCAGTCCGTAGGGCCAGTCCCACGTGCGAGCAGTACACATGCGCCCGGTTCGTCACGATCCCAATGATGTCGCCGCTTTGAATGCGCGGCTCACACGCCGCCACCTGATCCTTCGGAATGAAATCAAACGGCACCTGCTCCAGCCTCGCCTCCAACTGCCTCAACTGCGGCACCAGCGCCGGATTCGCCCTCAAATAACGATACAGCTTCGGATTCAGCGACATCTCATCATTCCCACGTCCCGTCAGCCTCACCACCGGCCCCACATCACGCGTAACATTCCGAATGTTCCCCCGCGCCGCATTGTCCGAGTACCACTCATCCAGGTAATGAATCCGGTCCAGGTAGTTCCCACGGCACACGCCCCCGCGATACCGCGTCACCTCGATCTCCCGCAGCAAATCACTCGGCCCATAAGCACGCTGCCTCCTCCCAATCATCCGCGCCAGCCCCAGCGAAATCTCAAAAAATGTCCAGCAGTCCAGCCCCAAAAAATTCGCCGAAGGCGACTCCACCCGATCATCAATCTCCAGCGTCCAGCCCACATACGTGATGCCCCGCAGCGCCTGCCCGAACTGCGCCACCCGCGCCCCCATCGGCAGCGCCGCCCAGTTCTGCGCCACCGCCAGCGCCACCACCTCATGAAATTTATTCACCCCCTTAAAAGTCACCGACTGCGGCAAAAACTCCGCAGCACGGAGCAGGGAAGCCCCTCCACTCAGAAGGCCCAAAGACAAAAAATGGCGACGTGTCAGCATGGTATGAAATGATTGGTTAGCCCGGCAGAAAGAAGCGCCAAAGTGAGGAGCGCGGACACTCTTGTCCGCCTCATCAAGGTGGCGGCAAAGCCGCGTAGATGTCTAAAAACGCCCCCATCAATACAGATTTTCCGCCATTCCCAAAGCACCATCTCCAGCCGCACCCGCATTCAGCCACTGCGCCTCATCCACCAGACCAAACTGCTTCGGCACCAGCCGGCACAGCTCCACCAGTTGCCGGTCCAGCTCCCGCGCAAACGACTCAATCGCCGGCCCATACCGCCTCCGCCGCAGCGGCTGCTCCGCCGCCTGCAGACACGATTGCAGATGCGTCTCCTGCATGAACGGCTCCAAACCATAGCCCACCATCGTGATCGCACGGTCCGTGCTCGTATCAATCAGCAGCATCACCAAATGATTGTCCCCGCCCTTGTCCACCGCACTCGATAAACTCCCACGGTTGAACAGCCAAAACGCATACGGCACCAGCGGCGCCTGAGCCGGCACATTCATCAGCACCGCCGCAATGCTCAACTGCGGAAACCGCCGCTCCACCTCAGTGATCACATGGGCCGCGCGCCTCTGCGAAAACGCCCCCAGCATCCCCGTCATGTCCGCAATCGGACGCTGCAAAGCCGGAGTAATCCCAAACACCCGGTCCGCCGCCTCCAGCGAAAACCCACACTGCCCGCAGGCAGCATCAGTTTCAATCGCAGGAGCTCGGCAGGCAGGACATCGCACACCGCAATCGTACACCGTCCCACCACCCTTGTGCAACGATCATTCCTTCGCTGCCCCAAGGCAGCGCGGACACTCCTGTCCGCCCTCAGGCCGCGAAGAACGAAAGGAGCGCGGACACTCCCGTCCGCCTCCGGCCCGTGGTTCAAAAATCAAACCTTGCTCGCCCGCCTTCTCAACACCCACCGCAGGAGCCCCCGCGGCATCAGCCGAAACACCCGCCCCGCAATCGCAACTCCCACCCCCGGAAACACACACGCCCTCCCCGCCCTCAGCGCCCCCAGCGCCTCACCCACTACCTGCGACGGCGGAATCCGCAGCAAACCCTGCCCATCCCGATTCGTGTCCCCACCATCCGCCCGTTTCGCCGTCTTACTGAAATTCGTCGGCGTCGGCCCCGGGCACACACAGCTTACCGTGATCCCCTTCGGCGCCAGCTCAATCGCCAGCGCCTCCGAAAAACTCGTCACATACGCCTTGCTCGCCGCATACACCGCCAGCTCCGGCATCGGCAGCGTGCTCGCCAGCGAGCTCACATTCACAATCCCCCCCGGCGTCTGCAGCAGCGGCAGCACCGCATGCGTCAGCATCGTCAGCGCCGTGATGTTCAGCTCAATCTGCGTCCTCGTCTTTTCCGCCGAAGAACTCGCAAAGCTCCCATAATCACCCAACCCCGCATTATTGATCAACAAATTCGGCCTCACCTCATGGGCACCCAGAAACGCGATCAGATCACTCCGCCCCGCCTCCGTTGCCAAATCCGACACACAGCAGAGCACCTTTGTCCGCGTCCCCGACAGCTCCATTTTCACCGCTTCCAGCGCATCCGCCCTCCGCGCCACCAGCACCAGCACCTCCGCACCCGGTGCCAGCTGCCGCGCAAATTCCGCCCCCAGTCCCGAAGACGCTCCGGTGATTACTGCGTGGCACTGTTCAAGAGGAAATCCTTTGGGCATGCATCAAGAAGTAGCCAGCAGCCACCCACCCATCAACTCTCATTCGTCTGAATACAGAGCTCTGCAGGCGGCTGAGGCCCGGAATTGGGGGGGGCTCCAGCCGCCATGCTTTTCGAGATCAAAACGGCTTCATAGGACGAAGAAGGCCTGAAAAGGGTGGAGAAGGCGCTGGCTTGAGGATCTGCGGAAACTCAACGGCAGTCATTTTTGAGTGGCACTCCTGGCCTCATCGTTGAGGCTCAGGGGAAGCCCATGACCATCAATCCGCTTTCCGCCCAGCCCCCGTTCACCACCAAGGACGGCAGCACCATCCGCAGCATCCTTGATCGTACCAACGCGCCCGTGCAGAATCAAAGCCTCGCCGAAGCCACCGTCCCCGTAGGCCAGCCGACCGAGCGCCATTACCACAAGCTCAGCGAAGAATTCTACTTCATCCTCGAAGGGCAGGGGACCATGGAGATCGACGGCGAAACCCGCAACGTCGCCCCCGGCGATGCCATCCTGATTCCACCGAATGCCTGGCATCAGATCACGGCTTCTCAGACACTTCGTTTTCTCTGCTGCTGTGCGCCGCCGTATGTGCATGAGGATACGTTTTTCGAATAGTGGAGTAGCGCGTTCAACTCCAGTGATTTGCGACGAATTTCCCGTCCAGTCTGTCCTTTGCCTTTTTGTTGGTGCCTTCGGGTTTGCTCTTGGGAGGGGTGTATCAAATGTTACTACCACGGCGCAGATGCTCAAGCGAGAGAAGAACCATGTCGAGAGTCTCGTCCAGTCGTTTGCTCAAATCGTCGCCAAGGAAGCGCAGGATGAAAAAGCCGTGGAATTGAAGCAGTGCATCCTTTCGTCGATCTCGGCGCCATGATTCCATCGAGGAAAGATGCTGCATGCCATCAATCTCGATAACCAACCGCGTGTCGAGACAGAGAAAATCGACTTCCATTTGGCTGCGGTCGTCAAACGGGATAGATAGTGAGGCGTTGAGTTTGAACAAACCTCTCTGGCAGCTATGGATTCGAGCCGTCGGTAGAAGAACGCTTCGCTCGCGCTGCGGGCTCTTTCGATGCGTTGTGCGTCAGTTGAAGCTGGGCGCGCAGCGTGAACAAAAAGTTGTGCAAGAGGCTGATCGACGCCATCGCGTATCAAGCGTCGCACGCTGGCGGCATAGTCCTGTTTCCATTGTGCATCAACGGGCAGGGGGACATCAACAGGCCAGCCTGGCAGGGCACTGGTGGGCAACAAAATGCTATAGCCGACGGCCTCATAACCGGCGCAACGACGATCAAACATGCGGGACAACATAGGCACATCAAGATCGGCGTAGTCATAGACCTGAACCACTCGTTTTCCTTCGTAGAGGCGGTGAAGGCGGCCGACATACTGTGCGATGGTTCCTCGCCATGAGATGGGCATGGTGAGAAACAAAGTGTCCAGGCGGGGATCGTCAAACCCTTCACCTAAAAACTTTCCGGTAGCGACCACGACATGTCCTTCGTCAGCAGAGATGGAGTTAAGTTGATCCAAAGCAACCCGAAGAGCCTTCTTTCCCATGCCGCCTCGCAGTACGATCACATGTGAGATCTCTGGGCGCAGGCCAGCGACAAGCTTTTCCAGGTGTTCCGTTCGTTCCGTCAGAACGATTGGATTGCGGCCCGCTTTGACCGCCCGCAAGACTTCCTCACAGATGGTGCGATTGCGCGCGTCGCTGTTTGCCACCGCTTCGCACAGACGCTGAAACTCCTTTCGCTGATCATCGTCCGGCTATAAATCCCGTTGGACGGACAAGCATTTCGTGAGCAAAGGGACGTTCAGCGGCCTGTTGGTGTGTATCTACTCGATGTCGGATCGGGCCGCATTGCATGAAAATGATGGGATGATGACCATCCTTGCGTGTCACAGTGGCTGAGAGCCCCGTGACAAATTTCGCTTTTGTCCGCCGAGCGATCAATTCAAAGCTATGGGCGGACAGATGATGACATTCATCGACGATCAAATGGCCTTAATCGGCCACGAGGTCATTGACCACACCCTTGCGAACGAGGCTCTGCATCAAAGCCACATCAATGCGGCCTGTGAGTTTCTTTTGTCCACCTCCCCAGCGCCCGATCTGCTTCGGGAGCAATTCGAGGAATTGGGAGAGTCTATCCACCCATTGTTCCAGCAACTGCGAGCAATGCACCAACACCAGCGTGTTCTTGCCCCGTTGAGCTATGAGCCATGCTGCAATCACAGTCTTTCCGAATGCAGTAGTCGCGGAGAGCACGCCTGTGTCGTGCCGAAGAATCGCGTCGCCAGCCTTTTGCTGGTTCTCCCGCAGAGCTCCGTTGAATTTCACATCTATCGAATGACCAGTGAAGCGTTCGTCGCGTTGGCTGACTACAACTTCAAGAGCATTCAACAATGCAAGCGCTTCCTCCAAACAGCCGCGCGGCAGCCCTATGTGCTCCGCGTGTTCTTCGGCGCAGGCGATGATCCTCGGTTTGTCATAGGTCGGCAAACGCATGGCTTGGGCTTTGTAAAACTCCGGGTTTTGAAACGCCGCGAGACGGAGCAACGCATTCCGCAACGATGGAGGCAGGTCTTGTTTTTGAAAATAGATTTGGTCGGCCAAAACCAGCTCCAGCTTTGCTGGCAGGTCTCCTTGCGGAATCTGATCTCTGCGGCGGGACGGCGTTAGCATCCATGGTTGCGTGACTGCCTCCTCCTCGGGCAAGGCAAAGCGTACATTGATCACTCTTTCGCACCCTTCCGCTCCGTGCACCAATTGATTGAGTCGCGATAGCGGCAATCGACCAATTCCATTTAAAAAGGCCTATTGATCGGCATAGGGTGTCAGTGACTCATCGACGAAGAGACTATTCCCATGCTCACGAGCTGCCTTTTGCAATGGCAGAGCAATTATTTGGTAAAATACATAGCTTCATTAGCTGTATCGTCAGTTACGTTCGTCATGCTGAATCGTATTTTTGCCGAGATTAAAAACAAATATGTTCAACGAATGTGTGAACTCTGGGTGGCAGCTAATGGCACAATGGTTATTCAAGTTGAAGGAAGTTACATAAAATGTAAGAACAAGAGCTATGAATCATGCTTTTTAGTTAGCCAGATTGCCGATGTTTTGCACGGTGGGAATTATGTGGTTTACATAGTCTGCGATCAGAAGAAAAAAATGACGGCATTTTTTCCCATTCCCATAGATGAAAAATCATTTATCGATGCAGTGGATAAACAACTTGGCAGGGCTTATTGAGACTTGCATAATAGACTGACGTTAAGGCCAAAGTTCGGCCTGGGCGAAGCAGGCAGTTAGGATTCTGTGTCTGCGGCGCATTCTTCGCAGGGCAGCTGTCGCCTGCATGCT
>JAIXYN010000013.1 GCA_027490195.1 Verrucomicrobiaceae bacterium | reverse complement strand
GAGTATGCAAGCGACAGCGGCACTGCGAAGAATGCGCCGCAGACACAGAATCCTCACCGCCTGCTTCGCCCAAGCCGAACTTTGGCCTTAACGTCAGTCTATTATACAAGTCTCAATAGGTCATTCGCGCTTCGTCATTGATTCGTCATTCCTCATTGATACGCTTCGCTTCCCTTCGGGCTCCTTTCAGTCGTCTGTCTCACTGCGTTCGGCTCTGGTTTCGTCATTTTCATGTCCCTTCCCCGCTTCCACCTTCCTGCCTCCGACTGGACCACGCCGCATCTCACGCTGACCGGCGATGAAGCGCAGCACTGTGGCCGAGTGATGCGCAAGCAGCCGGGCGACACCATCGAGATCTTTGATGGTGCAGGACGCGTGGCCGTCTGCGAGATCACGCACGTGACCAAATCGACCGTGCAGGCCAAAATCACCGCTGAAACGCGAGTTGAGCCGTTTCAGACATCGATTCATCTGCTGCCTGCGCTGATCAAAGCGGAGCCCTTCGAGTGGCTGCTGGAAAAGGCGGTGGAATTGGGTGCCGCGAGCATTCAGCCTGTGATCACGGAACGGACCGTGATTCATCTTGATGCTGCACAGACGGAGAAGAAGCTGGCCAAATGGAGGCGGCACATGATCGAAAGCGCGAAGCAATGCCACACGCCGTTTGTGCCTGAACTTCACGCGCCCATCACGCTCGCCGCAGGTGTGAAGTTTGAAGCCGGACTCAAGCTTACCCCCGCACTCAGCGAGCACTCCCGAACGCTCAAACAAGCATTGCCTGCGGACAGACCGAACAGCGTGGCCGTCTTGATCGGGCCCGAGGGGGACTTCACGGCTGAAGAGGAAGCGCAGGCTTTTGCGGCAGGCTTTGTGCCGGTCACGCTGGGACCGCTGGTGCTGCGTGCCGAGACTGCCAGCATCGCCACGCTGGCGATTTTGGGGCATGAGCTGCGTTGAACACGAACAACCATACGCCAGCGCAGGGACGTTCAATGAGTACCGCCATGACAACCAAACTCATCACCCAAGCCTTATGTCTCATCTGCTTCTTTTGGAGTGCCTCCAACGCGCTGCCGGCAGCGGAGGGAAACGAGAAGGCGAAGATCGAGGCACTGATCACGCACATTCAGGGACTTGAAAACGCCACCTTCATCCGAAACGGCAGCGATTACAGCGGAGCGAACGCGGCCAAGTTTCTCCGGGCCAAATGGGACAGGAATGACAAGGACGTGAAGACCGCAGCCGATTTCATCGCCAAAGTGGCCTCCACTTCAGGCACCTCCGGCAAGCCCTACTTGATCCGCTTCAAAGACGGCAAAGAAACGCCGTGCGGTGAATACCTGACGGCCCAGCTCAAGAAGCTGTGAGGCGGCTTTCGGGGCATGAGTTGCGGATAGATTGAAGCCCTATTTTCGTTGATTTTTACCCGTCATCGTTGGTGGCTGCTCTTGCTCAGGCGATAGCTCTGTATCATCAGCGAATGCTTTCACAATGCTTGTGATGCATCCTGCCAAGAGAAGTGCAGCACACACAACCATCTGCACCATCACAGCGCCCAAATCGTCCTTGTTGTCGAAGACTTTTTCTCGAATGACAAACCATGTCATGAAGATGACGAATACGATTGCACATGAGCAAAGAATGCCCTTCAAAGCTGCCATTGCCCTCCTTGAGGGGCCTCTTTGATTGGAACGCGGCATCACTTCAAATCCGCCGGTGTGTTCGCGTTGTGGAAAAAGGGCATCTGCTCGTCTCCGAGGGCATGCGTGACGGCCAGGCCCGAATGGGCGGCGGTCTCGATGACGTGCTGGAGCTTGAAGTCTTTCTTGGAAAGCGCCTCCCGCATGAGTGGCAGCATGGCGGGAACGTAGAGACCGGCGAGGGTTTCATCGCCGTGCGGGCCGCGAAAGAACCAGCCTTTGTCCGGGCTCTCGTGCTTGTTCATTTGCTCGCGCAGAAAGGCGGCGGTCATCCAGGGCATGTCCACGGCGAGGACGAGCAGTGGCATTTGCACCTGCTCCAAACATCGTGTGATGGCACCCAGCGGGCCGTCATCCGCGTCCTCGGGGTCATGCACGACTTCCACTGCTTCGCTGGGGCTGAGAAACAAAGGCTGTTCGCGCCGGCAGGAGAGCAGCACGCGCGCGGCACCGATCGACTGCAGCTTGTGCAATTGGGCCTGCCACAATTCCTGCCCATGCCAGTGGAGCAGGGCTTTGTCCTGTTTCATCCGCGTGGAGCGGCCACCGGCGAGCAATGCGGCGGCAAACGGAGTGTTCATGACTTGCGGAGGATGCCGTCGCTCAAGATTTTGGCCCGCAGGCCCCCATGGCCTTTGAGGGCTGCATGTGCGCCTTCAGCGAAGGCCTGGTTCATCCAGTGACAGGGCGCGGCCTCTTGCGTGCCGAGAAACCTCACACCCTGCACTTCAAATTCGGTGCCGATGAGGGTGTTGAGGTCGATGCCTTTGGTGATGATGTTGCGGCGAAAGACGGAGGGGGGCACGCCCATGGCGCTGAACTGTTCGCACAGGCGTTCGTATTGCTCGTGCTCAAAGAAGGTGACCTGCCCTTTGAAGTCCTCCTTCCAGCCGAAATAGCGATCACCCCGCAAGCCTTTCCCAGTCACGCATTCAGCCTCCGGCACTTCGATCATGGGCGTGGTGCCGGGTGGCAGGCCGTGATGACCGACGTAGATGTGCTCCGGGGAAATGAAGATGTGCAGGATTTGCATGCGGGGCTTGAATGTTGGCTCCAAGGTGTCCCCAATCCATACGTCTATGACCGCAACTGAGCAACCCATCCGCATCGGCATCATTGGTGCCGGTGGCATCGTCAAATCCCGCCACATGCCCGGCCTGCGGGCGATCCCGAATGTGCAGATCACCCAGGTAACCAACCGCTCGCTGGAAAGTGCCGAGGCTTTCTGCCGTGAATTTGCCCCGGAAGCCAAGGCGGTGGAGCGCTGGGAGGAGGTAGCGTCGAGCGATGAGGTGGATGTGGTCTGGATCGGCACGCACCCCTACATGCATGCGGAGATGACCTGCTACGCGCTGCAGCATGGGAAGCATGTCTTCACGCAGGCGCGCATGGCGGCATCTTTGCCGGAGGCGAGCCAGATGTGGGAGGCGTCCATGCGTTATCCCGAACTGGTCA
This sequence comes from Verrucomicrobiaceae bacterium, assembly GCA_027490195.1. Lineage (GTDB taxonomy): Bacteria > Verrucomicrobiota > Verrucomicrobiia > Verrucomicrobiales > Verrucomicrobiaceae > Prosthecobacter. The sequence goes on along the minus strand of JAIXYN010000013.1, from coordinate 46,991 downwards.
CCGCGATCTGCCCGGCACCGCAGGGCATGCACGGTGGAGAGCTGGTGAAGAAGCTGATCGCGGAAGGGGCCATCGGCACGCCGCATCAGGTGCTGCTGCACAGTTTCAATGACGCCTGGCTGGATGCGACGAAGCCCGCGCACTGGCGGCAGCAGTCGGAGCTGAGCGGCATTCAAATCCTCACACTGGGCATCTACACCGAGGTGCTGCAGCAGTGGCTTGGGCACATCGTAGAAGTGGAGGCCCGCGGCAATGTGGTGATCCCGGAACGTGCGGGCGTGGAGGTGGATATTCCGGATTTCGTCCACGTGATGGCTAAATTCCGCAGCGGCATCGAGGCCACGATGCTCTTCAGCGGTGTGGCCGCGCATGCGCCGACGGACAAGCTGTGGATCTTCGGCTCCGAAGGCACGCTGAGCTATGACTTCGCCACGGATGATCTTCAGCTGGGCAAACGCGGCGGCAAGCTGGAGTCTGTGCCGGTTCCCACCGAGCTGCAACGAAGCTGGACGGTGGAGCGTGATTTCATCGCGGCTTTGCGTGATCCGAAAGCCCCGCGACCCAGGCCGGATTTCGGCGAAGGCATGAACTACATGCGCGTGGTGCATGGCGTCTGGCAGGCCATGGATGCGCAGGCGGCGGTGCGCGTGGTGTGATTTGAGACTTCTAGTTTCACTCGCTCGAACTGAGCTTCCATGCGCGCAAACGCAGAAAGCTTACGAAGAGGCGAAAAATCCTCGATAAACTCAGTTACCAGTCTTGCAGCGCGCGCGGCATTAAATCCACGAAGCCTCTGGGCGGGAAGGCCACACGCTTCTTGAAGTAATTCGCGAAGCTTGGCTTTTGGATCTGGCATCTGTTCAACCTTCGATAAGTGAGGCAGGTTTAACCGCATGGTTCCGTTAGGATTCGCAGCAGCTTTGCGTATGGCTTTTTCATCGAAAAGCATCCACGCCTCGCTCATTCGCACAGGCACAACGCAGACGACAGGCGGACTACTTTCTACAGCCAACTTAGCAGCCATTGCAGTCTGAATCTCTCTCATTCGTTTTTCAGCCCCTTCCTTTTCGGCATCACGATGTACGAACAGTAGATCACAGGGATATATATCCAACGCTTTGATAAGCCTGTCTTCCAGAGCGCGACTTTTGAGATTGCTGAGTTCCAAGTCAGCAAACTGACCTACGCACAGCTCGTCGGGTCGATGCTCCCTCCAAAGCCATTCCAACACAGGCATTAAAGCCTCATCTCCTGGTCCGTCAGCAAGCAGTGTAAACCGTCGCGTCATTGGCTGCCTGTTGCTCATAGTTCCAGCAGTGTCTGCACATAGGGGCTGTCAATAACACGATGTTCCTCGTGTTCGTCTTCGTCAGACGAACGTCTTTTGCCCGGCACCCGCAAATAGGCGAGCAGAGACGCCTTTTTCACGATTATTTCGTCATCCCGCCCCGTCGAGCGCCAAGTGTCAGGCAAAATACGGAAAACCAAGCGCTCAAAAGTCTTCCTGCCTAAAGTCCATTCTGGAGAGGTCTCGGCAAACAGAACTGAATCATCAGGCACCTGTTGGATGACCGAAGGAGAATGAGTATTGACAATAACCTGCCTCAAAGGATTCGCACCATCCACCGCTGATCGGACATCCACAGCGATGTCCTGAATCAGACCCAGAATTGCTGGTATCCTCCGAGGGTGAATACCATTTTCAGGCTCCTCCATGCAAAGCAGTCTGTTGCCACGGCTTTCCATCTGCTTGATAACCAATGCGATGAAACTCAAGGTGCCATCAGAAAGGGAACGAGCCGACGTCCGGACCCCCATGCGATCAACCAAGTAGAGGGACAAAAGTTCGCGCTTCTCGTCCACATCGACCCCAACACCGCGAACATCACCGAGAAGTTCTGAAAGGCGGTTGCTTACCCGTTGATAAACAGCTTCGGGATCGGCCAGTGTTCCAGGAATGAGTGGAATGCGGCCCAACTCATAAAGAGTTGCCGCCATGTGAGCACCGCTAGCGTCAACACCCGTTGATTGATTGATACCATCGCTTTCACGCATGGCAGAGGGCTCTAGCTGTAGCAGTTCCCAGCTACGAAGCTCGACGCGAGCACAAAGAACCGTAGGGCTATCTGCATCACCAGCAGAAAGCAGGGTGCGCGGCAGTTGCCGCGCTACTCGCTTGTACCCGACTCCACGTTTGTTGATTCCTGTGCGCGAAGCTCCGTCTTGATGCAACACTACAAATGTTTTGCCACCCACAGATTGTGTGGAGATGAGCGGGCTGGTTTTGCGACCGACTATGACCGACTCCAGCCAAACTTTTGAAGGGCGAAATCTCAGCCGCTTTCTCGCCTCAGTGTGCGTTAGGTAGTTTAACTCCTCGAACAGTAGTTCAAGTTCCCCAAGCTGTCTGCGGTCCTCACCTGTTTCGCGGTAACCTATCTTCAGCTTGTAATTGAGGCAAGTCGTGGACGCTTCTCCAGTTTGTCCAAGTTCATCCACCGCCTCGCGTGGGACAATCATATCGAGATCAAATTCGATTTCTTTAGCGACAGCGTGCCCGTCGTTGGTGAAGAGAGAACGGACATCGCCATTGCGGTCATCCTCAGCTCGAATTGAGCGAGCTGCTTCATCCAGCTTCATGTCTGCCAGAAGAGACAAAAAACGTATGGCATCAAACAGGTTGGATTTTCCCACAGCGTTCGCACCGGCAATGCAGGTAAAAGGGCCAAAATACACCTCCACGTCGGAGAGGTTTTTGAAGCCTTTGATTTGAAGCCGGGTTAGCATACTCTCATTAAAAGCAGGAAGTCCCCGCTGGCAATGCTTATGCGATCCGCCGACGCCCCACGGCGAGAACGCCGTTCACCACATGCAGCAGGCCTTCGACCTGATAGGGCTTTGGCAGCGCAGCGGCAAAGCCGTAGGCGGCGCAGTCTTTCATCACGGCATCATCCCGATAGCCGGAGGAGACAATGGCGAGAATTTGGGGATCGAGGCGACGGAGATACATCATGGTTTCCCGGCCGCACATGCCGTCGGGAATGGTGAGATCGAGAATAGCGAGGTCGTAGGGACGGCCCTGCTGCATCGCTTCCTGATACTGGCGCAGTGTCTCCTTGCCGTCTCCGGTTTCAACAACTTCAAAAGACGCCTTTTCCAAGGCACGCCGCATCAGATCGCGCACCATGAGATCGTCTTCGAGCAGCAGGATGCGCCCGGCACAGGCTTTGGCGGCTGGCAGTGGTCGGCTGGGAGTTTGTGCCACCGGCACCAGCGCCGATTCAATCACGCGGCGCATTTCCCCCATGGACTGGTAGCGGTGCTCACGGTCCGTCATCAGCGCCCGGATGATGACGGCGTCAAATCGGGGATCCAAGCCAGGCAGCAAGGTGGAAGGCGGCTGCCAAGAGCCGCGAGGCAGGGCTCCGGTGAGCATCTGATACATCAGCACGCCGAAAGCATAGATGTCAGCACGATGATCGACTTCCCGATGTGCATTGAACTGCTCAGGCGCGGCGTATTCCGGCGTGCCCATGACCATGTGCGTTTCAGTGACCATGGAAGGCACACGCATGACATCCTTGGCCAGACCAAAGTCGGTGATCTTCACCTCGCCCTGACGGGTGAGCATGATGTTCGCGGGCTTGATGTCGCGATGGACGATGCCTTTGGAGTGCGCGTATTCGAGCCCGGCGCAGATTTGCGGCAGCAGCTGCAGCGCGAGTTCGCGCGTCATGCGGCCAGTGCGCATGATTTCACCGAGGTCGGTGCCATCCACGAACTCCATGACGAAGAACAGGAATTCGGTGCCGATGTGGCCATAGTCATAGATGGCGACAATGTTCGGGTGATTCAGCGTGGCCATGGCCCGCGCTTCACGGCGGAAGCGGTCTTCAAAGGCGAAATCATACCCGTCGCTCACGCGCAGCACCTTGACGGCGACCGGTCGGCCCAGACTGAGCTGTGTGCCACGATACACCGTGCCCATGCCGCCGATGCCCACCTGTGCCTGCACGGAGTAGCGCCCAAAGGGCATCATGGCGGAAAGCTCCTGCGGCGAAGGCGGCGCGGAACGATTCACTTGGGGAACGGCGGTGCTGGAGCTGCTGGTAAGTCGCATCAGTCAGGTACTGTGACACACCTGATCCCGGGAGCAACAACCATAAACCTTAGAGGATATTTAGGTTTGCCGTTTCAAGCCGTAGCAGGCTTGCTGGCGGCGGCCAGTTTGCGAGTGTACATGAACCCGCCAATGGCCAGCACCAGCAAGGCGATACCTAGCAGAGGACGAACGAAGATCCAGGCAATGGCGATGACCAGGAAGGAGATGGTGCCGGCGAGCACGAAGGAGATCAGGCCCGTGCCCATGCCGATGATGTTCCCAATGAAGGGAATCACACTGCCCAGCACGCTGAGCGGCTTCATGATGGCCATGAAACCAAAGGCCATGAAGAGGAAGCCCAGAAAGCGCACCAACCAGGTAATGATCGAATTTGCTGTGGCAGCGTTTTTAAACATCGTTTCGGCACTGACCGTGCCCTCTTCGATGAAGTTGATCGCGTCGCCGGCCTTGGTCTGGTAGGGCTCAAAGGTTCCGTCGAGCTGTGCCGCCAGGATGCTGAAGGTGCCGGGCTTGACTATTTTAAAGGACACTCGCACGTCACCGACCTTCGGCTCCCTGGGATTTTCGCCAAAGTAGAAGGCCCCATTCTGGATTTTCGCGTTCGCCTTGAGATCGGCGGGCAGCGTGGCCAGATCCGCATCCGTGAGCACCTGCTTGATCGAGTTGCCCATTCGCTTCACCAAGTTTTCGGGCACGTCGAACGCCCCCAGAGTGACGTCCTTGGCAGGGGTGTTCGCATCTCCGGCGATCAAGTCACCTTCGTTGGTATGCCCTTCGGGTTTTTTGAACTCTGAAGACTTCACAGGCTCATCCACCCATTTTTTGTCATACGTGTAAGTGGTCGTGGTTTCCTCACTGCCGCCGACTTTTTGCTTCGTCTCTGACTTCTTGTGCTCAACCCACTGGTAGATTTCCTCGCTGCGCTCCAGCCGCAAAGCAGGCAGGCTGACGCCGTAATCTGGGTCCACCACCGGGCCTGGGGCCTTGGCGTCTCCAGTCAGATGCACGAGCTTTTTGTCATTGGCAGGGTCCACTTTATCCGAGGCCACGTGCACCACGGCGGCGGCACCTTCCTTCAGGCTGTTCGCCGTGGTGACGGCACGGCCTTCATTCCACCAGAGCACCACGATCGCCACGGGAATGACAATGATGCCAAACAGGATGCCTTTGAACGATTCGCCAATGCGGCTGAACCAGTTTTGTGAAGTCACTTCAGTATAGGAGTCAGCCATGGTATTTAGCGGGGTGGATTACTTCAACTGGAGCGGAAAGCACGCCCGGCTTTCACTTTTTCTTCCACACGAAAATACCGGAACCGGTGACAAGGCGGCAAGAAACCGCTTCGGCTTCGTTTGTTAGTCTCTCTCCCATGAAAACGCGACTTCTCTTTCTCCTGCTCGGCAGTTCTGCGCTCGCTGCGGATCCGAACGTCAAACCTGACGACGTCGCTGGCAACGAGGCCGTGAAAAAAATCATGGAAACCCGCCCCGGACGCGGCGTGATGCGCGATGACACACCGCCCACGCCTGCGCTGGAAGCCGTGAAAAAATTCAAAACCCGCAGCGATGTCGTCATCGACCTCATGGCCGCCGAGCCGGTGGTGGAGCAACCTTTGTATTCGAGCTGGGATTCCAAAGGCCGCATGTGGGTCACGCAGTACCGCCAGTATCAATTCCCTGCTGGGCTGAAGATCATCAGCTATGACCAGCACCTGCGCGCCAAGTTTGACAAGGTGCCGCTGCCGCCGCCACGGGGTGAAAAGGGAGCGGACAAGATCACCGTCTTTGAAGACACGGATGGCGACGGCTTTTTCGACAAGCACGAGGACGTGATCACCGGCCTGAACATCGCCACCGCCGCGCTGCATGGCATGGGCCGCATCTGGGTGCTGAATCCTCCCTACCTGCTCAGCTACGCGGATGCTGACTTTGACGCGAAGCCTGACTCTGACACACCTGAGGTGGAGCTCAGTGGCTTCGGCCTGGAAGACACGCACAGCGTCGCCACGAATCTGCAATGGGGCATGGACGGCTGGCTCTACGGTGCCAATGGCAGCACCACCACTGGCAACGTCAGCAGCGCCAATACCAAGAACGTGAAGTGGGAGGGCCAGTGCATCTGGCGCTACCACCCGAAGAAGAAGACATTTGAAATCTACGCCGAGGGCGGCGGCAACACCTTCAGCCTCGACATCGACAGCAAGGGCCGCCTGTTCTCCGGCACGAACGGTGCCACGCGTGGCATGCACTACGAGCAGGGCAGCTACGGTATCAAAGGCTGGGGCAAGCACGGCCCGCTCACCAATCCGTATGCCTTCGGCTGGTTTGAGCACATGCGGCATGAGGGCGACAACAAACGCTTCCCGCAGGCTTTCACCGTGTATGAAGGCGGCCTGCTTGGCAGCGCCTACGAGGGCAAAATCATCGCCCCGAACGCGATGCACAACCTCGTTTATGTCAGCGAGCGCATCCCGGACGGCTCTACTTTCCGGACCAAGGATGAGGAAAACCTCCTCAGCACCCCGGACCGCTGGTTCCGCCCGGTCTGGGCCGGCGTCGGCCCGGATGGCGGCTTCTACATGGCCGACTGGTATGACACGCGTCTCAGTCACGTGAGCCCCATCGACGACTGGCACAAGACTAGCGGACGCATCTACCGAGTGCGCCCTGCCGCAGGTGCGCCGAAGCTGAAGCCGTTTGATTTGAGCAAGGCGAGCGGGGATGAGCTGCTGGGTTATTTGAGCCATCCGAACGAGTGGTTTCGGAAGCAGGCGGTGCTGGAGATAGGGTGGCGCGGGCTCAATGTGAAAATTGGATGGCCCTCAAAATCCGCCGCTCCGGGAGATTTGGAGAGGCTCTGGGTCTTTAATGTACTTGCTGAAAACTTCCCAGAGGATTCACATTTCCAGACCGACGCTGGCATGGCAATTGTTGGGGCCACTCAAAGCTCAGATCCCTATGTCCGACGCTGGGCTGTGAAAATGATTGGAGAACAACCGCTTACATGGGGATCGCTTGGTGCGCTTGCGATGCTTCGCGAAGAAAAACATCCCGAAGTCCGCGCTCAGATCCTCGCCACCGCCAAACGTCTTCCCGCGGCATCCGCCCTTCCGCTGCTTTGGAGCGGCGACGCCGAAGACATCAGCGGCCATCTGCCACTGCTCGCGTGGTGGGCTCTCGAATCGAAGGCTGAAAAGGAGCGTGCCGCCGTCTTTGACTTCCTTAAAAGCGACCCCTCTTTTCTCAAGACCGGCCTCTTCCGTGACAATCTGGCTGAAAAGCTCGCGAAACGCTATGCGCTGGCGGGCGGCGAAGAGAACTTCCAGTCCTGCGCGGATCTGCTGGCGCTGACAAACGACGACACCCTGCGTGGCAAGTTCATCGCGGGCATCGCCTCGGCCTTTGAAGGTGCGGAGATGCCGAAGTTGCCGGAGTCACTGACGAAGGCGCTCAATGATTACATGGCGAAGCAAAGCGGTGGCGATCTCACGCTCGCGCTGCGCAGTGGCAGCGCGGATGCGCTGAAGAGCGCGCTGAAACTGTTGGAAGACAAGAAGGCCAGCAACACGGCGCGCATCGGCATCGCCAAGACCCTGGCTGAACTCGGCAAACAGGAAGCAGTGATGCCGATGGTGAACATTTTGAAAGCCACGAACCCGCCGGGCCTCAAGCGCGGCATTCTCCAGGCAGCGGCCAAGTTTGATGACAAACGCATCCCCGAGGCCCTGCTGCTTGGCTGGGAGGCTCAGATTGCCGGAGACAAGGCGCTGCGCGAAGACGCCCTGCGCGTCATGGCGGGCCGCAAGGAGTGGGCGCAGATTTTGGTCAGCTTCGTGAACGAATGGAAGATCCCCACCAAGCACTTCACCGTGGACATCGTGCGCCAGCTCAGCCTGCACAAAGATCCCGAGATTGATGCGGCCATCGACAAGCACTGGAAGGGCCTGCTGGCCACGGGTCCCACGCCGGAAAAGAAGAAGGAATCCGAGCGCATCAAAGCCGTGCTCAAAACCGGCCTGGGCGATGCAGACAAAGGCAAGATCCAGTTCATGGCCCGCTGCTTCATCTGCCACAAGCTCTTTGGCGAAGGCGGCCAGATCGGCCCCGAACTCACCGGCTACGACCGCAGCAACGCCGACTTCTGGCTCGACAACCTCTTCATGCCCAGCATGGAAATCCGCGAGGGCTTCGGCGCCTACATCGTGAAAACAAAGGGCGGCCAGATCCTCACCGGCCTCATGGATGCCCAGGACGCCAAGGGCATCGTCATCAAGGACATGGCCAACAACAAAACCGCGCTCAAACAAACCGACATCGAATCCATGACCGCCTCGCCCATTTCCCTCATGCCCGAAGGCCTCACCACCGGCATGAGCGATGCGGATCTGAAGGACTTCTTTGCGTATCTGATGAAGAAGTGATTTGGGATTTCAGACTAAGGTTTTCGAAATTCAGGTGATTTAAAATTGCTAGTAGGGATTCCTTGGCTCTTATCCGAAACGTGGCGCAGCTTTTTATCTCTTACACGCAGGACAACCCGCAGCGGATGGGGGCCGTACGTACGTTGGCAGATGGGCTAAAAAGCGAAGGCATCGACGTACTGCTGGACCAGTACCAGCCACCTAGCGGCCCGCTGGAAGGCTGGCCGGTGTGGTGTGGGCGGGTCGCGGAGACGGCGGAGAAAGTGCTCATTATCGCCAGCAAGAACTACCTCGACTGTTGGCACGGGCGGCAGCTTCCCGGCTTGCGAAATGGTGCCACGCATGAGGCTCTCATTCTGCAAAATCGTGTCTATGAAGGCGGGGCTGGCACGGCATTTCTGCGGGTGGCCTGCTTTGACGATAAAGACAAAGATTTCATTCCCTTGCGGCTCAAAGGACTGTCTCGCTTGAATGCCAGAAACCCTGCCGAGATCATCGCCTGGGCAGATGGTCGCGGTGTTGTGGCACCGGCTGCTGTTCTCACCACGGCTCCCACTCCCGTTGTAGCTCCAACTCATCCGTTTGACATACAGCGTGCATCGTCTCCTGCGGCTTTCGTGGGCCGCAGGCGGCTCCTGACGATCATGGAAGACTTGATGCAGCGGGGCGGCGGCATTTCCTTGGTGGGGGACGCACGCATTGGCAAGTCATCCGTGCTGGCGAAACTCTCGGAAATGGCGGTGCGCTCTGGCCATGCGGTGGCATTGGTGGACACCCAGACTCTTGACGGCTTCGACTGGCCAGAGATCGTTCGAAAGTTCACCAGCGGCGCGGTTCAGCCCACCAGCGCCACCTGTTCCCAGGCCGATCAAGCGGCCACTTTGATTGCTAACTGGGCGCAGCGGCAGCCTGCCAAGCCGGTCGTTTTGGTGGATGAGGCGGAGGCCTTGATCCGGCATCTGGACATCCGCTTTTTTGAGCGCCTGCGCGGCATGATTGAGCACCTCTGCCTCATTTTTGCCACTCGGCAGACTCTCCCCGTCTTGTTCAGGGAACACCGCAACACCACCTCTCCCTTTGGCAACAAGATGAACACCGAGCCACTGGGTCTGCTGGAGGAAGCAGCCGCCCAGGAACTGGCTGAACGCGCCGAGCCGTACAGCGGCCTCCTGCGCCTCTGGTGCGGCGCACACCCTTACTACCTCCAGCTTTTAGGTTCTTGCCTCAGTGGCTCAGCCGATGTGACAGAGGCTCTGAGCCGCTTCCGCGCCACCGCCGCTGATCGGCTGACTGAGCAATGGGAGCGGCTACGCCCCGGTGAACGCCGGGGCCTGCAACAGGCCGTACAAGGTATCGGTGTGAATCCCGAACTGAGGCCTGGGCTGCACGAACGAGGCTTGCTTTCCCCGGACGGTCAGGCCTTCGGCCAAGTACTCCACTGGTGGATCAAACGTGAAGACGCTCTGAACGGCCATGACTGACTCCCCTTCATTTCCTGCGGCCTCTGTCTCCCAGCGCCCCCCGCTGCCTGGCTACGGACGCTTTGCCTGGATGTTCTTCATGCAGCCTCTTACCTTGCATGATGTGCTGCTGGCTGTAGGGATTGAAAAGCCAGATGCACCTTTGCGGTCGTTTTGGCTTCAGGGCTATTTGAATGATCCTGCAATCAGGGACTATCTGAAACGAATGGCATGGGTGCTTTTGGTAATGGGTCCTTGCCTAGCGCTGTTTCTAGCAGGTGCAGCGAATGTTGCGGGCATTCCAATCGATTGGTTTCGCGTGGCTGTTGGCGTGGCTGTTGGCGTGGCTGGTGGCGTGGCTTTGGGCTTGGCTGGTGGCGTGGCTTTGGGCGTGGCTTTTGGCGTGGCTTTTAGCGTGGCTGTTGGCGTGGCTGGTGGCGTGGCTGGTGGCGTGGCTGGTGGCGTGGCTGTTGGCGTGGCTGTTGGCGTGGCTAGTGGCGTGGCTGGTGGCGTGGCTGGTGGCGTGGCTGTTGGCGTGGCTGGTGGCGTGGCTGGTGGCGTGGCTGTTGGCGTGGCTGTTGGCGTGACTTTTGGCGTGACTTTTGGCGTGACTTTTGGCGTGACTTTTGGCGTGGCTGGTGGCGTGGCTTTTATGTTATCTTTGTTTCGCGTTTGGATTTGGCCTCTGGAATTGGGGTGGCTTTGGTTTGGCCAATTGTGGTCGCTCAGGGCACGATCGTCTTCGCTTCGCTGGGTTCCGTTTCAATACCATGAGCTGTCATATCTCCCGTTTCCTTACCTGCGACGAATGCTGGTGGACGCTGCCGAGGCCAGTCCTGACCAAGTGGAGAGGCTGCTGAACATTGCCAGACGGGTGCCCGGCCAAAAGAGCACGTGGCCGCGTATGACAGCAGAACTTCAGGCGAAAGATTTGCTACAAATGGGCCTGCTGGACCGCTGGGACGCCGTGGTGGATCTGGAAGGACGCTGGTTTCCGCCACCAGCCTCGGTGGGAGCATCGCTTTCCCACTTTCGTGAGGTAGCCGGGCATGCGTATAGTGCGCAGGGAAAGCTCTCTGCCTCCGAACGTCTGAAAAGCTGGAGGAAGGCGTTGGATTTGCTTTCCAAAAACGTTCCGGCCACTGCCAGGAACGACTTCGTGGATGCAGCCTTTGCCAAATATCACGGAGATGTGGTCGCTTCGCGCTGGCGTGGCCTAGTAGAAAAAGAGGTTGCTGCGGCCAAAGTCGAAGCGGACAAGCTGCTGCCGAATCCTTTTCATTACACCGGCAATCCGCTGAGTCCACGGGAAGAAGATAAGGCGATCTTTCTGGGCAGGGAGGCGGTGTTTGCCGACCTCCAGCGCGCGCTCACTGAGCCGCTAACCGCATTGGGCATTCTGGGGCCGCGGCGGGTGGGCAAATCATCCCTGCTGCGTCGTTTGTCGGTGGAACTGCCGGGGGATGTGTTTGTGTACTTCGACTTGCAGGACAACCCGGTGAACGATCCGGCCAGCTTTTATGCCGCTCTGGAACGCCGATTTGATGAGGCGCTGGTTGGCATACCTGATGGCGGTTCATTGCCGCGTTTGGCTGGTGGGAGCAGCGTCGAGGCGGTGAGCGCGTGGTTTGAGGCGCTGGAGCAAGCGCTGACGCAGCGACTGGTCTTCTGTTTCGATGAGTATGAAAGGCTTGAAAGTCTGTGGCCGGGCGACAGACGCTCCTTGCTCCAATTTCTCGGCCTCATGCGCGCCACCCTTCAGCACAAGCAGCGGGTGCGCGTACTCATTGCAGGAGTGGCGGCTCCAGAGGACCTTGGAAAGCTGTGGACTGATCATTTCATCAGTGTGCATGAAGTGCGGCTGGATTTCCTGACCGAGGCACAGACTCTGACACTGCTCTGCCAGGATAAGCCAGGATTTCCCGGTCCTGCGGCCCTGACGGAAGAGATAGGGCGGCAGATTCATACCCTGACGGCCGGGCAGCCTCACCTGACGCAGTTGTTTGGCTTCCTGCTGGTGGAGCGCCTTAACTCTGAATTCCGCCGCGTGGCAACGCTGGAAGACGTGGAGGCCACCCGCCGCGAAATGCCCTCCAAAGCCAACAACTATTTCGCCGACGAACGCCTGGCCTGTGAGGAACACTCGCCCGAGACCGCTGCCATTCTTGTCGCTTTGGCCAAGGAAGAGCAGCCGTTGTTGCAGGGTCCCGTCCGCCGCTGGCTGCGCATGCGCGGCGTGGCCAACGAGTCGGGCAGCCTGCGTGTCCCTTTGTTCAAGGACTACCTCCGCCGCCGTCTGGCGGAAGAGGGCCTGCTGTGATCCACCTCACCGATACAACACGCCGAAGCCGCGCAGCCAGGTGGCGGCTACGCCGAGCAGGAGGGCTAGAGAGCCAAATTCTCCGGCGAAGGGCAGGTGCAGATCGGCAAAGACATCCAGGGTGGCGTAGAGCGCGCCGGTGCCGGCCAGCGCGGCGGCCACGCCATAGACGTGGCGGCCAATCCAATGGTCATTGGTAAAGGCGGCGGCGTTGACCACGGCGGCGAAGATGCACACCAAGGCGGCAAACCCGCCTTCGGCCCCGAGGTTCCAGGCAAAACCGAGCACGAGGCTGGAGATGGAGGCAAAGATCAGGCCACCCACCACCACGCCCTCCCAGTATTCGCGTGGGCGCAGCGCCTGCCGTGCAAAACGATCCATCACAATGAAGGCCGAGCTGAATCCGCGCGCTAAATGTGCCCACAGCACAAACAGCAGCCATGCGCCGATGACCACCGAGGCGAGGATGGGCGAGATAGTTCTGAGATAGCTGCTGAGGACCTTGTAGCAGATGAAGCCGCCGAGCATGATGGCGGTCTGTCGGCCTTCGGTGAACTGGTTCATGAAGTGCGCGAACTTCAGTTGCAGGCGGTAGGGCCATGAACGTGCACGGAAGGACTCGATGAGGCCTAGGCGCGCGTTTTCATTCATGGGGTTCAGCCGCAGTGCCTCAAGGAAATGCTCGTTGGCTTTTTTGTGATCCCCCTTCATCACAGCCATCCAGCCGGCGCTGGTGTGCGCGCTGTCGTCTTCCGCATTGCGCTGGAGCTGGTATTTGATGAGATCCTGGTTGTCGCCGTCCTTCTTCTGCAGCAGCAGCGCGGCGGAAAGCACCTCGGCGGCCATGGTGTTCTCGGTATCGAGCGAGAGAGCGGCACGGGCGGAGGCTTCCGCTTGCGGATAATCACGCAGGCGCAGGTGCAGGCGTGAGAGAACAGCATGGCTGAAATCACTGTCGGGATCGAGATTCACCGCTTCTTCAGCATGCTGCAGCGCCACTTTGACCGCAGCAGTCTGGCCGTCTTTGGCATTCGCATTCAAGGCGAGCGCTAGCACGCTGCGGGCGAAGGCGTTTTCCGGCTCAAGCGCCACGGCACGCTGGGCCGCATCAATCGATTTCGGCGCGTTGTCATCCTCCTGCATCCAGCACAGCGCGAGCATGATGTAGCTGAGCGTGTGATGCGCATCGAGCTCAAGCGCCTGCTTGTAGCAGGCGATGGCGTCCTGCGTGCGGTGCTGGTTTTGCAGCAGACGACCACGGGCGTAAGCCGCATCAGGGGAGGGATGAAAATCGTCAGACATGCGCCGTCATGGGGTTCAGCGCTTCATGAGGCCGAGGTGCTTCAGCACGTCATCGTAGAAGCCGCTTTGGTTGGAATACATCGCGTAATTTTTCGCGCTCTCGAACCAGGCCTTCGTCGTGGCCTTGTGGCGGCCTGCGGCTTTGATAAGGTCCTTCGTGGTCAGCGGGATGACCTTGCCGGTGCGCATGACTTCGTTCATCACGTCTTCCGTAGCGAGGTCAAAGACCGCCTTGAGATCCGCGCCGGAGAAGCCCTCCGTTTTTTTGGCGAGCGCACGCGAATCCAGCTCACCGATCGGTTTCTTCTGCGCCATGACCTCGATGATGGCAGCACGGCCCGCTTCATCCGGCGGGGGCACAAACAAGGTGCGGTCAAAGCGACCCGGACGCCGGAAGGCGGGATCGATGTGCCACGGTGCATTCGTGGCACCGAGGATGAGCACGCCGTCGTTGTTGGACTCCGCGCCATCCATTTCAGAAAGGAAGGCGTTGATGAGATTGCGGCCGGCGCTTTGACGCAGATCACGGCGATCCGCAGCGAGCGCATCCACCTCATCAAAGAACAGAATGCTGGGCGCGTTCTGGCGGGCGAGCTCAAAGACCTCGTGCATGTTTTTCTCTGAGCCGCCAATCCACATGTCGAGAATCTGGTGCAGGCCTAGGGCAATGAAGTTCGCCTTGATCTCGCCGGCGGTGGCCTTGCTGATCAGCGTCTTGCCCACGCCGGGCGGTCCGTAGAGCAGCACGCCGCCACCGACTTTCTTGTCGTAGGCCTTGAACAGCTCCGCGTGCTGCAGCGGGTAGATGATCTTCATGCGGATCTCCTCCTTCAGCGCTTCCATGCCGCCGACACCGGAGAAATTGAGCTCTGGCTTGCCAAATTCAGCCAGGCCGAGATCGAAGGCGGCCCCGCCACGTGGATGGCCGTCATCGGCGTCTTTGTTTTCATCCACCGACTCGATGAGAGTGCCGCTGGACGTCATGGCGCCACGCTTGCGTCCTGAGCTGTCGTCCCCGGTGGGCTTGATGCCATGAAGATCTTTTTCGATGCCAGGATCTGCCAAGGAGCGGTTCAAGGCGATGCCCTTGTCATACATCGCTCGTGCCTTGGGCAGATCGCCCTCGGTGATGTGAATGCGTGCGAGGAGCAGGTAGGCGGCGGCACAGGTGGGCGTGTCCGCCACGATCTGCTCGGCGCGCACGGCTGCCTGGGAGGTCTTGCCTTGCAGCAAAGCGACGCGGGCTAAGCCCAGACGTGCGTCTGCATGGGCAGGGTCGTCCTTGAGCACGCGCTGAAAGCTCTGCTCAGCCTCATCAATCAGCCCGTCGTCCAGGCAGGCGTCCGCAAAAAGCATCAGCAGCGGCGCATTGTCGGGCGAATGTTGGAGTGCTAGACGAAGAGCGTCGAGATTTTGAGGCATGCAGCAGAATCCAGCGTGGGGTGGCTAAGGTGGCAAGGTAATTTAATTTCCCAACGCACGCCGATACGCCGCGATCTTCGCCAGAAAAGCCTGCCACTTGGCCCCTGGGCGACCATGCTCCATCAGGAAGTGCGGGCAGTTTTTGTGCCCGAGATTGCGGTGATCATCGTGGCGGATCATGAGCCAATGCTGGTGCGGGACGACGTGGTCCAAAGGAATGCCATGCTGTTTCATGAGCCAGGCGGTGAGTCGCGCGGTTTTGTCCAGGGTGCGGGCGCGGTCATTGCCACGATTTTCGCACATTTCGATGCCGATGGAGGTGCGATTGCCGGGGCCGTCATAGTCGGCGTGTTCGCCGCGCTCATGGGTAGGCATGCTTTGGTAGATGGAGTGGTCATCCACGGTGAAATGCCAGCCGATGTAGCCAATGGCATTGTGTCGCCCCTTGATCGAGCCGGTTTTGATCATCTGGGCATGCGCATAGGCTCCGGCACCCCGCGCATAATTCTCCGTAGCATGGATGGTGATGTAGGTGGGCCGCATGGGCCGGTACTGCCGGCGCGCGTAACGGCCACTTGGTATCATATCGACCGTGACACCCGGCGGCGTGCCCTGTGGAACAATAACTGCGCAGGAGCTCAGCAGAGAGGCGACCAGCAGGCCATGGGTGATTTGACGGAAATTCATAGGTTCATCATGAGCAGATTGCATGACAAGATCAGCTTCAGCACCCTTGTCGCCACCAAGTTAGCGGTTTTTTTGGTTTCCCCTGGTTTTCGGCGGTATCGTGCAAGGTTGAAAAGATTCTCAATTCCGCTCTTCACGGTCGGCATTTTGACGCCGGAAATGTTTTTTCGCCGTGGAACCCTTGAATCTGCGATGTGAAACGCTTTTTGGCACAACGGATGGGAAAAAGCTCTGGCCAAAACACTATATCTTGTGCATGATCCGCCTCGGCATGCGTCCGATCTGGAATTTATGGCGCATACCGGATCATTTGTCATTTTCGATAAAATTCCAATAAACACCCTTCACTCTGCAACGAAATCGTCATGGAAAAGACCTACAAGATCGGCAATCGCGAGTTCCCCCTCGATCAAGAAAAAGCAGAAGCTGCCTTTGCAGCCAAGAAGGTGATCAATGGTCGCAAGAGCATGACTTTTAACCTTCTGCCGCTGAAATATCAGTGGGCTTATGAGCTCTACCGGATCATGAAGGCCAACCACTGGGAGCCGGAAGACATTCAGATGCAGAAGGATGTGGAACAATGGCGTTCCAACGATGTCTCCCAGAACGAGCGCTGGATCATCATGATGGGCATCGGCTATTTCAGCGCCGCCGAAGGCATCGTGGGTGACAACGTGCAGCACGTGGTGCGCGAACTCGTGACCGCCCCCGAATTGAAGCTCGTCCTGGGCCGCCATGCGCATGAAGAAAACATCCACGCGGATTCCCTGCTGTACATGATTTCCTCCCTGGGCATCAACCCGCATGAGTGCGAGGCGATGTTTGAGCAGATCCCGACGATCGTGAAGAAGAACGAATTCGTCACCAAGCACTCCAACAACCTGCGCCGCGATCTCGACCTCACCCTGCTCGAGAACAAGCAGCTCCTGGCCAAGAACATCTTCGTCTTTGGCCAGTGCATGGAAGGCACGCAGTTCTACGGCCTCTTTGGCATGATCCTGAGCCTCTACCGCCAGAACAAGTTCCCCGGCATCGGCCAGATGTTCCGTTACACGCTGCGCGATGAGTCGAACCACATCGAAGTCTTCCGCAACCTGTTCATGGACCTCATCGAGGAGAATCCCGACATCTGGACCGCTGAGTTCCGTGAGGAACTCCTCAACATCATGCGCGAAGGCGTGGCACTGGAGAAGGAATTCATCCGTGACTGCCTGCCCGTGAACGCCGTGGGCCTGAGCGCAGAAGAATTTGAGCGTTACACCGACTACATCGCTGACCGTCGTCTGGACGGCTGCGGTCTCCCGGCGCTGAACCCGGGCATCACCAACCCGCTGCCATGGCTGGCGGAGCTGATGGACATCAAGAAGGAGCAAAATTTCTTTGAGGGCAAGGTGACCGACTATCAGAAGTCCTCCGCGCTTGCCGCCTGTTCTGACGACGACCTTTAATTCTTCAAGACCTTTAATTTCTCATTACTGGCCGACTTTTCGCTGGAGTTTCTCTGGCGAAATCTCCTTGGCCCCGCTGCCCTTTTCCGCTCATCCCTGCTCCCGTTAACCTCCCTGTCCGGACCTCCTGCCATGATCACAAACCTGCTCCAAGAAGACAAGGCGCTCAAAAACGTCGCCCACAACACACCCCAGAATCAAAAACCTAGTTTTGATTGGAGTGCGCTGACGATTGGCGGAGTCGACTTTCCCATGACGGGAAAAACCAAGGTCCGCATCGGCAGCAGCGAGCGTGACTTCGACGTCGGTGAAATCGCCGACACCGTGGGCAATGCGATCACCGATCTTCTCCTGGCACGCCAGCAGAAGAACGAAATCTTCAATGATTCGAACCGCCAGCTGGTGCAGGTCATTTCACGTGCGGTGGCCGAGGAGGTCGCCCAGCGCACGACGGACAATGGCAGCGAGGCCCCGATGCTGAGCACCAAGGAGATCTACCAGGTCATTGAGCGGGCGCTGGTACGTCACAACGCCCACGATGTGGCTCGCAGTCTGGCCGAGCGCCGCAAACGCACGGGAACCCTTGCCAACTCCGACGCCAACGACGCCGGCTCCCTCCAACCCATCATGGTCACCACCAAAGTCATCCGCCGCAACGGCCAGCTCGTCCCTTGGAACCACAACAAGATCGAGATCGCCGTGCGCAAGGCCTTCCTCTCCATGGAGATGGATTCCACACCTGCCGTGCAGATCGCCGAGGCCGTCAGCCGTGCCATCATCAATGACGGCAAGCAGTTCATGCACATCGAAGACGTGCAGAACCTCGTCGAAGAAGAGCTCATGAAGCAGGGCTTCTTCAAAGTCGCCCGTGCCTACATCCAGTACCGTGCGCTGCGCTCCACCATGCGCGTGGGCGATGAGCAGGCCGCCGCCATCTTGGACGAGCAGGAGTCCGACCAGCAGCAGACGCTCATCCTGGTGCGTGTTTCCCCCACCGAGACCTTCCTCTGGGACGGCCAGGACCTCAAGAAGCGCATCGACTTCGCCAGCCTCGGCCTCGACCTCTGCGTCAGCCGTGCCGAGATCGAAATGGAGCTGCGTCGCTCCATCTTCAGCGAGATCACCGTTGATGCGCTCAAGACCACCATCATCCTCAATGCGCGCACCTTGATGGAAAAGGATGCCGACTTCGCGAAGTTCGCCGGCCGCATGCTCCTCACCTACATCTATGAAGAAGTGCTCGGCTGGAGCATCGTGGATCACGGCATCGAGCAGCTCCCGAACTTCCATCGCCGTGGCTTCCGCAAGAACCTCGCCCGTGGCATCGAGATCGAGCGCCTGCACCCGCAGCTTCTCAAGTACGACCTCGACAAGATCGCCGACGCCATCGACCCGGCTGCCGACATGGACTTCGACTTCCTCGGCATCCAGACGCTGTATGACCGCTACCTGATCGTCGATAAAAAGACCAAGCCCTCCAAGCGCCTGGAAACCCCGCAGCTCTTCTGGATGCGCGTGGCCATGGGCCTCTGCGTGCAGGAAAAGGAAAACGCCGAGGACAAGATCATCGCGCTGTACCGCCTCTACAAAGGCCGCCGCTTCTGCTCCAGCACGCCGACACTCTTCAACAGCGGCACGATGCACAGCCAGCTCTCCTCCTGCTACCTCTACAAGGTGGACGACAGCATCGAGTCCATCATGCAGCGCGGCATCGCGGACAACGCCTACCTTTCCAAGTGGGCGGGTGGCCTTGGCGGCTCATGGACTGCCGTGCGCGGCACCGGCGGCTACATCAAAGGAACCAATGGCGAAAGCCAGGGCGTCATCCCCTTCCTCAAGCTGCACAATGACCAGCTCATCGCGGTGAATCAGGGTGGCAAGCGTCGTGGCTCCGGCTGCGCCTACCTCGAAGTCTGGCACAACGACATCGAAGACTTCCTCCAGCTCCGTGTGAACACCGGCGACGAACGCCGCCGCACGCACGACCTGAACACCGCCAACTGGGTGCCCGATCTCTTCATGAAGCGCATGGAGAACCGCCAGACCTGGACGCTCTTCCGCGCCAACGAAACGCCGGACCTGCACGATCTCTACGGCAGCGCCTTTGAAAAACGCTACGTCGAGTACGAAGAAATGGCCGCCAAGGGCCAGATCTTTGGCCGCACCATGGAAGCGCTGGACCTCTGGAAGAAGATGCTCAAGTCCATCTTCGAAACCGGCCATCCTTGGATCACCTTCAAGGATCCGTGCAACGTGCGCAGCCCGCAGGACCACGTGGGCGTCATCCACAGCTCCAATCTCTGCACCGAGATCACGCTGAACACCAGCCATGAGGAAACGGCTGTTTGCAACCTCGGCTCCGTCCTCATCGACAACCACCTCGACGACAACGCCAACATCGACCACGCCAAGCTGCGCGAGACCATCCGCGTCGCCGTGCGCATGCTCGACAACGTCATCGACATCAACTATTACCCCACCGAATCCGCGAAGACTGCCAACAGCCGTCATCGCCCCATCGGTCTCGGTGTCATGGGCCTCGGCTACGCGCTCTATCGCAAAGGCCTGCCCTTCGCCTCCAAGGAAGCCGTCGAGTTCAACGACGAGTTCATGGAAGCCGTGGCCTACTACGCCTATGAAGCCAGCAGCGACATTGCCGCAGAAAAAGGCACCTACTCCACCTACAAAGGCAGCAAGTGGGACCGTGGCCTCCTTCCGCAGGACACCGTGGATCTCCTCGCCAAGGAGCGCGGCCTCGACATCGACGTCCCCCGTGGCGGCAAGATGGACTGGTCCGGCCTGCGTGCGAAGATCGCCAAGAACGGCATGCGCAACAGCAACGTCCTCGCCATCGCGCCGACGGCCACCATCTCGAACATCATGGGCTCCAGCCCCTGCATCGAGCCGCTGTTCACGAACTTCTACACCAAGAGCAATCTCTCCGGCGACTTCATGGTGCTGAATCCTTACCTCGTGAAGGACCTCAAGAAGCGCGGCCTGTGGAACTCCGAGATCCAGAACAAGATCAAGTACACCGACGGCGAACTCGAAAGCATCGAGGAAGTCCCCGTGGACCTGAAGCGCAAGTACGCCACCGCCTTCGGCATCGACTGGGCCTGGCTGCTCGACGCCGCTGCACGTCGTCAGAAGTGGATCGATCAGTCCCAGAGCGTGAACCTCTTCTGCGGCGAGAGCGCCATGCAGACCCTCTCCCACATGTACCGCGCCGCCTGGCGCAAGGGTCTCAAGACGACCTACTACCTCCGCACCCGCAGCGCCTCCAACATCGAAAAAGCCACCAGCGAAGTCGAGAAGGAAAAGCGCGGCGTCGTCGGCACCCACCACGCCGGCGTGGCCGCTGCGGCTGCTGCTGCCAAACAGTTCACCGCTGATGAAGCCATGGCCTGCTCCCTTGAGGCCATGCGGAATGGCGGGACGTGTGAGGCTTGCCAGTAATTCGAAATGTAGGTAACGTTCGGTTATGCTTACGCTGCATGTAATCTGGTAAAGTAGGTGCCCGAGATCTGGTCGATGTAGGTAATCTCAATCTACTCGTCCTGCTCGGGAGCCTTGACCACAAACTTCAGCATCTGCTGACAGCTCTGCATGCAGAGCGGTGTCGCATGCAGCACACGGCGATGCTCGATGAAAGCGATAGCCAAACCCGGCAACATACCAGCAGCACCGACTGCACAGCCTTGCTCTGGAGTAAGCTTGCCTGCGCGATACAAAAGATAGAGGGCCAACAGGCTCTTACAGCCGAGAAAAATACCACCGAAATGAGCTGGACGAAACGCCAGTCGAATCGGCGAGCAGAAACGTTGTCGAGCGTCATCCACGCTCAGTCCGACGACATGATTCTCGGATGATTTGGTTGGCGCTTTGTTTTCACGATACGAGTGTGTAGTCGCCTCACGTCGAATTCTGCGGCAGTTTTTAAGTTGTGGTTTTACGGAATACTTTGGCGCAGCTAAACAACAACTTAAAAACTGTCCAAGGAGCGCAGCGCCTGTTTAGGCTGGTCCTAGACTTTACTACTTGCCTTTAACTTTAGTGTTAGTCAGGAATAGAAAAACAAAAACCCCCATAGTGCTTCCCAGGATAAATCCAACTTGAGGCATAACTATTGTAAGCTCGTCTAGCCCATTAAAACCAAGTATTTGGTCCAGAACCTCGAAGCCTTCAGATTCCTTATGGAACAGAAGAAATTGTCCGGCAGCCTTTTGTGCGTTTACGATTGCAGAACGAAATGACAAGAAGCAAATAACATAAAAAGATAGCAAAACAGAAGCTATGGCTAAAGAATGCGTGCTGACATAAAATTTACCTATTTTTTTTATATTGCTAGATGTCTTAGGCGGGAAGCCTGAAGCAAAAGCAACTGTTCCCAATAAAACCGATATGAATAGTTTAAACAGATCGGCGGCATGGTTGTGATATGTTTTTGCTAGATCTAAAAATAGATTTGCCATCTCGACGTTAGAAGTATGCGCTACCATATATTTTCTAGGCTTTAAGTTGATTTAATTATCTAACTTTATCTTAGTCTGCACAAGATTGAAGAGGCATGACCCTACATGTAATGGGAGTGAGGTTTTTAGCAAGACGGAAGGCGTGGCACATGCGGAAAAGAGGCACCAAGGTTTATCTACGATGATGCATTGCATCTGCTTCAACCTCATGGAACCGGGTCCAAGGTGCAAATATTCGAAAACTGCCTCCGAGCCTTCTACATCGAGTTTACCCCTCCCAAACCCCACCGGGCTTTCGTCATGCAGCCCAGGAGTGCCGAGCGCTAGCGAGTGCTCTCCTGGGAACCGCGCCACCCACGATCCCCGCCGGATCAGGAACCTCAACGAGGTTCCGTCACCCGAACGTCCCTGCGGCAGCGCAGCGCCCGCGAAGGGACCGCGTTGCGGTCCGGGAACGTGAGGGTTGCGGTGGGTTTGGATTCCCAAGGCAGTACTCGCCCACGTCTTCAGCGGAGCCGCCGCCAAGCAATACACCGCCGAAGAAGTCATGGCCTGCTCGCTTGAGGCGATGCGGAATGGCGGGACGTGTGAGGCGTGTCAGGAGGAGCGCCCAGTAGTTAAGTTCAAACAGGAGGGCGAACCTCAGGGTTCGCTCTCTTTGTTTGTAGCGATGCCGTTGGCACACAATACCGTGTGCAAAAGCATTGAAGTGCCACTCAGGCCGCGTCAAAAAGGCCACCCAACCATTGACGCCACGTGAGCCATCTCATCTCCCATTTACTAACCGCGCTCGTGATGCTGCTCATCGCCAAAACCGTGCGGCAGTTTGCAGAACAGAGAATGAATGGACGAGAAGGCCGAATCACTTTGTTCGCGAGGCTTCTTCCAATCATTCCTCTGGGATTCTTTTCCACCTTTGCAGTCTTTGCCCTGCAGGACCCCGATCCCGATGACCGCCTTGCAGGCCGGTTCGTTTTAGTGGGTGCCGTGCTGTTGTTTGGCGTGCTGGTTCACTACTGGACTTACCGGCTCGTGTTGAATGAAGAATGGCTGCTGGCCCAGTCTCTCATCGGGCAGGACCGCATGATTCATTTTTCTCTACCGTTTGATCTCATCGTGGCAGTGGATCAGAAGCAGTTTTCAGTCAAACAGAACGGCAAGACGGTCAAAGTTTCTTGGATCGTTTCCGGTTATCCCGAATTCCTTGCACGGCTGATTGAGCAAAAGATTCTTTCTGAAGAGCAGCATCTTCTCCACCGCCAGCCTGCTTCCCAAGGTGGATCCCCCACCGTTTCCCCATCGACGACAATTTAACATGCTTCTCTCCAGCATGCTCGACAAGCACCTCAGGACGCCTAGGATGATCCCGCATGCTCCCTGATCCCTATCCCAGTCCAGCAACGCTGGCGCCCCATGTTGAGGTTTCGAACGAGGCGGTTCCAGCTGAAGCGGCTCCCTTCAGGGACCCGCGTCATCAAGAAGCGTTTCACCTGCTGAATCAAAAGCTGCTCGGAAAAGAAACCCAGAGCATCCGCAAGAAAACCACCACCTTTTTGATCACGCTTGCTTTGTTCGTGGGCTGGCTCGCGTGGCGTGACTCGGACAATGGCGCTGACACAGTGATGAGCCTGGCCGTAATCGTGGGTGTGCTGTTCGTGCACGAGTCCGGCCACTTCCTGGCGATGAAGTACTTTGGCTACAAGGATGTCTCCATGTTTTTCATTCCGTTTTTTGGAGCCGCTGTGAAAGGAAGGAAAACGGATGTGCAGCCCTGGCAGGAAGTGGTGATGATCCTCGCGGGTCCGCTGCCCGGCATCCTGATCGGTCTGCCCTTGCTCATGCAGGCAGCGGGCGGTGGTCATCCATGGATGAAGGAAACCGCCTTCATGCTCATTCTCATCAACGGGATCAACCTGCTGCCAATCAAGCCGCTCGACGGCGGTCGCTTTTTCGAAATTGTGCTGTTCTGCCGCTGGCGCTGGACTTCGATGCTCTTCGGTTTTCTCTCCTGGGTCGGCTTCGTGTTCTTTCTGCTCAAGGTGGCGGATCTCTCCCCCATCGTGGTCATCGCCCTGACGGCGTTTCAAGCCTCCGTCGCCTGGCGCCAGCGCAAGATGCGCATCAAGCTGCGTGAACGCGACATCTCCACCCAGCTGCCTCCTGATGGCAGCGTACGACCCGAGCAGGCGCTGGGCTTGTTTCGCACCATTGAAGATGTCTTTTCCCCGCATGCCGTCTCCGTGGCGAACCTGGCAGAAATAGCGCGTCATCATCTGACGGAGCAAAAGCAGAAACCGACGGGGATCGCGGCTTCGCTGGGACTGCTAGCCATTTATTTTGGGACGCTTTTGTTGATGGTGGCGGGCCTGATCGGTTATGGAGTCATGAGGAACCCAGCTTTAGGCGACCGTTTGCTGGCTCTATGGTCGCGCATCACTTCATGAATTTGAATGCTGCGGTCCCGGGAGGATGGGCTCAGGGCGCAAAGAATCAAAAACTGCCTCCTAATCTGCTCCGTCTCACTCAGACCCCAAAGCCCAAGGGGCTTTCGTCAAGCAGCCCAGGAGTGCCGAGCGATAGCGAGTGCTCTCCTGGGAACCGCGCCACCCACGATCCCCGCAGGAGCATGAACCTCAACGAGGTTCCGTCACCCGAGCGTCCCAGCGGCAGCGCGGCACCCGTGACGGGACCGCGTTGCGGTCCGGGAACGTGAGGGGGCGGTGGGGTTGGATTCCCAAGGGAGCACTCGCCAAGGCTCGGCACCCTTGGGCTGCATGACGGGACCCCGTTGGGGTCCAGCACGACGGCACAACGCGATCCGGTCCATGAAAAATTACGATCTCCCGACCCCGTAACGCGGATGTCTTTTTTCATGACGCAGACAGAGAACGCGAACCCGCCCAGGTCGAATCTCATAGAGCACGTCGTAGGGGAAGCGCCGCAACTTCACCCGCCGGACGGAGGATGAAGCCAGCCAGAAACTGAAACCTTCCGGGCGCGCTTCTATCTGAGCCAGGGCATCCTTGAACTTCGCGAAGAAATCTTCTCCCAGTCCTGCACTCTGCTCCTCATACCAATCCACTGCCTCATCGACCTCCGCCTGAACCCGCCGGTGAAAGCTCAGCTTCATCGACGATCACGATTGATCTTGAGTCCGGCCATGAAGTCCTCATGCGACAGTTCCAAACTCGGATCGGCATCCATCTCCTCCGAACGCCGCGTCGCCTCCTCCAGCCAGGCCTGATCGACGGTCTTCTGCCAGTCTTCCGGCACGCTGGCATAAAGCCTGTCCGCCAGCGCCACACGTTCGGCGACTGGCAACAAGAACAAAGACTGGGTCAAGGTGGCCGTGCTCATGGAACGAACCATCCTCAATTTCCCTTCGAAATCCACCTCGAAGTTTTCCACCCCACGGGTGTGATCTCAGAGCGCAAAACCTTCCCCGTCCCCCAAAGCCCAACGGGCTTTCGTCATGCAGCCTGGCGTTTCAGAAAGAGCCTGGCCTGAAGTATGAGAACCGACATCATCTTGCCTGCATAGATGTAGCTCCAGTACTCGGACTCCTCATCGCGAGCGAGCCGCCCCTCGTTGGCCTTGGCCGCCAGTTCTTCCATGCGGGCCGTTTTGGCAGCGTCGGGTTCGATTTGAACGATGTTTGCCGCCGTTTCAGCCGTGAAACACGGACGGGCGGGATCGAGCATCCTTTCGAGGCTGGAGAATGCGTTCATGTCGGCCATAGGCTGCCACACCGTCTGGCAGGCCGCAACCATGCTGTGTGGCACGGGGATGCGGTTAGAGCATACAATGGTGACCATCAAATGATGCCAGGCATGAATGGCACTCAGTCAAGAGCGTGCATCGCGGAATGAAGCGTTGCAGGCGGAAAGATTCCTGGAGCGCGGACCTCCTGAGTCCGCAGCTGGCCGCTTGCACGAAGCGGGTGTGGCTACAGGCCGAACAGCGGAATCACGAGCGCTCCGGGAACGAGCGAGCGATGGCGTCAGAGACGATTCATAATCGTGTGTGCTTGCGGCGTGCTGCGGGCTCGGAGGCCCGCGCTCCTGGCCCGTTTTCTTTGGCAGAGCACGACTGGCTTTTCGGGAGGCGCAAAGGAGCGATACCCAGCCTCACCTGAGCGCCAATCACGCCAGTCATTTTGCCCGCGCCTGCACTGATTTGCTTCCTGTTGCAAGTTCTTGCACACAGGCCGGGACGAGATCGTGAAATCAGGTCAAAATCTCTTGATTAAATACCGTTACATACCATGATATGCCCACGGTGATTATCACCTAACGAGCGCCTCGTTGCCCGCCTCGGGCCGGCGTTTGGAAGAAAAAAACGCCGTTCATCCTGTGCATCAAAACCGGTTTCAGCATTGCCTCCAGACACCTATGGAAACACACCTGCCCATCATCATGGAAGAGACCACCCAGCCACGTCCCATGCGCCGCAAGTGGCTGTTTCCCTCGCTGAAAATCAACAGCCGTGAGATCAGCGCGGAGGTGGCTAGGCAGCGACATTGCGATCATCTGCGGCAGGAGCCTCGTGTGGCACTTCAGACGGACGGCAAGCCTTTCTATCGCATTCAGTGTGCTGACTGCGGCCAGAAACTCAGCCATTCACTCCCGCACTCCAGCGTCCCCAACCGCGAGAGGTGCCCGCCGTGGAATGAGGAGCTGTACCAGAGTCGCCTCCGCGAGGGCGCTGCTGCCTACGGGCAGTGCCGGGAAGCTGCCATCGCCAGGCGGAAGGCGGAGTGGCGGGCTGTCTATCACCGCTATCTGGCGTCTGCTGACTGGCGGTCCGTGCGCGAGCGCGTTTTTAGGAGGGCCTTCGTCACTTGCGAAGGGTGTTGGGAGGCTCGGGCCACGGAAGTCCACCATCTGACCTATGCCCATGTGGGTGATGAGCTCCTCTTCGAGCTGGTGGCGATCTGCCGCCCCTGCCATGAGCGCCTGCATCCCAGGGCTTCGAACGGTTATCCGGAGCATCTGGAAAGGCACCTGGAAAAAGTCCATGTTTACGGGAGCTAAACTCGGCTTTATAAATACCACTTCATACCATTCTATAACTATGGTGATCCCGACGGAAATGATTGCCGCGCTGCTCGCCTCGGGCCGGCGCTTTGAACTCACCCCCGAGGGTGGCGTTATCGTGGATGCGGAGCCATCCAAGGCCAGCAGACGTTCCGAAAGGAACCGCCGCTACTATGAGTCACAGCATCTGCGCGCGTCTGAAAACGTCTTACCAGCATCTGAACCCGTCTTGGAGCGTCTGGATGCGGCTGAATCGTCTG
This sequence comes from Verrucomicrobiaceae bacterium, assembly GCA_027490195.1. Lineage (GTDB taxonomy): Bacteria > Verrucomicrobiota > Verrucomicrobiia > Verrucomicrobiales > Verrucomicrobiaceae > Prosthecobacter. The sequence goes on along the minus strand of JAIXYN010000013.1, from coordinate 20,041 downwards.
AAAACAAAACACCTCTCCCCCTCTCTCCCTCCCTCCCCCTTTCCCCTCAGACTCCCCTTTCCCCCGCCCACCCACACGCCCCCACACCTGCACAAGGGCGCGCGCCCGCGTGCGTACGTGAGGCCGACACGGGTTTAGGCCAAGCAGCGCAGCTTTCGGCAGCGCAATGCCTGTCAGCGACCCAGAAACCCAAACGCCGTGGACTGCCGGTGGATGACGCGCTGTGGCTCGCGCACCTCGCCACGAACCCGGCGTATCAAGCCCTCGACATCCCGGCGGAACTGGGGAAATGCACCGCCTGGTGCGAGCTGAAACAAAAGCGCCTCAGCCGTGCGAGACTGCTGAACTGGCTGAACAAAGCGGACCCGCGCATCAGCCTCCAATGCCTGGAGTTTCCCTGCAGCGCAGAGCCCAACGCAGCGCGTGGAACCCAAGCCGAGCTGGAGGCCTACGCGACGCAGATCGGACTGCCAGCCAGCGATGGAGCCTCGATGTTCAACCACTGGGAGGCGAACGGGTGGCTGAACGGCCAAAACGCGATCAAGGACTGGCGGGCCGGGCTGCGCAAGTGGCGGGATCAAGGCTGGCTGCCTTCGCAGAAGGTGATTCACCGGCCAGCGCCAGCGCCGGCGGTGCGCAACGATACCGCGAACCGACCGGGACGGTATGCGTAGAAAGAGCTGATCACTGCTGCGGCGGCACACACCAGGTCTGCAGATGAATGTTCTGGCGAGTGTGGTGCACGGCGGGTTCGAAATTATTCCATACCAGGCTCAACTTGTCAGGGGCTTCGACTTTCCACTCGCTGAAATTGGGCGAGGCGTATTTGCGCTGTAAACGTGGGTCCACCTTTTGCTCGCCGTCCTCGAACGCCAGATCATCGAGCTTCCAGCCATCCAGGGTGACGTGGAACTCGGCCTTGCCGATGGAACCTTTCCAACTGCCGCCGGTGCGGGTGGTGTAGGAGAAGTAGGTGTCTCCCAGCACGGACCGGCCATTGGTGGCTTTGTACTCGCGCTCCACGATCACATCGCGATCCGGCGGAAACGTGACGGTGATGGTGTAAAAGTCAGCCGCCGCCGCTTCTTCAGGTGACGATCCGAGGTGACATTTCGAATTTTCCAAATCCTGCCATCCGCGCAGCTTCTTGGAAGGCACCTCCTTGCCATCCACACGGCTGACCATGGAGTGAATCGTTCCTGTGTCGGCCTCGGTGATGAAGTCTGGGAATCCCAGCATCTGCACGGCATCCGCCCCCGCTTTGCTGCTGCGGAACACGAAGCGGCAGTGTACGTGAGTCTCCGTCTTGCCAAAGGTGATGTCGATCCTCTCCGACACCATGCGCACGACCGACTCCTCGCCTTTGAACTCTCCCACCGGCTCAGGGCCATGGGCACCGAGATTGATGCTGGCATCATTTGCCGCCAGCGGTGAAACGATGACGGCAAAGAGGGCTCCAAGTAATAGCGCGGGTCGGGCAGGCATGCGCTCATACAAGCCAGCCGTTTAGCGACTGGCAAGCGTCATGTGCCTCACAAAAATTTTCGTTCGAGAAAATCAGATCGCCACTTCGGCATCTTCATCACCTGCATCTGTCAGCGATCGAGTGATCATGCCAGCGGCCACGGTGTTGTTCGTCTGTTCATCGACGAGGACGAAGCTGCCCGTGGTGCGGTTCTTGGAATAGGGGTCGAAGAAGATCGGGGCCGCGCAGCGGATGCGGATGCAGCCGATGTCGTTGAGAGAGAACTCCTTGCTCTCGGTGGTTTTTTCCAGGGTGCTGATGTTCACTTTGTAGAGCACATCCGTGACGACGGCGCGCACATCATTGGTGGTGTGGCGCAGATGGAAGCGGCTGCGTGGCTTGAGCGTCTTCTTATCGGCAAACCAGCAGATCATGGCATCAAACTCATGGCTGGTCTGCGTCGGCTCTTTGGCCTTCACGATCATGCCGCCACGGCTGGTGTCGATCTCATCGGCCACAGTGATGCTGTAGCTCAACTGCGGGATGGCCTCCTGCTGCGGGCCTTCAAAGGTGTGAATGCCGGTGATCTTCGACTTCATCTCAGACGGATACACGAGCACGTCATCGCCCACGCGGAAGGTGCCGCTGGCCATGCGGCCGGCGAAGCCACGGTAGTCATGCAGATTGCCCAGCTTGGCGTCTTCGCGATCAGAGATCGGGCGAATGACCCACTGCACGGCGAAGCGCGCTTCGTCAGCGGCGGTTTCGCTGTGCACCTGGACGGTTTCAAGATGCTGCAGGAGCGAAGGACCGGTGTACCACGGGGTGCTCTCGGACTTGTCGACGACGTTGTCGCCATTGAGCGCGCTCATGGGGATCGGCGTGACCTGCGGCAATTGGTCGAGTCCTTTGGCGAAGGCCTGGAAGTCAGCGACGATCTTGTTATAAACGGCCTCGTCAAAGTTCACGAGGTCCATCTTGTTCACCGCCAGCACGATGTGGCCGATGCGCAGCAGGCTAGCGAGAAAGGTGTGGCGCATGGTCTGCTCGATGACACCGAGACGTGCATCGATCAGGATAATGGCGAGATCCGCCGTGGAGGCACCGGTGACCATGTTGCGCGTGTACTGAATGTGCCCCGGAGTATCGGCGATGATGAATTTGCGCTTTGGCGTGGCGAAGTAGCGATAGGCCACATCAATCGTGATGCCCTGCTCGCGTTCGGCACGCAGGCCATCGGTGAGCAGCGCGAGATTCACATGCGCATCGCCACGACGCTTGGAGGATTCTTCGACGGCAAGAAGCTGGTCTTCGAAGATCGACTTCGAGTCGTAGAGAAGTCTTCCGATCAAAGTGCTTTTGCCGTCATCGACGGAACCAGCAGTAGTGAAGCGGAGGAGGGAGGATTCAGTAGGGTTAACGAGGACGTCCATGATAAAAACTAGATAGGAAAAGAGGGATTTAAGCGGCAGCCTCAAGAGCTGCTCGAATGGCTTCAAGCTTGGGGCGCGATGATGTGGTCACCATTCATCACTGGGATCGGGAGGACTGTTGGGAACTTTGGACAAGATGCGAAGAAACTTGCCCTTATCTGGTCGGGCTGGAGCTTTGAGAATTTTGGCGATGGTATTATTCGTTTCTTCGATGAAGTGATTCGCAGCCTGATCACTCCGCTTTCGATACCAGCGCAGGCCATCGGCAAAATCTCGCTTCGCTCCGTCTGCCAGCTGGACTCTCATGCGGGACGTTGGAGAGATTCGCGGGCTTCCTGAAGCACATCCTGCCAGTCGTGCATCTGGCAGGTGCCAGCCTCAACTTCAGCAACTCGGCGGTCGATCTCTGCCATCCATTCGGGCGAAAGCGGCGGGCCTTCGTCCTCATTCTCAAACTCGTCGTCCAGCGACTCGGAGAAGCGGTCGAAAAAGGCCACGCGCTCTTCTTGAGTGAGGCGCTTGGCGGCTTCGAGCAGGCTGTCAACCGGACTGAGAACGCTGGTGTTCATGGGTGGAGAATAGCACAGGTTCGAAAATCAGAAATAACCTTCTTTTTTGCGGTCTTCCATGGCCGTCTCAGAGCGCTTGTCATCGGCACGTGTGCCACGCTCGGTCTGACGGGCGGCGGCAACTTCGGCGACGATTTCATCAATCGTGCTGGCGGTGGATTCGACGGCGCCGGTGCAGGTGGCGTCGCCGACGGTGCGGAAGCGGATGGTCATTTCCTTCACCTTGGGCTTCTCTTCATCGAGCAGCGGGATGATGCCGGTGCTGGCGTCGAGCAGCTGGCCGTGGCGCTCGATGATCTTGCGCTGGTGGCTGAAGTAGAGGCTTGGCAGGGGGATGTTTTCCTGGCGGATGTACTGCCAGATGTCCATCTCGGTCCAGTTGCTCAGCGGGAAGACGCGGAAGTGTTCGCCGAAATGCTTGCGACCGTTGAAGATGTTCCAGAGCTCTGGGCGCTGGTTCTTCGGATCCCACTGGCCGAATTCATCGCGGTGGCTGAAGAAGCGCTCCTTGGCGCGGGCTTTTTCTTCATCGCGACGACCACCACCGAGGCAGGCGTCGAACTGATTTTCTTCGATGGTGTCGAGAAGCGTGACGGTCTGCAGCTTGTTGCGGCTGGCGTTGTGTCCCTTTTCTTCCTGCACGCGGCCTTCGTCGATGGATTTCTGCACGAGGCCGACGGTCAGCGTGGCACCGATCTCCTGCACGAACCAGTCGCGGTATTCCATGGCCTCAGGGAAGTTGTGGCCGGTGTCCACGTGAAGCAGCGGGAAGGGCAGCTTGGAAGGGTAGAAGGCTTTGCGCGCCAGCCAGGCCATGACGATGGAGTCTTTGCCACCGGAGAAGAGCAGCGCGGGCTTCTGGAACTGCGCGGCCGTTTCGCGCAGGATGTAGATGGCCTCGGATTCGAGGAATTGGAGATGGGTGATCGCGGACATGAGACGGGTGAATTAAAGGATCTTGAAAATGCGGAGGGAATTGATGACGACGATCAGCAGACCGACGAGCACCATAAAGGGCTTGTGCGGGATGTGCTTCGCGGCCCACGCAGCGAGAGGCGCAGCGATGACACCGCCGATGGCGAGCGCGAGGATGATGTTCCAATGCGTGAGGCCGATGGTCAGGAAAAAGGTGATGGAAGCGGCGAGCGTGACGAAGAACTCGACGGCGTTCACGCTTCCAACGGTGATGCGCGTGTCATTGCCACGGATGATGAGGTTGGAAGCCACGATGGGGCCCCAGCCGCCGCCGCACATCGCATCGACCAGCGCGCCGAAGAATCCCAGCGGGGCGAGGTGGGTGGTGACCTTGCGCGGAGGAATGCGGGTGAAAGCCTTGCCGATGATGACCACGCCCATGATCACGAGATAGATGGAGATGTAAGGCTTGAGCACCTTGCCGTCGATCGAGGTAAGGATGTAGGCACCCACCACCGCGCCGATCACAGCGGGTATGAGCAGCCGGCGAAACAACGTGCGGTCCACATTGCCAAAGGCATGATGAGAAAGGCCCGAGGCTCCCGTGGTGAAACATTCCGCCGCATGCACCGTGGCGCTGACGACCTGCGGTGACACACCGAAGACGGAGAGCAATGACGAGGCGCTGACGCCATAGGCCATGCCGAGTGCTCCGTCGATCAATTGAGCGACGAAGCCAGCCAGCACATAGAGCGCGAATTCTTGAGTCAGGAATTCCATGAACGCTTACGCTTTGTCGGTGACGAGCTTGGCGTGCAGGCCGCATTCATGCTTTTCGTCGCCCTTGGCAGGATCGTAGTAGGTGCGCTCGTTCGGCAGATTGTGCTCAAGCAGGTAGGCGTCCATCTCCACCGGGGTCCACTCGAGGATGGGGTTCACCTTGAGGCAGTTGAACTTGGCATCCCACATGAAGGGCTGCAGCGTGGCGGCACGCTGAGGGTTCTGCTCTTTGCGCAGCGCGGTGATCCAGACCTTCGGGGCCAGCTCGCGCATGCCGCGCTCAAAGGGCTCCAGCTTCATGATGCGGCTGAAGGATTCCACGCGCTCGACTTCATCTGGCATTGGCACTTGGCCGCCATTGAGCGCCAGCCAGTGGGCAGCGGTCATTTTGGGCAGGTAGGGTTTCAAATTGAGGCCCAGCCGTGCGCGGCTCTTCTCGGCGAAGACGTAGGTTTCGGGGAGATTGGTGCCGTGATCGACCCAGAGGATCGGGATGTCCTGACTCTGCTCAGTCGCGAGATGCAGGATCACCGCCTCATACGGACGGAAATTCGTGGTCACGATGGCACCACCGTCGGCATGAGCGAGGGCGGTCTTGATGATTTCCTGGGGCGACTGGCCACGGGCGGCATCGTTGAGAGCTTGGATTTGGTCGGGATTCATGCGAGGGGCGCGGAGTATTCACCTGATTCCCGATGTGTAAAGTAGGAAATAGGACTCTAAGGCGAAATTTGGGCAAGAAAAAGGGCGCGGAGGTGATCCGCGCCCTGATGAAAATAAACTGTTCGATCACTTATGCCTCAAGGGCAGCAGCCTCGACGATGTTCACGCGACGGCCATCCTTGTCGAAGAGGACTTTGCCATCAACGAGAGCGAAGATGGTGTGGTCACGGCCAAGACCGACGTTGCGGCCTGGAACCCACTTCGTTCCGCGCTGGCGGAGGATGATGTTGCCTGCGATGACGGCTTCACCGCCGAATTTCTTGACGCCAAGACGCTTGCTCTGGCTGTCGCGACCGTTTTTGACGGAACCTTGTCCTTTTTTATGGGCCATAAGAAGTGAGTATTAAAAGATTAGGCGTTGATGGCGGTGATCTGCACGAGGGTCAGCGGCTGGCGGTGACCACGGGTCTTGTGGAAGCCCTTGCGCTTGCGGAACTTGAAGGTGGTGGCCTTGTCAGCCTTATGCTGCTTGATCACCTTGGCGGAGACGCTGGCGCCTGCCACGGTAGGTGCGCCCACGGTGATGCTGCTGCCTTCGCCGGCGGCGAGAACCTGATCGAAGGTCGCGATGTCGCCTTCTGCAGCTTCGAGTTTCTCCACGTCGAACTTGTCGCCCACGGAGACTTTGTACTGTTTGCCGCCTGTTTTGATGATTGCGTATGCCATAACCTGAAAAGTAAGAGTTGCCCCGTTATTTTGGAACGAGGGGCGCAGAGATTTCCACACCTCCCCCCGTTCGGCAAGGGAAAACTTCCCTCGAACGCTTTAGAATTGTTAAAATATGGCTGCGGGAGACGATGAATTGCCAAAAAAATGCGTCAGCGCCTCCATCATTCCCTCACTGGCGAAGCGTGTGGCGATGAATCCACCCCGTGCATGCACGATCTGTTTCACCGGCTCCAGCGCATTCCCTGGGCAGGCGATCATGCGGGCATGGCGCGGATCCAGCATGCTCAGATCATTGAAATTGTCACCGGCGGCAAAGCACACGGAGGCATCCAGCCCGAGCAGGCGCGCTAGTTCGCTGAGAGCGGTGCCCTTGCTATACCCGCTGTGCGAAAAGCGGAGGTAGATACCGTTGCGATGGTAGCCAATGTCCGGGAACTGCCGTGCGTGCGTGTCGATGAAAGCACAGATGCCGTCGAGCTCCAGGTCGCTGGTACCCACAATGCCCATCTCCCCCTCACCGCCGCTGATGAAAGAGGCCTTCGTCTGCGTCTCCACCATCTGGCGGATGGCCTGTAGCGAAGGCTGGTGGTCTTTGACAAATCGCTCCTGTGCACGGCGTGCCTGACGGTTCCAGGATCCGTAGTCGGTCCAGCGGGTGAAGAAGCCCGGCTTATAAATGTCGCTCTCCTGAGCAATGATGAAATCAGGCTCGTGAAAAATGCCATACTGCGCAAGCCCATTGATCGTCTGGCCGAGACTGCGGCCCGTATTGATCACCCACGCGGCACCCTGGCTGCGCAGCAGCTGAATCATCTGACCGAAGCCCGGGTGGTACACAGGATCGCCCGCCGGATGCACGAGAGTGCCGTCGAAGTCGAAGCAGAGAATAAAGCGGTGTTTAGGGGCGGCCATGAACTGGGGCGCGCATTCATGCCGCGAAACCGGCAGGCTGCAAGACCGCGATCACACGGGCGAAAGCCAGAACGCAGAGCGCCCACAGCGCCGTCTCATAGATTGCAAAGACCGGCAGCCACATATTGCGCCGGCGTGCACGATGCACCAAGGCCTCGCTGGCCCAGAGCAGGCTAAGCACCAGCGGCGGATACAAGGCCAGATGGCGATTCCCCCAGGTCAGCACCGGCATGTCCCAGCCGAAATCAAGGGTGCAGGCCACGAAGGCCAAGATGCTGAACAATGCCAGCGGGGCCGTTTCAGGATGCAAAGCCTGCCCGGCATGCGCTGCACGTGGTGCCACGAAGGCGATGATCAACAGCAGCAGGCTCAAGATGCACGCCAAAACGACCACAAACACCCCGCGTTCATGTGGCAGCGAATCAAAACTCCAAGGGAACTGCAGCACCGCCTCCATCATTTTCAGCCCGCCTTGCCAAAAACGCTCTTTCACGGCATCAGGCGCATGCGTTGCAAGGTAGTTCGCATAGCTCGGCAGCTCTCCCACTGGCACAGCCTGCAAAGCTTCGCGCGTCCGATGCACCTCCGTCCATTGCTGCATGGCGGTTTCATTTTCGAACCACCGCCAGTGAAAGGGCGCGGCGTCTCCCAGCTTCTCCTTCGAGTAAGCCATCATGGGGCCTACGGTGATCAAATGGCACGCCACCAGAAGGACCATGCCCAGCCAGTGATTCCGCCACACCCACAGCGTCGTGCCCTCTTCTTGCGGCAAGTGGGCTAGGATCCACCCCCACAGCCAGCGCAGTGTGCTCACGGCGATGAAAACCAGCACCAGTGCGGTGGTGGTCGGCAGGGTCAGATTCGCCAGCGCAGAGAGCAGGCCGATCAAACCGTAGAGCCAAAGAGAATTCCGTTTCAACGCCGCAACGCAGCACACCCAGGTGAGCAGAAACAGCATTTGAAACAACACATCGGGTGAAAACTCAGCGGTGGAGGGCAGCAGCACGCCAAAACCAATCGTCAAAATCGTGAGCAACGCCGCAGGAACTGAAAACGCACGTGCGGCCGCCAGCCCGAGCATCATCAAAAAGCCGAGGCTCAGCCCCATGAGCCAGAGCTTGCTGAATCGCAGTACACGCTGGTCTTCCGCGCTCAAGGCACCGGATGACAGGGGCTGCTTCTCCCCGACATTCCATGCGGCCAGCCAAGGCCAGAGCGGACGCACCACACCGTCCGTACGGTGCGGCAGCCAGTCGTTCAGCGGCTGGGAAACGCTTTTGGAAAAATCCGGCGTCAGATCCTGCCGCGTTTCGATGGCGGCATTCAGATACATCCGCTCGTGTTCTGAAAGGGGATTCGAGCGGGTGATCCCCTGCTGCTGAAAGGCCCGCATGTAGAACCAGGCAAACAAGATCAAACACGCGATCATCACCACCCAGCGGCCGCCGCGCAGCCATAGTTTCGTTAACTGCAGGAACACGGACTTGACCGACATGCGAACTGCTGGGTTGGCGTGAAACGGGTTACTTTTTCGGCCGCACCTTGATTTCCACGCGGCGGTTCATTCCCTGCTGTTCCACGGTGCCAGCCACGCTGACGATCGGCTTCGACTTGCCCATGCCCACGGCCTGAATGCGGTCGGTTCCTAGGCCAAGTGATTCACGCAGCCAGCTCACCACAGCCGTGGCGCGGCGGATGCTGAGTTCGAGATTGTAGTCGTCTCCACCGAAACTGTCGGTGTGGCCTTCGATGATGAAGAGAGAGTCCGGATTTTTTTGAATGAGGAAACCCAGCTTCATCAGGCTGAGGCGCGCCGCTTCGGCGAGTTGGTCGCTACCATACTCAAACAGCAGATCGGTGGGCATCAAAATCGGGGCCGTGCTGCCGCCCATCTTGCCGCCGCCACCGAGCAGATCATCGAGATTGCTGAAGCCCTTCACGCGTGCGCCAGAGGCGGCCGTGGTGCTCTGGCTTTTCACAGCGTCAAGCAGGCCGCTGTCCATCTTGCCACCCTCACCGGGGTCCACCGCTCCGGCATCCAGCAGCATTTGTTTTTCTGAGACGGGTTTGGACAAGACATCATGGCGCACGCTGGCCATATCCGCAGCGATGTCCGGCCCCTCCATGGTCTGCGGGGCGAGCAGCTTCGCCATGTCGCTGCCTTTGGCCATGCCGGGCGCACCGTCACCGGGATCGTTGGCGCGGATGAATTGGGAAATTTCCTTCACGTTCGGCGTGAGGTCGATCTCCTGATTCATGGGCAGTTCCTGCAGCTTGTCGAAATCATCCAATTTCGGCTCAAAGGCCTTCATGTCGGGCACATTGCCGGGAGCGATGATTTCAGGGATCTCCTTGATGGCATCCTGCTCCTTCAGCGCCCGCTCGTCGATGCGTATCCGTTCCGGCACTTCGCGTGGCTTGGTCGGTGTGACATTCGAAATGCGCAGAGTGTCAAAGCCGACCACGAGCACCATGTGAAAAACCACGGAGAGAATGAGTGCGAACATCACCCACCATTTCAGGCTCCAATCGTCGCGAGAACGAAAAGAGGACTGGGGAGTGGTCCATTCAGGGGGAAGGGTGACTGCGGCCATGACAGTTTCAAAGCTAACATGGTGACAAAAGATTGCACGCGGCACTTTCACCGTGACATCGCCCCCCCTGAATTCGTATTCTGAGAGCTCACCCACACCCCAACGCTATGAACCGCCGCCACTTCCTCACCACCAGCACCGCCGCCTTCGCAAGCTCGCTCCTTGTCCCCACCAGCAGCCATGCACTGGATCTCACCCAGGCGCCCCTGCCCTACGCCCCTGAAGCTCTGGAGCCCCACATCGACGCCCTGACGATGAACATCCACTTCGGCAAGCACCACACCGCCTACATCACCAAGCTCGGTGATGCACTCAAGGCGGCGAACATCAGCAAGACCGACGCCATCGAACTGGTCTCCGACATCAAAGCACTCCCCGAAGCCTCCCAGGCAGCCATCCGCAACAACGGTGGCGGCCACGTGAACCACACCTGGTTCTGGAAATGGATGGCCCCGGCTGGCAGCGGCCCGACCGGCCCCGAAGGCAAGCTCGGTGAAGCAATCCAGAGTACCTTCACCAGCATCGACGACTTCAAAAAACTCTTCGGCGAGGCCGGCACCAAGCGCTTCGGCTCCGGCTGGGCCTGGCTCATCGTCACCAAAGACGGCAAGCTCAAGGTCACCTCCACACCGAATCAGGACAACCCGCTCATGAAAGGCATCGTCGAAGACGCTGACCTCGGCACCCCGATCCTCGGCCTCGATGTCTGGGAGCACGCCTACTACCTTAAGTATCAAAACAAGCGCCCCGACTACATCGCCGCGTGGTGGAACGTCGTGAACTGGGCGGAAGTGGCCAAGGGATACGCTGCCGCGAAGGCCTAAGCGTCTTCACCGCATCACGCTCATGACCGAACTCATCGAGGTCAATCTCACGGAGTTGAACCAGTTGTTCAACTCCCTGGACCCCTCCCCGTTCCATGAGCGTGATCTGGATCACGATGCTGAGGAATTCATCGTTAGCTGGGCGCAGGAGCACCCGCGCAAGCATGACTTGAAGCTCGTTGTGCATCTGGCAAAAAAACCGGCCAATGTTGACGATGCGCAGCAACTCGTCGCTGATTCCATCGCCCATTACTTTGAATACCGCGCCGAGATGACCCTGCGCGATTTCAAGCGACTGATGCGCGAGGGACGCGCGTCCTTCCTGATTGGGTTGCTCTTCCTCGGCACCTGCCAGTTCGCCGCCACCCTGCTTTCCCCCATGGATGGCAGCTGGCCGCCCGTCGCCCGCGAAGGCCTCACCATCATCGGCTGGGTGGCCATGTGGAAGCCGCTGGAAATCTACCTCTACCGTTGGTGGCCCCTGCTCTCCTTGAGAAAACTCTATCTGCGCCTCAGCCTCATGTCCGTCGAAGTCCACTGTTCGGCCTGACTTCAGGCTTTTTTAACCCATAGATCCCATGAAAGCTCTCCTCACCACCCTCCTCCTTCTACTCCCTACCCTCATGCTCGCTGCAGACCCCGCCAAACACGTCAAAGCCGACGAAGCCTCCAAGATCATTGCCGACGGCAAAGTGGCCGTCATTGATGTGCGCACGCCAGATGAGTTTAAGGACGGTCATATCCAAGGCGCGAAGAACATCGACATCATGGGGAACGACTTCGAAGCCCAGCTCGGCAAACTCGACAAGACCCAGCCCACCCTCGTTCATTGCCAGGCCGGTGGTCGCAGCACGCGCGCGCTCAAGGTTTTTGAAAAACTTGGCTTCACGAACCTGATCCATTTGGATGAAGGCTTCGGCGGCTGGGAAGCAGCGGGCAAGCCGGTGGTGAAGTGATTCAATCTCGAGTTTCTTAGCAATCCATGCAGTAGGGAACCAGACAGCGCCGCAGGAAGCTCCAGCGCCCTCGCGAGCGCGACAGCGTCTTGGAGTGCGGCGACAGAGATGCAAGGCGCAAGCCTGCATCGACGGCACCGCTTTCGTTTGGTGCAGTGCGCTCTTCCTCCATACGCCACCCTCCAGCCTGCGAAAGCGGCGTCGCGCCTAGGCTTGCCGCACGCAGTCCAAGACGCTTCGCGTTCGCGTAAGCGCTAGGCCTCCGTCCGCGAGTCTTCAACCTCTGGTGAGTTTGCGCCTGCCCGGTGCAGAGGCCTCGACTGCATGGTTACGGCTTAGCAAGCCATGCCCGCTTGAAACCGCAGGGTCAACGAACTAATCTCTTCCATGCAAAAACCTCTCAGCGAGTTGACCCCGAAGGAAAAAGCTGACCTCGTCGCACGTCTGAAACTCGACGCAGCCGCAGAGGAACACTTCACCGGCGTCCTCGGCAATCGGAACAGCTTCGTCATCGCCAGAACTGCACGCCGGAGAAAACCAGCGGCACGTAAGCCTGCTAAAGCCAAGACTTAAGCCGCTGTAAATTCTACAATCTTAGATGACCTGTAACTGCGGACAAGCCGGTGGTGAAGTCGTGTTGCTGGCCAGCAAAAGCCATTCCCGCACAGGCGATCTATACTGCCGCGCATCACAAACTTTCATTTTGCAAGGGACCACTTTGCAGATCGGCGATGCACCGACGTACCGCACGGCGCCTGAGGCGGAGCGGCTGGAAAGGTGCGGAATAGCTGAGTCAGCAGAGCGCGCTGGGACGAAGGATTCTAGGGACGCGCACAGCGCATCCCTACCCGCCCTGTGTTGCGAGACACCTCAGGGCTGGTAGGGAACCGCTGTGCGGGTCCGTGATTTCGGGTCTGCGACGACGCAGGCGCTCAAAAAGGTCCGCCGTCCTTCTCGTGGCCGATAGACGGGAGCAAAGCACCCACTCATTTCTAGACGCGTTGCTTTTGAAAGTTGGTGATGCGCGGCAGTGTAACACCCTAATTCAGACCGCTTTCGTCAGCCTTCTCACCACCTCCGCCGCAAGCACAAACCCAAAGGTCCCAGTGACAAACGTCGCAGCCCCAAAGCCGGCGGCGCAGTCGAGGCGGAGGCCCGTTTCTGCACCGGTTTCGGGTTCGAGAGAGCAGGAACCATCTGCCCAAGGAAACACCGGCTTCTCCAGGGAGAACACGCAGGGGATGTCCATCGTCACGGGGCGGCCCTGCTCGCTTTTGGCGAAGCCATAGTCGCGGCGCAGGCTCTGGCGCACGCCTCGGAGCAGGGGATCCGCCCCGGCATGACCGAGATCGGCAATTTTGATGCCAGTAGGATCACGCCGCCCGCCAGCAGACCCCGAAGTGATGACCGGCAAACCGCGTGCATGGCAGCGGGCGATGATGACTGCCTTGATCGACGTGCGATCGACAGCATCGACCACGAAATCAAAGTTCGGTGCGAGCAAACGGTCCACATTCGATTCGGTGAGGAACTCGATGACGCGGTTCACGCGGCAGGCCGGATTGATCTCGGCCACGCGGGCGGCCAGCACATCCACCTTGGAAACCCCGATGGTATGCGCCAGCGCCGGAAGCTGACGGTTCGTGTTGGTGATGCAGACATCATCCATATCGATCAACGTCAGCTCGCCAATACCGCTGCGCACTAGAGCCTCCACGATCCATGAACCCACGCCGCCAACACCCACAATGGCGACGTGTGCAGCAGCGAGACGTGGCAGCGCCGCAGCTCCGTAAAGTCGCCCGATGCCGCCGAAGCGTTGGGTGTAGGGTTCATCCATCCCCCTCGTTTAGCGTGGGCCGCAGGCAAGATCAAGGAAACGGGGTCTCTGACCCCGGTTTGGCTACCTGGAGTCAGGAGACTCCGGCACCTTGGCAAAGGGATGCCTGCCTCAGCAATGATGCGCCCCACGCGTATTCACGTAGAGCGAATAGAGGCTCTGCGAAGCTGTGATGAAGAGGCGGTTCCGCTTCGGCCCACCAAAGCAGAGGTTGCTGGCGGTTTCGGGGAGCTTGATGTAGCCGAGCATCTTCCCTGCGGGATTGAAGACGTGGACCCCATCGTAACCGTCGCCAATCCAGCCGGCGCTGGCCCAGAGATTGCCCTCGATGTCGCAGCGGACTCCGTCGGAGTTCCCTTTGGCGGCTTTGTCGGTGAGCATGCCTTTGTTGGTCGCGAACACCTTGCCGTTCTTCACATTCTTCCCATCCACCTCATAAACGCGGATGTTCTTCGGTGAGCCGGTATCAGCCACATAGACCCTCTTATAATCCGGCGAAAAGCACAGCCCGTTCGGCTTCTCCAGGTCTTCAGTGATCTTGCTGATCTCCCCACTCGGATCGATGCGATAAACCGCCTCCTTCAGCAGCAGTTCTCCTTTGTTACCTTCGTAATCCATCATGCTGCCGTAGCCGGGATCGGTGAACCAGATGGAGCCGTCGGGATGCACGGCACCGTCATTCGGTGCATTGAGCGGTTTGCCTTCGAACTTGTCGGCCAGCACCGTGATCTTGCCGTCGAGTTCATAGCGGACGACGCGGCGCGTGGCGTGCTCAAAGGAAATCTGGCGGCCTTGCAGATCAAAGGTGTTGCCGTTGCTGTTGTTCGCGTTGTTGCGCAGCACGGAGACGTGACCGTCTTCGGGCAGGTAGCGCATCTGCGCGTTGTTCGGGATGTCGCTCCAAACGAGGTAATTGCCGCTACCGTTCCATGCCGGGCCTTCCGCCCAGAGCATGCCCGTGTGCAGGCGGCGGATGGGCGAGTTCCCTTGAATGAGTTTTTCAAACTCGGGTTCAAGCACAATGACATCGGGATCCGGATAGCGCTCGGGCGTCTGGCCGGACCAGTCGCGGGACAGCAAAGTCGTGGTGGCGGCGGAAACGGCGAAACTGGTCAGGAAGGTACGGCGGCTGGTGTTCATGGCAGGAAGTGGTTGTAGCGAAGGGAACGTGCGATTGGCAAGACATTTGGCAGCAGGAAGCTAAGGGAAAGCCCACAAAAAAGCCCCGGCTGCATTGCTGCAACCGGGGCTGGAGTGATCCAGATTGGTGAGATTAAACGATCTCCACGTTCTGGCGGCCATGCTCGGCATAGTCCTTCGCAGCCCAGCCGGGCATCGCGACGGGATACCAGCCTTCAGCATCGGGTTTCACCGGGGCTTCGGACTCAGGGGTGATGATATTCGGCATGTGCTGCACTTTGCTGTTGAGCACTTCATCCCACTTCAGATCCTTGCCGGAGTAGGTGGCCATGCGGCCCATGAGGGCGGTCATCGTGGATTCAGCACCGTAGTAGGCGTTGTTGATGGCCTTGTTCTCACGGATGGCGGCCTGCAGGGTGTCGTGCTCGGTTTGATATGGATCTGGGTCCAGTTTCTTGGCATTTCCCTTGCCGGCCGATGCGGGATCCTTGCCACCGGGGCGGTATTTCCAGATGGTTTCGCCTTTGTGGTTGTTGGCATAGCAGCGGCCACTGTTGTCGAGGTAGATCTTGCCTTTGGTGCCGGTGAATTCTTCGCGCACAGCATTGCTCACACCGGACTGGTGACGGCACTGGCTGTTGATGCGGACACCGTTTTCATAGGTGTACTCCACGTAGTGGTGGTCATAGATTTGACCGAACTTCTTGTCCACGCGCTGCTGGCGGCCGCCCATGCCCTGAGCGCTGATGGGGTGACCACCGAGGAACCAGTTGGCCACGTCGATGTTGTGGATGTGCTGCTCGTTAATATGGTCCCCGCAGAGCCAGGTGAAGAAGTACCAGTTGTTGAGCTGGTACATGAGTTCGGACTGATCAGGGCGCTTGTCGCGGAACCAGATGCCACCACCATTCCAATAAACCTGGCCGGAGACGATGTCACCGATGACACCGTTTTCCTTGACCTGGGTGAGGGCTTCACGGTAGCAATTTTGATAGCGACGCTGCAGACCGCAGACGACCTTGAGGTTTTTGTCGTCGGCGATCTTGGCCATTTCGAGCACCTTGCGCACGCCGGGAGCGTCCACAGCGACGGGCTTTTCCATGAAGATGTTTTTACCAGCGTTCACGGCGGCTTCGAAGTGATACGGACGGAAGCCAGGAGGCGTCGTCAGGATGACGAGATCGCAGCAATCAATGACCTTCTGGTAAGCGTCCGGACCCGCAAAGATGCGGGAGTCATCGACCTTCACCTTGTCGGGGACTTTGTTGCGCAGATTGCTCAGCGCACCGTCCGCCTTTTCTTTGAAGGCGTCGCCCACAGCGTGCAGCTTGACGCCCTGCTGGTTGGTGCTGAGCGCCTGACCGGCAGCGCCGGTGCCGCGACCGCCGCAGCCGATGAGGCCGATTTTGATTTCATCGCTGCCCGCAACATTCGCGGATTGGGCGACCGTGAGGCCGGTGCTGGCGACAGTGGCAGCCGTGGTGCCGATAAACTGGCGGCGAGAGGTCGCCGCTGCTGGGGGTGGGGTCGGTGTGTTCATGAGTTGAATGGTTGGGTTGGCGTGGCTTCAAATCAGGCGAGCGCGTTTTTGATCAGCGCGAAGCCTTCGGTGTAAACTTGTTCAGTGTTGGGGAAGAAATCGCGCCAGACGCGGGTGGCGGCGGCGAGGTCTGGCAGGGCGCTGCCAAAGGCCTCGATGGTCATCCAGCCGTCATAGCCGATTTTTTTCAGGTGCTTGATCTGCTCGACGATGTTGATGTGGCCACGGCCAGGAGTGCCGCGATCGTTTTCGGAGATGTGGACGTGGTTGAGCTTGCCTGAGGCAAACACGGTATCGATGGCCGCCAGAGGGTTCTTCTCTTCGATGTTCGCGTGGAAGGTGTCATACATCGTGCCGAAGTTCGGATGATCGACGCGCTTCACGTAGGCAGCGGCCTGTTCCATCGTGTTGAGCAGATGAGCCTCAAAGCGATTGAGCGCTTCGATGGCGCACTTCACGCCCGCAGCTTCAGCGACAGGGGCGATGGCACGATGCACTTCAGCAGCGCCCGCGAGTTCGGCCTCCGATGGGAAGGCTCCGGTAAACTGACCGAGCACCTGGTAGTAGGGGCCGACCAGCGTCTGCACGCCGGCGTTGTGAGCGCACTCGATCACACGCTTGAGATGATCGATGGCTCCTTGTCGATTCGCTGCGACGGGGCTGATGGCGTTGTGCGCTTCATCCGGCAGCACGGTGACAGCGGTGCATTCGAGGCCGTTGTCCTTCAGCACCTGACCGATGCCTTTGAAGTGCGCCGGATTGCTGACGTCGAAGATCGGAACCTCGACTCCATCGTAGCCGGTGGCCTTGAGTTTTTCGATGACGGGGTAGTTAGCCTCGGTGATGTGGCCGGAGTAGAGAAGGAGATTGAAGCCGATTTTCATGGGGTGGGACGCGAAGCTAGGGAATGGCAGGCGAATTGGCAAGGTCTGTGTCACAAGATTTCCCTCGTCAGGGACAACGCACCGGTTCCTGCCTCTATTACGCGAACCTCAGGAAATCGCAGCACAGGCCCCAACGGCGGCAAATTAGGCATTGAAAAGGATGCGCCTGATTTCAATAGTGCGTGGATTGCCCGCCTTGCGTGTTTGCAGGCAGAAATCACACCTCATCATGACTGCCCTTCGTTTCATCGCGCTGTCCACCACCTGCCTTGCACTGGCTTCCTGTGAAAACATGAAGAAATCCGGCGGCACTAGCAGCGATCCCTATGCTTCAAACTACGGCAACGACGGTCACTACAACCCCTACCCGGGCCAGAGCGGTTACGCATCTTCGGGCACTCCGAAATATCAGACCCCGCCCGCCCCTGCTTCCCTCCCGCCCGAACCGGAGCCGCCTGCAAACCCTTATGCTTTCAGTGGCACCAAAAAGGTGACGCCATCCACTCCCAAGAAGTCCACGACTTCCAGCAGTTCTGCCAAGAAGAAGTCCACGCCCTCGAAATCAGCGGCCAAAAAATCCTCTGGTTCAAGATACACCGTCGGCAAGGGCGATACGCTTTCTGCTATCGCCCGGAAAAAAGGCTCCTCCGTTGCTAAAATCAAAGCCGCGAACGGCCTTAAAAATGACCTTATCAGACCCGGTCAGACCTTGAAAATCCCCTGATTCAACGTTCCGAGCATTTTTTGGCTCCAAAACGTGCCGCGACCTGAATAAATCCACCGTCTCGGCCGTCAATCCCCTGCCATCACACATCCATGCCTGCCTCAGCCTCGACTGACCCTGGCGAAGTCTCAGACCTCGACTTGGTCAAACGCAGCCAAGCAGGCGACACACGGGCTTTTGACGTTCTCGTCACTCGCTACCGTGGGAGGATCTATGCCATGACCTACCACCTCATCCAGAACGAAACCGAAGCATGGGACCTCGCCCAAGAGGCTTTCATCAAGGCCTGGCGCGCACTGCCCTCGTTCAAGCATGATGCAGGATTTTACACCTGGCTCTACCGCATCGCCCACAACGTCAGCTATGACTGGCTCAGAAAAAAGAAAATCCAAGGTGATGGTGAATTCGATGACGAACGCACTGAACACCGCGTCGCTGCAGGTGCCGAAGCCACGCCGAAAGGCGATCTCGCGCCCGACGCCGCGCTGCGTAATGCCGAACTCGGACACCGCATTCAGGATGCCATTGCCAAACTATCCCCCGAACACCGCCAGGTCATCGTCCTGCGCGAGGTAGAAGGGCTGGCCTATGAAGAAATCGCAGCCCTCATCCCCTGCTCACTCGGCACGGTGATGTCGCGCCTGTTTTACGCACGCAAGAAACTTCAGGAACAACTCCACGACGTTTATGAAACATCCATCTGAAGAACATGACCTCATCCGCTGGATTGATGGGGAAATGAGCGAAACCGAACGCACCACGTTTGAGGAACGTCTCAAGCAGGATCCTGTGCTCGCCACCGAGGCACGGCAAATGCGCGCTCTGAGCACCAGCCTCCGCGCCCACCTGCCCGCCGAAATGCGGGTACCGCACGCTGATTACTTCAACACCCAAATCGAAGTGCGCATCACCCAGATGGCGCTCGAAGAAACCCGCGCAAAGCAGACCACTCCCGGCTGGAGCGCCCTGCTGCAGTGGATGCGTCAGCCTTGGTTTGCACTTACCGGAGCCGCTGCCTTGGCAGTTCTGGGCTTTTTCCTTGTGAATCCTGCAACCGGTGGCGCTTCAGAAAGCATGATCCTCAGCTCTTACGCCCCCAACACCCATGTGCAGGCTCGCACCTACCATGACGATGGCGCTGAAGCCACGGTTTTGATGCTCGACGGGCTGGATGCCGTGCCGGCTGAGAGAAAAGTTTCGGGAATCAACATTCACCGCAGCGCCGTGGAGCCTGAACTGGCCTCCACCACCATGTACGACCACCAGGGAACAGCAGTATTCATGGTTTCCCGTGACGCGCTTGGTAATCCTAGGATCACTCCGCGCAGATGAAAGCCATTCTGTCAGCGCTATCCTTGGTTTTCTGCACTTCCCTTGCCTGTGCCCAAGCACCGTCCCCACCAGACGCTTCATCCGTCAAACACGCGACTGATGGTCATGTCTGGGGCGCACTCATTTTTGCCACCAACGATGCTTCTCAGCTGACTGGCGGCAAAGAGCCAGTCCACGATGAGCTGCCGAAGCTCAAGGAGCGTCTTGCCAAAGTCTTCCCGTTCAAGCACTTCGAAATCCTCGGCCAGCACCGGCAGGACATATTCCGCGAATATGAATCCTGGGTGGTGCCCTCTCGGGATCTCTTCATGAAAATCGATTCCAAAGGCCCTGCGGACAAGGGTGGGGTCAATCTGCACCTTCAAGTCTGGCGGGAGCAGCAGGTTTTGGTCAAAAGTGATGCTCTTCTGCGCAAAGACAGCCCCTTGTTCATCGGCGGACCGCCATGGAAAGAAGGACGTCTGATTTTTGTTCTGTTCCTGGAGCGCAATTAATACCAAACGCCATTAAAAACAGGTCTGTAATCCTGTCGTAGCAGAGGCTGCAATCAAACAGGTGAACAGCGCGGTGCCCAGGCCCGTAGGTTGGTCGTGTTTGGCGTCGGGCGCTTATCGTGCTCCAGAGCGCTCTCCGCCAAACCGCCCGACCCCCAGGACGTTCGTACGCCATGGTGCGTTGCAGCACGCTGATGGACGGGCGGGCTGTCGCCACACCCATCTACGGACCGCCTTTGCCTGTCTT